>CAWDDF010000007.1:0-886956 GCA_963801035.1 uncultured beta proteobacterium | reverse complement strand
GTCGGCCGGCTGTGGAAAAAGGGAAGACGCAGCTCCGAAGGCTGAGCCGGTTAAATCGGTGGCGGCAGCGCCGGAGCCTCTGAAAGTCGGCTTCGTTTATGTGAGCCCGGTGGGCGACGCCGGCTGGACGACACAACACAACGCCGGCCGCGAGCAGATGGTGAAGGCCCTCGGCGCGAAGGTCAGCACATCATTCGTCGAAAAGGTGCCTGAGGGTGCGGACGCCGAGCGTGTAATTCGCGATCTTGCGCAGCAAGGCCACAAGCTGATTTTCACGACGTCATTTGGATTCATGAATCCGACGCTGAAGGTGGCGGAGGAATTCAAGGATGTGAGGTTCGAGCACGCAACCGGCTATAAGACCGCGCCCAACGTCAATATCTACAACGCGCGTTTCTATGAGGGGCGATATCTGGCCGGCATGATTGCAGGCCGGATGACCAAGAGCGGCACGCTCGGATATGTCGGCGCGTTTCCGATTCCAGAGGTTCTGCAGGGTATCAACGCGTTCGTGCTCGGCGCGCGCAGGACCAATCCGAAAGCGCAGTTGCGCGTCGTATGGATCAACACCTGGTACGACCCCGGCAAGGAACGTGACGCGGCCAACACATTGATGGCGCAAGGCGCCGACGTGGTCACGCATCACACCGATTCGACCGCCGTCGTTGCCGCTGCGGAAGAAAAGAGAAAGAGGGCGGTGGCGTATCACTCCAACATGTCGAAATTCGGTCCCAATGCGCAACTGGTTGCAGTGACGCATCACTGGGGCGACTACTACACACAACGTACGCAAGCGGTACTCGACGGCAAATGGTCGGTGGCGCCAGTGTGGGGCGGAATGCGCGAAGGGTTCATCCGGTTGCAAGGGTTGGCCGACAACCTGCCACCCGAACTGGTTGAAGCGGTAAAAGCCCGACAGGACGAGATCCGCGCCGGAAAATTTCATCCGTTTACGGCGCCGATCAAGACCAACACCGGCAAGGAAGTCCTGGCGTCAGGCTCACTGACGGACGAGCAGCTCGGTGCAATGAACTATTACGTCGAAGGCGTGATTGGCAAAGTGCCGGTCGGCGACAAGTAGTTACCAGCTGCGATACTTGCCGGATGAACTTCAATCGCTTGCTGGCGCAGTCGCTGCGCATGACATTGCGCGACTGGCGCGCAGGCGAGCTGCGCCTGCTGGCGGCGGCGCTGGTCGTTGCCGTGGCGGCGGTCACCAGCGTCGGCTTCCTGGTCGATCGAATCCGGCTCGGACTCGAACGCGACGCCACGCAGCTGCTCGGCGCGGATCTCGTGCTGAGCTCGGACACACCGATCGACGCCGATAGCACTGGACGATCGAATGCGGCATTGCAAGTTGCTCAAACGGTGACGTTCCCCAGCATGGCGATCAGCGCCGCCGATGCCGATCGCAACGCATTGTCAGCCGTCAAAGCCGTGTCGCCTGGATATCCGCTGCGCGGCACGCTGCGGATTGCCGATGCAATCGGGCAGGCCGACACAGCGACACGCGAGATTCCCGCGCGCGGCGAGGTGTGGGTCGACGGTCAGTTGCTGCAAGCGATCGGTGCCGCACCCGGTGACGCCCTGAAGCTCGGCGAGAAAACGTTTCGCATCGGCAAGATCATTGCGATCGAGCCCGATCGTGGCACGCAGTTCATCAACTTTGCGCCGCGCGTGATGCTGAACATCGAGGATCTCGCCGCGACGCAGCTGATTGCGAATGGAAGCCGCGTCACATATCGACTGCTGGTCGCCGGCGAGCGGCCGGCCGTCAAGACGTACTCAGAGGCTTTGCAGAAGACCCTTCAACGCGGTCAGCGCATTGAAACACTCGAGGGCGGCCGGCCGGAGATGCAGCGCACGATTGATCGCGCCGAGCGATTTCTCGCGTTGGTCGCGTTGCTGGCAGCGATGATCGCCGCGGTGGCGGTTGCAGCCGCAGCGCGCCGCTTTTCACTGCGACACCTGGATTCGTGCGCGATGATGCGCTGCCTCGGGCTGGCACAGGCCGACATCTTTCGATTGTTCGCGCTCGAATTTCTGGTGATCGGCCTGGCTGCGTGCATCGCCGGCATGGCGCTCGGTTACGCGACACATTATGTTTTGTTGAATGCGCTCGGATCGCTGATTAGAACCACGCTGCCGCAGCCTTCGTTGCTGCCGGGAGCGCAGGGATTCGCATGCGGGCTGGTGCTGCTGCTCGGCTTCGCATTGCCTCCGCTGGCGCAACTGCGCCATGTTCCACCGCTGCGCGTGCTGCGCAAGGATGTCGGACTTCCGACCGGTCGCGTTGCGCTCGGTTATCTGGCAGGGCTGATCGGCTTTTTCGCGCTGCTGCTGTGGTCATCCAACGATCTGAAAATCGGCAGTCTCACGGCGGGCGGGTTTGCCGGCGGGCTGGTCGTGTTTTCACTGGTTGCTTGGCTCGTCCTCAAACTGCTCGCACCGTTGCGAGGGTTGACCGGCAAGCTCGGCATCTCGTGGCGGTTCGCGGTCGCGGCCGTGCAAAGGCGTCCGGTGGCAACCATCATTCAACTGGTTTCGCTTGCGGTGGGGCTGATGGCGTTGTTGCTGTTGACTGTGACGCGCACCGATCTGGTCGATGCCTGGCGTCAGGCGGCGCCGCCCGACGCGCCCAATCGCTTCGTGATCAACATTCAGCCCGATCAGGCTGCTGCGGTGGCCGCGCAACTGAGCGCCGCCGGCGTCGACGCGCCTTTGCATCCGATGATTCGCGGCCGATTGATCGAGGTCAACGGCAAGAAGATCGGGCCCGAGTCGTACACGGGCGATCGCGCGCAACGTCTGGTGGATCGCGAGTTCAACTTGTCGTACATGGCCGATGCGCCGACGCACAACCGGATCACGGCCGGCCGTTGGTTCACCGACGGCAGCAACGAACTGTCGATCGAGGAGGGCATCGCTGAGACGCTCGGCATCAAGCTTGGGGACACGCTGAAGTTCGATATCGCCGGGCAGCCGGTCACCGCACGTGCGACCAGTCTTCGCAAGGTCAATTGGGATTCGATGCGCGCGAATTTCTTCGTCATCATGCCGCCGTCGTTGCTGAAAGAAATGCCTGCGAGCTTTATCAGCGCGTTTCATCTGCCGGCGGCGCAAGTCGAACGTCACCGGCGAGCTGCTGCAGAACTTTCCGAATCTGACGGTGATCGATATGACAGCCGTGTTTCGGCAGGTGCAGGCGGTCATCGATCAGGTGATCGCGGCCGTCGAGTTCCTGTTCGTGTTCACGTTGGCGGCGGGCGTGCTCGTTCTCTACGCAGCGCTCGCGTCGAGCCGCGATGAGCGCGTGCGTGAAGCGGGCTTGCTGCGAGCGCTCGGCGCATCGCGACGTCAGCTTTCGCGGGCGCAAATTGCCGAGATGCTGTGCATCGGTGGCCTGGCGGGACTGTTGGCGGCGATTGGCGCCAGTGCGGTCGGCTGGACACTCGCCAAGTATGGCTTCGAGTTCGAATACCGGATCTCGCCATGGGTGTTCCTGGTCGGCATTGCCGGCGGCTGCGGCGGCCGCGCTGATCGGCGGCTGGTTCGGCTTGCGCGGCGTTCTAAAAACGCCGCCGCTGGCAACGCTGCGCGAGGCTTAACCACTGTCGGGTATTTGCCTTGCTCGTCGATCGCTCATCATTTGAGGAGATCCGCAGATGGCCGAGCAACTCGATGAAGTACACGACACCGAAACGTCCAAGCCGCTAGCTGAACCGAAGCCGCCATTCAAGAAACAGCAGCAACAGCCACCGGGGCTCGAATCCGAGCTCGATCCAGCGCCGCGCTTCGAGGCGCCGCGCTACAAGGCGGCCGGAAAGCTTGAGGGCCAGGTCGCGTTGATCACCGGCGGTGATTCCGGAATCGGGCGCGCCGTTGCAACGCTGTATGCGCGCGAAGGCGCCGACGTTGCGATCGTCTATCTGCCCGAAGAGCAGTCTGATGCCGAAGACACGCAGGCGATCGTCGAAGCCGAAGGGCGGGTGTGTGAATTGATGCCTGGCGACCTGGTCGACGCCGCGTTTTGCGACGAAGTGGTCGAGCGCACGGTAGGTGCGTTCGGGCGGCTCGATATTCTGGTTTCCAATGCGGCTCAGCAAAGCAGCAAGAAGCTCGAGGAGCTTGAAGACGCCGATCTCGAGCGCACCTTTCAAATCAATATCTTTGCGTACATGCGGCTCGCGCGCGCGGCATTGCGCCACATGAAGCCCGGCGCGGCGATCATCGCAACGAGCTCGGTCACCGGCATCCGCGGCTCCAAGGAAATGCCGGACTACTCGGCTACCAAAGGCGCAATCAATGCATTTACCAAAACGCTTGCGATGGAGCTTGTCGATCGCCAAATCCGTGTAAACGCCGTCGCGCCCGGCCCGGTGTGGACGCCGCTCAACCCCGCTGACACAGGAGCCACTGCCAAAGAAGCCGCGGAGTTCGGATCCGACAGCCCGATGAAACGGCCCGCGCAGCCCGAAGAACTGGCGCCGGCGTATGTCTTTTTGGCGTCGAACGCCGATTCGTCTTACATCACCGGAACCGTGCTGCAGGTCATGGGAGGCGAGACCACCGGCGGTTAGAAAGCGGTGCTCTTCGCGCGGCGCGCCGCGAAAATCGAGGCCGCCGCGCCCGTATCATCGCGGCATGATCGAAGTCATCGCCGCGGTGCTGGCCGCGGCACTTTTAGTCTCGCTTCTTGGGTTATACGCAGCGTTACGTGGACGGCGCGATGCCGCAGTGTATTCGCGTCTCGATGCGCTGCTGCACGACAACGAGCGGCTCGAGCGAGAGCTGCGCGCTGCCGTCGATTCGACTGCGGGGCAGATGCGGCTCGAAACGGGCACGCGGCTGAGCGAGTTGCAGTCGCACCTCGTGCAGCAGATGACCGGCCTGACCGGATTGCAGGGCCAGCAGCTCGCCGATCTGACACGCCGCATACAACTCGATCTGGGTGAAGTGCGCGGCACGTTGCATTCGCAGCTGACCAGTCTGCAGCAAGGCAACGAACGCAAGCTCGACCAGATGCGCGAAACGGTCGAAGAGAAATTGCAGTCAACGCTGGAGGCACGCCTCGGCGAATCGTTTCGAATGGTGTCGGAGCGGCTCGAACAGGTGCACAAAGGGCTGGGCGAAATGCAGGCGCTCGCCTCGGGCGTCGGCGATCTGAAGCGCATGTTGACCAACGTTAAATCCCGCGGCACCTACGGCGAAGTGCAGCTTGCTGCGCTGCTCGAGCAAGTGCTGCTAGTAGATCAGTACGCGCGCAACGTCGCTACGCGGCCGCATTCGACAGAGCGCGTCGAGTTTGCGGTGCGCATGCCGGGCCGAGACGGCTCGACGTGCTGGCTGCCGATTGACGCGAAGTTTCCGGTCGAGGATTACGACCGATTGCTGGCCGCGGTTGAGCTCGGCGATGCCGTCGCGCTGGAAGCAGCGGGCAAGGCGCTTGAGCGAAGCATCAAGGTCCAGGCCAGGATGATTCGCGAAAAGTACGTCGAGTCGCCGCATACGACCGATTTCGCGATCATGTTCTTGCCGACTGAAGGATTGTTTGCCGAGGTTTTGCGCCGACCCGGGCCTGGCCGATCACCTGCATCGCGAATGCCGCACGGTGGTTGCCGGTCCGACGACGCTGTTCGCGATGCTCAATTCGCTGCAGATGGGATTTCGAACCCTGGCGCTCGAGCAGCGCTCCGCCGAAGTGTGGCAAGTGCTCGGCGCCGTGAAGACCGAGTTCGGCAAATTCGGCGAAGTGCTGGCCACGCTGCATCGGCAGCTGTTGACCGCATCCGACACGATCGACTCGGCGCAGCGGCGCTCGATGCAAATGAGCAAAGCGCTGAAGTCGGTCGAGGCGCTGCCTCCTGAACAAGCCGCGCAGCTGCTGCCCTCGGCGCGCGCTGACAATTGACAGCCGCAAGGCATGGCGTTTGCCCGCCTCTCTATACGCATCGGTGATGCGTCGCCGCACTGCGATCTGCAGCGCAGCGATCCTATCGATACAGAGAAAGAAGGGAGACCACCGTGGCTAAGACCATCGTCGGTTCATTCGACAGTTTTGAAGAAGCTCAGGAAGTGGTGCGGGATTTGCAGCAGCGCGGATTTTCACGCGATGACATCAGCGTCATCGCCAACAACGCGACCGGCAAATACAGCAGTCTGTCCGCAGGCGCAGCGCAAGTGCGCACCGATACGTACGACCGTTTCCGAAACGGGCGCTAACACCGCGACCGGCGCGGCGGCAGGTGGCGTGCTTGGCGGCGCGGCCGGACTCGTGGTCGGCTTGATGGGTTTGGCGATTCCGGGAATCGGACCCATCGTGGCGGCGGGCCCGATCGCGGCGGCGCTGGCCGGTGCCGGCGTCGGTGCGGTCGCAGGCGGGTTGATTGGCGGACTCACCGGAGTCGGCGTCTCCGAGGACGATGCGAGCTACTACGCCGAATCCGTGCGCCGCGGCGGCGCGCTCGTTACTGTGCGTGCTGACGATTCGCGTGCGGACGAAGCGGCCAGCGTGATGCGCAATCATGGCGCGGTCGACATCGAGCGCCGGGTCGAGCAATGGAAGCAGCAGGGCTGGACACGGCACGATCCGAGCGCGACTCCATACAGCGTCGACCAGCTCGAGCGCGAGCGCAGCACCTACGGGTCGCTGGGCAAGACTTCCGACCGGAACTTTGGCGTTGCGTCGCAAATGGGCGCAGACACCACGCTATCCGGCATGGGCGTCACCTCGACATCGTCGACTTGGTCGGACGACGAAGACTTCCGCACGCACTATGCGGACTATCTTGAGCTCGTCCGGCGGCAGGTATGAAGACTATGAGCCGGCGTATCGTTACGGCAGCGACCTGGGCAGCGAACGCGCGCTATCGCGGCCGCGGCTGGTCAGAGATCGAATCCGATGCGCGCCGCGACTGGGAATCGCGCAACCCGAACGATGGATGGGAGCGATTCAAGGCAGCGATCAGACGCGGCTGGGAGCGCACGTCCGACGCTGTCGAACGCGCCATTCCGGGCGACTCGGATCGTGACGGCCGTTAGTCCAGACCTGAGTGCATGAAGGGGCGAGTAAACCCTCGCCCCTTTTTTATGAGCGCTGACGACACAAGCAAGGAGCGAAACCGCAAGCGTGTCGGCGTTTACGATCGGCCCGCCAGTGCCGATCGGTTTCGCAATCTTGCGAGTATGGGTATGTGGTGCTCGCCGCGGCAGCGAGCGTGGCCAGCCTCTATTTTTTCTTCAGCCGGTTAATCACTCAGCGTCGTTCGTACTGCTTCGCGCCGAATAGCGTTTCTTTCTCCTTGTCATCGATCGGCTTGCGCCGATCCGCCAGCACCTGCACACCACGCTTGACCGCTGGGCGCGCATCGATCGACTCATACCAGCGCTTCACGTTCGGATAGTCAGCCAGATCGATTCCCTGATTCGGGTGTGAGCGCGTCCAGGGAAAGATCGCGATGTCGGCGATCGAGTACTCGTAGGCAAAGTACTTGGCTTCGCCGAGTCGGCGGTCCATCACGTTGTACAGCCGCTTTGCTTCGTTTGTATAACGATTGATCGCGTAGTCGATTTTCTCGGGCGCGTAGTTTCGGAAGTGGTGCGCCTGGCCGAGCATCGGGCCGACGCCGCCCATCTGGAACATCAGCCACTGCAGCGCGATGTACTTGCCGCGCACATCGGTCGGCAGAAACTTGCCGGTCTTGGCGGCGAGATACAACAGGATCGCGCCGGATTCGAAGATCGAGATCGGCTTGCCGTCGGGCCCGTCGGAATCGACGATCGCCGGCATCTTGTTGTTCGGGCTGATCTTCAAGAACTCCGGCTTGAACTGATCGCCTGCGCCGATGTCGATCGGGTGCACGTTGTACGGCAGCGCACACTCCTCGAGCATGATGTGGACTTTATGGCCGTTCGGTGTGGGCCACGTGTAAAGATCGATCATTTGTTTCCTCCTGCCTTGCCCAGCTCAACTTTTGCAATGGCGTTGCGATGGACTTCGTCGGGCCCATCGGCCAGCCGCAGGGTGCGCGAATGCGCGTACGCGTAGGCCAACGGAAAGTCGTCGCACACGCCGCCGCCACCATGCGCCTGAATCGCCCAATCGATGACGTCGCAAGCGACGTTGGGCGCGACGACCTTGATCATCGCGATCTCGGCCTTCGCTGCCTTGTTGCCGACCGTGTCCATCATCCATGCCGCCTTCAGCGTCAACAGGCGCGCCTGGTCGATGCGGCAACGCGCCTCGGCGATGCGCTCCTGCCACACCGTTTGACGCGCGACTGCGGAGCCGAATGCAACCCGGTTCGATAGACGGCTGCACATCAGCTCGAGGGCGCGCTCGGCGAGCCCGATCGAGCGCATGCAATGATGAATGCGCCCTGGGCCCAGGCGGCCTTGCGCGATTTCGAAGCCGCGCCCTTCGCCGAGCATCAGGTTGGCCGCCGGCACGCGCACATTCTTGAAGTCGATTTCCATGTGACCGTGCGGCGCGTCGTCGTAACCGAACACGCTGAGCGGCCGCATCACGTTGATGCCGGGCGTGTCCGACGGCACCAGGATCATCGACTGCTGCGAATGCCGCGGCGCTTCGGGATCGGTCTTGCCCATCACGATGTAGATGCGGCAGCGCGGATCGCCCGCGCCGGAGATCCACCACTTGCGGCCGTTGATCACGTAATCATCGCCGTCGCGCTTGATCGACGTCTGAATGTTGGTTGCATCGCTCGATGCGACCGCCGGCTCGGTCATCACGAACGCCGAGCGAATTTCGCCGGCGAGCAGCGGCTTCAACCATTGCTGCTTATGCGCATCGCTGCCGTAGCGCTCGATCGTTTCCATGTTGCCGGTATCGGGCGCCGAACAGTTGAACACTTCGGGTGCCCATGGAACGCGGCCCATCGATTCGGCGAGCGGTGCGTATTCGAGGTTCGTCAGCCCGGCACCATGCGCTGACTGCGGAAGAAACAGGTTCCACAACCCGGCCGCTTTAGCCTTCGGCTTCAGCTCCTCGATCAGCTTGGTCGGTGTCCAGCGTGCACCGCGCTTTGTGTTCTCTTCGACCTCATCGTGGAAGCGCCGCTCGTTCGGATACACATGCTGCTGCATGAACGAATCGACGCGCTCGCGCAGCTGCTGAACTTTCGGCGAATAGTCGAATTGCATTTGCGCAGAATAGCTCAGCGCAGCGGACGGCCGGCTCGCGCGTCACCGGGCTACGGTTTAAAGTGCGGCCGATGAAAGCGATTCAGTGCGTCGAGTGGGGTGATCCGGACAAACTGGTGCTGGCCGAGCTGCCGTTGCCGGAACCCGGTGCGGCGCAGGTTCGGATTCGTATCGCGGCGGCCGGCGTGAATTTTCCCGACGCGCTGATCGTGCAGAAGAAATATCAGCTGCAACCGAAGCTGCCGTTTGTGCCCGGGACCGAAGTCGCCGGGACGATCGATGCGGTCGGCGAAGGCGTCAAGCACTTGAAGGTGGGCGATCGCGTGATCGCCTTTGTCGGTGTTGGCGCGTTTGCCGAGTACGTCTGCGCACCGGCAGCGCTTGCTATTCCGATACCCGATGGAGTAAGTGACGAGATTGCGGCTGCGTTTACGCTGACGTACGCAACGTCGCATCATGCGCTGTTCGATCGCGGGCAACTGAAAGCCGGCGAGACGCTGGTTGTGCTTGGCGCGGGAGGCGGAGTGGGGCTGGCCGCTGTCGAGCTTGGCAAGGTCGCAGGCGCACGTGTGATTGCTGCAGCATCGAGCGCAGATAAGCTCGCTGCGGCGAAGGAGCACGGTGCTGACGAATCGATCGATTACTCGACGGCCGATCTGCGTAGTGCGGTCAAGGAATTGACCGGCGGCAACGGTGCTGACGTGATTTACGATCCTGTCGGTGGCCCTGCGACCGAAGCAGCAGTGCGCTCGCTCGCATGGCGCGGGCGGCTGTTGGTCGTGGGCTTCGCGCAGGGAGAAATTCCGCAGATACCGGCGAACCTGTTGCTGTTGAAGGGCGCGTCGGCGGTCGGTGTGTTCTGGGGAGAGTTTGCCAAGCGGGAACCGAAAGCAAATTTCGCGATGCTGAAGGAGCTGTTCGGATGGCTGAAGGAGGGCAAGCTGAAGCCGCATGTATCGAAGGTCTACTCGCTGGCGGAAACGCCGCGTGCGTTGGAGGCGCTACTGGCGCGCAACGTCGTCGGCAAGCTTGTCGTCCGCCCTTAACCATGGAACTCTGATGAAACTACTCGCCGCCTTGGCCCTTGTTGCAGTCGTTGGAGTTGCGGACGCTGCCGAGCGCGCGATCGAGAAATCGGTCGTGGTACCCGCAACGCTCGATCAGGCGTGGGACGCGTGGACGACACGCGAAGGCATCACCAGCTTCTTCGCGCCCGACGCGAAGATCGAGCCGAAGGTCGGTGGCGCGTTTCAGATTTACATCAACCCGCTGGCCGAGCCGGGAATGAAGGGCGCCGATGACATGCGATTCATGGCGCTGCAGCCGAAGCAGATGCTGTCGTTCGACTGGAATGCGCCACCGCATCTTCCGGCAGCGCGGCAGCAGCGAACGTTCGTCGTCGTTCGTTTTGCGCCGGTCAGTGAAAAGGAAACGCGCGTCAGCCTGCATCACACCGGCTGGGGCGAGGGCGGCGAATGGGACAAGACGTTCGCCTACTTCGATCGCGCGTGGGAAGGCGTGCTGGGGAATCTGAAGAAGCGCTTCGAAAGCGGCCCGCAGGACTGGACCGAATGGATGAAGTCTCTTAAGAAGATGCAGGAACAGGCGTCGCAAAAGAAGTAGATGGCCTATCTGGAATTTGCACCTGCATTGCAGCGGCATGCGGCTGCACCGCCGATCGACGCACCGGCCGACTCTCTGCAGTCGCTGCTTGCCGCCGCGTTTGAACGGCAGCCGGCGCTGCAAAGCTACGTGCTCGACGAACAGGGTTGTGTGCGCAAGCACGTTGCTGTTTTTCTGAACGGCCGCCTGCTGCACGATCGGAAGCGGCTCGATGTCCCGCTGCAGACAGATGATCGGATTTACGTGGCACAAGCGCTGTCGGGAGGCTGAGTTGAGACTTTCGGTTGCAACACGCAAGGGCTTGTTCGAGCTATCGCAACGTAACGGCGAGTGGAGCGTCGATGCGTTGCACTTTGTCGGTGAGCCTGTCACCGCGGCGTTGCACGAGGACGCCAGCGGCCGAGCGGTCGCCGCGCTACGCATGGGCCACTTCGGCGTCAAGCTGCGTGTGTCTGAAGACCGAGGCAAGAACTGGGAAGAAGTTGCGTCGCCCGCCTATCCGCCTAAGCCTGAAGGCATCGAAGATTCCCA
This sequence comes from uncultured beta proteobacterium, assembly GCA_963801035.1. Classification (GTDB taxonomy): domain Bacteria; phylum Pseudomonadota; class Gammaproteobacteria; order Burkholderiales; family Burkholderiaceae_F; genus JACCZX01. Next base: position 875,640 of record CAWDDF010000007.1, on the reverse strand, counting down.
TCCATGGACGCTCGATCAGATCTGGATTCTTGAAGGGTTTCATCCAAAGCATCCGCAGCGGCTGTGGGCCGGCACGAATCCCTGGCGGATTGTTTCGCTCCGACGATGGCGGCAGGTCCTGGCAGTTGATCGAAAGCCTATGGAACATGCCGGAGCGCAAAGAGTGGATGGGCGGTGGCTACGACATTCCGGGCATCCATTCGATCTGCGTGCATCCAGAAAACCCGGACGACATTGTTGTCGGAGTCTCTTGCGGCGGTGCTTGGAGAACGCGGGACGGCGGTAACACCTGGACTGTGGGCCATGGCATGCGCGCGACATTCATGCCACCCGAAGGGCAGTTGAATCCGGTGATTCAGGATCCGCACCGCATCGTTCAGTGCGAATCGAATCCCGATGTGCTGTGGACTCAGCATCACTGCGGTATCTGGAAGTCGACCGATCGCGGTGCGAACTGGAGCGAGATCACCACGGCGCGTCCAACCAATTTTGGATTCGCAGTCGTGGTCCATCCGCGCGATGCGAACACAGCGTGGTTCATGCCGCTTGTGAGCGACGAAAAGCGCGTGCCGGTCAACGGCAGTGTGCTTGCCACGCGCACGCGCGACGGCGGCGAGAACTTCGATGTGCTGGATACAGGATTGCCGCAGCGAAATGCGTACGACATGGTGTATCGCCATGGCCTCGACATTGCTGCCGATGGCACGCATCTGGCTGCCGGCTCGACGACCGGATCGCTATGGGTGTCTGCCGACAGCGGCGACTCGTGGCAGACGGTCGGCGTCAGTTTGCCGCCGATCTACGCGGTGCGATTTATCTGACTGTGTATCTGACTACGCCTGCTGCGCGTATCGCCAGCCAATCTCGGCGAGCCCCTTTGCGCGCGCACCCGATTGCGCTGCGTTGTCCGACGATGCGATGCCTTCGGTCGAGCGCTTGTAAACCCCCTGCAGAATCGCAGCGATCCGAAACAGGTTGTAGGCCAGGTAAAAGTTCCAGTGACTGATCTCGCGCCCGGTTCGTTCGGAATAGCGCTGCCGATACTCTTCTTCGGTTGGAATGCCCAGCGCTCGATAGTCGAGACCTGCAATGCCGCGAAACGCGCCGGGAGGAATGTGCCAGCTCATGCAGTGATACGAAAAGTCCGCCAGCGGATGACCGAGCGTCGATAGCTCCCAATCGAGCACTGCGATAACGCGCGGCTCGTTCGGATGAAAGATCAGGTTATCCATCCGATAGTCACCATGCACGACGGTGGTTTCATCGCCTGGCGGAATGTGTTGCGGCAGCCATTCGATCAACCGGTTCATTGCGTCCATCGATTCGGTTTCGGAGGCTCGATACTGCTTGCTCCAGCGTCCGATCTGCCGCTCGAAGTAGTTGCCCGTCTTGCCGAAGTCGGCGAGGCCCGCACGGTCGATGTCGACGGCATGCAGCTTCGCGATCACGCGATTCATCTCGTCGTAAATCGCTGCACGCTCTTCGGTTGAAAGATCGGGCAGAGACTGTTCCCAAAAAATGCGGCCTACGACGTGCTCCATCACAAAGAAAGCGCGGCCGATCACCGATTCGTCTTCAACGAGCAGCAGCGTGCGAGGCACCGGAATTCCGTGCTGCGGCGAGGGCGGTCATCACGCGGAACTCGCGATCGACTGCGTGCGCGGACGCAAGCAGCTTCGCCGTCGGCCCTGGCTTGCTGCGCATCACGTAGCTCGCCGAAGGCGTCGTCAGCAAATAAGTAGGATTGGACTGACCGCCCTGGAATTGCTTGACGTCCAGCGGGCCGCGAAAGTCGGGCAGATGCTGCTTGTAGATAGGCTGCCAGCTTTGCGCGATCGAAGTCATGCCGCGCAGTGACTTCGCCAAGCTGATTCATTTGACGACACCCGCCGCGGCGAGGCGATTTGACTCGGCCGCCGAGTATCCAAGCTCGGTCATCAACTCCGACGTGTGTTGCCCCTGACTGGGAGCAGGGCGCGATCGCCAGTTCGGTGGCCCCATCTGCGCCAGCGGGCCGACCTCGGAGACGCCGCGTTCCCTGTGCACGAGGTTGCGTGCAAGATGATGCGGGTGCGAGAGCGCTTCGGCGGGAGTCAACACCGGCGTAACGCATGCATCGACCTGCTCGAACGCCTTCAGCCAGTGCTCGAGTGGGTGCTCGGCAATTCGCTGCGCGACCAGCTCGATGGTTTCAGTCGCTGAAGGCGAGCCCGGCGCTTCGCCCAGTTCCCAGTGGCGAGACTTGAGCTCGGCCAATCCCGCCGCTTCGCAAAACGCCTGCCAGAACTTCAGCTCGAGCGCGCCCACCGCCAGATGCTGACGATCCGATGTCTGATAAATCTGATAACAAGCGACACCGCCGGTCAGCAATGTGTGTTCGGCGACCGGATAAACGCCGCTGTCGACGCTGGCGTTCGGAAACAAGTGATGCGCAAGCAAGCCGTCGGTCATCGCGACGTCGACGTGTACGCCCTGGCCGCTGCGCTGCGCGCCGAGCATCGCGATCAGCATTGTCGCGAGCGCCGACAGTGTTCCGCCCAGCAGATCGCCGATCTGCAGATTGGGAATCGCGAGCTTGCCACCGGCGCGGATCTGATCGAGCACCCCGGTCATCGCGATGTAATTCAGATCGTGGCCCGCGCGCTGCGACAGCGGTCCCTGCTGACCATAGCCCGACAGCGAACACAACACCAGGCGCGGATTGCGCGCGTGCAGCGTTGCCCAGCCGAGCGAGAGCCGGTCGAGCACACCCGGTCGAAATCCTTCGATCAGCGCATCGGCTCGATCGACCAATCGCAGCAGGACTTCGCGACCTTCTTCCGATTTCAGATCGACCGCGATCGAGCGCTTGCCACGATTGACCGCTTCGAACGCCGCATTGACGGTCTTGTCGCCGTCAAGTGCAATGGTCGGCGGAAAGTGGCGCATGTAATCGCCGGCGCCGGTGTCTTCGACCTTGATCACATCGGCGCCGATAGTCGACCAAGTGCATCGTTGCTGCCGGCCCCGGCAACAGGCGCGTCATGTCGATGATCGTCAAGCCATCCAATGGAAGGCTCATGCGGCGGCCTTGTTGCTCGTTTCGACGATCGCTTCCAGCTGCGTTTGAATCTCGAGCCAGCGTGACTCGAGTGCATCTACTTTGCGGGCAAGCTCGCCACGGCGTTTCAATGTAGCGGCGACGTCGTCCGGTGCCCCGGAGTGATAGAAGTCTGGATCGGCAAGCCGCACGTCGAGCTCGCGCAGCTCGTCCGAGATCTGGCCGAGCTCTCTTTCGACCGCGTTCAGTTTGTTCTGCAAGGGCTTGCGCGCAGAAGCAACGCGCTGCCGTGCGACCGCTTCCTGCTTGCGCTCGTTGCGGCGATCGCCGCCGCCCTTCGCTTTCCTTGCTCGAACGTTCGCGCCGGCTCGCCAGAATCAGCGACGAATAGTCGTCGAGATCGCCGTCGAACGCTGCGACTTCGCCGTCGTGCACCAGCCACAATTGATCGGTCGTCGCCCGCAACAAGTGACGATCGTGCGAAACCAGGATCAGCGCACCTTCATACGATGACAACGCCACGGTGAGCGCCTCGCGAGTTTCGATGTCCAGATGATTGGTCGGCTCGTCGAGCAGCAGCAGGTTGGGGCGCTTCCACGCAATCAGCGCCAGCGCGCAGCGTGCCTTCTCACCGCCCGACATCGGACCGATCAACGAAGTCGCGAACTCGCCGGAGAACCGATACTGGCCGAGAAATTCGCGCAGCTGTTGTTCGCGCGCTTCGGGGGCGAGCCTTCGCAGATGCTGCAGCGGCGTCTCATCGGGACGCAGTTGATCGAGTTGATGCTGCGCGAAGTAACCTATCGCGAGCCCGGATCCTCGCCGAAGCTCTCCCCCTTGCGGGGCGAGATCGCCGGCGATCGACTTCACCAGCGTCGATTTGCCGGCACCGTTAACACCAAGGATTCCAATACGGTCACCCGAGCGAACGTTGAAACGCACTGCGCCAAGCACGGTCCGCTCGCCGTAACCCAGCGCGACATCGTCGGCGTCGAGCATCCTTTCCGGAAGTTTCAGCGGCTGCGGAAATTCGAAGCGCCATTCGCGCCGCGCGCGCACCGGTTCGATCGCGGTCAGACGGTCGAGCATTTTCAGGCGGCTCTGGGCCTGCCGCGCCTTCGAAGCCTTTGCGCGAAAGCGGTCGACAAAGCTCTGCAGATGGGCCGCGGTGCGCTCGTATTGCCGTGACGCCGCGTCCTGCTGACGCTGCTGTTCGAAAAACGCCGCTTCGAACGCGCTGTAGTTGCCGGCGTAACGCCTGATCGCCAGGTCGGCAATGTGCCATGTCGTCTCGCTGATGCGGTCGAGAAACTCGCGGTCGTGCGAGATCACCAGCACGGTTGCAGGCTGTCGTTTCAACCACGATTCGAGCCAGACAACCGAATCCAGATCGAGGTGATTGGTCGGCTCGTCGAGCAGCAACAGATCGGCCGGACGAAGGAGGGTACGCGCCAGCGCCAACCGGTTGCGCCAGCCGCCGGAAAAATTCCGCACAGGGCGCGCGCTGTCGGACTCGGCAAAGCCCAGCCCGTGCAGGACAGTTTTGGCCGAAGCGGTGATCGCGCCTTCGTTCAGCTCTGCCAATGAAGCGTGCGCGTGCGCCAGCCGCATCGGATCATGCTGTGCCTCGGCAGCCACCAACTCGGCATGCGCTGCGGTCAGAGGTGCGTGCCCGCCGAGCACGTACGCGATCGCCGTCTCGTCGGTAGCCTCGATATCCTGCGCCACGTGGGCGATGCGCTCAGCAGGTGGCGCTTCGATCGCTCCGCCATCGACCGCCAGCTCGCCCAGAATCGCAGCGAACAGTGTCGACTTGCCCGAACCGTTGGCGCCGATCAATCCAATCCGCTCACCCGGCGGCGCGATCAGCGAAACATTGCGGTACAGCGTGCGTGCGCCGCGCGCAACGGCGAGGTCTATGAATCGCAGCATTTAGCGGACGGTATTCGGTGGCGCACGAAGAAATGACTCCCCTGCCGTTATTCTGCACGCGCACGCGCGGCCGCTCCGAAGGGAGCGTGCCTAACTAGTCGCGACGAGTGCACGTGCGACCGCGCAGCGGTCGCGTACACGAGGAGCGCATCAGGGCAGCTGTTCTTGGTGCGCCAGAAACACCATGTCGTCGCCCGCGCTGGTCGTCAGCCAGGTCAACGACAGATCGCCGAACGCTTTCTCAGCGGCTGCACGGCCGTCACCGACTTCGACAATCAGCACGCCGCCCCGCTTCATGTAACCACGCGCCTGGCGGACGATCGTCTTGACGAGTCGCATACCGTCGGGTCCACCGGCCAACGCAACTTTCGGTTCGTGCGCGTATTCCTTCGGCAGCCTCGCCATTGCGGCATCGGTCACATACGGCGGGTTGCACAGAATCAAGTCGTAGCGCTTGTTCGTTAACGCGGCGAAGAGATCGGACTTGATCAGCGTGATGCGGTCGTCGAAGCGATAGTCGGAGACGTTGCGAGCCGCGACCTGCAGCGCTTCTGCGGACGAATCGACGGCATCCACTTTCGCGCTCGGAAAGAGATCGGCCGCCATGATCGCCAGGCAGCCTGAGCCGGTGCAAAGATCGAGCACGTCGGTCACTGCGTCGACGTCCTGCACCCACGGATGCAGATCATCGCGGAGCAGCTCTGCGATGAACGTGCGAGGGATGATCACGCGCTCGTCCACGTAGAACTTGTAGCCCTGCAGCCAGGCCTCGTTCAGCAGGTAGGCAGCGGGCAAGCGCTTCTTCACGCGTCGCTCGATGTTCTGCAGCAGACCATTGATCTCGCCGTGCGTCAGGTACGCATCGGCGAAAAAGTCGAGGCGCTGCAACGGGAGCTGCAACGTGCGCATGACGATGAACGCCGCTTCCTCGAACGCATCGGCCTGGCCATGGCCGAACGCAAGGTCGGACTCGTTGAAGCGCGTTACCGCATATCGCAGCACATCGCGAAGCGTTCGCAGATTGGCTTGGGCGTCGATTGTCATTTTTGGTGTTGCGCCTACGCGAGCAGCAACTCGAGGGTGCGTCGATACACGTTCTTCAGCAGTTCGAGATCTGAGACCGCAATGTGCTCGTCGATCTTGTGGATCGATGCATTTGGCGGGCCGAATTCGATCACCTGCGAGCAGAACGTTGAAATGAAGCGGCCATCCGATGTGCCGCCTGTCGTCGAAATATCGGGCTTGCGGCCGGTCACTTCGGAGATGGCGCGCATGATCGAGCTGGACAGATCGCCGGGCGGCGTCATGAACGGGCGTGCACCCAGCGTCCATTGAATTGAAAATTCGAGCCCATGCCTGCGCAAAATACTTTCGATGCGGGTCTTCAGCGACTCGGCTTCCGATACCGGAGCGAAGCGCAGATTGAAATCAACCTCGCAGCTGCCCGGCACGACGTTGAGCGCGCCGGTGCCGGCGTGCACATTTGAAATCTGAAAGGAAGTGGGCGGGAAAAATTCGTTACCGTCGTCCCAGCGTTCCGCCGCCAGATCCGCCAGTGCGGGCGCCACCTGATGCACAGGATTGCGAACCAGTTCCGGATAAGCAACGTGGCCTTGAATGCCGCTGACAACCAATCGGCCTGACAGCGATCCGCGTCGACCGTTCTTGATCGTGTCGCCCAATGCAGCGACCGACGTCGGCTCGCCGACGATGCAGTAATCGATTTTCTCGCCGCGCGCGCGCAACGCCTCGACCACCTTGACCGTACCGTCGGTGGCCGGACCTTCTTCATCCGACGTGAGCAGCAGGGCGATCGAGCCGCGATGCGCCGAATTTTCGGCGACGAACTGTTCCGCGGCGACGACGAACGCGGCGACCGAGCTTTTCATGTCGCAGGCTCCGCGGCCGTACAGCGTGCCGTTACGAATCGTCGGCTTGAACGGATCGGATGACCATTTATCGAGCGGCCCTGAAGGCACGACGTCGGTGTGGCCTGCGAAGACGAAAACAGGGGCTTCACTTCCTCGACGCAGCCACGCGTTGGTGACGCCATTGGTGCTGATTGTTTCGGCCGCGAAGCCGGCTGATCGCAAGCGCTCTGCAATCAGCGCCTGGCACCCGTCGTCGACCGGCGTCACCGATCGGCGTGCGATCAACTGCTGAGTGAGTTCGAGAGTGGAAGTCATCGGACGAGGCGGCCGCGATTGTAGCGGTGCAAGTCGATGGTGCTGTTCGCGGTCCGCAGCCGCAGGCTTTTGCTGCCGTGCTAGTGGCGGAATTGTCTGGCCTTGCCAGCGGTTCCGCCCAAACTAATCGGACAAAAGTAGGGGTGTACTTTTGTCCGCCTTTAGATGTTCAGCGTGAACTCGGAGAATGAAGCGTCCTGGTGTCCTGAGTCTGCTTCGCGCTGCTTGCGCTCGGCCGGCGAAAGCGGCTTGCCGGCATTGTTGATGAACCAGAGCAAATTGTTCTGCGAGTCTGCCGCGGAAAGGGCGTCCTCGCGCGTGATCTGGTCGGCCTGGATCAACGAATACAGACTCTGCTCGAACGAGATGCTTTCGGGCGCGAGACTTTGCTCCATCGCTTCCTTGATCGCAGGTACGTCGCCGCGCTCGATCAGGTCGGAAATGTGTCGCGTATTCATCAGGACTTCGACCGACGGCACGCGTCCGCCGCGCTTGGAGCGGATCAATCGCTGCGACACGATCGCCTTGATGGCGACCGACATGTCCTGGAACAAGGCTTGCCGCGTTTCGGGAGGATAAAAGCTGATGACGCGATTCAGTGCGTGTGCGCTGTTGGTCGCATGCAGCGTGGCTACTACAAGGTGACCCGACATCGAATACGCCACCGCCGCGCTCATCGTGTCGCGGTCGCGGATCTCGCCAATGAAAATGACGTCGGGAGCCTGCCGCATCGCGCTGCGCAGCGCCGCTTGCAGCGTCCGTGCGTCCGAGCCAATCTCACGCTGATTGATAATCGATTTCTTGTTGCGAAACAGATATTCGATCGGATCTTCGAATGTCAGCACGTGCCCCGTGCTCAGCTCGTTCCGATGATCGAGCATTGACGCAATCGTTGTCGATTTACCGGAACCGGCTGCGCCGACGACCAGGATCATGCCGCGGCGCTCCATGATCAGGTCCTTCAGGACCTCTGGCAGATGCAGCGCATCGAGCTTCGGCACATCGTGCGGTATGAAACGAATCACCGCGGAAATCGACCCGCGTTGCAGGAATGCACTCAGACGGAAGCTGCCGATACCCTGCACCGGCAGGCCGATGTTCAATTCGCGCGAATCTTCGAGCTCGCGAAAGTGCGCGTCGGTCAGCCGCTCGGCCAGCAGCGACACAATTGCCTGCGGCGCCAGCCGGTCCTGATTGATCGGCACGCACACTCCGTTGATCTTGATCGTGATCGGCGAGCCAACCGAGAAAAATAAATCCGACGCCTGTTTTTCGGCCATCAGATTGAACATGCGTTCCAGGGACATCGGTCGGTTCCTGCGTCAGATCGGAAGGGCAAGGATAAAGCGCGAAATTGGCGCTTGGCATACCGCCAAACGGATGAAAAGTGGGCGAATTTATGGGCTGACGGCCACAGGGAGCTAGTCGCGGAGGAGCTCGTTTATCGCAGTCTTGGCTCGCGTACCTGCATCGACTTTCTTGACGATCACAGCGCAGTAAAGGCTGTATTTGCCGTCTGCGGAGGGCAGATTGCCCGAAACCACGACCGAGCCGGCGGGTACCCGGCCGTAGCTGACTTCGCCGGTGGCGCGGTCATAAATCTTCGTGCTCTGGCTGATGTAGACACCCATCGAAATCACCGAGTTTTCCTCGACGATCACGCCTTCCACGATCTCGGATCGGGCACCGATGAAGCAGTTGTCCTCGATGATCGTCGGGTTCGCCTGCAGTGGTTCGAGTACGCCGCCGATGCCGACACCGCCCGACAGATGCACGTGCTTGCCGATCTGCGCACACGAACCGACGGTGACCCACGTATCGACCATCGTGCCTTCGTCCACATACGCGCCGATGTTGACGAACGACGGCATCATCACGACATTTTTGGCCACGAAGCTGCCGTGCCGAGCGACCGCCGGCGGGACCACCCGAACCCCTGAGCGCGCAAACGCAGCAGCGTCCCATGTTGCGAACTTGTTCGGCACCTTGTCATAGAACTGGCCGAAGCCGCCTTGAATCGGTGCGTTGTCGTTCAACCGGAATGAAAGGAGCACCGCCTTCTTCACCCACTGATGCACCACCCACTCGCTGCCGCGCTTTTCCGCCACGCGCAAAGTGCCCGCATCGAGCTGAGCGATTGTCTGCTCGACGGCAGTTCGCACTTCCGGAGGGGCCGAGGATGCGCTCAGCGCCGCACGTTGCTCGTGGGCTTCGTTGATTACGGCTTCTAGATTCATCAAGGACTCGCGGGATCGAGAGACGCAATGCGCTGGGCGGCATCGACAGCCTCAGCATACGATGCAACCAACGCAATCCTGACGTAGCCTCGGCCCGGATTGCCTGCGCTCGAGTCGCGTGACAGATAGCTGCCCGGCAACACGGTCACGTTTCTGTGCTCGTACAAACGCTGCGCATATTCGGTGTCGCTGACAGGCGTGCGTGCCCAAAGATAGAACGCCGCATCCGGTATCGAACATGGAAGCCGCGGGGCGATGATCGGTGTGGCCTTCTCGAACTTCTGTGCGTAGAGCCGCCGGTTTTCGACGACGTGCGCTTCATCCTGCCACGCGGCGATGCTCGCATGTTGTACCGGGAGACTCATCGCGGTGCCATGGTAGGTGCGATACAGCAGAGAATTTTTGCAACGCATCGGCGTCACCCGCGACGAAGCCGGACCGCATTCCGGGAACACTCGATCGCTTCGACAGGCTGCAGAACATCACAAGGCGCTCGTAAGAATCGCGGCCAAGCTCTGCCGCCGCCTGCAAGCTACCCAGCGGCGCTTTGCCTTCCTCGAAATAGATCTCCGAGTAGCACTCGTCCGACGCGATGACAAAACCGTAGCGGTCCGAGAGCTCGAACAGTCGCTTCCACTCGTCGAGCGTCATCACATGTCCGGTCGGGTTGCCCGGTGAACAGACGTAGACCAGTTGAACGTTGCGCCATTCACCGTCTGTCAGCGTCTCGAATCGCATCCGGAAGCCATCGTCCGCCGTCGTCGCCAGATAGATGGGCTTTGCCCCGGCCAGCAACGCTGCACCCTCGTAGATCTGATAGAACGGATTCGGTGCCACCACGTGCGCATCGCGCGTACGGTCGATAACGGTTTGCGCAAAAGAAAAGAGCGCTTCGCGCGTTCCGGAAACCGGTAACACCTGCGTCGCAGGATCGAGCGTTTTCAGCTGATAACGACGCGCTGCCCATACGGCGATCGCTTCGCGCAACTCCGGTATACCGGCGGTGAGCGGGTAGCTCGCAACTCCCGGCAGCGCCTTCGCGTACGCCTCAAGAATAAAGGCGGGCGTTGGATGCTTCGGCTCACCGATCGAGAGGTTGATCGGCGAAAGACCCGCGGGCGGCTTGATGCCTGCGAAGAGTTGGCGCAGCCGCTCAAAGGGGTACGGGTGCAGGCTATCGAGATCGGGATTCAACGCGGCTCTTGGCTTGGGGTGCCGGTCGATTCTTCGCGAACCGGCACGTACGCGTCGGGCTTCCAGCCTTTCTTGCGATGCTCGGCCGTCACCGTTGTGAAGATTCCGCCTCGCACGTACCAGTGTGCGGTCAGGCGCATGAAGCGTGGCGCAATGGCTTTGACCAGATCATCCAAAATCGCATTGGTCACGGCTTCGTGAAACGCGCCCTCATCGCGATACGACCACATGTAAAGCTTCAGACTCTTCAGCTCGACATTGCGCTTGTCCGGAACAAAGTCGAGCACCATCGTCGCGAAATCAGGCTGGCCGGTCAGCGGACAGAGGCATGTGAACTCAGGAATTCTCATTCGCACCCAGTAGTCGCGCTTCGGCGACGGGTTGGCGAATGTTTCGAGGATCTTGGAGGGGCGAGTGGCCATGCAGGATGATGCTGAGGAATGAGACAGGCTTGCACGGTATTATAAGAAGATCGCGTAGGAAGACCGGCGACTGCACTCTCGAACGCTTTGCGCATCTTGCATGCGCTCCAAATCACCACCCCTGACAAAACGTGCGCCTTCGGCAGATCAGACTCGCCGGGTTTAAATCATTTGTCGATCCAACGCCGATCGACGTTCCCGGCACGCTCGTAGGTGTCGTGGGTCCCAATGGCTGCGGCAAGTCGAATGTGATCGACGCCGTGCGCTGGGTGCTCGGCGAGAGCAAGGCCGCAGAGCTGCGCGGCGAATCAATGCAGGACGTCATCTTCAACGGCTCGGGCGATCGCAAGCCTGCCGGCCGAGCGAGTGTTGAGCTTGCGTTTGACAATCATGAAGGCGACTCTGGGCACAAGCTGGGTGGCGCATGGGCGCAGTACGCCGAGATATCGGTCAAGCGTGTGCTGACGCGCGACGGGTCGTCGAGCTATTACATCAACAACCAGAACGTGCGCCGGCGCGACGTGCACGACATGTTCCTCGGTACCGGGCTCGGACCGCGCGCGTACGCGATCATCGGCCAGGGAATGATCTCGCGCATCGTCGAGGCGCGGCCCGAAGAGCTGCGCATCTTCCTCGAGGAAGCCGCCGGCGTGTCCAAATACAAGGAGCGTCGCCGCGAGACCGAGAACCGCCTGTCCGATACGCGTGACAACCTGACGCGCGTCGAAGACATCCTCCGGGAACTCGATACGCAGATCGGCAAGCTCGAGCAGCAGGCCGCGGTCGCGCAGACCTACCGCTCTTTGCAGGCAACTCACGATGAGCAGCAGCAACTGTTGTGGCTGACTCGCCGGCGCGAGGCCGACGCCGAGCGCGACAAGGTCACGCGCGATATTGGCAATCGCACCGTCGCGCTCGATGCACACGTGGCCGAGCTGCGCAGTGCCGAACGCGCGCTCGAAGATATTCGAAACGCGCACTTCGCCGCCAGCGATGCCGTTCACAACGCGCAGGGCGCGATGTTCGAAGTCAATGCCGAAGTCGCCAAACTGGAGTCCGAGATACGGCTGATTGCAGAAAGCCGAACGCGGCTGTCTGCGCAGATCGATTCATTGGTTGCAACACGCAACGTTCGGCTGAGCGAGCATGGCGAGCTTCGCCAGCGCGCAGTTGAGCTCGTGCAGGCGATCGCGGACATGGTGCAGCAGCTCGAGGATGCCAAGGCAAGCGTTTCCGAGCATGAATCGAAGCTGCCCCAGCTGGAACAGACGTACCGCGCCACGCGGGACGCGGTAACCGCCGCGCAGGCCGAGGCGGCCCTCGCAGAGCAAGCGATCGAAGCGGCAGCTGCCGAGCAGCGCAACGCAGACCGTCAGCTGGCCCAGCTCGCTCAGCGCCGCGAGCGTCTCAGCGAGGAACAGGCGTCGATTGGTTCGCCCGACGAAGCGCAGCTTGCGAACTTGAAACAACAGCTTGCGAAAAATGAGAGCGAGATAGCAGAACACGCCGAATCACAACAGCGCAATGAGGCAAGCGTCGATCGGATGACCGAGCAGCGCCAGCAGCGCATCGATGACCGCACGCGACAGGGCGAAGTGCTGGCGAGACTCGAAGCGCATCTGCAGGCGCTGAAGCAAGTGCAGGCGAGCGTGGAAGCGAATTCCAAGCTTGACCCGTGGCTGCGCGCGCAAGGCCTGGAGAATCTGCCCCGCCTTTTTCGAAAGCTGGTTGTTGAACCCGGCTGGGAGACTGCTTTCGAAGCGGTGTTACGGGAGCGCGTGCAGGGCGTCGAAGTCGGCAAGCTCGACACGATCGGCGGCTTGGCCGCGGATGCGCCGCCCGCGCGTGTGGCGTTCTATTCAATCAGCGGCGCCACTGGAAACGATGCTCGCGATTTGCCGCAGTTGGCAGGATTCCGCCGGCTCAGCGAGCTGGTGCGTACGCATGATGCTGCGTTCGCGGCGTTGCTCGCAGACTGGCTCGCCAATGTGTTTGTCGCCGACGATCTTGCAGCGGCGCTGGCCGCGCGAGGCCAATTGCCTCCGGGCGGGCAGTTTGTCGTACAGGCGGCGCATCGTGTGTCGCGCCACGATGTGCACTTTTATGCAGCCGACGACGAAGCTTCCGGGCTGCTTGCGCGTCGACTCGAGATCGAGAATCTGGAGCGCGAAGTCCGTGCGCAACGGTTAATTGCCGAGCAAGCGACCGCGGCGGTGGCGCGTGCCGAAGCCGAGCTGAAGTCCGCACAGCAGGCACGCGATGCAGCGCGGCAGGACGCTGAAGCGCGACGAGCACAAATGCACGCGCTGCAGCTTGAATCAGTTCGCCTCGAAGAGCTTATCGATCGCGTCCGACACCGCACACGTCAGATTGATACCGAAGTGCAGGAGATCGAGGCCAACGAACGCGAAGCGCGCTTGCAGCGCGAGCAAGCGGACGCTCGGTTTGAGCAGCTTGACGCCGAATTCTCGCCGCGCCAGGAAGCAGTTGAACGCGCGCGTTTGACGTACGAGGAAGCCGATCGTGCGCTGCGTGCCGCGCGCGACGAGCAGCGCGTGCTCGAAACGGCATGCCAGCATTGCGAGTTCGCGTTGAACTCGAACCGCGAGCGCGAAGTCGACCTTGCACGAGGCGCCGAGGCCGCGAGCGCGGACGCGCAACGCCTGGGCGACGAAATCGCGCGCGCCGAAGACGAATTGAAGCGGCTCGACGACAGCGGGGCGCGCGCCGGTCTGGCGGACTGGCTTGCTCGGCGCTCGGCCGCCGAAGAGGCATTGCGCCATGCGCGCAGCCATCTGGACGACTTCGCACAGCAGCTACGCGTTGCCGACGAGAAGCGAATCACGCTTGAGCGCGACGTGCAACCGTTGCGCGACAAACTGACCGAGCTACAGCTGAAAGAACAGGCGGCGCGACTTTCTTCGGAGCAATTTGCAACTCAGCTCGCCGAGGCGGGCGCTGATGAAACGGCACTGACCGAGAAACTGACGAAGCCGCCGCAGAAAGCCGCTGCGCTGCAGGCGGAGATCTTGCGTCTCTCGCAGGAAATTGAGGCGCTCGGGGCAGTTAACCTCGCTGCGCTCGAAGAGCTGACGACGTCGCGCGAGCGAAAGAATTTTCTGGATGCGCAGTCTGCGGATCTGACGGCGGCGATAACGACACTCGAAGACGCGATTCGCAAGATCGACCGTGAGACGCGGCAAATGCTGCAGCAGACGTTCGACGCGGTCAACGTTCAGTTCGGCCAATTGTTTCCCAAGCTGTTCGGTGGTGGCGAGGCGCGGCTCATCATGACCGGCGAAGAGATTCTCGATGCGGGAGTCCAGGTGATGGCGCAGCCGCCGGGCAAGCGCAACAGCACGATCCATCTGCTGTCCGGTGGCGAAAAGGCACTGACTGCGATTGCGCTCGTGTTTGCATTGTTCAAGTTGAACCCAGCTCCGTTTTGTTTGCTTGACGAGGTCGATGCGCCGCTCGACGATGCGAATACCGAACGGTTCTGCCGGCTGGTCGAATCGATGACGGACAGAACGCAATTCATGTTCATTACGCACAACAAGATCTCGATGGAGATGGCCCAACAGCTGGTTGGCGTCACGATGCAGGAGCAAGGGGTGTCGCGCATCGTCGCGGTCGATATCGACAGCGCCGTGCGTTTGACAGCCGAGGCCGCGTAGCCAAGTGAGACCGCTGACCTGGGTACTGCTCGCGATTGCAGCGGTCTTGCTGGTCGCGCTGTATCTGTACGGCAAATGGCAGGAGCGCAAGTCGGCTCGGCTCGATGACGCCGACGGCGATGATGAGGCTGCCACGCTGGATCGACCGATGCCGGATCGGGGGGGTCTCGCGCGCACTGCGCGAAACGCCCGAAACGCCAGTCAAGCCCCGGTCCGAATCGAGCCAACGATCGGCCCTTCTGTCGCGCCCGACACGAGCAGTGAAGCGTTGGGCGACGACGCTTCTGCGGCGACGCAAGCAGTAGGCGGGTGGGTAGAAGATGCGCTGCTCGACCTCATGCTCGAGCTGCGCTGCGTGCATGCGTTCGATGGTGTGGCGGCGCTCGAAGCGCGCGCACAGCTCGACCGGCTTGTATTGCCGTTGCCAATTCATCTTGCGGTGTGGGACAGCAAAGCCGGACACTGGAGCTTGCCCGACCGTTTCGGGTTTTATTCCGAAATGCTGATCGCGGTGCAGCTGGCCACACGGCGTCATTCGTTAAGCGAGATCGACGCGTCACGCTTCGTTGCGACGGTTCAGCAGATTGCCGTATCGATCGACGCAGACTTCGATCCGCCTGACGTAGCGCGCCTGGTGCACCAGGCTGCGGCGCTTGATGCGTTGTGCGCGCGCTTCGATGTGCAGATAACACTGACATTGGAGGCATTGGCGGAGGCATGGGGCCGCTCCAACGTCGATGCAGCCGCGATCGAGGCAGGCCTGAGCGGCGTAGGGCACGAGCGCTGGGAGCCGGTCGACGCGGACCGTCCGATCGCGCTTTCGATGACTTCGACAGGACCTTTTCCGACGCAGCGATTGGCGCTAGCGCTCGACGTCCCGCGCTCCAGCGCCGAGCCGTCGCCATTGTCTGCGCTGTTCGAAGTTGCGCATCGGCTGGCTGCACGGTTGAACGCGCGTGTTGTCGATGACAATGGCCGCACTGTCGAGTCCACTGCGCAATCGGTGATCGAGTCCGAACTCGAAAAGCTGGCGAGCGACATGCGCGCTGCCGGTATTGAGCCGGGCTCCTTGCGGGCGCATCGTCTGTACGTTGGCTGACGCCTCAATGGGGGTCGCAAAGCCGCTGGCAGACGAGGTTCGGCGCCTGCGCCAACTGATCGCGAAAGCCGATCACGACTATTACCTGCTAGATCAACCGACGTTGCCCGACGCCGAGTACGACCGGCTGATGCACGAGCTGCAGGCGCTCGAAGCTGCACACCCGGAGCTGATTACGCCGGATTCGCCGACCCAACGTGTCGGCGGCGCACCGAGCCGTGAGTTTCGCGAAGTTCGTCATGCGATGCCGATGCTGTCGCTGAACAACGCATTCGACGAGGCCAGCGTCGCAGCTTTCGATGCACGTGCGCGCGATGGATTGGCGCGAGCGGGCCGGCCGGTGAAACAGATCGAGTACGCGTGCGAGCTGAAATTCGACGGCCTTGCCGTCAATCTGCGCTATGAGCGCGGCGAGCTGGTTCTCGGTGCGACACGCGGTGACGGCGCGGTCGGTGAGGACGTGACAGCAAATATCCGCACGATCCGTGCGGTTCCGCTGCGCCTCGGCAAGCGGGCGCCCGCCGTGCTTGAAGTTCGCGGTGAAGTGATGATGTTTAAACGCGAGTTCGAGCGATTAAATCAGCGGCAGAGAGAAAAGGAGCAACGCGAGTACGCGAATCCCCGCAACGCCGCCGCCGGTGCGCTCCGGCAACTCGATCCCCGCATCACCGCGCAGCGTTCGTTGCGTTTCTATGCGTACGGCCTGGGTGAGCTGCAAGGCGCGCCAGAACCCTCGACTCACGCAGCACTGCTTGACTGGTTCGCCGACCTGGGCGTGCCGGTGGCGCGCGAGCGCGCGGTCGTCGAAGGCGTATCCGGCTGCTTGCGTTTCTACGAAGCCGTCGGAGAGCGGCGCTCGACGCTGCCGTACGAGATCGACGGCGTCGTTTACCGAGTCAATTCACGCGCCGATCAACAAGTCCTTGGGTACGTTTCGCGTGCACCGCGCTTTGCGATTGCGCACAAGTTTCCAGCGCAGGAAGCAGTGACGCAATTGATCGGCATCGATATTCAGGTTGGGCGCACCGGGGCGCTGACGCCAGTCGCTCGCCTTGCACCGGTCTTTGTGGGTGGTGTCACGGTCACCAACGCCACGCTGCACAACGAAGACGAAATCCGCCGCAAGGATGTTCGCATCGGTGACACCGTCATCGTGCGCCGCGCGGGAGACGTGATTCCCGAAGTCGTCGCAGTCGTTCCCGAGCGCAGGCCGAGCGGTGCCAAGGTGTTCAAGATGCCGGTGCGCTGTCCGGTGTGTGCGTCGCGCGTTTATCGCGAGGAGGGCGAAGCCGTCAGCCGTTGCACAGGCGGCCTTGTGTGCGGTGCGCAGCGCAAGCAGGCACTGCTGCACTTTGCCAGCCGGCGTGCGTTGGATGTTGAAGGGCTTGGCGACAAGATCGTGGATCAGCTGGTCGATACCGGCCTGGTCCATGCGCCAGCTGATCTATTCAGGCTAGATGCCAAAACGCTGGCCGCTTTGGATCGGATGGGAGGCAAATCGGCCGCGAACCTGGTGGCCGCCCTCGAGCGCGCTCGCAGCACCACGCTCGAGCGTTTCATTTATGCGCTCGGCATACGCCACGTCGGCGAGTCAACCGCGCGTGATCTGGCGCGCCACTTCGGAAAGCTTGATCCGATCATGAATGCATCGGAGAGCGAGTTACTGCAGGTTCCCGATGTAGGACCCGTTGTCGCCGCATCGATCGCGCATTTCTTCGCCGAATCGCACAACCGCGAAAGTATCGCGCAACTACGTGCTGCCGGAGTTCACTGGACCGAATCGGATCCTGTCCGCAAGCCGGTCGGCCCGCTGGCCGGCAAGACGTTCGTAATCACCGGAACACTGCCGACGCTAAAACGCGACGATGCCAAATCGATGATCGAGGCGGCGGGCGGCAAAGTCTCCGGCTCGGTATCGAAGAAAACCGACTATGTGGTGGCGGGTGATGACGCCGGGTCAAAGCTTGCGAAGGCGCGCGAGCTCGACGTGTCTATCATCGACGAAGCGCAATTACAAGAAATTGTTGGGAGGACTAGTTTGTACGCAATCATCGGCGGCAGCGGCCTGGCCAAGCTCACCGCGCTACAGAATCCACGCCGGCAGGTCATGCGCACGCCCTATGGCGAGCCCTCGGGGGCGCTGACGTTCGGTGAGTTCGCAGGCGCCGAAGCCGTGTTCCTGGCGCGTCACGGATACGGCCACACGCTATCGCCGCACGAGATCAACTATCGCGCCAACATCTGGGCACTGAAGGAATTGAAAGTCGAAGGCGTGATCGCAGTCGCCACGGTCGGCGGCATCCGCGCCGACCTGATACCGGGCACTTTGGTTCTGCCTGATCAAATCATCGATTACACGCACAGCCGAAAGAGCACGTTCTTCGAAGGCTCCGAAATGCCGGTGACGCACGTCGACTTTACGCAGCCGTATTCGCGCGCGCTCCGGAGGCGTTTGATAGCCGCGGCGGCAGCATGCAATGAAAAGTTATTCGACGGTGCGGTGTACGCATGCACACAGGGACCGCGGCTTGAAACCGCGGCCGAGATCGAGCGCATCGCACGCGAAGGCGGTGACGTCGTGGGTATGACGGGCATGCCCGAGGCGGTGCTGGCGCGCGAGGTGGGTCTGGAATATGCATCGATCGCCGTGGTCATCAATCATGCAGCCGGCCGCGGAGACAGCGCGCAGGCGATCAAGCTGGAACAACTCGGCGAAGTCATGAATCAAAGCATCGTCCGGGCCGTTCGCATTTTGACGTCGTTTTTCGAGGGGACGCCGTGATTCACGAGATTCTGCGCATGGGGGATCCGCGCCTGCTTGAAGTGTCGCAGCCGGTGCGTGACCTTGCGGCGCCCGAGCTCAAGACGCTGGTCAACGACATGTTCGAAACGATGCACGCAGCCAGCGGTGCAGGGCTCGCGGCACCGCAGATCGGTGTTCCGCTGCGTGTCGTGATCTTCGGCTACAGCGATCCGGAAGCGCGCAACCCTCGCTACCCTGATGCGGACCCGGTTCCGCAAACGATTCTGATCAATCCGGTTATCGAGCCGCTAGGCAACGAAGTAGAAGAAGGCTGGGAAGGGTGCCTGTCGGTGCCAGGTTTGCGCGGCGTCGTTCCGCGCCACTCCAGAATCCGTTACACCGGCGTTGATCTGCAGGGACGGCCGATCGATCGCATCGTCGACGGCTTCCATGCGCGCGTCGTGCAGCACGAATGCGATCACCTCGACGGTATTCTGTACCCGATGCGCATGCGCGACTTCTCGCGCTTCGGCTACACCGAAATTCTGTTTCCGGAAATGGCTGAAGCTGACGACTGATGCGGCGCCGCTAGCGCGTCGAGAAGGTCGCTTTCAATCGCAAGCTGTCCCTTGGCCGAGGCCAGCGCTGCGCCTGAGATTAGAAACACGTCTTCCGCGCGTTCGCCGAGCGTCAACACCTTGGCGGTGTGTACCTCGAGGTCGTGCCTCGCAAGCACTCGGGCAATCGAATACAACAATCCCAACCGGTCAGTGGCGACCACCGACAACAGATGGCGAGATCCGCGCTCGTCGGGCTGCAACTGCACGGTCGGCGACACTGGGAACTGGCGAGATTGTCGCGATTGACGGTACTTCTCGGCGGGCCCGGGTGCCGGTAGCTCGTGCTCTTTCGATATCCACTCTGCGAGCTCGTGCTCGATCTGGCTTAGCAGCTCACGGTAGTGGCGCGCGCGGCCGTGATCAGTGACAAGGAAAGTATCGAGCGCATAACCATGGCGCGTCGTGTGCACGCGGGCGTCGAGAATGCTCAGGTTGCGGCTATCGAAATAGCCGCAGACGCGCGCAAACAACCCTTTCTGGTCCTTGACGTAGATCAGCACCTCTGCGCCTTCACCGATGCGTGCCAGGCGAGCGCGCACGATCGGTCGCTCACTGTCGACCCTGCTGAAAAGCGATCGGGTGTGCCACCCAATGTCCTGCGCGCTGTGGCGAAGGAAGTAAACGACGTCGAGCTGTTGCCAGAGTCCATCGCGCGCTTCGTCCGATAACCCGTAGAGCCGCAGGATGCGGATCGCCTCCTGCTTGCGGCCTTCGAGAACCGCGGTTGGTGCGACCGTTCCACCACCAAGAAGTCGCCGCGTCGAGCGAAATAAATCTTCGAGCAGCTTGCCCTTCCACGCATTCCACACTTTCGGGCTGGTGCCGCGGATGTCGGCGACTGTCAACAGATACAGCGCGACCAGCGCGCGCTCGTCCTTGACTCGAGCCGCAAAGCGTTCGATTACCGCCGGATCGGCGAGGTCCTGTTTTTGCGCCACCTGCGAAAGCAGTAGATGCTGTGCAACCAGAAACTCGACGAGCGCAGTGTCCGTACGGTCGAGCCCGTGATCGCGGCAGAATCGCCTCGCATCGCGGCTGCCCAGATCGCTGTGATCGCCACCGCGCCCTTTCGCGATGTCGTGAAAAATCGCGGCGATGTAGAGCACCCAGGGCCGGTCGAAATCCGCCATCAACTGGCTGCACAGCGGATATTCATGAGCGTGCTCGGAGAGCGTGAAGCGACGCAGATTGCGCAGCACCTGCAGAATGTGTTGATCGACGGTGTAGACATGAAACAGGTCGTGCTGCATTTGTCCGACGATGCGGCGGAACACCGGCAGGTAGCGGCCAAGCACCGACAAGTCATTCATCCGGCGCAGCTCGTGCAATACACCCTTCGGTTGCTGCAGCAGTGCGATGAACGTCGCGCGGTTGGCCGGGTCGCGGCGGTAGCGCGCGTCGACCTTGACGCGTGCGTGCCAGAGCGCGCGCATCAACCGCGCCGACATTCCTTTGAGCTCGCGATGCTGCGCCATCAGCAGAAACGCTCGCAAAATGCCGTTCGGATCGGCCTCCAGGCCGGATTCCTGCGCGAGGTCGAGTAATTCGTTGCGTACGACAAAAGTCGCATCAAGCACGCGCGCTTCACTTTGCTCACGCCCGAAAAGACGTTGCTCGATGTTCTGCAGCAAAATCGTATTCATCTGCGTGACGACTTTGGCCGAGCGGTAATACTGCTGCATCAGCACTTCGCTCGGACGACAGTTGGCCGTTGCGTGAATCTGAGCTCATCTGCGCCACTGCATCCTGCACGTCGAACACGAGTCGGTCTTCCCGTCGGCCCGTGATCAAGTGCAGACGCGTGCGAATCTCCTTGATGCGTCGCTCGCTGCGTCGAATGATGCGTGCCTCTTCGTCGGTGATAAACCCGCGCCGGGCGAGCTCGGCCCAGCTGCCACCGTAACCGCTGGCACGCGCGACCCACACCACGACTTGCAGATCGCGCAGGCCACCGGGACTTTCCTTGACGTTGGGCTCCAGGCTGTAGGGCGCTTCGTCATATTTGATGTGTCGATGCTGCTGCTCGAGCAGCTTGGCGCGGAAGTACGCTTCCCGGTCCAGAACCGCGACGATCGCGCGCGAAAACGCAACGTAGCGCGAACGTGGCCCCGTCAGCAGCCGCGACTCGAGCATCGCCGTCAGAACTGTGATGTCTCGCTGCGCCTCCACGATGCACTCGTCGAGCGTTCGCACGCTGTGCCCGAGCGGAACTCCGAGGTCCCACAGCAGGCTGACCAGGTTTTCGATGGTGCGCGCGTCGTCTTCGGTTGCCGGTTGATTGAGCAGGATCAGCACGTCGACGTCGGAATGTGGAAAAAGCTCGCCGCGACCATAACCACCCACCGCGATCAGCGTCGCGCGCGATGTAATGCCGCTCGCTTCGGCCACTTCGCGCAACAATGCGTCGACCGAGCGCGACAAACCGCGCAGTAAGGCGTCGGCGGAGCCGCCGGCGTTAAAGCGTTGGATCAGGTTTGCGCGCTGTTGCCGCAGGCGATCGCGCATCTTGAACGCGATGTCGTTCATGGAAACCTACTGGGCGCCGCGATCTTGCGTCTTCGATGCTCGACGTACCTCGCGTACGTCGTGCGCTCCACCGACGCAAGCTCAGGGCTGCTCGCTACGTCTTGCATCGAGCAATTACGCCGGCGCGTGCTCGTCCTCGCGCGCCTGGGTTTTTCTTTGTTGGATGAACGCGGGCACGGCGGGCGAACCCGACGAAAGCGTCATCACTTCGTAGCCGGTTTCCGTCACGAGCACCGTGTGCTCCCACTGGGCGGATAGCGAGTGATCCTTGGTCACGATCGTCCAACCGTCCGCCAGCTCCTTGATCTCGCGCCGGCCGGCGTTGATCATCGGCTCCACGGTGAAGATCATGCCGGCGGTCAGCGGTTCCAGCGTGCCGGGTTTGCCGTAATGCAGGATCTGAGGCTCTTCGTGAAACTTGCGGCCGATGCCGTGACCGCAGAATTCGCGCACGACACTGAAACCATTTTTTTCGGCATGCACCTGGATCGCATGGCCGATATCGCCGATTGTCGCGCCCGGCCGCACCTGCGCGATTCCAAGCCACATGCAGTCATACGTCACGTCGCTCAGACGTCGCGCGGCGATCGATGGCTCACCGACAAAGAACATGCGGCTGGTATCGCCGTGAAACCCATCCTTGATGACCGTCACGTCAATGTTCAGCACGTCGCCGTTCTTTAGTGCCTTGTCACCTGGAATTCCGTGGCATACCTGATGGTTGACCGACGTGCAGATCGCCTTCGGAAACGGGCGATAACCTGGCGGCGCGTAGTTCAACGGCGCCGGTATCGTGCTTTGCACATTCGTCATGTAGTCGTGGCACAGCCGATCCAGCTGGCCGGTCGTGATGCCAGGCTTGACGTGCGGGGCGACGAAGTCGAGGACCTCCGAGGCCAGCCGGCCGGCGAGGCGCATTCCGGCGATTTCTTCGACGGTCTTGATTACGATGGCCATTGGTGAGTCTTTTCGTCTGAGTTCGCTATAATATCCGGCTACTTGCGGCTCTGAGCGACGAAAAGCAGCAAGAAATCACGCACGGCATTCCCAAGGTGCGGGCTAAGGCAAAAAAGTCCAGCCCGCCTCGATGTCCGTGCCGGATCTAACCTTGGAGAACCTAGATGTCGGTAACGATGCGTCAAATGCTGGAAGCCGGAGTCCACTTTGGACACCAGACGCGCTTCTGGAACCCGAAAATGGCACCGTTCATTTTCGGCCACCGCAACAAGATTCACATCATCAACCTCGAGCGCACGCTCGATCAGTTTCAGGCAGCGACCAAGTTCGTTCGCCAACTGGCGAGTAATCGCGGCACGATCCTGTTCGTAGGCACCAAGCGCCAGGCACGCGAGACTATCGTGGAAGAAGCGCAGCGCGCCGGCATGCCGTTCGTCGATCAGCGCTGGCTCGGCGGCATGCTGACCAACTTCAAGACTGTCAAGGTGTCGATCAAGCGCCTGAAAGAGATGGAGCAAATCGTCGCCGACAACGGCACCGAGCGCATGTCGAAGAAAGAGGCGCTCGACTTTCAGCGCGAGATCGAGAAGCACAACAAGGCGATCGGCGGCATCAAGGACATGAACGCGCTGCCCGATGCGCTATTCGTGATCGACGTGGGTTATCACAAGATTGCGATTCTGGAGGCCGCCAAGCTCGGCATTCCGGTCGTCGCGGTGGTAGACACCAATCATTCGCCGGACAACATTGCCTATGTGATTCCCGGCAACGACGATTCGAGCCGCGCCGTGCGACTTTATGCACGCGGGATCGCCGACGCGGTGCTCGAAGGCAAGGCAGCCGCATTGCAAGGTGTGGTGCAGGCGGCGGCCAGTGACAACGACGAAGAGTTCGTTGAAGTGAACGAAGCTCAGTAGCTTCGTCGAACTCAAGGCTTGGAAGGGGCGTGAGCCCCTTTTTTGTAAAGAAACTAGGAGTGGTAATGGCCGAAATTACTGCGGCGATGGTGAAGGAACTTCGTGAGAAGACCGACGCGCCGATGATGGAGTGCAAAAAGGCGCTGGCCGAGGCAAATGGCGACATGGGCAAGGCCGAGGAGATTCTGCGCGTCAAGCTTGGCAACAAGGCGAGTAAGGCCGCTTCCCGCGTTGCCGCCGAAGGCGTGGTCGCGATCGACATCGACAGCGCAGGCAAGGTCGGTGCGATCGTCGAGGTGAACTCGGAAACCGACTTCGTCGCAAAGAACACCGACTTCGTGCAGTTCGCACGAGACCTTGCGAAGCTCGTGGCAACGAAGAAGCCCGCCGACGTGCAGGCATTGGCTTCATTGCCGCTCGGTACAAGCACCGTGGAAGCGACGCGTACCGCGCTGATCGGCAAGATCGGCGAGAACATTTCAATCCGCCGCTTTGCGAGAGTCGAAGCGAAGGGCAGCCTGGCCAGCTATATCCACGGTGGGAGCAAGATTGGCGTTCTCGTGGATCTGATTGGCGGGAGTGCTGACCTTGCAAAAGATGTCGCGATGCACATCGCGGCGAGCAAACCCAAGTCACTCGATGCGACCGGCGTACCTTCTGATCTGCTCGATACCGAGCGACGCATTGCGGTTGAGAAGGCGCGCGAGGCGGGCAAGCCCGAAGCGATGCTCGACAAGATCGCGGAAGGCACGGTACAGAAGTACTTGCGCGAAGTGACGTTGCTCGGTCAGGTGTTCGTCAAAGCGGAAGACGGTAAGCAGACGATCGAGCAGCTTTTAAAAAGTAAGGGTGCCAGCGTCAACAGCTTTGTGCTTTACGTTGTCGGCGAGGGGATCGAACGAAAGCAAACCGATTTCGCAGCCGAGGTCGCCGCCATGGCGACCGCGCGTGCGTGAGTGCCAATTTGATGCCTGAGTAAACGCATGTCGGCCAACGACGCGACGATCGACGCTCAGACCGCTCCGGCCTACCGGCGCGTGTTGCTGAAATTGTCGGGCGAAGCGTTAATGGGCGACGACGCGTTCGGTATCAATCGTGGCACCGTCGAAGGGATGGTCGCGGATCTGGGCGAGGTCGTGCGGCTCGGCGTTGAGGTTGCGGTTGTCATCGGCGGCGGCAACATTTTCCGCGGCGTGGCGCTGGGCGCCGAGGGAATGGACCGCGCGACCGCCGATTACATGGGCATGATGGCGACGGTGATGAACGCGATGGCGCTGCAGGATGCGCTGCGCCGCGCGGGTGTCGAAGCGCGCGTTCAATCTGCGCTGAACATCGAGGCGGTTGTTGAACCATATATTCGCCCGAAGGCGTTGCGCTACCTCGAAGAGGGCAAGATCGTGATCTTCGCTGCCGGCACCGGCAATCCGTTTTTCACGACCGACACCGCAGCGGCGCTGCGCGGATCCGAAATCGGCGCTCAAATCGTGTTGAAGGCGACGAAGGTCGACGGCGTTTACTCGGCGGATCCGAAAAAGGATTCGAAGGCAACGCGCTATTCGACCATCACCTTTGATGAAGCGATCAATCGCAAGCTGGAGATCATGGACGCCACCGCGTTTGCGCTTTGTCGCGACCAAAACCTCCCGATTAAGGTGTTCAATATCGCCAAGCGGGGTGCACTGAAGCGCGTCGTGCTGGGCGAAGATGAAGGCACGCTGGTTCATGTCTAGACGTAAGCCGTCTCAAAAACGTAGCGAGCGGCCGGAGATTGCCGCGAGGAGCGCACGCGTACGAGAGCTACGGCGAGCACCGCAGCGGCAAAATCGGGCCGCGCAGTAGTTTTGGAGATGGCTTAGGAGTGAGCCGATGAATATTGCGGATATACAAAAATCGACCGAGCAGAAGATGCAGAAGTCGGTCGAAGCGTTGAAGCACGATTATGCGAAGGTGCGTACCGGCCGCGCGCACGTCGGGCTTCTCGATCACATTCAGGTCGACTACTACGGTTCGATGATGCCGCTGAACCAGGTGGCGCAGGTCGGGCTCGGTGACGCACGGACGATCACGATCCAGCCGTGGGAAAAGAAAATGATTCCGGTCGTCGAAAAAGCGATCCGCGAATCCGATCTCGGGTTGAATCCTGCGACCAGTGGTGACATCGTGCGCGTACCAATGCCGCTGCTGACCGAGCAGCGTCGCAAGGAACTGGTGAAGGTGGTCAAGCACGAAGGCGAAAACGCCAAGGTGGCGGTGCGAAATCTGCGCCGTGATGCGAACCATCACGTCAAGGAAATGCTGAAGAACAAGGAAATTTCCGAAGACGATGACCGTCGTGCGGAGGAAGCGATTCAGAAGCTGACCGACCGCTACGTGGCCGAGATCGATCGGCTCGGCGCGGAAAAGGAAAAGGAAGTGATGACCGTTTGACGGTCATCCGATGACTTCCTCGGCCGTGCGCGCCTCCAACCCTTCGACAAGCACGACCCCGGCGCGCTGCATTCCGCGCCACGTCGCCATCATCATGGATGGCAACGGCCGCTGGGCCTTGGCGCAGGGCAAGCCGCGAGTCGCCGGGCATTCGCGCGGCGTCGACGCGGTGCGTTCGACACTGCAGGCGTGTGGCGAGCGCGGGGTCGAATATCTGACGCTGTTTATTTTCAGCTCCGAGAACTGGCGCCGGCCACCCGACGAGGTGTCGACGCTGATGAAGCTTTTCGTATTTGCTCTGCAGCGCGAGATCGACAGGCTGATCGAGCTTGGCGTGCGGCTGCGCGTGGTCGGCGATCGCTCGGGCTTCGAGTCGGAATTGCGCCGCCTGATCGTCGAGTCCGAGCGCCGCACCGAACACAACACGAAGCTGCAGCTGACGATTTGCGCCGATTACGGCGGCCGTTGGGACATCGCACAAGCGGCGACGCGCGCGGCGAACGCGCAGCTCGAGTCCGGCGTGGATCGGGTTGAACTGAGCGAGTCCGAGATCGAATCGCATCTGGCATTGGCATTCGCGCCCGAACCCGATCTGCTGATACGCACCGGCGGCGAAAAGCGCATCAGCAACTTTCTGCTTTATCAGATGGCGTACACCGAGTTTTATTTCTGCGATGTTTTATGGCCGCAGTTCGATGCCGCCGAGCTGGATCGCGCGTTCGACTGGTTTGCGAGCCGGCAGCGGCGCTTCGGCATGACCAGCGAACAGCTCGGCGCCCGTTCCGCGATTGCCGATGCCGCTTAGGCGGAAGTTGAGGCATTTGTGCTGAGGCAGCGCGTTGCGACCGCGTCAGTGCTGCTGATCGTCGCGGTCGGCGCACTGGTGTGGTCATCGACCGCGTTTGCAGTCGTGGTTACCGCTTTACTGGGGTTCGCGCTGGCGGAGTGGCTGCAATTGACTGGCGCCGCTCGATCAGTGTCGATCGTCGTGGCGCTTATCGTCAGCGCCTTGCTGCTGGCAGTGTTACTGGCCTCGTCCAGCGCCATCGAGGCGTTCGTGCTGCCTTTGGGCGCCATCGCCGTGGCTATCTGGATCGCGATCGTCGTGCTGCTCGTGCAGCCCAACGCCATGACGTTGCGCTTGCCGCGCATCGTCGGCATGAGCCTCGCTGTCGTACTGATGCTGGCCGCGTGGTTTGCTCTGATGCGGTTTTTATCGCAGGGAGTGATCGTTTTGTTTTCGGTACTGTTGATCGTCTGGATTGCCGATACCGCCGCCTACTTCGCAGGCCGTGCCTTCGGGCGCAGAAAGCTCGCACCTCATATCAGCCCTGGTAAGACGTGGGCCGGCGTCGCGGGTGCGGTTCTTGCGGTATTGCTGCTCGCGCTGGTCATTTGGCTACTGGTTCCAGACCGGCGAATCTATTCCAACAATTTGTTTGCATCGGTCGGGCCGGCGTTTGCACTATTCCTGCTCGCGCTTTTGGTGGCGCTGTCGATCGTCGGCGATCTGTTTGAGAGTCTGTTGAAGCGGCAGGCAGGGGTGAAGGACAGTGGACAGTTGCTGCCCGGGCACGGTGGCGTGCTCGATCGGGTTGATGCGATGCTGCCGCTGCTGCCTTCGGCGGTAGTGATCCAATGGCTGTTTCGATGAGGCATCTGTTGCGATGAGACAGCTGACGATTCTCGGCGCGACTGGCTCGGTGGGTGCAAGTGCGCTCGACGTCATCGCGCGCCATCCGCAGCGTTTTCGATTGCATGCAGTGACCGCGCAATCGAACGTCAGCGAGCTGGCAGATATCGCTGCGAAGTTCGATGCGGACGTTGCAGTCATTGGCGATCCAACGCTGGAGCGAGCTCTGCGTGATGCGCTGCATTCGCGTGGAGCAAAAGCGCGTGCGCGCGGCGGACGCGCAGCGCTGGTCGATGTCGCGCAGGCCACCGAGTGCGACACGGTCCTGGCGGCGATTGTCGGAGCCGCAGGACTTCAAGCGACGTTGGCCGCGGCCGAGTCGGGCAAGCGCCTGCTGCTGGCGAACAAGGAAGCGATTGTCTGCGCGGGCGCTTTGCTGATGGCGGCGGTGCAGCGTGGCGGTAGCGTGCTGCTGCCGGTCGACAGCGAACACAACGCGATTCATCAATGCCTGGCGAATGTCAGCGAATCGGAACGGGTCGGTGCGCGCCTGATACTTACGGCTTCGGGCGGACCATTCCTGACTCGCGACGATCTCGACGGTGTGACGCCTGACGAAGCGTGCGCGCACCCGAAGTGGGTGATGGGCCGCAAGATCTCGGTCGACTCGGCAACCTTGATGAACAAGGGGCTCGAGGTGATCGAAGCCAGCTGGCTGTTTGGGATACCTGCCGATCGCATCGACATTGTGATTCACCCGCAAAGCGTGATTCATTCAATGGTGGAGTTCAGAGACGGCTCCGTGCTCGCGCAAATGGGAACGCCCGACATGAGAACGCCTTTGGCGTACGCACTCGCATGGCCAGAGCGCGTTGCAAGCGGGGCGCAGCGCCTGGACTTTGCCACGGCCGGCCCGCTGACTTTCGAGGTGCCGGACCGGCAGCGCTTCCGTTGCCTTGATTATGCGTACGCATCGCTGCGTCGTGGAGGCGCTGCCAGCGTCGTGTTGAACGCCGCCAATGAAATCGCTGTCCAAGCGTTCCTTGACGAGCGGTTGCCCTTTACGGCAATTGCGCCGACGATTGAACAGATGCTCGAGACATACGACCCACCGCCGCCGAACACGATCGATGATGTATTGCTGATCGACCGCGAAGCGCGCGCGCGCTCCAACGAGCTTGTGCCTGGGGTCTGTTCATACTAAGAACGTGAGTGCGAGAGATGGATTGCGGGTGCAGTGCTAGGCGCCGGGAGCGCCGTTGGCTGATGCCAATAAGCGAAGCGGCAACAACGCAATGCGGCCGCAATCCGTCTTTCCCGTCGGGTTGGGCCGAAATGCGGCGTCTGCTTTGGCGAGCAGCACGCCGAATGGAACCACCATTCGGCGCGCTACTCTTCGCGCATCCATCCGCATTGCGGCCCAACGCATCTCACGTTCTTAGTGTGAACAGACCCCGAGTCCAATGACATTACTGACGACGATCCTCGCGTTCCTGCTCACGCTCGGTGTGCTGGTGGTGATTCATGAATACGGTCACTACTGGGTCGCAAAGAAGTCGGGCGTGAAGGTGTTGCGCTTTTCGATCGGCTTCGGGCGTCCGCTGGCGCGTTGGGTGCGCGGACCCGATCGCACCGAATGGGTTTTGTCGGCATTGCCACTCGGTGGCTACGTGCGGATGCTCGATGAGCGTGATCCTGAGTGCCTGCCTATCGCGGCGGCTGATTTGCCGCGCGCATTCAATCGACAGCCGGTATCCAAGCGGATCGCGATCGTGCTCGCAGGTCCCGTTGCAAATCTGTTGCTCGCCGTAGTCGTCTACTGGTTCTTGAGCGTCGTCGGCGTGTTCGAGCCTGCGGCGGTGGTCGGAACTCCCCCGCAAGCGACGGCTGCCGCTCGCGCGGGGCTGCTCGCCGGTGACACCGTCGTCGGCGTCGACGGCAATCCGGTCCGGTCCTGGAATGAGTTGCGGTGGTTGCTACTGCAGCGCGCGGTCTCGACCGAGCCCATTGAAATCGAAGTAGAAGGCAGCGATGCAGGGCGGCGTGAGCTGACGATCCAACCTGCATCGATCTCGCCCGAAGATCTTGATAGCGATTTGATCGGTCGCATGGGCTTCGTCCTGTATCAGGGACCCACGCGTATCGGTCAGGTCACCGAGCAAAGCCCGGCGTCGCGAGCTGGTCTTCGCACCGGCGATCGTGTCGTCTCGGTCAACGGCGAGCCGATAGGGACAGCTGACAAACTACGCACGGCGATCCGCGCATCGGCCGAGAAGACACTGGACCTGGGCGTCGAGCGCGAAGAGCGATTGATACGCTTGCAGGTCACGCCGGCCCGAATCACGGACGATAAAGGCAACTCGTTCGGCCGGATCGGCGCGGAGCTAAGCGACCGCTTGCCGCCGATCAAGGTGCAGTACGGGCCGCTTGAAAGCATTCCGCGAGCGGTCGAGAAGACGGCAGACACGGCGGTGTTCTCGTTGAAGATGCTCGGCAAGATGCTGACCGGTGAGGCGTCGTGGAAAAATTTATCGGGGCCGGTCACGATCGCTGATTACGCGGGGCAGACCGCACGCATCGGCTTGGCCCCGTTCTTGGGTTTTCTCGCTCTGGTTTCAATCAGTCTTGCTGTGTTGAACCTGTTACCGATCCCGATGCTCGATGGCGGACACCTACTGTATTATCTAATCGAGATTTTGACGGGCAGCCCGCCTGCAGATTGGGTCGTCGAGTGGGGGCAACGCGCTGGCGTTGCGTTGCTGGGACTACTCACCGTGCTGGCGCTTTATAACGACGTGTTGCGGCTGCTTTCCTGATTTTCCAGACAACATAATCAGCCTGATGCAAAACGTAGCGAGCAGCCCCGAGGTTGCGTCGAGGAGCGAAGGCGTACGAAGGTACGTTGAGCACCGCAGACGCAAGATCGGGGCGCGCAGTAGTTTTGCGGCTGGCTGAGGACAGCTAGTTGAATCGGCGCGTTGCATCTAGGCGCAGCATGTCTGCATCTTTGCGGCCAGCGTTGCGCCCGGTCATGCGCACTATCGCAGCCGCTGTCGTCGCCACCTGGTGCCTATCGGCCTCTGCTCAGGAATTCGTCGTCCGCGATATTCGAGTCGAAGGCGTGCAGCGCACCGAAGCGGGTACTGTGTTTTCCTATCTGCCGATTCGGGTGGGCGATCGTTTCGATCCCGAGCGCGGCACGCAGGCGATTCGTGCGCTCTACGCAAGTGGATTGTTCAAGGACGTGCGTCTTGAAGTCGATGGTGATGTACTCGTGGTCATTGTCGATGAACGGCCTGCGATCGCCGCGATCGATTTGAGCGGCGTTACAGAGTTCGAAAAAGACCAGGTTCTAAAATCGCTGCGCGATGTAGGCCTGGCGGAGGGCCGCATCTTCGACCGTTCTCTGCTCGACCGTGCCGAACAGGAGTTGCGCCGGCAATATCTGTCACGCGGCCTTTACGGAGTGGATGTCAAGACGACCGTCACGCCGATCGAGCGCAACCGCGTCAACGTGTCGATCGCGGCAGTCGAAGGCGAAATCGCGCGCATTCGATCGATCACGTTCACGGGTAATAACGTGTTCAGTGACGGTGTGCTGCGCAGCCAGATCGAATTGTCGACGCCGAACTGGCTGTCCTGGTACACAAAGCGCGATCAGTATTCGCGGCAAAAATTATCGGCCGACCTTGAAACGGTGCGTTCGTACTATTTGAATCGCGGCTATCTGGATTTCAAGATCGACTCGGTGCAGGTGTCGATCAGCCCGGACAAGCGCGACATCTTTGTCTCGGTCAACGTGTCCGAGGGTGAGCGCTACACCATTTCCGGCATCAAGCTGACCGGCGAACTGCTGGGCCTTGACGAAGAGCTACAGCCTCTGATCGATGTCAAGCCGGGCGAAGTCTTCAGCGCCGAGCGCGTCAACGCAATCGCAAAGCGCGTGACCGATCGCATGAGTACGCTCGGCTACGCCTTTGCCAGCGCGAACCCGAACCCGGAACCCGATCGCGAAAAGCGCGAGGTGGCCTTTACGATCGTCGTCGACCCAGGCCGTCGCGTGTACGTGCGCCGCGTCAACATCGCCGGCAACAATCGCACACGCGACGAAGTGATTCGACGCGAGGTAAGGCAGTACGAGAGCGCTTGGTTCGATTCGGACCGCGTGCGTTTGTCGCGCGATCGGATCGATCGCCTGGGCTTTTTCGAATCGGTGACTGTCGATACGCCAGCCGTTCCGTCAGCGCCAGATCAGGTCGACGTCAATGTCACCGTCAAGGAGCGCGCAACCGGCAACATCCAGATCGGTGCGGGTTATTCAAGTGCGGAAGGTCTGGTGCTCAGTGGTGGAATCGCGCAGCAGAATTTGTTTGGCTCGGGCAACGCATTGTCGCTCGAGATCAACACCAGCAAGGCGAATCGCATCATCGCTCTCTCGCACACCGATCCGTACGTCACTACCGAAGGGATCAGCCGGTCGCTTGAGCTGTTCTACCGCAAGTCCGACCTCGCAGAGCTGGGCCTTTCAAGCGTCGGCTATTCGACGCTCGGTGGCGGCGTCGTGTTTGGCGTGCCATTTACTGAGTTCGATCGTGTTTTCTTTGGCCTGCGATATGAGAACACCGAGATCGAGTTGACACCGTTTTCACCGCTCAGATACGTTCAATATGTCGAGCAGTTCGGTGCCGTATCTGATTCGCTGGCGTTGACGACGGGCTGGTCGCGCGACGATCGCGACAATCTGCTGGTGCCTACGCGCGGTCGGTATCAGCGTGTATTTACCGAAGTGGGCCTGCCCGGCCTCGATCTGCAGTACTACCGTCTGACCTATCAGTTCCAGCAATACTTTGCGCTCTTCCCGCGTGTCACGCTCGCGTTCAACGGCGAGCTCGGTTACGGCGACGGCTACAGCGGTGATCCGTATCCGTTCTTCAAGAACTACTACGTCGGCGGCATCGGCAGCGTGCGCGGCTTTGAAACAGGCAGCCTCGGCCCTCGAGACATCGACGACAGCCCGCTAGGTGGCAATCGGCGCATCAACTTCTCGTTTGAGGCGTATGTGCCGATTCCTGGCGCCGATCGTACGCTGCGTGCTCTGACATTTGTCGATGCGGGGTGGGTCTGGGGACAGCAGGTTCAGCGCGACGCGAATGGTGTACCGGTATTCGTTAATGGTCAGCCGCAGTACGAGAACGGCAGAATCGACCTTGGCGATTTGCGCTATTCGGTAGGCATAGGCGTCGCTTGGATCTCGCCGCTTGGCCCGCTGAGGCTCTCGTACGCGTATCCCCTCAATACGAAACCCGAAGACCGGATTCAGCGATTCCAATTCCAGATCGGTACTGGCTTCTGACATGCGATATGCGAGAATCTTTGCGTTCGAGGAGGCACAAACGATGGTTAAAACGTGGCGAAAAATTCTACGGGTGACGTGTGCCGCCACGCTGATTGCAACGGGTTCATTGGCGTCGGCGCAGGAGTTCAAGATCGGCGTCGTCAACCCCGAGCGCCTGCTGCGCGAATCGACACCGGCGCGAGCCGCGCTGACAAAACTCGAGGCCGAATTCTCAAAGCGTCAGAAGGACGTAGAGGAGACCGGTGCCCGCTTGAAAGTGGCTGCCGAGCGTTTCGAGAAGGATTCTCCGGTGATGACAGAGAGCGATCGCGGACGGCGGCAGCGTGAGCTGGCCGAGCTCGATCGCGATTTTCAACGCAAGCAGCGCGAGTTTCGGGAAGACCTGAATCAGCGCCGCAACGAAGAGATGCAAGGCCTGCAGGAGCGCAGCACGCGCATCATCAGGCAGATCGCCGAGCAGGAAAAGTTCGACCTGATCGTGCAGGAGGCGGTGTATTTCAATCCGCGCATTGACATCACAGAGCGAGTGCTGCGAGCGCTCAACACCAGCCGATAGTTGAAATGAAGAAAGCGGTCAGTGTGTCGCTGGCCGATCTGAATAGTGCCGTAGTGGAGCGCTCGAATGGCCGCCTGCAAGCCATCGTAGTGGGACCTACAGACGTCAAGCTAAGCGGCGTTGCTCCGCTTGCGATTGCGACTCGCTCCGATCTCGCCTTTCTTGCCAATCCGCTGTATCGCGCCGATGCGTTGAAGACGCGGGCCGGTGCGATCGTGCTCAGTGCCGCGGACCGCGACGCGCTGCAGTCCCAGTCCGAACCGTTGACGGCCTCGTTGACGGCGATGGCGGTGTGCGAACAACCATACGTTTGGTTCGCGTATGCCGCGCAAATACTGAGGCCAGACGCACCGGTTAAATCCGGTATCTCTGCGGCTGCGCACGTCGCCGACAGCGCAAAAGTTGACGCATCGGCGTGTATCGATGCCGGAGCAATGGTGGGCGAGGGCGCCATCATCGGTGCCGGTGCATGGATCGGCGCCGGTGCCGTGATCGGTGCACGCGCCATCATCGGCGATGCAACGCGAATTTATCCGCGCGCCGTCGTGCTCGACGATTGCAGAATTGGCGCGCGTTGCAACATTCATAGCGGTGCGGTGATCGGAAGCGACGGTTTTGGCTTTGCGCCCTTTGATGGCCGCTGGATCAAGATTCCGCAGCTTGGCGCGGTGGTTATAGGAGACGATGTCGAGATCGGTGCGAACACCACGATCGATCGCGGCGCGATGGACGATACGATCATCGAAGATGGAGTCAAGCTCGATAACCAGATTCAGATCGCGCACAATTGCGTCATCGGTGCCGACACGGTGATCGCTGCGTGCGTCGGCATTGCGGGAAGCACAAAAATCGGCAAAGGCTGCCGGATCGGCGGAGCGGCGATGATCGCCGGGCACCTGACGATTGCAGACGGCTCGAGCATCGGCCCCGCCACTGCTGTGCCAAGCTCTGTCACCGAATCAGGCCATTACACCGGCTTCTTTCCCCCGATGAAGCATAAAGACTGGGAACGCGCTGCCGCAGTGGTGCGCAATCTGCCGGATTTGCGCAGCCGATTGAGACAACTGGAATCCGAACACAAAGCTTCCGATGCGAAAGCCGACAAAGTGAAATGATGGATATCCAGCAAATCCTGCAAACGCTGCCGCACCGCTATCCCTTCGTGATGGTCGACCGTGTGCTGGAGCTCGTGCCCGGCGAGCGGATCGTGGCGCTGAAGAACGTGACCATCAACGAGCCGTACTTCGTCGGACACTTTCCGCGTCTGCCCGTGATGCCCGGCGTAATGATCATCGAGGCGCTCGCGCAGTCGGCGGCGATATTGACCTACCAGACGCTGAATCTGAACGAGAGCGACGGGACGCTGTTCTACTTTGCGGGGATTGACGATGCGCGCTTCAAGCGGCCGGTGACTCCGGGTGATCAGCTGCGGCTCGAGGTGGAGATGGTGCGCGTGATGCGCGGTATCGGCAAGTTCAAGGCGCGAGCGCTGGTCGACGGCGCAGTCGCTGCGGAGGCCGGCCTGATGTGCGCGTATCGGACTGCAGACCGCAACGCTGCGCAAGAGCGCCGAAGCGAGAGCATCGAGGTCCGTTAGTGTCGCGAGCGCATCCGACCGCAGCGATTGATCCCGCGGCCGAGGTTGCGGATGACGTACAGATCGGGCCTTACTGCGTAGTCGGTCCCGGCGTCACGATCGGGGCGGGCTCGGTGCTCGAGCCGCATGTTGTCGTCGGCGGCCGCACGACGATCGGGCGCAACAATCATTTCTTTTCTTTTTGCGCGATCGGTGGAATACCGCAGGACAAAAAGTATGCGGGTGAAGATACCGAGCTTGTGATCGGTGACGGCAATACATTTCGCGAGTCGTGCACGATCAGTATCGGCACTGCCGGTGGCGGCGGGGTGACCAGCATCGGCTCCGACAACTGGATCATGGCGTCGGTGCACATTGCTCACGATTGCGCCATCGGCGATCACACGATCCTGGCGAACAACGCAACTCTCGCCGGTCACGTCACGCTGGGCAATTGGGTCATCCTGGGCGGCATGACCGCCGTACATCAGTTCTGCGCGGTGGGCGCACACGCGATGGCTGCCGGTGGCTCGATCGTGCTGCGTGACGTTCCACCGTACGTCATCTGCAGTGGCAACCCAGCTGAACCTCATGGCATCAACACAGAGGGGCTGAAGCGCCGCGGTTTTGACACAGACACCATCAACCTGCTGCGGCGTGCGTATAAAACGCTGTATCGCGACGGCTTAACAGTCGCCGATGCGGTGACAGCACTCGCCGCACTGGCCGAAGACAATCCGCAGGCTGCGCCCGCGATCGACGCCCTGAAGGATTTCGTGACGAACTCGCAGCGCGGCATCGTCCGCTAATGGCGGGCGAACGCAAGATCGCGTTCGTCGCGGGCGAAGCATCCGGCGATCTGCTCGCAGCGCCCGTCATATCCGAAATCCTGCAGCGCGCACCAGAGATGCAATGTGTCGGCATTGGCGGTGACCGCATGATCGACGCCGGTTTCGATGCCTGGCACCACGTGCGCGAGCTATCCGTTCGCGGCTACGTCGAAGTGCTGCGCCATTTGCCGCGACTGCTGCGCCTTCGTCGCGCGCTGCGGGAGCGCGTGATCGCGACGAGGCCTCAGGTCTTCGTGGGCGTCGATGCGCCGGATTTCAATCTGGCGCTCGAAGAACAATTGCGTAACAAGGGCGTTCGCACCGTGCACTTCGTCAGTCCATCGATCTGGGCCTGGCGTGCCGAGCGCATCAAGCAGATCGCGCGTGCAGTCGATCGCATGCTGCTTATCTTCCCGTTTGAGCAGAAGATTTACGACAATGCCGGAATTCCGGCGACCTATGTCGGTCACCCGCTCGCCAGCATGATCCCGATGATTCCGAACGCGCCTGCCGCGCGTCGCAGGCTGGGAGTGCAAGTGGAGGGATCACTGGTGGCCGTACTTCCAGGCTCGCGCGCTGGCGAAGTGCATCACATCGGTCCGCTCTTCGTTGCTGTGATGGCGCAGCTTGCATCAGAGCAGCCGACGATCCGTTTTGCGCTGCCGGTCGCCGATCCGGGTCTGCGTGCAGCAATTGAAGCGATGATGGCGGCATACTCCGGTCTTTCCGCGCATGTGAACATCGTCAATGGCCGTTCGCACGACTGCCTCGAAGCTGCCGACGTGGTGTTGGTGGCCAGCGGCACCGCGACGCTCGAAGCGGCGCTTTTCAAGCGTCCGATGGTGATCTCGTACAAGATGCCGCCAGTATCTGCGTGGATCATGCGACGCAAGGGGTCCATTCCGTACATTGGCCTGCCCAACATTCTTGCTGGAGAATTTGTCGTGCCCGAGCTCGTGCAGGAAGCCGCCACGCCGACCGCATTGGCACAGGCCGTACTCGAATGGCTGCACGATCCCGCGCGACGCGAGCGCACGGTGGCGCGCTTTGAGGAGATGCATCACACGTTGAAGCGCGACACCGCGCGGCTGGTCGCTGATGCCATCTTCGAGGTCGCGCAGTGAGGTTGCGTTCATTTCGAATCAAGCTACGACGACGCAAGGGCGTCACCGCCGATTTGTTCGAGCAAACCGCGTTGGCAACCGGCTTGATCTGCGGCATCGATGAAGCGGGGTGCGGTCCACTGGCGGGGCCCGTAGTCGCGGCTGCCGTCATTCTCGATCCGAAGCGCCGCATCTACGGCCTGCGCGATTCAAAAGTGCTGAAGCCCGAGCGTCGCGAGCAACTCGCCAGGCGCATCCGCGAGCGCGCCATTGCATGGGCGGTCGCAGAAGCGAGCGTCGACGAAATCGACAGCATCAACATTCTGCAGGCAAGGCTGCTCGCAATGCGTCGTGCGGTAGATGCCTTGAAGGTGATGCCTCAATACGCGCTGGTCGACGGCAATCAAATGCCGCGGCTGCCGTTCCCCGGCCGCGCGATCATTGCAGGCGATGCGCTCGAGCCGGCAATATCCGCCGCATCAATCCTCGCCAAGACCGTGCGCGACGGCATGATGCGTGCGTTCGACGCAGTGCATCCGGGCTATGGGTTCGCGCAGCACATGGGCTACGCCACGCCCGAACACTGCGAGCGCCTGCAAGCACTCGGCCCCTGCATCCTGCATCGACGCAGCTTCGCCCCGGTTCGCATGCTCGTCGAAGAAGATGCGGATCTCTTCGACTGACAATCCGATCTATCGGCGGCTGAAGCAACTCGCGACATCGACGCGCGCGTGCAGAGATGCGCGTCGAACGTTGATAGAAGGCGTTCATCTGCTGCAGGCAGCGCTTGCTGCGCACGCGCCGATTCACACGCTTGTGCTGCGCGGCGCCGAGCAATCCGCTGAAGCGCTTGCGCTGGTGCCACGAGCGGAAGCGCAATCAAAGCCCAAGGTGATTGAGCTCGCGCCGGCGCTGTACGACGCGATCTCGCCCGTCGAACACGGCGCAGGCGTGCTGGCCGAGATCGAATTCGAGACACCGCCCTGGCCAAAGCAAATCGTCGACGATGCGATCTACCTCGACAACGTGCAAGACCCGGGCAATGTCGGCACGTTGTTACGGACCGCCGCGGCAGCCGGCGTGCGGCACGCGATCGCCGGGGCGGGATGCGCGTTCTTCTGGTCGCCGAAAGTCATGCGCGCCGCAATGGGAGCGCACTTCGTGCTTGATTTGCACGAACAGATAATGCCTCAGGCAGTGCGCGATGCGTTCGCAGGCGAAATCCTCGCCGCAGATGCAACGGACGGTGAAGACCTGTTCGCAGCGGAGTGGGGAAAGGACGCCACCGTTTGGCTGTTCGGTGGCGAAGGGCAGGGACTCACGGCGAGACGTGCTGATTGCGGCAAACCGCCGATTGCACATTCCAATCGACAGCCGAGTCGAATCGTTAAACGTCGGCGCTGCAGCGGCGGTGTGCTTATTCGAGCAGAAACGCCGGCGTCTAGCGCGCGATAGCCGTTAGGTATTCGCTATCGGCGGACGTCTAGCTCAGCGATATCAGTGTTCAGTTCGCGTGCCAAGCGAGCGC
The DNA here is from genome assembly GCA_963801035.1 of uncultured beta proteobacterium. Classification (GTDB taxonomy): domain Bacteria; phylum Pseudomonadota; class Gammaproteobacteria; order Burkholderiales; family Burkholderiaceae_F; genus JACCZX01. The sequence goes on along the minus strand of CAWDDF010000007.1, from coordinate 837,081 downwards.
GATCGATGATGAAGTCGTTCTTCTTCGCTTCAGCGCTTAAGAACGCATCAAGGTTGCCATGCTGAGCTTGTAGCGTCGGAACCAGCTCCAAAAACGCTGCCGTCAGCTGCGGATCGAAATGCTTGCCGCCTTCAGCTCCTATGTGACGCAGCGCATCTTCTATAGGCCATGCCTCTTTGTAGCTGCGTTTGTGTGTCAGAGCGTCGTACACATCCGATAGCGCAACGATTCGTGCGCTGAGCGGAATCATTTCGCCGCGAATTTTTCGCGGATAACCCGATCCATCCCACTTCTCATGATGGTTGAACGCAATCTCCTGCGCCACAAACAGCTGTCCGAGGCCACCTTCGCCGATGATTTCCCAGCCGAACTCGCAGTGCCGCTCCATGATCGCGCGCTCATCAGGGGTAAAGCGCCCGGGTTTTTGGAGAATCGACTCAGGAATGCGAATCTTGCCAACGTCGTGCAGACGCGCGCAAAGATCGATCAGCTGGCACAACTCCTCGTCCAAACCCATCTTGCGGGCGAGCTCGCGTGCCATGGCGCCCACCCGATAGCAATGTTCACCGGTCTCATCGTCGTGGAATTCGACGGTGACGCTGTTGCGCTCCAGAACCTGCGTGAACTCGCCGAAGTCCTGCATCGAGAAGCGCTGGAACTTGAGTTCGTGCTGCTGCAAGTCCATCGCGGCCTCGGCGCGAGCGTCCAGCGCTTTCTTGACCTGCACGACGTGACGGTGGTGATGCTCCAGCAGGTTCTTGACCCTGCTGTCGCGATTCAACCGGACGACTTCTTCCTGATACACCAGGGCATTGTTCGGCTGTTTGGCGACCTCATAAGCTCGGACGATCGTTGCGAGTGCATCTCGCAAGGCGCTCGGAACCCCGCGCCGGCTTTCGTTGATTGCACGTTGCAGCCTGGAGAGGCCGATATCGCAAGTTGCCGGGTCATGCACTTCTCCCAGGCCGAGCGCCATCTCGGCGTACAGCTCGCCCAAGGCGCCGGCGCCCTTTGCGTGCAATCGGGCCAGCTTGGCGCGCTCGAGCGCCGACGGAACGTTCCGCACTTCCAGCAAGAGGCGCGTGTAGGCGAACTCGATCGTCGCGCGAGCCATGCGCTCACTGTCATCGCTCGGCTCACCCAGAAGTTCGATCGCCCGCTCGGCGGCAGACAATCCTCGCGAGAAGTCTCGAAGATAGAGAGACGCGACTGCAATGTTTAGAAGGGGGAGCGCCTGCGTCAGCGGGGGTATCGCCGCCGAATGCGAGACAACCTCGATCGATCGCTCGTAGCACGGAATAGCCATGCTGAACTGGCCCGCGTATTGGTGGGCCAAGCCGAGATTGTTGAAGATGTTGGACTCCTGGTCCGAGTCTGCAGCGTTGCGGGCCGCTGGCAGGGCACGCGTCAACGCGCTCATGGCGGCTGGAAAATTTCCGGTCTCCAGGTGCATCACGCCCAGCAACTTTAGGCACTTGGCCAGGACAAGGTCGCTCTTGAGGCGCTCCGCGACTGCAACGGCATGATTGGCAGGTTCGATCCCGTCGAAAGGAACGCCGCGCAGGTACCTGTTGCGCGCAATGCCAAGCAGACACATCGCCCGAGCTTCGGTCGTTGGCTCCTCGGGTAGCGCCAAAAAGGCGTCCCATGCCAGATCGAAAATTTCGGACCCATCCCCGGTGGCGGGGGCCTTACGCAGGTGGTCGTCCAGCCGCTGAAACCGCTCTGGGAGGTCAGGCGCGTCCGCGAAAGGCAACAGGCCCGCCCAAGCAGTCATTGACTGATCAGCAACAAGCATTTAACTTTCGCAGGTCGGATGGACTCAACTAAGCAAACTACACGTCCGATTGACCCTGCTTAGACCGAAAAGCGCAAGCTTTTGGGCCAATTCGGGGCTGAAATTACCTTCGCGCGGGAGGGAACCATGGAAGTTGTCATCGAAACGCAAGAAGAAGTGACAGAGCAACCTGTTGTGATTGAGCTGTCCGCCGAGTGTCTGAGCATGGTGGGTGGCGGCAAGGCAAGCGTAGCTTACTGAGCAGCCGCAAGGCGGCGACTGCGTCGGTCAAATAAGCAGCGCCGTAGTACGAAATAAAACGCCCCGCATCGCGGGGCGTTTTTTATTGAAGGATAGTCCAGCCGCTGAGAGCCGACAGGCGTTCTAGTCGGCTCGACGAGCTAAGCGCCGCGAGCCGGCGATGATCTCAAGCAAACACAAAACCTAGGCCCCGCCTGCGACCATATCAAGATCGCTTAGCGACATCTCGATCGCATCGAACTCCTCGCGGCTTCAACAGTCTGCTCTTCTACTAGGTCAAATTCGGATTTGTGTGGTCATTCGCTCTCCGTGGTTGATTGTTTTGGACGACAGCTTCGTGCGTCCGCCGAAGCTTGACGCGGATTCTGCATTATCTAGATCGCGAAGGAATCGCCTGCAGACGGTAGCTATCGAACGCAAGCCGAGTGGAGCAAACTCCCACGCCTTTAGCAAATTGGCGGACATGATCAAACGGCGTCGCAAGAAGCGCTGTACACCATCGAGCGCGAACTCAAATCCAATTTGGTGGCGCCGCGCCCAGACACGCTAGATTTTCTTGAACGAAGCACTATCTCGCCTTCGAGAAATTCCATTTTCAATTGAGCCGGCACGTCGAATCGAATGCTTGCTGAGCATTGCTCAACAGTTTTATCACCAAGGGCAAAACGTTTTTAGCGGAGTCGAGCCCGCCGCTCTCGCGGTGATGCTGGCTAGCTGACTTGAGCGATGCACGCGCTACACCGCAAGTCATTGACGTTTCAAGGAATTATTCTTTCGCAGACAAACAACCCTGGCGATGCGCTGCTGTCGCTGGCGGAAGCGCTGCGGCTGGCCGAAAGCTTGCACGACGATGTCGGCGATCGCGGTCGTTTGGAATAGTTTGGGCGCGTGCGTTTTATGAAGCCGCGCTTTATCCGATGCGCGTGAATGCTATGAACGGGCGTCAGCCCTCGCGCTGAAATCAGTCAGAACTTCAACAAATTCGTTCCGTTGCGCTGGCCAATGCAGCGATCTGCTGCTTGCATATCAGCGCGCATCACGAAGGGCATCGAGAAAATACGTGAAGCGATTGAGCTGATGCCCCCGCCGAATTCGCCAGCGGAATTGCTAGTACACGTACAGGCGGAGGGCACGTTCACTCGTCTGTTGCTCCAACCGGATGTTAGGGAGGCGGTGAACGCGCGCATTGGCCAAGAGTTTGCCGCGGGCGCCAAGTCAGTCCGCGCAGATATTTCTGCCGCGTGTTCGGAGGGCTTGGTCGAGGTGTATTCAGGACTGGGCGATGTCGGGTTGTCAAGCGGCATGCAAGCGCTAGAAAAGGCTCGGCAGGTCAAGCCTTCATTGCGCGAAACGCTTCTCGCGATGGTGCAAGCACACGAAAAAGCAGGTCGTCCTGAGCGCGCTCTAGCCCTACATCGTGAATTGACGCTGCACATCCGCAAGGCGCAACACGAAAACATCGTTCGCCATCAGGAGTTGCATCTGAAGCAACTCGAGGCTGATGAGGCCGCCAATTTCCATCACGCTTGCTGGAGGAGAAAGACGCTGAGCTGACGCAAAAAATCGCCGCTCAAACGGTCGGCGCCAAGCAAGGGCGCTTACTCGAGCAGATGGCTTTCACCGCCGAGATGCGTGACGATCCGACGGGCGAGCACTGCTATCGCGTCGCCAAGCTGGCCGCATTACTCGCGCAGGCGCACGGCGAGTCACCTAAGACTTGCGCAGACGATCGAGCTGGCTGCGCGGCTTCACGATATCGGCAAGGTCGGCATTCCCGACACGCTGATGCAGAAGGCCACGCTGCTTTCCGACGGCGAGCGACAGATTCTGGAAACGCACGCGAAGACCGGCGCCGAGCTGCTATCCCGAACGAAGGTTGCGTACGGCGAACTGGCGGAGGACATAGCCCGTCATCATCACGAGCGCTGGGATGGACACGGATATCCCGACGGCATTTTCGGTTCGGCGATTCCATTGGCCGCGCGCATCGTGGCGGTATGCGATGTCTACGACGCGATGACGCATGACAAGGCGTATCGGCGTGCGCTGTCGGGCGAAGAAGCGTTGGCCGAAATGATCCGTGGCCGCGCGCTGCAGTTCGATCCGAAGTTGATTGATCTCTTCGGTCCGATGATCACGCGCCTGCGCGCTGAGCACCCAGACTTGGATGCGTTTCTCGGACAGGCCGCGAGACAAACGGCGCTTACGGTCGCTCGGCAGAAAATTGCCGAGTCGCTTGCCAGGCCGATTGAGGGGGCCGAACCGGATCACCCTACAGGGCCTAGCGAGCGCAAAGACGTCAACTACGGATAGTCAACCAAAAGGTACTCGTCGCCTGCGCGACCGGCGTTTTCGCGATTCACTTGATTCAGAAGTACAGCGCCTCGGACGCGCTGCCAATCGTTATATCGCACTGATCGCCGCTCTTGCCGATCGCTCCCTGAATCGAGCCCGCGATCGCGCCGGTTGTGCCGCCTTTGCTGCTCAGTATCGTTCCGAAGTAACAGCGCGCAGTGATTTCCTGGCCTTGGTACCTGTTGCTCAGCAGCAGGAAAGGTACATAAGGCGAAAACGTGCCCCGTAGAACCGGCTCACCGTTGATCAACAGCGTCAAGTCATAGCTATTCGGGTCATAGGTGCCGCCAAGCTCAAACCTTTGACCTTGGACGTCGACCGTCTTGTTCTGAGCGACTCTTGTGGACGCACAGGCCACGAGTGCGGTTGATACGACAAACAGAGTGGCCAGTATCGAATCAAGTCTCACCTTTAACCTCAACCTCGCTTATCGCCAGGGAAGCCTATGCAGATGTCGTGCCCACAATTTCAATAAGACCTTCGCTCCAACCGGACCTCCTGCATGATGGTCGCTGCAATTTCTTCGATCGACTTCGTCGTCGACGACAGCCACCGAATCCCTTCGCGCTTCATCATTCGCTCTGCAGCCTGGACTTCGCTACGGCAGTTCTCCAACGCTGCGTAGCGGCTGTTCGGCCGTCGCTCGTGCCGCACCTCGGCCAACCGCTCGGGGGAAATTGATAGGCCGAAGATCTTGTCCTTGTGTTGAGGCAATGCACTGGGCAGTTGCCCACGCTCGAAGTCTTCCGGTATCAGCGGGTAGTTTGCGGCTTTCACTCCGTACTGCATCGCCAGGTACAGACTAGTTGGCGTTTTGCCTGAACGCGATACGCCAACCAGGATCACGTCGGCTCCGGCCAGCCCTTTCGCTGACTGTCCGTCGTCGTGTGCGAGTGTGAAGTTGATCGCTTCGATGCGGTTCTTGTAGTCCTCGGAGTTCACGCGGATAGCGTGCGAGCGGCCGATGGTGTGCGTCGAATGCAATTCGAGCTCGCGCTCGAGAGGTTCGACAAATGTCTCGAACATCTCGAGGAAGAACGCTTCGGTGCCTTCGCGCAGCGCGCCGGAAACCGCCGGATCGACCAAGGTTGAGAACACGATCGGACGCTTGCCGTCACGCGCACCGGCGTCATTGATCCGGACTGCCGCTTCGCGCGCCTTGTCTTCGCTATCGATGAAGGGGAGACGCTGCGGCCGATATCGCAGATGCTCGAATTGCGTCAGCACGCTGTGGCCCAGGGTTTCGGCAGTGATCCCGGTGCCGTCGGAGACGAAAAAAACGGTGCGGTCGTAAGAGGCAGGGGTCGGTTGAGACATCGGCGGATGTTAGCGGGCCGCCATTACACTGCGGCGCGGTCTTTAAACGAGAGAGTCATGAAGCGCGGCAAGTACGTCATTCCGTTTTCGGAGCTCAGAATGTCCGACGTTGATTCGGTCGGCGGCAAGAATGCGTCGTTGGGCGAAATGCTGAGCCAACTGAGCGGCGCTGGCGTGCGCGTGCCGGATGGATTTGCGACCACCGCGGAAGCATTTCGATTGTTTCTGGAACACGGAAGCCTGAAGGATCGGATCGCACAGCGCCTGCAGAAGTTGAACGTCGACGACGTTCGAGCGCTTGCAGCCGCGGGTACTGAAATTCGCGGATGGATTGTGGAAGCGGCGTTTCCCGAGGTGATTAGCGCACGAGATAAAGACGATATTTCAGTCACTTACAAGCGATAGCTCAAGCAAAACCTCCTTTGCGGTCCGCTCGAGCGCAACGGCCGAAGACCTGCCCGATGCATCGTTTGCCGGGCAGCAGGAGACGTTTCTCAACGTCAACGGCATCGATGCGGTTCTGGATCGCATCAAGCACGTGTTCGCTTCCTTGTACAACGATCGGGCGATCGCCTACCGCGTTCATAAGGGCTTCGCTCACGCCGACGTAGCGCTGTCGGCGGGCGTGCAGAAGATGGTTCGCAGCGACCTCGGGTCCGCCGGTGTGATGTTCACGATGGATACCGAATCAGGCTTCCGCGACGTGGTTTTCATTACGTCGAGCTATGGTCTTGGCGAGACAGTGGTTCAGGGCGCCGTGAACCCGGATGAGTTCTATGTGCACAAGCCGATGCTTGCGGCCGGCAAGTCGCCGATCATTCGGCGCAGCCTCGGATCGAAGCTGATCAAGATGGAGTTCGACGCCGATAGTGCCAAGCGCGTTCGTACCGTCGACGTCGCTGCGTCCGAGCGTCACGCGTTCTCGTTAACCGACAAAGACGTCATCGAGCTCGCGCGTTACGCAGTGATCATCGAGCAACACTATGGTCGTCCGATGGACATCGAGTGGGGCAAGGACGGCGACGGCGGCATTTATGTCTTGCAGGCACGCCCCGAGACAGTGAAGTCGCAGTCAGATAGTTCGGATTCGACGGCGCAGCAGCGCTTCCGTTTGACCGGCAACGGCGAGGTACTGGTCACCGGTCGCGCGATTGGTCAGAAGATCGGCATCGGACCGGTACGCATCATCGAAGATGTCGCGGAGATGGAGCAGGTGCAGCCTGGTGACGTGCTGGTCACCGACATGACCGATCCGAACTGGGAGCCGGTAATGAAGCGTGCGGCGGCGATCGTGACCAATCGCGGCGGACGCACGTGCCATGCGGCGATCATTGCGCGCGAGCTCGGTATTCCGGCAGTGGTCGGATGCGAGACCGCAACCGACGATCTGACAGAAGGCGACGTGGTGACGGTCAGTTGCGCCGAAGGCGACACAGGCAATGTCTATGCAGGCGCACTGAAGATGGAGGTCGAGACGATGAAGCGCGGCGCGCTGCCGCCGATTCCGGTCAAGATCATGATGAACATCGGCAACCCGCAGCTTGCATTCGAATTTCAGTCGCTGCCAAACGAAGGTGTCGGGCTCGCGCGGCTCGAGTTCATCATCAACAACGTGATCGGCGTGCACCCTAAGGCCGTGCTCGATTATCCGAATCTTGACCCCGAGTTGAAGCAGGCTGTCGAAAGCCTGGCGCATGGATATCCGAGTCCGCGCGCGTTCTTCGAGATGAAACTCGCCGAGGGCATTTCGACGATCGCCGCCGCGTTCTGGCCGAAGCCGGTCATCGTGCGCATGTCGGACTTCAAGAGCAACGAGTACAAGAAGCTGATTGGCGGATCACGCTACGAACCCGACGAAGAAAATCCGATGCTCGGTTTTCGCGGCGCTTCGCGCTATATCGCCGAGTCGTTCCGCGAATGTTTTCGAATGGAAGTCGCTGCGCTTAAGCGAGTGCGCGACGAGATGGGTCTCACCAATGTCGAGATCATGGTCCCATTCGTTCGAACACTCAGCGAGGCAGAGCAAGTCATCGATCTCTTGGCATTGCAGGGCCTGAAGCGCGGGGCGAGTAGTGCGCCCGATGGCTCGGGTGGATTGCGCATCATCATGATGTGCGAAGTGCCATCGAATGCCATATTGGCGGAACAATTCCTCCAGTACTTCGACGGCTTTTCGATCGGCTCGAATGATCTGACGCAGCTGACGCTCGGCATCGATCGGGACTCCGGTCTCGTAGCCGAAGGGTTCGATGAGCGCGACCCTGCGATCAAAGCGCTGCTGGAGAAAACGATCGCCGCGTGCCGGGCACAAGGCAAGTATGTCGGCATTTGCGGGCAGGGGCCGTCGGACCACGCCGACTTTGCCGAGTGGTTGATGGCGCAAGGAATCGATTCGATATCGTTGAATCCGGACACCGTTGTCGAGACCTGGCAGCGCCTTGCAGGTGCTGCCGGAACGGCATCGCCGAGGGAGAGGGCCGAAGCGCATGGATAACTACGTATGGTGGTTCGTCATTGGATTCGGATTGGTAATCGCAGAGCTGCTGACCGGAACGTTCTACCTGCTGGTGATCGCGATTGCATTTGGGGCCGCTGGCGTGGCTGCCCTTGTCGATGCTCCGGTCGTAGCTCAGTGGGCTACTGCAGCGGCCGTCGCTCTCGGCGGAACGCTATGGCTGCGTCAGTCGCGCTTCGGGACCCGGCTACGGGACCGGGCGACCAGCGACCGTGTGCAGAACATGGACGTTGGCCAGACGCTGCGAGTTGACCAATGGGCGCCGAACCGCACCGCGCGCGCCAACTATCGAGGCGCTACGTGGGATGTTGAGCTGGTTCCGGGCGATCCGCCCGTAAGCGGCGAGTTCGTCATCCGCGAGATCCAAGCCAACCGATTGATCGTCGCCGCAAAAGCGCGCTAGCGTCTCAAGAACGACAACGAGTCTGACCGAGGGGAAAGATCATGTTCGGCATTAGTGGTGTCTGGTTGGTCTTCATCATCATTGCGATCGTCGCCTTCACGTTCGCCATCACTGCGCTGAAGGTCGTTCCGCAACAAAGTGCGTGGGTTATCGAGCGCCTGGGCAAGTATCACGGGACGTTGCAACCGGGATTGAACCCGGTGATCCCGTTCATCGATCGGGTCGCGTACAAGCACAGCCTGAAAGAAGTGCCACTCGATACACCGAGCCAGGTGTGCATCACGAAAGACAACACGCAGTTGCAGGTCGACGGGGTGCTGTATTTCCAGGTGACCGATCCGCAGCGCGCTTCCTACGGCGCCAGCAACTACATTCTCGCGATTACGCAATTGGCGCAGACGACGCTGCGCTCGGTGATCGGCAAGCTCGAGCTCGACAAGACGTTCGAAGAGCGCGAGTACATCAATCACAGCGTGGTGTCCGCGATCGATGAGGCCGCGATGAACTGGGGCGTCAAAGTACTGCGCTACGAGATCAAAGACATCACGCCGCCCAACGCGATCCTGCACGCGATGCAGCAGCAGATTACGGCGGAGCGCGAGAAGCGCGCGCTGATCGCGTCGTCCGAGGGGCGCAAGCAAGAGCAGATCAACATCGCCACCGGCGAGCGCGAGGCCGAAATCGCACGCTCGGAAGGTGAGAAGTTCGCGCAGATCAACATTGCGCAAGGCGAGGCGGGTGCTGTTCTGGCGGTGGCCGAGGCGACCGCGCGTGCAATTCAGATGGTGGCTGAAACGATTCGTCAGCCCGGAGGGCTGGAGGCCGTCAACCTGCGCGTGGCGGACCGCTTCGTCGACGCATTCAGCAATCTGGCAAAGACCAACAACACGCTGATCGTGCCGTCGAATGTGGCGGACATCTCGACGCTGGTTGCTTCGGCGCTCACCGTGGTGAGAGCACAGCCGGCGCCGCGTTAGATATCCGACCCATGATCGCGAATTGCGAAATCACTCTTGCCAGATCGTGGGACGCGGCGGCGATTGCCTCGTTGTCCAGAGATGCAATCGAGCGTGGGTTGAGTTGGTCGTGGACACCGCAGCGAGTGCTACGAAGCATTCGCGATGCGGCAACCAACACGATCGTTGCGCGTGAGCCTGGCGTTCTGGCAGGCTTCGCGATCATGAAGTACCGCGAAGAGGACGCGCATCTGTTGTTGATGGCGGTTCACCCTTTGCGGCGTCGTCGTGGCGTTGCGTCGGCGTTGCTCGAGTGGCTCGAGGTCACCGCGAGAGTCGCGGGAATCGCGTCGATACGCGTCGAAGCGCGCGAAACGAATTTCGCTGCGCGCCAGTTTTACGGCAAGCACGGATACATGCAGGTCGAGCTATTGCGCGGCTATTACGAGAACCGCGACGACGCGGTCGTGCTGAAAAGGCTGCTGCGCGTCTAGCGGCTGCGTTGCTTCATAGCAGCCGGCCTCCTGTCTCTCTCTTCCAGTCATTGTCGTCCCTCGTCGGCTCGCTTTTCAAACTGCCGCTTGCCTTTCGCCAGACCGACTTCGAGCTTCACGCGTCCTTTGCTGTAATGCATGTTCAAGGGTACGAGTGAATAGCCGGCGCGCTCGACCTTGCCTATCAGCTTGCGTATTTCCGCCGCATGCAGCAAGAGCTTGCGAGTGCGCGTCGGCTCGGCTTTCACGTGCGTCGATGTCGTTGATAGCGGACTGATGTGCGAGTTGAGCAGATAGAGCTCGCCGCCGCGCACGATCACGTACGCCTCATTCAATTGAACCTGGTTCGCGCGAATCGATTTGACTTCCCAGCCTTCGAGCGCAATACCGGCTTCGTAGCGCTCTTCGATCGAGTAATCGTGTTGCGCCTTCTTGTTTTGAACAATCGTCACTGCGAGAAGCGCAATGGATTACACGCGCGCCGCCAATACAATCCGGCTTTATATCCCACTCGCATGCACTTAGATGGATTCGAGCTCGCTGAGGATCACGGTGGCGTATTGCGCGCCGGGCGTCGAAGACATTAGCGAGGTGCAAGTCCGGCCCGGCGCCACCGTGCGCGAGGCAATCGAAGCAGCGCAGATCTGCGTACGCCGGCCGGAGCTGAAAGACGCAGTTGACCCGGGTATCTGGGGACGCCGCTGCTCACTGGACCAGCTGCTCGCCGATGGCGACCGCGTCGAGCTCTACCGACCGCTGACTATCGACCCGAAGGAAGGGCGACGTGCCCGCGCTGACCTACGCCGCAAGCAAAACGCGAAGAACTAGCCGCACGTGCTCTGAATGATCTTGCGCGTGCGGTCCATTTCGGCGGCACGTTGCGAGTCATCCAGAAACTCTCGATTTCCAGAAGCGTCGGTTTTCGTGATGCGTATGCCGTCTTCGAGAGATTTCATGTAGCCACGCGCGCGGTCGCACTCTGCCGTCTTGGCAGCGCTCTTCGTTTGCTCCTCGGCGACTTTCTTTTCGCTTTCGGCGCGCTCCTGTTGCCGCTTGCGAAATTCCATTTCGCGCTCGGCAACGGTCTTGGGTGCATTCGGACCGCTCTTCGCGTCCGGAGTCTTGCCATCCGCAGGTTTGCCTGCGTCATCCAACGGGCCGCTTGCGGGCGCAGGATTGGCGAGCGCTTGAGTGTTCGGCTGCCGCACGATACTGGCCGCCTTGATGTCCGGCGGTGGCGGCCGGTCGGAGTACACCGTGCGGCCGTTGGAATCCTTCCAAGCCCATTGAGCCTCGCTAGGCGTGGAAATGAATCCCGCCACAACAATGGCAATAGTGATCGTTGAGCGGACTACATCGACACCAGTAAACATACGTTCTCCTGAGCTCCGCACATTTTCCGATGGATTAACGCGCTGGGGCAAGGCCACCGATTACCTAGAAGACGTGTAAAGACCCTGCAATTGCAACTAACTAACTCATCCGGGCTACCCGATGCGCCACGGTGCGGGGGAGGTTGATACCCAATTTCCGTATACTCCGTCTTTGCGTCTGAGGAAAAGTATGCGGTTGGTACAAAAAGCGCTGACTTTCGATGACGTGCTGCTCGTCCCCGCCTACTCGGCGGTCCTTCCCCGCGACGTACAGCTTTCTACCCAACTCTCCCGCAACATATCTTTGAACATCCCGCTGGTTTCGGCGCCGATGGATACGGTGACCGATGCACGGCTTGCGATTGCGCTCGCGCAAGAGGGGGGTATCGGCATCGTTCACAAGAACATGACTCCCAAGGAGCAGGCCGCTCACGTGATGAAGGTGAAGCGTCATGAGGCCGGCGTCTTGCGCGACCCGATCACGATCACGCAAGACATGACCGTGCGCGATGCGATCGAGCTGCAACGCACGCACAAGATCTCCGGCTTGCCGGTAGTCGAGGGCAAGCGCGTGGTCGGTATCGTCACCAATCGCGATTTGCGATTCGAAACGCGGCTCGACGCGCCGATCCGCGCCATCATGACGCCGCGCAAGCGCCTGATCACCGTGCGTGAAGGAACGACGCCCGACGAAGCGCGCGCGCTGCTGCACGAACATCGCCTGGAGCGCGTGCTGGTGACGAACGGCGACGACGAATTGCGCGGCCTGATCACCGTCAAGGACATTACGAAGGCGACAGAGCACCCGAGCGCTGCGAAAGATCATCTTGGCAAGTTGAAGGTCGGCGGAGCGATCAGCACCGGCGCGGATTCCGATGAACGCGCCGAGCTGATGGTGGGGGCGGGCGTCGATGTCCTGATCGTGGATACGGCGCATGGACATCATCAAGGCGTGCTCGATCGCGTGCGCTGGGTGAAAAAGAACTTTCCGAAGGTCGATGTGGTCGGCGGCAATGTGGCAACGGCGGAGGGCGCGCGTGCATTGATCGATGCAGGCGCCGACGGCGTCAAGGTCGGTATCGGCCCTGGCTCGATTTGCACGACTCGCATCGTCGCAGGTGTCGGCGTGCCGCAGATCACCGCGGTGTCAGACGTCGCGAAGGCGCTCGAGGGAACGGGTGTACCTGTGATTGCCGACGGCGGCATTCGATACTCAGGTGACGTCGCGAAGGCGCTCGCTGCTGGCGCCTATGCGGTGATGATGGGTGGCATGTTTGCCGGCACCGAAGAGGCGCCCGGCGAAGTGATTCTGTTTCAGGGCCGCTCGTATAAGAGTTATCGCGGCATGGGCAGCATCGGCGCGATGACCGAAGGCTCGGCCGAGCGTTACCTGCAGGACAACGACGCCAACGTCGACAAGTACGTGCCCGAGGGCATCGAAGGCATGGTGCCGTACAAGGGCAGCGTGCTAAGCATCATGTTTCAGATGACTGGCGGGCTGCGTTCGAGCATGGGCTATTGCGGTTGCCGCTCGATTGACGAGATGCGCACCAAGGCACAGTTCGTCGAGATCACTGCCGCCGGAATGCGCGAATCGCACGTGCACGACGTGCGAATAACAAAGGAAGCGCCCAACTACCGGCTCGAGACTTAGTGGCTTCCGCGTCTGTGCACCACGACCGAATACTCATTCTCGACTTCGGATCGCAAGTCACGCAATTGATCGCGCGCCGCGTGCGCGAAGCGGGGGTGTACTGCGAGCTACACCCGTACGACGTCGACGATGCGTTCGTGCGCGACTTTGCGCCGAAAGGCGTGATTCTGTCGGGCAGCCACGCGTCGACCTACGAAGCGCACGAGTTGCGCGCACCATCGGCCGTTTTCGAGCTTGGCGTTCCGGTCCTCGGGATCTGCTACGGAATGTTTACGATGGCTGTGCAGCAGGGCGGCAAGGTCGAAGCGAGCACGCATCGCGAGTTCGGCTACGCCGAAGTCCGCGCCCGCGGACATACGCGCCTGCTGTCGAACCTTGAAGACGAGCGCACCGCCGAGGGTCACGGTCTGCTGAAAGTCTGGATGAGCCATGGCGACAAAGTCACGGAGTTGCCGCGGGGGTTCAAGCTGATGGCATCTACGCCAAGCTGTCCTATCGCCGGCATGGCCGACGAGGCGCGCGGGCTTTATGGCGTTCAATTTCATCCCGAAGTCACCCACACGGTGCACGGCCAGGCCATTCTGACTCGGTTCGTGCTCGACATTTGTGGCTGCAAACCCGACTGGGTGATGGGTGACTACGCGGCTGAAGCGATCGAAAAGATTCGCTCGCAGGTCGGCAACGACGAAGTCATCCTGGGGCTCAGCGGTGGGGTTGATTCATCCGTCGCCGCGGTGCTGATCCATCGTGCGATTGGTGATCAGTTGACATGCGTGTTCGTCGACACCGGCTTGTTGCGGCTGGGGGAGGGACAGCAAGTCGTCGACACTTTCCAAAAGCACATGGGCATCAAACTGATTCACGTCGATGCGAGCGGCCGTTTCATGGAGGCGCTTCAAGGCGAGACAGACCCGGAAGCGAAGCGCAAGATCATCGGGCGTGAATTCGTTCATGTGTTTCAGGAAGAAGCGGCGAAGCTGCCCGCTGCCAAATGGCTCGCGCAGGGAACGATTTATCCCGACGTGATCGAATCAGCGGGTGCGAAAACCAAAAAGGCGATGACGATCAAGAGTCATCACAACGTTGGCGGTCTTCCTGAGACGCTGCACCTTAAGCTGCTCGAACCGCTGCGCGAGCTGTTCAAGGATGAGGTGCGCAGTCTCGGCATCGCGCTTGGACTGCCGCGTGAGATGGTTTTCAGGCATCCGTTCCCGGGGCCCGGGCTGGGTGTTCGCATACTCGGCGACGTCGAGGCGCGAATACGCAGATCTACTGCGACGAGCCGATGCGATTTTCATTGAAGAGTTGCGCTCGAGCGGGTGGTACGACCGAACGAGCCAGGCGTTCGCCGTATTTCTGCCAGTCAAAAGCGTCGGTGTAATGGGCGACGGCCGGACCTACGAGTGGGTGGTCGCGTTGCGAGCGGTGCAGACATCGGATTTCATGACGGCACAATGGGCCGAGCTTCCACACGAGCTGCTCGGCCGTGTGTCGAACCGCATCATCAATGAGGTGCGAGGAATCAATCGCGTGGTCTACGACATCAGCGGGAAGCCCCCGGCGACCATCGAATGGGAGTGATAAGGTAATTCCGCCGATGGATGAAACCAGAACATCGATCACTGCCGAGGAATGGCTCGATCGGATGTCGCAGCTTGCGTTGCGGCACGGTGTGCACCTGTCGACTCTGCAACAGAAGGACGGACGCGATCTCGCACTGTTTTTCGCTGGCGCGGCACTGGCGTTTCCGCCGGATGTCTCGCTGAGCGAGCACGACGCCAATCAGATTCTCAAGCGATTTCTCGCGACTGCGGGAGTGATGGTTTCAACCGATCATGTCGAGCTGCGCCGCTGGATGGTGGATACGGGATTTCTTCAGCGTTCCGACTTCGGCACCGACTACCGTCGAGGCGTCATTCCGGAGTGGCTTGTCGATGCGGCGCAGGCGCTCGATTTCGAGCGCATCGCGAATGTGGTGGGTCAGGCGCGCAGTGCTAATGAGGCGCAACGCGAAACACGCCGTCGCGCGTGGCTCGCCAGCCAGATCGAGGTCACGGAAGGTGGAGACATCGCAGCGGGGGAAGCGAGCACCGACGAGACGTTCATGCGGCTCGCACTCGATCAGGCGCACAACGCCTGGGCGTTGTCCGAAGTTCCGGTGGGTGCGGTGATCGTAAAGGACAAGAAAGTTCTCGCCACAGGCTTCAATCAGCCGATCGGTACAGCAGACCCGACCGCGCATGCGGAGGTGCGCGCGATGCGTGCCGCCGCGCAGCTGCTCGGCAACTATCGACTCAGCGATTGTGAGTTGTACGTGACGCTCGAACCCTGCGCGATGTGTGCGGGCGCCATGCAGCACGCGCGCATCAAGCGTCTGGTTTTCGGTGCGTCGGATCCGAAGACGGGCGCGTGCGGCAGTATCGTTGATCTGTTTGCGGAGCCGAAGCTTAATCATCACACCACCGTTGTCTCGGGTGTTCTCGCCGACGAAAGCCGTCGACTGTTGTCGAGCTTTTTTCTCGAGCGGCGCGAGCTGAAGCGGCAAGGCAGCCTTCCGGCCGATGCCGAAGAGAGTGAATAGCAAGACCCTCGCCATCGTTGCGCCCTCCGGATTCGTTCCGGACCCGACGGCAGTGGATCGAGCGGCTGCATTCTTCGCGTCGCGCGGATGGAAGGTCGAGGCAGGCGACAGCGTATTCGCGCGCGAGCAGCGCTTTGCCGGCGATGACGATTTGCGTCTGGCGGACCTGCAACGCTTCGCAACCGATGCCAAAGTCTCACTGGTCGTTTCTGCGCGCGGTGGGTATGGTTTGTCGCGCCTTCTCGACCGCATCGACTTTGCGGCCATCAAGGCACGCGCGCCGGTGATGGTCGGATACAGCGACTTCACGGCATTCAATCTGGCGTACCTGGCCCGTGGTGGAGTGAGCTTCGCCGGGCCGTGCGCGATCGAGTTCGGCGCGCCGGAGCCGAGCGCTTACACCATCGAACATTTCTTTGGCATGCTCGGCAGCAAGCGGTACTCGATCGAGCTCGAACTGCAAGGGCCACGTGCGGATATTTCAGGTCGTCTTTGGGGCGGCAATCTTGCGATGGTGGTCGCGTTGATAGGAACGCCATATTTTCCGCGCGTTCGCGACGGCATTCTCTTTCTCGAAGACGTCAACGAGCCCGCGTACAAGTTGGAGCGAATGTTCTATCAGTTGGCACACGCAGGGATCTTGCAGAGACAGTCGGCGATCGTGCTCGGAGATTTTTCGCCGATCACTGCGATGCCCAATGACAACGGCTTCAATCTGGAGGCGGCAACCGCACGCCTGCGACAGCTCAGTCCTGCGCCGGTGTTCACCGGCTTGCCTTTCGGCCACTCACTGCGAAAGCTGACACTGCCCGTCGGGGGGCATGCGCGGCTGGCGGTCAAGCGCAATGGCAGCGCAATTCTGGAGCTCAGCCGGTATCCGAATCTGCTTTGATGACCGACGCAGCCCGCCTATGATCGCGCCCTGATGACAAGCCGCTCGCCATGTCTGGCCCGCTGACCCGATTCGGCTTCGCCGAAGAAACGCCCGAGCAACGGCAGGAGAAGATTCTTGCCGGCGTCATGGCGTCGGTCTATCGCCAGGTGCCGCAATCGGTACTCGTCAGCATCGTCGGCGCATTCGCGCTGGTGATGGTGCTGTGGAACTCGATTGAGCAGGACCTGTTGCTTGGCTGGTCACTGCTGATCCTGTTCGAATCACTGCTGCGGCTGCGCCTTTCATACCGGTTTCGACGTGCGGCGCGTGTTGCCGAGTCGGTTGACTGGTGGGCGCAGCGCTGGGTTGTGCAGGCCATAGCGGCAGGCATCCTGTGGGGCGTCGCTGGCTTCATGTTTTTCTCGAACAACCAGCCGCTGCACCAGGTGGTGCTGGTGGCTGTCGTGCTGAGCGTCGCATTCGGCTCGTTGACGCTCTATGCGAGCCATCGTCCGGCATTCCATGTGTTCATGCTGCTTGCGGTGCTGCCGCTGATCGCGCGCATGGTTGTCGTGCAGGACCCGACGTATTACACGGCCGCGGTCGTGATGACCGCCGTGTTTCTGTTCACCGTGCTGTATGGCCGTGACTTCGGCAACGCTGTGTTCGAGTCGGTCAAGAACACGTACGAGAACGAAGTCCTGGTAGAGCAGCTCGTCGCCGAAAAGCGCATGGCGGAAGAAGCGCGGCGCGAAGCGGAAAACGCCACGCGGTCCAAGACGCAATTCTTTGCGGCCGCCAGTCACGATCTGCGACAGCCGCTGCAGGCGATCGGTATCTACGTTTCATTGTTGAAGAAGCGCGCACACGGGCCGCTCGAACCCTTGGTCAACAATCTGTCGACCGCAGTCGAGACATTGTCCAAGCTGGTCGAAGAGCTTCTTGAAATCTCGCGGCTCGATTCGGGATCGATTCAGCCGCGCTTCGAGCAGGTTCTGATCGACGACATGTTTTCGCTGCTCGAGCAGGAATTCACGCCGCTGGCGGCATCGAAGGGCTTGTCACTGCGCATCAGACGCGGCGGCATTCCGATCGATAGCGATGCATTGCTGTTGCAGCGCGTGATTCGAAACCTGCTGGCCAATGCAATTCGATATACGCAGAAGGGTGGGGTGCTGCTGGCGGCACGCCCACGCAATGGGCTGATCAGCCTTGAGATCTGGGACACCGGTCCCGGCATCAAGCAAGGTGAGCTCGATCGCATCTTCGAAGAGTTTTATCGCGGCGAAAGCTCCAAGGCCGAGAACAGCGGCTCGGGTTTCGGCCTCGGTCTTTCGATCGTCAAGCGCATCTGCGGCCTGCTCGGTCATCCGCTGATCGTCACGACTCGACCCGGTACGGGCACGGTGTTTCGCGTCGAGGTTCCACGCTCGAGCTCGCCGCTGCGTGTCAAGCGCAGCGCGCCAGAGAGCCTCGACGTCGCGATCCGTCCCTTGAACGGTTTCACGTTCGTCGTCATCGAAGACAACGCCGAGATCCTGAACAGCCTGACACGCCTGATCAAATCGTGGGGTGCCGAAGTCGTGCCTTCAACCGGATACAACGCGCAGCTGATCAAGCGGATCAGCGTGCAGCAGCGCATCGACGCCATCCTCGCCGACCACAATCTCGGACCGCATTCGATCAGCGGCGTCGAAGCCGTGTTCAGAGTGCGAGAGCTGGTGGGTTTCCCGATTCCGGTCGTGATGCTGACGGCGATTCAGGGAGTGGATGTGCTATCCGAATTCCAGCGCGTGATGCACGAACGGCTCGAGCTCAGCCCGACAATGTCATCAGCGATTGCGCGCAGCCGCGTAGAAGAACCGGTAGTGCTGCAGAAACCAACAACGGCCGCGGTGCTGAACAACACACTGGCAGAGATGCTTGGGTTGACTACGCTACCGATGGTGAGGCCGACTGCCGATGAAACTGCGTCGGCTGATGATGCGACGTAAACACAATGCGGGTCTGAGGTAGCAGCAGCGGCTGGCGCAGCTGCACCGCCTACGTCGTCGGGCACTAAAGTGCGAAGCGGCTTCGCCGCTTCGCTTGTAGCGAGTCGAAGAGCGGCGGCAGCCGCCGCGACTGCGGTACTCACAACGCCGGCGCAAAAAAGGGCTAAAGCGCTTTTTTGCTCAAAAGCCCCGGCGTTGCTCCGCTCCTCGGGCGACGACTCAAAGGCGACGCATCTGCGCCAGCCGCTGCTGTGGCGATATCGCCTCACACGAGATGTTTTTACTTTTTACCCCAACCAACGAGGATGGTGCCCGCGCAAGCGTTTGGCGACGCGGCGCTGCCTTGGGCGTCGTCGAGGAGCGGAGCCGAGCCGGGGCCTTTAAGCAAAACAGCGCTTTAGCCCTGTTTTGCGCCGGCTCGGCGAGTACCGCAGAGAAGGGTCGAAGACCCCGACGACTCAGGCAGCGCCGCGACGCCAAACGCTTGCGCGCTTAGCAAACAGCGCAACCTAACCGATGTCGTATCCATGCCGACGCGCAGCCAGCAACGCCTCGGTGCGATTCGATGCGCCGAACGCGCGATAGATCGCGGTTACGTGCGTCTTGACGGTGCCTTCGGACAAGCCGAGCTCACGGCAGATGATTTTGATCGGTGCGCCGCGCGCGAGAAGCTTTAATACTTGCTCCTGACGCTCGGTCAACTCGACGCGTCCACTTTCGCCATCGCGAGACCGCTCCGAAGTTCCGAAGATGCCAGCTCGATTGACTTCCTCAAGCAGATCAGCGGGGATGTAAACGCCTCCGGACAGAACGAATTTGACCGCGGACAGCAGCGTTTCCGATGCCATCGATTTTGGAACAAAACCTGCCGCACCGAGTTGCAATACGCGCATCACGCTGCGTTGGTCCTGATTGCCCGAAAGCACGAGAATTTTCATCTCCGGCGCCTTGGCGACCATCGCTTCCAGCAACGCGGTGCCGGAGACGCCCGGGCATGCCTAGGTCGAGCACGACGAGATCGAGCTCGGGCTGTTCTTCCTGGATCTTCAGCGCGCCTTCTGCGGTGCGCGTCGTGATGACTTCCGCCGTCGGATCAAGATCCAAAAACAATACGCTGAGCGCATCGGTGATGAGGGAGTGGTCGTCGACGACAAGTATTTTCATGGTATTAAATTCGAGCGTTGCTCAGGTCGATGCGAAGACCTCAGTTAGACGCGCGGAGGGCGGCATTGTAGACCGCGCACTCTGAAAGCCCATACGTGGAATTGCGCGCATCGATGCGGTCAATCGTGCGGTTTGCTGTGCAGCGCGCAACACGGCTCAGATCAGGCCGCGGCTTGATCGTCGCCGCACACACCTTGGCGCGCACGCGCGCTTCGTCGGTCGACTCCGCTCGCACAAGTGCCACGCCCATGCGGCGCTTTACGAACGACTCCGGCTTGCCGAACAGTCGCACGTCGCTGCCTTCGATGGCCAGCGCTTCGGCAACGCCATCGAAGCGCATCGCGCCTGCGTCGTGGCCGCCGTAGATAACGGCGCTTGCGCCGTGGTTGCGCAACGACGTGTCGACCGGAAGGCCGAGGATCGCGCGCGCATGAAGTTCGAATTCGTTTTGCCACTGCGTGGCCAACGTCACCATGCCCGTGTCGTGCGGCCGCGGGCTGACTTCGGAGAACCAGACTTCATCGCCCTTGACGAAAAGCTCGACGCCGAAGATACCGGTGCCGCCCAGGTCGTCGGTAACAGCCTTTGCATAGTCACGGGCCTTCGCGAGCGCCGATGGGGCCATTGACTGCGGTTGCCAGCTTTCGACGTAGTCACCGGCGACTTGTACGTGGCCGATCGGTTCGCAAAAGTGAGTTTCGGTGATGCCGTTGCGTCCGAGCGCGCGCACCGTCAGCAGCGTGATTTCGTAGTCGAAATCGATCAGCCCTTCAACGATGACGCGCCCCAGCGCAACCCGGCCGCCGGCGTTCGCATAACGCCATGCAGGCTCGATCTGATCTGCGGTCTCGACGCGGCTCTGCCCTTTGCCTGATGACGACATGACAGGCTTCACGATGCATGGCAACCCGATTGCCTGCACGGCCGCACGCAGCTCATCCAACGAATCGGCGAAGCGATAAGGCGATGTCGGAAGTTGCAGCGTCTCGGCGGCGAGTCGGCGAATGCCTTCTCGATTCATCGTCAGCTGCGCAGCGCGCGCAGTGGGAACGATGCGCACGAGGCCTTCGTTCTCGATGGCTGCTAGTGCATCGGTCGCTATCGCTTCGATCTCAGGCACCACGATCGCGGGTTGCTCCATCTCGATCAGCTTGCGCAATGCTGCCGGATCCGCCATGTTGATCACATGCGCCCGATGCGCGACCTGCTGGCCCGGTGCGTTCGCATAGCGGTCCACCGCGATCACTTCGACGCCGAGCCTCTGCAACGCGATGATTACTTCCTTGCCGAGCTCACCTGCGCCCAGCAGCATGACCTTCAGTCCGGCAGGGGACAGTGGCGTTCCGAAGACCGGGCCCAGCGACGAGATTTCGGTAGCAGCCATTTTTCCGACTATCGCATAGCCGCGCCATCGCTTATAACGCCTGCCCATGCTTGATGCCGTCAATCTCAGCTGCGAGCGCGGCGAGCGCGCGCTGTTCGCCGGGCTCGAGTTCTCCGTTACTGCGGGTTCACTTCTGCGGGTGGCCGGTCCCAACGGCATGGGCAAGACGAGTCTGTTGCGCATTCTGTGCGGGCTGCTAGAGCCCGCCGCGGGTGAAGTGCGCTGGCACGGTCGCAACATTCGTAGTCAGCGTGAGGAGTACTGGAAGGATCTCGTCTACGTCGGTCATTTGAACGGCGTGAAGGAAGATCTGACGGTGTACGAGAATTTGAAGGTCGCGCAAGCCGTTGCCGGACGCAACGTCGATCACACGGCGCTGCGGCGAGCGTTGGATGCTGTCGGGCTTGGTCCGTTCGAGCACGCACTGGCACGTCGGCTTTCGCAGGGACAGCGGCGGCGCGTGGCGCTGGCGAGGCTCTTCGCCACGACGACGGCACCGTTGTGGATTCTCGATGAGCCTTTCATCGCGCTAGATCAGCTCGGCGTCGCTTCGCTCTCGGAGCGAATTGCAAGACATGTAGGCAACGCCAACATGGTAGTGCTGGTCACCCATCAAGACGTTGCGATCGATGTGCCGCGTCAGCAGCATATCGAGCTGGCCGGCAGCGCCGCCTGAAGCCGCATGCTGAGCGTCTTTTTGCAGGTAATTCGCCGCGATCTGCTGTTAGCGATGCGGCAAAAATCCGATGTGCTCAACACGCTGTTCTTCTTCGTCGTGGTGGTGACAATGGTTCCGCTGGGTATCGGCCCGGAGCCGGCTTTGTTGCGCGACATCGCGGCGGGCGTCGTGTGGGTCGCCGCATTGCTCGCCGCAATCCTGTCGTTGCCGCGCCTGTTTGCGAATGACTACGCCGACGGCACGCTCGAGCAGATGCTGCTGTCGGCCGAGCCATTGTCGTTGATCGTGCTCGGCAAGGCCGCAGCGCATTGGCTGACGACGGGATTGCCGCTGACGGTGATGGCCGTTGCGTTCGGCGTTGTGTTTGATCTCGACATAACGGCGACGCTCGTGCTGGTCGTATCGCTCGCCCTCGGCACGCCGGTGCTATCGCTGATTGGGGCGATCGGCGCCGCGTTGACACTCGGATTGCGCGGAGGCGGAGTGTTAACATCGTTGCTTGTGTTGCCGCTCTACATTCCGGTATTGATTTTCGGCGCCGGTGCGGTCGGTGCAGCGGCCTCCGGCCTCGACGTCACCGCTTATTTCCTACTACTGGGCGCGTTCGCATTGTTCGCCGTTGTGCTGACTCCGTGGGCAGTGGCAATCGCGCTTCGTATTTCGGTTGAATGACGATGAGCACCGTCATGACTTCCAGTTCGCGGCCCGGCCTTTTCTGGTTCTCGTCACCGCAGACGTTCTTTCCGCTTGCGGGAAAATGGACGCCCTGGTTCTTTGCGCTCGCCGCCGTGCTTGCAGTCTGCGGCCTGTACGTCGGCTTCTTCGTTGCGCCTACCGATGCGACGCAGGGCGAGGCGTATCGCATCATCTTCATTCACGTACCCGCCGCCTGGATGTCGATGTTTCTCTATCTGGTGATGGCGTTCTGGGCAGCGGTCGGCCTGATCATGAACACGCGCATGTCATCGATGATGGCCAGTGCGATTGCTCCAACCGGCGCATTGATGACCGTGCTGGCGCTGTTCACCGGCTCGCTGTGGGGCAAGCCGACGTGGGGCACGTATTGGGTGTGGGACGCGCGACTGACGTCAGAGCTCGTCCTGCTGTTTCTCTATCTCGGGTTTCTCGCGTTGCAGGCGGCGATCGATGATCCGCGCCGCGCCGACAAGGCTG
Organism: uncultured beta proteobacterium; assembly: GCA_963801035.1. Lineage (GTDB taxonomy): Bacteria > Pseudomonadota > Gammaproteobacteria > Burkholderiales > Burkholderiaceae_F > JACCZX01. The sequence continues at coordinate 814,127 of CAWDDF010000007.1, read as the reverse complement.
GCGCTGTGCTGGCTCTGGTCGGTGTCGTCAATATTCCGATCATTTATTTTTCGGTGCAGTGGTGGAACACGCTGCATCAGGGCTCATCAGTCAGTCTGACGCGCTCGCCTTCGATGGCGGCCACCATGTTGGTCGGCATGCTGCTGATGGCGCTGGCTTTCTGGATGTACAGCATTGGAGCAGCATTGCATCGCGTGCGCAGCATCGTGCTCGAGCGTGAGCGGCGCGCCGAATGGACGAGGGAACTTCTGGCGCAGGGAAGGCTCAAGTGAACTGGGCAAGTGCTGGCGACTTCTGGGCCATGGGCGGCTATGGTTTCTACGTCTGGGGCTCGTACGGCGCGACCCTCGTGGTGATCGCGGTCGAAATCTGGATGTTGCGTGCCCGCCGCCGTGCTGCGGTGGCTGCGTTGACGCAGGAACGAAGAACCTGAGATGAAGCCAAGACACAAGAGACTCACGCTGATCGTCGCAGGCCTCGCCGTACTTGGCGTCGCTGCCGCGCTCGTGCTGTCGGCGTTTCAGCAGAATCTCGTGTTCTTTTACAGCCCGTCGCAAATCGCCAATAAAGAGGCGCCGCAGGGAAAGGCTTTCAGGGTTGGCGGGCTGGTGGAAGAGGGTAGCCTGAAGCGTCTGCCTGACGGTCTGACGGTGTCGTTCAACGTGACTGACACGGCGAAGATCATTCCGGTCGTTTACACCGGCATCCTTCCGGATTTGTTCAAGGAAGGAAAGGGCGTTGTGGCGCAAGGCAAGCTGGGCGACGATGGCGTGTTTCGTGCGCACGAAGTGCTTGCCAAGCACGATGAGAACTACACACCTCCGGAAGCCGCGTATGCCGTCGAGCAGGCACAGAAAGCACGCAAGACATTGCAGTAGCATGGCGCTTCCATGCTTATTCCTTTCGCCGCGTTCGTGGATGCGCGGTACTTTGAGCCGGCCCGACCGCGCTGAAACGTGATTCCTGAAATCGGAAACTTCGCGCTGATCCTGGCGCTGTTGCTGTCGACCGCGCAGGCCGTATTGCCGATCGTCGGCGCCGCGCGCGGCGACCGCGCACTGATGGCGGTCGCGCGTCCCGCGGCACGCGGACAGGCGCTGTTCGTTACGGTCGCATTCGGCTGCCTGCTGTATTCGTTCATCGTCAATGATTTTTCAGTCGTCAACGTCGCGAGCAATTCCAACTCGCAGTTGCCCTTGCATTACCGGGTCGCGGCAAGCTGGGGCTCGCACGAAGGCTCCCTGTTGCTTTGGGTATTGATGCTTGCATGGTGGACGTTTGCGGTGGCACGTTTTTCCCGCCACCTGCCCGATGACATGGCTGCGCGTGTGATCGGCGTGCAAGGCGTGATTTCGATCGGCTTTTTGCTGTTCATGCTGCTGACGTCAAATCCGTTCGATCGACTGCTTCCGGCCGCAGCCGACGGCCGCGATCTGAACCCGCTGCTGCAAGACCCAGGCATGGTGTTTCACCCGCCGATGCTCTACATGGGGTACGTGGGCTTCTCCGTTGCGTTCTCGTTCGCGATAGCAGCACTGCTCGGCGGGAAGCTCGACGCAGCATGGGCGCGCTGGTCGCGCCCGTGGACCACGCTTGCCTGGTGTTTTCTGACGTGCGGTATCGCTCTTGGCAGTTGGTGGGCGTATTACGAGTTGGGGTGGGGCGGCTGGTGGTTCTGGGATCCGGTAGAAAACGCGTCGTTCATGCCGTGGCTGGTGGGTACGGCGTTGATTCATTCGCTCGCTGCGACTGAAAAGCGCGGCAGCTTCAGAAGCTGGACGGTGCTGCTCGCCATCTGCGCGTTCTCTCTGTCGCTGCTTGGGACCTTTTTGGTCCGCTCGGGTGTCTTGACCTCGGTGCACGCGTTTGCAACGGATCCGAAGCGCGGTGTTTTCATTCTTGCGTTTCTGGTGTTCGTGATCGGCTCATCGCTTGCCTTGTTTGCATGGCGCGCGCCGAAGGTCGGCCTCGGCGGGAAATTCGAGACGGTGTCGCGCGAGTCGTTCCTGCTGCTCAACAATTTATTGCTTGCAGTAGCTGCCGGCTCGGTGCTTCTGGGTACGTTGTATCCGTTGTTTCTGGATGCGCTTGCGTTGCCGAAGGCTTCGGTCGGGCCTCCGTATTTCAATTTGGTGTTCGGCGTTGTGATGGCACCACTGGTTTTCCTGATCGGAATCGGTCCGCTGGCGCGCTGGAAGAAAGCCGAATTGCCCGATCTTGCGATGCGATTGAAATGGGCATTCGTTGTCGCCGTGGTCACTGCGTTGATCGTTCCGGTATTGGCGGGGCGCTGGACGCCATTGATCAGTTTCGGGCTGTTTCTCGCATTCTGGATCGTTGCGGCTATTGCACTCAATGTGAAGGAGCGGATCCGTCACGTGCGCGGCGGGATGTTCGAGAGGCTGCGCGCGCAAGGTCGGTCTTACTGGGGAATGCAATTCGCGCATCTCGGCATTGCGGTGTTCGTCGTCGGCGTGACGGTCGTCAACGGCTATCAGGTCGAGCGCGACGTTCGGATGAACGTCGGCGACACCGTGCAGGTGGGTCGCTATGACATCAAGTTCAACGGAACTCAGAAACTTGCCGGCGCGAATTACACCGGAGTACGCGGCGACATCGAAGTCTCGCGCGGTGGCAATGTGGTCGCAACGATGAACCCCGAAAAACGCATCTACAACGTGCAGAAGATGCCGATGACCGAAGCTGCTATCGATTCGGGACCATGGGGCGATATTTATGTGTCGCTCGGCGAGCCGATCGACCCGGCGTTGGTGGAATCAGGTGCATGGAGCGTGCGCGTGTATCACAAGCCGTTCGTTACGTGGATCTGGGGCGGATGCGTGCTGATGGCATTAGGCGGCGCTCTGGCGCTGTCCGATCGCCGCTATCGATTGCTGGCGCGACGTACCGATGCCGTTGAATCTGGGCAGGTGACAGCGTGAGCGACGCCACCGACAGAACGCTGGATGGCTCGGAAAGTCAATCGCAGGCGCCTGACGGCGAACCGAAATCGTCGCTTCGCTTCGTGCTGCCGTTGGGGATCTTTGCGGTACTGGCAGGCTTTCTCTTTGTGGGACTCGGCTTGAACCCGCGCGAGGTGCCTTCGCCTTTCATCGGCAAGCCAGCGCCGTCGTTTCAACTGACGCAGCTCGCGCAGCCAGAGCAAAAATTTTCGCCGCAGCAGATGCAGGGGCAGGTGTGGCTGCTCAACGTATGGGCGTCGTGGTGCGTCGCGTGCCGTATCGAGCATCCGCTGCTGGTCGATCTGGCAAAGAAAGATGTGATCCCGATCATCGGATTGAACTACAAGGACAAGCCCGACGCTGCACTGGGATGGCTCGGGCGATTTGGGGACCCCTACAAACTGTCGATCGTCGATCCCGATGGCCGCGTCGGAATCGACTATGGCGTCTATGGCGTGCCTGAAACGTTCGTGATCGACAAGGCAGGCGTCATTCGCTTCAAGCAGATAGGCCCGATCACCGAAGACGCCTGGCGCAACAAGATTCTTCCGCTGGTGCAGCAGCTGCGCCAGTCATGACGAACTGGCGTGCTGCTTTCGCGTGTGTTTTGCTGGCACTCGTGGCCAGCACGGCGACTGCTACGCGCACGTCGGCCCCGCTCGATGCGAGCGGGGCGCGCCGCGCCGCGGCACTGGCCGAGCAATTGCGTTGTCTGGTTTGCCAGAACCAATCGATCGCCGAGTCCAATGCCGAGCTGGCGGTGGACTTGCGGCGCGAGATCAGCGAGCAGATCCGTGCAGGGCGCAGCGATCAGGACATCATTGACTTCATGGTGGCGCGATACGGCGACTTCGTTTTGTACCGGCCCCCTGTCAAGCCGCACACGTGGCTGTTGTGGTTTGGCCCGGCGTTGCTTGCAGTGGGCGCTTTCTTTGCGTTTGCGCGTGCGCTGCGCAATCGGCGACGGCGCATAGTCGAGCAGCCGTTGACGGAAGCCGAGCACGCCGAGGCGAAGCGCCTGCTGGGCGGGCCCGCGAAAAGTCCGCAGTGACTGTTTTCGTGATCGTTGCGGTCGCGATGGTGGCGCTGGCGCTCGCCTGGGTGCTTTGGCCCTTACTGCGACCGACGGCTTCGCTTGCGGTCGAGCACACAGCAGCCAACGTCACGATCTTCAAGGATCAGTTCGCAGATCTCGATGCGGATCTGGCACGCGGAACACTGTCAGCAGAACAACACGCCGAGTCCAGGAGAGAGTTGGAGCGGCGGCTTCTGGACGAAGCGCGCGGCCCGGAATCTGTGCGCAGTGAGCGGCGCCCGCATCGTGTGTACGCGGTCATCGTGGCGTTGGTCGCTCCGATTGCGGCGGCGGCGCTGTACTGGCAGATTGGTACGCCCGGAGCCTTATCGTCGCAAGCCGCTGTCGCGCAGGATGCGAACCAGCCGAGTCAGGAACAGATCGACGCGATGATCGCGAAGGTCAAGCAGCGACTTGAAAAGGAGCCGGACAACGTCGAAGGATGGACGATTCTGGCGCGCACGCACTACACGCTCGGTAATTTTCAGGATGCGGCCGTCGCGTATGCAGCGCTGACCGCACTGGTGCCGTACGACGCGGACTTGCTCGCCGATTACGCCGACGCGCTTGCGATGAGCCAGGGTAAAAGCTTTGCCGGCAAGCCGATGGAACTTGTGCAGCTGGCGCTGAAGATCGACCCCACCCAATGGAAGGCGCTCGCAATGGCGGGCTCCGAAGCATTCGAGCGGAAGGACTACAAGGCTGCCGCCGACTTCTGGCAGCGGCTGCAGGACTCTGCGCCTGCAGACTCGCCGATCCGCGAACGCGTTCAAGCGAGCATCGATGAAGCACGGTCACTTGCAGGCATTCCACCTGTTGCGCAGAGTCAGAAGGGCGGTCCAGCCGGCGGTGTCAGCGACGCGCGCAGCGTCAGCGGTACGGTCACCCTGAGTCCTGCACTCGCTGCGAAGGTCAAACCCGATGATTCGGTGTTCGTGTTCGCACGGCCGGCCGACGGTTCGCGAATGCCTGTCGCGGTGGTGCGCGCGCGCGTTAGTGAGCTGCCGTTGCGATTCACGCTCGACGACTCACGCGCGATGGCGCCGACATCGAAGATCTCTGCATTGAGCGAGGTGATCGTCAATGCGCGCGTGTCCCGCTCGGGCAACGCGATTCCTGCCAGTGGAGATCTCGAAGGTGCCACCGAAAAAGTAAAAGTGGGCACGCAGGGAATGTCAGTCGTCATCGACCGCGCTATTCCGTAGGCGAAGCCTCGCCGTGGCTGCGTCAGGCGTTGTCCCGAGTATTCAGGGCCTATGGCGCTCAGTGGTACAGGCGGGCAGGCGCACGCTGGGCCTGCCGAGCCAACTGCATACCGAAGACCGCCGCGTCCTCGAGCAGGTGATCCTGCCCTTGTACGCAAGCCGATCCGACATCGCGCGCATCCTGTTCGTCGGATGCGCGGCGTATACGCAGCAATACGGCCGGCTCTTCGGTAACCGTGAGTATTGGACAATCGATCCGGTACAGCGGCGGCGCCGATACGGTAGCGAGCGTCATATCGTCGACACGCTGCAGAATCTGGGTCGTCATGTTGCGCCGGATTACATCGATCTCATCGTGTGCAACGGCGTGCTTGGATGGGGGCTGAATACGCCGGCCGACGCGGACGCCGCGCTGGGCGCGTGTTTCGCACAGCTACGCAAGGGCGGCGAACTAGTGCTGGGTTGGAACGACGTCGCGCCGCGCAACCGCGTTGTGCCTGAGGACATCCCGGCCTTGAGGCGCTTTGAAGCCAGTGAGTTTGGGCCAACGCGAGTGACGCGATGGAAAGTGCAGGCGCCGAACCGGCACGTGTTCGACTTCTATCGAAAGCCCGTGGCGTGATGATAAATAACTTTAATAAATAACTCTAACAATTTGATTCTATGTCAAGTTTAACTTGACGGCTCGGTCACGCCGCTGTCGGGACTGACGTTTGCCTGCGGCGTCGCAAGTCCCACCCGAAAGCTGACTATGGCGGCTCGTGCGTTGCAATCCGTGACGATCACCTTTGGGCTCGTCACGATCCCCGTGAAGATGTACGCCGCTACAAATCCGCGCGCGGGTGTGTCGTTCACGATGCTCGATCCAAAGGGCGGGCGCGTCAAACAGCAATACATCTCGGCCGAATCGGGCGACGTTGTTCCGCGCAACGAGATGATCAAAGGCTACGAATTCGAAAAGGATCGCTTCGTTACTTTCACGAAGGAAGAGTTAAAAGCACTCGAGCAGGCGTCGACGGGTGCGATCGAAATCACCGAATTTGTCCCGGCTTCGTCGATCGATCCGGTTTACTACGAGAAGGCTTATTACCTCGGTCCCGACAAGGGTGGCGCCAAGCCGTATCGCTTGCTAGCTGAAGCAATGCGTGACTCGGAGCGCTCGGCAATCGGACGTTGGGCGGCGCGCGGTAAACAGTATCTGGTGAATATCCGCGTGCTCGAGCACCGCTTGATTCTGCAGGAGCTGCTGTACGCCGACGAAGTGCGCCCGATCGACGAAGTAGAGGTGCCCGATGCGAATGTCAATTCGAAGGAGCTCGCGTTGGCAAAGCAGTTGATCGACAGCATTACCTCGAAGGGATTTGATCCGACCCAATACAAAGACGACGTGCAAGAGCGCATCGAGGCGCAGATTCAGAAGAAGGTCGAAGGCGAGGAGATCACCGTTCCGGAGGGTGCTGCCGCGCCTGCTGGTGCAAAGGTCATCGACATCATGGATGCGTTGCGCGCCAGTCTGAATCGAAAAGGCGGCAATGGCGCCGGGAGCCGTACGCCCGCCGCGAAAGGATCGGCTGCGCGCAAAGGTGCCAGGCAATCGGAGGACAAAAAAGCCTCGAAGAAGTCGGCAAAGAAATCCACCGGCCGAGCAGTGCGCAAGGCCGCGTAAGCTTGAGCGATTGCTGGCGAATAATTTGCCCAGTCATGCGCGGGCGCCGCGCGCCGACGCCATTTACAAACATGGAGGAGCATTCCTATGGCGACAAAGACATCCACTGGTAATCCGATAGCAACCTTTTACGAAGCTCAGACGGCCGCGACAGCGGAGATTGCGCAGGCCGCTTTGAACGGAATGCAACGGCTGCAGAAGCTCACGCTGGAAGCCATGCGCGCGGGCGCAGGTGGACAATTTTCGCTAGTTCAGTCGATGGCGACGGGGCGCGATGGCGGCAATATGGGCCGTTCGATTTCGGAAGCGGCAGGGCCAGCGGCCGAGCAGAGCACCCGTTATCAGCGCGAGATGATTCAGGCGATTGCCGAGATGAACAACAACGTACTGCGCGCCAGTTATTCGATGATGGAGCGCATGCGTGATGCGTTCGAAACCGCAACGCAAGGCTCGATGCCGCTAGCTGCTGCAATGCCTGCGCTGCCATTGGGAGGCGAGAGCATGACGAACCCAATGGCCATGGTGGACTCGGCGATGCGCCAATGGCACACCGCGGTTCAGCAGATGATGGAGCAGCCTGCTGCCGTGATGGCGCTCGCGTCCAGGCAGGAAGAACGTCCACGCGCTTCAAGCGGGACAACCGCACGCAAATCGAAGCGCGCGGCCAAACGAAAATCACGCTCTGCTCGCTGAATTCTTAGTACCGAGTCGTCGGCGCTGCATGCGTAGTCCTACGCTGACAGCGCCGTGACCTTTGCGATCTGGGCGCTGATCGCCGGCGCCATCTTCACGGCGATGGCGCTGTCCGGCACGCTGCTGAAGCGTCTGCCGCTCAGCACCTCGATGCTTTATCTGCTGACCGGATTTGTACTTGGGCCGGCAGGCTTCGCGCTGTTAAACCCATCTCCTATTACCGATCAGCGCGTTCTCGAAGTCGTTACCGAAGCGGCCGTGTTGGTTTCGCTGTTTGCGGTGGGCTTGAAGCTGACGCTGCCATTTTCCGACGGACGATGGCGAGCTGCGCTGCGACTCGCAACGCTCTCGATGCTGATAACGATTGCACTACTGTCTGCCATCGGTGTCGTGTTGTTCGACCTCCCGCTTGGCGCGGCAATTTTGCTCGCGGCCATGCTTGCTCCGACGGACCCTGTTCTAGCGTCCGACGTTCAACTGGAAGATCCAAATGACCGCGATTCGGTGCGGTTCAGTTTGACCGGGGAGGGTGGGCTAAACGATGGTGCCGCATTCCCGTTCGTGATGCTTGGTTTAGCGTTATTGGGGTTGCGCAATACGGGCAGCAACTATTGGCGCTGGCTGATGCTCGATCTCGTTTGGCCCGTCGTGGGCGGCCTCGCGATTGGAGCACTGTGCGGATACGCGATCGGCAAGCTCGTTGTTCATTTGAGGACGCGGCACAAGGAAGCGGTGGGACTCGACGAGTTCCTGATGCTGGGATTGATCGGGGTCGCGTACGGCGCTGCTCAGCTTGCGGCTACCTATGGGTTCCTCGCGGTGTTCGCCGCAGGGCTCGCGCTGCAGCGTTCGCAGCGCAAACCCGCCGACAGCAAGCCCGCCGTGACGGAAAAGAAAATCGAAAAGGTGCTCGCCGGCGGCAGCAAACAAGAACTGGCGACCGATCCCCGGCTCGCTGGTGCCTACATGACGCAGGCGGTGCGGGGCTTTAACGAGCAGCTCGAGCGCATTGTCGAAGTGGCGATTGTCGTCATCGTGGGTGCGATGCTGACGCTGATCGTGTTACCGCAAAACGCAATTGTGTATCTGGTACTGCTGTTCTTCGTTGTGCGTCCGCTTGCTGTGTGGCTTGGCCTCGCCGGGCTTCACATGCCGCGTGATCAGAAGCTGCTGATCGCCTGGTTTGGCATCCGCGGCATCGGCTCGATTTATTATCTGCTGTACGCAATCGGTCACGGCCTGCTGCAAGCGCCGCTGACACAATTGATGGTGTCAATTGTGCTCACCGCAGTCGCAGTATCGATCGTCGTGCACGGAATCTCGGTCACGCCGCTGATGAAGCTTTACAGCGCGCGTCGCAACTCCGGCAAGGATCGATCGACACAGACGTAACGCTATTGCTGCGCCTGAGACCCCCACAGCTGCTTTAGCCGCGCGTCGCGACCGCAATTGCCGCGATAGAACTTGTAGCGCACCGGATTCTTGATGTAGTAATCCTGGTGATAGTCCTCAGCAGGATAAAACTGAGTTGCGTTGACGATCTCGGTGACGATCGGTTCGCGAAACGGCTTGTTGTTGCTGAGCGCTTTCTTTGACGCTTCCGCCAGCGCGCGCTGCTGTTCATCGTGCGTGAAGATCGCCGTACGGTATGGATTTCCCGAGTCGCAGAATTGACGATCCTTCGTCGTCGGATCAATCGTGCGCCAGTAGTACTCGAGCAGTTTCGAGTAAGTCACCTTGCTCGGGTCAAAGACAACTTGCACCGCTTCGGCGTGTCCGCTGTTGCCGGCAGAGACACTGTCATAGGTGGGATTGGCAGTCTTGCCACCGATGTAACCCGATGTCGTCGAGATGACGCCGTCGACTTTGTCGAAGTCTGCTTCGGTACACCAGAAGCATCCGCCGGCAAATGTTGCGATCGCGGTCGTGGACGGACGAGTTGCAGCGGACTGCTTCTCTTGCTTCGTCTGCGCAAACACACCCGCGGCCGCGATGCCGGCGACTATCAGGGCGGTTGCGCTGGTTATAAGAGTGCGGCGCCTCATGCTGCCGCCGGCACAAATTTGAGCGCCACACCGTTGTTGCAGTAACGCTTGCCCGTCGGCGCGGGGCCATCATCAAACACGTGGCCCTGATGACCTTCGCATCGAGCGCAGTGATACTCAACGCGCGGAAATATCAATTTGTAATCGGTCTTCGTGCCGATCGCGTCCGGCAAAGGCTGATAAAAACTGGGCCATCCGGTCCCGCTTTCATACTTCGTTGCGCTCGAAAACAGCGGAAGCTCGCAACCTGCGCAGCGATACTCGCCTTTGCGTTTCTCGCGATTCAACGCACTGGAGCCTGGCGGCTCGGTTCCCTCATGGCGCAGTACGCGGTACTGCTCGGCGGTCAATTTCGCTTTCCATTCGGCGTCCGATAACGTCACTTTCGCAACGCTACTGGCGCTATTTTTGCCGCCTTTGGTATCGGCACCCACCGTGCGTGCGGCACCGCCACCGAATCCAAGTGCCGCCAGCGTGCCAAGCAGTGAACGTCGGGTCATCATTGTCGTCCTCTATTAAAGTCGTTTCGCCACCGAAACTAAGCCCGCATTGGTCGTTGCGCAACCCCAGTTCTTACACGACGGCGCTACTGCACTTGGACTTGCATGCCATTCTGATCGTTCACGATCACAAGCTGCTGACCAGCAGCCGGCTGCAGGGTTTTCCCGCGAAATACGACGACAGGACGGCTGCAAACCTGGTGGGTGATCGTAGCGCGCGTGGGCAGTTGAAATGTCTGCCCGTCCAGCATGTATTCAACTCCCACGCCGGTTCGGTTTGCCACCTTGAATTCGACCATCTGCGACTTTGGCTTGCCGAACAGCTGGACCGCATAGTAGTAATCGGTTCGCGGACTACGGGCAATCGCAACTGCGGTTTCCGTGACGTTAGGATCCAGCATGTTCTTGCGGTGACCGGGCGATTTTTGCCAACCTTCGACCACACGCCGCGCGAGTTCTGCCGTATCCGTCCCGTCGGAGCTGAACACGTAAGCGATGTTCTCGGAAACAGTGCAGTACTCGTATCCGAAGCGCTTTGCACGTGCAGCCGGCTCGCTGCCGTCGGCCGAGTGACTGAACTTGCCGGTACGTGCCATGAAGTCGGCAAAATAACGCGCCGCACTCGCAAGCTGCGGCGCGGGACCCGTTGGCTGCAGATTTTCCTGGCGGCGAAACGCGTTTGTTAAATCGACGACACGGCGCGCCGCATCGCCGGTGTCGGCTAGCGCCGCGGTGCCTTGCGAGCTTCGCGCTGCCGGACGTGACTTGCTGGCGACGACCGTCGCGTCACGTTGCTGACTGACCTGCGCTTGAGTTGCCCCAACTAATGCGTGCGCACAGAGCGCGCAAGATGCAAAGGCAATGCAAACCGACCTACTTGGCACCGGCCGCCGTCACACGCCAGATCACGTTGCCAACGTCGTCGGCTACCAGCAAGGCACCCCGGCGATCGATCGCAACGCCCACCGGGCGTCCGTACGCTTTGCCATCGGCATTAACAAACCCGGTCAGCACGTCGACCGGCACGCCCGACGGGCGACCCGCAGAAAACGGAACGAACACGACGCTGTAGCCAGAGCGCGGCTTGCGATTCCACGAACCGTGCTGACCGATAAACATTCCGCTGGCAAATTGTGCGGGCAGCGTATTGCCTTCACTCCATGTCAGGCCCAGCGCCGCAACGTGCGCACCAAGCGCGTAGTCGGGCACGATTGCCTTGGCGACGAGGTCGGGCCGTTTGGGTTCGACCCGCTCGTCGACATGCTGGCCAAAATAGCTCCACGGCCATCCGTAAAAGCCGCCATCGCGAACTGAAGTCAGATAATCGGGCACGAGGTTCTGTCCGATATCGTCACGCTCGTTGACGACAGTCCACAAAGTGCCAGTCGTCGGTTCCCACGCCATTCCGTTCGGATTGCGCAATCCTGACGCATATAGCCGGCGGCTGCCGGACTTCGGGTCCACTTCCCAGATCGCAGCGCGTCCTTCTTCCATCGACAAGCCGTTTTCTGCGACGTTGCTGTTCGATCCGACCGTCGCATACAACTTCGTTCCGTCACGACTCGCAATGATGTTCTTGGTCCAGTGATGATTGAAAGGGCCCGCCGGCAGATCAACCACCTTGGTTCCCGGCGCGTTGATTTGCGTTTCGCCTTCCTTGTATGGAAAGCGCATCACCGCATCTGTGTTCGCCACATAGAGCTGATCACCGACGAGCGTCATACCGAACGGCGAATTCAGCTTCGTCAGAAACGCATTACGAACTTCGGCGACGCCATCACCGTCTGCATCACGCAGTAGCGTTATGCGGTTCGCGCTCGGAACACCGGCGCCGGCGCGCGCCTGGACCTTGCCCATGATCCAGAAGTACAGACCCGAACGCTCGGGACGCTCCGGCGCATTGGACTCGGCGACGAGAACGTCACCATTCGGAAGAACGTAAACCCAACGTGGATGGTCGAGCCCACTTGCAAAGGCAGCCACACGCGTGCCGGGCGCGGCAGTCGGCACTACATCAGCCGGCCATCCGACGGCGGGCGCAATGTGGACCGTAGGAATCAGCGGAGTCTTTGGCGGAGGCAGCTGCGGAGTCGGTCCGACACCGATGGTCACCGGCGCGGTTGCCGGCTGAGCGCATGAAGCCAGAAGCACTGCGACAGACAGCAGTGAAGCCAACCGCATCATCGTCATTCGGATTTTCCGGGAGGAGCCACTCCGCCACTTCGCGAAGCATTTGACATGCCCATTTGCAGCAACGTTGCGAGATACGAAGCAATAGCGCGCTCGGTCTGGTCAATACCCGCAATTCGGCATCGCGCTGCGTGACCACGTTGCAGCCGTAGGGCGACGATCACCGGGGATAAACTCGACGTGACAAAAACCAACAGGAGAGCCACGCGATGACGATTACCCGGCACGATCAGAGCGCGATCCTTTCGCAAGCCGTCGAGCACGGCGACACTGTTTACCTGGCGGGGATCGTCGCGAAAGACCTGAACAAGGATGTGAAGGCACAGACCAAGGAGATCCTGGAAGAGATTGACCGTCTGCTCGGTAAGTGCGGCTCGAACAAATCAAAAGTCCTGCAGTGCCATATCTGGGTGACGGACATTCGCAACCGCGCACCGATGAACGAGGTCTGGACCGAGTGGGTCGATAAGAAAAACCTGCCTGCGCGCGCCTGCGTCGAAGCGAAGCTCGCCGATCCCAGGGCGCTGGTCGAGATCATGGTGATCGCGGCGAAATAGAGATCAAAGAGAGATCAAAGGCATGACCTCCGGCGCGCTTCGCGCGCCTACTATGTCGTGCGAGTTTTAGCCTGGCGCACGCATTGCCGTCACCGTGCTCTTCAACGCTCCACCGATCACCGCTGCGATCTGCGTAGTCAGGTAGCGCGCACCGAGCGCCGCATATTTGCGCTGATCTTCAACCGGGATCGTCATCAAGCCCGCCGCCACTTTGGTCGCCGCGATCTTCTTGATCGCTGCGTCAATGGCCGCGATGACTTCCGGATGTCTCTGGTTTCCCTCATGACCCATCGCGAACGACAAATCGTTCGGCCCGATGAACAGCGCGTCGATGCCGGGCACCGCCAGGATTGCATCGAGATTGCCGAGCGCTTCCAGCGTCTCGATCATCAGAATGACGCCAATGCCTTCGTTGGACGCCTTCGCGTGCGCAGGGCCGCCGAAAAATCCATAACCCGCCGCGCGTGGAGAAAAGGCCGCGCCGCGATTTCCCACGGGAGGATATTTCGCGGCGGCGACGATGCGGCGTGCCTGCTCAGCGGTGTTCACCTGCGGTACCTGTATTCCGGACGCACCGATGTCGAGGACGCGCAAAATATCGGACTCAAGCGTGCGCACGATCGGAATCATGTTCACGCAACGCGCCGCGCGTATCAGATGTTCGGTGGTTTCGATGCTGGCGGGGCCATGCTCGTTGTCGAGGATCACGAAGTCGAATCCTGCGTGCCCGCACATCTCAACGATCGCCGGACTCGCGATGCCGACGAACATGCCGAACAAGGGTTTGCTGCCCTTCAGCAGCCCGGGCAATCGGGTATCGAGGGTGGTCACGCTATCTCCTATTCGAGTTTCAGATTGGCAGTTTTGACAACTTGTGCCCAGCGCGCTTTCTCATCGCGAATGAACGTGGAAAACTGCTCGGGTGTATTGGTGAGAACTTCTGCGCCCTGTGCAGCGAGCCGCTCTTTCATTTCGGGCGTGTTCAGAATCTTCGTGATCTCTGTACCCAGGCGCGCAACGATTTCTTTCGGCGTGTTGGGCGGCGCCACGACGCCTTGCCACGAGCCTGTCTGAAAATTCTCCAGGCCTGCGGCTTCGGCGACCGTCGGCACGTCGGGGATTGCACTCATTCGCTTGCTGCTGGAGACCGCAAGGATCTTCAGCTTCCCGCTTTTCACATGCGGGTAGGTGGCGAGCATGCCGTTGAACATCACGTCGGCCTGGCCGCCCGCCATGTCGGTAATCGCCTGCGCACCTCCCTTGTAGGGAATGTAGGCCCAGTCCACTCCGGCGCGCGACGCGAACTCGATGCCGGCAAGATGCGGCGCGCTGCCGACGCTCGAGGCGGCGAAGTTCAGCTTGCCCGGCTTCGACTTGGCGAGTGTGATCAGCTCCTTTGCATTGTTGACCGGAACTGACGGGTGCACGACCAGAATGTGCGGCGAGTACGCCACCATCGTCACCGGCGAAAAATCGGTGGCCGGATCGAACGAAAGCTTGTACAGGCTCGGGCTGATTGCGAGCGCGCCGATATCCGCAAGCAGCAGCGTGTAGCCATCGGGCGGACTCTTCGAAACGAAATCCGCGCCGAGGTTGCCGTTAGCACCAGGCTTGTTCTCGACGACGATGGTCTGACCGAGCGAATCGGTGAGCTTCTGACCGATCGCCCGCGCCAGAATGTCCGAAGTGCCGCCGGGTGGATACGGGACGATGATCTTGATCGGCTTGTTGGGATACGGCTGCGCTTGAACGATCGGTGCGCTGAGCAAGGCGGTGCCTGCCAGCAGCGCGCCAAATGTCATTCGCAAAATGCGACTCGTTGTCATCATGGTCTCCTTGTGTTGCTGTTTATAAGGCCGCTAGTGGATCTGCGGCTCCGGGATCGCACTCGTCCCTTCGAGAAAATCGAAATCGCAGCCGTCATTGGCTTGTGTGATGTGACGTGAGAATAGCGCGCCGTACCCGCGCTCGTAATGTTTCGGTGGTGCACGCCACTGTTGCCTTCGACGCTCAAGCTCATCCGCGTCGACAAGAAGGTTCAGCCTGCGCCGCGGTACGTCGAGCTCTATCTCATCGCCAGTCTGAACCAACGCAAGCGGACCGCCTATCGCACTCTCGGGCGCCACGTGAAGCACGCATGCACCGTAACTGGTGCCGCTCATTCGCGCATCCGAAATCCGCACCATGTCACGCACTCCCTGCGCCAGCATCTTCTTCGGAATAGGTAGTTGACCCCACTCCGGGAAACCGGGACCGCCAATCGGCCCGGCGTTACGCAGCACGAGTACCGAGCTTGGCGAGATATCGAGCGCGGGATCGTCGATGCGCGCGACCAGATCGTCGTAATTGTCGAAGACGACAGCGCGACCTCGGTGCACGAGCAGGTGCTGCTCCATCGCGCCCGGCTTGATCACCGCACCGTCGGGCGCGAGATTGCCCGTGAGCACGGCCAGGCCGCCGTTGACGAGCACAGGTTTGTCGCGACGGCGAATGACGTCGTCGTTGTAGATCTCGGCGCCCGCAAGGTTCTCGCCCAATGTCTTCGCGTTGATTGTCAGCGTGGACGCGTCGATTAATTCGCCGAGTTCGGCGAGAACCGCACGCAATCCTCCAGCGTAGTAAAAATCTTCCATCAGATATTTACCTGCCGGGCGCAGATTCGCGAGTAGCGGCGTGGTGCGTGAGAGTTCGTCGAACCGCTGCAGCACCAGGTCAACGCCCGCGCGGCGTGCCATCGCAATCAAATGCACCAGTGAGTTGGTGGAGCCGCCTAACGCCAGCACGGTCGTTATGGCGTTGTCGAACGACGCCGCGGTCAAGAAATCTGACGGCTTCAAATCCTCCCACACCATTTCAACGATGCGGCGGCCGGATTCGGTAGCCATGCGTTGATGATTCGCGTCGACCGCGGGAATCGATGCTGCTCCCGGCAGCGTCCATCCAAGCGCTTCGGCTGCGGAGGTCATCGTCGACGCAGTACCCATCGTCATGCAGTGACCCGGCGAGCGCGCGATGCCGTCTTCGACTTCCTTCATCACTTCTTCGGTGATGTTGCCTGCGCGCAGCTCAGCCCAGTATTTCCATGTGTCGCTGCCGGAGCCCAGCGGTTGCCCGCGCATGTTCCCGCGCAGCATCGGTCCGGCGGGCATGAAGATCGTCGGCAGGTTCATGCTCGTTGCGCCCATGATCAGACCCGGCGTGGTCTTGTCGCAGCCGCCCATCAGCACAGCACCATCGGCCGGATACGAGCGCAATAACTCCTCCGTTTCCATCGCGAGGAAGTTCCGATAGAGCATCGCCGAGGGTTTCTGGAACGGCTCGGAGAGCGACATCGCCGGCATCTCGACCGGAAAGCCGCCCGCTTGCCACACCCCGCGCTTGACCTCTTCAACACGCTGCTTGAAATGCGAATGACATTGATTAATGTCACTCCAGGTGTTGATGATTGCGATCACCGGCTTGCCCGCGTAGTCCTTGCGGTCATAGCCCATCTGCGCAGTGCGCGAGCGATGGCCGAAGGCGCGCATATCTTCGGCGCCGTACCAGCGATGCGAACGCAGTTGTTCGGCCGTCTTCCTGCGCGGGCGCGCAGATTTTGTTTGATCAGCGTCAGTCAATGTTTATCCGGAGGCAGCAAGGCGATGAGCGCGCCGGTCGTGGCGCGCTCACAGTCAATCGACTACGGCTTGGCGATTTTCCAAACCCCGCCGACGTTGTCGCCAGTTTTGTCGCCAGCTTTCTTATCGTTGATCCACAGATACAGCGGCTTGCCCTTGTAGGCCCATTGTTTGGTGCCGTCGTCACGCGTGACGATCGTGTAATCGCCGGTCGGCTTGTCGGTAGCAGTGGCCGCAAGCGGCGGCCAGCTCGTTGCGCATGGCCCGTTGCAAACGCTCTTGCCGTTTCCAGCCGTGTCTTTGTCGAACGTGTAAAGCGTCATGCCGCTGGCGTTGGTCAGCACGCCGTCAGCTGTCTTCGTTCCTTGCGCGAGCGCAGCGAAGGAAAATGTGGCCGCGACGATGGCTGCGATGGCTGAAAACGATTTCGCAAATTTCATCAGGTTTCTCCTTGGAGCAATTTATCGAAGGTGCAAGCGAGTTCAAAGCGCTTCGTCTGAATGCGGCGCGGCCTGGCTTGCGTAAATGGCGCGCACGGTCTCTATCGTATCCGCTTGCTCCGGCGTCTTGTCGGTACGGTAACCCTTGACGCGCGCAAAGCGCAGCGCAAGCCCTGCAGGGTAGCGCGGGCTGCTTTGCAGATCGTTGAACGTAATCTCGACTACCAGCTCGGGCCTGACGCGGACAGCCCAGTCATCACGACTGATCGCGCGCGCCAGCAACTCTTCGGTTTGCCACTTCAGCATCGCGTCGGTCATTCCCTTGAATGTCTTGCCGAGCATGACGAAGCCGCCCGTTGACGGATCGCGTGCTGCCAGATGCAAGTTCGACAGCCAGCCCTTGCGTCGTCCATGTCCCCACTCTGCGGCGATCACGACCAGGTCGAGCGTGTGTGCGCGCTTGACCTTCAGCCACGATGCGCTTCGATGGCCCGGCTCATAGGGCGCGTCGATCGCCTTGACCATTACGCCTTCGTGCTGCCGCTGGACAGCGTCGTCGTAAAACGCCTGCGCGGTTGCGAGATCCGACGTCACGATCCTCGGAGTGATCATCGACGCGGGCACGATCGCGGCCATCGCCGCTAGACGTTCGCTTCCGGGCCGGCCGATCAGATCGTCACCATTAATGCGAAGACAATCGAAGAAGAAGACGGATAGCGGCATCGTTTCGCGCATCCGATCAATATCGAGCACGCGGCCGAACCTGCGCATCGTGTCCTGAAAGGGGTAGGGCGTGCCGTTGCTTCTCAATGCAATTGCTTCGCCGTCGAGAATCAATGTTTCGGCATTCAGAGCTCGCACGGCATCAACGATCTCGATCGCAGCCGGCGTCAGGTCGTTTCCGGTTCTGGAAAAAACGCGCACCAGGTCACCCGCTTTGTGAACCTGTACGCGGGCTCCGTCCAGCTTCCACTCGATCGATGCAGTCGGGATACGGGCGAGAGCATCACTGATGTCATCGGCCGGCTGCGCGAGCATCGGTGCCAAGGGTTGAAACAATGCGATGGAAAATTTTTGCAAACCCTCGCGGCCTTGCGTCAACGCGGGACCGGCGACCGCGGCAATTCCGCCTGCGATCATCGCTGCGCGGCGGACCTCCGCAGGCGGCAGCTCGGCCGCGCTCGCCACCGCTTCGATCATCAATCCTTCGAGCGCTCCCTGTCGCAGCTCGCCAAGCAGGAGCCTCACGATGAACGCCTGCTCGCGCTCAGTGGCGGCCGACAGCAAATTCTTGAGCAGCCGTGCCCGTGCGGCGATCGAGCCACGCCCGCCGGTGCCGGCGATTTGATCCAGCGCGTCATTCACCGACGACAAGTCGAGGCTCGGAACGGCAGCGGGTGCCACGCGCGCGCTGTCGATCAACGAATAGCCAATACCGGTTTTGCGCTGCAGGGTCTCGCCCGCAAGAAGCGCCACGCCGATGTCGATCTCTTCAGGGTGCAACCGCCGGAGCAGCGCAGCGATCTCTGCGATCTTCGAGCGTCGGCTCGCGGTGCTACCGACGCGCTCGGAAGCATCGACCAGGTCGCTGAGCAGTGTCATGTTGTAAGTTACGGGCGTCGCGCACTTATCGAGTCGTGCGCAATGAAGGAGAGTTTATGTTCAAGCGATGGCTCTCGTGCCTGCCGCTGTTGTTGTCAATGTTTGTGGGCAGCGCGGGTGCACAGGAGTGGCCGACCAAGTCGATCCGGTTCGTGGTGCCGTTTGCACCCGGAGGCACCTCCGAGATCGTTGCGCGAAGCGTTGCGCAGGAGCTCACGAAGCAACTCGGTCAGACGGTGTACGTCGAGAACAAGCCCGGCGGTGCCGGCACGATCGCAATGCAGGAGGTGGCGAGTGCGGCTCCCGATGGTTATACGATCATTCTGGGCCACGTCGGCACGCTGGCCGTCAATCCTTATGCGATGAAGAAGCATCCGTACGACGTCGACAAGGCGTTCGTGCCGGTGGCGTTGTTGGCGCGTGTGCCTAATGTGTTCGTCGTCAATAGCGAAATCCCACCCAAAAACTTCAAGGAGTTCGTCGACTACGCGAAGAAGAATCCCGGCAAGCTCAACTACGGGTCGGCGGGTAACGGCAGTGCCGGTCATCTGGCGTTCGAGTATCTGAAATCGGTGACCGGTATCTTCGTCGTTCACGTTCCTTACCGAGGCACGGGCCCGCAGCTGCAGGACCTGCTTGCGGGACGGACCGAAGCATCTTCCGCCGGCTCGCCCGCGCTGATGGGCCATATCAAGAGCGGCAAGCTGCGCGCGATCGCGGTCGGCACGCCGGAGCGCATCTCTTCGCTGCCCGACGTTCCGACGGTGGCCGAGATGGGATTCCCCGGCTTCGAGACTTCTCAGTGGTATGGCGTGATGGCGCCAGCTGGGACGCCGAAGCCGATCATCGACAAGATGGCGGCCGAAATTGGTAAAGCGCTGAGATCGAGCATGATCACGCAGCGCTTTGCGCAAGACGATGCCGTCGCAGGGCAGGGCGGTCCCGATGCCTTTGCTGCGTTCATCAAGAAGGAGCAGGCGCGCTGGCAAGACGTGGTCAAGCGTGCAGGTATCGTGATCGAATAGAAATGACTGATCCTCTTAACAAAGTAATGCGCCGCGAACTTGTCGCGGGTGCCGCGCACATCATGCCTGGCGCGGCCAACGCGCTCGCTGCGCGACTGATCGAAGCGGCCGGATACAAAATGATGATGCTGAGCGGAGCCGCGGTGGCCAATACTTACCTCGGCATGCCCGACATTGGACTCGTCTCCGTCACCGAGCTCGCGGGCCACGTTGCGGCGGTCCGCGATGCGGTGGGTATTCCGATTCTGGCTGATGCCGACACGGGTTTCGGCAATGCGATCAACGCACGCCGCACGGTCAAGCTGCTCGAGCGCGCCGGAGCGAACGCAATCATGCTCGAGGATCAGACGTATCCGAAGCGCTGCGGCCACTTCGAAGGCAAGGATGTCATTCCGAAACAGGAGATGGTGTCCAAGCTGAAAGCCGCTGTCGATGCACGTATCGATCCGGACATGATGATTCTTGCTCGCACCGATGCGCGCGCGGTGGAAGGCTTCGAGGCAGCGCTCGATCGCGCTCGCGCATATCAGGAAGCGGGCGCCGATTTTCTGTTCGTCGAGGCACCGCTGACGAAAGAAGAGTTGTTGGCGATTCCACGCGAAGTGCCGGGGATTCATCTATGCAACATGGTGATTGGCGGCAAGACGCCCTTGCTGCCGCGCGAGGAACTGGCTAAGGCAGGCTATGCCGTCGTCCTCTATGCCAACGCCGCGCTGCAGGCATCACTGCTGGCGATGCAGCAGGTGTTGCGGCATTTGCACGACACCGGATCTGTCGCCGGCATTGAATCGAAGCTGATGATGTTTGCCGATCGGCAGAAGGTGCTCGATGCGGAGAAGTTCAGCGAGCTCGAGAAGCGCTACGCGTGACCGACACCGGTCGCCTTTACTCACGGTGCATGTGGATCGGCTGACCACGCACTGTAGCGGGTGAGGGCACTCGCGAAACGAATGACCGTTGATCCCGACGAAGGCTGGAGCCTTCCAGCATGGACATATCGCGACCCGCAGTTTTTTGATCTCGAAATGGCGCGCGTGATGCGACCGAGCTGGCAGGTCGTATGTCACACGAGCGACGTCGCGAACCCGGGGGACTGGCAAGCGCTTGAATTTCTGAATGAGAGCATCGTCGTCATTCGTGGCGACGATATGCGGCTGCGTGCCTTCATAAACGTCTGTCGTCATCGCGGATCTCGGCTGCTCAGTGATGCGTCGGGCTGCGCGAAGCGTCTTACCTGTCCTTACCACGGCTGGACCTACGGCCTCGATGGGCGACTGATCGGCGTGCCCGGCAAGAGCGACTACCCGGGACTTGATATGGAGGCACATGGGCTGGCCCCGGTCGAAGTCGAGATCTGGCGAGGTTTCATCTTCGTTCGCCTCGCAGCGGGCGGGCCATCCGTCGCCGCGATGATGACACCGTATGAGCCGTTGATTTCGTCTTATCGCTTCGAAGAATTACGCGCGCTGGGACGCGTCACGCTGCGGCCGCGTGACGTCAACTGGAAAAATGTTGCAGACAATTATTCCGACGGTCTGCACATTGCGGTCGCGCACCCGGGTTTGACGCGCCTGTTCGGACGCAGCTACGGCGTCGAGGCGCACGAACACGTCGATCGCATGTGGGGTTTCATCGCTGAGCAGCCATCCTCCAGGCTTTCGGAGCGGCTCTATCAACGGATCCTGCCGCGGGTCGACTACTTGCCCGAACAGTCACAACGGCAATGGCTGTATTTCAAGCTATGGCCCAATGTTGCCTTCGACATCTACCCCGATCAGATCGACTTCATGCAGTTTCTTCCGATCTCACCGACCCGCACGCTGATCCGGGAGATCAACTACGCCATCCCTGATGAGCGACGCGAAATGAAGGCCGCTCGCTATTTAAACTGGCGGATCAATCGCCAGGTGAACGTCGAAGACACTGCGTTGATCACGCGAATGCAGCAAGGAATGATGTCATCGAGCTTTGAGCAGGGTCCATTGGGCGAAAGCGAGGTGTGTCTGCGAAACTTTTGCCGAAAGATGCGCGCGCTGATTCCCGAAGCGCGACAGCGAACCGCTAACTGGAGTGTTATCCGATGACTTCACTACGACTGGCGCGAGAACGCGGGCATGCCAACCACGGCTGGCTCGAGTCTTATCACACGTTTTCCTTCGCCGATTACTACGACGCCAAGCATATGGGCTTTGGGCCGTTGCGCGTGATCAACGAAGACCGTGTAAAGGCAGGATCCGGTTTTGGTACGCACTCGCATCGCGATATGGAGATCATCAGCTACGTGCTGAAGGGCGCGCTCGCGCACAAGGATTCGATCGGCAATGCCTCAACCATTGTGCCGGGCGACGTGCAGCGAATGAGTGCCGGCACCGGCGTGCGCCATAGCGAATACAACGCAGATCCGTCCGGTATCACCCACTTTCTGCAGATCTGGATTGAACCGAACATTGTTGGTGCCGCGCCAAGCTACGAGCAGAAGCACTTTCCCGTCGAGCAGAGACGGGGTCGGCTACGCCTCGTCGTGTCTCCGGACGGACGCGACGGTTCGTTGTCGATGAACCAGGACGCGCTCGTCTTTGCAGGACTATTCGACGCCGATGAGAGTGCGCAATGGCAGCTAGCGACAGGACGCAAAGGCTATCTGCACGTTGCACTCGGCAATGTCACTGTGAATGGTCAATCACTCACTGCGGGTGATGCGCTGATGATGGACGGTGGTGCAGTTGACATAGAGCGGGGCAAGGGTTCCGAGGTTTTGTTGTTCGACCTGCCTCCGGACTGATCCGCCTAAACACGCTTGATCACGGTGAAGTCGTACCAACGCGTGCCGTGCGAGCTGCCGAACGCCCTCGCGTCGCGTCGACACTCCACGCACCGGCGCCGGCTACTGCTAGATACAAAAAGATAAAGCAGAACAGCACCGCAAGTTCGCCGCCGTTGAGGATGGGTGCGAGCACATGGCCCTGATTTGCGTGCGCGATGAAGTAGGCAACCGCCATTTGGCCGCAGAGTACAAATGCGGTCGGACGCGTGAACAGGCCGATCAACAGCAAGCCGCCACCGACGATTTCCAACAACCCCGCAATACCCGACATCGAAAGCAATGGCACGCCGCCTTTGAACATCTCAATCGCCGGAATTCCGAGCAGCTTCGCCGTTCCGTGTTGCAGGAAAAGATAGGCGGTAACGATACGCAGCACCGCCAACGCTCGTGGCTGCCACGTGTTGAAAAACGCGTTATCGAATGCCATGAGGTCTCCTTCAGGGGCGAAAAAATAGCCTGGATCTCTTTCCTGGGTGCACCGTGCAAACGGCGTGCGCCGCGGCGCGAAGTGACGGCGAAGCCTTCGATGCCGTACCGAAGCGGCTAGCCCCCTTGTGACCGTTGCAGTCCAGCAAGCTGCGAAGTTAATTTGTCTTTGGTCTTGGAGGGGTCCCGTTAGAGATCGGGAGAGGGCGCCGGTTCGTACAACCGCCGAGTCGATCCCTATGAGTTAGTCACTTGACATAATGCACATTATGCGCAGTACAGTGGCTAACGTCAGCATGTGGTTTGGCTTCTGAAATCGCCCTAGTAAGGCGTCGCGCAATGCCGCGCGTTGCGCGACGCGCCAACCTGACAATTACTGTGAAGAAACAGCGCTAGTCGTGTTGATTTAACGCCGTTCGTCTAAGAGAATCGCGCAACACGTCTGTCGAATGCGATCTCACTTAGCGCGACATTTTCATTGACTGGCACCGTGGCGGCTTTGGCCTTCTCGCACACCCTTCGGATTCGCTCGCCAATCGATAATCATTCGCGCCAATTCGCCGGGGTCGGCAGGCTTTACCAGATGGCGGTCGAAGCCCGCCTGCAGAGCACGTTCGCGGTCAGAGTCCTGACCGTAGCCCGTCAATGCGATTAACAGCGATGCCTGCGTCTGCTCGGTCGCCCGTAACCGGCGCGCCACCTCATAGCCATCCATTACCGGCAATCCGATATCCAGCACGACGACCTCGGGTGCAAATACCGGAGCACACGCCAGCGCCTGTGCGCCGTCGGTGACCGCCTTGACCTGATGTCCTGCTAGTTCGAGAAAGACCGCGACTGTTTCGGCCGCGTCCACGCTGTCGTCGACAACCAGCACTCGGCACTGGACTCGGCCCTCGTCCTGCGCCTCGACAGTGTCATCCCCGGCGTTCGATGACTGCTTCACCTCGGTGAGGCAAGGCAGCACCAAGCGAAACTCGGCGCCCAATCCAGCGCCGCCGCTTGACGCCTCGATGCGCCCGTTGTGCAACTCGGCGAGGCGTTGCGCCAGCGTCAGTCCAACGCCAAGTCCTCCCTGCGCGCGGTCCAATGTCTGCTCGCCCTGCTTGAACAAATCGAACACCTTCGGCAGCAGATCGGCGTCGATGCCGATCCCGTTGTCACGCACAGTGATCGTGGCGTAGCCATCGTCGACCGAGACGGCAAGATGAATCGCGCCACCTTCTTCGGTGTACTTGGCGGCGTTGTTCAACAAATTCGAAATCACCTGCGACAAGCGGGCCGAATCACCGCGTAACCAGATCGGCCCCGGCGGAATCTTCTCTGTCAGCACGTGACGGCGGGAGTCGATAAGAGGCCGTGCTGTTTCGACGCCCTGCGCTACGGCCTCCAGCAGATCGAGCGGCTCCGCACGCAATACGATTTTGCCCTGGCTGATCCGCGCGACGTCGAGCAGTTCGTCTATCAGACGTGACAGGTGACCGACCTGTCGCTCGGTGACATCGGTAGCCCAGCTGAGTTTGGGCTCGGACGGCGCAACCATGCGTATCACCTCGACCGCGTTGCGGATCGGCGCCAGAGGATTGCGCAATTCGTGCGACAGCATGGCCAGAAATTCGTCCTTGCGCTGATCGGCTTTCTGCAGCAGCGCTTCGGCCTCCTGCCGCTCCAGCACCTCGGCCTGCAGATTGCGGTAAAGACGAGCATTCTCGAAGGCGACCGCCGCGCGCGTGGCGAGTTCTTCCAGCGTCGCTACGACTTCGGGTGCGTCGTTCAGCCTGACCCACAGCGCGCCGAGCGCTCGTTCGCCCGCTATCAACGGAAAGGCCGCCTGCCTGCCGTGTGTCGGCCGGGTGTCGACGACTGAAACTGAGCGACGTTCGGGACCCAGCGCGACCCGCTTTCCCGTGGCCAAAGCAGTTGAGAGCGCATCCCTGACCGACGGTGCAAGTTCGTCGAACTCGCATTGGGCAGATACAACGCGGCCGCGCGATTCGTCCAACCCGCAACTCGATGCGCAAGAAAAACTGCCGTCGTCTTCAAACAGCACGAGCGTCGCCGCATCGGCAATTTCGGGCACGATCAGCTCAAGCAGGCTGCGCTTGCCGACTTCAATGTCGAGCGAAGCGCTCAGAACACGACTCGCACCGGACAGGAAGTTCGAACGCAACGTGTTTTGTTCGGCGGCTCTTCGGGCAGCTTCAGCAGCGGCCAGTGCGACTTGTTCATCGGCCTGGCGACGCACCTGCCGCTGCATGATGTTGAGGTCGACGAAGACCTTGATCTTCGAGCGCAGAACCTCGGGTACGACGGGCGCGAGAATGTAATCAACCGCGCCGAGCGAATAGCCGCGCGCCGTCTGTATCTCATCGGCGTACGCAGTCACGAAGATGATT
The DNA here is from genome assembly GCA_963801035.1 of uncultured beta proteobacterium. GTDB lineage: Bacteria > Pseudomonadota > Gammaproteobacteria > Burkholderiales > Burkholderiaceae_F > JACCZX01. Next base: position 788,903 of record CAWDDF010000007.1, on the reverse strand, counting down.
GGCGTGTGGGCCGATCGTTTATAGCGGCGGATCAGCGTTGCGGTCTCGAAACCGTCGATGTCCGGCATGTTGACGTCGAGCAAAATGACAGCGAACTCGCGCCTCAGTACTTCGCGCAGCGCCTCGCTGCCGGAATTGGCGAACACCAAGTCCTGCCCGAGATCACCGAGAATCGTCTCGAGCACAAGGCGCTGTTCGGGCAGATCGTCGACGATCAGGATGCTGCTGCGCTCGGCAGCCGCGGAGTCGCCGGCGCCCTGCCCGCTCATGTGTTTGCCCCCGGTCGCTGCGCGCCCGCCCCCCGCGGGGGCACGCGATGAGCTTGGGGCGGCCCGGCGCTCATCGCTAATGTGTTTGCCCCCGGTCGCTGCGCGCCGGTTCCCCCCGGGGGCACGTGATGAGCTTGGGGCGGCCCGTCGCGCATCGCTAGTGGCATAGCCAGCCTCGCAGCACGTACAGCATGTGCATCGAATCGACCGGCTTCGCCATGTAATCCCATGCGCCCGCCTCGATGCACTTGTCGCGATCGCCCTTCATCGCCTTGGCCGTGACGGCCACCATCGGCAGATCGCGGCCGCGCGGCAACTGGCGAATCCGCCGCATGGTCTCCATGCCGTCCATCTCCGGCATCATGATGTCCATCAATACGATGTCGATCGCCGGATCGGTCTCGATCATTTTGATCGCATCGCGGCCGTTGTCGGCCGAGACGATGACCATGCCGTGTTCATCCAGTATGGTGGCCAGCGCAAAGATGTTGCGCATATCGTCGTCGACGAGCAGCGCTTTCTTGCCTTGCAGCGACCCCCCGCCACCGTGCATGGCTTCGACGGCACGCCGTTCGCTGTCGGACATCACGGCCGGGCTTCGATGCAATAGAAACGCCGACTGCGCAAGCAATCCGTCGAGCGATTCGGCCCGGCGCAAGGCAAAGCCGTTGTGAACGCCTTGCCAGCTGCTCCCGGCAACATCGCCGTTGGAGTGCAGCACGACGGGTAACTGGCACGCGCCAGCGCGCTGCTCGATCGCATCGAGAATGTCCTCGGGACCGAGATCGTCGATGCTGTCATCGATTACGGCGCAATCGGCCTGCGGCAGCGCCGATCGCGCGGCCGCGCCGCTATCGAACACGAGCACTTCGACATCGGTCTCGATGCAAGCCTGGAAGTCCGATCGCAATTGCGACGGTGGCATCACGACGACCAGTTTCCTGGTTCGACGTTCGACAAACCGATACAGCTCGGCCAGCGCCCGATCCACGGCGTCCTTCGATTGCAGCGGCTTGGCCAGGAATGCGATTGCACCTGCCTGAAGCGCACGATCGAACGCATCGTCGGTAGAGACAACGCACACCGGGATGTGGCGCATACCGGCGTCAGTTTTCAAGCGGTCGAGAATGCGCCAGCCGGTCATGTCGGGAAGATGGATGTCAAGCGAGATCAGCGATGGGTGGTATTCGCGCGCCATCGTCAACGCCGCTGCGCCTGTCGTGCTGACCAAACACCTGAACCCATTTTGGCGCCCCGCTTCCAGCAGGATCTTGGCGAACGCGAGGTCGTTCTCGATGATCAGCAACACTCGGTCGCCGGCCGAGATGTCGTCTCGATCATCCGCCGCAAGGTTGGCGAACATGATGCTCTCAGCGTCAGCGCGCGACACTTCGTGCAGAGATCCCTCGGAGAGTTCCCTCAGAGGCAGCGGAATGCCGGTTGAAATGCGGCGCAGTTCGGCGCGCGTTGCTTCGTCCAGCGCGGTCCTGCCGGCAGTTTCCTTTTCGCCATCGGGCGCCGCACTGCGCGGGTGGCGTCCGCTGCGCGACGGGTTGTAACTCTGTGGCAAATAGAGGGTGAAGGTGCTGCCTTCGCCGGGCACGCTGGTCAGGCGGATTTCGCCGCCAAGCACTCTCGACAACTCGCGGCTGATCGCCAGTCCGAGACCGGTGCCGCCGTACTTGCGCGACGTCGAACCGTCGGCTTGCTGGAAGGCTTCGAACACGATCTGCTGCTTGTCGGCCGAAATACCGATACCCGTATCGGACACCGAGAACGCGATGACTTGTCCGGCGCGATTCAGTTCGTCGTTATCCGGCGACCAGCCGCTCTGCGCGGACGAGATCGAGAAAGTCACGTGGCCCCGGTGTGTGAACTTGAACGCGTTGGACAACAGGTTCTTGATGATCTGCTGCAAGCGCTTGACATCGGTCACCATCATCTTCGGCAGCGGCTGCTCGACGTTAATGGCGAACTCGATCTGCTTGGATTCGGCAAAGTGGCGGAAGCTGCGCTCGATCGCGCGCTGCAGATCGTCCAGCCGCAACTCGCTGACGTCGACCGCGACCGTGCCCGATTCGATCTTCGACAGATCGAGAATGTCGTTGATCAGCATCAGCAGATCGTTGCCCGATGAGTGAATCGTCTTCGAGAACTCGACCTGCTTGCCGCTCAGATTGCCTTCGGGGTTCTTGCACAACTGATCGGACAGGATCAACAGGCTGTTCAGCGGCGTGCGCAGTTCGTGCGACATGTTGGCCAGGAACTCGGATTTGTATTTGGACGTCAGCGCCAGCTGCTCCGCTTTTTCTTCGAGCGCCTGCCGCGCCTGCTCGACCTCCTGGTTCTTGCGCTCGACCTCCTGGTTCTGGTGCGCGAGCAGGCGTGCCTTTTCCTGCAACTCCTCGTTTGTCTGTTGCAGCTCCTGCTGGCGGCTCTGCAATTCCTGCGCGAGCGACTGCGATTGCTTAAGCAGATCTTCAGTCCGCGAATTGGCCTCGATCGTGTTGATAACGATGCCGATGCTCTCGGTCAGTTGATCGAGAAATGCCTGGTGCGCCGGGTTGAAGCGTTCCAGCGATGCGAGCTCGAGTACGCCGCGCACCTGCCCTTCGAACACGACCGGCAGCACGAGCACGTCAAGCGCAGCGCTTTCGCTCAACCCGCTGGCGACGCGGAAAGTCGTCGAAGGAGTATTGGTCAGAAGAATCTTCTGCGCTTCGAGCGCGCACTGCCCGACGAGGCCCTGTCCGAGCTCGATCTCCTTGCCGTGTGAGCCTTGCCCGCCCGCCGCATAGCTGGCAACCAGCTTCAGCCGCGGCACATCGGTGGCTGTCATCACGTAGAACTCGGCCTGCTTCGCGCCCACCACCGGCGCCAGCTCCGAAAGAATCAACTGACCGACCGTGACGAGATCCTTCTGGCCCTGCAGCATCCGGCTGAACTTCGCAAGATTCGTCTTCAGCCAGTCCTGCTCGGTGTTCTTCTGCGTCGTGTCCTTCAGGTTGCGGATCATCTCGTTGATCGTGTCCTTGAGCGCCGCAACTTCGCCTTGTGTCTCGACGGCGATCGAGCGCGTCAGGTCACCCTTGGTCACCGCGGTAGCGACTTCGGCAATCGCTCGCACCTGCGTCGTCAGGTTGGCAGCCAGCTCGTTGACGTTTTCGGTCAACCCCTTCCACGTGCCCGCGGCTCCCGGCACCTTGGCCTGGCCGCCGAGCTTGCCTTCGACGCCGACCTCACGCGCAACCGTCGTGACCTGATCGGCGAACGTGGCCAGCGTGTCGGTCATGCTGTTGATCGTTTCGGCCAGCGCCGAGATCTCGCCTTTCGCCTCGACCGTCAGCTTCTGCTTCAAGTCGCCGTTGGCGACCGCAGTCACGACTTTCGCGATGCCGCGCACCTGCGACGTCAGGTTGCCGGCCATGAAGTTCACGTTGTCGGTCAGGTCCTTCCAGGTACCGGATACCCCCTTGACCTGCGCCTGGCCGCCGAGCCGTCCTTCGGTGCCGACCTCGCGCGCGACGCGCGTCACTTCGGCGGCGAACGACGACAGCTGATCGACCATCGTGTTGATCACGTCTTTGATCTGCAGAATTTCTCCGCGCACATCGACGGTGATCTTCTGCGTCAGGTCGCCCATCGCAATCGCGGTGGAAACCTTCGATACGTCGCGCAACTGCACCGTCAGGTTCGACGCCATCGAGTTGACCGAATCGGTCAGGTCTTTCCAGGTGCCCGCAACGCCTTGCACCTCGGCCTGGCCGCCGAGCTTGCCTTCGGTACCGACCTCGCGCGCGACGCGTGTCACCTCGGCGGCGAACGATCGCAGCTGATCGACCATCGTGTTGATCGTGTTCTTGAGCTCCGAGATCTCGCCCTTGACGTCGACGGTGATCTTCTTCGACAGGTCGCCGGCTGCAACCGCAGTCGTCACCTCGGCGATATTGCGCACCTGCGAGGTCAAGTTGCCGGCCATGAAGTTGACCGACTCGGTCAGGTCTTTCCACGTACCGGCTACACCTTGCACGTCGGCCTGCCCACCGAGCTTGCCCTCGGTGCCGACTTCGCGTGCGACGCGCGTGACCTCGGCGGCGAACGAGTTCAGCTGATCGACCATCGTGTTGACGGTGTTTTTCAGCTCCAGAATTTCGCCTTTGACGTCGACGGTGATCTTCTTCGACAGATCGCCTGCCGCGACCGCCTTCGTGACGTCGGCGATGTTGCGCACCTGACGAGGTCAGGTTCGACGCCATCGAGTTGACTGACTCGGTCAAATCCTTCCACGTGCCGGCCACGCCCTGCACGTCGGCCTGGCCACCGAGCTTGCCTTCGCTACCGACCTCGCGCGCCACCCGCGTCACTTCGGCAGCGAACGATGACAACTGGTCGACCATCGTGTTGATCGTGTTCTTGAGCTCCGAGATCTCGCCCTTGACGTCGACCGTGATCTTCTTCGACAGATCGCCGGCCGCGACCGCAGTCGTCACCTCGGCGATATTGCGCACCTGCGAAGTCAGGTTGCCGGCCATGAAGTTGACCGACTCGGTCAGGTCTTTCCAGGTCCCCGCCACGCCCTGGACGTCCGCCTGACCGCCGAGCTTGCCTTCGGTGCCGACCTCGCGCGCGACGCGCGTCACTTCGGCGGCGAATGATCGCAGTTGATCGACCATCGTATTGATCGTCGCCTTCAGCTCGAGGATCTCGCCTTTGACGTCGACCGTGATCTTCTTCGACAGATCGCCGGCGGCCACCGCCTTCGTCACGTCGGCGATGTTGCGCACCTGGCTCGTTAGATTGCCGGCCATCGAGTTGACCGAGTCGGTCAGATCCCGCCAGGTGCCGGACACACCTTCCACACGAGCTTGCCCACCGAGTGACCCTTCGGTTCCGACTTCGCGCGCGACGCGCGTGACTTCCGCGGCGAACGACGACAACTGATCGACCATCGTGTTGATCGTCGCCTTCAGCTCCAGGATCTCGCCTTTGACGTCGACGGTGATCTTCTTCGACAGGTCACCAGCAGCGACCGCCTTTGTCACGTCGGCGATGTTGCGCACCTGACTCGTCAGGTTCGACGCCATCGAGTTGACCGATTCGGTCAGGTCCTTCCACGTTCCCGCAACGCCCTGCACGTCGGCCTGGCCGCCGAGCTTGCCTTCGGTACCGACCTCGCGCGCGACGCGCGTCACCTCGGCCGCGAACGAACGCAGCTGATCGACCATCGTGTTGATCGTGTTCTTCAGCTCCGAGATCTCGCCCTTGACGTCGACGGTGATCTTCTTCGACAAGTCGCCGGCAGCAACCGCATTCGTCACCTCGGCGATATTGCGCACCTGCGAGGTCAAGTTGCCTGCCATGAAGTTGACCGACTCGGTCAGGTCCTTCCACGTACCGGCTACACCTTGCACGTCGGCCTGCCCACCCAGCATTGCCCTCGGTGCCGACTTCGCGTGCGACGCGCGTCACCTCGGCGGCGAACGAGTTGCAGCTGATCGACCATCGTGTTGACGGTGTTCTTCAGCTCCAGGATCTCGCCCTTGACGTCGACGGTGATCTTCTTCGACAGGTCACCGGCAGCGACCGCCTTCGTCACGTCGGCGATGTTGCGCACCTGCGAAGTCAGATTGCCGGCCATCGAGTTGACCGAGTCGGTCAGATCCTTCCATGTGCCGGACACGCCTTCGACGCGCGCTTGGCCGCCGAGCGAGCCTTCGGTGCCGACCTCGCGCGCGACGCGTGTCACCTCCGACGCGAACGATCGCAGCTGATCGACCATCGTGTTGATCGTGTTTCTCAGCGTCAGGAACTCGCCCTTGACGTCGACCTCGATCTTCTTCGACAGGTCGCCTTTCGCCACTGCGGTCGTGACGTCGGCGATGTTGCGCACCTGATCGGTCAGGTTGCCCGCCATCGAGTTCACCGAGTCCGTCAGGTCTTTCCAGGTGCCGGCAACGCCCTTTACCTTCGCTTGCCCACCCAGCTTGCCCTCGGTACCGACTTCGCGCGCGACGCGCGTGACTTCCGCGGAAAAGTTGCCGAGCTGTTCGACCATCTTGTTGATCGTCTTGGCAGTTCGCAGGAACTCGCCTTCCAGCGCTCGCCCTTCGATCTCGAGCGCCATGCTTTTCGAAAGGTCTCCCTGCGCCACCGCACCGATGACCCGCGCGACTTCGCTGGTCGGATGCACCAGATCGTCGATCAGTGAATTGACGCATTCGATCGACTGGCCCCAGAAGCCGCGCGTCTCGCTCAACGATGCGCGCTGTTTGAGCTTGCCCTCCTTGCCGACCACCTGGCGTAGCCGGGCCAACTCGTCGGCCATGGTGGCGTTCTGCTCGACCACGTCGTTGAACACGTCGGCCACCTTGCCGGCTAAGCCTTGCCAATGAAGCGGCAGTCGAACCGTGGCATCACCCTTACGCAGGGCGGTCAGCGCCGTCAACAGGGAAGTCAATTCCTGCGAGTCCGCCACAGCCGGGTCGTCCAGAGTCTTCATACGGTTTTCCTTCAGGGTGGGCTAAATGCGGCACGCGCCGGTCGGCCAGGCAGGTGCACAACAGAATCGAAGGCGTAGGCGCGTTGTCGACACTTCGAAAATTCGGTTTGGCGTCGATCAGACATACGAAGTCAAGCACTGCCGAAAAGGGAGCGCTTGAAGGTAAGGCGCGTTACTTTGGCTCGCCATCCGTTCTTGTACTTGTGAAGCCGGCGACGGGAGCCCCTCAAAGCAACGAACGTGCCCACAACCCTGTACGCTTGCTGGCCCGATGCCCGTCCGGCATGGAAAATGCCGTGTGTCACCAAGCGAGGTGCCTAATGCGAACAACGATTCGATTACTCTTTGTCTCCACAGCCGTTGCGCTGTCCGCGTGCGCGACCACGCGTATGGACGCGCAGTGGACAAATCCCGCGTACCTAGGCAAGGTCGCCCGTGGCGGATCAGTGCTTGTCGCTTGTGAAGCGCAGGATCTGACGTTGCAACGGATCTGTGAGGATCAATTGGCTGCCGCCCTTTCCACGCGCGGGGCCAAGCCGACGTTGAACTCTCAGCTTGCCCCGGCCACGACTCCAGCTGCAGGCAATGATCCGTATGTTGCGGCAGCCAAGCGCGTCGGCGCGCGCGCGATTGCGCGTATGACGCTCGGTGCGACCGTTCCTGTTGCTGTCGACAGCGGTCCGCGAATCGGAATTGGCGTCGGCGGCGGCTCCTGGGGCGGAGGCGGCAGCAGTGTCGGCGGAGGCGTGGGCGTAGGTTTTCCGATCGGCGGCTCACGGGTGACGCAGGCTTTCGGGGCCGAGACTGCGCTGATCGATCCCTCAAGCGGTGCGACGATGTGGTCAGGACGCGCCAGCAGTTCGACTTCTCAAGACATGACTGGTCAGATAACGGAGCTGGCGCAGGTCACTGCCGACGCGCTCGTCGGCGCGGGCATGTTGTAGCGGGCTTCACACGTTGACTATTGGGTCGAGGCAACCTCTTGTGGAGCACGAGATTCGTTCCTCAATATATTGAAAAGTTTGAAGAAATTTTCTGTCGAGATCTCCGCCACCTGCTCGGGCGCGATGCATTTCAGCTCGGCGATCTTCTCCGCGACTTTAGGGACAAAACTGGGCTCGTTCGTCTTTCCACGGTATGGCACCGGCGCGAGATAGGGCGAGTCTGTCTCAATAAGCAGCCTGTTCAGCGGCACGGCGCGCGCGACCTCCTGCAGCTCGCGAGCGCTTTTAAACGTGACGATTCCCGAAAACGAGATGTAGAACCCAAGCTCGATTGCGGCTTCGGCAACCGCGAGCGACTCGGTAAAGCAGTGCATCACACCCCCTGCTTCGCCGGCGCCCTCCTCCCGCATCAACTTGATCGTGTCCGCCGACGACGAGCGCGTGTGAATGATCAAGGGCTTTCCGCACCTGCGCGCTGCACGAATGTGCGTGCGAAACCGATCACGCTGCCATTCGAGCGGCTCCTGCAACCGGAAGTAGTCGAGTCCGGTTTCGCCGATTGCGACGACCTTCGGATGATCTGAGAGTGCGAGCAGCTGGTCGATCGTCGGCTCGTCGGTATCTTGATAGTCAGGATGCACGCCAACGGAGCAAACGATGTGAGCGTGCTGCTCGGCCACGGCAAGTACCGCTGGAAACTCTGTCAACGTTGTGCACACGTTCAACGCTGCGACGACATGGTTGTCACTCATCCGCCGCAATACGCCCGGCAAGTCGTGTGCAAGCTCGGGAAAAGATAAATGGCAGTGCGAATCAACGTACATATAGAACTCAGGGGAGCCGGCCTGAAGGCCGGCAACACGAGTTATAACGTATGTGTCGGCCGGGCTGACTTCAGCGCGCCGCCGAGCGCATCTTCAATGCGCTTGCGAGCATTGAGCCCAGTTTCGTCCGCAGGAAAATGCACGCCAATACCGGGTGTTTTGCTGCCGCCGGCTGCGGGGCTGATCCAAACGACTTTGCCCGCCACCGGAATTCGAGTCGGATCATCGAGCAGCGTCAGTATCAGGTACACGTCGTCGCCGAGCTGGTACGGCCGCGTCGTCGGAACGAACATGCCACCGCTTTTCAGATACGGCATGTACGCGGCATACAGCGCAGCCTTCTCTTTGATTGACAGCGATAGCACGGCCGGACGCGCGCCACCGGCTGCCGCAGCTTGCCCGTTTCCACCTTTGCCGCCGTCGTTCATCTCGCTGTAGCCGTCCCTTGTGGTCGCATCGCTTCGGCATAGCCGAGTAACGCGCTTTCAATCACCAGACGCGCGTTCAGCGGATGATCGCTGACCGCCTGCATTTGCGCCAGTGCCGCTGTCCATTCGACGACGCGCACAGGCTCGACCGTCCGGCCGAGCGCCGCGAACTGCCGCTGGTGTTGAGGATAGTAACGAACGCGTCCAGCTAGTCTTTCCGCTAATAAGTCCCATCCCCACCGCTGTAAAAGACGGATCGCCGGCGCAACGGCGATGTCTTTCGGCACCGTGCTGACGATTTGAGCGCCTGTAAGTGCTGCGCCGCGGCCGAGCAGCTTGATCAGCGCCTCGTGCAACGCCGGGTCCAGTACCTGACGCGGATCGAGCGCGGATACGCCCTCGACGCAGAGCGGTGCGCCGCCGGCTTCGGCCAGTTTTGCCTCCGCTCGCTCGACCCCATTCGACCGCAGCCATTCAATGGCTTGCGCGTGACCCGGAACGGGCGCACGCAACAGAACGCAACGCGAAAGAATCGTCGGCAAGACTGCGTCGAGCTGATCGCTGACCGCGAGAAAAGCCACTCCAGGCGGTGGTTCCTCGAGCATCTTCAAAAGCGCGTTGGCCGCGGAAGCGTTCAGCGCTTCCGCCGGCAATACAAGCACGACGCGACGCCCGCCTCGATGCGAGGAGATTGCGAGGAATTCGCTGATCTTGCGCACCTGGTCGATGACGATTTCGCGGCTTTTGGCCTTGCCCGCGCGTGTTTCGGTTCGGTCCGCTTGCGACTCTTCGGCGCTGCCGTCGGCATCATTGCGATCGGGTATCAACGCAGCAGGCGTTAGGCATCGCAGGTCGGGATGGTTATCGGCCGCAACGAGCTGGCAGCCGGCGCAGCGGCCGCACGGCGCGTCGTCAACAGGCGACTCGCACAGCAGCAGCTGCGCATACGCCGTCATCAGATGACGCTTGCCGATGCCACGTCCGCCATGCAGTAACAAGGCGTGCGGCAACCGTTCGCGCCAGCCCACGAGCTGCGACCACATCGCCTGTTGCCACGGTAGCGGTGTCAGCCGTTCCATTGCCGCATCAAATGATCGAGTTGATCGCGAACCGCATCGCGCGGCTGATCGGCGTCGATTACGACAAAGCGTGCCGGATTCGCCGCGGCTCTTTTCAGATACATCGCGCGCACCGCGCCGAAGAACGCAATCGGCTCGGCTTCGAAGCGATCGGCCGACCGTGCGCCAGACAGACGTTGAGCCGCTACTTCAGGTGCAACATCGAACAGAATCGTCAAGCCTGGCTGCAGGTCCGGATGAACCCAGTGCTCGAGCTCTGCGATCGCGCGCTCGTCGATACCGCGGCCACCCGCCTGATAGGCATACGTGGCATCGGTGAATCGATCGCACAGAACCCATTGCCCTGCTTCCAACGCCGGCCGAATGACTTTGGCCAGATGCTCGGCGCGTGCTGCGAACATCAACAACGTCTCTGCCTCGCGCGTCATCGGCTGATTCAACACGAGCTCGCGAAGCGATTCACCCAGCGGTGTTCCGCCGGGCTCGCGCGTCATCAGCAGCTTGATGCCGCGCGCACGCAGCGCTGACGCGACCGTTTCGATATGTGTGCTTTTGCCAGACCCGTCGATTCCTTCGAATGTGATAAAGCGGCCGAGCTCGCTCATCGACGGCAGCACCGCTGATAGGTGTCCACCGCGCGATTGTGCTCGGCGAGCGTTGCCGAGAACTGAGAAGTGCCGTCTCCGCGCGACACGAAGTAAAGCGCCGAGGTATTGGCCGGATTCAATGCCGCCTCGATCGATGCACGACCCGGCAGCGCGATCGGAGTCGGCGGTAAGCCGGTGCGTGTGTATGAGTTGTACGGCCCATCGGTGAGCAAATCGCGCTTGCGCAGGTTGCCGTCGAATGAGGGACCGATCCCATAAATGACCGACGGGTCGGTTTGCAGCAACATGCCCTGCTTCAGTCGATTGACGAATACCCCGGCGATCATCGCTCGCTCCGACGGTTGTCCTGTTTCCTTTTCGATAATGGACGCCATCGTCAGCGCTTCGTACGGGCTCGCATAGGGAAGGTCCGGCTTGCGGGCGGCCCATGCGTCCTGCAACAGCTTGCTCTGCGCACGGTACGCCTGACGGTAGATCTCGATATCAGACGTGCCGGGGTCATACGTGTACGTTTCGGGTGCAAACAGGCCCTCCGGATGCGCCTCGCTGGCACCGATGGCCTTCAGCAATTCCTCGACCGACATGCGCGCCGAATCCTGTTTGAGCTGAGTCTGCGCGGCCAGCAATGCGCGCAGCTCGCGAAAAGCGATGCCCTCCACCACCGTCACTCGCTCGCGGATGACATCGCCCGACTGCAGCTTCCTCAGCAATTCCGCAAGCGTGATTCCACGGTCGAGCGCATATCGACCGGCGCGCAACGACTGGGACGTGCCGGTAAGGCGCGCCGCTGCAACCATCGCGTCTGCATTCAACTCGATGCCGGCCGCCTGCGCCGCATTCGCAATGCTTCGTACCGAGCTTCCGGCAGGAACGCGAAGTTCAACCCTATCGGACTTGAATGGCAGTGGCCGCTCAAACAGATACCAGCGTCCGATGAGTCCCGCTGCAAACAGCGCGATGCCTGCAAACAGCACAAGACTGATCCAGATGCGCGCACGGCTACGTTTTTTCATTGAAGCAATGTCATGGGAACAACGGAGAGGACACGGCAACTAAGCACCGGCGCGGTTATATTAATCTGCGCCCAACTTAGACGACACAACCTTAGATGTCTGCCCTCGCTGCTTCCGTTCAGACGACAATACTGGCTCCGCTGCCTGAGCTCGGCGTCGTTTGCGTGTCAGGTGCCGACGCAGTGCCGTTCCTGCAGTCGCAGCTGACGAATGACGTGTCTCGGCTGGTGCCCGGGAAAGTTCAATTGTCTGGCTATTGCACGCCGAAGGGTCGGCTGCTTGCAACATTTCACCAGTGGCGCACTGAAGAAGGTGTGTTCATGCGCATGCCACGTGAAATCATCGGCTCTGTCGTCAAGCGACTATCAATGTTCGTGCTGCGTGCCAAGGCAAAAGTCACCGATGTCAGCGATGCATGGGCCACGGCCGCGCTTCTCGGCGATGGCACCGACGTGCTGCGCGACGCTGGTTTATCGGCACCCGACGCACCGTGGGTATCGGCGACGACGGGCCTGGTGCGCGTCGACCGCTTGTTATCGACACCCAGCGGTGTAGCACGTTACTTGCTAACGTCGCCGCGTGAGTCCGAGTTATCTCTTTCCGAAGAGATTACGCGTGGAGCGAGTAACCATTGGTGGCTAAGCGAAATCGACGCCGCAGTGCCGACGATTTTCGCGGCGACACAGGAGAAGTTTGTTCCGCAGATGATCAATCTGGAAGTCTTAGGCGGCGTCGACTTCAAGAAAGGCTGTTATCCGGGCCAGGAGATCGTCGCGCGTAGCCAATATCTTGGCAAGCTCAAGCGTCGCATGAACATTGCGGACGTCGATGTGACCGATATCCCACCTGCGGCCGACGTCTATCACAGCGATGCCGCGCAGCCTGTTGGCACGGTTGTAATGGCCGCTTCATCTGCTGGTGGAGGTGCCGCACTGCTATTCGAGGCGCCGATCGATCGGCTGGAATCGGGCACGCTGCATCTGCAAAGCGTTGATGGTCCACGACTGCGCGTGCGTCCGCTACCGTATGTGCTGTTTGATCCTACTGAGTAAGCGAATGAGGGAGCCAGAGCGTCGATGTGCCTGATGGTGTTCGCCTGGCGCTCGCATCCCGACTACCCGCTGGTGCTGGCTGCGAATCGCGACGAGTTTTATCTTCGTCGTACGCGCCCCGCCGCGTGGTGGGGTCAATGCAGTGTCGGTACTCGCCGGACACGACGAGGAAGCTGGCGGCACGTGGCTCGGCATCACGCGTCGCGGCCGCTTCGCCGCGCTGACCAACGTTCGCGCTCCGAGCGAGCGCAATCCGCACGCACCTTCGCGCGGAACGCTGGTGCTCTCTGCCCTGCAAACGCCCGAGTCGCCCACCAGCTGGCTCGAGTCGAATGCTGCCCGGATGAGCGCCTACAACGGCTTTAACCTGCTGCTGGGCGATGTGGCGCCGATGGCTGGCGGCGAAAGTGAAAACGAGCCGCGACTGGACTACTTCACTAACCGCGCCAGCGAGCCGTCGCGCACCCTGGCGCCGGGCGTCTACGGCCTGTCCAATGCGTCGCTCGATACGCCGTGGCCGAAAGTTACGCGTGCGGTGACGCGCTTTGCATGCTCGATCGCATCGAGAGTCGATCTCGACATGCTGCTACGTCTTTTGGAAAACCGTGAGCTTGCGCGCGACTCCGAGCTTCCCTCGACCGGCGTTCCTTACGAATGGGAGCGAGCGCTTTCGTCGATTCAGATTCGCGCGAACGGGTACGGGACTCGGGCGAGCACCGTGATCACCGTGCGCAACGATGGTCTGACGACGTTTTTCGAGCGTACCTACGACACGATCGATCCGCAGCGTTTCTTCGACCGGCACTACGAGTTCACGATTGATCGGGCTGCCAGCCCCGCACGTATCAAGGCGCCGGGACCCGGCTAATCGTTGCTACAAAGCGCAGCGCATATCGATGTGCGGAATCCCTGCGTCGTCGTATTCGTCTCCGTACGCGCAGTAACCGTGCTTTCGATAAAACGCGGCGGCGTGCGTTTGTGCGCTGAGCACTGCGTGCGTGTGACCCCGCCGCCTCGCTTCCGCCATCAGAACTTTGAGCAAGGCGCTGCCGACGCCACTGCCACGCGCGGGCTTCGCCACCGCCATGCGTCCGATATGTCCGTCCGGCAGCAAGCGGCCCGTTCCGACCGCGCGGTCGTTCGCATCGAAAGCCACGGCGTGTACTGATAAGAGATCGAACGTATCGAGCTCGATCTCTGCCGGCACGTGCTGCTCCTCAACGAAGACCGAAAAGCGCAGCGGCTCGGCCCATTGCCGCATGCTTTGCCAGTCACCCAGCTCGATTCGCATCCGTGACATCTTCCGGCGCCGTCGTTTCGAACGCTCGAAGCCGCGCCCGCAGGTCGTACGGGATTGACTGCGCAGTCCGCGACACCAGCTCGGTGTAGACGTAAATCAGCTCTGCGGTGATCAACACGGCTTCATATTGTCTGCGCCGGAAAATCTCGACAACGAACCGCAGGCTGCTGTTACCCAATCGCGCAATGCGGCCGCAGACTTCCAGCTCGTCGTCGTAATAGGCCGCGGAAAAGTACTCGACCGTCGACTTGCGGACGAAAAGGTCGCTGCCCTTCGACACAAAGTCGTCGGGATAATGGACGCCGACCGCGCGCCAGTACTCGGTGACGCAGACATCGCAGTACAGAAGGTAATGCGCATTGAAGACGACGCCTTGTTTGTCGACTTCTGCCCAACGCACGCGCAGAGGCATGCGGTGCCGAAAATCGGCATACATTACTTCGCGCCCTTTTTCGCATCGCCTGCGATCACGAACGTCATGCGCGCCGGGTCGATGTACTTACGGAACGCTGCGTTCACTTGATCGACGGTGACCGCGCGCATCCGATCCTCGAATTGTCTCGAAAAGGCAAACGTGCGCCCGAGGTCGAGGTTCGCAGTCCACGCGGCGGCGAGCACGTTGTCTTGTGCTCGATTCGTTGCACGCTCCTGCAGCAGGCCCTTTTTTGCATCTTCGATTTCTTTCGCGGTAAAACCATCGCGGCGTGCACGCTCGATTTCCTCGCGCAGCGCCTGCTCGGCCTTGGCGACATTTTGCGGCGCCATGATCGCCCCGAGCGTCCACGACGCGACTCGATAGCGTGAGCCAAGCGTGAGACCGGTGCCGGCGCCATAGCTGACGCCGTCGCGCTGCCGCAGTCGCTCGATCACACGATTCGACAACCCGGACCCGCCGCCAAAGATCTCGTCCGCAATCACGAGTGCCGGCGCGTCGGGATCATCGTCACGCAATGGGAAATCGATGCGGCCACGAATAAACGCGTTCTCCTTCTCCGGCGTGTCAACCGTCAGCCGCGCTGGCTGGACGTCGCGATACTCGCGATCGAGACGCGCGTACGGCGCTTTCGATCGGTAATCGGTGAATAGCTCGTTTACCAGGGCTTCGATCTGCTTCGCATCGAAATCGCCAACCACCGCAACTTCGCCGCGCGCCGTTCCATAAAAGTCGCTGTGAAATTTGCGTGCGGCATCGACCGGTGTCTTGCTAACCGCATCGATTCGCGCCCGCAACGGAATGTAGTGGCGAGGGTCGCCCGGCGGGTACGTATTGAAATGCGTCGCGAGCGCGTCACGTGAGATTGCTTCAGGATTATCGAGCTGCGCCTGCAGCGACGTTGCCACCTGGCGCTGCAGCTGATCGTATTGGTCCGCAGGAAAGTTTGCCGCCCGCATAACGTGGGCCAGCAATCGAAGCGCGTCAGGAAGATTTTCCCGTGTTGTCTGGAACCCGGTAAGACCGCCCGTCATTTGCAGACGCGTCATCTCGTCGGCGATTTGCTGCCGCGTCAGCTTGTCAGTGCCACGGCCAAGCATTGCGGCAGCCATATCGCCTTCGATCGTGCGACCTTTTAACGATTCAGGACTGCCCCACCTGAACTGGGTCTGCACGTTGACGGTGCTGCCGCGGTTTTCCTTGGGCAATAGCGCGACGTTCAGTTCGCCGAATGACAAGACGCGCGTGCGCTTGTCGATGTTTTCCTGCGACGGCACGAATGCCTCTGCCGTTGCGCCCTTCTCCGATGGCTTGTAGTCAGCGAGCAGCTGCGTCGGTGACGGCGCAGGCGGAATCTCTGCACGTAGCGGCGCATCTTCCGGAATGTAGGAACCGACGACGCGGTTGTCGCGCACGAAATACTTTCGTGCCGCCGCATCGACCTCGCTAGCAGTCAGCTTCGCCAACTGGTCACGCTGCAGGAAAAACAGACGCCAGTCGCCGAGCGAAATGTATTCCGACAGCCCAACGCCGAAAGCCTGCGGATCCGCCAGTGCGCGGTTGAACAATGTGCGCTGCTGTTGCACCTGACGATTGAGCTCGGCTTCCGATACGGGCGTCTTCGACCAGCTTGCTTCGATCACTTCGATCATCGCCTGCCGCACCGGATCCAGCGGCTCTCCTTTTTTTACGACCGCGCCGAAAAGGACGAACCCCGGGTCCCGTGCGTCAATAGTGAAGTCGAACACTTGTGCCGCCTTGCCGGTCGTCACCAGCGCCTCGTGCAACCGACCATTCGGCGTATCGCCGAGAATCTCGGCGGCAATGCCGGTCGCCAACGCCTGCGGGTTTAACGCCGACGGCACTCGATAGCCCACCATTACGAACTGGACCTCGCCGGGTCGCCGCACGACGAAACTGCGCTCGCCGTCGCGGGTGGGTTCGACGGTCCACAAAACGGGCAGCGAGCGCTTCGGCTTCGGGATCTTGCCGAAAGCCTGCGCGATCCAGCCGAGCGTCTTCGCTTCGTCGAATTTGCCGGCGACGATCAGCACCGCATTGTCCGGCTGATAGTAGGTGCGATAAAACGCCTGCAGATTCTCGATGCGAACGTTTTCAATATCCGAGCGTGCGCCGATCGTCGAGTTGCCGTAGTTATGCCAGTCGTACAGTAGCGACTGCATGCGTGCCAGCATCACGCGCGTCGGATCATTCTCGCCACTTTCGAATTCGTTGCGAACGACGGTCATCTCGGAATCGAGATCCTTCTTCGCGATGAACGAATTGACCATCGCATCAGCGGCCCATTCAATTGCCCACTTCAGGTTGTCGTCCGTCGCTTGAAACGTCGAGTAGTAGTTGGTGCGATCGAGCCAAGTCGAGCCGTTGTTCTGAAATCCCCGTCGATTGAATTCCGCGTCCGGCTTTGGAAAATTCTTCGAGCCTTTGAAGATGAGGTGCTCGAGTAAGTGCGCCATGCCGGTCTCACCGTAGTTCTCATGGCGCGATCCGACCAGGTAGGTGATGTTGACCGTCGCGGTCGGCTTCGATTGATCCGCAAACAGCACGATGCGCAAACCGTTCGCCAATCGGTATTCGGTGATGCCTTCGACCGTCGGACCGCGCGTCACGCCATTCGGAAGTCGGACGACCTGTGCGGTCGCGACACCGAGCGACGGCAAACAAGATAGCGGCGGTAAGCCAGCGGCAAGCGGCGGACATCATGGCAGCGGTTCCAGGTAAGCGATCGGCATTCTGCCATCGCGCGAACTCTCGGCTGAGCGATGACGGCGCGCCTGAGAGAGAAGACTCAGAGGACCAGCTAAGTCGGTGTCTGCGGCCGAGAGGATGGACGCGCTGCGTACGGGTCCGCCGGCGCAGCGCCACTCAGTACTGCATCGAAGCGAGCTCGCACCGACGGCAATATCTGCGGGTGCGTAAACACGTAGAAGCGATTTTCGCGCACGGCATCGAAGGTCAGTTGCGCGATCTGCTCTGCCGTGATCTTTCCGCTCGCAACGGCCTTCTCGCTTGCGCTCTGAGCGATTCTTTGCGATGCCGTAAGCGCATCAGGGTTCAGCAACTCGGCTGGTCGGAAACGGTGCGATAGTGCGATACCGGTTGGAACGAAAGCCGGACACAGCACTGATACGCCAAGCGACGACTGTGCAAGGCGCAGGTCGTGATAAAGCGTTTCGGACAATGCCACGACCGCATGCTTCGATACGTTGTACACGCCCATTAGCGGCGCCGTCAGCCACCCGGCGATCGAAGCTGTGTTGACGATATGCCCCGCCTCGCCGCGCTTGTTTGCCTCGAGCATGCGCGGAACAAAGTGCTGCAAGCCGTGTACAACGCCCATCAGATTCACGCCCATCACCCACTGCCAGTCGCGCGCAGTGTTTTCCCATACGTAACCGCCGCCTCCCACCCCCGCGTTATTGATCAACAGGTGGACATTGCCGAATGCGCTAAAAGCGTGTTCGGCAAAGCGCTGAACCTGTGCAGCCTGTGCAACGTCAACGACATCCGAAATGACCACCGCGCCGGATCGCTTGAGCTCGTTGACAACGACGTCGAGCGCATCACGTTGAACGTCAGCCAGTGCCACCCGCATTCGCTCGCGCGCTGCAAACCTCGCAAATTCCCGACCCAGGCCGCTCGCCGCGCCGGTGATTGCAGCCACCTTGTTCTCCAGGCTTTTCATGCGAGCTTGACGAGCTGCTTGCCGAAATTGGCGCCTTTCAGCATCCCAAGAAACGCTTGCGGTGCGTTCTCTATGCCGCGCGCGACGGTCTCGCGATACTTGATACGCCCGGCCGCAACGTGTTCGCCAAGCTCCTTCAGTGCCTGCGGCCACACATCCATGTGTTCGCTGACGATAAAACCTTGCATCGTCAACCGGCTGATCAGGAACCAGGTTGGATTTTCGATCGGAATCGGCTGGCCGTCGTAACCGGCGATCAAACCGCACAGCGCAATGCGTCCGTAGGTATTCATTCGCGGCAACACCGCGTTCATCACTGCGCCGCCGACGTTTTCGAAATAACCATCGACACCGTTCGGCGCGGCTTCCTTCAGGCGCTTGCTGAGCCCGTCCGGAGTTTTTTCGGACTTGTAATCGATGCACGCATCGAAGCCGAGCTCTTCGGTGACATAACGGCACTTTTCTTCACCGCCTGCGAAGCCGACCGCTCGCAGACCGCGGATTTTCGCCAATTGACCCACGACGCTGCCGACTGCGCCGCTCGCGGCCGAGACAACGATCGTGTGCCCTTCGCGTGGGTCGATCACGCGATTCAACCCGTACCAGGCAGTGACGCCGGGCATGCCGACCGATCCGAGGTACGCCGACAACGGAACGTGACGCGTATCCACCTTGAACACGCCGGTGCCGTCGGACACGGCGTATTCCTGCCAGCCGAGATAGCCGACAACTTTGCTTCCAACCGCAAATCCCGGGTTGCGGGATTCGATCACTTCGCCCGCAGTGCCACCGAGCATTACCTGGTCGAGCGCTTGCGGTTCTGAGTATGAGCGGCTCTCGTTCATGCGCCCCCGCATGTACGGGTCCAGCGATAACCAGTGATTGCGAACGAGAAATTGCCCAGGCTGCAGCGTCGGTACCGTCACCTCCTCGAGACGGAAGTTTGATGTCGTCGCAGCCGCCTTGGGGCGGCTCGCCAAAACGATTCTGCGATTGGTAGCCATGTCTGTCGAGCCTCAGTACGAGGTTGCGCCCCCATCGACGGCGAGAATCTGTCCGGTGATGTGCTTGCCTGCGTCGGACGCAAACAGCAACGCGGCACCCTTCAGATCTTCCTCGTCGCCCAGTCGATTCAGCGGTGCCAGACGCGCCAGCGTGTCTTCGCCGAACTCCTTGATGACACCCTTGGTCATCTTCGATGGAAAAAACCCCGGCGCCAGAGCGTTAACCGTGATGTTGTACTTGCCCCATTCGGCGGCCAGCGTGCGCGTGAAGTTCACCAGCGCTCCCTTGCTCGTGTTGTAGGCGATCGTACTCATCGTCCCCGGCGTGTTGCCCGACAAACCCGCAATCGACGCCACGTTGATGATGCGCCCCCTTCGTCGCGGAATCATCGATGCGCGGCCGACCGCCTGCGATAACAAAAAAATGCCGCGCACGTTCAGATTCATCACCTTGTCCCACGCGTCGAGCGAATGATCTTCAGCGGGAGCGCCCCAGGTTGCGCCGGCGTTGTTGACCAGGATATCGATTTCACCCAGGTGTGCCTGAGCGGCTGCAGCGAGGCGTGCGATGTCTTCTGGGTTCGATGAATCGGCAGCAATCGCGTGGGCGTCGACGCCCTGCCCTTTCAGGTGCGCACTCGCCGCTTGCAATTCGTCGGGCTTACGCGCCGACAGGACGAGTCGAGCACCCATCTCGCCGAGCGCTTCCGCGATCTGCAATCCGAGCCCGCGTGAGCCGCCTGTGATCAACGCCGTCTTTCCGGTCAGATCGAATAGCTTCTTGAGCGGCATCGAAGTGCAATCCAACCTAGCGCGGCCATTGACCGCTGGCGGCAGCGTCCTGCAGAAGTTTGGCAGGCTGCCAGAACTTCGGATCGGCATGATCGTTCTGTGCGAACGACCGCATCGATTCGACGACATTTTTCAGGCCGACGGTCTGCGCATAAAACATTGGGCCACCTTTTGCGGCCGGAAAACCATAGCCCGTCAGATAGACGACGTCGATGTCGCTCGCGCGGAGCGCTATTCCTTCCTCGAGAATCCTGGCGCCTTCGTTGACCAGCGCGTATACGCAGCGCTGCACGATCTCGTCGTCGGTAATGGTTCGCGGCGTCATGCCAATCTCATTTCGATACTCCGTCACCAGCTCGTCGATTACCGGATCGGGTTTGGGAGAGCGATCGCCTGTTTCATAGCGATACCAACCCTTGCCTGTCTTCTGTCCTAGGCGCCCGAGCTCGACAACACGATCGCCGACACGGCTGTAAGTGACGTGAGGCTTTTCGACATAGCGGCGTTGGCGAATCGCGTAGCCGATGTCCAGACCTGCCAGGTCGCCGACCGTGAACGGACCCATCGCCATTCCAAATCGAACCATCGCGGCGTCGACCTGCTGTGGCGAGGCGCCTTCGTCGACGAGGAACATCGACTGGCGCAGATACTGTTCCAGCATTCGGTTGCCGATAAAGCCGTCACATACGCCAGACACGACACCGACTTTCTTCAGGCGCTTCGCGAGCTGCATCACCGTCGCCAATACATCTTTGCTCGTCTGCTTCCCTCGCACTATCTCGAGCAATCGCATGACGTTGGCAGGGCTGAAGAAGTGCGTGCCGATCACATCTTGCGGCCTGACAGTAGCCGCAGCGATCTGATCGACGTCGAGTGTCGAAGTATTGGTCGCGAGGATCGCGCCGCGCTTGCTCACCGCATCGAGACGCTTGAACACGTCCTGCTTTACCGCCATGTCTTCGTACGCGGCCTCGACGACGATATCCGCAGTGTTCAGCGCGTTGAAGTCGAGCGTCGGCGTCAGTAGCGCCATGCGACGCTCAACCTCGTCCATCGTCAACCGCCCTTTCTTTGCAGTCGCTTCCCAATTTCGCCGGCACATGGCCAGCCCTCGATCAAGCGCCGCCTGGTCCTTTTCGAACGCGGTTACCGGAATTCCCGCGTTGGCGAAACTCATCGCGATGCCGCCGCCCATCGTGCCGAAACCGATGACAGCAGCTTTGCCGATTGCACGCGTGGGAGTTCCCTCGGGCACATCAGGGATCTTTGATGCCGTGCGCTCGGCAAAAAACACGTGCCGCAACGCCTTCGACTCGGTCGACTGAATAAGCTCGACAAAGAGCTGCCGCTCGAGAGCCAGACCTTGCTGGAACGGCAGCTTGACCGCTGCCTCGACTGCTTCGATGCAACGCATCGGCGCCGGTAGTCCGCGCGCGCGCTTTGAGACCTGCTCGCGAGCCGCTTCGAAAAAGGCGTTGCTGTCCTGACCGGCTGACAGTAATGCAGGCTGGTCACGAAGCTTCGGATGCTTTGACTTGCGGGCGACCTCGTTCGCGAATGCGAGCACGTCGTCAAATGATGTGTTCGCGACGATGCGCGAAATGAGGCCACGCTTCAAGGCGGCACTCGCATCGATCGGCTCGCCGCTGACAATCATCTGCAACGCCGCCTCGACGCCGATCGCGCGTGGTAACCGCTGGGTGCCGCCTGCTCCAGGCAGCAGGCCGATCTTGACTTCGGGCAGGGCGAACAACGCGTCTTGCGTTGCTATTCGGTAGTGGCAACCAAGGGCAAGCTCGAGTCCGCCCCCCATGCAGATGCCGTTAACCGCGGCTATCACCGGCTTCGTCGAAGCCTCCACGTTATCGATCACTTGCAGCAGACTCGGTTGCGCCAGCGCAGCCGGGGTATTGAATTCCTTGATGTCGGCGCCGCCTGAAAACACCTTGGCCGTACCGGTAATCACGACGCTGCGGATGTCATCATCGCGCAGCGCGCGGCCGAGCCCGTCGATCAGGCTTTTTCGGGTGACGTGACCCAGTCCGTTGACCGGGGGATTGTCGATCTGCAGCACGGCCACATTGCCGCGTCTTTCGTAATGTGTGGTCATTTTGTAGTCAAACTTCAAGCCATTCCTGGCGAATCAATTTGTTGGCTTTCAGATGGTCAGGCGTGCCTTCGAACACCATGTGGCCGTGTCCCATGACATAGACGCGCTGCGAAATCTGCAATGCGATCGTCAGCTTTTGCTCGATCAGCAACACCGAGACTCCGCGTTCTTTAAGGTGTTGTAGAAACTCGGCCACCATTTTGACGATCATCGGCGCAAGGCCCTCTGTGGGCTCGTCGATGATCACCAGCTCGGGATCGCCCATCATCGTACGCGCGAGCGTCAGCATCTGTTGCTCGCCGCCCGAAAGCACACCCGCCTCGGTCGCGGCGCGCTCGCGCAGGCGTGGAAACAGCCGATACATCTCGTCGAACGTCCAGCGCCCGGCGCGGCGTCCTTTGATGCCGAGCCGCAGGTTTTCTTCGACGGTCAGAGTCGGGAAGATGTCACGGTTCTCAGGTACATAGCCCAGACCGAGGTGCGCAATTTCATACGCCTTCTTGTTGATCAGATCGTGACCTTTGAAAGCGACCGAGCCGGTGCAGTCAACCAGTCCCATGATTGCCTTTGCCGTGGTCGACCGGCCCACGCCATTTCGCCCCAGCAGACTGACGATCTCGCCGCGACCCACCGTCAGATCGACGCCGTGCAAGACGTGGCTCTTTCCGTAGTACGCCTGCAAATTCGCTCACATGCAGCATTAGGTGATTCACCGCAGGTTGACCGAGATACGCTTCGCGCACCGCATCGTTGCCACGAATCTCCGTTGGCGTTCCGCTTGCGATCACTTGTCCATAAACGAGCACCGAGATGCGATCAGCCAGATCGAACACGACACTCATGTCATGTTCGACCATTACCAGCGTCTTGTCTTGTGTGACGGCGCGTATCAGCTCGACTGCCCGTTTGCTTTCGGCGCGGCTCATGCCCGCAGTAGGCTCGTCGAGCAGAATCACGTCGGCGCCGCCGGCGATCGTGATCCCTATTTCCAGGGCGCGTTGCTCGGCATAAGTCAACAGCCCTGCTGCTATGTCGCGCCGACGTTTCAATCCCACCTGATCGAGGATCGACTCGGCGCGCTCCTCGGCGTCCGACAGTTTGTTCAGGTTCTTCCAGAAAGAGTATCGATGTCCGAGCGACCACAGCACCGAGCAGCGCAGATTCTCGAAAACGGACAGTCGGTGAAACAGATTCGTGATCTGAAAGCTGCGCGACAGACCAAGTCGATTGATTTCGAATGGCTTACGCCGCGTGATGTCGACGCCGTTAAGCCGCAGAGTTCCCGCGGTTACGTCAAAGCGGCCGCTGATCAGGTTGAATAGCGTCGACTTGCCCGCGCCGTTCGGCCCGATGATTGCGTGGCGCTCGCCGCGTGGTACCTGCAGAGAGACATCGCGAATGATCTCGGTGCGGCCGAACTGTTTGCTGACCGCGACCAATTCAAGTGCCGGCACTGGAAAAGAGCTCATGGATTCTCGCGGATCCAGTCTTCGATCTCGACCTGCGCTTCGTCCCAATATTGCTTGAAGCGTCTGCGATAGAACTCGAATGCAACCGCAGCCGCGGTAAGCGTTGTTACTGCGAAGACCCAGCCGGGAGCGCGCGTCGTGTCGAACACAAACCCGAACAACCGTACCTCCGGCCCCTGGCCGACGTTCAGCGTCACGTGATACATCAGCTCGATGATCAGCACCGTCCCGAACGCGAGCGCCAGCGCGGCGAGCAGCAGACCGACATAAGGATCACGCAGCCGCGCGAACTTTTTGAACTTCAGCACGCGCAGATTCATCAGGATCAAGCTGGAAAGCCCGCCCGGTGCATACATCACGAGCAGCACGAAGAACACGCCGAGGTAGAGCTGCCACGCTTTCGTGTACTCGGACAATGCGACTGCGAAGAAAACGAATACGACGGCGCCGAGAATCGGGCCGAAGAAGAATGCCGCGCCGCCCATGAACGCGGCGAGCAGAACGCCACCGGAGCGGACGGCACTGACATTTTCAGCGCTGACTATCTCGAAATTGATCGCCGACAGTCCGCCCGCAATACCCGCGAAGAAGCTCGACAGGATCAGCATCAGCCAGCGCACGCGCTGCGTGTTGTAGCCAATGAATTCGGCACGCTCAGGGTTGTCGCGCACTGCGTTGGCAATGCGGCCAAGCGGCGTTTGCGTCAGCGCAAACATGGCAATCATGCAGACGAAGCACCACACGGCGATCAGGTAGTAAACCTGAATCTGCGGTCCGAACGTAAGGCCAGGAATGCCGAGAAACGAACTTCCGCTTGCGCGATCTGCGGTAACTCCGCCCTCGCCGCCAAAGAATCCAGGAAACATCAGCGAAGCCGCGAATACCATCTCGCCGATACCGAGCGTGATCATTGCGAAAGGCGTGCCGGCGCGCCGCGTCGTCAAGTAGCCGAAGATCACACCGAAAAACGCACCGGCAAAGCCGCCGATCAACGGCAGCAAAGACGTCGGCCACGCGAGTGCACCGGTATCAATCCAGCGCAACGCGTGGATCGCGAAAAACGCGCCAAGCCCCGAATACACCGCATGACCGAAGGAAAGCATCCCGCTCTGGCCGAGCAGCATGTTGTAACTGAGTGCGAAGATGATCGTGATGCCCATCTGCGACATCAACGTCAGCGCAAAGCCCTTGCTGAAAAATGCGGGCAACACCAGAAACAGCAGCGCCGTGAAGCCCCAAACGACCCAGCGGCCAAAGTTCAACGGACGAAAAGTAAGAGCGCTTTGCTGCACTAGTTTTCTCGAGTGCCAAGCAATCCCTTGGGCCGGACGATCAGAATCAATACGAGCAACAGATAAGGAAGCACGGGCGTCACCTCCGACAACGTCAGGCTGAGCACCGCATAACCCGGTGTATCAGGGCCGATGTGCAGCCCAAGTTGGGTGAGCAGCGTCGCCAGCGATCCATCCTCGGCCTTGCCGAAATTTTCCAGCAGACCAATCAGCAGAGCAGCGACGAATGCACCGGTAAGCGAGCCCAGGCCCCCGACGATGATGATCACGAAGATGATCGCTCCCACCGTGTTCGCCATATCGGGCTGCGTGACGAATGCGTTGCCACCGACGACTCCTGCCAGTCCAGCGAGGGCCGAGCCGGCACCGAAGACAAGCATGAAAACGCGCGGTACGTTGTGTCCGAGCGCCTCGACCTGTTGAGGATGCGTCAGCGCTGCTTGAATGACGAGCCCGATTCGCGTGCGCGTCAGCACCAGCCATAGCGCGACCAACATCGCAATCGCTACCGCCATCATGAACATTCGATACTCGGGGAATGTGATGCCGAAATACTGCATCCAGTCGACCGGTCCATCCAGCTCGGCAGGCACTCGGTACGCAACTGCTTGACGACCCCAGATGACCTGGACGAGCTCGACGATGATGTACGACAGTCCGAACGTAAACAGCAGCTCGGGGACGTGGCCCCATTTGTGCACGCGCCGCAGTCCCCAGCGCTCGACCAGTGCGCCGATCACGAACAGCGCGACAGGCGCCAGTATCAGCGCGGGCCAGAAACCGATCCAGGTGCTGATCTGATACGCGATGTATGCACCGAGCATGTAAAAGCTTGCATGCGCGAAGTTCAGCACGCCCATCATCGAGAAGATCAGCGTCAGCCCGGCGGCGAGCATGAACAGCAGCAGTCCATAGCTGACGCCATAAAGCGCCTGACTAATCAAGGTCTCGAGCAAGAACGCGCCCTATTTAAAAAAGCGGCCCGGGAAACCGGGCCGGCAGATGTCAGGGTCGAATGCTTCTACGGCAACGTGGGCCGCTTCATCGTGCAACTGGTTGGCTGCGATGCGACATACGTCGGATATGCAACTTCGGTTTTCCAAGTAAAGCCCGTCTTTTCGATGTCGTGCTTGTTGGGGCCGCCAACCTTCGTCCACGAGACAACCCATAGCGGCTGCAGCAGTTGATGATCTGCCGCCCGCATTTCGATGTCGCCATTGACGCCGGCGCGCTTGGCTCCTTCCATCGCGTAGGCCACTCGCAACGGGTCCGTCGACTTCGCGCGCTTGATCGTATCGGCGAGCATCGTCAACGCATGGTAAGTCGCCACCGCGTAGAACTCTTCGCCGAAGCGCTTCTTGAAATCCAGGTACATCTTCTCGCCGGGGTAGTTGGGCGTGATATTCGGGTGCCAGTAGCTGACCATCCGCATCCGGTCTTCGCCCGCCGGACCGACCGCTGTCGGTGTACCGATGACGCCACCGTAGTACGTGTAGAAGTTTGCGTTCAACCCTGCTTCGCGTGCCGCACGCACAAGCAGTGCAAGGTCTGGCCCCCAGTTGCCGGTGATTACCGTATCGGCATTGGCTGCACGCATCTTCGCGATATATGGCGCGAAGTCTCGTACCTGGCCAAGCGGGTGCAGGTCATCGCCCACCACTTTCACGTCGGGACGCTTGCGCGCGAGCAGGTCTTTGGCGACCCGCGACACCTGGTGTCCGTGCGAATAGTTCTGGTTGATCAGGAAAACGTTCTTCACTTCGGGCCGATCCTTGATGTAAGCGGTCAGCGCTTCCATCTTCATATCCGTGTTCGCGTCAAACCGGAAGTGCCAGAAGCTGCACTTGCTGTTGGTCAGATCCGGATCCACGGCCGCGTAATTCAGAAACAGAATCGACTGGTTGGGATTGCGTTCGTTGTGCTTTTCGATCGCGTCGATCAGCGCAAGCGCCGCACCCGAGCCCTGTCCCTGCACAACATATCGAATTCCCTGATCGATCACCTGTTTGAGAACAGTCAGCGTCTCCTGTGGCGACGCCTTGTTGTCGAAAGCAACCATCTCGAACTTGATGCCCGGCCCGGCAAGCTGCTCGGCATTGATCACATCGGTGGTGAACTGAAAGTGCTTCAACAGATTCGCCCCGACTCCCGCAAAAGGTCCTGACTGCGGATCGACATAAGCGATCCTGATGGTCTGCGCGGCAACGGAAGTCGGCGCGGCGGATTTAGAAGCCGCAGACTTGGTCTGTGCCCACCCCGATGTAGCGAAAATCGCCGCGGCCGCGGCGGTGATGCAACTGACGACTTGGCGGCGATTCATGTGGTCTCCTGTTGTTTTGACGACGCAAAATACTTAAGCCACTTCTCAATATAAATGACCGAATAGTTCAAAGCCGTACCCTCGGTTACGCCGTGGGCAATCGATGCTCGCGAAACTGCTCGCGCAATTTTGACTTCAGGATCTTGCCGGTCGCGCCCAGCGGCAGCGACTCGACAAACGCCACGTCGTCGGGCATCTGCCATTTCGCCACCTTGCCTTGATAGTGCGCCAATAGTTCGTCGCGCGATACGTCCGCATTCGCCTTTCTAACGACGACGAGCAAGGGCCGCTCGTCCCACTTCGGGTGCGCCGCCGCAATGCACGCCGCCATCTGGACAGCCGGATGCGACACGGCAATGTTTTCGAGCTCGATCGAGCTGATCCATTCGCCGCCCGACTTGATCACATCCTTGCTGCGATCGGTTATTTGCATGTAGCCGTCGCTGTCGATGTTCGATACATCCCCGGTGCGAAACCATGCTTTGCCATCGGAGTCTTTGATCAGCGGATCGCCCTCGCCGCTCTGGTAGTAATCGCGAACCACCCATGGCCCACGCACCAGCAGGTCGCCAAAGGCGGCGCCATCCCACGGCAATTCCCGCCCGTCGTCATCGGTGATCTTCATGTCGACGCCAAACAGCGCTCTGCCCTGTTTGTATTGCACCGGCAGCCGCTCGTCAGACGACAACCCAGTGTGCTTCTGCTTGAACGTACACACGGTCCCGAGCGGGCTCATCTCGGTCATGCCCCATGCGTGCAGCACATCGACGCCGTACTTGTCTTGAAACAGCTTGATCATCGCGGGAGGACATGCGGAACCGCCAATGACGGTCCGATTCATCGTCGAAAACTTCAGATTGTTGGTCTCCATGAAAGCCAGTAGGCCCTGCCATACGGTCGGCACGCCCGCAGAGAACGTCACCTTTTCAGACTCGAACAATTCGTACAGCGATTTACCGTCCAGATGCGGGCCAGGCAAAACCAGCTTGGCGCCCACCATGGGCGCGATGTACGGCAACCCCCATGCGTTGACATGGAACATCGGGACCACCGGCAAGATCACGTCGCGCGCCGAGAGGTTCAGCGCGTCGGGCAGCGCCGAGGCCAGCGTGTGAAGGATCGTCGAGCGATGGGCGTACAGCACGCCCTTCGGATTGCCGGTCGTACCGGACGTGTAGCACATCGACGACGCAGTGTTCTCATCGAACTGCGGCCAGGTGAACAGATCGGATCGGCCCTCGATCAAATCCTCATAGCAGATAAGGTTGCCGAGCTTCTCAGGCTTTTCGGCCGGCATATGCGCCCGGTCGGTCATCAGCACCCATCGCCTCACGGTCGTGCAGCGCGGCGCGATTGCCTCGACCAGCGGCAAAAACGTCAGGTCGAAAAAAAGCGCACGGTCTTCGGCGTGATTCACGATCCACGCGATCTGCTCCGGATGCAGGCGCGGGTTGATCGTATGAAGAACACTGCCCGCACCGGATACGGCGAAGTAAAGCTCCATGTGCCGGTAACCGTTCCAGCCGAGCGTTGCGACGCGCTCGCCGCGAGCGATCCCCAGACCGGCCAGCGCATTGGCCATCTGGCGTGCTCGCCGGTGCAGCCCGCGATACGTCGTGCGATGAATATCGCCTTCGACTCGTCGCGAAACGATCTCAATATCGCCATGATGCCGATCCGCATGCTCGATCAATGACGAGATCAACAGCGGCATCTGCATCATCAGGCCTTGCAACATCACACTGGCTCCCGGGCGGCCGCTTGCGGTCGCTGGTTCTCTATAAATCGGCGGCCTTGCCCACATATGCTGGTGGCTCGGTCGCAGGCCGTCAAGCTCCTACAATCCATACCTCCCGGAGGAACCGTTGGACGCACCCGTCGCCACCAAGGAAACCGTCGCATCGCAAGATGGGTCTTTGATCGACCTCGGACTTCGGTTCGACAACTCGTTCGCCCGGCTGCCAAGTGCCTTCTACACCCGATTGCCGCCGGCACCTTTGCCCGAGCCGTATCTGGTCGGCTTTTCAAAAGCCGCCGGCGAATTGATTGGTGTGGGTGAAGAGGAGGTACCGGAACTGATTGAAGCCATGGCGGGCAATCGGCAGATTTCCGGTACCGATCCGCTGGCTGCTGTCTACTCCGGCCATCAGTTCGGTGTCTACGTGCCGCGCCTGGGCGACGGTCGAGCATTGCTGCTCGGTGAGGCGATCGGACCCACCGGCGAACATTGGGAGCTGCAGCTCAAGGGCTCCGGCAAGACACCGTATTCACGCATGGGCGATGGACGCGCGGTCCTGCGCTCGTCGATCCGCGAGTTTCTCGGCTCCGAAGCCTTGCATCACTTAGGGATCCCAACGACGCGAGCGCTGGCGGTAATCGGCTCCGATCAACCGGTTTTTCGCGAAACCGTCGAAACGGCGGCGGTTACGTTGCGCATGTCCCCCACCTTCATCCGCTTCGGTTCGTTCGAGTATTTCTACTGGACGCAGCAATACGACGCACTCAGGCAACTTGCCGACTACGTGATTGCGCGGTTCTATCCAGATTGCCGTACTGCGGAGCAGCCGTACCTGGCGTTCCTTGAACAAGTAGCGCGCCGTACCGCCCGTCTGGTGGCACAGTGGCAAGGCGTCGGATTCAGCCATGGGGTGCTCAACACCGACAACATGTCGATACTTGGGTTGACAATCGACTACGGTCCTTTCGGCTTCATGGATGCATTCGATGGTGGATACATCTGCAATCACAGCGACGTGAACGGCCGCTATGCCTACAACATGCAGCCGCAGATTGCGCATTGGAATCTGTACGCACTTGGACAAGCGTTGGTGGCGCTCACTGATGACATCGATGCAACAAAAGCTGCGATCGATACTTACCTCGTCGAATATGCGGAGGCGATCGATGCAGTATTTCGCGCGAAGCTGGGGCTCGCTACCGAGCGCCCTGAGGACGAATCGCTGATTGCAGCGCTGATGGACTTGCTGCAGGCAACGCACGTCGATTGGACGATTTTCTGGCGCGCGCTGTCAACGTTAAAGATCGACGGAAGCGACAATGTTCGCGATCTGATCGTCGACCGCAAAGCATTCGACGAATGGAGCGACCGTTACCGCGCACGGCTTCGCGCGGAGGGCTCGAACGACAGCGAGCGTGCGCAACGAATGAACCGGGTCAACCCGAAATACATCTTGCGCAATCACCTGGCAGAGGTGGCGATTCGGCGCGCGCGTGGGGACGAAGGCGCCCGCGACTTTGCTGAGGTCGCGCGCCTTCTGAAAGTTCTGCAGCGGCCGTACGACGAACAACCCGAGTTCCAGTCGTATGCGCAGGAGCCGCCCGACTGGGCGAGAACGCTAGAACTGTCTTGCTCTTCCTGAGGAATGACGATGGCAAACGAGGTCAAGTTGGACAAATCCAAGGCTGAATGGCAGCAGCAACTGTCGCCGATCGAGTATTCGGTCACCCGCGAAAAGGGAACCGAGCGTGCGTTCACCGGCAAGTACTGGGACCATAACGAGGAAGGCATTTACCGCTGCGTATGCTGTGGCACGCCGCTGTTTGCGTCCGACACAAAGTTTGACGCCGGCTGCGGCTGGCCGAGCTACTTCAAGGCGCTTGATCCGGCGAATGTGCGCGAAGAGCGCGACACGTCGCACGGCATGACACGTACCGAAATCATCTGCAACGTCTGCGACGCACATTTGGGACACGTTTTTCCCGACGGGCCACCCCCTACTGGCTTGCGCTACTGCATCAATTCGGCGTCACTGAAGTTCGAACCGCAGCAAATAGTCAAAACGTGAAGCTGCTGTTCGATCTGTTCCCGGTTGCTGCGTTTTTCATCGCCTACCGAATCGGCAAGAGCTTTCCCGAGGAGTCAGCGGCGTTTGTCGCAGCGGCGTTCGGCCCGGTCGCCGTGTCGGCGACATTTCCGGATCTGGTCGCCGTCATCATCGCGACGACGATCGCCATCGTTGCGACATTGCTGCAAGTCGGCTGGTTGCTCGCTCGCCGACAGCCGGTCAAGCCGATGCTATGGCTATCTGCGATTTTGATCGTCGCGTTCGGTGGCATGACCATCTGGCTGCAAAACGAGCTGTTCATCAAGTGGAAGCCCAGCTTGCTCTATTGGAGTTTCGCGGCAATTCTGATCGGTGGCCGCGTGCTGTTCCGCCGCAACTTGTTGTCTGCATTGCTGGGTTCCGAACTTCAATTGCCTGCTGCGATCTGGGACCGCCTGCTGTGGATGTGGGCGGGGTTTTTCGCGTTGCTCGGTGCGGCGAACCTGTACGTCGCCTATCAGTACACGACTGAGCAGTGGGTCGACTTCAAGACGTTCGGTTTGATCGGATTGACGTTTGCGTTCGTGCTTGGACTTGGCGTTTATCTCGCGCGCCACCTGAAAGAAGTGTCGGATGCCTGAGACGACCGTCGATCGGATTCGAGATCGGCTGGTACCGCTCGAGCCGCTGTTGATTGAGCTGCGCGACGACAGTGCCAGTCATGCCGGTCACCCTGGCGCGGCAGGTGGCGGCGGCCATTACGAATTGCGATTGGTAAGCGCCCAATTCACGGGACAATCGAAGATTGCGCGGCATCGCCTCGTGTATCATCTTTTGGGTGATCTAATGCAGCGCGAAATTCATGCGCTCGCAATGAACCTACTGGCTCCTGACGAGGTCGAACAGGCGCCTGTTTCCGGTCCAACCAGCGCGGACTTTTCACCCCGTCACT
Organism: uncultured beta proteobacterium; assembly: GCA_963801035.1. Classification (GTDB taxonomy): domain Bacteria; phylum Pseudomonadota; class Gammaproteobacteria; order Burkholderiales; family Burkholderiaceae_F; genus JACCZX01. The sequence goes on along the minus strand of CAWDDF010000007.1, from coordinate 757,024 downwards.
CTTCAGGACACTAGCCTCCTATGGAACGTAGCCGATTGATGCAACGTACTGCCCTCATCGCCGCCCTCTCGTTGGCGAGCAGTATCGCGATAGCGCAAAACGTCGCTGTCGTTAACAACAAGCCGATTTCGAAAGCGCGTGAAGACGCGTGGGTGAAAGAGCTGACCAAGCAGGGGCAGGCCGACTCGCCCGAGCTGCGCAAGCAAGTCAAGGATCGCTTGATCCAGAATGAAATTCTGCTGCAGGAAGCGCAACGGCGCGGCGTCGCCGAAAAGGCAGACGTCAAGTTCATGCTCGACGTACAGCGGCAGAACACGCTGATCCAGGCGCTGTTGCGCGACGAGGTCGAGAAGACTCCGATCACCGATGCGCAGATCAAGGCCGCCTATGAGCAGCAGAAAGCCAAAGTCGGAGGCAAGGAATATCGGGCCCGGCACATCCTGGTCGAGAAGGAGGACGAAGCCAAGTCCATCATTGATCAGTTGAAGAAAGGCGCTAAGTTCGAAGAGCTAGCGAAAGCATCGAAAGACACAGGCTCGGCGAAGAACGGCGGTGATCTTGACTGGGCGGCCCCCGATTCCTATGTCAAACCATTCTCCGAAGCGCTAACGAAGCTGTCGAAAGGCCAGCTCACTGATGCGCCGGTCCAGACCCAGTTTGGCTGGCACGTGATTCGCCTTGACGATGTTCGCGACACCCAGTTTCCTCCGCTAGAGCAAGTGACGCCGCAGATCCGCGAGGGCCTGCAGCAGCAGCGTGTGCAGGCATTTGTAGAAAATCTTCGCAAGAACGCAAAGATTCAGTAACTGCTACCCGCGACTATCAATGACGGCGCCTCGGCGCCGTTTTTTTTACCGACCGGTTTGGCCGCTCGCCTCGGGCACCTTTTTGCCGACCATTGGACACGCGGCTCGTGAATGCGGCCGATGATCGGTTTGCCTGGAACGGGCAAATCCCTTAACGACCAAACGAGGGAGATTGAATGAAAAAGCTAATGGCAGCACTGTGTAGTACGGCTCTGATGAGTCGGGGGGAGATTACCTCGGCTTTTACGGCACCCGTTATGACAGCATGAAGCGCAACGATAAAGGTATGGTGTCGTGGTCGGATATGGAGCGTAGTGACGGCGGGTTCTTCAAGCCCGGCACCACAAGCAATACCACGAACAACCCGGTTACCAGTAACCCAGGAACCAAGAGTGGCACGGGCAATCCACCCGCCACTGGCGGCGGCTCCAAGTAACAGCAACCGGTAAGTTAGCAGCAGGCGGGCGCTCGCATGTGGGCGCCCGTTTTTTTACCTTCGCGCGCGGATCACGCGTCCTAGCCAAGCCAGCGACGGGCATTTCTAAAAATGCGCATCCATGGCGAATCCTCTCCAAGTGTGGGCGGTTGCCATGACATCTGAACCGTGCGAAAGACTCGCTCCGGATGCGGCATCACGATCGTGAAACGCCCATCATCGGTTGTAAACGCGCATTGCCCTGCAGGCGAGCCATTCGGGTTGTACGGATACACGTCGGTAGGACGATGGTGCGAGTCCACATAATGCATCGCTACTTTGGCACCGGCTGGTTGGGCGTTGCTGTCAAACACTGCCCGTCCCTCCCCGTGCGCGTTCGCGATCGGTATGACGCTGCCGGCCATTCCATCGAAGAACAACGACGCCGACGGGGTAATTTCCACCTGCACCAGCCTTCCCTCGTACTGCTCTGACGCATTGCGTTCAAAGCGAGGCCAGTGCCGCGCTCCCGGAATCAATGCCTTCAACCGGCTCATCATTTGGCAGCCGTTGCAGACACCGAGCGCGAAGCTGTCGACGCGGTTGAAAAACTCGACGAAGATTTCCGCCAGCTTTGGATTGTGCAGAATCGTTTTCGCCCACCCTCCACCCGCACCGAGCACGTCCCCGTAGGAGAACCCTCCGCACGCGACCAGACCCTTGAAGTCGGTCAATGATTGACGGCCCTCGATCAGATCCGTCATGTGCACGTCGACCGATGCAAAGCCGGCACGATCAAACGCGTACGCCATCTCCGTCTGGCTATTGACGCCCTGCTCGCGCAGAATCGCGACGCGTGGGCGATGGCCTGTGGAAACGAATGGCGCCGCGATGTCTTCGTTTGCATCGAACGTAAGCGCCATCGACAAGCCGCGATCGCTCGTATCGGTTGCACGCGCGTACTCCTGATCAGCGCATTCGGGATTGTCACGCAGTCGTGCCATGCGCCACGAGGTTTCGCTCCACACTTTCTGCAGATCGCTGCGCGGCTTCGACAGCAACGGCTTGGCGTCGCACCAGAACTCGATGACGTCACTGGTATTCGGCTTGCCGATGATCTGGCTCTGTGGCCCGAGCCCGGCTGCGCGCAGCGTGCTCATCACGTGACTCTTGTCGCGCTCTCTGACCTGCAATACTGCGCCGAGCTCTTCGTTGAATAGCACCTTCAAAATCAATTCGCCTCGTCGTACCATCATCTGATCGGGCCGGATTTTGAAATCGCCCGAGTCCTGGGCGTGAGGATCGATCGCCAGCACATCGAGGTTGACGCTGATACCGACGTGACCCGCGAAAGCCATTTCGGCAAGCGTTGCGAACAGTCCGCCATCCGATCGGTCGTGGTACGCCAGCAGGTGACCGTCGCTTTGCAGCTTTCGCACAACGCCGACAAGCGCCAGCAGCTTCGCCGGCTCGTCGACATCGGGCACTTCGTTACCGATCTGCTGTGTGACCTGCGCCAGGATCGATCCACCCATTCGATTGCGACCCGAACCGAGATCGACCAGTATCAGCAGCGTATCGCTGTCAGGATCCAGTTGAGGTGTCAGCGAGCGTCTTACATCGGCGACCGGTGCCGCTGCGCTGGCGATCAACGACACCGGCGCAACCACCGTCTTATCGGTGCCGCCATCGCGCCAGGTCGTTTTCATCGACAACGAATCCTTGCCGACCGGAACGCTGATGCCAAGCTCCTGACATAGATCGCTCGCGGCTTTGACTGCATCGAAAAGCTTCGCGTCCTCGCCTTCCGAACCGCACGCCGCCATCCAATTCGCCGAAATTTTCACGCGCTGCAAATCTATGTCAGCAGCCGCGATATTCGTCAATGCTTCTCCGATAGCAATGCGCGATGCAGCAGCCGAGTCGATCACCGCAATCGGAGTGCGCTCTCCCATTGCCATCGCCTCGCCTGCATATCCGTCGAAGCTCAGTAAGGTCGCCGCGCAGTCTGCGACCGGTACCTGCCACGGACCCACCATCGAATCGCGCGAACACATACCGCCAACCGTTCGATCGCCAATGGTGATCAGAAACCCCTTACTCGCGACGGTAGGATGTCGAAGCACATCGAGTGCGCACTCTTGGAGATCCAAACCGGCGCCGTCGAATACGGGGAACAGCCGCTCGATACGATGCACATCACGATGCATCCGCGGCGGCTTGCCGAGCAACACGCTCATCGGCATGTCGACCGCGGGAGTACGGTCTGCACATTCGATCACAAGCTGGCGATCGTCCGTGATGCGGCCAATCACTGCGTACGGGCAGCGTTCTCGGCGCGCGAGCCAATCAAAGGCCGTCAGACGATCGGGCGCGAGCGCCAATGCATAGCGTTCCTGCGACTCGTTGCACCAGATTTCGAGCGGACTCATGCCGCTTTCCTCGACCGGAATCTGCGCAAGGTCAATACGTGCTCCGCGTTTGGACTGATCGGCCAGCTCAGGCATCGCGTTCGAGAGCCCACCCGCGCCTACATCGTGAATCGACAGCACGGGATTGTGTGTGCCCAGTGCCCAACATCGATCGATGACTTCCTGCGCCCGCCGCTGCATTTCAGGGTTACCGCGCTGCACTGAATCGAAGTCGAGCTGCTCGGTATTTGCACCTGCGTCCATGCTCGAGGCGGCACCACCGCCCAGACCGATGCGCATGCCGGGTCCGCCCAGCTGCACCAGAAGCGCGCCCGGCGGCAGATCGTGTTTGAAGACTTGGTCGTCGCGGATATTTCCGATGCCACCCGCGATCATGATCGGCTTGTGATATCCGTAGCGGGAGCCGCCGACGTTCTGCTCGTAACTACGAAAGTAGCCGAGCAGATTCGGACGGCCGAATTCATTGTTGAACGCCGCGGCTCCGATCGGCCCATCGATCATGATCGACAGAGCATCCGCGATCCGCGCCGGAAATCCCAGGTCGGCTGCGGAATGCTGCGTTGGATGCGTGACGTCAATGTCGCGCTCCCATGCATGTCGCATTTCGGGTATGCGCAAATGCGAAACCGAAAACCCGCACAAGCCTGCTTTCGGCTTTGCGCCGCGGCCGGTTGCGCCTTCGTCGCGAATCTCGCCGCCGGCGCCTGTCGACGCACCGGGAAATGGCGAGATGGCCGTCGGATGGTTGTGTGTCTCGACTTTAAAGACCGTGTGGGTCAGCTCTTCGCGCGCGCCGTAGTCAATACCGACCGCACCTGCGGCGTGATCGCTTTGCGGATAAAAGCGCGAAGCCATGCGGCCTTCGAGCACAGCCGAGTTGTCGCTGTAGGCGACTACCGTACCTTGCGGTGATGCGCTATGCGTCGCGCGGATCATGTCGAAGAGCGTGGCATCCTTGCGCTCACCGTCGATTGTCCACGTGGCGTTGAAAATCTTGTGTCGACAGTGTTCCGAGTTGGCCTGCGCAAACATCATCAGCTCGACGTCTGTCGGATTGCGCCGCATCTGCGTGAACGCGTCGCACAGATAGTCGATTTCGTCGGCTGACAGGGCAAGTCCCATTTCGACATTGGCACGTTCGAGTGCCTCGCGCCCTTGCGTCAACAGCGGGACCGTCTGCATTGGCTTGGCATCGAGCTCCCGAAATAGAAGCGCAGGATCAGCGTCGGGATCGATGACGCTTTCCGTCATTCGATCGTGCAGAAGCGCTGCCATACGTGCTGTAGCGTCGGCACTCAGCGTTCTTCGTCCAAGTCCGATTGTGTAGAGCGTGCCTCGCTCAATCCGTTGAACCGCAGTCAGCCCGGTGTTGTGCGCAATGTCGGTAGCCTTGCTTGACCATGGCGAAATCGTTCCGAGACGCGGGACGACGAGGAACCCAGCGCCCTTGGCAGCAGCCTTTGCCGAATCACCGTAGTCCAGCAGCGCTTCCAGCCGGGCACGCTCTGACTCATCGAGCGGACGATCGGTGTGGATGAAGTGAACGAAACGGCCGCTTAACGAATCGGCGGACTTGTCGACAGTCTGGACTGCCGCCAGCAGTCGAGCGGCTCGAAAAGTTGACAACGCACTCGGCCCGGTGAGTGCAAAAATCCTGCTGGACTGGGTCATTGAAAGCAAAAGCGCGCGAAGATCGCGCGTCGTCGTGCGCCTGCCGGGCTGACAAGCGTGCGAAATTATAACGATGTGAGCTTGCCGATGCGCGGCGGCGCGTAGCGCCGACCGTGTCTAAACGACCAGTCGCTGCTCGGCGTGCATGCTTTGCGCTGCGGACAACGCGCGCAGCAGCGCAACGTTGCAGTCAAGCAGCGAGATATCGAGTGCCTCTCGCTGTTTCCTTCCCATCACGGGATCGTTGCGCTCGATCGCTTCGGCGAGCGACAGATACGGAGCACACGGGCCGCTGCGGTCGACCAATGCGGCAGAGACGCTCGGCGCGAGCTGTGCATGCTGCAGAAGGCGCGGAAATGTAGTGCCCGTCATGCGATCGAGCAATGAGAAGGCGCCAGTCTGAAACAGCGAGTCGCGCAGCTCCGCACCCTCGGCGTTGCAGCTCGCCAGGTGCTCGAGGAACAGTCCGCGCCGCGTGCCCGCGTGCATCAGCGGCAGGGCGTCTGCACTGAATGTCGATATGCGCAGCATGCGCGATAGCCACCGAGTCAGCTTGGCGTGGCCCAGCACCATCACCGCGCGCTTGACGGAACCGACTTGCATTGGCACGGCGAAAGCCGTCGAGTTGACGAAACGAATCAGCTCGAACGCGAGAGCGGCGTCACGCTTGATAGCCGATTCGATCAAATCGATGTCCGCGCGATCGTGCGCGAGACGCAGCAGCTCGAGTACCGAATTGTGATTGGGCTGCGGCGGACGCTCCGTTGTCGGATGGGCTTCGTCTAAAGGCAGTCCAACACTGGCGACCGCACCGCGCTGATGCGCAGCGTGCAGATCGTCGACACGAAACGCGCCCGTGATGATGAACGGCATGCGGCGCATCACGCCCGGAGGTGGCGGTGCATTGCTGCCGTCGCTTCGACGGCGACGGTCTTCCGTGATGTGGATCAGCGCGTAGCTGAAGCAATCGATCAGCGCAGGTGGCAGCGGCACGTCGGGCCGACCGCGCAGTGCCATTTTTATCCCTGCCCGGTGCGCTCGCTGCACAAGCCCCTGGGTCGTTGGGTCGCGCAGTGCAATCGCCGGAATTTCAACGACGGCATTCATCGGTGGCTGCCATTCGAGCAGCGAGTCGTCGAGCTGCGCGTCAAGCGGAGCCATCAACACCAATGCGCGCGATTCGGGCCACAACCCGTTCAACTGATCGAGTATCGAACCGACCGGCAGCCGGTCACTCGGCTTTACCGCGAGCATCGTCAGTCGTGTGCCGAACGTACGCCGCTCGCGATCGACGAGCGGCGAGTAGCTCATCGACAGCGAGCCCAGAATTGAAGTAAGACCAAGGCGGTCCGGCGCATTCATAGATGCGGATTATTTCCGCACGCCAGAGCGAACGTGTGCAGAATTTCGCCGACGGTCCCGGCTATTTGCCCGGTTCCGTCAGCGTCGATCAGCCTTCATTTTTTTCCGAATCCGCCGCCGCCCGGAGTTTGAATAACTATGACGTCATCGACGTTCATTTCGGCCGATCCTATGTGACCCATCGTCTCGATGCGCCCGTCAGTTCTTTCGATCCAATTACGCCCTACTTCGCCGGGTTCGCCGCCTGCCATTCCGAACGGCGGAATCGACCGGTGATTCGCCAGTATCGATGCCGTCATCGGCTCCAGAAATCGCACGCGGCGCGTGCCGCCGTTGCCGCCGCGCCAGCGTCCGGCACCGCCCGAGCCCGCTCGGATTTCGTAGCTCTCGAGTCGCACCGGATAACGGAACTCCAGCACCTCAGGGTCGGTGAGCCGCGAATTGGTCATGTGCGTTTGTACGACGTCGGTGCCATCGAATCCATCAAGCGTCTCAGCCCCAGCATCCACGTCGCGAACGCCGGCGCCTGAGCCGCCGGAGATCGTTTCGTAGTACTGGTAACGATCGTTGCCGAACGTGAAGTTGTTCATCGTGCCCTGCGCGGCCGCCATCACTCCAAGCGCCCCGTAAAGCGCATCCGTGATGCACGATGACGTTTCGACATTGCCTGCGACGACCGCCGCCGGATATCGTGGATTGAGCATCGAGCGTTCCGGAATGACGACGTGCAGCGGTTTCAGGCAGCCGGCATTCAGCGGAATGTCGGCGTCGACCAGTGTGCGAAACACGTACAGCACGGCTGCGTAACAGACTGCGCTCGGTGCGTTGAAGTTGTTCGCGAGTTGATCTGAGCTGCCGGTGAAATCAATCGTTGCCGATCGGCTTTCGCGATCAACCTTGATGCAAACGCGAATCACCGCACCGTTGTCGAGCGGATATTCGAACTCGCCGTCCCGCAGCCGCGTGATCACGCGTCGCACCGACTCCTCGGCGTTGTCCTGCACATGCTGCATGTAGGCGCGGACCACATCGAGCCCGAACTGCTCGACCATCTTCAGCAATTCCTCGCGCCCCTTCTCGTTGGCTGCGATCTGCGCCCGCAGATCAGCGAGGTTCTGCTGTGGATTGCGTGCCGGATAAGGGCCCGATGTCAGCAGTGCCATCAACTCGCCTTCACGAATCCTGCCTGCGCGGCCATCCGCCTTTGCCGCGCCCTGCCCGTCAACCAGCTTGAAATTGATGAATCGAGTGCCCTCTTCGTCGAGCGATGTCGAAAAGGGCGGCATGGATCCTGGTGTGGTTCCACCGATATCGGCATGATGTCCTCGCGAACCGACGTAAAACAGAATGTCGGATCCGCTGCCGTCGAACACGGGAGTGATGACGGTCACGTCGGGCAGATGTGTGCCGCCGTGATACGGATCGTTGATCGCGTATGCATCGCCAGGCTTCATGACCCCTGCGTTCTCGCGCATGACGGTCTTGATCGACTCGCTCATCGATCCGAGATGCACCGGCATGTGCGGTGCATTCGCAATCAGATTGCCGGTCGAGTCGAAGAGCGCACATGAAAAATCAAGGCGCTCCTTGATGTTGACCGAGTACGCGGTGTTCTGCAGACGCAATCCCATCTGCTCGGCGATCGACATGAACAGGTTGTTGAAGACTTCGAGCATGATCGGATCAGCATCAGTGCCAATCGCACGCCTTTCCTCGCGCGCACGTACGCGCTCGAGAACGACGTGATCGAGTTCGGTAACGGTACCTTCCCAGTCGGGTTCGACGACGGTCGTCGCATTGGCTTCGGCGATGATCGCCGGCCCTTGAATGACATCGTCAGGCCGCATATCGGACCGCGCATAAAGTGGCGCCGCCCGCCATGCGCCCTCGCTGTACAGTTGGGCCGTACCTTTTGACGCAAGCGGAACCGAGCGCGCTACCTGCGGCGCCGTGTTCTCGATGACCGCCTCGCCCTGTCCGATCGCTTCCACCGAAACTGCTTCGATCACAAGGCCGCGTTGCTCCATCAGAAAGGAATAGCGCTTTAGGTACTCTGCATTGAATGCCGCCCGCATTTCGGATAGCGTCGACGCGGCAACGATCAGCGCCGAGTCAGTGCCCTCGTACCGAAGATGGACACGTCGGACGACGGTGATGCGCTGGGCCCCGACACCTTGCGATAAGAGATCGCCTGTTGCCTCAGCAGCCAGCCTATCGAGCGCTGCAGCCAGCGCCGGCATTGCTGCGGCATCGAGTCGACTCTCGATTGATTGCTCTCGCATGGCTGTCTGATCGGCCAAGCCCCATGCCATACGCCGACAGCACACCCGCCAGCGGATGCACGAAGATGCGCGTCATCCCAAGCGCATCGGCAACTCGGCACGCATGCTGCCCACCCGCGCCCCCGAAAACGCTGAGCGTGTATTGCGTCACATCATGGCCGCGCTGGATCGAAATGCGTTTGATCGCTTCGGCCATGTTGCCCACCGCGATGTCGAGATAGCCATCTGCCAGTTGCTCGGGCGTCAAGGCCCGGCCGGTCGCCTCTTCGACTTCCATCGCGAGCGCAGCGAATTTTTCGCGCACGATGTCGTCGTCAAGCGCTTCATTGCCGTGTCGCCCGAATACCGCAGGAAAAAACGCAGGTTGAATTTTTCCGACCATAACGTTGCAGTCGGTCACTGTCAGCGGTCCGCCGCGGCGGTAGCAAGCCGGACCGGGGTTCGCACCGGCCGAGTCCGGTCCGACGCGAAGTCGCGCTCCGTCGAAGTGCAGGATCGATCCGCCGCCCGCCGCCACCGTATGGATGCTCATCATCGGCGCGCGCATGCGCACGCCCGCGACCTGTGTCTCAAAAGCGCGCTCGCAGTCGCTGACGTCTCGGCCGGCAAAGTGCGATACATCGGTCGACGTGCCGCCCATGTCAAAGCCAATCACGCGGTCGAATCCGGCCGCCAGACTTGTTCGCACCATGCCGACGATGCCACCCGCTGGGCCCGACAGGATCGAATCCTTGCCTTGAAATCGGCGCGCATCGGTAAGACCGCCCGACGATTGCATGAACAAAAGTCGCGTTCCAGGCAGTTCGCTGGCGACCAGCTCGACATAGCGCAGCAGAATCGGCGATAGATAAGCATCGACCACGGTGGTATCGCCGCGTGCGACGAATTTCATCAGTGCGCTGACGCGGTGGGAGGCCGAAACTTGCACAAAGCCCACTTCGCGCGCTGCGGCCTCGAGTGCGGCCTCGTGCGCCGGATACCGGTAACCATGCATCAGAACTATCGCGACCGAACGGAAACCCGCTGCGTAGGCTGCTTCAAGATCATTGCGCGCCGCTGCGAGATCGAGCGGTTGGACGACATCGCCGTGCGCGCCGACCCGCTCGTCTACCTCGATCACCTTTGAGTAAAGCAGCTCGGGCAGAACGATGTGCCGGTCGAAAAGGCGCGGCCGATTCTGATAAGCAATTCGCAGAGCATCGCGAAACCCGCGCGTAACAACCAAAACCGTCGGCTCGCCCTTGCGCTCGAGTAACGCGTTCGTCGCGACGGTAGTTCCCATCTTGACCGAGTCGATAAGGTGAACCGGAACCGGAGCGTTCGCGGGGACGCTTAGCAGGCGCCGAATACCAGCAATTGCTGCATCGGCGTATTGCTCAGGGTTGTCCGACAGAAGCTTGTGCGTGGCCAGCGAGCCGTCGGGCCGGCGGGCGACGACATCGGTGAATGTGCCGCCGCGGTCAATCCAGAATTGCCAGCGACGCTCCGAACTCACTGGCGGTTCCATCGTATTGGCTGCATCTGCTAGTAGTATTGGGTGCAGATCATGTTACCAACGCAACTTTCACGCATCGCTCGTCAGGCACCCACGAGGACACCATGAAACGCCGTCTCCTGTTGTTAAGCGCCGCTGCCACATTGATTCTCGCCAATGCACCCTCTATTGCCCAATCGAACTGGAATCTTGCCGCCGGCTATCCGATTGGTAATCCGCATACCGTGACGTTGAATCAGTTTGCGAAGGATGTCGAAATCGCCACCAACGGCAAGCTCAAGATCACCGTGCACCCGAACGGCTCGCTGTTCAAAGTGCCGGAGATCGCACGCGCTGTTGAAAGCGGTCAGGCGCAAATGGGCGAAATCTTGATGAGCGTCATGGTCAATCAGAATCCGGTGTTCGGCGCGGACTCGCTCCCGTTCGTGGCGACCAGCTTCGACGAAGCCTACAAGCTCTGGCAAGCACAGAAACCCGTCGCCGATCGCCTGCTGGCCAAGCGCGGTGCCAAATTGCTGTATGCAGTGGCCTGGCCACCGCAGGGGATCTATGCAAAGAAAGAACTGCGCTCTGCGGCCGACATGAAAGGACTCAAGTGGCGCGCCTACAACCCTGCAACGTCGAAGATCGCGCAAGTTGTTGGCGCGCAGTCGCTAACAATCCAGGCGGCGGAGTTGTCGCAAGCGCTGGCTACCGGTGCTGTCGACTCGTTCATGTCGTCGGGCGCTACTGGAGTCGACAGCAAAGTGTGGGAAACGCTGACTCACTTTCATCCGGTGAATGCCTGGGTGCCAAAGAATATGGTGATCGTGAATCTGCGCGAATTTGAAAAACTGGACAAAGCAAGTCAGGATGCACTGTTCAAGGCCGCGGCAGACGCCGAACGCAAAGGTTGGGAGCGTATGCGCGGCTACACCGACGAATCTCTGGCCATACTGCAGAAGAACAAGATGACGATCGTCAAGCCCAGTCCCCAGCTGATGGGCGATATGAAGAAGATCGGTGACGAAATGTTAAGCGACTGGCTGAAGCAAGCCGGTACCGACGGCAAGGAGATCGTCGACGCCTACCGGAAAAAATAGAGCACTAAGCGCGCACTGCACAATGCGACGCTGGCTCGACCGGCTTTACGACGGCTCCGCTTATTGCGGAGCTTTTTTCGTCTGCGCGATCTTTGTTGTGATGATCGGAGGTGCGCTGACGAGGCCAATGGGCATCAGCTTGAGTGGAACTGATGATCTCGTGTCCTGGATGTGTGCCGCAGCTGCATTTCTCCCCATGGCAAGCGCATTCAGACGCGGCGACTTCGTTCGCATGCTGCTCGTGCTGGACAAGTTCTCAACTGCGCGGAGGCGTCATGCCGAGCTGCTGGCGCTGTTTATCGCGCTCGTAGCGACCGCCGTGCTCGCGGGCTGGGCGACCTTTGGCGTATATGAGAGTTGGCGCTACGACGAGATGTCCATCGGGCTTCTGGTTGTGCCCATCTGGATTCCGCAACTTTCGTTTGCGATCGGCTCAATCATCCTGCTCATTGCGGTCATTGATGAATTGATCGCGGTGTTGCGGGGCCAACGGCCCGCATATCAAGTCGCCGTCGACGAGCGGCATGCCCGCGGCGACTTCACGGAGGATTTTTGAAAGCCGCGAGCGATACGCAATGAGCGCTGTTGTCGTCGGCGCAGTCTTGCTTGGGCTGCTCGGCGTCGTGCTTTGCGCCGGTGTGTGGATCGGCATGTCGCTTGGCCTCGTCGGCTGGATCGGGCTCGCGGGTTTTACCGACACATCTCCGGGCCGGAGTCTGTTCACCGCATTTTGGGGAACCAACGCTTCATGGGAACTAGCCGCGCTGCCGCTATTTATCTGGATGGGCGAAATCCTATTCCGAACACGTTTGTCCGAGCAGATGTTCGAGGGACTTGCGCCCTGGCTGCAACGTATCCCCGGTCGTTTAATGCACGTCAACATTCTTGGCTGCGGCATTTTCGGATCGGTGTCCGGTTCATCAGCAGCCACATGCGCAACGATCGCTAAAGTCGCTTTACCCGAGTTAAGACGACGGGGATACGACGAACAAATTGCGCTCGGGTCGCTCGCGACTGCGGGCACGTTAGGGATTCTCATCCCGCCGTCTATTACGATGGTCGTGTATGCGGTGGCGGCCGACGCGTCAATCATTCGCGTATTTCTGGCCGGCATCATGCCGGGCGTGTTGCTGATGGCACTTTTCTCCGGCTACATCGTCGTCTGGGCTTTGCTGAACCCGGAACGTACTCCAGCCGACATTGAGCGCGTGCCCTTTTATCGAAAAAGTGCGCCGTTCGCGCGAACTCATTCCGTGTGCATTGCTGATCATTTTCATTCTTTATGTACTGCTCGCGGGACTCGCAACTGCGACAGAGTGCGCGGCATACGGCGTTCTTGGCTCGTTGATCATCGCGTGGTGGGGTGGCTCGCTTACCCGGGAGAACTTTGCAGAAAGCCTTGTCGGTGCAACGCGCGTGTCGTGCATGATCATGTTCATCCTGGCCGGCGCCTCGTTCTTGAGCAAGGCAATGGCATTCACTGGAATTCCGCGCGAGCTCGCCGAATGGGTCGGCTCGCTTGGACTCAATCGCTACGCGTTGATTGCCATTCTGGCAGTGTTCTACGTGGTTCTAGGCGCTGCGCTTGACGGCATCTCGATGATTGTTTTGACCGCCGCTGTCGTGTTACCGATGATTCAGATGGCCGGCTTCGACCTGGTGTGGTTTGGCGTGTTCATCGTGCTGCTGGTAGAAATTGCCGAGGTCACTCCGCCTGTTGGGTTTAACCTGTTTGTCCTGCAGAACATGACTGGCAAAGACAGCAACACGATCGCACGCGCATCACTTCCATTTTTTGCGATGCTGCTGGTAGCGATCGGATTGATCACGATCTTCCCATCCATTGCAACCTGGCTTCCCGATCTGGTAATGGGCGCGCAGCTGTAATGCGCATCGTCGTGATCGGCGCTGGAATCATCGGGGTAACTACTGCATACTTTTTACGGCGCGACGGCCACGATGTCACGGTGATCGAGCGGCGCTCGGGCGTGGCGCAGGAAACCAGCTTTGCCAATGCCGGCGTGATGGCGCCTTCCTATGTCGCGCCCTGGTCGCAACCGGGTATGCCGGCCAAGGTGCTGGCCTACCTGTTCAAGGCTGAAGCTCCGATCGTCTTTCGTCCTTCGCTTGATCCCGCGTTATGGAGCTGGATCGTCCGTTGGCTGGGTGAATGCCGTCTCGAGCGGTTCACGCGCAACAAGGCACGCATGCAGCGGCTTGCGTTTTACAGTCAATCGGAGCTGCGTGCTCTGCGCGCGCTGCATCAGCTGGATTACGAGCAGACGATCGGGTACCTGCAGCTTTTTCGTACGGACGTGGAGGTCGATCGGTCTGCGGTGACGCGCAAGATGTTGACCGAGCTCGGTGTCGCACACCGTCTTCTCAGCAGCGATGAAGCGCGCGCACTCGAACCCTCGTTGCATGCGCCGACCCACCTCGCCGGCGCGCTGCATTTGCCGAACGATGAAACCGGCAATTGCGCCTACTTTGCCCAACAGTTAAAGGACATTGCGATCCGCGACGGTGTCGAATTCCGATTCGGTGTCGTCGCCCAAAGCCTGCTGGTGGAACAGCAACGAATCACGGCCTTGCGAACCGAAACAGGAAACGTTCAGGCTGACGCGTTCGTCGTCGCCGGTGGAATCGACAGCCGCGCATTGTTGCGACCGCTTGGAATTCGCTTGCCGATGCAGCCAGTCAAGGGTTATTCGGCCACTGCAGCGATCACTGCATTTGAACACGCACCATATGTCAGCGTGATGGATGAAACGTACAAGGTCGCGATTACCCGGATGGGCAAATGGCTCAGGATCGCCGGCACGGCCGAGCTGGGGACGCGCGGAATGCAACTGCGCGACAGTGCCTTGCGTACGCTGCTCAAAGTGGCACAGGACTGGTTTCCGTACGCGGCTTCGTACCAGAAAGCGCGCTTCTGGATCGGCGCACGCCCGATGCTTCCTGATGGTCCTCCGGTGCTGGGCAGCACATCGATTTCGAATCTGTATGTGAACACCGGGCATGGCTCAACCGGCTGGGTGATGTCGTGCGGTTCGGCGCGCGTGCTGGCTGACGTGATTGCACAAAGAAAACCGCAGATCGATCTTGACGGGCTAACACTCGACCGCTACGCGCGACATTAGTGATGGGTACGCCGCTGCTCAGCATTACCGAAATACGCGCGGTCGAGCGAGCGGCGCAATCGAGTCTTCCCGCCGGAACGCTGATGGCGCGCGCCGGTGCTGCGGTCGCTGCGTGTGTCGCGAACTCGCAGCCGGATCAATCGCTGACCATATGCATCGTTGCCGGCCCTGGCAATAACGGTGGCGACGGCTATGCGGCAGCGATTGAGCTGCGGGATGCCGGCCATCGCGTGACATGCGTTCAATTGGCCAAGCCTGTCTCCGACGACGCTCGCAATGCGCTCGCTCACTGGCAGTCGTGCGGCGGTACGACGCGCGCCGAGCTGCCGGCGCAACCTTTTGATGTAATCGTGGATGCCATTCTCGGCATCGGACAAACGCGACCATTGCAAGGCGCGCTGCTCGCGGCCGCAGAGTGGATCAACGCACAACATACTCACGTAGTAGCTATTGATGTTCCCAGCGGACTCGAGGCAGATCGCGGTTGCTGGCTCGGCGGAGTTAAGGGTGTGTACGCATCGCAGACCATTACCTTCATCGCCGACAAGCCCGGCCTGCACACAGGCGATGGCGTAGACGCTGCCGGTACGGTCACAGTGGACCGACTCGGGGTCGAACCCGCTTCGACACGCACGATGTTGACCGACCCTTCGGATTTTCCGCAGATACTGATACCGCGCCGGCACAACACGCACAAGGGCAGCTACGGCAACGCACTGATCATCGGTGGCGCCGTCGGAATGGTAGGAGCCGCGCTGCTGGCGGCGCGCGCAGCACTGACTATTGGTGCCGGTCGCGTATACGCCGACTGTATTGGCGCGCCCGAATTTCGCGTCGATCCAGGTCAGCCTGAGCTGATGTTTCGGCCCTATGCGTCGATCGAAAACCCGCATTCGATTGTCATTGGTTGCGGACTTGGACAAAACGACGCAGCGCGGCGCGCACTGCAGTGGGCGCTGGATAGCGACGCATCGCTGATCATCGACGCGGATGCGCTTAACTTGTTGTCACAAGGTCCAGCGCTCAGCGAGTGCCTCGCCGGCCGCAATGCGACCACGGTGCTGACGCCACATCCGTTGGAGGCCGCGCGCCTGCTGCAGGTTGCGGCTGATGACATTCAGTTCGATCGCATCACACGCGCCCGTGAGCTGGCAACGCGTTATCGCAGCATCATCGTCCTGAAGGGTGCCGGCAGCGTCGCAGTTAATGTCAATGGACGCTGTGCGATCAATCCCACTGGCGGCCCTGCCCTTGCAACACCGGGCACAGGCGATGTGTTGGCCGGTTTATTGGGCGGCCTGCTCGCGCAGCATTTCGACCCATGGCAGGCAACGCTTGCGGCAACGTGGTTACACGGACGCGCGGGCGAAGGTCGCGACGTCGGTTTGGTCGCCGGTGACATCGCCCGTCGAGTAGCTGATGAATTGGCACGCCGACGCTCTACACAGCTGGGTCAGTAGTCTGCCTACGTCAGTAGCGTTGACACTTCAGTTCCACCGGCAATGACGCGACCGGCATGTAACTCGATCTGCCGGCCGCACCGCCGCGCGATATCAGGATCATGTGTTACCAATAGCAGCGTCGAGCCGCGCTCGCGATTAAGCTGAAACATCAAATCGATCACCGCCTCACCGGTTCGCGCATCCAGGCTTCCGGTCGGTTCGTCGGCCAGCAGCAACGGCGGTCGCAGCACAAAGGCGCGTGCGAGCGCCACCCTTTGCTGCTCTCCGCCTGACAAGTACTTTGGATAGTGCGACAGCCGCTCACCCAATCCCACTCTCTGCAACAAATTGCGCGCGGCGTCCACCGGGGAAGTGTCGTCAGGAGTGCGTCCGGTCAACTCCAGCGGTAGTAAAACGTTTTCCAGGGCATTCAAATGCGGCAACAACTGAAACGACTGGAAAACGAATCCAAGCGACTCTGCACGCAAAGCGGCTCGCCCGTCCTCGTCAAGTGCAAACAGATCCCGGCCGAGCATGCGCACCATGCCGGAAGTGGGAACATCGAGACCCGCCAAGAGTCCGAGCAACGTGGACTTTCCCGATCCCGACGCGCCGACGATTGCGACCGTTTCACCGGTCGCAATGTTCAGATTGATATCATCCAAGATGGTCAAGCTGCCCGTCGCATCCTGCACGATCTTGCTTAGATTGCGCGCCTCGACCGCGACTTCTTTGCCTTCACTCATACTGTGCGCAGAACTTTCCTGATTCGTTCCATTGGTTCATTGGCATACGCAGTGAGTGCCGTCACATTAAGTGCGCCGGCTCTCGGCGCGGTAAGTTCAACTACGAACAAGACCGGCAGCAATGAGCGGCCAGTGATCCTCGTGCTCGGCGACAGCCTCTCGGCAGAATATGGATTACAGCGTGGTCAGGGATGGGTACAGCTGCTGGCAAACAGATTGCAGCAAAACGGATCGAATTATACGGTTGTCAACGCTAGCATCAGCGGTGAGACCACCAGCGGCGGACGCTCGCGACTGCCCGCGTTGTTGAAACAGCATCGACCATCGATTGTCGTCATCGAACTCGGAGGCAACGATGGGCTGCGTGGACTACCGATCGCCAGAATGCAGGACAACCTGTCGGCGATGGTTCGCGCAAGCCAGGCAGGGGGTGCGCGCGTCCTCGTGGCAGGCATTCGGATCCCGCCCAACTACGGACGCGAATACACCGAGCGCTTTTACGGCGCGTTCGAAAACGTCTCCAAGCAACACAACACAACCCTCGTTCCGTTTCTGCTCGAGGGCTTTTCAGATTCGGCGGATTTTTTTCAAGCCGACCGAATTCATCCGAGCGCACAGGCCCAGACCAGAATTCTGCAAACGGTTTGGCCCGTGCTTGAACCGATGATCGTGGCGCGCGGGTCAACGAAAGCCTCCGCAAAAGCAGTGAAGGCGGGGCAATGACTGCTGGCGCATGGAACACGTTCGATCGCAGCGTGATCTCGGCGTCGGATTCGTTGGCGCGACTGTCGCAGTTCGATTCGCTGATTGACGTTCGCACCGAAGCTGAATTCGCGCTCGATCACCTACCCGGCGCGATCAGCTGCCCAGTGCTCACGAATACCGAGCGCGTCGAAGTGGGAACAATGGATCGCCAGCAGTCCTCATTCGAGGCACGCCGGCGAGGCGCTGCGTACGTCTCGCGAAACATCGCAATGCATCTCGAAACGCTGTTTCATTCGATGCCGAAGTCTTGGCGACCTCTTGTTTATTGCTGGCGGGGTGGCAACCGGAGCGGTGCGATGACGCACATTCTGCGATGTGTCGGCTGGCAAGCGCGCCAGCTTCAAGGCGGCTATCGCGCCTATCGGAGAGCCATACTGGCTGACCTGGCCACTCTGCCCACGCGTTTGTCACTGCGTGTCATTTGCGGAACAACGGGCAGCGGCAAAAGCCGTCTGCTGCAGCAGCTCAGTGCGCTGGGTGAGCAGGTGCTGGACCTCGAAGCTCTTGCCGATCATCGCGGCTCGGTGCTCGGTGGCCTGCCCGCACGGCCACAGCCATCTCAGAAAATGTTCGAAACGCGCATCTGGTCCGCACTGCGCTCATTCGATCCGACCCGAATCGTGTATGTCGAGTCCGAAAGCCGCAAAATTGGGGAGCTGCGAATTCCCGACGGCCTGTTGAGGCTGATGCGCGCTTCAGACTGCGTGCGGCTGGAGGTTCCGCTGCAAGCTCGGATTCGCTTGTTGCGTGATGAGTACGAGCATTTCGAGCGCGACCTTGATGGACTCGATGCGCAGCTTGACTGTCTGTCGCCGCTACACGGACACGTGAAGATCGCACGATGGAAAGCGATGGCGCGCGACGACGACTGGGACGGCGTGGTCGAGCAACTGCTGGTCGAACATTACGATCCTGCGTACCTCAAATCAATCGATCGCAATTTCTCCCGCGCCGCAAATGCCAATGTCGTGCGCATCGACACTGACGCAACCGAGGATTATCGCGCCGCTGCGCGCATGCTCGCGAGCCGAAGCTCCGACCTACTTGTTGCTGCCTGACTTTGCGTCGACCGCCTTTGTGTCGGACGCTTCGCTCTTTGCACTCGGCTTCTCGTCGGTTTTCCGTTGCAGATCCGCGCGCAGAATCTTGACGTTATGCCGCGCTTTCAAGCCTTCTGCGTACGTGAATTCGGCAGCGGCGGCTGCCTGCTGAGTAATAGCGCGCGCCTGCGCGTCGCGCTGCGCTGGCGGAATCCCTTCGGCCGGCTTCGATGAAATAACTTTGACGATGACATAACCCGCGTTGCTCCCACTGCGAAAGTCGGTGCCGACTTCCGTGCCGATGAACTGCGGCAGCTTGTCCGCCGGAATCCGCAGCACCTCGTTTAGCGCATCGGCGGGCATATCGTGCGGCTGACGCCGGGAAACAACCTTCGGCGCCGAAAAGCCCGCATCGCTCGGCTCCTTGCGCAAGGCGGCAAGCCGCTGCTCGCCGGCCTCGCGCGCGAGCCGAACCGATTCGCGACGTTCGAGCAACTGGCGAATCTGGGCGGTCACCTTTTCCAGCGGTTGCACCGTGGCGGGCCGATGCTCAAGCACGCGCGCAGAGACCAATGTACTCGGCGCAACTTCAATGGCCTGCGTATTTCGCCGATTCTTCAACGAGTCCTCGGCAAAAATCGCCTCGACCAGACGCGGCCCGAGGTGTGGCGGCATGCCGCTCCGCGTCAAGTTGTCGGCGCTCAGCACTTTCAAGTTCAATTTCTGCGCGGCCGGCTGCAGCGAGTCTGCCTGCTCGTAAACCAGGTTGGTGAACTGATCCGCGGCTTCGGTGAAATTCTTCTGCGCCTGTTGATTCTTAAGCTCGCGCTCGATATCTGCACGTACCTCGGCAAACGGCTTGGCCTGTGCAGGCTTGATTTCGGTCACACGAATGATATGGAAGCCGAAATCGGTCTCCACGATGTCGCTGATCTCGCCATTGTTTAACCGATAAACAGTTTCCTCGAAAGGCTTGACCATCATTCCGCGGCCGAAGAAGCCGAGGTCACCGCCCTGCGCGGCGGAGCCTGGATCTTTTGAGTTCTCGCGAGCGAGCTTCGCAAAATCATTCGGCGCCGCTTTGACCTTGGCGAGAATTTCTTCGGCTTTCTTGCGCGCCGCAGCTTTGTCGGAGCCCTCGGCGGTAATCAGAATATGGCTCGCTCGGCGCTGCTCTTCCGTGCCGTAGCGCGCCTTGTTTTGCTCGTAGTAATTCTTCGCGGCTTCTTCTGTAACGGTCAAATTGCCGCTGATCGTTTCCGGCGAAAGCACGACGTACTCGACGCGCACGTTCTCCGGAACTTCGAATTGCGTCCGGTTTGCCTGGTAGTACTCCGAGATTTGTGCATCGGTCACAGAGGCCTTGGACGCAAACTGCTCGGCAGGGAAGCGGAGCTCACGAACTTCACGCTGCTCGAGCAGGACTCGCTCGATGCGATCGAGCACCTGCTTCGGCATCATCGCCGACTCTACGACGGCCTGAACCAATGCCTGCTTGCGCAGGTCGTTGCGCAAACTCTGCTCGAACGCCGCCTCGCTCTGACCGCGCGACGCCAGAAATGCCTTGTAGCGGTCGTAGCTGAACTTGCCGTCCTGTTGAAACGCAGGAACATTGGCGATGAACTCGCGCAGCCGATCGACGGTCACTACGACGTTTGATTTGCTCGCCTCACTGGCAAGCGCGCGGTCGAGCACCAGTTGATCGAGCACCGCAGCGCGTGCCTCCGGGGTCTCGAGGAGCTTCGGATCAAAATTCGCGCCCAAACCCTGCCGCAGCCGCTCGATCCTGTCACGCAGCGCAGCGTCGTATTCCTGCTGCGTGATGGGTACACCGTCGACCGTGGCCAGCGCGCCGTCTGTATCGACGTAGCTGTTGTAGCCCTGGATGCCGAAAAAAACGAACGACGGCAGGATCAACACCAGGATGAACAGCATCATCCAGCTGCGATGCGAGCGGACGAACTCAAACATGACAAATGGTCCTAAAGGTGTGCAAAGCAAAAAAGGCGAACTTGCGTTCGCCTTTTTCTGTTGTATGGCGGAGTGGACGGGACTCGAACCCGCGACCCCCGGCGTGACAGGCCGGTATTCTAACCGACTGAACTACCACTCCCTGCAAAACTACTGCGCGCCCCAATCTTGCGCCTCCGGTGCTCAGCGTACGTCAAGTACGCTTCCGCTCCTCGACGCAACCTTGGGGCTGCTCGCTACGTTTTGCAAAAACTATTTTCCGTAGTCGCAGCAACGTTTGGTGGGTGCTGAGGGTCTCGAACCCCCGACCTACGCCTTGTAAGGGCGCCGCTCTACCAACTGAGCTAAGCACCCTTCTACGCAGCCACTGTCGCTGGCCGCGATCGCTCAGCTATCAACTTCGGAAGCGGTCAGTTTAGCGAATCTTTCAGTGCCTTGCCCGGGCGGAACTTCGGGACCTTCGCTGCCTTGATCCTGATCTCTTCATTGGTGCGTGGATTGCGTCCTGTGCGTGCCGCGCGCTTACTGACAATAAATGTACCGAACCCGACTAGTGTCACCGAGTTGCCTCGTTTCAAACTACCGCGTATCCCGGCAACTATCGCTTCAAGCGCCCGACCTGCGGCTGCTTTTGAAATGTCCGCTTGCTTCGCGATATGGTCGATCAATTCGGTCTTGTTCACTTATGCACCCCCATAAATCTGACTGTCGCTTTTAATGCAGTCGCTCGACGCATTGCATATTGCATTTCTTTACGGCTTTTGTTATCGCGGCGCGGACCGAATTTGTATGGCGATGTGGTTGAAGCGGTGAACGACTATTCAACCGCGCCGATGTAGCAGTGTCAAGGAGAAGAAAAGGAAACAGCGAAAAGCGAAAGAATCAGTTGCCGGCGCGCTGCAAAGCGCGCCGACTTCCTGAGTCCGCTAATGCTTGACCACTTCGCCGACCGCTGGCGGCTCCGGCGGCTTGGCCGGCGCGGCGGCAATTTCGTCTTCCGTCAGCGGCACCGGGCGCCGCTCGAGTGCGACATCAAGCACTTTGTCGATCCACTTGACCGGAATGATCTCAAGTCGATTCTTGACGTTGTCCGGAATCTCCGCGAGATCCTTGACGTTTTCCTCGGGAATCAGCACCGTCTTGATGCCGCCTCTGTGAGCCGCCAGCAGTTTTTCCTTCAGACCCCCGATGGCCAGCACTTCACCGCGCAGCGTGATCTCGCCTGTCATCGCAACATCAGCCCGCACCGGGATGCCGCTGACCGCCGAAATGAGCGCCGTGGTGATTGCAATGCCGGCCGATGGGCCATCCTTCGGCGTAGCACCCTCCGGGAAGTGCACGTGAATGTCGGTTTTCTCAAAAACCTCGTCACGAATTCCCAGACGACGCGAGCGGGAGCGCATTACAGAGCGGGCCGCTTCGACCGACTCCTTCATCACGTCGCCCAGTGATCCCGTGCGATGCACGTTGGCTTTGCCCGGCATCGTCGCGACTTCGATCGTCAGCAGATCGCCGCCGACTTCGGTCCACGCAAGGCCCGTCACCTGTCCGACCTGATTTTCCTTCTCGGCCACACCGAACGTGAAACGCCGCACGCCCAGGAATTTGTCGAGATTGCGCGCGGTCACCTGCACGCGACCGTCTTCCTTCTTTGGCTTCTTCAGCAGCAGCTGCTTGACGACCTTACGGCAGATCTTGCTGATCTCGCGTTCGAGCGAACGAACGCCGGCTTCGCGCGTGTAATACCGAATAATGTCGCGAATCGCGCTTTCGGCAATCGAAAGCTCGCCGCTCTTCAGTCCATTCGTCTTCATCTGCTTAGGCAGCAGATGCTGCAAGGCGATGTGCACTTTTTCTTCTTCGGTGTAACCCGACAGACGAATCACTTCCATCCGGTCGAGCAGCGCCGGCGGAATGTTCATCGTATTGCTGGTGGCGACGAACATCACGTCGGACAGATCGAAATCGACCTCTACGTAATGATCCTGGAACGTATGGTTCTGTTCTGGATCAAGCACTTCGAGCAACGCGGACGCCGGATCTCCGCGGAAGTCCATGCCCATCTTGTCGACCTCATCGAGCAAGAAGAGCGGATTGCGCACGCCTGCCTTGCCAAGGCTCTGCAGGATCTTGCCGGGCATCGAACCGATGTAGGTACGGCGATGACCGCGAATCTCGGCCTCGTCACGCACGCCGCCAAGCGCCATGCGGATGAACTTTCGATTCGTAGCACGTGCGACCGACTGACCAAGCGAGGTCTTGCCAACGCCCGGAGGGCCCACCAGACACAGAATGGGCGCTTTCAGCTTATCGACTCGTTGTTGCACGGCGAGGTACTCGAGAATCCTGTCCTTGACCTTCTCGAGCCCGTAGTGGTCGTCGTTCAACACCTTCTCGGCGTTGCCCAGATCGTTGTTGATCCGGCTGCGCTTTTTCCACGGCAAACCGATCAGTGTGTCGAGGTAGTTGCGCACGACAGTCGCTTCGGCCGACATCGGTGACATCAGCTTCAGCTTCTTCAATTCGGACGTGGCCTTGTCGCGTGCCGCCTTCGGCATACGGGCGGCCTTGATTTTCTTCTCCAGCTCCTCGAGATCGGCGCCCTCCTCGCCTTCGCCAAGCTCTTTCTGAATCGCTTTGACCTGTTCGTTCAGGTAGTACTCGCGCTGGCTTTTCTCCATCTGCCGCTTCACACGGCCGCGGATGCGCTTTTCCACCTGCAGGATGTCGATTTCGGCTTCCAGTTGCGCGAGCAAATGCTCAAGACGCTCGTTGATGCCGAACATCTCCAGCACCTTCTGCTTCTGCTCGAGCTTCAGCGGCAGATGCGCAGCGATCGTATCGGCCAGGCGCCCTGCTTCATCAATGCCCGCAATCGACGTCAGAATCTCCGCCGGTATTTTCTTGTTCAGCTTTACGTACTGGTCGAACTGGGTGACGATCGCGCGGCGAAGCGCCTCGGATTCGGCGGTTGACTGGTGATCGGGCACGATCGGCAGCACGTCGGCCGTGAAGTGTGCGGGTCCGTCGACGATGCGCTCGATGCGGGCGCGCTGCGCGCCTTCGACCAGCACCTTCACCGTGCCGTCGGGCAGCTTCAGCATCTGCAGGATGTTCGCTACACAGCCGATCTCATAGATGTCTTCGGCCTCCGGCTCGTCCTTCGCAGCATTCTTCTGCGCGACCAGCATGATGCTTTTGCCGGCCTCCATCGCAGCTTCGAGCGCCTTGATCGACTTCGGACGGCCGACAAACAGTGGAATGACCATGTGCGGGAAAACAACGACATCGCGCAGTGGCAGCAATGGGAGCGTTGTGGTTTCCGGCGGCAGGATCTGAGTTGTCATTAGGGTCGTTCCCTTCATGTGACTTTAAATGCCATATGCGCCCACGCAGGGTGAATGCAAGAGCGGAAGGAATCCACGCAAACCCAATCTAGCACGCAGAGGGCCTTCGGAGCAGGCCTGATAACGCCGGCTAAAACCGTGCTGATCCAGGCAAGGATTCAGCGAGGAGCGCTGGCAACTTTGGGCTGATCGGAGTAGATCAGTAGCGGTTTTCCGCCGGTGATCGTGTTGTCGTCGACGACGACCTTGATCACGTTCTTCGTGCTCGGCAGGTCGTACATCACGTCGAGCAGGATGCTCTCGACGATCGACCGCAGCCCGCGCGCACCTGTTTTCCGCTTTAGTGCCTTGCGAGCGATTGCTTTGAGCCCGTCGTTGCGAATCTCGAGCTCGACGCTTTCCATCTGAAACAGCCGGTGAAATTGCTTGATCAGCGCATTCTTCGGCTCGACCAGGATTTCCACCAGCGCTTCCTCGCTCAGCTCGTCGAGGGTGGCGATGACCGGCAGACGCCCCACCAGCTCGGGAATCAGCCCGAACTTGATCAGGTCCTCGGGCTCGACATCGCGCAGCAGCTCGCCGACCGCGCGGTCGCTCTGGCTCGTTACGCTGGCAGAAAAGCCGATGCCGCTCTTTTCGGAGCGGTTTCGAATGATCTTCTCGAGCCCGTCGAACGCACCGCCGCAGATGAACAGAATATTGGTCGTGTCGATCTGCACGAAATCCTGGTTCGGATGCTTGCGCCCGCCCTGCGGAGGCACCGACGCAATCGTACCTTCGACCAGCTTGAGCAATGCCTGCTGTACACCCTCGCCGGAGACATCCCGCGTAATCGACGGGTTGTCGCTCTTGCGCGAAATCTTGTCGATCTCGTCGATGTAGACGATGCCGCGCTGCGCCTTTTCAACTTCGTAATTGCAGTTCTGCAGCAGCTTCTGAATGATGTTCTCGACGTCCTCGCCGACGTATCCCGCCTCGGTCAGCGTGGTGGCGTCGGCGATCACGAACGGGACGTTCAATAGCCGCGCCAGCGTCTGCGCGAGTAGCGTTTTGCCCGACCCGGTCGGGCCGATCAGCAGAATGTTGCTCTTGGCGAGCTCGATGTCGTCCTTCGAGCCCATGTGCTTCAGCCGCTTGTAGTGGTTGTACACCGCGACCGACAGGATCCGCTTGGCCTTGTCCTGCCCGATGACGTACTGGTCAAGAATCGTGCCGATCTCCTTCGGCGTGGGCAGATCCGACTTGATTGCGCCCGAGCCGGCTTCGGTCGTCGTTTCGTCGCGGATGATGTCGTTGCAAAGGTCGATGCACTCGTCGCAGATGAAGACCGACGGTCCGGCAATCAGCTTCTTGACCTCATGCTGACTCTTGCCGCAAAACGAGCAGTACAGAAGTTTTTCGCTCGAGCCTTTTTTATCCGACATATAAGAAAGTCAACAGTCCGAAGAAGAGCGTAGCGCACCGGAGAAACAAAATCGGAGGGCGCGGTGGCTTGGCATCGGACTTTACGGTTGCTCGCTTCGGCTGACGAATATCTTGTCGATCAAGCCATACTTTACGGCATCGTCGGCGGACATGAAGTTGTCCCGATCGGTGTCTTTGGCGATCTTCTCGACCGGTTGGCCGGTGCGCTCCGACAGAATCTTGTTCAGCCGCTCACGCAGATACAGAATTTCCTTGGCGTGTATCTCGATGTCGGCTGCCTGTCCCTGAACGCCGCCCATCGGTTGATGAATCATGATGCGCGAGTTTGGCAGCGAGTACCGCTTGCCCTTGGCTCCGGCGGCAAGCAGGAAGGATCCCATGCTGGCGGCCACGCCGATGCAGATCGATGAAACATCGGGCTTGACGAATTGCATCGTGTCGAAAATCGCAAATCCCGCGCTGACCGAACCGCCCGGCGAGTTGATGTACAGCGAGATGTCCTTATCCGGGTTCTCTGATTCAAGAAATAAAAGCTGTGCGACCACCAGGTTTGCTGTCTGCTCGGTAATCGGCCCTACGATGAACACCACTCGGTCGCGCAGCAGGCGCGAATAAATATCGTAAGCGCGCTCCCCGCGTCCGCTTTGTTCGATAACGATCGGAACCATGCCCAGGCCCTGCGGCTCCATGGCGGCGCTCACCTGCGTTGTACTCATGACCGGATACCTCATTTGCCTTTGTGCCCCATCAACTCGTCAAACTCGATCGGCGTGTCGACAACCTTCGCGCGCTGCAACACCCAATTCGTAACGTTGTCCTCAAGCGCGACGCTTTCAAGCTCAGCGAGGCGCTTGCGATCCGACAAATACCAGTTAATCACATCCTGCGGCTTTTCATAGCTCTGTGCAATCTCCTCAACCAGCTTGCGGATCTGATCGGGCCTCGTTTGCAGGTTATTGGCGCGCACCACTTCTCCAAGCAACAAGCCAAGGCGCACACGACGTTCCGCCTCGGGAGCAAACAAGTCGAGCGGCAGCGGCGCATCCTTGGGCGCCATTCCCCGCGCAATCAGATCGCTGCGAGCGCCCTCGGCCAGCCGTTGCTTTTCGGACTCAACCAGTGACTTCGGAACCTCGAAAGAGCTCGTTGCCAGCAGCGCCGCCATCGCCTGGTCCTTGGTGCGAGCCTTAAGACGCGACGCCACCTCGCGTCCAAGGTTGTTCTTGATCTCGCTCCGCATTTTGGCGACATCGCCGTCAGCGACGCCGAGTGAGCGCGCAAAATCCGCATCGATGGGTGCCAACACAGGCTGTTGCACCCGTTTTACCGTCACTTCGAATGTGACGGCCTTGCCGGCCATCGCCTGCGCGCCGTAATTTGCAGGAAATGTGAGCGGAAAGTTCTTGGTTTGGCCCGGTGTCATTCCGCGCACCGCTGTCTCAAATTCCGGCAGCATGCGGCCCTCGCCCAACGTAAATTTGAAATCGCTGGCTTGTCCACCCTCGAATGGCTGCCCGGCGTTCTCGCCGTCGGCGTGCGTGCCCCTGAAGTCGATCGTTACTGCGTCGTCGTCCTGCGCAGCGCGCTGCACATCTTCAAACGTCGCGCGCTGCTTTCGCATGATGTACAACGTGCGATCGATCTCCGCCTCGCCGATCGCACACGTGGCGCGCCGCACTTCGACGCCCGACAAATCTCCTACGCTGATGTCCGGGTAGATCTCGAACGTGGCTGAAAACGTCAGGTCCTTATTGCCGTCTTCCGACTCGTTCTCGCCGTCCGCGACCGCACGCGCCTCGAGGCGCGGCTGCCCAGCGACCTTCAACTTGCCAGCAGCTACCGCCGAATTGAACGCTTCGCCGACTTTGTCGTTCAGCACCTCGGCCTGTACCTGCGCCCCATACGTCTGCGCGACCATCTTGATCGGCACCTTGCCAGGGCGAAAGCCAGGCATCTTCATGTCGCGCGCGAGCTTGGCGAGTCGCGTCTTCACTTCCTGTTCGATCGCCGCTGCTGGAACGGTCAGATCGACACGGCGCTCAAGCGCGCTAAGGGACTGTATGGTCTGTTGCATTTTCAATTATTGGTTCATCGGTGGTGCGAAGGGGGGGACTCGAACCCCCACGCCGGTGAAGGCGTCAGGACCTAAACCTGGTGCGTCTACCAATTTCGCCACCTTCGCGGCGCAATGCTGATGTCGCTACGGCTCGCGACTCTCGCTCATGACTATTGAAACGGCGCGATTCTAACGGAAGCGATGCAGCAGCTTAGTCGCGGAGCGAGCTGTGATAGCTTCAACGCCATGAGTGTCGGGCACTATGAAAACTTTCCGGTTGCCTCGTGGTTGATGCCCGCACGCTTGCGGCCCGCAGTACGCGCAATTTATCGCTTCGCCCGCACTGCTGATGACCTCGCCGATGAGGGAGTCGCCTCGCCCGCCGAGCGCCTGTCTGCACTCGACGATCTGCGCGCGCAGCTGCGCGCGATCGAACTCGCAGGGCCATCGGATTGGAGCGACTTGGCCGCTGCGGTCCGCGAGCATCAGCTGCAATTGCCGCTGTTCCATGACCTGTTATCAGCGTTCTCGCAAGATGTCGTCACGGTTCGCTACGAGTCGTTTGAACAGTTGACCGACTACTGCCGCCGCTCTGCCAATCCCATCGGGCGTCTGTTGTTGCAGTTGTTTCGTTGCAGCGAAACCCAACTGCTGCAGCAGTCGGACGACATCTGCACCGGCTTGCAGCTAGCCAACTTCTGGCAGGACATCGGGCTTGATTGGGACAAAGGCCGCGTGTACTTGCCGCAGGTCGACTTAAGTCGATTCGGCGTAAGCGAAGTGCAAATTGCACGCGGAACGGTTGATCAGCGCTGGCAGAGCCTGATGAGGTTCGAAGTACAGCGCACGCGAGAACTCCTGCAACGCGGCGCGCCACTTGCTCGAGCGCTGGGCGGACGCATCGGACTCGAGTTGCGCCTCGTCGTTCAAGGCGGGCTTCGTATTCTCGAGCGGATCGATGCCGTCAACGGCGACGTCTTCTCGCATCGGCCGAAGCTGTCGGCGCGCGACTGGACACTGATGGGCTGGCGCGCACTTCAACCGCTGCCAACATGACTCCCGACGAGTATTGCCAGCCTGCGAAGCGCGGTCGCGCTTCGCGCTCCCTTGAAGCTGCCGCGGCGCACACGCGCCGCGCAGCTTTTTGCTGGCTGCCGACGGCGCGATGACTCCCGACGAGTATTGCCAGCAAAAAGCTGCCAGCAGCGGTTCGAGCTTCTACTACTCGTTCTTGTTTCTGCCGCCGCAACGCCGCCGCGCGATCACCGCCGTCTATGCATATTGCCGCGAAGTCGACGACGTGGTCGACGAAGTCAGCGATGCCACGGCCGCCGAAACAACGCTGGCCTGGTGGCGCACCGAGATCTCTCGCTTGTTCGCAGGTCAACCGACGCATCCGGTAACGCGCGCTCTGCAGCCCTTTATCGGTGAAGCGTTTGGGATCACCGAAGCCCGGATGAGCGCGGTCCTGGACGGCATGCAGATCGATCTGCGTCAGAACCGTTTTCTGGACTACCCGGCGCTGCAGCGATACGCGCATCTGGTCGCCGGCGTCGTTGGTGAAATGTCGGCGGGGATCTTTGGATATCGCGAGCCGCAGACACTCCGGTATGCCGCCCATCTTGGGCTCGCACTGCAGTTGATCAACATCATTCGCGACGTCGGCGACGACGCACGACGCGGGCGTCTTTATCTCCCGGTCGACGAGCTACAGCGCTTTAACGTGAAGGCGGCGGACATTCTTGCGGCGCGCTACGTCGACGGCTTTGTACCGCTGATGCGCTTTCAGGCGGACCGCGCGCGCGCCGTCTATCAGGAAGCGCATGCGCTGCTGCCGACCGCAGATCGCAAGTCCCAACGGCCCGGCCTGATGATGGGCGAGATCTACTCGGCCCTGCTGACCGAACTTGAGCGCGAAAACTTTCAGGTGCTGCACCAGCGCATTGCTCTGACACCGCTGAGAAAGCTGTGGCTTGCATGGCGCACATGGGTACGCGGTTGACCGCACCGCGAAAAGTTGCCGTCATCGGTGCGGGATGGGCCGGATGCGCAGCGGCGGCGGAGCTCACTGCGCAAGGCGTTGGCGTGATCCTTCTCGAAGCCAGCGATGAGCTTGGAGGCCGCGCCCGGCGGCTGACGCTCGAATTGGCGGGACATCGGCACGTGCTCGACAACGGCCAGCACCTGCTGCTAGGCGCCTACACGGAAACAGCGGTGCTGCTCAAGCAGTTAAACGTTGCGCTTGACACGGTCGTCGAGCGGCGCCCGTTCGAACTGCGCTACCCGGACGGATTTCGTCTGCAGGCCGCACGGCTGCCTGCGCCATTGCATCTCGCGGCGGCATTGATCGCTGCGCGTGGACTCGCTATCGAGGATCGGTCAGCATTGATCCGGTTGCTTCGCACCTTGAAGAGATCTCGTTGGAATATCGGGACCGATCGCAGCATTACCCAATGGCTATGCGAAAGCGCACAGACAACGCAGATCGTTCGGCGCGTCTGGCGGCCCTTGGCGCTGGCCTCGCTGAACACGCCGCTTGACCGGGCTTCCGCGCAGATCTTTGTAAATGTGTTACGCGATTCGCTCGGCGCGACAGGCTTGGCTAGCGAAATGTGGTTGCCGCGCGCGAATCTTTCGGCACTCTTTCCCGACGCGGTCGAGCGCTACGTCGTAGCGCACGGTGGCGAAGTTCGCCGCGATGCGCGAGTTGACCGCGTCGAGCGCAGCGAACACAACGATCGCTTCCGGCTTCTGTTGCGAAACGAGCCCGAGCGAGTCGAGGTCGATGCCGTTATCTACGCTGCGGCGCCCGGGCACATGAAGCACATCATCGGACGCAGCAACGAGTTGAGCTCGATCTACGAAGCACTAACCCGCTTCGAGCACGAGCCGATCTACACCGTGTATCTGAAGTACGGGCCCGAGATTGGCATTGCACGCGGATTCGTTGCGCTGCTGGATGATGCGCCAAAGCGGCGCTACGCGCAGTGGGTGTTCGATCGGGGCGCGCTCGACCCCAGCAATCGAGGCGTGCTCGCCGCAGTGATCAGTTCCAGCGGGCCACACGAAGCCGAACCACTTGAAGATGTTTGCCAGGCGGTTGGTCAGCAATTGACCGAGGATCTGCGCTTGCCAGCGCCCGTCGATGCGCGTGCAATTGCCGACCGCCGGGCAACGCTGGCCGCCGTACCGCACCTGCATCGCCCTTCGAATCGAACCCGACTTTCGGGCTTCGTCATTGCCGGAGACTGGACCGAGTCCGACTACCCATCAACGCTCGAAACAGCGGTGCGCAGTGGCCGCGCAGCCGCACAGTTGCTACTGAACGATCGCTAGTCTCCGCGCATACGCGCGAGCGCGTGCTCTACGCGATCGACCGCAATCACCTCGAGGCCCTCGATCGACTGTTTCGGCGCATTCTGTTTTGGAATCAGCGCGATCGAAAAGCCAAGCTTCGCCGCCTCGCGGAGACGTTCCTGTCCGCGCGGCGCGGGTCTTACTTCACCGGCCAAACCGATTTCGCCGAACGCCACCAGGCCGCGCGGCAGCGGCTTGTCGCGCATCGACGACACCACCGCGAGCAAAACGGGTAAATCGGCGGCGGGCTCGCCAATACGCACGCCGCCGACCGCGTTGACAAAAACGTCCTGGTCGAACGCAGCGATGCCCGCATGTCGATGCAATACGGCGAGCAACATCGCGAGTCGCTGTTGATCGAGCCCGACCGACAGCCTGCGCGGGTTCGGCACGTGCGCGGCGTCGACCAGCGCCTGGATCTCGACCAGCAACGGCCGTGTGCCCTCTTGTGTCGCCATCACGCACGAGCCCGCTACCTCCACATCGTGCTTGGACAGAAAGAGCGCAGACGGATTGCTGACGCCTTTCAGCCCGCGATCGGTCATCGCGAATACGCCGAGCTCGTTGACCGCGCCGAAGCGGTTCTTGAACGCGCGAATCAATCTGAATGAAGAGTGAGACTCGCCCTCGAAGTACAGCACCGTATCGACCATATGCTCGAGGACACGCGGCCCGGCCAGCGAGCCGTCCTTGGTCACGTGGCCGATCATGATCAGCGTGAGCCCCGACTGCTTTGCCAGCCGCGTGAGCTGCGCCGCGCACTCGCGTACCTGCGCCACCGAGCCGGGCGCCGATTGCAGCTGTTCCGAGTAGAGCGTCTGTATCGAATCGATCACTAGCACCGACGGCTTCTCGGTGCCGACGGTCGCGACGATGCGCTCCAAGGAGATCTCCGACAACAGGCGAACGTTTGCGGCGTCGACACCGAGCCGTCTCGCGCGCAACGCGACTTGCGCCGCCGACTCTTCACCGCTGACATACAGGACTGCTGCGCGGGTCGATAGTGCAGCCAGCGACTGCAATAGCAGCGTCGACTTGCCGATGCCGGGGTCGCCACCGATCAACACCACGCCACCTTCGACGAAGCCGCCGCCGAGCACGCGATCGAACTCATCGATGCCAGATGCAATACGCGGCATCTCGCGCGCCTGCACGTCGCCCAGCGATTGCGTGGGTGCATTTGAAACCAGCGCACCGTAACGATGCTCAACCGGCGTCTCGACGCGCGCCTCCGACAGTGAGTTCCACGCGTTGCAATGCGGACACTGCCCCTGCCACTTCAAGCTCGCGCCCCCGCAATCGGCACAGACAAACTGTGTTTTCGCCTTTGCCATCGCTTCAGTGGTCGATCTCGGTGACCGGCACGCGGGGCGCAAGTGCGCACATCAGTTCATAGCCTACGGTGCCGGACAAATTGGCGACCTCATCGATCGGAAGGTTCTTGCCCCACAGTTCGACGTGGCTTCCGACAGCGGCGTCTGGAGCCGACGTCAAGTCGACGGTGATCATGTCCATCGACACGCGACCCGCAATGGGCACGCGAACTCCATCGACGAGCACCGGTACTCCGTCGGGTGCATGGCGCGGATACCCATCGGCATACCCACAGGCGACGACACCGATGCGAGTCGGTCGCGGTGCCACAAACCGCGATCCGTATCCGACCGCTTGGCCTGCATTCAAGTTCTGGACGGCGATCAGGCGCGACTGCAACGTCATTGCGGGCTCAACGGCCAGCTGCGCGGCGGTATGCGACTCATCGGTTGACGCACCATACAGAGCAATGCCGGGTCGCACAGAGTCGCCCTGCACTTCGGGCCGCAGGAACAACGCTGCTGAGTTGGCGAAGCTGCGCGGCTCGGGCCAGTTGGCCGCGATACTTTGCAGCGCGACCAACTGCTCGGCCACCTCGGTAGGGCCGCTCGCCCCTGCCGCGCGGTCGGCGTTGGCAAAATGAATCATCAGCGTCAGCTGGGCCACGTTCTCACATGCCTTCAGTCGTTGATAGGCCTCGCCGGCCTGGTGTGAATCAAATCCAAGCCGGTTCATTCCAGTATTGAACTTCAGATAGACATCGATCGGCGACGGTAGCCGCGCGCGCTCGAGCAGCTCGATCTGCGAAGCATCATGGACCACTACCGTCAGCTTCAATGCGGTGACGGCTTCCAGGTCGCGCGCTTCGAAGCATCCTTCTAGCAGCAGGATGGGCCGCGACCAGCCCGCATCGCGTGCGCGCTGAGCCTCATCGAGATCGAGCAATGCGAGTCCATCGGCGTCTGCGAACGCGCGCACCGCACGCGGCAGACCGTGTCCGTAGGCATTCGCCTTGACGACTGCCCAGACGAACCTTCCGCGCGCGTGGCGACGCGCCAGCACGAGATTGCGGCGCATTGCCTGCAAGTCGATCACGGCGGAAATCGGCCTTGGCATGGGAATTAGCTGAGGAATTGACGCTCAATAGCATAGTGCCGCGCGTCATCGGCCGAGCGTAACTGCGTGATATAACGCCGCAAAAGCGCAGCATCGGCAAGACAACAAGCGCACAACTTCTAGGGAGACGGTTCGCTTGCTGCCACAGCATCAGCCTTTTGCGTCATGAAGCGCGGCTTCTACGTCATCATGGCCGCGCAGTTCTTTTCATCGCTGGCCGACAACGCGCTCTTGATTGCTGCGATCGCGTTGCTGCGCGACGTTGAGGCGCCGGCGTGGATGACGCCGATGCTGAAGCTGTTTTTCGTATTTTCATACGTGGCGCTGGCCGCGTTCGTAGGCGCTTTCGCCGATTCGTTCCCAAAGGCGCGCGTCATGTTCATCACGAACACGATCAAGATCGGCGGCTGCGTCATGATGTTCATGGGGGTGCATCCTCTGCTCGCCTACGCGGTGATCGGCTTCGGCGCAGCTGCGTATTCACCGGCCAAGTACGGCATCGTGACCGAGCTCTTGCCGCCCGAGAAGCTGGTCGTAGCCAACGGCTGGATCGAAGGCCTGACGGTGACTTCGATCATTGTGGGATTCCTGATTGGCGGTGTTCTGATTGATCAGAACGTCGCGTCGTGGCTTTTAGCGAACGATGTGCCGATGATCGACATGGGCATTGATCTGCCCGCCGAAGCCGCGATCTCGGTCATCGTTTGGATCTACGTACTCGCTGCTGCGATCAATCTGCTGATCGGCGATACCGGCGCGCGCTATGTGAAGCAGCATTCCCACCCGTGGAAATTGGTAGTCGGCTTTGTGCACTGCTGCAAGGTGCTGTGGCGCGACAAGCTCGGGCAGATATCGCTCGCCGTGACCACACTATTTTGGGGTGCAGGAGCGACACTGCAATTTATCGTCTTGAAGTGGGCCGAAAGTGTGCTCGGGCTCGATCTGGCGCGAGCGGCAATCTTGCAAGCTGTCGTCGCCGTCGGCATCACGATGGGTGCGGTCTACGCAGCGGCGACTGTGTCGCTAAAAAAAGCGATGGACGTGTTGCCGGTCGGCATCGCGATGGGCGTGATCGTCGCCGGCGCTGCGTTTTACGACCCCGCTCTCATACCCGAAGGCGCGATTCGACTTGGGGCCCTCCAAGCCAGTTACTTTCTACTCGTCGCGTGCGGGATCCTGGTGCTTATCGGCTTACTAGCAGGTTACTTCGTCGTCCCGATGAACGCGCTGTTGCAACATCGCGGCCACGTGCTGCTGTCGGCTGGGCATTCGATCGCGGTCCAGAACTTTAACGAGAACTCCAGCATCCTGGTCATGCTGGGTATCTACGCGGTGTTAATCTGGCTGAACCTGGACATTCAGACGGTGATGCTGCTGTTTGGCGTCTTCGTGGCCGTCACGATGTTCCTCGTGATGCTGCGGCATCAATACAACCAGCGGCAATTCGACTCGGTGGCGCTGATCGGCGAAGTGACGCATTAGTGAATCCCGTGCACCGTGTTCGCCAAGCAGAGATCAGCCCAGCTCTTTTCTTTGTCGATCAGGTTGCGTAGCAGATAGGCTGGGTGATAGGTCACCACCACCGGTATCTGGCGTCCCGCCACGTGGATTCGATGCGACTTGCCGCGCAGGTTTGCGATGCTGGCGTCGGTTCCCAGCAGCGACTGCGCCGCAAAGCGCCCCATCACGACAATCAGCGCCGGCGCGACGAGCTCGATCTGACGCAATAAAAACGGCTCGCACTTGGCGACCTCTTCGGGCTGCGGATTGCGATTGCCGGGCGGGCGGCACTTCAGGACGTTAGCGATATAGACCGATTTTGGCGTTTCGCCATCGCGCGACATCCCAATGCTCGCAAGCATGTTGTCCAGCAGGCGCCCTGCCTGCCCTACGAACGGTTCACCGCGCGCGTCTTCCTCGGCGCCAGGCGCTTCGCCGATCAGCATCCAGTCTGCGCGTGTGTTGCCGACACCAAAAACGGTCTGCGTTCTCGTCTCGCATAAAGAGCACGCTCGGCAACTTGCGACTTCCTGCCGTAGCTCGCGCCACTCGAGTCGCGCGATGATCGAGGCTCTGTCTATAACGGGCTGCGTGACTGTGACTTCAACAGGCACCGCAGTCGATACGCTGCGCAGCCGGTAAACCGGACCGAGCCCCATCGCCTGCCATAAGCGTGTTCGCCTCGCGTCCATGATCAAAGGGCGACTCGCATCACGATCGCATCTTCGCGTCCCGTTTTCGCCGGGTAGTAGCCGCGCCGCACACCGATCTTTTCGAAGCCATAGCGTTCATACATTCGCACCGCCGATGCGTTGCTGGGTCGGACTTCGAGAAGCATAGTGCGCGCTCCGTAACCGCGCGCCACCTCGGCCATCCACTCCAGCGTGCGCCATCCCATACCTTCACGCTGACAGCGACGCGCCACGCTCAAATTAAGCAGATGAGCCTCGTCGATCATCAGTGTCATCACCGAATAGGCAGTCAGCGCATCGGTCCGGTCGCGCAAGACCCACACGCTATAACCGGCGCGTATCGAATCGAGAAAGTTGCCGCGCGTCCACGGGAACGGATAAATGTCGGCCTCGATTGCGACGACTTCCGGCAGATCAGCCTCGACCATCGGCGCGTACCGGTCGGGCTCCGACTTCGGCAGCGCGCTCACTGCGGCTCCCTTGCGCCGTGCGAGCTCGTTATATGGGGCGCGGCGCGGTCGCTCGAGGTGCCACCAGGCGCCGCGCTCGTCACCTTCTTGTGCTGCCGCTCCTCGATCGTCAGCGCGACATGATCGCGAACGTAGATCGGCGCGGCGTGCGCCGGAGCAACTGCCCGACCTTGCGACGCATCCAAACGCCCCAGTATCGCGATCGAGGCTGCCGACGACGTGGCGTCAGGCAATGTTATCCACGGGGTGTCTTCGGGCCACACACCTGAGAACGTCGCCAGTGCATTGCCTGCCACGATGTCAACCGCTCGCTCGGCGGCGAGCTGCACCAACGACTGCGGCCGCTCCAGGGCCGGCG
Source organism: uncultured beta proteobacterium (assembly GCA_963801035.1). Classification (GTDB taxonomy): domain Bacteria; phylum Pseudomonadota; class Gammaproteobacteria; order Burkholderiales; family Burkholderiaceae_F; genus JACCZX01. The sequence continues at coordinate 720,740 of CAWDDF010000007.1, read as the reverse complement.
CTCTGATCTCGGTCACGTGCAGGTCGCGCCGATAGATCGCGCAATACGCTTCGTTCATGCGGGCGTCGATTGCGGCGAGCAGCAAGGTGCCGTCAGCGACGCCTAAGAATGCGTGCGCCGCCAGCGCGCGCAGGTTGCCAATGGGCACGACCTGTTTGCGCTTGCCGTAGGCGAGGCCCTGCGCAATGCCACACGCGATACGCAACCCGGTAAACGAGCCCGGGCCCGCACCAAAGGCAAAGACGTCGATATCGGCCAGCGACAAGCCTGCCTTCGACAGAGCGGCGTCGACCATCGGCAGTACGCGCTCTGAGTGTCTGTTCCCCACCGACTCCACTAATTCGGTGCTGTCGTCGCCATGCAGGACCGCCACCGAACATAGTTCGGTAGCGGTATCGATTGCGAGAACGGTGGACGGTCGGCGCGACATGCGCCTGCATATTAGCGGCGCATGCGACACGATGCTGATCTAGGCGATAAACTTGAGCGGCTCGAAGCGCCGCTGCAACACGCGCTCCGATGGCAATTGCCACCAGTTTTCCAAAACCGACGCATAGATCCGGCGGAAGTCGGTTGAATGTCGAAGGTTGCCATCGCGATCGAGCGCGCGCAAAGAGGAAGCTTCACCGTGAACGCCGGCACGCACGTGCGGGCCGAATGCGAAGAGAGCGCCGGCCGTTCCGTGGTCAGTGCCGCCACTTTGGTTCTCGCGCGGACGCCGTCCGAATTCGGAGTACGTCAGTATCAGCGTCCGATCCCACATACCTTGCTCGCTGAGTGCAGAGCGCAGCGCAACCACCGATTCCGCGAGAACTCTCAACAAATTCGCGTGGATCGGCAACTGATTTTGATGAGTATCGAAACCCGACAGCGTCAGACGCAGTACAGGAACCTTGCCGCCCGCTGCAATCGCAGCCGCGTGCTGGACCGCAACGCCGAACGCGCCGCGAGGAAAGTCAGTCTTGAACGTGACGTCGCTGCGTACGTCGGCGCCGGCGCGCACGATGTCATTTTCGACGCGCAACACGTGCGCGAGCGCCCCCCGTGCGACGACACTGTCCGCTGAGGCCAGCCGCGCCTGACGTGCAAAGCGCGCTGGATCGTTCAAAGCCACGGCGCGCGCACCGCCTGCCAGCGGACCCAGGTCGACCGCGCCTATCACAACGCCGTCGGCGCTTTGCGAAGCAAACGCTGATTGTTTGTCGACGGTGCGGGTCAGCCATCCGGTCTGCAGAAACTGCTGACTGTCTGACGCGGTATCCCAGATTTCAATCGATCGAAAGTGCGACAGGTTCGGCGCCGGATAGCCGATGCCCTGCAGAATCGCCATCTGGCGATCGCGCCATAGCGGCTCCAGCGGAGCGAGCGACGGATGCAATGCGGGCGCGCCTTCGAAACGCGCCACCGCATCGGGCTTGAAAGCGAGCCGCGGACGCAGATCGAAGTACGCCCCATCGTCGATTGGAATCACGGTGTTCAGACCGTCGTTACCACCGCGCAGCTCAATCAGGATCAAGAGCCGCGGCGACGCAGCGGAGGCCCATGCCGGCAGCGCCGCGCACGACAGCATGGTCGACGTTGATGTCAGGAAGGTGCGGCGATCCATCGACAGCCTCACTTGAGTTGGTATGCGGGATCGAGCACGATCGCGCGCAGTGCATCGAGACCCAGCGACCCTTCGCGCGCCGGCGCCGTTGGCGGAACCGCAAGGACGAGTTGTTCGAGCTTTGTCCGGCCGGCAGGCGCGACGACTCGCTCGGAGTGCAACCCTGCATGTGCGAGCCATGCTTCAGCGTCGATACGCACCGAAGCGGACTGCTCCAGCATCTGCAGGCGGCGTCGAAGCATTTCTTCTGGCTTGACCGAAACTGACATTGACTCGTCCCCGGCCGATGCACCGTCTGCTCTGTTGGGCGTATTGCCCAGTGCGCGCTGAAGGAATTGTTTGCGCGCGAGCAGCGTGTGCGTGTTGATCCAGGCGTCTGCGCCCGGCCAGCCACGCACGTTCGGTGGAGAAAACAGGTTCTGGCCCATTCCTGCGAGTGCCACCGCTGCAGCGACAGGTTGCACCAACTCGCCGCCCGACTGCCGCACGAGACCGGCCACGAGCTCCGCCGGAGACTTGACGAGCGCGTTGTCTTCGTCGCGCGCAATGACCTCAGGTTGCAGCAGCAGCGCACGCACCGGTTGCGCGATGTTCCAGCCACCTGCACGAAACTGTGCTGCGATCGCCTTCACACGGGCTTCGTCGGGTTGCGGCGATACAAACTCTCGCCACAGTTTGCGAACGATGAATTCCGCCGATGCGGGCTGCATCAGCAGGATGTCGAGCACCGCATCGCCGTCGAAGTTGCCGGTTCGACCGAAGACGGTCTTTTCCCCGCCGTCATGCAGCATGCGTCGGAACATGTAATTACCGGAATCGAGGTCGATGCTCCAGCCGGTGAACGCGCGGGCGGCCTGCTTGATGTCGTCTTCGCTGTAGTGGCCCTCGCCGAGAGTGAATAGCTCCATCACCTCGCGCGCAAAATTTTCGTTCGGCGAGCCGCGCCGGTTAGTCGCGGAGTCGAGGTAAATCAGCATCGCCGGATCTTTTGCAATGGCGTGCAGCAGCTCGTCGAAGCGCCCGAGTGCGTGCCTGCGAAGCAGCACGTTCTGCCGGTACATCAGCTGCGTGTAGCGCACCTTCGGCTGCGCGGAGACAAAGTGGTTATGCCAGAACAGCGTCATGCGCTCGGTCAATGGCGAGGGCGTCGCGACCATTTCGCGCAGCCACCAGCCGCGAAGCTCCAGCCCCATGCGAACCTGCTTCTGCAGTTCGGCGCGACGCGCTTCGTCACTCATGGCGCGCAGCTCGCGCGGAGGTATCAGGCGCTCGTTGAGCCACACCGGCGGCGGTGTGACGGTGGTGGTGACTGCGCCAGCCAGCAGCCGGTCAACCGCCGCTCTATGCGTCAGCGTTGCATAGGTCGCGACGTCGGCATCGGCTGGGGCGAAACCGGCGCGAGTCAGTAGTAGCTTCGCAGCGTGATTGCCGAGTTGCGGGTCGGCTGCTGGCGTGCTGAACGAAAGAGTCAGCAGTACGAGAAGCACGCCGACCCGCGACATCATTTGCCTGCTCCCTTGTTGCCCCCGTTTCCGCGCCGATATTGGTCCCGGCGCGCCTGATCAATCTGTTCACGCAGGCGTTGTCGCTCTTCAGGTGACAACTGACGAGGGGGCACTTGTTGCTCGTTGCGTTGGCGACCCTGCTGCCGCTCGAGGAATCTCTGGCGCATTGCCTCGCGCTCGTCGGGAGTCATCTGGCTACGAACGTTTTGACGTTGCTCGGGCGTCATCCGTCGCAACATCAGCTCGCGCTGCTCCGGCGACAGTTGCTGCCACGTCTCGCGCCGCTGCTCGGGCGAAAAGCGCTGCCATGTGCCTTGACGCTCCTCGGGCGAACGCGCATTGCGCCACTGTTGACGCTGCTCGGGAGTCATCCGCTGCCAAAGATCGCGGCGCTGTTCAGGTGTCAAACGCAATGGGTCTGGCGAGGCCGCCTGGGCGGGGACCAGGGCCATTGTCGACATCGCAATCAACAAGGCGACGCCAAACGCACGAAAAACAGGCGCAAAGAAGCAATGAGAGAGCGAACCAAACATGGTGTGCATGATATTTCTTCAGACCCGCGGATAGGCCAATTAACGGCAGCGGTCAGGTGGCGGGCCGGTAAATTCTGTAACACTTTGTTTTCGCGAACGTGCTTGCGTACCAAGTTCCATAGCATCGCGCCCTGCTGCTTCCACTGGATCCTTAATGACGCGTCATAAGCCTCCAAAGATTCTCGTTGTCGACGACGATGCGCGACTGCGCGATCTGCTGCGGCGCTACCTCGGCGAAAACGGGTATGCGGTTTTTGTCGCTGACAGTGGGCAGGCGATGAACCGCCTCTGGCAACGCGAGCGCTATGACCTGTTGATCCTCGACTTGATGATGCCGGGCGAAGACGGCCTGTCAATCATGCGACGGCTGCGCGGCGGCAACGACACCACACCGATCATCATGCTGACCGCCAAGGGCGAAGACGTCGACCGTATCGTCGGTCTTGAGATGGGTGCCGACGACTACTTACCCAAGCCGTTTAATCCGCGTGAATTGCTCGCCCGCATCACTGCCGTGTTGCGCCGGCGTGGACCCGAAGACGCGCCAGGTGCTCCTGCGAATGAAATCAAGCCACTTGCGTTCGGCAAGTTCGTGCTCGATCTTTCAACGCGGGTGTTGACGAAGGAAGGCCATCCGGTCGACCTGACGACCGGCGAGTTTGCGGTGCTTAAGACCTTTGCCCGCTACCCCCGAGTGCCCCTGTCGCGTGAGAAGTTGATGGAAATGGCGCGTGGCCGGGAATATGAAGCGTTCGACCGCAGTTTGGACGTGCAGATTTCACGCTTGCGCAAGCTCATTGAACCCGATCCTGCGAAGCCTCGTTACATCCAGACGGTCTGGGGGCTCGGGTACGTATTCATTCCCGATCCTGAGGCCGAGTAGTGGACCGCAACAGCCGCTAACGCTCTGATGCGATCACCGTCGCTCTTCTGGCGCACGTTGCTGTTGGTGTTGCTGCTGATCGTCGCGAGCCTCGCGGCGTGGCTGCAGAGCTATCGCGTGCTCGAGCGCGCGCCTCGCGCCCAGACCATCGCGCAGCAGGTGATATCCATCGTGAACATCACGCGCGCTGCGCTGCTGTATGCAGATCCGTTCGTGCGAAGCGACTTGCTCACCGAGCTTGCTGCCAATGAAGGTGTACGCATTTATCCGCTCGAGCCCGACGATAAAGTCACGCCACTTTCCGACGGGGCGCTGGTCAGGCTGATCGAGCAGGCGATCGTCGCCAAGCTTGGCGCGAATACGAGGCTTGCTTCGGACGTCAACGGAATTCGCGGGCTTTGGGTCAGTCTGTCGATGGCAGATGACGACTATTGGGTGTTCATCGAACGCAATCCCGTTTCGCGCACGTACGGCACGCAATGGATCGGTTGGGCGGCAGTAGCCCTGCTGCTGTCGATCATCGGGGCGATCCTGATCACTCGGTTGATCAACCGGCCGCTGGCGCAGTTGTCCCGGGCAAGCGCCGAACTCGGAAGTGGCCGAGATCCGGGCCCGCTTCCCGAGACCGGTCCGATCGAGATTCGCACTGTCAACGAGAGCTTCAACCGGATGGTCACCGACCTCGGCAAGCTGGACACAGATCGCGCTGTACTGCTTGCCGGAATTTCGCACGATCTGCGCACGCCGCTATCGCGGCTGCGTCTTGAACTCGAGCTGGCAACGTTACCCGAGGCGACTCGCGCGGCAATGGTCGGCGACATTGAACAGATGGATGCGATCGTCCGCCAGTTTCTCGACTACGCACGCAAGGAGCCACAGGCACCAGCCAGCGACATCGATCTGACTGCAGCCGTCGCCGCCGCCGTTCAGCGCGCGCGCGTCGACGCCGAGTCCGATTCCTCCGTGGACATGAACATCGCTTCCGGCGTGCGGATCCGCGGCTTCCCAGTCGAACTGGATCGGGCACTGGACAATCTGATGACGAATGCAGTGCGCTATGGACGCGATCCGGCAAGCGGCAAGCTCGCGATCACAGTCGCGCTGAAGGTAGCCGCAGATCGCGCCGTCGTTTCTGTGACGGATCAAGGACCCGGCGTGTCTGCAGAGGAAGTCGATCGGCTCATGCGACCGTTCGAGCGCGGCGAGGCGGCGCGCTCGGGCAGTACAGGCGCGGGCCTGGGGCTTCCGATCGTCGAGCGTGTCGCACGCATGCACGGCGGCGACGTGCAACTGTCAGCCAACTCACCGCACGGATTGCGCGTCGAATTGCGCCTGCCGTTATCTAGTCGCTGACCAGCAGCGCCACGGCCATTGCGGCAATTCCCTCGCCGCGGCCGGTAAAGCCCAGCTTCTCTGTGGTCTTGCCTTTCACGCTGACGGCGCTTGCCGCAATTTCGCACGACGCCGCAATGGTCTGGCACATGGCCGCAACATGCGGCGCGATCCGGGGCGCGTCGGCAACAACGGTGGCATCGATGTTCTCGATGCGCCAACCGGCGCCGCGCACACGCTGTGCGGCGTGCTGCAGCAACAACCGGCTATCGGCATTTTTGTAGGCTGAGTCGGTATCCGGAAACAGCTGACCGATATCGCCTAGCGATGCCGCTCCAAGGAGCGCATCGGCGATCGCGTGCAGCAGCACGTCGGCGTCGGAATGGCCCAGCAGTCCTCGCGCACTCGCGATCTCGACGCCTCCAAGCACGAGCGGGCGGCCGGGAACCATTGCGTGCACATCGAATCCATGGCCGACGCGGATCTTCATGCCGCGTACGCCGCGGCATCGAGAATCACACGTGCCAGCGTCAAGTCCTGCTCGGTGGTTACCTTGATATTCGTTGCCGATCCGAGCACGAGCCGCGGAAAGTTTCCGTTTCGTTCGATCGCACTCGCTTCATCGGTGACGCCTTGCAGCGACCCCGCGCTCATTGCGGCGCGCAAAGACGCAAAGCGAAACAGTTGGGGAGTTTGCGCACACCAGAATTCGTCGCGATCGAGCGTTTCGACGACGTGCCCGTTTTCGGTGCGCTTCAATGTGTCCGTTACAGGTACCGCCAGCAAACCTCCGCCGTCCTCACTGCCGACTTCGTCGATCAACCGCGCCAACTCTCGTTTGCGTCAGACATGGGCGCGCTGCGTCATGCACAAGCACGCGATCATCGTCGTGCGTGCGTCCGGACAGCGTCATCAAGGCGTTGGACACGCTTTCCGCTCGAGACGCACCGCCGACTGCGAGAAACTCGACTCGATCACCGCCCCAGTCAATCGATTGCCACTTGCTGTCAGCCGGTGCCACAACGACGAAGACGCGATCGATGCGCGCATCGGCCAGCATCGCTGCAACAGAGTGCTCGAGCACAGTGCGCGCTCCCAGGCGCAGATACTGCTTCGGAACGTCGTGACCCACACGGATGCCAACGCCTGCAGCCGGAATCAGCGCTATATATCGAAATGTTTGGGGCACGAAGGCCTGGCACGTGAGTGCGTATGGATCGGTTCGTATAATAGCGATCGACTTCGGCAGCTTGCGTAATGCTTTGCTGCCGTATTTTTTTGCGCATTTCCTTGAAGCACGAAGAAGTCTCAGTAGTCGGGCCCGAGACAGCCTCTGCGGGCACTGCACCGTGGACCTTGCCGTCCGCAGGGACTCGCTTTGCCCTCGCCCGCCCACCGGGCTCGGGCGACGCCTGGCTGCTTAGCCAATTCGCCGCACAGGCGCGTCAGCAGCAGCGGCTTGTCGTTGCAATTTCAGCCGACGCGCTCGATGCGCAGCGGCTGGTCGATGAGATCCGGTATTTCGATCCGTCGCTTGCCGTACGCCCGCTGCCAGACTGGGAAACTTTACCGTACGACACGCTATCGCCGCATCAGGATCTCGTCTCCGAGCGTCTGGAGACGCTGTATCAGCTAAGTCAGCCGCACCCGGAGATCGATGTACTGGTCGTTTCGGCCACAAGCGCGCTTTATCGACTGTCGCCCGCGCAGTACGTCGCCGGTCATACGTTCTTTTTCAAGCAGGGCCAGACGATCGACGCGGAGCCGCTGCGCGCGCAGCTGGTGTTCGCCGGCTACCAGCATGTCTCACAGGTAGTCGCGCCGGGAGAGTTTGCGATTCGCGGTGGACTGATCGATCTGTTTCCGATGGGCTCCGCCCTGCCTTATCGCCTCGACCTGTTCGGCGATCAGCTCGACTCGATCCGTGCGTTCGATCCTGACACGCAACGTGGCTTATATCCGGTGCCTGAGGTGCGGTTGCTGCCTGGACGCGAATTTCCAATCGACGAAGCAGCCCGGCAGGCCTTTCGCCGTCGCTGGCGCGAGCGCATCGAAGGCGATCCGAGCCGATCGAGCGTCTACAAGGACATCGGCAGCGGCATCGCGTCCGCGGGAATCGAGTACTACCTTCCCTTGTTTTTCGATCAGACAGCAACTCTGTTTGATTATCTGCCGCCGAGCAGCGTGCTGGCGCTGCATGGACCCATCGAGCCGGCGATGGCGCGCTTCTGGAACGAGACCAGCGAGCGCTATCGATTTTTATCGCGCGATGTGACGCGGCCGATCATGCCCCCAGCCGATCTGTTCCTCAGCGCCGAGGGTTTCTTTTCGCGCGCAAAGGACTATGCGCGCATTTCTCTGGGCGATGGAACGCACGAGGGCTTCGAGGCGCTGCCGTTGCTCGCAGTCGAGCGGCGCGCCGAAGATCCGATCGGCCGGCTGAGGACATTCGTCGATCGGTTTGCCAACGTGTCTGCCGGCGCAAGCCCGCGCGGTCGCGTGCTGGTCGTCGCCGATTCCGCGGGTCGGCGCGAAACGATTTCGCAAATGCTGACCGAGTATCGATTGCCTTTTGCGGACAACGCAGACTTCCAGGCGTTCGTAGCGTCGGATGCGGCCATCGGCCTCGGTGTGGCGCCACTGCACGAAGGCTTCGTGCTGCGCGAGCCGCGCATCGCGGTTATCACCGAAACCGAGCTTTACGCGGCGAGTCCGCGCCGTCTGCGCGGCAGGCAGCGCGAGCGAGCGTCGAACGTCGAGGCGATGATCCGCGATCTCGCGGAGCTCAGAATTGGAGATCCTGTCGTTCACGTCGAGCATGGAATCGGCCGCTATCTGGGCCTGCAGAGCATGGACATGGGCGATGGTCCGACCGAGTTCCTGCACCTGGAATACGCGAACGACGCGACGCTGTACGTGCCGGTCGCGCAACTGCATCTGATAGGCCGCTATTCGGGCGCCGATCCGGACGCTGCACCTTTGCATCAACTCGGCAGCGGCGACTGGGAGCGGGCGCGACGCAAGGCCGCCAAACAGGTGCGCGACACCGCCGCCGAGCTGTTGAATCTGTACGCGCTCAGATCGGCGCGCAAGGGCTATGCATTCAACTTCAAGCAGCACGACGTCGAAGCATTCGCCGAGGGTTTTCCGTTTGAGGAAACACCGGATCAGCAGGCGGCGATCGAGGCCGTCTTGAAGGACATGAGCGCGGGCTTTCCGATGGATCGCCTGGTGTGCGGCGATGTAGGTTTCGGAAAGACCGAGGTTGCGTTACGCGCAGCCTTCGCTGCCGTTGCCGATGGCAAACAGGTTGCCGTCCTATGTCCAACGACGCTGCTCGCCGAGCAGCACATGCAGACCTTCCGCGACCGCTTCGCCGAATGGCCGGTGCATATCGCCGAGCTGTCACGCTTTCGCTCGAGCAAGGAAATCGCACAGTCGGTAGCAGGCATCAACGCCGGCACGATCGATATCGTCATTGGGACGCACCGTCTTCTGACCGAAGCGATCAACTTCGAGCGGCTCGGGCTCGTGATCATCGACGAGGAACACCGCTTCGGCGTGCGACAGAAAGAGCAGCTCAAAGCTTTGCGCGCCGAAGTCGATGTGCTGACGCTGACCGCCACGCCGATTCCTCGAACGCTGGCGATGTCGCTCGAAGGCATCCGCGAGTTTTCGGTGATTGCTACGGCGCCGCAGCGGCGACTGGCGATCAAGACGTTCGTGCGCAAGGAGAGCCCGTCGCTGATTCGTGAGGCCGTGCTGCGTGAACTGAAGCGCGGCGGGCAGGTGTATTTCCTTCACAACGAGGTCGAGACGATCGACAACCGGCGTGCGCGCCTGGTGGAGTTGCTGCCTGAGGCACGCATCGAAATCGCGCACGGACAAATGGCCGAGCGCGATCTCGAGCGCGTGATGCGTGATTTTTATCAGCAGCGCTTCAACGTGCTTCTATGTACAACGATCATCGAAACCGGCATTGACGTGCCGACGGCCAATACGATCATCATCCACCGCGCCGACAAGTTCGGTCTCGCACAGCTGCACCAGCTGCGTGGCCGGGTCGGCCGCTCGCATCATCAGGCCTATGCGTATCTGATGGTTCCTGATGCGGGCGGGCTGACGAAAAACGCCGAGAAGCGGCTGGAAGCGATTCAGAATCTGGAAGAGCTTGGCAGCGGCTTCTACCTCGCGATGCACGATCTTGAAATTCGTGGCGCGGGGGAAGTTCTCGGCGAAAGTCAGAGCGGCAACATGCAGGAAGTCGGGTTCGACTTGTATACGCAGATGCTGAACGCGGCGGTGCGCGCGTTGCGCTCTGGCCGCGAGCCTGATCTGCTGGCGCCGCTGCGCGTCGTCACCGAGATCAACCTGCACGTGCCCGCACTGCTGCCGACCGACTACGTGAACGACGTGCATCAGCGTCTGTCGATGTACAAGAAACTCGCTTCCGCCGACAGTGAAGACGAGCTGATCGAGCGCCAGGAAGAGCTGGTCGACCGTTACGGCAAGCTGCCCGAGCCTGCCAAGGCACTTATCGAGACGCACAGATTGCGACTGATCGCAGAAAAGCTCGGCGTCAAGAAGATCGATGCGTCGGCCGACGTGATCGTGATCCAGTTTGTTCCGGATCCGCCGTTCGATACCGCAAAACTGATTCAGCTGATGCAGCGCGCCAGGACGATGCGCCTCGCAGGTCCGGAGCGACTTCGCATTGAAGAGAAGACGGCCAATCTGGATGCGCGGCTGCAACGGCTGCGCGAAGTCCTAAGGACGATAGGGCCTAGTTGATCAGCGTTTTTCGCAAGACGAATTTCGACGCGCCGTCGGGAAAACCATCGAGCCGGCACGCCGTCTCGTAACCGAGTCGATAATAGAACTCAGGCGCCTGAAAGCTGAACGTATCGAGATAGAGCAGGTTGCATCCGCGCTCGATGGCAGTCAGCTCGACCTGCCGCATCAACGAACTGCCAATTCCGCGGCGACGGAGCGCTTCATCAACCCAGATCTGTTGGAGCTCGCATGCCGTTCCCCACCAGCGGGCAAGCGCGCCACCGGCAAGGACTTTGTCGTCACTCCACGCATAGCATGCGAACCGACGAATCGCATCCAGGTCCGCGGAGCGCTGATTGTAGGTATGCAGACCGTGATCGATCGGCACCACATCCGCGGCTGTCGGTTCAAGTTGAGTTTCGATGCGAAACGCCGGCGTTACCAACGGCATGCCTCCGCCAGCAACGCGCGCTTCACTTTGCCGCGGGTGTCGGCTGATAGCCTTCGACTCCCATCTGCCACAGGAAGAACGTAAAAATATCCGCACGCTCCTGCAGCTGCTGCGTTTTTGTGCTGCCTACGCCGTGGCCCGCGTCGAAGTCCAGTCGCAACAGCACGGGTTTGGCCTCGGCAACCCCAGTCTGCGCGGCCATTAGCCGCGCCGCCGCCTTCGTGCTGTGCCAGACCTCTACGCGCGGATCGTGCACGCCGTGCGTCAGCAGCACCGCAGGATACTTCTTGCCGTCAGCGATCTGGTGATAGGTGCTCATCGCAAGCAGTGAGCGAAAGCCGGGCTCGGTCGTACGCGTGCCGAATTCCGGAATGTTCGGCACGCCGTTGGGCGTGACCTCCGCACGCACCATGTCGAGCGCGCCGACCACTGGCACGGCGGCAACAAACAGATCGGGCCGCTCAGTCAGTGCACGGCCGACCAAAATGCCGCCGGCGCTACCGCCGAGTATTCCCAGTCGGTCAGGACTGGTCCACTTCTGCGCGATCAACCACTCGGCGCAAGCGATGAAGTCTTTCCAAGTATTCGGCTTGCTCGTTTGAAAGCCGCCCTTGTACCAGTCCTGCCCATAGACACCGCTTCCCCGCGGATTGGCAATCGCATACACGCCGCCCGCATCGAGCCACGCCAAGCGGCTGACGCTGTAAAACGGTTCCTCCGTAATGCCGTAACTCGCATACCCATAAAGGATCGTCGGATTTCGTCCGTTCAATTGAGCGCCACGCTTGTGGATGATCGACATCGGCACCAGCGCGCCGTCGTGACTCTTAACTTTGACTTCCGTCGCGACAACATCGGCCGGTGCATCAAACGGACCTTGAGGTTGCAAGCCGGAATCGCGCACGCTGCCGTCGGCACCGACAAGATAGATCTGACGCGCCCTATTCCAGCCCTGCAATTCGAGCACCAGTCCTGGAAAGCGCGGATCGGCTGCGCCGTTCGCCCCTTCGTCGCCAACCAATTGAAACGATCCTTCCACCGGCAGCTTGACCTCGACAACGTCGCCTGCGGCCTGGTGCGGACGTTTGAACAGTCGCTTGACGTTGCCGTCGCGCGCTTCGATGTAAAGCGCATCCGCGGCCGCAGCGATTCCGGTAATCACGCGGTCGCTTTGGTCCACCAGCAGTTGTGCCTTGGACAAGTCCGGCTTCTTCAAATCGATGCGAAGCACGCGTGAGCGCGGCGCATCCCTGTGCGAGAGCAATGCCAGCGTATCGTTGAAGTACGCCACACCGGTGACTTCATCGCGCGGATGAACAACGCGCCGCCATTTGGGCTTACCTGCCAGCACACCCGCTGCCGGCGCGACAAATAATCCGATCTCTCGCTGGGTTCCGTTGAACACGTAGCCCAATGCCCAGCGGCGGTCGTGCGTCATACCCGCGATTGGAATTTCTGCTGCTCCGATATCGACGCCGGGCACATCGAGCCCGAAGATCGGCAGCGCGCGCGTGACGTCGTCGCCCACCTTCAGCATCCAGACCTTGCTCCGCTGGTACTTCTCGGTATCTGCCATCCCGGGCTTCAACGGCTGCAGACGATTGAAGAACAGCGTGCGCCCGTCGGGCGAAAAGTTGGCGGCAGCGAAGTCAGCGCGATCGATCGGACCTCCCACGGCCTTGCCCGTCCGCGTATTCAGCAAGTGCAGTACTGCGGCTTCCGAACCTTGTGCCGACAGACCGTAGGCCACCATCGAGCCGCCGGGAGCAGCGGCGTAATAATTGATCGCGTGCGGCTTTCCGGTGCGCTTTTCAACTGCCTCTGGATCGACCAGCAGTCGATCCTGTCCACGGAGCCCGTCACGCATCAGCAGCTTGAACTGATTCTCGTTGGCATTGCGCCGCTCAAAGAACCATCGTCCGCCGGTTTCACGAGTCACCTGCACGACCCGCGATGGAACAGCCTCTTCGTACTTGACGATGCGCTCAAACATCGCCTTCCGCCCAGGGATACGCGCGAGCAGCGCAGACGTGTAATCACTCTGCGACTTCATCCATGACATCACCTCGGGTGACTTGACGTCTTCGAGCCATCGGTAGGGATCGCGCACCTCGGTGCCGAAGAAGGTTTCATTTGCGTCGCGCGGTGGCGGCGCGGCTGGCGCCTGCGCCAGTGCAGACGTCGCAGCTGCCAGTATTGCGCCGAAAAACGAAACTCGAATCACCGGTACCTCCAAGTCAGGCCGCCGCAGAAAAGCGGGGGCCGCAGATTAGCGCACGTGCGATGAACTTCAAATCACGGCATCTAAACTCTCCGTGATGAAAGATCTTGTCATACAGGGACCTGGGTTGTCGCCCGAGGCGCTCGATACGTTCAAGGTCGTTTGCATGCCAGAGCGGATCACGGTGTATGCGCATGCGGCGCGCTGTGTTGCGGTTCGCGATGACGCCGAAACACGCAGGGCCGTCCAAGGCTTGTCCGATTTCTGGAAACTCGACAACGCACTCGTCGATTCGAAAATGCGCCTCGATGACTTCCGTTTGCTGGCGCTCGACATGGACTCGACGCTGGTCAACATCGAAACGCTCGACGAAGCCGCTAGATATGCCGGCAAAGGCGAACAAGTCGCCGCAATCACTGAAGCCGCGATGCGCGGTGAAGTCGACTACAAGGAAAGTCTGCGGCGTCGCGTAGCGATGCTCGCCGGAGTCGACGCGGCCTTGCTCGGCCGCGTGTATGACGAAAAGCTGGCGCTGAATGACGGTGCGCAGCGGCTCGTTTCAGAGTGCCGGCGGCACGGGCTGAAAACTCTCCTCGCAACCGGCGGCTTCACGTTTTTCACCGAAAAGATCAAAGCGAAGCTGAACATCGACTACACGCGATCGAACCAGCTCGAGATCATTGACGGTCGCTTGACCGGCAAGGTGACCGGCCCGAACGGTGGCGAAATCATCGACGCCGAAGGCAAAGCACAGGCCCTACGCGAAGCGTGTGCAGAGATCGGATGCCCGACCGCCAAAGCGATTGCTATCGGCGACGGTGCGAATGACGTGGCAATGATGCAGCTGGCGGGCTTGTCTGTGGCTTATCGCGCGAAGCCGGTGGTCCGCAAGCAGGCAACCTACGCGTTGAACTACAGTGGGCTCGATGGCGTCTTAAACTGGTTTGCAAACGGCATTTGATGCGGCGCAACCGACGACGGCGCGATATGCTCGGAACGTCCTTGCCCCGCCAGCGAGTTGGAGCCGGAAGGAGAAACGATGCGGAATTTGGCATGTCTTGTATGCGTATTGCTAGCTGCGTGTGCTACTCCGCAGCAGCCCGTCCCGCCACCTAAGTTTCTTTTTGACGACGCGCTCTTTTCTGCGCCTTCGCAGCAGATCAGCGTAGACGAAGTGTTTGCGCTGAGCGATGAGATGAAGCGATATCTGAGGACATCGATCTCAAGTCAGCTGAAGTTGCTTGGATTGCAACGGGGACTGATCAGCGCCCTCTATCAAGAGGACCAATTGAAGCTGCAATACGATGTCAGCATGACGCGCAATGCTTCGGAGGCATTCGAAGCACGTGCCGGAAATTGCCTTTCGCTTGTCATCATGACAGCGGCCTTTGCGAAAGAGCTCGGACTGCAGGTCAGATATCAGAGCGCGTATCTGGAGGAGACCTGGAGTCGCGCCGGCGACCTGCTAGTCCGCAGTGGCCACGTGAACGTAACGCTCGACCAGAAAATGGGCGACAGGAGCTCGATCGGCAATGGCAAGTCATTGACGATCGATTTCTTGCCTCCTGAAAACGTGCGAGGACTGCGCTCCCGCGATATTTCGGAACAAACGATAGTCGCCATGTACATGAACAACAAGGCCGTCGAGGCGCTGGCAGACGGGCGCGTAGACGACGCTTATGCATGGGCGCGCGAGGCGATATTCCAAAGTCCGGACTATCTGGGCTCACACAACACGCTCGGTGTCATTTACATACGGCGTGGTGATTTGGCACGGTCCGCAACGGTTTTCGAATACCTTCTCGAGCGTGAGCCGATGAATGCGCGCGCGATGTCGAACCTTGCGCAGGTCATGACTCGGCAAGGACGCCATGTGGAAGCGGCGGCTTTACAGCGCAGGCTTGCGCAAATCGAACCTGTCGGGCCGTTTCATTACTTTCACCTCGGCCAGGCGGCGATGGAGCAGGAAAACTTTATGCTGGCGCGGCAGCTTTTCGAGAAAGAAGTCGCCCGCGCCGATTATCAGGCCGAGTTTCACTTCTGGCTCGCGCTGGCCAATTTCAAGCTTGGCGACGTCGAACCGGCTCGAAAGCATTTAAAGCTTGCGCTCGAAAACGGTGTCACACGAAAGGATCGCGAACTCTACGCAGCAAAGCTCGCTTGGCTGCAAACGTTCGGAGTTCAATAGCGCAGTCTGCGCGCGCCTATGCCGGCTTCTTACGTGGTCGATCGATCCAGATACGTTCATCGCCGGTATCAACATGGACAAAGTTGCGTCCCGGATAAAGTCCCGTACCGCCTCGACCCAGCAAACTCGCCATCTGCGCGAGCTTCAAATTCGATACTCCCACGACGCTGATATCCGCCGCGCGTCCGACGATGTGTCGCGAGTCGAGCGCAGCGCCTTCGATGCGCTTGTTCGTTTTCTGAGTCCTGTAGCCCGAATGAATCCGCAATGGTGCATGGACTCCAATACGCGCGAGCCAGGTCTGCAAGCCGCATAAGACGTCGAGCAATCCATGATTCATTGGAAAGACGCGGTCAGCCTGAAGATCACGCAACAACCAGCAGACGTTCAGATATGAATCGTGGTTGTAGCCGGCGTCAGCCGACCAGTAGGTAGCTTCCACTTTTTCATCGCCGCGCACCAGCCGCAGCGTCCGCCGCTCGCTGAGCAATGCACGCAGGCGTTCCTCGGGTGCCGCCTTCGCCTCGGCGACCGTCAGACAAAAACTCCCCGCGGCAGCTAGCAGCAACCGCCTGCGGATCTTTGAAATTTTGTCAGCCGTCATGTCTGACTCAACGCCGTGCAAGAGCAACCGTCTACACGCTGCTATCCGACGCGGCTATATCCGCTCGAATACTGCGGCGATGCCCTGGCCACCGCCGATACACATCGTCGCCAGCGCGTAGCGGCCGCCGGTGCGCTCGAGTTCGTACAACGCCTTGACCGTGATCACGGCGCCGGTCGCGCCGATCGGGTGACCGAGCGAGATGCCGCTGCCGTTCGGGTTGACCCTCTCCGATGCAAAGCCGAGATCCTTCGCGACAGCGCAGGCCTGCGCGGCAAAGGCTTCGTTAGCTTCAATCACATCAAGATCAGAGACACTCAGCTTCGCGCGCTCGAGTGCCTTTTTAGTCGAAGGAACCGGGCCGATGCCCATGTACTTTGGATCGACGCCCGCGTGACCGTAGCTGACCAGCCGCGCCATTGGTTTCAAGCCACGCTTTTCCGCGACGCTGCGCTCCATCAGCACTACCGCGGCGGCGCCGTCGTTGATGCCCGATGCGTTGCCCGCAGTGACCGTACCGTTTTCCTTTGCGAAGACAGGCTTTAGCTTCGCCATGTCCTCGAGCGTTGCGCCGTCGCGGAAATGCTCGTCGGTATCGAACATCGCCACGCCCTTCTTGCCCTTGATCTCGACCGGAACGATCTGGCTCTTGAATCGACCTTCCTTCGTCGCAGTTGCGGCGCGGCGATGGCTCTCTACCGCAAGCTTGTCTTGGTCTGCGCGCGTGATGCCCCATTTCGTCGCCACATTTTCAGCGGTGACGCCCATATGAATGACATCGAACGGATCGTGCAGCGCACCGACCATCATGTCGATTGTCTTGAAATCGCCCATACGCTGCCCCCAGCGTCCCGTTGGGAGAATGAACGGCCCGCGCGACATGTTCTCGGCTCCGCCGCCAATCGCGATATCCGCATCGCCGAGCATGATGGACTGCGCAGCGGAGATGATCGCCTGCAACCCGCTGCCGCACAGCCGATTTAGCGTCAGGCACGGGGCACTCTGTGCTACTCCACCGTTCAGCGCGGCGACACGCGCCAGATACATGTCCTTGGGCTCGGTGTTGACGACATGACCGAACATGACGTGACCGACCTCGTCGCCATCCACCTGCGCTCGCTTTAGTGCCTCGGCAACGACGATGGCTCCAAGCTGGCTCGGTGGCACATCTTTCAAGCTCCCACCGAACGTTCCTATTGCGGTGCGTACACCGCTGACCACGACTACCTCTCTCATTACGATCTCCTAGAAGCGCCCGGTGAGGCCCAGCATTGCCTGGCCTTGCACAAATGAATCGCCGCTCAGAAAAAGCGTGCAGCCTCCCGAGCAGAACAATCCTCCGGAGCTGTTCAGCAGCGTCACAAACGCACGTACCTCTGCACGCACGGCAATTGCAGTGCCAAGCGGCCACAAGTATCCGAACCCGACGTTCAGAGATGCCTTGGTTTCGCTTTCGAGTCCGCTCATATTCGGTGAGAAATGCGTCGCGCCTATTCCCCCGACGGCGTACGGCCCGCGGCCGATCGGTCCGTCGAAAAAGTAGGTCCCGCCAAGATGCAGATACCGTACGTCAAAGTCGAAGCGAGGCGAGCCGCCACCGGGATTAAGCGACGTATTCTGCTGCCCGTAGAAAAGCTGCAGCTGGCGTGCCGAATCAAGATCGTAGTCAGCAGCAACGCCGAAGGCGGCACCCGATTTAACGCTCGCTCGCTCGCCGCTAATTTCGTTCTCGATGCCCTCGCTGACGGCATAGCCGCCGAACAAAGAGGCGCTGACTTGTGCGAGTGCGGCGGGTGCGAGCACCGTTGAAAACGCGACAATCGTTAAGAGTCGGAGCGCGCTCGCCGCGATCATGACCAGTGCCGATGCCAGACGGGTGTAACTTCGGGTAACGCATCGACTCGTTCCATCAGATCGCAAAACGCCGGATGATGTGAACGCAAATGGTCCCGCATCTTCCACCACTTCGATAAATTGGCCAGATAGATGTCACAGACGTAAGCGCGCTCGCCGAGAAAAAATTTCGTGCCCTTGTATTCGGCGGCGATCACGTCCCAACCTAGTTTCATCCGCATCACCGCTGCGTCTTCCACCGCCTTGCGCGCTGCATCGTCGCCAGCGGTGGTCCAACGCAACGGATAGTCGGCCACGCCCACAGCCGTGTAGACCGTCGAGGCCGCAAACTGCATCCAGCGCAAACACTGCGCTCGATCACGCGTCGATAGCGGCGGCACCCATTCGCTTGGATGCCTCTCGAGCAACGTCCACAAAATGGCAACGCTCTCGGTTAAAACTTCGCCTCCGGGCGTGATCAGTGTCGGCAGCTGGCCGAGAGGATTGACACGTTTCAGCTCATCAAAAAAGCGGCCGGGTGGCTCAGTCCACGGTGCGGCGTCCTTGAGCTCGACTTGCAAATCGAGCGCACTCAGCACGACTTCGACGCTCGCCGCGCCCGAGCGCTTCGCGCTGTAAAGCGTGTATGGCGTCATGCAAGCGTGCCGCGCAGATCGTGCTCTGAAGCGGACGCGATGCGAACGTCGACAAAATCGCCGGCTTTCAGCTTGCGCCGACCTGTCCTGACTTCAACGATCCCATCGATCTCCGGCGCATCGGCAGCTGTGCGACCGGTCGCAACGGTGGGCCCCACCTCATCGATCAACACACGCCGCACGGAGCCGACCTTACTCTGCATGCGTTGCGCCGAAATCTGCTGCTGCAGCTGCATCAGTCGAGCGCGACGCTCCTCGCGAAGCTTCGTCCGCAAGCTGACCCGGCAGCGCGTTTGCCGATGCGCCGTCGACCGGCGAATAGGCAAAGCATCCGACACGGTCCAGCTGCGCCTCCCGGAGAAAGTCCAGCAGATATTCAAACTCCGCTTCGGTCTCGCCGGGAAACCCCGCAATGAACGTCGACCGGATCGTGATGTCGGGGCAGACTTCGCGCCAGGCACGGATTCGCTCGATGTTCTTCTCGCCCGACGCGGGCCGCTTCATTGCCTTCAACACGCGCGGATGCGCATGCTGAAACGGCACATCAAGATACGGCAGCACCTTGCCCTCCGCCATCAACGGCACGATCTCGTCGACGTGCGGATATGGATACACATAGTGCAGCCGAACCCATGCATCGTTCGCTTGCGCGAGTTTGCCGAGTTCCCGGACCAGATCGGTCATCCGCGTTCGTACGGTGCGTCCGCCAACAAACCCGATCTGATACTTGACGTCGACACCGTACGCACTGGTGTCCTGCGAAATAACCAGAAGCTCGCGGACGCCCTGCTTCAATAAGTTCTCAGCCTCGCGCATCACGTCACCGATCGGCCGTGACACGAGATCACCGCGCATCGAGGGAATGATGCAAAAGCTGCAGCGATGATTGCAGCCTTCGGAAATCTTCAAATACGCATAGTGGCGCGGCGTGAGCTTGATACCTGCCGGCGGCACTAGGTCGGTATAGGGGTCGTGTGGCCTTGGCAGGTGATGGTGAACGTGATCAAGCACTTCGCCTGCCGCGTGTGGACCGGTCACGGCGAGCACCTTCGGATGAGCTTTGGCAATGAAGTTTTCATCACCGTCGTTCTTCGCGCCTAGGCAGCCGGTGACGATGACCTTGCCGTTTTCGGCGATCGCCTCGCCAATGGCGTCAAGCGACTCCTTGACGGCAGCGTCGATAAAACCGCATGTATTGACGATCACCAGATCCGCGTCGCCGTAGCTCGAGCTTGTTGCGTAGCCTTCGGCACGCAGCTGCGTGATGATCAGTTCCGAGTCGACCAGCGCTTTTGGACAACCCAAAGACACGAAGCCCACCGACGGCGCAGCCTTCGGATTGGGGCGCGACCGACGCGCCGCAACCGTCGCCGTCATTGCAATTGCCACACTTACTTCTTATCGCTCGGGAACCCAGGAAACCCGGTGAACATCGAGCGCGCTTGCTTCTGCATGTTTTCCTGCATCTGCACGAACAGATCTTTCGACTGCTCGATATAGCTCGACATCATCGACTGGATCATCGGCGCCTGCATGTTGACGAACTGAGTCCACATCTCGGGGCCGATCTTGTTCGTCTCGTAAAACGCCTTGCTTTGCTCCTGCAGCTTGCCCTGGATATCGATGAACGCCTGGATGTTCTTCTCCAGATACGACCCCATCATTCCCTGCATTGCGTTGCCGTACAGCCGGATGATGTGCGACAGCATCGGTGCCGTGAACATCGGCAGTCCGCCGGCTTCCTCCTCAAGAATGATCTGCAGCAGGATTTGCCGCGTCAAGTCGTCGCTCGACTTGGCATCGATCACCTGAAAGTCTTCGCGCTCGAGCACCAGTTGCTTCACGTCGGCCAGCGTGATGTAGGTGCTGGTCTGCGTGTCGTAAAGGCGGCGATTTGGATATTTCTTGATCAGGCGAACGGACGTTGCCATGTTTGCCTTCTCCTTCGGCGAAGCTGTGGATTCTAGCCACTTTGTCGCAGCGCAGCGCTGACCGTCCGGCGGGTCGCCGTTCTGCGAGAATCGCGGCAAACGAGGAGGCCTACATGATTCAGAACTTCGCACTACGCACCTTTGCACTTGCCGCGTTGATGTCGGTTTCGCCAGCTCACGCGGGCACGATCACCGTGATCACCTCCTTTCCAAAAGAGCTGACCGCGACGTACAAGGCAGCATTCGAGAAGGCGAATCCCGATATCAAGATTGAAATACTCAACAAGAGCACTGTCGCGGGCATTGCATTCGTTCGCGAGACAGCGGCCGGGCAGCGACCTGATGTGTTCTGGGCATCAGCACCCGATGCTTTCGAAGTACTGAAGCGTGACAACCTGCTCGTCGCTGCACCGGACATCGACAACAAGGCGATTCCAGCCAAGATCGGCAGCTACCCGATCAACGATCCGCAAGGTTTTTATAAGGGTCAGGCGCTTGCGGGCTACGGCATCATGTACAACACGCGCTATTTAAAGGCGAACAAGCTCGCAGCGCCGAAGGATTGGGACGATTTGCTGAAGCGCGAATGGTTCGGCCATGTCGCGATGACAGCGCCGTCGCGCTCGGGCACGATGCATCTGACTGTCGAAACGATTCTGCAGGGTGAAGGTTGGGACGCCGGCTGGGCCAAGGTGCTCGAAATGGCCGGCAACAGCGCACAGATCACCGAGCGCAGCTTCGGTGTTCCCGACGGCATCAACAACGGGCAATTCGGCGCCGGACCGGTGATCGATTTCTTCGGCTTGGCCGGCAAGTATTCAGGCTTCCCGGTCGAGTTTGTTTATCCAGCGTTGACGTCGATCGTGCCGGCAAACATCGCGCTGATTGCCGGCGCGAAGAACACCGCCGAGGCGAAGAAGTTCGTGCAGTACACGCTGAGCCAACCGGGTCAGGAACTGTTGCTCGATCCGAAAATTTCGCGCCTACCGGTGCTGGCGTATTCGAGCTTCGGCAGCAAGATTCCCGCTGGATATCCAGACCCGCAAGCAATCGTCAAGCGCGCAAAGGTCAACTTCAATGCCGATCTTTCGGAAGACCGGTATTCGGTGGTGCACTCGCTGTTCGACCAGACGATCACGTTTCGCCTTAAAGAACTGCAGGCAGCAACCAAGGCGATTCACGATTCAGAAGCGAAGCTCGTGGGCAAGAGCAATCCGCAGGCGGCAGATTTGATCAAGCAGGCGCGTGCGCTGGCCTTCGCCCCTGTGGTTTCATCATCGCTGGCGGGGCAAAAAGATTTCTTAAAAGTGTTCGCATCGAACAAGAAGGAAGTCGCAATATCAAAGCAGGTTACCGGGCTTGAAGAAAGCTGGAACCGCAAGTCGCGCGAGAATTACGCGAAAGCGATCGAGCTCGCGCAACAAGCGTCCGCATTGATCAAATAGCGCTTCTTGGATGGCAGTGACGCCGGCCGACGCGCTGCCAGTTCAGCGAATTCGCACCGGCGTTTACGTACGCCACTTCTTAGGCGCCTCGTGGCGCTCTTATGCGGTCCTGGGCGTCATCGCCGCATTTCTGCTCGCCCTGCTGCTGATTCCGGTCGGTGCGGTGTTCATCACCGCATTTCGCGACGGCGACGGCAGCTTCACGCTCGGTCACTTCGCAACTTTCTTCTCGACCGGTCTGATGCGCGAATCGTTCGGGAATTCGCTCTATGTAGCGATTACGAGCGTTGTTGTTGCATCGCTGATCGCGACTCCGCTCGCCTACATCACCGTGCGCTTCCAGTTTCGCGGGGCGATGCTGATCCAGACGCTGGGCGTATTGCCGCTGATCATGCCGCCGTTTGTCGGGGCGGTTGCGATGCAATTGATCTTCGGCCGCTCGGGGTCGGTGAACCTGCTGCTCGACGAAACCTTCGGTTTCTCGATTCCGATCATGCAAGGGCTCACCGGCGTCATCTTCGTTGAGAGCCTGCACTACTTTCCATTCATTCTGATGAACCTGATCGTTGCGCTGCGCGCGATCGACGGCGCGATGGAGGAAGCGGCACTGAACCTCGGCGCCAAAGGATGGCGGCTTTTTTCGCGGGTCGTGTTTCCGCTGGCGTTGCCCGGTTATCTTGCCGGTGCTGCATTGGTGTTCATCAAGGTCTTCGATGATCTCGGAACGCCGCTCGTGCTCGGGCAGACGAACCTGCTCGCACCGCAGGCGTATTTGCGAATCACGCAGGTCGGCCTTGAAGATCCGCTCGGTTACGTAATCAGCGTGATCATGATTGCGTTCTCAATCCTCGCGCTATGGCTATCGATCCGCGTGATGAAGGGCAAAGACTATTCGACGCTGCAAAAAGGCGGCGCCGGAATCGCTCGGCGTCGGTTGTCTGCCGGCGAGGCGTGGCTCGCCTACGGCGTCATTGTTGTTGTGCTGCTGGTTGTGCTGAGTCCGCACCTCGGATTATTTCTGTTGTCATTCGCCCGCGTCTGGAGCTTTTCGGTGTTGCCGGACGATTACACACTGGCCAACTACGCGACAGTGTTTGCAGACAGCACCGGCATGATCAGCAACACGCTGCTTTACTGTGGGCTGGCAGCGACGATTGACGTCGTCATTGGGGTTGCAATCGCGTATTTGATCCTGCGCACCCGCATTCCAGCGCGACAATGGCTCGACTTCACAGCGAGCGCCGCTATTGCAGTGCCTGGAATCGTGCTGGCGATTGGTTACCTGCGCACGTTTCAGGGCCTGGAGATCGGTGGCGTACCGATCACGCAGACGTGGCTTCTGATCATGCTGGCGTATTCCGTACGTCGACTGCCGTATGCACTGCGCTCATGCATGGCCGCGCTCCAGCAGATCAACATCAGCCTTGAAGAGGCAGCCGAAATGCTGGGCGCGAGCAAATGGCGGTCGGTGCGGCGCGTGGTCATCCCGCTGATGGCCGGTGGCATTCTCGCCGGCTTCGTTTCCAGTTTCATCACGGCTGCGGTTGAACTCTCGGCAACGATCCTGCTCGTCGTCAAGGAATCGCAGGCGCCGATGAGTTATGGCATCTATCTGTACATGCAGTCGATATCAGGCCGTGGCGCGGGCGCCGCGCTCGGTGTCTTGCTGGTGTTGACGGTTGCCGTGGGGACGTACCTTTCGCACGTACTTGCCGATCGAGCCAATCGCAATCTGGAGCAGGCACGATGAAGGCGGTGGCCGTCGAATGTATCGGCATCGGCGTGGCGTACGGGTCCAACCAGGTGCTGCAAGACATCACGCTTGCAATCGAGCCCGGTGAATTCTTTGCGCTGCTCGGGCCGTCAGGCTCTGGCAAATCAACCTTGCTGCGCTTGATTGCCGGATTCAATCACGCAAACCGCGGCCGTGTACTGGTCGATGGCCGCGACATCAGCGATGTGCCTCCGCATGCGCGCAACATAGGAATGGTTTTCCAAAGCTACGCGCTCTGGCCGCACATGAGCGTGTACGACAACGTCGCGTTCGGTCTGGTCGAGCGGCGCGTCGCACGCAGCGAGATCAAGCGGCGCGTGGGTGACGTCCTGTCTTTGGTGGGTCTCACCGACTACGCGCG
The DNA here is from genome assembly GCA_963801035.1 of uncultured beta proteobacterium. GTDB lineage: Bacteria > Pseudomonadota > Gammaproteobacteria > Burkholderiales > Burkholderiaceae_F > JACCZX01. The sequence goes on along the minus strand of CAWDDF010000007.1, from coordinate 696,644 downwards.
CCGCCGGCCGAATCAGTTGTCCGGCGGGCAACAGCAGCGAGTTGCGCTCGCTCGAACGATCGTCATCGAACCGCAGGTGCTGCTGCTCGACGAACCGTTATCAAATCTCGATAAGAAGCTTCGCGAGCAGATGCGTCTCGAGCTGAAGCGATTGCAGCGCACGCTCGGCATCACGACAATCTTCGTTACCCATGACCAGGAAGAGGCGATGACGACCGCTGACCGCATGGCGGTGCTCGATGCCGGCGTTTTGCAGCAGGTGGGACGTCCACGAGAGCTGTTTGATGCTCCTTCGAATCGCTTCGTGGCGGAGTTTGTCGGTCACACCAACTTGCTGGCGGGTGCCTATGATGCCGCTCGCGGCGTTTTCGTCACGCGGGACTTCGGCGATATTCCATTGGCAGGGAGCACCCAAGGTAATGCAGTGTCGATCCGTCCGCACGCGTTGACGATTACCGCCAATCGCGGCCAGGCCGGGATCTGGTTCGAGGGAGAAGTTCAGGAGAGCGAGTTCCTCGGAGAGTTCACGCGCTATCAAGTACGACTCGGCGAAGCGGTGTTGACGGTGGATGCCCCTCACCTGTCCGCCACACCGATCTACCCGCGTGGTGCGCGCGTGCAAGTCGAGATCGATCCGGCCGAAGTACGGCCTCTGGCGTAACACGAAGCAAGTGCAGATTTTCCGGGGATCGCATTGGCGGCGTGCAGAGGTGGCGCACCGTCCCGCTCAGTTGCAAATACCCACCTTCAGGCCGCTGACGAGCGAAGACTTGCCGATGCTGCACGAGTGGCTGCGACGGCCGCATGTTGCCGAGTGGTGGCACGACCCGCCTAATTTGGTCGAGCTGGAGCGCGACTACCTCCCGCGGGGAACGAGCGCGTCTTCAACTCGCGCGTACATCGCGCTCCTGGCCGGTGCGCCAATCGGTTTTATCCAGTCCTACGTCGCATTGGGGTCAGGTGACGGTTGGTGGGAACACGAAACCGATCCTGGAACACGCGGAATCGACCAGTTTCTGGCGAACGCCGACCAGTTGGGCCGCGGCCTGGGAAGTACGATGGTCAATGCCTTCGTTCATCAGCTGTTAGAGGATCCTTCGGTGACTAAGGTGCAAACCGATCCGTCGCCGGACAATCAACGAGCTATTCGAAGCTACCAACGCGCGGGTTTTGTCGTTCACTCTGAGGTCGTTACACCCGACGGACCGGCCCTGCTCATGCTTCGTTATCGTGATTCGTAGATGACCAAGAGATGGCGACTGGTCGCTCTGCTTGCTCTGTGGTTCGCATTAGCGCCACCGGTACTCGCTGCCGACGGTGCGCACATGGCGTTCATCGACTCGCAGATTGCCGCGAATGCCGGCAAGAGCGGCGTTTACGTGCTGGAAACCGGCACCGAGGCGCTTTTGGCACGCGCCTGGCTTGCAGATCACGCCAAGGAGTCGGTCGAGGTCCAGTACTTCATTTGGAGCACCGACAACATTGGCATTCTGGCCGCCGCGGCGCTACTGCGTGCCGCCGAGCGCGGTGTCCGCGTGCGCGTAATCGTCGATGACCTGCTGATCGATGCGCCGGACAAATCGCTGCTCGCACTCGCGCGGCATCCGAGGATCGACATTCGCATCTATAACCCACAGACCTCCGTCGGCGTCCCGCTGCACAAGCGTCTGTTGAACGTGCTGACCGATTTTCGCGGCGTCAATCAGCGCATGCACGACAAGACACTGGTGGTCGACGGCAAGATTGCGATTACGGGTGGACGCAACATGGCGGCCGAATATTTCGACTACAACCATACGTACAACTTTCGCGATCGTGACGTGCTGCTGCTCGGCGAGACAGTCAAGGAAATGCGTGCGAGCTTCGAGCGTTTTTGGAACAGCGACATCAGCGTCAAGGTCGAGGATCTGTACGGCAGCCTGGGAACGATGCAGAAATACGTGCGCGTGAGCGACGAGGAGATCCAGCAGGTCTACCGCGAGCTGCATGAGTACGCCAAGTCGCCCGAGAACTTCGCGCCTGAAGTGCGCGCTGCGATCGCCGCTACGCCCGAGTCCTTCGCACGCGTGTCGCAAAGCATGCGGTGGAGCAAGGTGGAGTTCATCAGCGATAAACCCGGCAAAAATGAAAACCACTTTCGCCTCGACGGCGGTGGTGAAACGGCATCGGCCCTCGGTAAGCTGGTCCATGGCGCGCGAACGCGCGTCGTAATCCAGTCGCCCTATCTGGTTGTGTCCGACCGGGCTATCGAGCTGTTTCGTCAAATCATCGCGCGGGGCGTCACTGTGCGCATCAATACAAATTCGCTCGCCTCCACCGACAACCTCGCAGCATTCAGCGGTTATCGAAACCAACGCGACGAGTTGCTCAAAATGGGACTGCAGATTTACGAATACAAGCCGGCGCCAGAGGTGCAGGTCAAGCTGATGCAGCGTTCGCCGACAGCGACGAAGAAGATGCCGGTCTTTGCGCTGCACGCAAAGACCATCGTGGTCGACTCGAAGACGGTGTATGTCGGAACATTCAATTTCGATCCGCGTTCGGAAAATCTCAACACCGAGGTCGGCGCGATCATCCACGATGAGGTGCTCGCGCGCGCGGTGGAGGCTTCGATCGAAACGGACATGGCGCCTGGCAACAGCTGGAATGCCGCCAAGGACGATCCCGATCAATACGTGTCGCTTGCCAAGCGAAGCAAGGCGCGGCTGTTTCAAATGATGCCAATAAAGCCGTTGCTGTGACGCAGCGTTCACTGGTCCGCTATTTGATTTCTGCGACGCTGGTAGTGGCCGGGCTGATTCATTTGCTTCCGTTGTCGGGTGTGCTCGGCAGCGAAAGGCTAGCGTCGCTTTACGGACTATCTTTCAACGAACCGAACCTCGCCATCTTGATGCGCCACCGTGCAGTGCTCTTTGGATTGCTTGGTTTGTTCCTGATAGTTGCAGCGTTTCGACCGATGTTGCGGACTGCTGCGTTCATCGCTGGCCTGATCAGCGTCGTCTCATTTCTGTGGATCGCTGCGATCGTAGGCAACTACAACGAACAGATCGGTCGGGTTGTGACGGCAGATGTCATTGCTTTCGTTTGTCTGCTCGTTGGGTTTGTGGCTCATCGTTACGTGCAGAATCCGGGCGTTACAAAACACGCGCCTGATGTGTCATAAGGAAGCGCTTCGATAACAAGGAGAGAGTGATGGCGAAGGGATACTGGATCGTGCGCGTTGACATTACCGATCAGGAACAATACAAGTCCTATGTCGCGGCAAATGCGAAACCGTTGGCAAAGTACGGCGCGCGCTTTCTGGTGCGAGCCGGTCGCTTCGAGAATCCAGAAGGCAGCAGCCGCTCTCGAAATGCGGTGATCGAATTTCCCAGCTATCAGGCAGCACTCGATTGCTGGAAGTCCGCCGAATATCAGGAGGCGATCAAGCTACGCGAGCCCGTTTCCACCGCCGATCTGATCATCATCGAGGGCTACGAAGGTCAGCAACCCGCCTGACCTCGAGCATCGAACACGGGAAGCCTGAGCCGCCGATTACCCTCGGCCGACAAATGGCATTTTGGTTGCCATCACGGTCATTGTGAGAATGTTGACTTCGAGTGGAAGGCTCGCCATGTGAAGGACGGCGTCGGCAACATGTTGAACATCCATCACCGGCTCCACCGCAATAGCACCGTGCGCCTGCGGCACGCCCTTGGTCATTCGTGCAGCGAGCTCCGTTAATGCATTGCCGATGTCGATCTGCCCGACCGCAATGTCGTACTTTCGACCGTCGAGCGACGATGATTTTGTAAGGCCGCTGATCGCGTGCTTGGTAGCCGTATAAGGAGCGGAGTTCGGTCGCGGCGCGTGTGCCGATATCGATCCGTTGTTGATGATGCGGCCGCCGCGCGGATCCTGCGCCTTCATCAAACGAAATGCTCCTTGCGTGCATAGAAAGGCGCCAGTCAGGTTAGCGTCGACGACAGCTTTCCATTGCGCGTAACTAAGGTCTTCGAGCGGCACGGGAGGCGCACCGGTACCGGCATTGTTGAACAACACGTCGAGGCGGCCGAAACGCTGATGAATCTTTGTGAAGAGCGCATCTACCGAAAGCGGGTCGCCGACGTCGGTGGCGACCGCGAGCGATTCGCCACTCGCGCCGGCGCCAAGCTTCGCCGTCGCCTCGAGTGCATCGAATCGGCGGCCGGCGAGCACCGTGTCGAACCCGTTCTTCAGTAACGTGACCGCAACGGCGCGGCCGATGCCGCTGCCGGCACCGGTGACGAGCGCTACCTTTCGTGACTCGGCCATCGATGCGCTATCCCATGTGCAGTCCACCGTTGCACGAAAACTCGGCACCGGTGGTAAAGCCCGCGTCGTCGCCCGATAACCAGACGCAAATCGAACCGATCTCTTCGGCCTTGCCTAGACGCTTGACCGGAATCGTCTGAATTATTTTCTCGCGCACGTCTTCGCGCACCGCCATCACCATGTCGGTCGCGATATAGCCCGGCGAAACAGTGTTGACCGTGACGCCTTTGCTCGCGACTTCCTGCGCTAGCGCCATCGAGAAGCCATGCATGCCCGCCTTCGCTGCCGAATAGTTCGTCTGTCCGAACTGTCCCTTTTCACCGTTAACCGACGCAATATTGATGACGCGACCCCAGCCTTTGTCCAGCATCCCGTCGATCACCTGCTTGGTGACGTTGAACAGACTGTTCAGATTCGTGTCGATCACTGCACGCCAGTCATCCAGCGACATCTTGCGGAACACACCGTCGCGTGTGATGCCTGCGTTGTTGACAAGAATATCGACCGGTCCGTTTTCGGACTTGACCTTGTCGAAGGCCTGCTTGGTTGATTCCCAGTCGGCTACGTTACCTACCGATGCAACGAAGTTATAGCCATCGGCCTTTTGTTCTGCGAGCCACTTTGCATGATCGCGCGTCGGACCGCATCCGGCGATCACCTTGTAACCAGTGTCGTGGAATTTGCGGCAGATTGCGGTGCCGATGCCGCCCATGCCGCCGGTCACATATGCCAGTTTTGCCATGCCTGCCTCCTTGGTGTTTTCTGTAATTAGACACTATTAGTGGAGCATCAGCCGACGCTGCACCTGAAGTACGCACCCTATGATCGACGAATGACATCGAATCTTGTCTCCTTCGTCGTTCCTGCGCACAACGAAGATCCATTGCTGGCGGCGACGTTGATGGCGATACACACGGCCGCGAGGGCGTGCGCAATCGACTATGAAATCGTCGTCTCCGACGACGCGTCGACCGATCGCACGGCGCACGTTGCGGCCGAATCAGGTGCGCGGGTCGTATCTGTACAGCATCGCCAGATCGCGGCGACGCGCAATTCGGGAGCACGCGCATCGAACGGCGGAACACTCGTGTTTGTCGACGCCGACACGCTGATCAACGAACGCGTCCTGCGTGCAGCCCTCGATGCTCTCGCTGGCGGTGCGATAGGCGGCGGTGGCGCCGTCAGCTTCGATGGCGAGATCCCGTTTTACGCGCAACTAGTGACGCCCTGGCTCACGGCGATGATGCGGTGGATGCGGCTTGCAGCCGGTTGCTTTGTGTTCTGCACGCGGTCCGCGTTCGACGCTGCGGGCGGCTTCGACGAGCGGTTGTTTGGAGCCGAAGAAATCGCGCTCAGCATTGCGCTGAAGAAGCTCGGACGCTTCGTCATCTTGCGTGAGGCCGTTCTAACTTCGGGCCGAAAGCTGCGCACCTATTCCGGATTCGAAGTGCTCGGCATTGTCATGCGCGGTGCGCTCAGCGGCGGCAACATGATCAAGCATCGAGATCAGATGCATCTCTGGTACGCCCCACGACGAGCAGACCCCGCGTTGCAGCGGCAGCCACCATCCGCGTAGCCGCAGCAACGCCGACAGGCTGCGCTTAACGCTCAACCGCCAGCGCGACACCCATACCACCGCCGATACACAGCGCGGCCAAGCCCTTCTTCGCATCGCGTCGCTTCATTTCGTGCAGCAGCGTCACGAGAATGCGCGCACCCGATGCGCCGATCGGGTGGCCGAGAGCAATCGCACCGCCGTTGACGTTGATCTTGTCTGTGTTCCAGCCCATGTCCTTGTTAACCGCGCATGCCTGCGCAGCAAAGGCCTCATTGATCTCCATCAGATCGACCTGATCGGCTGTCCATCCGGCCTTCTTCAGCGCCTTGCGCGACGCCGGTGCCGGCCCCATTCCCATCACCTTCGGATCGACCCCGGCTGACGCGAACGCCTTGATCGTTGCCAGCGGCTTGAGTCCAAGCTCCTTCGCCTTCGCTTCCGACATAACAAGCAACGCTGCAGCCCCATCGTTGAGACCCGATGCGTTGCCCGCCGTCACGCTACCCTGTTTATCGAACGCCGGCTTTAACCCGGACAACGCCTCAGCGTTGGTCTTACGATTGATGAACTCGTCGGCGTCGAACGAAATCGGATCGCCCTTCCTTTGCGGAATCGGCACTGCGACGATTTCTTCCTTGAATCGGCCTGCGTCCTGCGCCGCGGCCGCTTTCTGCTGCGAGGCGAGCGCGAATTGATCCTGCGTCGCGCGATCGACGTTGTGCTCCTTGGCGACGTTCTCGGCGGTGATGCCCATGTGGTACTGGTTGTAAACGTCCCACAGGCCATCGACGATCATGCTGTCGATGATCTTGGCGTCGCCCATCCGGTACCCGTCGCGCGATCCCTGCATCACATGCGGCGATGCGCTCATGTTTTCCTGCCCGCCGGCAATGACGATCTCGGCGTCACCGTTGGCAATCGCCTGTGCTGCGAGCATCACGGCTTTCAGTCCCGAGCCGCACACCTTGTTGATCGTCGTACCAGGAACTGTGACTGGCAAGCCGGCTTTGATCAATGCCTGGCGTGCCGCGTTTTGGCCGACCCCCGCGGTCAGCACCTGACCCATGATCACTTCATCGACCTGCTCGGGCTTCACACCCGCGCGCTTCAGTACTTCCTTGATCACGATCGCGCCGAGATCGGACGCGGGAATTTTTGCGAGCGATCCGCCAAATTTCCCGACGGGTGTGCGCGCCGCTGCAACGATAACTGCATTGGACATTAGAATGCTCCTAGTGGCCTGTAACTGTCGATTCCGGAGTGAAAGGCGCGTCCGGGCGCGCCCGCAGTCGAGCGCGAAGCGAGCCGCGTCGAATAGCCGTCGCATATTCGCAAGGCGAGCGACAAAGCAATCGGCCGCCCCGACGCGCAAGGCACTCCGGAATTGGCGGTTGCAGGCCACTATGCTTTCTCTTGAACATAACGGCCAGGCGCCGCCTCGATCACTTTGTATTTCGAATTGCCAAAGCTCTTCGGTGCGGCCTTCTGCGCACCGCCGAACTGCGCAAGCCATTTGGCCCAATCGGTCCACCAACTGCCCGGCTGCTCTTCAGCGGAGAGTAACCATGCGTCGGGATCGGCCGGCAGCGTTTTCTGAGTGCTGGTCCAGTAGCTCCGCTTGTTCTTTGACGGCGGATTAATACTGCCTGCTATATGGCCGCTGGCACCCAGTACAAATCGAACGCCGCCTGATTTCCCGTCGCCCGGCAACAATCGCGCCGAGGCATATGCAGCCTTCCACGGAACGATGTGATCTTCGCGCGCCGCGAACGCATACGTCGGCACCTTGATCGAACCCAGATCGATGCGCTCACCGCAGCACACCAGTTTTCCGGGAACGCGCAAGTTGTTTTCCAGATACATATTGCGCAGATACCATGCGTACATCGGCCCCGGCAAATTCGTGCTGTCGCCGTTCCAGTACAACAAATCGAAAGCAGGCGGCTGCTTGCCCTGCAGATAATTGTTAACCACGTAGTTCCACACAAGATCGTTGGAGCGCAGGTTATTGAACGTGATCGCCAGATCACGTCCCGGCATCAGCCCACCCTTGCCGAGCGTTTGTTCGCGCTGACGCACTTGATGTTCGTCAATGAACAGCTCGAGCATGCCTGGCTCCTCGAAGTCGAGAAGCGCAGTCATCATCGTCAGACTGGCTACCGGCGATTCGCCGCGCGCGGCCATTACAGCCAACGCCGTCGCCAGAATCGTCCCTCCTACACAGAACCCGAGCGCGTTGACCTGCTGCTTTTTCCCGTTCGTGCCGCTGATTTCCTGGACGACGTGAATCGCCTTGATCGCGCCCTGCTCCAGATAGTCGTCCCACGTGAGGTTCGACTCGGGCTGATGCGGGTTCTTCCACGACACGACAAAAACAGTATGGCCATTTTCAACCGCGTGCCGAATAAAGGAGTTCTCAGGCTGCAGGTCGAGGATGTAGTACTTGTTGATGCATGGTGGCACCAACACGAACGGCCTTGCATAGACCTTGTCGGTCAGCGGCTTGTACTGGATCAGCTGAAACAACCTGTTCTGGAAAACAATCTTTCCCTCACTGGTCGCAACATTGCGGCCGACCTCGAAAGCGGTTTCATCGGTCTGCGAAATGCGACCGCGCTGGATGTCCTTCATCAGGTTGTCGAGACCCGACTTCAGACTTTCGCCGCGCGACTCGAGCAACGTTTGCTGCGCCTTCGGGTTGGTCGCTAGGAAATTTGAAGGCGAAGCAGCATCGACCCATTGCGACACGGCGAACTTGACACGCTGCTTGGTCTTGCGGTCGGCATCGACCGTATCGGCCAGCCGATTAATGAAGTCGGAATTCAGCAGATACGCACGTGCATAGAACGACGCGAGTGAATTGTTCTGCCACGCGGGGTCCGAGAAGCGTGGGTCGGCAATTGGCTCGGACGACTTCTCGGGGTTCTGAAAAAAGTCAGTCCATAACGAGGCGAGCCGTGTCAGATAGTCCTGCTGCAGCTGCACCAGTCGATCGGGCGACGGCGGCAACGCATACGATGCGGGGAGTGACTCCCCGAGAGCCTTCGACGGGGCGGACTTCAGCGAGGTGGTCCCGGCACCCGATTTATCAGCGCGGCGTGCAGGCGAAGCCTTCGCGCGGGCCCGGCGAGCAGATGTCGTGGCTGTGGAAGTTGGCATTAACGTCTCCCTAAGCGCGGATTCTCGCACCGCGCCAACATCAGTCAAATTCGCCAGATGAGTGCCGCATGGCGGCCTGTTACTTCATCGCGACGAAAGCTGTAGAAGCGCCTCGGATCGCTGAAGGTGCAATCGTTGCCCCCATAGATGCGGCTAACGCCGGCCTGATCAAGCGCCTGCCGTCCAAGCGCAAAGAGGTCTGCGAGATACTTGCCGTTGGGGCACGGGGTGAACGCACTGCCCGCATGCCGCAATCCCACTTGCATTGCCGCCAGAACCTCGGCGCCCACTTCGAAGTGGCGCGGACCGATCGCAGGGCCTAGGTACGCGAACAGCTCGGCGCCGGAATCGTTGAGGCTTGCGCGTATCGCCTTCGCCGTTGCCTGGATCACTCCGGCCGCGAGGCCGCGCCAACCGGCGTGTGCAACACCGACAGAGCGACCCGACGCGTCGGCCAATAGCACCGGCATACAGTCGGCGATCGACACAACGCAGACGACGTTCGGCTGATTGGTAAACGAGGCATCGGCCATTGCACCAGAATCGACACGCGAGGCGTCTACAACTGCTGCGCCATGCACTTGATGCAACCAACGCGGGTCCGCCGGCAACGACGCTCTCAGCAGCGCGCGATTCGCCGTTACGTCTGCGATGTCGTCACCGCAGCCAAGCCCGATGTTCATGCCGCCTGTCCGCTCTGGAGGAACGCCGTACGGACCGCGCGACACACCATCTCCTCGAGTAGTAATCAACGCGTGCACGTTGGCGGGCGCGGGCCATTCCGGATGAATCCATTGCACACTCATTTAAATACGTCGCTGGGTACGTCGAGCGGAGCAAAGCCGAGCTGGCGCATTAACTGCTCAAGATCCGGTGCAGGACCTCGAAACCACGTCAACCGCTCCCCGTTGATCGGATGGTTCAGACTCAATCGCGAAGCGTGCAGCGCCTGCCGATCGAACTCCTTCCAACGTGCCGCCGGTTCGCCGCCGCGTGGCGGCAACTTGCGCCGATACACCGGGTCGCCGATCAACGGATGGCCGATATGTTCGAGATGCACGCGAATCTGATGCGTGCGACCGGTTTCCAGCCGGCATGCGAGCCACGAGATTTCCGCGCCCGCATCCGTTGCAGAGTCGATCCTGGCGTAATGCGTGCGAGCAGGCTTTGCCGATTCCGTCGTACTGACTTTAAAACGCAGCGGGTTGCGCGGGTCGCGCCCAATCGCCGCATCGATTACGCCGTGTTGCGCAGGCACGCCCAGCACCAGCGCCCAATATTCGCGCGTCACCGTGCGCGCCTGCAGCTGTCGCACCAGATGTGTTTGCGCGGCAAGCGTTTTGGCGACCACCATCAGGCCCGAGGTATCGGCGTCCAGGCGATGCACAATTCCAGCGCGCGGCACTTCGATCAGCGCCGGCGCATACGCAAGCAGGCCATTTAACAGCGTCCCAGACCAGTGTCCCGCCGCCGGATGGACGACCAGCTTCGGCGGCTTGTTCAACACCATGATGGCGTCGTCTTCGAAGATCACGTCGAGCGGCATTCGCTCGGGCGTGTACGCGGCGGCGTCGGGTGCCGGTTGCGGCGTGACCTCGACGACGTCGCCAAACGCCAGCGTATGGCGCGCTTTGACCGCGTCTCCATTGACGCTGACTGCTCCGGCGACGACCCACTGCTGCAGCCGGCTACGCGATACATCGGGAATCAAAAGCGCGAGGGCCTTGTCCAATCGCTCGCCCGCGTACCGCTCGTCGATGCGCAGTGTCAGCGACGATGCTTCGGGTACATCGTCGATTTCGGCCGCATCGTCGGAGTGCGAGCTTGACATCGTCGAACGATATACTGCCGAGCACTTGAAACACGGTTATGTCTCGATGAAAACGCACTGGACACACCGGATTGCGCCCTTGGTCGCCACGCTGGCGATGGTCCTGTTTGCTGGCGCCTTGGGCGGCTGCAGTTGGCTTGGCATCACTTGGGGGGAAACCGACGAAACATTGAAGTGGGATCCCGACAAGCTGTACTCGGAGGCCCGCACCGAACTGAACAACGGCAGCTGGAAGCGTTCGCGGGAGTTGTATCAGAAGCTCGAATCGCGTTACCCGTTCGGGCGTCACGCGCAGCAGGCGCTGATGGAAATCGCCTATACGTATTACAAGGAAGGGGAAAGCGCGCAGGCAATCCAGGCCGCCGATCGCTTCATCCGTCAGTATCCGAATCACCCGAACGTCGATTACATGTACTACCTGAAGGGACTGGCGTCGTTCAACGACGAGCTTGGCTTCCTCGGCCAGTTTCTGGGCCAGGACGTTTCCGAGCGTGATGCGAAGGCGGCGCGCGAAGCTTTCGATGCATTCAAGGATTTGGTTATCCGATACCCGGACAGCAAGTACACCCCGGATGCGCGCGCACGCATGATCTATCTGGCGAATTCGCAGGGTCAGGCCGAAGTCAATGTCGCGCGCTACTACTTCACCCGCAAGGCCTACTTGGCCGCGATCCAGCGCGCGCAAACCGTCGTGCGCGATTTCCAGCAGACGCCGGCGACTGAGGAAGCGTTATCGATCATCGCGCGCTCGTACGAAGCATTGCAGATGAAAGATCTACAGGCCGACGCGGAGCGCGTTCTGTCGCTGAATTTCCCGCAGAGCAAGTACCTGGGCACTCGCAGATAACTGCATCTCGTCAACATGTCCCGCGGAAGGAACGGCGGAAGCGGCTATGCAATCGGATGACGTGGAATATGCTGGATTCTGGATTCGCGTAGGCGCAGCGCTGATCGATTCTGTCCTTATCCTTGCGGTTATCGTGCCGCTGCTCGTTGCGATCTACGGATGGGGCTACTTTGGCGAGCAGACCCGGTTGATAGCCGGACCTGCGGACTTTCTGATCTCGTGGGTTGCGCCCGCCGTCGCCGTCATTGCGTTTTGGCTTTACCGCCAGGCGACGCCCGGAAAAATGGTGCTCTCGCTGCGCGTGGTGGATGCCGCCACGGGCGGCACGCTTTCAGTAGGCCAATCGATCGGTCGATATCTCGGGTACTACGTCTCGATGATTCCTCTTTTTATGGGCCTGATCTGGGTTGCGTTCGACCGCAAGAAGCAGGGTTGGCATGACAAGCTCGCCGGCACCGTCGTCGTCCGGTCCAAGACGCGCGGCACTGAGCCGGTCAGGTTCGAGCCGCGGCGCTAACGCGGCGGCGCGTCAGAAACTCGACCGCTTCGGCCTCGCTGCGCGTGCGAGCGAACGGCGGCAGACTCGAAAGAATCGCCTTTCCATATGGCTTCGTCATTACGCGCTCATCGAGGATCATCAAAACTCCTCGATCGCTTTCATCGCGAATCAGGCGCCCCACGCCCTGCTTCATCAGCATGATCGCTTCGGGCAGTTGATATTCGTTAAACGGATTCCGCCCGCTCTTCTTCAGATAACGGATCTTCGCTTCAACGACAGGATCGTCGGGCGGCGCAAATGGCAGCTTGTCGATGACAACCAGCGACAAGGCATCGCCGCGAATGTCGATGCCTTCCCAGAAGCTAATGCTGCCGACCAATACGGCGTTACCCGAGCCGCGAAACGCTTCGATCAACGCGCGCCGCGTGCTCGTTCCCTGGACCAGCAGCGGCAGCGGCTGATCATCGATTGCCATCAGTTGCCGCAGCCGATCGGCCACTTTGTCGACGGCGCGCAACGTCGTGCACAGGACAAACGCCCGGCCGCCATTGGCACGCACCAACGGCCAAGCTGCTTCTGCCACCTTCTGCGCAAAGCTCGCGTCGTACGGCGACGGCATCGACTGCGGCAAGTACAGCAGCGCCTGCTGCGGAAAATCGAACGGGCTGTTCCAGCGTGCGGTCGTTGCGTCTTCAATACCGAGCTCCGCGAGATAGTGATCGAAGCGACCGGCAGCAGTCAGCGTCGCCGAAGTCAACACCCATGCCTGCGGTTGCGCCTCGCGTGCATGTGCGAGCGCCTGACCGGGCATCAAAGGTGTCTGGTTGAATTGCGCCCCGTACGTCGATACCGAGATCCAGCGCACCGACGGCATCGTGTCGTCGCCGTCGGATTCGCCAAGATCGTCAGTATCAGTCGTCTTCTTCAGCTCGCGGCCCCAGTTCGATAGATCGCGGCGCAGCCCTGCGACGCGGGCGATCAGCAAATCGAGCTCGGCATCGCGTCCACGGTTAATTTCGAGCGCACGTGCGAGCTCGGCGCAGGCGGCATCCAGGTCATCGAATGCTGGCTGCAACTCGGTGCGCCGCTCGATTCGGTCGAGCGGAGTACGTGAACCGACTGCAAGCCCGACACCTCCAAGTGCCAGCCGCAGATCGCGTACCGCACGTTCGAATTGACTGGTCAGTGTGATCCACGACGCGCCGTCGGCGGCGCGCGCCAGCCCCAGCGCTCGCACATCGCGGCCGGCCTCCAACAACTGGGCAAGCGATAGCGAACTGCCGAAAAAGTCCGCGGCGATCGACGGCAGCTGATGCGCTTCATCCAGGATCACCGTATTGACGGTCGGCAGGAAATCGCGAATCGAGTCATCGCGAAATGCGAGATCCGCCATGAACAGATGATGGTTGACGACAACAATGTCGGCTGCTTGCGCGTCGCGGCGCGCCTTGTATACGAAGCACTCGCTGAATCGCGGGCACTCGGCGCCCAGACAATTGTCTCTGGTCGACGTCACCAGCGGCCAGATTGCCGCGTTTTCGGGCACATTCGCCAGCTCGGCGCGATCTCCTGTTGACGTGGTCCTGGCAAAGCGAACGACAGCGCGCAGGTGGCCGACATCCTCGCGCGTCGCTAAGAGCCCCTCGGCTTCGGCGCGCGCCATCCGATGCAGGCACACATAATTGGCGCGTCCCTTCAGCAACGCGGTCGTCGCGTTGATTCGCAACGCATCGAGCACCGCGGGAAGATCCTTCCGGAAAAGCTGGTCCTGCAACGGCTTGGTACCGGTCGAAAGCAACACCTTGCCACCGGCCAGTAATGCGGGCACCAGATAGGCGAACGTCTTGCCGGTGCCAGTGCCGGCCTCGGCGATCAGAGTGCCGCCCGCCTCGATCGTGTCGTACACGGCCGCTGCCATGTCCGCCTGCGAAGGACGCGCAACGAAGCTTGGAACGGACCGCGCCAACGAGCCATTTTCGGAAAAAGCGGCGGTGACTTGCGCTCGAACAGTGTTGTCCGAGCGCAGTGCAGCGGCAACCGGCGTCACGCCGGAATGTCGGGCACCAGACGAATCTCGAGCTGCGTCAGCGCGTCTTTTATCTGCAACTTGCGCTTTTTCATACGCCGTAGCGCGAGGTCGTCGATACTCAATTGTTCGGCAAGACGGTCAATCGCCGCATCCAGGTCACGATGCTCTACCTGCAGCTCGATAATGCGCCGCTTTATTTCTTCCTGCTCCATCGTTGTGCAACTATCAGGCACGGGCGGATAAACGATTGAGTTAAGCCCCAAAGACGCGCTGTCATCGTCGCTATCAGAAGGGCGTGAGAGCCGATGATAGACTCAACTAAACGACCGTTACCATCGCGTGTGCAGCTTTAGAGTCAACGCTTGCGTCGCCACCCACATCGGCGACCGCCACGAGCAGCAGGATCGGGTCGCCATCATCACCAGCGAGCGCAATCCCGGCGCCATGCTCGCCATCGTCGCCGACGGCATGGGCGGCCGGACCGGCGGTCGGCAGGCAGCCGATCAAGTCATCTCGACCGCGGAAAGCCTGTTCTGCGACATGTCCGAGCACGACTCGACGTTTCGCGAAATGTTGCTGCATCTTGCCGCCGAAGCGCACACCGTCATTCGCCTGACAGCAATCTCCAGCGAAAAGGAACCGCACGCGACGCTGTGTGCGTTGATCGTCAAGAAGCAGTACGCGATCTGGGCGCATGCGGGCGACTCGCGCCTTTATTTTTTCCGCGGCGGCAAGCTGGCGCACGTCACGGAGGACCAGACGTACGCACAGCAGCTGCGCGAAGAGGGACGACACGAAGATGCCGAAATCGCCGCGCAGCGCTACAAGAACATCCTGGTCAGCGCGCTCGGCATCAACAAGAAGCCCAAAGTCGTCATTGGCGAAGAACACGGCCTGCGCGTCGGCGATGTATTTTTGCTTGCGAGCGACGGTATGTGGGCGTATTTCGAGGATGACGAGCTTGCGCGCCTGCTTACCGATCTGTCACCACGCGATGCCTCCGAGGAAATGATGTCGCTTGCGCGCGAGCGCGCCGAAGGGCGTGGCGACAATCTGTCATTGGCGATCGTCAAATTCGAGCCGCCGCCGCGCGTCCGCGCTTAGCGTTTAGAGCATTCTGCTCGGCACGCGTCCGCGTTGCCGGTGCGACGTGCACTAAGCGAATCTGCGCTGTGCGGTGATCGCCAACCCGCTCACCACACTGGCGTAGCGATCGCCGCGAACGGTCTGGGCCGCCGGAAACGCAGCAGCCAGCCGAGCCGCCAGAAAATCCAGCCCGGTCGATCCGCCGGTGAAGTAGATGGCATCGACGCGATCGGCCGCGATCTGCGCCATGCGCACGGTATCTCGCGCCGTGTCGACGATGCGGTTTACATCGTCGCGCAGCGCATCTTGCTGTTCGGACTCCACGAACGACAGCTGAAGGCCCGGCTCAACGAAGTCGAGGTCGATGGTGGCCGCGCCAGACTCCGACACTGCGATCTTGGCTGCCTCAGCACGCGTTGCGAGATCGTGCCCCCGGTGTTGTGTGAGCACGCTCATCAGACGCCGATGCGCACGATCGTCGTCGTACATGTTGCGCATCATTCGCAGCTCGAGCACTCGATTAGGTATGTACGTCGTGTTGATCAGGTGCCACGTCGCAAGATCGAAGTAGATCTTGGACGGCACCGGGCGGTCGCCGGGCCCGCTTCCATGCAGTCCTAACACCGGCATGATCTTCTGCAGATTGACCGCCCTGTCGAAGTCGGTGCCCGCACGATGCACGCCGTGATTCGCCAGAATGTCGGCACGACGATCAGACCGGGCATGTGCAGCTTCGCTGGCGCGCACCACTGAAAAGTCGGAGGTGCCGCCACCGATGTCGGCCACGAGCACCAGTCGCTCGCCATCGCACGCCTGCAACCGCGACTCGTAGTCGAGTGCGGCGGCGATCGGCTCGAACTGGAACTCGACTTTCGACAGACCGCACGCACGTGCTGCCTCCGACAGCGTCTGCTGAGCTTTCGCATCCCGCCGCGAATCGTCGTCAACAAAAAATACCGGGCGGCCGATGACCGCATGGTCGATCGTCCGCCGCCAGTGCGCCTCCGCCTGCTCCTTGATGTGGCGCAGATACGCAACCACGACGTCGACATAGCGAATCTGCAACCCGTCCGCAAGCTCGGTAGCCTCGTCCATCAGATCCGAACCGAGGATGCTTTTTATCGAGCGCATCAATCGGCCTTCGTATCCGTCGACGTACGCCGCGATTGCTGCGCGGCCAAAGCGGCGGCTGCCGTCATCGGCGCTGTAGAACACAGCGGTCGGCATGCTGGTTGCGCCCTGCTCCAGCGGCGCCAGCTCGATTCTTGTCACCCTTGAACGCGACTCAGCGACCGCGCGCGCCACCGACGAGTTCGATGTTCCGAAGTCGATCGCACACGACAGATTGGCGCCGGTAGCGCCTCGCCGGGCGCTCACTTGATCGATTCTGCTGCCTTTTTGCGTATCTCTTCGCGGGCGGCTTCCTGTGCTTCGAGCTGCTTGCGCTTCTCGGCGCGCCGCTGCTCGTTCGCAATGCGCTTGGCTTCCTGCTCCTGCGCACGCTTTTGCGCCTCCTCTTGCTTCTGCTGATACTTGCGCACGTTCTCCGCGCGCTCTTCAGCGGTCATACGCGGCTGCGCAGGACGAGCGCCGCCTGATTCGGCGCCTTGTCCGGGACTGTCCGGCGCCGTCGCTTCCGCCTTAGGGTCGCGCGTGTCGCGCTGCTTCGCTTCCGCTTCGCGCGCCTTTGCCGCGTCCAGCGCTTTCGACTCTCTTTGGGGCCGCTGCGCATCTTCCGCTGCGCGCGCAGCCTGCTGCTCGGCACGCCGTTTCGCGACCTTCTCGGCTTCGACTCGACGCTGAACATCGCGCGCTTCGACTCGCACCCGTCTTACTTCGCGCTCGGCCAATTCCGTCTCGCGGCGAACATCCTCGCGACACGAGTTGACCAAGAAGCGACGCAGACATTCTGCGTCGCGCGCCTTTGCGTCCCGCGTGATACGCGTCATCTCGGCATCGGCCTCGTTTAACACGGCTTGTGCATGTACCTCATCGCGGATGCTTCCCGCCGGGTAACGGGCGCCAAACTCCTGCGCTGCCACTGGCGTTGCCATTAGTGTATAAGAGTGCCCACCAAAGTCTCATCTGTTGATCAAGGTAACAACGTTGTTGCGGCTTAACGTATGACTAGACCGGTGCGACGACAGTACGCCCGGGTGCCTCCAGATATTGGCGGGACTGCATCTCACGCAAACGCGAGACAGTGCGCGCGAACTCGTTGGTGAGCGCCCCCGCTACATACAGCTCTTCGGGCGGCGCGTCGGCCGTAGCAATCAGGCGCACACGATGGTCGTATAGAACATCGATCAACCACGTGAAGCGACGTGCTTCGGAAGCCTGGCCGGCGCTCATGCGCGGAACGTTGGACAGCAGTACGGTGTGAAACTGCGCAGCGATCTCCAGATAATCATTCTGTGAACGTGGCCCGCCGCATAGCACCGCGAAGTCGAACCACACCACACCGCCGGCACGCCTGCGCGCACGTATCCGCCGCGCCTCGATCTCGAGCAGCGGATTCTCATCATCGGTTTCGCAGATACGCTCGAAGACTCCGTTGAGGATGGCGTCACTGTCGGCGCCTCCGGGCGTGACGTAGGCGTCGATATTTTGCATGGCGCGCTGCCGGTAATCGACTCCGGCATCGATATGCACCACGTCGAGCCGTTGCGTTAGCAATTCGATCGCCGGCACTATCCGATCGCGGTGCAGGCCATCGGGGTACAGTCCATCGGGTGAATAGTTCGACGTCATCACGAACCCGACGTTAAGCTCGAACAACTTCGAAAGCAGCCGATGCAGGATCATCGCGTCAGCAATGTCAGAGACATGAAACTCGTCAAAACAGATCAAGCGATAGCGTGATGCGATTCGCTTACCAACTTCATCCAGCGGATTCTCGGTACCCTTCAGCTCATCGAGCTCACGATGAACGGTGCGCATGAATTGATGAAAATGGACGCGCGTCTTGCGGCTAATCGGTACGGCCGCAAAGAATAGATCCATCAGGAAACTTTTGCCGCGGCCGACGCCACCCCACAGATACACCCCGCGCGGAACTGGCGGATGCGCCAGCAGCTTCTTCAGCGCATTCGAGCGCTGCGCCTTGTACTCGACACATTCGTCGTACAGTTGCTGCAATCGGTCGGCGGCGGCTTGCTGCGAGGAGTCGAGCGTATAGCCGCGCTGCGCAAGCGCGTGGTCTAGTTGACTGCGAAACGACACGGGTCGCGCGAGCGCGTTGCCAGAAACGGCTAGAAATTGAGCGCGCGCTTATCTACCGCCAGCGCGGCCTCCTTGGTCGCCTCCGACAGAGATGGATGCGCATGGCAGATGCGGGCGATGTCTTCACTCGAAGCACGAAACTCCATTGCCACGACCGCTTCGGCGATTAACTCGGACGCAAAGGGGCCGACGACATGCACGCCCAGAATCTCGTCGGTGGCCTCATCGGCAAGCAACTTGACCATACCGGTGGTGTCGCCGAGTGCGCGCGCGCGGCCGTTGGCCATGAATGGAAACGTACCGGCTTTGTAGCTGCGACCTTCGGCTTTCAGCTGCTGCTCGTTCTGCCCGACCCAAGCAATCTCGGGTGACGTATAGATCACCCAGGGAATCGTGTTGAAATTGACGTGACCGTGCTGGCCGTCGATGCGCTCGGCAACTGCAACGCCCTCTTCCTCCGCCTTATGTGCCAGCATCGGCCCACGCACGACGTCGCCGATTGCCCAGACATTTGGGACATTGGTGCGGCACTGATCGTCAACAACAATAAAGCCGCGCTCGTCCAGCTTCAGGCCGATCGCGTCGGCGTTCAATCCCGTTGTGTTGGCGACACGACCAATCGAGACGATCAACGCATCGACACTCAGCGATTTCGTATCGCCCTTTGCGTCGGCGTAATTGACAACAACGCCCTTCTTGTCTGCCTTGACGTTGTCGATCTTGACGCCGAGCTGAATCTTCAGACCCTGCTTGCTAAAAGCCTTCGCCGCCTCCCTTGCGATCTGCTGATCGACTGCGCCGAGAAACTCGGGTAGTGCCTCGAGGATCGTCACGTCGGCACCAAGCCTGCGCCATACAGAACCCATCTCGAGTCCGATCACGCCGGCACCCACAACCCCGAGCCGCTTCGGCACGGCGCCGATCGAAAGCGCACCGTCGTTGCTCAGGATCCGAGTTTCGTCGAACGCAACGCCCGGCAGTTGTCGCGCGCTCGACCCTGTCGCAATGACAACGTGCTTGCCGACGACGCTTTCGCTGGCCGGCTCGGACACAGCGATCTCGATCCCGGCGTCCGACTTCGAGACCAGTGCGCCACGCCCATGAAAGAACGCGATCTTGTTCTTCTTGAACAGATAAAGAATGCCGTCGTTGTTTTGCTTGACGACTGAATCTTTCCTTTCAAGCATTTTATGAAGATTGAGGCTCAACCCTTTGATTTCTATGCCATGATTGGCAAACGCATGGCCTGCATGTTCGAAGTTCTCTGACGATTGCAACAAAGCCTTCGAAGGGATGCAGCCAATGTTGGTGCAGGTGCCGCCTGGCGCGGGGCCGCCGGACTTGTTCTTCCAGTCGTCGATGCATGCGGTGCTGAAACCCAGTTGCGCGGCTCGTATCGCGGCGATGTACCCGCCAGGACCACCGCCGATCACGACGACGTCAAAAGTTTTCGCCGCCATTTAAGAGCTACCTAAACCTCGAGCAGCAATCGCGCTGGATCTTCGAGCGCTTCCTTCAGCGCGACCAACGCAAGCACCGCTTCGCGGCCGTCAATGATCCTGTGGTCATAGGAGAGCGCCAGATAGTTCATCGGCCGGATCACGATCTGACCGTCCTCGACCACCGGCCGATCCTTGGTCGCATGAATACCGAGGATCGCCGACTGCGGCGGGTTAATGATCGGCGTCGACAGCATCGAGCCAAAGACGCCGCCATTTGAAATAGAAAACGTGCCACCGGTGAGCTCTTCGAGCGAAAGCTTGCCCTCGGCGGCACGCTTGCCGAAGTCAGCGATTTTCTTTTCGATATCAGCGAACGTCATTTGGTCGGCGTTGCGCAGAATCGGTACGACCAGCCCACGCGGCGACCCGACAGCGATTCCGATATCGAAGTAGCCGTGATAAACGATGTCGGTGCCGTCGACCGATGCATTGACGACCGGATACCGCTTCAACGCAGCCACTGCGGCCTTGACGAAGAAAGACATGAAACCCAGCTTGACGCCGTGCTCCTTCTCGAACTTGTCCTTGTAGCGGTTCCGCAGCTCCATCAGCGGCTGCATGTTGACTTCATTGAATGTCGTCAGGATCGCGGCTGTCGATTGCGATTGCACGAGGCGCTCGGCAACGCGCTGACGCAGCCGTGACATCGGCACGCGTTGCTCGGGACGATTGGCGAGATCGCTGGTATCGATCGGCGCCTTGACCTCAGGAAGCCCTGGCCGCGCGGCGGGGGTCGGCGCAGGAGTCGGAGCGGGTGCAGGTTTCGCCTTCGCTTCGATCACATCGCCTTTTGTGACGCGGCCATCCTTGCCGGTCCCGGTGACTTGCGACGGCGACATTCCGGCGTCGGCCAGCATCTTGGCGGCGGCAGGCATCGCGACGCTGCTTTTCGCACCGTCGGCCGTAGGCGCAGCCGGCATCGCAGCGGCAGGCGTCTGGGCGGCGGCAGGCTTCTCGGCCGGCTTCTTACTAGGTACTGCCGCTTTGCCGTCGGTATCGAGCTTCGCAATCAGATCGCCGGCGACCACGGTGCTGCCGTCCGGCTTGACGATCTCTGCCATTACGCCGGCTGAGGGCGCGGGCACTTCGAGCACCACCTTGTCGGTTTCGATTTCGATCAACGTCTCGTCGATCGCGACCGCATCGCCGGGCTTCTTCTTCCATTGCAGCAGCGTGGCTTCGGCAACCGATTCGGACAACTGTGGAACTTTGACTTCGACTAGGGCCATTCTGTTTTCGCCTACTTGTTCAGAACAAGACCTTTGGGCTTCCCAAAGGCCTGTTCGATCAGCGCCTTTTGCTGCTCGCTGTGCTTCGCGTAGTACCCGACCGCAGGTGAAGCCGACGCCGCACGCCCTGCATAAGCAAGCTTCTGGCCGTCGCTCATGTTTTCGAGCACATGGTGCTGCACGTAGAACCACGGGCCCTGGTTGGCCGGCTCGTCCTGGCACCAGACCACTTCAGTGGCAGCGGGATATCTCTTCAATTCGGCCGCGAGCGACTTGTGCGGGAAAGGATAGAGCTGCTCGATGCGGATGATCGCGACATCCTTCGCTTCCCGCTCGCGGCGCGCGTTCGCCAGGTCGTAGTAGACCTTGCCCGAGCAGGCGATGACGCGCGTCACTTTCTTGGCGTCGATCGTCGAGTCCGTTTCGCCGATCACCGTGCGGAACTCGCCCCTTGCAAGTTCGGACAGATCAGACGTCGCGTCCTTCGCACGCAGCAACGACTTCGGCGTCATGATCACCAGCGGCTTGCGGAACAGGCGGATCATCTGCCGCCGCAGCAGGTGGAATATCTGCGCAGCACTTGTCGGCTGCACCACCTGCATATTGTTATCAGCTGCCAGCTGCAGAAAACGCTCGAGCCTTGCCGACGAGTGCTCGGGCCCCTGCCCTTCATAGCCGTGCGGCAGCATCAGCGTCACTCCGGACTGCCGGCCCCACTTCACTTCGCCGGACGAGATGAACTGGTCGATTAGCACCTGCGCCCCGTTGACGAAGTCACCGAACTGCGCTTCCCAGATCACCAGCGCATTCGGCTCCGCGGTCGAGTAGCCGTACTCGAATCCAAGACACGCCTCCTCCGAC
Source organism: uncultured beta proteobacterium (assembly GCA_963801035.1). Taxonomy (GTDB): domain Bacteria; phylum Pseudomonadota; class Gammaproteobacteria; order Burkholderiales; family Burkholderiaceae_F; genus JACCZX01. The sequence goes on along the minus strand of CAWDDF010000007.1, from coordinate 674,528 downwards.
AACACCGAATCGATGACCGTGAACGGCGCCTGGCCGTCGCTGACGTTTTCCAGCGGGATGTAGTTGCCCACGTCGAACTTCTCGCGATTCTGGTCGTGCAGCACAGCGTGCCGGTGCGAGAACGTGCCGCGTGCCGTGTCCTGCCCGGTGATGCGCACCGGGTACCCGCTCGACAGCAGCGTTGCATAGGCCAGATGCTCGGCCATGCCCCAGTCGAGCGGCAGCTTGCCCTCGGCCATCGCGCGCCGGTCGGCAATCACCTTTTCGACCAGCGGGTGCAGTTTGAAGTTGGACGGAATCGTCGTGATGCGCTCACCGAGGCGTTTCAGCTCGACCAGCGGCACCGAAGTGTCGGCGCTGTCGGTCCACTTGCGATTCAGATACGGTGACCAGTCGACTGCGTACTTGCTCTTGTAATTTGTAAGAACAGGATCCGACGTGCGGCGACCTTCATCCATTGCCGCACGGAACTCCTTGACCATCTCGTCGGCCTGCTCTTCGCTGATTGTTCCCTGCGTGACCAGCTTCTCGGCGTACACCTTGCGCGTGCCGGGATGCTGCGCGATCTTGGTGTACATCAGCGGCTGCGTCACCGCCGGCGTGTCCTGCTCGTTGTGCCCGAGGCGGCGGAAGCACACGATGTCGATCACCACATCGGCATTGAACTCCTGCCGGTAGTCCATCGCGAGCTGCGTCACCAGAACCACTGCTTCCGGGTCATCGCCGTTGACGTGAAATACCGGCGCTTCGATCATCTTGACCACGTCGGTGCAGTACAGCGTCGAGCGCGTATCGCGCGGATCGGACGTCGTGAAGCCGATCTGATTGTTGATCACGATATGAATCGTGCCGCCGGTACCGTAACCGCGCGTCTGCGCCAGGTTCAGCGTCTCCATCACGACGCCCTGCGCGGCGAACGCGGCATCGCCATGCACGAGCACGGGAAGAACCGAATCGCCTTCGCGATCTCCGCGCCGCTCCTGTCGCGCGCGGACCGAGCCTTCGACCACCGGGTTGACGATCTCCAAATGAGATGGATTGAAGGCAAGCGACAGATGCACCGGACCTCCGGGCGTCGAAATGTCGCTGGAGAATCCGTTGTGATACTTGACGTCACCCGACGGCAGCTCCGAGCCCATCTTGCCTTCGAACTCGGCGAACAGATCCTGAGGCATCTTGCCGAGAATGTTGACCAGCACATTGAGCCGGCCCCGATGCGCCATGCCGATCACGATCTCCTGCACTCCGCTGGCACCGGCGCGCTGCACCAGCTCGTCCATCGACGCGATGAAGCTTTCGCCGCCTTCGAGCGAGAAGCGCTTCTGGCCGACATACTTGGTGTGCAGATAGCGCTCGAGTCCTTCCGCGGCGGTCAGCCTGCCAAGAATCTCCTTCTTCTGCTCCGGCGAGAACGACGGGGTCGAGCGAATCGATTCGAGGCGCTGCTGGATCCAGCGCTTCTGCGCAGGATCGGATACGTACATGTACTCGGCGCCGATGGAACCGCAATACGTCTGGCGCAGCGCCTTGACGATCTCGCGCAAGGTCATCTGCTCCTGCCCGAAATACGTGTTGGCCGCCGAAAATTCGGTGTCCATGTCGGTTTCGGTCAGGTCGTAAAACGCCGGTTCGAGCTCCGGAATCGGCGGGCGCTCGCGGCGCTTCAGCGGATCGAGATCGGCCCAGCGGTTTCCGAGAAACCGGTAGGCGGCGATGATCGACTGGACGTGGACCTGCTTGCGTGCGACCGACAGATCGCCCGAGGCAACCTTCGGCGCAAAGGCATTCGCCTTCGCGCGCTGCGCAAATGACTCGACGATCGGCGCGTGCGCTACGTCACGCGAGTCCGGCGAGCCATCCGCCGCCGGCACCAACTGCATTTGATCGAAATAGGCCCGCCATTTTTCGGGAACGGATCCGGGGTTGTCGAGGTAGCGTTCGTACAACTCCTCGACATAGGGGGCGTTGCCGCCGAACAGATAAGAGCTGGCCTGCAACTGCTTCATCATTCGCTCATCCTCCGAAACGAGTTTCTCGTTCAAAGCGCCCGCGCAGCCTCGCTCGCAGTCGACGAGAGCCGCGTTGGCAACAGCGCTCCCGGCTTCCGGTTGTCGCTGCTTGCGGTCACTTGCAACACACACGCGCACCCACAGCGCGCTAAAAGCCGATGCTACCACCGGCGTTGTGGTTTTAAGGCACGGTTCTGACAGATGTCGCGTGCTTGCCGCGAAGCGCTGGTTGCGGCTCGCTCGACGCTAAGCAGGAATACACTGCGTCCAGCACATAGCACAGGAGACAATGTGCGCCCAACGGATATCAAGAATCCGGACTATTTTCATCACGTCGTCGATTGCCAATGGGCCTGTCCCGCGCATACGCCCGTCCCTGAATACATCAGGCTGATCGCGGCCGGTCGTTACACCGACGCGTACATGGTCAACTGGAGCTCGAATGTGTTTCCCGGCATTCTGGGACGCACATGTGACAGGCCGTGCGAGCCCGCGTGTCGACGTGGCCGGGTCGAGCAGCAGCAGGCAGCGAAGCCGGAACCGGTCGCAATCTGCCGGCTGAAGCGTGTTGCCGCTGATTACAAAGCCGACGATATCGCCACGCGCCTGCCGAAGCGGCGGGTGCCGATGAATGGCAAGCGCGTCGCATGTGTCGGCGGCGGGCCGGCTTCGTTGACTGTCGCACGAGATCTTGCGCCACAGGGCTACGCTGTCACGGTGTTCGACCAGGATCCCAAGGCGGGCGGCATGATTCGCACGCAGATCCCGCGCTTTCGGTTGCCTGAAGAAGTCATCGACGAAGAGACCGGCTACATCCTTGGGCTTGGAGTCGAGTTTCGAGGAGGCGTCAAGATCGAGTCGATGAAGGCGTTGCTGGCCGAGAACTACGATGCGATATTTGTCGGTTCCGGCGCACCGCGCGGGCGCGATCTCGATCTTCCGGGACGGAATGAAGCCGCGGCGAAGATCCATGTCGGGATCGAATGGCTGTCGTCGGTCTCGTTCGGACACATCACGCGGATCGGCAAGCGTGTGATCGTGCTTGGCGGTGGCAACACTGCGATGGACTGCTGCCGTACATCGAAGCGCCTGGGCGGCGACGACGTGAAGGTCATCGTTCGTTCGGGCTTCGAAGAGATGAAAGCATCTCCGTGGGAAAAGGAAGATGCGATGCACGAAGGAATTCCGATCCTGAACTATCTGGTGCCGAAGGCGTTTCTGCACGACAACGGCCGCTTGACCGGTATGAGCTTCGAGAAGGTGCAGGCGCAGTACGACGACAAGGGTCGCCGCTCGCTTAAGCCGACCGGCGAGCCCGACGTCATTCACGAGTGCGACGAAGTGCTGATCGCCGTGGGCCAGGAGAACGCCTTTCCCTGGATCGAGCGGGATAGCGGCATTGCATTCGACGAATGGGGCATGCCCGTACTCGACAAGGCGACGCTGCAGTCGTCGATCCCGAACGTGTTCTTCGGCGGCGACTCAGCGCTCGGCCCGAAGAACATCATCTGGGCAGTTGCGCATGGCCACGACGCTGCGATCTCGATCGACAAGCTGCTGCACGGCGAAGATGTGCGTGACCGCCCTGCCCCCGGCGTGACGCTGTTGTCGCAGAAGATGGGAATTCACGAGTGGAGTTACGACAACGAGGTCGCCAATGACGAGCGCTACAAGGTTCCCTGGCGCGACGTCAATCAGGTGTTGCGCAACATCAAGGTCGAGGTCGAGCTGGGCTTCGACCCCGCGACGGCATGGAAGGAAGCGCAGCGCTGTCTGAACTGCGACGTACAGACAGTGTTCACTGCGCAGCTTTGCATCGAGTGCGATGCGTGCGTCGACATTTGTCCGACCGATTGCATCAACTTCATCGTCAACGGTGACGAGGCCGAGCTGAGACAAAGGTTGCGCGCACCCGCGCTGAACCTCGAACAGGACCTGTATGTCGCCGAGGGCCTGAAAACAGGCCGCGCCATGGTCAAGGACGAGGACGTTTGCCTGCATTGCGGCCTGTGTGCGGAACGCTGCCCGACCGGCGCATGGGATATGCAAAAGTTTCTGCTCGAGATGACGCAGGCGGGGCGCGACTGTCGGCCAAGACAAAAGGTGGCTGCATGAACGCTCCCGATCGGGCGGCCACATCGGCGACGCGTACGCGCATCCAGGCGGTCAACGACTTCGTCATCAAGTTCGCCAACGTCAATGGCTCGGGGTCGGCGTCGGCGAATGAGTTGTTCGCCCGCGCCATCCTGCGCATGGGCGTTCCCGTTTCGCCGCGCAATATTTTCCCGTCCAACATTCAGGGCCTTCCAACCTGGTACGAAGTGCGCGTAACCGAGCAAGGGCACCTTGGCCGCCGTGGCGGCGTCGATCTGATGGTCGCGATGAATCCGCAGACGTGGGACAAGGACATCGCCGAGATCGAGCCCGGCGGCTACTTGATGTACGACAGCACGAAGCCGATCGCTGCGGCGAAGCTGCGCGCCGATGTCAACCTGATCGGCGTGCCGCTGACCGACATTGCAGCGAGCAAGTATGTCGACGCCAAAGAACGCCAGCTATTGAAGAACATCATGTATGTCGGCGTGCTGACGGAGCTGCTCGGCATCGAGCCGGAGGTAATTGCGCAGCTGCTTGGCGAGCAGTACAAGGGCAAGGATCGCCTGATCAAGCCGAACCTTGACGCATTCATGACCGGATTGCATCACGCGCGCGAGCGGTTGGAAGACGCGATCGACCTGCGTGTCGAGCGGCGCAATGCGGTCGGAGACCGCATCTTTATCGAGGGAAACGCCGCCGCAGCTCTGGGTTGCGTGTACGGCGGCGCGACGGTTTGCGCGTGGTATCCCATCACACCGTCGTCATCGCTGGCCGAAGCGTTTCAGAAGTACTGTGGCAAGTATCGCGTCGATAAGGCCACCGGTACCAACAAGTTCGCGATCGTGCAGGCCGAAGACGAACTCGCCTCGATCGGGATCGTCATTGGCGCAGGCTGGAACGGCGCACGTTCATTTACGGCAACCTCGGGCCCAGGCGTTTCGCTGATGAGCGAGTTCATTGGTCTCGCGTATTTCGCCGAGATCCCAGCGGTCATCATCGATGTCCAGCGCGGGGGCCCGTCGACGGGCATGCCGACGCGCACGCAGCAGTCAGACCTGCTTGCATGTGCCTATGCGTCGCATGGCGACACCAAGCATGTGCTTTTGTTTCCGGAAGATCCGTACGAGTGCTTTGAATTCGCAGCGGCATCGCTTGATCTGGCCGAGCGGCTGCAGACGCCGATCTTTCTGATGACTGATCTGGACATCGGCATGAATCACCGCTTGTGCGCGCCTCTGCAGTGGGACGACAGTCGCCTCTACGACCGTGGAAAGGTCATGAACGAAGCCGAGCTCGAGGAGGGGCGCGATTTCGGGCGTTACCTCGATGCCGACGGCGACGGCATTCCATCGCGCACACTTCCCGGCACGCACGCCACGCGCGGCGCGTATTTCACACGCGGGACGACAAAAGATGCATACGCCCGCTATTCGGAGGCAGGTCCCGATTACATCTACAACATGGAGCGGCTGCTGAAGAAGTTCGCCACCGCCGCGAAGTTGGTGCCGCCGCCGGTGGCATCGCAGTCATCCAAGAAAACATCGCATGGAGTGATCTACTACGGCTCGACCAGCCCGGCGATGAACGAAGCAATCGCCGACCTGGAGCGTCAGGACGTGCATCTGGATCGCCTGCGCGTACGCGCATTTCCGTTTGCGCCGTCGGTGAAGCGTTTCATCGCTGATCACGAATCGGTGTTCGTCGTCGAACAGAATCGTGACGGGCAGCTGCGCTCGATGCTCATCAACGAGCTGCAGATCGACCCCACACGCCTGGTGCCGGTACTGCACTATGACGGCACACCGATCACCGCGCGCTTTATCGTCAGCGCGATCGCGTCCCGCGTTCGAGGCACGAATGTGCTGCCCATCAAGTCCGGGAAGGCTGCGTAATGACATATCTGGCGAAACCGAAACTGCGTCATCCGACGCTGCCGGCGAATCGGTTGGGTTACACGCGGCGCGACTATGAGGGAAAGATCTCGACGCTGTGCGCCGGCTGCGGCCACGATGCGATTTCAGCCTCGATCGTGCAGGCGTGCTGGGAGCTGGCCATCGAGCCACATCGCGTTGCGAAGCTATCCGGCATCGGCTGCTCATCGAAGACGCCAGACTATTTCCTCGGCGCGTCGCACGGCTTCAACTCGGTGCATGGGCGCATGCCGTCGGTATTGACCGGCGCCAACCTCGCAAATCGCGATCTGCTCTATCTCGGAGTTTCCGGCGACGGCGATTCGGCTTCGATCGGGCTTGGCCAATTCGCGCATTTGATCCGGCGCGGCGTCAACATGACGTACATCGTCGAGAACAACGGCGTCTACGGCCTGACAAAGGGACAATTCTCGGCAACGGCCGATCAAGGCTCGAAATCCAAGCGCGGTGCAGTGAATCGAGATGCACCGATCGATATGGTGGCCATCGCGCTGCAGCTGGGGGTGACCTATGTTGCGCGCAGCTTTTCCGGCGACAAGGATCAGCTTGTGCCGTTGATCAAAGGTGCATTGAGCCATCGCGGCGCCGCGCTGATCGACGTTTTAAGTCCGTGCGTTGCGTTCAACAATCATCCCGGAAGCACCAAGAGTTACGACTACGTGCGCGAGCACAACGACGCGGTCAATCGGCTCGACTTCATGCCGCAGCGCGAGGCGATCGGGGCTGACTACGCACCCGGCGAGGTCTTCGAGGTCGTGCAGCACGATGGCAGTCGCCTCCGCTTGCGGAAGCTCGATGAAGCCTACGACGCCGGCGATCGTCTGGCAGCGATCAACCACATTCAACTCCATCAGGCGCGCGGAGAGATCGTGACCGGGTTGCTGTACATCGATCCGGAAGCAGACGATCTGCACGAGCATCTCGCGACTTCACAGACTCCTCTTAACAAGCTCACTGAAAGCGATCTGTGCCCTGGCGCGGCCGCGCTCAACGCACTTAACGCCGAGCTTCGCTAGCTTCACACTTAGTTCACCACCGGTTCCGCAAATTTTCACGCGGCGCCGCGACGATTGAAGCTCCTACGCCACTGGAGCTTCTCGTGCTCAAGACGCCACGCAACTCACTGTTCCTGAAGTCTGTCGTGATCGGCGTTCTCGCGATCCTGATGCTGATACCGCTGGGAATGATCGAAGGATTGATCGCCGAGCGGGCGTCACGGCGGGCCGAGGCGATTGCAAGCGTGCAGGCGAGCTTTGCTGGTCCGCAGACTGTCGCATTACCCTTTTTCGTGTGGCCATACGTGGAGCAATGGTCGGAGCAGAGTGTCGATGCTGCCAATCGCGTGCGCGTCACGCCGATGAGTGAGTCGAAAAACCTGGTGTGGTTTGCCGACCAGGCGCAGGCAGCGGCAGACGTGATGGTCAAGAATGATCGTTATCGTGGCATTCATCGCGTGCGCACGTTCGAGTCGTCGATGGTGATCAACGGTGCGATGACATTGCCCGATCGCAGCCAGATCAAGCCCTCCGTCGAAGGACGTCGCGTCGTCTGGGGCGAACCTCGACTAGTTCTCCCGATTTCGGACGTACGGGGACTGCGCGGCACGCCCGCGATCAACTTGAACGGTCAGGCGCTGAGCTTTCGCGAAGGCACGCAGCTGTCGATGCTTGCCGCAGGCTTGCATGTGCCGCTGACAGCGTTGCACGATGGAGCCGCGCGGTTTTCAATCAATTTCGAGTTGGCGGGAACCGAGCGCCTCGCGTTTTCGCCGACCGCTACAACCAGTGCCGTGTCCGTCAAGTCGGCGTGGCCCGACCCGCATTTCGGTGGCAGCTATCTGCCGCGCGATCGTACTGTCAGCGCGAGCGGATTCTCCGCCGACTGGTCGATCTCAGCACTCGCGTCGGATGTGCAGCAGCAGGTCCGCCACCTCACATCTCAAACCCGATCCGAACAGCGAGCTCAGCATGCTCCGGCGCGCGTCGATACGTTTCAAATCGATTTCATCGAAGCCGTCAATACCTATCTGCTCGCCGAACGCTCCGCGAAGCACGGCGCACTCATCATCGTTCTCGTGTTCGGCGCGATGTTTCTGTTCGATGTGTGTGCCCCCGGCCGCGTTGCGTCCGCCCCCCGCGGGGGCACGCAACAGTCTTGGGACGGCCCTGCACCTGTTGCTCAGACCCTGCGCTCTCTGAATGCGCACCCGATGCAATACGCGTTCGTCGGCCTGGCGCTGGTGATTTTCTTCCTGTTGCTGCTGAGCCTGTCCGAACACATCGCGTTCGGCGTCGCCTACTTGATTGGCGCCTCTGCGTGTACGTTGCTCATTACGTACTACCTGAGCCATGTACTGGCAAATTGGGGACGGGCGCTCGGGTTCGGCGCAGCACTGGCGGCAATGTACGCAACAATCTATTCCATCCTGATTGCAGAAGGCACAGCACTACTGATGGGCAGCGTACTGCTCTTCCTGGTGCTCGCGGCGACGATGATCGTGACACGCAAGATCGACTGGAGAAAGACGAGCGTGGGAATAAGAGCCGATGCCGCTTAGCGCTTGCGGCTAGAAACCGCCACTCACCCTCCGCAGCCGCGCTAAAGTGCGGCGATGCGAAAGTTCGCAACTAATGCGAGAAAGGCGCTTCGGCATCCGATCGACTTCTCGCTCGCAGTTCTGAAACAGTTTCGCGCCAACCAAGGCTTGCTGCTGGCTGGCGCAGTCGCCTATTACGCGCTGCTTTCGCTGGTACCGCTGCTGATCCTCGTCGTGCTGGCGCTCACGCAGATTTTCAACGAGGAGCAGGTTCTTGGTGCGATCGGAACCTATCTGGAGTTTGTCGTTCCCGGCCAGTCGCGCGCGCTGGTAGGCGAGTTGCGCAATTTCTTGATGCACCGTGAGCTTGTCGGTTGGCTGCTGCTGGCCTTGATGCTTTTTTTCAGCACACTCGCATTTACGGTTCTTGAAAATGCGATGTCGGTTATTTTTTTCCATCGTGTCACCGTGCGGCGACGTCACTTTCTGGTGTCGGCCGTGATGCCGTACCTGTTCATCGTGTCGCTCGCAGTCGGGTTGATGATCATCACCGTCGTATCTGGCGCCCTCAGCCGATTGGGTACTCATGCAGTGGTCATCCTTGGAGAGTCTCGTCCGCTTGACGAGTTCTCGGCGAAGCTGCTGTATCTGCTTGGTGTCGGCGGAGAAATTCTGCTGTTGACCGCGATCTACCTGGTGATGCCGGTTGGGCGACTGTCGCTACGACACGCGTTGATCGGCGGCACGGCTGCAGCCATTCTGTGGGAGCTCACCCGCCACGTGCTGGTCTGGTACTACTCGACCATATCGCAGATACAAGTGGTCTACGGCTCGCTTACGACGTCGATCGCGGTGCTATTGAGTGTCGAGATCGGAGCGATCGTGCTGCTGCTGGGCGCGCAGGTCATCGCCGAGTACGAGCGTATCGGCTATGAGCCGATCACGACAAAGGCCAAACCGATGCAGGCGGAAAGAGCCTAAGAGGCCGAGCTAGGCAGCCTTCCGCGTCGCGATCGGCTTGACGTCGCGCCGCTTCGCTCCGACAAACAGTTGCCGAGGACGCCCGATCTTATATTCGGGATCGGCAATCATTTCGTTCAGCTGCGCGATCCAGCCGACCGTACGTGCAAGCGCGAAGACCGCCGTAAACAGCGGCACGGGAACGCCGATCGCTTTCTGCACGATGCCCGAGTAGTAGTCGACGTTCGGATACAACTTGCGGCTGACGAAGTAGTCGTCTTCCAGCGCGATTTTCTCGAGCGCCATCGCAAGCTTGAACAGCGGATCGTCCTGCAGACCCAGCTCGTTCAGTACCTCGTGACATGTTTCACGCATCAGCTTCGCGCGCGGATCGTAATTCTTGTAGACGCGGTGCCCAAACCCCATCAACCGAACTTCCGAGTTCTTGTCCTTGACCTTGGCGATGAACTCGCCGATCTTGGCGACGCCGCCCTGGCGCTGTATCTCGTACAACATGCCGAGCGCCGCTTCGTTGGCCCCACCGTGCGCAGGGCCCCACAGGCAAGCGACGCCGGCCGCGATCGCGGCAAACGGATTCGTGCCCGATGAGGCGCACAACCGTACCGTCGAAGTCGATGCATTCTGCTCGTGGTCGGCGTGCAAGATGAAAATTCGGTCCATCGCACGTACCAGCACGTCGTTTACCTTGTACTCCTCGCACGGCGTGGCGAACATCATGCGCATGAAGTTGGCGGCGTAGCTCAAATCGTTGCGCGGATACACGTAAGGTTGCCCGACGGTGTACTTGTAAGCCATCGCGACCAGCGTCGGCATCTTCGCGATCAGACGATGCGCGGAGATTTCCCGCTGATGCGGGTCGTTGAGGTTCATCGAGTCCGGGTAGAACGCCGACATCGCCCCGACCAGGCCGGTCATCACCGCCATCGGATGTGCGTCGCGCCGGAATCCGCGCAGAAAGAATTGCATCTGCTCGTTGACCATCGTGTGATACCGGACCGTCTTGTCGAAATTCTCCTTCTGGGCTGCGTTCGGCAGTTCCCCGTAAAGCAGCAAGTAGCACGTCTCCAGGTAATCACACTGTGTGGCCAGCTGCTCGATCGGATACCCGCGGTACAGCAGCTCGCCCTTGTCGCCGTCGATAAACGTGATCGATGATTCGCACGCCGCGGTCGACATGAAGCCCGGGTCGTAGGTGAATTTTCCGGTCTGCGCATACAGCTTTCGGATATCGATCACTTCCGGGCCCATCGTGCCCTGGTAAATCGGCAATTCCAGCGGCGTGCCTCCGTCCGAAAACGTCAGCGTGGCCTTCTTGTTCGACGAATCGAGCGCCATGGTCTCCGTCCTGATTGACTTCAGCTGGTGCGCAGCCGGTCCAGCACTTCCCGCACGTCGGGAATATCGAGCGCGGCAGGCAACGGCCGGCGCGCAAGCAACAAATCGAGCAATTCGTTCTCAGGGAGGTCAAGGAGCGCCTCGAACGACACCATCTCATCGCTGGTCAGTCGATCGCCGTGGCGATCCAGAAAACGCGTGATCAGCACATCGTTTTCGAGCAGGCCGCGACGTGCGCGCCAGCGCAAGCGCCGGCGCGCCAACGACAAGGTACCGGCGTCCGCGATCACACCGCCCTCCGTACCAGCAACTCCTTGATCTTGCCGATCGCCAGTGTGGGGTTCAGATTTTTCGGGCATACGTCGACACAATTCATGATCGTGTGACAACGGAACAACCGATATGGATCGTTCAAATTGTCGAGCCGATCGTTGGTCGCCTGGTCGCGCGAATCGGCAATGAAGCGATATGCCTGCAACAAGCCGGCCGGGCCAACGAACTTGTCGGGATTCCACCAGAATGACGGGCACGCCGTCGAGCAGCACGCGCACAGGATGCACTCGTAAAGGCCGTTGAGTTCTTCGCGCTCGGCCGGCGACTGTAGCCGCTCTTTTTCGGGCGGAGGCTCGTCGTTGATCAAATACGGCTTAATGGATTCGTACTGCTTGAAGAATTGCGACATGTCGACGATCAGGTCCCGAATCACCGGCAACCCGGGGATCGGCCGCAAAACGATCGGCTCTTTCAGGTCGCGCATATTGGTCACACAGGCGAGGCCGTTCTTGCCGTTGATGTTCATCGCGTCGGAACCACACACGCCTTCACGGCAACTACGGCGCAGCGACAAACTGTCGTCGACTTCGGCCTTGATGCGAATCAGCGCATCGAGCAGCATGCGATCGAAGGGCTGCAGCGTTACCTGCAGCTTCTGCATATACGGCTGCTTGTCCTTGTCGGGGTCGTAGCGGTAAATCTCGAACTGAACGGTGCGCAAGCCCGGTTCGCTCGCTGTTGCAAGAGTCGAATCGGCGGCGGTGATGCTCGAAGTCATGTCTGTCCTGTTGCTAAAACGTCCTGGGCTTTGGCTCGAATGGGTCGACAGTGAGCGGCTTGGTATTCACCGGCTTGTAATCGACGCGATTGCCGTTTGAATAGTGCAACGTGTGCTTGAGCCAGTTCACATCGTCGCGCTCCGGATAATCATCGCGCGAGTGTGCGCCGCGGCTTTCGGTTCGTGTTGCGGCAGAAACGATCGTTGCCTTGGCAGTCTCGACCAGGTTCTCGAGCTCCAGCGCCTCGATCCGCGCGGTATTGAAAACCTTGGACTTGTCGTCGATGAAAACATGGCGCGCCCGCTCCTCGAGCGCCATGATCTTGCGCACGCCCTCCTGCAGCAACGGCCCGGTTCGAAACACACCACAGTGTGCCTGCATGGTTCGCCGGATGTCGTTCGCGACATCCTGCACGCGCTCTCCGCTAGTGGCCGCGTCGAGCGCTGCGAGGCGCGCCATCGTCGCCGCGCCGCCGTCTGCCGGAAAGCTCCTGTGGGCGCCCGCACCCGCCTTGTGCTCAATGATGTGATTACCTGCGGCTCGCCCGAAAACCAGCAGATCGAGCAGCGAGTTCGTACCCAAGCGATTTGCACCATGCACGCTGACGCACGCGCATTCGCCGATCGCATACAAACCTTCGACAACGGCGTTCGGGTCGCCCCCCTCGGTGCGACCACCTGTCCGAAGTAATTGGTCGGAATACCGCCCATCTGATAGTGGATCGTCGGCACTACCGGAATCGGCTCCTTGATCGGATCGACATTCGCAAATTTGATTGCAATCTCGCGGATCGACGGCAGCCGCTTCATGATCGTTTCGGCGCCAAGGTGATCGAGCTTCAGCAGCACATAGTCCTTGTTCGGACCGCAGCCGCGCCCTTCCTTGATCTCCTGGTCCATCGAGCGAGAGACGAAATCGCGCGGCGCCAGATCTTTGAGCGTCGGCGCGTAGCGCTCCATGAATCGCTCGCCGTTGCAGTTAAGCAGAATCCCACCCTCGCCTCGCACGCCTTCGGTAATCAGCACCCCCACTCCAGCCACCGCACTCGGGTGAAACTGCCAGAACTCCATATCTTCGAGTGGCAGTCCGGCACGTGCCGCAAGCCCGAGGCCGTCACCGGTGCAGATATACGCATTGGTCGACGCCTCGAAGATTCGACCGGCGCCTCCAGTGGCCAGCACGGTCACCTTCGATTCGAAAATCATCGGCTCGCCGGTTTCCATCTCGAGCGCAATTACGCCGACCACTTCGCCGTCCGCGTTGCGAATCAGGTCGAGCGCCATCCACTCGACAAAGAACCGCGTGTGCGACGCGAGGTTGCGCTGATACAGCGTATGCAGCATCGCGTGGCCGGTGCGATCGGCGGCAGCGCACGCCCGTGGCACCGGCTTTTCGCCAAAATGAGCAGAATGCCCGCCGAACGGGCGCTGATAAATCGTGCCGTCAGGATTGCGATCGAACGGCATCCCAAAGTGCTCGAGCTCGTAGACAACGTGCGGCGCCTCTCGACACATGAACTCGATCGCATCCTGGTCGCCAAGATAGTCCGACCCCTTGACGGTGTCGAACATGTGCCATAGCCAGTTGTCCTCGGTCATGTTGCCGAGCGATGCGCCGATTCCGCCCTGTGCGGCAACCGTATGCGAGCGGGTGGGAAAGACCTTTGACAGCACGGCCACGTTCAGGCCCGCGTTCGCAAGTTGTAGTGAGCAGCGCATGCCCGCGCCGCCGGCACCGACGATGACAGCATCGAATCTGCGGCGCGAGATAGTTGTCGTGGCCATCGTCAGCACCGCCGGGCCGCCCCAAGGTACTGACGCGCCCCCTCGGGGGGCAGCGACCGAAGAGAGGCGCCATCGGGTCTTTTCATACGCGCCACAGAATCTGAACCGACCACACGCCGCAGGCGATGAGCCAAAGGATCGTGATCGTTTCAAGAGACAACCGGACCCATACGGGCTGGATATAGTCCATCCAGATATTTCGCATGCCGATCCACGCGTGATACAGCAAAGAAAACAGCGCGATCAGCGTGACGATCTTCATCCACAAAGGCGCAAACAGCGCTGCCCAGGTGTCGTAGGACAGAGGGCCGAACAGCATGCTGACGCCGACCAGGAATATCCACAGCGTCAACACGATCGACGTCACGCGTTGGCCGATAAACCCTGCCAACCCGTAATGAGCACCGACGACGAGGCGCTTGGAACCGATGCCGGAGACCGTGCGCACCATCAGAAAACCCCAAAGATCTTCAATGACGCGATGAACGCCAGTGGCAAGCTGACCGCATAAACCACGATCGCGCCGGCGCGCGCGGATTTCAGGTCAATGCCCACGTGCAGATCGAGCAGCAAATAGCGAATCCCGGCGACGAGGTGATGTAAGAAACCCCAGATCAAAAACACCAGCAACAATTTGAAGAAAAAGTTGGATGTGATGCCGCGCAGCCGCTCAAAACTCAGCTCGGACATCAGGCTCAAGTCGAACAGCCACAGCAGCAGCGGCAACATCAGGAACAGCGCCGCGCCACTGATCCGATGCATGATCGACACGACGCCGGGCAGCGGCAGGCGGTACGACAGTAGCAACGGAAAGTTAAGGTTACGAAACTTCGGCCTTGGCTCTTTTTCTGCGGTAAAGCTGCTCATCAATGGCCGTGGGTTTTAAAAGGCTTCGCGACCAGTATTCTGACCGAATTGCTGCACTGAACCAAATCGGTCGAACGGGCAGCAACCCTCAGCTCAGGGTGTTGCGATAGTGGTGCCGCTCCGTGACCGATAGCCCACGCCTGACCTCCACCGGGCGCTCACCGTACGTGTACGAGACGCGCTCAACCAGTAGCAGCGGTGAGCCAGTAGCGACTTTTAAATGTTTGGCCGCATCGGTCGTTGCAGCAACGGCCCGTATGCGCTCATCGGCCCGGATCATGCGTGTTCCAAATTCGCTTTCAAACAGGCCGTAAAGCGGGCCTTTGTAGTCGGCAAGCCGCTCGGCCGTCAGCTTCTTGAATAGATTGCCGGGAAGCCAGATTTCATCCAGCACGACCGGCGTGCCCTCGAAGCTCAGTAGCCGACGCAGATACACCACGGGGTCACTGGGCCGGACGGCGAGATGCCGCGCGATCTCGCCAGTCGCTCGCGTTCGTTTGCAGTCAAGGTAGGTACTCGTGGCTGGGGTTGGCTCGTGGTCATCAGGCACCACGCGCAGAAATCGGAATTGCGCACGCGGTTCGTGGTGTGTGGCAACGAAGGTACCCTTGCCTTGCCGCCGCACCAGCAGATTTTCGGTCGACAGCTCGTCGACAGCCTTGCGCACCGTTCCTTGGCTGACTTGAAATCGCGCCGCGAGGTCAACCTCGCTCGGGATCATCTCGCCAGGCTTCCATTCGCCGCGCTGCAGCCCCTGCACGATCAGCTCTTTGATCTGCCGATACAGCGGCGCGTATACAGCCGCCTGGCTGGCGGGATCGACATCCTTGGCAACGGTAGACATCGTTCCATTTCACCACAAAGAGTCCTACAATATCATCATCTATCTTATATAAGACTTGTCGTACCAATCGGGTCTTTTGCAGTAGACTGCTCGCCGCCCCCGCTAGCGGTCTTGCTGTTTCACCTAATGCGGAACAACGATTCCATCGGAGAACGCGGTCATGAATAAATCTCCCGTTCGTGTCGCCGTCACCGGTGCCGCCGGGCAGATCGGCTACTCATTGCTGTTTCGCATCGCGTCTGGAGAAATGCTCGGCAAGGACCAGCCGATCGATCTGCAGCTGCTCGAGATCCCCGACGAGAAAGCGCAAAAAGCGCTCAAGGGCGTGATGATGGAATTGGAGGATTGCGCGTTTCCCCTGCTCTCGGGAATGCAGGCGTATAGCGATCCAGGCGCCGCGTTCAAGGACGCCGATATCGCGCTGCTCGTGGGAGCGCGGCCGCGCGGGCCTGGCATGGAGCGCAAGGATCTGCTGGCTGCCAATGCCCAGATCTTCACAGCTCAGGGTAAAGCGCTCGATCGCTCGGCGAAGCGCAGCGTGAAGGTGCTCGTCGTCGGCAATCCTGCGAATACCAACGCGTATATCGCGATGAAGTCTGCACCGTCACTTCCGAAAACAAGCTTCACCGCGATGATGCGACTCGATCACAATCGCGCGTTGTCGCAACTCGCGGCGAAGACGGCAAAGCCGGTGTCGTCGATTGAGAAGTTGATCGTCTGGGGCAACCACTCGCCGACGATGTATCCGGACGTGCGATTCGCGACGATCGACGGCAAGCCTGCTAAGGCGATGATCGATGACACGTGGTATCGGGATACCTACATTCCGACTGTTGGCAAGCGCGGCGCTGCAATCATCGAAGCGCGCGGGCTATCGTCGGCCGCATCGGCCGCCAATGCGGCGATCGATCACGTGCGGGACTGGATTTCCGGCACCGCCGGACGTTGGGTCACGATGGGCGTGGCATCTGACGGCGGCTACGGCATTCCGCAAGACATTATCTACGGCGTGCCGTGCGTGTGTACGAGTGGCTCGTATGAGGTCGTCAAGGGTCTCGAGATCGACGACTTCTCGCGGCAGAAAATGGACGCGACGTTGAAAGAGCTGTTGGAAGAGCGCGACGGTGTTGCGCAGCTTCTGGGGTAGACACCCGCGATGAACGACCTTCCAGCCGTTTCTGGGACCGCTGCGTTGAAGCCGAAGAAATCGGTTGCGTTATCCGGCGTCGTCGCCGGCAACACAGCGCTATGCACGGTCGGCCGCACCGGCAACGACCTGCACTATCGCGGTTACGACATTCTCGACATCGCGGCGCGCTGCGAGTTCGAAGAGATCGCCTACTTGCTGGTCCACGCCAAGCTTCCGACCTCATCGGAACTCGCCGCCTACAAGCGCAAGCTGAAGAGCCTGCGCGCTATCCCGGCGGCGGTTCAACGCATACTCGAAGCGGTGCCGGCCAATACGCATCCGATGGATGTGATGCGCACCGCGTGCTCGGCACTCGGCTCGGTGTTGCCCGAAGGGCCCGAGCACAAGCTCGCCGAAGCGCGCGACATCGCGGACCGCTTGCTGGCCTCGTTCGGCTCCATGCTGCTTTACTGGTACCACTTCTCGCACTCGGGGCGTCGCATCGACGTCGAGACCGAGGACGATTCGATTGGCGGACACTTCCTGCACCTGCTGCACGGGCGATCGCCATCGGACTTGTGGGTCCGCGCGATGCATACGTCGCTTAACCTGTACGCCGAGCACGAATTCAATGCGTCCACATTTACGGCGCGCGTCGTCGCGGGGACTGGCAGCGACATGTACTCGGCCATCACAGCAGCTATCGGCGCGCTAAAGGGCCCGAAGCACGGCGGAGCCAACGAATTTGCGTTCGACACGATCGGCCGGTACGACAATCCCGCCGACGCCGAGCAGGACATCGTCAGGCGCGTGGCCGACAAGCAGGTGATCATCGGGTTCGGTCACCCTGTTTATACGGTCGCCGATCCGCGCAACGAAATCATCAAGGAAGTGGCACGCGCGCTGTCTGCCGACGCGGGCAACATGAAATTGTTCGACATTTCTGCGCGTGTCGAGCAGGTGATGATGCGCGAGAAAAAGATGTTCCCGAATCTCGACTGGTACAGCGCAACCAGCTATCACATGATGGGCGTTCCGACCGCGATGTTCACGCCGCTGTTCGTCATCGCGCGCACCAGCGGCTGGAGTGCACACGTGATCGAGCAGCGCATCGATAACAAGATCATTCGGCCGAGTGCGAATTACGTCGGGCCCGAAGATCTGAAATTCGTGCCGATCGAGCAGCGGCAATGAGATCCGCCTTGATCGCGTTTGCGATTTGGCTTGTGTTGCCGTTGGCGCAGGCCAGCAACACCGCACCGACCCGCAGCTTCACGACCGATTGGCTGTGCGACAACGGGCGCATCCTGCGGTTTAACGCACACCCGCGCCGCCCCGAGGGCGCCGCGCAGCTGACGTACATCGGCAGCCGCGTCGAAGTGGCATCCGCACCCGCTGTCTCGGGCTCCCGTTACGTGAGTAAGGATGGCAAGGTCGTCTGGCACACCAACGGCGACGAAGGACAGCTGACGTTCGATCCGCTGCTCACCGAGCCGATCACTTGTCGTCTGAAGGTACCGAGTCGACCTGACGCCAAAACCCAGTCAAAAAAATAATCACATCATTCGCAATGAGCAGCCACATCAGCAACGTTCGTCCGAAGCCGGACAAGGTCCTGGTCGACATCGTCGATTACGTCACGAAGTACAAGGTCAAGAGCAAGGACGCTTACGAAACGGCGCGCTATTGCCTGATGGACACGCTGGGATGCGGATTCGAAGCGCTCGAATTTCCGGCGTGTACCAAGATGCTGGGTCCGATCGTGCAGGGCACGCTGGTGCCGAACGGTGCCAAGGTACCCGGCACCCAGTTCCAGCTGGACCCGGTCAAAGCCGCATTCGATATCGGCGCGATGATCCGATGGCTCGATTTCAACGACACGTGGCTCGCGGCCGAATGGGGACATCCTTCTGACAACCTCGGCGGGATTCTTGCCACTGCAGACTGGTTGTCGCGCAATGCCGCCGCATCGGGCAAGGCGCCTTTGATTGTCAATGATGTGTTGACGGCGATGATCAAGGCACACGAGATTCAAGGATGTATCGCGCTCGAGAACTCCTTCAACAAGGTCGGTCTCGACCATGTGGTCCTGGTTAAGGTCGCCTCGACAGCAGTTGTTGCGCAAATGCTCGGCCTGACGCGCGACGAAATCATCAATGCCGTCTCGCTGGCGTGGGTCGATGGTCAGGCCCTGCGCACCTATCGACACTCACCGAACACCGGATCGCGCAAGAGCTGGGCGGCGGGTGACGCGACCTCGCGCGCGGTGCGCCTTGCATTGATCGCCAAAACCGGTGAAATGGGTTATCCGTCGGTGCTGACAGCGAAGACATGGGGCTTCTACGACGTGCTGTTCAAGGGAAAGCCGTTCACATTTCAGCGCCCGTACGGTTCGTACGTGATGGAGCACATCCTGTTCAAGATCTCGTTTCCCGCCGAGTTCCATTCGCAGACCGCGGTCGAAGCCGCGATGACGCTGCACGGTCAGTTAAAGAACCTGGGCAAAACCGCCGACGACATCAAGAAGATCACGATTCGTACGCACGAAGCGTGCATCCGCATCATCGACAAAAAGGGGCCGCTTGATAATCCTGCCGATCGCGATCACTGCATCCAGTACATGGTGGCCGTGCCGCTGATCTTCGGTCGCTTGACCGCTGAAGACTACGAAAACGACGTTGCTTCCGATCCGCGTATCGATGTGCTGCGCGACAAGATCACGTGCGTCGAAGACAAGCAATTTACGAAGGACTATCTCGACCCCAGCAAGCGTTCGATCGCGAACGCATTGACGGTCGAGCTGGCCGATGGCAAGAAGCTGAAGGAAGTTATCGTCGAGTACCCGATCGGGCACAAGCGACGTCGCAAGGAAGGCATTCCACTGCTGGTGGAGAAGTTCAAGAGGAACTTGGCGCGAGTGTTTCCTGACAAGCAGGCCGATGCGATTCTTGAGCTGTGCATGGACTCGAAGCGTCTGGCCTCCACGCCCGTGCACGAGTTCGTCGACTTAATGGTTATCTGAGGTCATTGATGGCGCACAACCTGTTCAACTCACTGCAAGAATTCAACGTCGGCCCGAAGCGCGGCAAGTTCTACAACCTGGCGGCACTCGAGGCCGCGGGCCTCGGCAAAGTCTCTCGCCTGCCGGTTTCGATTCGCATCGTGCTCGAATCGGTGTTGCGCAACTGTGACGGCGTCAAAGTCACCGAGGAGCATGTGCGCCAGCTTGCGAGCTGGAAGCCGGGAGCCACCCGCACCGACGAGATTCCGTTCGTCGTCGCGCGCGTTGTGCTGCAGGACTTCACCGGTGTCCCTCTGCTCGCCGATCTCGCGGCGATGCGCAACGTGGCTGACGCGATGGGCAAGAACGCGAAGACAATCGAGCCGCTGGTACCCGTCGATCTGGTTGTCGATCACTCGGTGATGGTCGATCACTACGGCACCAAGGACGCACTCGATCTGAACATGAAGCTCGAGTTTCAGCGCAATCGCGAGCGCTATGAGTTCATGAAGTGGGGCATGCAGGCATTCGACACGTTCGGCGTCGTGCCGCCCGGCTTCGGCATCGTGCATCAGATCAACCTCGAATACCTCGCGCGCGGCGTGTACAAGAAAGACGGCATCTACTATCCCGACACGCTGGTCGGCACCGACAGTCATACGACGATGATCAACGGCATCGGAGTTGTCGGCTGGGGCGTCGGCGGCATCGAAGCTGAAGCGGGAATGCTCGGCCAGCCGGTTTATTTCCTGACACCCGACGTAGTCGGCGTGCATCTGAAAGGCAAGCTGCGCGAAGGCGTGACCGCCACAGATCTGGTGTTGTCGATCACCGAACTGCTGCGCAAGGCCAAAGTCGTCGGCAAGTTCGTCGAGTTCTTCGGCGAAGGCACCGCGAGCCTGGCGGTCCCGGATCGCGCAACCATCGGCAACATGGCCCCCGAGTACGGCGCGACGATGGGATTTTTTCCCGTGGACGAAAAGACAATCTCATACTTCGAAGGCACCGGGCGCACGCACGACGAGCTGGCGGCCTTCGAGGCCTACTTTCGCGCACAGGGTCTGTTCGGCATTCCGAAGGCCGGCGCCATCGATTACTCGTCGGTCGTGTCGCTCGATCTGGGCACCGTCGCGCCCTCGCTTGCCGGGCCGAAGCGCCCACAGGACCGAATCGAGATCGGCAATGTAAAGCGCGAATTCACGCGACTGTTTTCGGCCTCCGTACTCGAGAACGGATTCAATCAGCCTGGAGCGCGCCTGTCGCAACGGTTTTCGTTGGGAACCGACAATGGCGTACGTGCAGGATCGGGCCCGCCGACTCCTGATGGAGCGCCGCGGGACGTGGTGGAGATGAAAGGCAATCGCCCGCTGGTACAGCCTCTGCCTGCACGGGAGCTAGGCGGCGTAGCGATTGCCGACGGGGACGTCTTGATCGCCGCGATCACGTCGTGCACCAACACGAGCAATCCAGGCGTACTGCTGGCGGCCGGTTTGCTGGCGAAGAAGTCGGTTGAGGCGGGCTTGACGGTGCAAAAGCACATCAAGACGTCCCTGGCGCCTGGCTCGCGCATCGTCACCGACTATCTGCAGAAGACCGGCCTGCTGCCCTACCTTGAGAAGCTCGGCTTTTCGTTGGCTGCATACGGCTGCACTACCTGCATCGGTAACGCCGGTGACTTGTCGCCCGAGATCAACGAAACAATCATCAGCAATAACCTGGTGTGTGCCGCAGTGCTGTCGGGCAACCGCAACTTCGAAGCGCGCATACATCCGAACCTGAAAGCGAATTTCCTCGCATCGCCGCCGCTGGTCGTTGCGTATGCAATCGCGGGCACCGTGCTGAAAGACCTGATGACCGAGCCGCTCGGAAAGAACTCTCACGGCAAAGACGTTTGGCTGGGCGACGTGTGGCCGAGCTCGGACGAGATTTACGCGCTGATGAAATATGCGATGGACCCACAGGCGTACGAGGCGAACTACGCGAAAGTGAAGACCGATCCGGGCGAGCTTTGGAATAAGGTCGGCAGCGTTTCGGGCCAGGTCTACACGTGGCCAAAGTCAACATACATCGCGAAACCGCCGTTTTTCGAAGATTTCGCGATGCAGCCGACTGCGGCATCGACGGCGGTCAGGGGCGCTCGTGCGCTCGGCATCTTCGGCGACTCGATCACGACCGATCACATCTCACCGGCAGGTGCGATCAAGGACACATCACCCGCCGGACAATGGCTGATCGCGAACAACGTGCTGAAGGCTGACTTCAACTCATATGGCGCACGGCGCGGCAATCATGAAGTGATGATGCGCGGAACGTTTGCGAACGTGCGTATCAAGAACTTGATGATTCCGGAGCAGGCCGACGGCTCGCGAATCGAGGGCGGGTTCACGCTTCTGCAGCCCTCGGGCGAACTGATGTCGATCTACGACGCGGCAATGAAGTACATGGAAGAAGGCGTGCCAACGGTCGTATTCGGCGGCGAGGAATACGGCACCGGATCGTCTCGCGACTGGGCGGCAAAGGGCACTCAACTACTCGGCGTAAAAGCGGTCATCGCGCGCAGCTTCGAGCGTATTCACCGCAGCAACCTGGTTGGCATGGGTGTGTTGCCACTACAGTTCCTCGACAGCGACAGCGCACAGACGCTGAAGCTCATCGGAAACGAGACCTTCGATATCGAAGGTCTTGAAGGCGGCATCAAACCGCAGCAGGACGCTACGTTGGTCATTTATCGCGCCGGTGGCAAGACGCAAAGGGTGACGATCAAACTCCGCATCGACACTCCTATTGAGGTCGAGTACTACAAGCACGGTGGCATTCTGCCGTTTGTGTTGCGGCAACTGCTGGCGGCGTGAGCTCCGGCGATGACGACGGACAGCGCGACCCGAGTGTCGCGCCTAACGCAGTCTTAGTTCCGCAAGGAGCGGATGCCGCAGTCCTTCAACTGACCGGCTCCTGGCGCTTGTCGTTTCTTGAGCGCATCACGACACAACTGTCGCCCCTGAAACTGCCGCCGAAAGTCATTGTTGACGGCAGCAAAATCGCCGAGATTGATTCGGCGGGCGCCCTTGCGTTGCTTGAATATCTCGAATCCGCAGGGGAGTCGCGGGCACAGATGATGGGCTTTGCACAGAACGAGCTGCGCATCGTCGAGCAAGTGCTCAAGCGCCTCGACTCGGCACGTGCGCCGACCGCGCACCATAGCGAGCGCATCGTCGAAATGATCGGCCGACGTGGAATCGAAGTAGGCCACGGCGTGATCGGCGATGTTAATTTTCTCGGTGCAACCGTAGCTGGTCTTGCGCATGGCGTGTTGCGCCCGCACTCGTTGCGTGTGCGAGAACTCGCGGTGCAATTCGAACAGGTGTGTCTGAACGCCATTCCTGTCGTCGCTCTCGTCACACTATTGATAGGCGTCGTCTTCACGTACCTGCTGGGCCTGCAGGCCGAACAGTTTGGTGCCAACATTTTCGTTGTCGATGGCGTCGGCATCGGAATGACGCGCGAATTCGCGCCGATCATCGTCGCGGTAATTGTGGCCGGCCGTTCAGGCGCAGCGTTCACTGCGCAGCTCGGTGCGATGAAGCTCACCGAAGAGACCGATGCGATTCGCACGCTCGGGCTTTCGCCGATGGATGTGCTGGTGCTGCCGCGTGTGATCGCCCTGATGGTCGCGATGCCTCTACTGGTGTTCATTGGCGACTTGATGAGCCTGAGCGGCGCCATCGTAGTTGCAGACTCGATGCTCGATGTCACGCCGACGACCTTCATCGCACGACTGCGCGATGGACTCGACATTTCGCATCCGCTGGTAGGCCTTGCGAAGGCGCCGGTGTTTGCGCTGGTCATTGCCGTGATCGGGTGCCGCATGGGAATGTCGGTCGAGCGCGATACGCGCGCGGTTGGAATGGCAACCACGTCGACCGTCGTACAAAGCATTGTCTCGGTCATTTTGCTCGACGCAGCGTTCGCCGTGTTCTTTCAGGAACTCGGAATATGAAGGAACGATCTGACACGGTCCTTGAAGTCGATTCGGTCGTCACGCGCTTTGGCGAGCAGACGGTGCATAACGGCATCAGCTTCACGTTGCAACGTGGAACTCTGACCGCTCTGATCGGCGGCAGCGGAACCGGAAAGTCGGTGCTGCTGCGCGAGATCATCGGCTTGCAGCGTCCCACGGACGGAAGAATTTGCCTGCTCGGCACCGACGTCTGGCGAGACTCGGAGGACCAGCTGAACGCAATGCGTCGTCGCTTCGGAATGATGTTTCAGGACGGTGCGCTGTTTTCTTCGATGACCGTTGCACAGAACGTTGCGGTGCCGTTACTGGAACATTCGCGGGTACCACCTGACCTGCTCGATCCGCTGGTAAAGCTGCGGCTGGCGCAGGCAGGACTGGGACCCGACGCGGCGGAGAAGATGCCGAGTGAGCTGTCCGGCGGCATGCGCAAGCGCGCTGCCATAGCGCGTGCTCTTGCGCTGGAGCCCGAGGTGGTGTTTCTCGACGAGCCGACCTCAGGACTCGATCCGACGACGGCGCGCGCATTTGATCAATTGGTGCGCTCGCTGGTCGACGACCTCGACATCACGGTGTTTCTGGTGACGCACGACCTGGACACGCTGCTCACGGTGGTCGATCGCATCATTGTGCTGCACGGAGGAAAGGTACTTGCCGACGGCACGATTGATCAGATACTGCAATCCGACAACGAGTGGATCAAGTCGTACTTTTCGGTGCGCACGATGATTGAGCCCCACAGACGAGCCCGTCTCGTAGAATCCGCCGACGATGGAAGCCGAAGCCAAGTACACCTACGTCGGAATAGCGCTGATCGTGCTGGTCGCGGCGCTGATTGCGGCCGCCGTCTGGCTGAATCGCGCCGGAGGCCGCGGCGATTTCAAGTACTACACGATCTTCTTCGAGCGGCAACCGCTCGATGGACTGCAGATCGGTGCCGATGTCGACATGCGCGGAATAAAGATCGGACGCGTCGAAGACTACGATCTGCTGGCCGAGAAAATCAATCGCGTGCGCGTGACGATTCGTACCGACCCACGTGCTCCGGTCCGTGCCAATACGGTCGCGATCGTCGTACGCAACTTCGTGACCGGCATCGCGCGCATCACGCTGATCACACCCGAGCCCGCCGGACCACCGCTGACAGAGATCAAGGATGGCCAGTCTTATCCGGTGATCGCCGAAGGCGAGTCCAGCTTCGACGCGATCGCTGGCAAGGTCGGCCGCATCGGCGACATCGCTGCCGAGACGCTAGAGAACATCAATATGCTGCTGACGGCGGAGAATCGCGCTGCAGTGACATCGTCGCTCGCCAACATCAGAGATCTGACAGCCGGGCTCAACCAGCGCATGAAAGATCTCGATAGGACCTTGGTCACGATGAACTCGGCCGCGATCGAAGTCGGGCGTGCCGGAAACCGGTTTTCACAGTTGGCAGAAACCACGGGTAGTCAGCTCCCTCCAGCCTTGAAGCAAGCCGACCAGACGTTGAAAGACGTTTCAGCTGCAGCCAATGCGCTCGAGAAGCAGACCCTGGCGCTGACGCGCACCTTATCGGACGTGGCATCGTCGACCGACGAACAATTCACAGTCGCTGTGATCGAGCTGCGGGCTACCGTCGAAGCATTGACACGGCTGCTCGATCAGTTGCGCGACCCGCGTGCTGCATTACTAGGTCCCGGCAAAACGCAAAGGGGGCCGGGTGAGTAGGCTGAGTTTGCGCAGCTTGCGTCGTGGGCGCATGGTGTTCATCGCGTGCATAGCAGCATCCGTCGCCGGCTGCTTCAGCATCGGCCTGGGTGGCGATGGAACGGCACTCTCGCAGTACCGCCTCGCGGATCTTTCTCCTAAGGTGCAGCCGCGTGCGACGCCGATCGACCGTCGGTTGCTGCTCTCTACGTTGCCGTCCGAGTCGATCGGAGATACCTATTCGATGGCCTACACGAGGGCCGCGCAGCAACGCCAGTTCTATCAATTCGCAAGCTGGACCGATCGTCCCTCCGAACGCGTCGTGGCTTTGTTAACGGAGCGAATCGAAGCGCGCCGAATTTTTGACTCCGTCGCACGCCTTGGCAGCGGTGTTGGCGGAGGACTGATCCTGAACGTCGGTGTCAACGAGCTGGTTCACGATGTGGCCACGGGTACCGCGCGAGTCGAAGTGACGGCAGAGCTGATCGAACGCCGCGGGCGCAATCTGGTCGAGCGTAAGCGCTTCGCCGCGTCTGCGCCGGTCGCACAGGAGAACGCGCCGTCGGCCGTCGCCGCGCTGAGCCAGGCACTGACCGCAGTACTCGATGAGTTCGTACCCTGGCTTGAACGCGTCGCAGATTCGCTGCCGCCGCCCGAACCTCGCCCGACGCGCGACGGCAAGAGCTAAGGGCCTGCTCACCCCAAAACATGAGTGCGAAAAGCCGATTGCGGGATGCAGTGCTAGGCGTCGCGAGCGCCGTTGGTGCATACCAATTAGCGAGCGACAACGACGCAATGCGCCCGCAAGCGGCCTTTCCCTCCGGGTTGGGTCGAAATGCGGCGTCTGCTTTGGCGAGCGGCTTGCGAATGGAACCACCATTCGGCAGCGCCGCTCTTCGCGCAGCCATCCGCATTGCGACCCAACGCATCTCATGTTTTAGGGTGAGCAGGCCCTAGATGCGCGACCCGGACAAGCCCTCGTCCGCTCGAAATGTTCTGGGCGGCGACCTAAGTGGATGTTGTGACTCTCCCGCCACAGGTTTTTATCGCGACGGGTATTGCCACACGGGTCCGCAGGACATCGGCTCGCACACTGTGTGCGTGAAGGTCACGCAGGAGTTTCTCGACTTTTCCGTTCAACGGGGTAACGATCTCGTTACACCGCATCCGGAATTCGATTTTCCGGGACTGAAACCGGGCGACCGTTGGTGCGTTTGCGTTGCGAGGTGGAAGGAAGCCTTCGACGCCGGCGCTGCGCCACAGGTCTTGCTGACGGCGACACACGAGAAGGCGCTCGAGATCGTCACGCTCGATCAACTGAAGCGTCACGCCGCTGACCTGCAGTAGATAAACGCAGCAACGCGCTAAGTCGTCAGGCGGCCGTATGCATCACCAGCTGCCGCAGCGCCCTAGCGTCGTCCAGGGCATGATGACGGCGCAGGTTCATCTGCTTGGTCGCGTCGTCCATCTCTTCATACGAAATCGGCACGCGCTTCCAGTCGATGCCACTTGGCAGATCCTCTCGGCCTAGAAGCTCGGTCAGCGCCCAGCGGTCGTAGCCCGAGTCGCTGACAATCGTCGTCGGTGCACGCCCTGCCCGCTCGTCGAGCCATGCTGAAAATGCTTCTGCTGCCAGTGGCAGCGGCACTGCGTCGCCGTCAAGCAACGGCACGACGATTTCCTTGACGAACTCACTCGAGCGTTCGCGGCTCCAGCCCTGCACCTCTGCATAGAATGCCGTGGAATCCGTCGCCACCGCGCCGATGCTGATCAGCTCGGGCGTCTGCAGACTGGTGAATTCGCTATCGAGAAAAACGTAGATACGGGCGGGATCCGGCGCCATCACAGTCGTGGGAACGGGCAGGATGCGGAATAGAAGTACTTCGTCTGAATAATCGCCTGGCTGCAAATGCAGTTTTTCGATCACTTCGGCCGCGGGCAAATCCGTTTCGCGAAATCCAGCACGGCGCATCGCTCGCAGGGCCCGCACGTTGCGACGCGACGGCCGCACGAGGAAGCGGTTGACGCCGTAATTCGTTTGCATCCAGTCGGCGAGCAGTACGAGCGCCTCCGATCCGAGCCCGCGGCTGGTCAAGCGTCGCTCGGCTAACCAGATGTCGAGCTCGACGACGTCGTTTAGCAGATCGATAGCACCGTGCGACACGCATCCGATTTCGTCGCCACCGGCAACAATGACGAACATACGGCCGGCATAGGGTCGTGTGCCGTCGAAATATGCGTTGACGTACTCGGCCGAAAACTCGTCAAGCGTCGGTACCGGCCGTTCGGGATAAAACGGCGTGCCCATCGTGTTCGTTACCAGATCCGACTGCGTCAGCCACTCGTAGATACGCGGCCGGTCGAGCAGACGCGCTCGGCGCAGTGTTAGGCGAGAACCAACGGCAACTGTCATTCGCTCGACCCCGTGCGAATGAGATGCTGACGAATCGGATCGAGCATCGAAGCACCGAGACGCGCGCTGCGGCCCCCGCTCCATCCAAATCGCGGATCGGGCGCATTGGCGTTGTCCTTGAAGGGCATCTCGAGCGTTAGAGACAGGCAGCCGAACGAATAGCCGACGTACTTCGATGCCAGCTTCAGGACATCGTCCTTGTACTTGCTGGCGTGATAGCCATGCTCGCTTTGAAAGTCCGAATTCGCGGCACGAAAGTCGGCTGCGAAAGCGTGCTGGTCGCTGGCCTGCTTCTCCGAAAAATTCGGCAGCATCTCACACCCGGCGACAAACACGTACGGAAGATTTTCGTCACCATGAATGTCGAAGAACGCATCGCAGCCAGACCTATGCATTGCGTCCCGCACGCACTTCACTTCCGGGCTGCGTTCCGTCGACGGTTCGAGCCACTCGCGATTCAAATTGGCGCCGGCCGCGTTGGTGCGCAGATTGCCAAGTACGGAGCCGTCCGGATTCATGTTGGGAACGATGTAAAAGGTGGCCGCTCTGCGCAGAACTTGAGCGGAGGCATCCGCGTCGTCAAGCAAGCGCTGCAATAGCCCGTCGATGAACCACTCGGCCATCGTTTCGCCGGGGTGTTGTCGCGCGATGATCCAAACCGGTCGCGCGCCGTTGCCGACAACGAGTGCATCGATATCACGTCCTTGAATGCTGGCGCCTAGCCGCCGCAGCCGCGCGCCGCGTGATATGCAGTCTGCCAACAGCGCCAAATGACGTTCCCACGAATACGGCTCGAAATAAGAGATATACGACGGGCCAGGTGCAGACGGTAGGTTGATTGTCAGAACTTGCCCGTCATAGCGTGTAGGAATTCGCTCCCAATCGCGGCGGTTCCAGCTTGCCACCGCGCGGTAGTCGCGCCATCCGTCAGGATAGGTGGTGACGCCGGCGTTCACGATTCGCAACTCCGCGCCGCCTTCTTCTGCGCCGCTGACACGAAAATGGAACCACTGCAGGAACTCGCTCGCTTCGCCGCTGCTCGTGAGGTCGCGCCGAATCGCGAGGTCGGCACGTGCGCCGTCACTCGCAATCAATTCGATCGCGCCGCCGTCAAAACCCTGGCTTACCTCCATTCGATGACGCTGATCAACGATGCCGATGTCAGGCAATACGACACGCCTCGTCGAAATCGAGCCGCGGCGAACGCGGAAACAGCTTGCTGGCATCGCCATGACCGATGCTGCAAACGAAGTTCACCTTCAGGCTACTGTCGGCGAAGAACTCGAGGTTCACCTTGTCGGCGTCGAAACCCGACATCGGTCCACAATCGAGGCCGAGTGCTCGCGCGGCGATGATGAAGTACGCGCCTTGTAGCGAGCTGTTACGAAGCGCCGTCTCCAAGATCAGCGCGGGCTTGCCGGCGAACCACGAGCGTGCGGTCTGATCGTGCGGAAAAAGCCGCGGCAGCTTTTCGTAGAACGCCAGATCCATCGCCAGAATTGCTGTCACCGGCGCATTCCGTGTCTTGGCTTGATTGCTTGCGTTCATGCACGGAACGAGCCGCTCCTTTGCCTGCTCCGATTGAACGAAGACGATGCGCAGCGGAGAGCAGTTTGCGCTTGTCGGGCCCCACTTCATCACATCCCATATCTGCCGCAACACAGATTCCGACACGCGCGTAGGCAGCCAGACGTTATGCGTTCTCGCCTGGCGAAAAATCAGGTCGAGGTCGTCATCGTCAAGTCGTTCTTTTTCTTGGATCTTCATATCTAAGTCGCTACGCAGCGTAAAAAGTATAGTTACCCGCCCTTATGCGCCCGATTCAGACTCCCAGCAAGCTGCCTCGAGTAGGCACCACCATCTTTACGGTGATGTCGCAACTCGCAGCCAAGCACGGCGCGGTCAATCTAGGTCAGGGCTTTCCAGATTTCGATTGTGATCCGCAATTGCAGCAGCGGGTGACAGACGCGATGCAAGCCGCGCATAACCAATACGCGCCAATGACGGGCGTGCCGGCGCTGCGTGAAGCGATTGCTAGCAAGAACCAGGCGCTATACGGATATCGGCACGATCCGGAGACTGAAATTACGATTACGTCAGGTGCAACGCAGGCGTTAATGGCGACCATTCTTGCGCTGCTGCCCGCGGGTGACGAGGTGATCGTATTAGAGCCTGCTTACGACAGTTATGCGCCGGCAATTGCGCTGGCAGGTGGTCAGCCGGTGTTCGTGCCACTCGATGCTGCCCAGGCGTATGCGCCCGACTGGGATGCAGTACGCGCCGCCGTGACAGACAAGACGCGGATGATTTTGATCAACTTTCCGCATAACCCAACGGGTCGTACGTTAAGAGACATAGATATTCGCGCTCTGGAAAGTATCGTCGACCAGACCGGAGTGATGGTTATTTCGGATGAGGTATACGAGCATGTTGTGTTCGACGGCGTGCTCCACTGCTCGATCATGAGGTCACCGTCACTGGCGGCTCGTAGCGTCGTCATCTCCAGCTTCGGCAAGACCTTTCATACGACCGGGTGGAAAGTCGGATATGCCTGCGCTCCCGCTGCGATATCCGCCGAGATCCGCAAAGTGCATCAGTTCATGGTGTTCGCGGTGAACACGCCCGCGCAGTACGCGTTTGCCGAACACCTGGCGGATCCGCGTCCCTACCTCGACTTGCCGGCGTTCTATCAATCAAAACGCGACCTGTTTGTCAGCGGCCTCGCGCGTACACCGTTTCGCGCGCTTCCGTGCGAAGGCACGTACTTCGTGCTCGCTGATTACTCGGGAATATCGGATCTTCCGGAAGCGGAGTTCGCAAAAAAGCTAATCGTCGACCACGGAGTGGCGTCGATTCCGGTATCCGTGTTTTACGACGTGCCGGTTGACCGCCGGGTCGTGCGCTTCTGCTTCGCGAAGCAAGACAGCACGCTGCAACAAGCGCTCGTACGTCTCTCGGCGCTCTGAGTTATTGCAGCGGATTCTTCAGCAGATTGGCGAACGGCACCGGCATCACTTCGATGCCTTCATCTTTCAAATCGGCCGCTTCTTCCTTCGACGCTAGCCCGCGGATCGAGCGCTTCGGCGCTTCATCGTAGTGAATACGGCGCGCCTCTTCCGGAAAGCGCTCGCCGACGTCTTCGCTGTTGACTGCGATGTGCCGGGCGATTTGAACCATCATTGCGCGCATCGATTGATCGTTTGGCATCGCGACCGGTTCCTTGGGCGACGATTCGGCTGCCTCATTCGACCCGCTCAGGTTTAGGCGCGGCGCAGACAGCAGTTTGCGCACTTCGGTGCTCGCACACACCGGACACTCGATCATGCCGACGGCAAGCTGGCGATCGAAGTCCTCGCCCGAAGCAAACCACCCTTCGAACGGATGTTCCTGATCGCAACTAAGGTTGAATACTTTCATCGTATTGAAATGCCTGGCATGGGCCGGCTGCATTACTTTCGCTGTCGACGCATTCTAGGTCAAGAAGCGTAACGGCCTAGGCCGATAAGACGACTACAGAGGCGTTACCATCCCGCTCCGGCTGCCCGGGTGGCGAAATTGGTAGACGCACAGGACTTAAAATCCTGGGCCGAAAGGCGTGTGGGTTCGAGTCCCGCCCCGGGCACCAGTGGTGTGGGATCGGCAGATCAGCTCCGCTTGCCGGCTTCGCGTGCAGCCCAGAAGTCGGGCGGGCGTTTTTCGAGAAACGCGTTCGCACCTTCCTGTTGTTCGTACTTCCAGAACTCTGGAGTCACCATGTATCGGCGCAGTTCATCGCCGTGGCCGAGCAGCGCTTTGTATTCCTCCGCGAACGACGCTTTTAGTATCTTCATGCAAGTGGGCGACAGCGCGAGAATTTCGTTGCACCATTTGTCGACCTCATCATCGAGCTGGGTGTGTGGAACAACGGTGTTAACGAGACCCATCTGCAGCGCTTCCTTCGCGCTGTAGCGACGGCACAGCATCCAGATCTCGCGCGCCTTCTTTGCGCCTACCACCCGCGTCAGGTAACTGACCATCGCACCGCACGCGGGACTTCCCACTCTCGGCCCGTTCTGCCCAAAGGTTGCTTGCTCGGAAGCGATCGTCAGGTCACAGAAGTAAGCCATGTGATGCCCGCCGCCGATCGCGTAGCCATTGACGCGCGCGATCGTCGGCTTCAAACAGCGTGAAAGCGTGACGTGAAACAGATACGGCTCAAGAATCTGCCGCTCGAGCCCGCCCTCTTTTTCCCAGTTGACATCCCCACCCGCAGAGAATGCACGATCGCCTGCGCCGGTTAGAACAACAACGCCAATATCGTCGTCTGCTCCCGCGGTCTCGACTGCGAGCGTGAGCTCCTTCAGGGTGTCGCCGGTAAAGGCGTTCAGCTGCTTCGGACGGTTGATCGTGATGCGGGCGACGCGATCGCGCGCTTCGTAGATGATGTCGTTGTATTCCACGTGACCTCCTCGGCCCTTTAAGAGCTGAGATCAACAGGTGGTGGAGGCGGGGGTCGGAATCGAACCGGCGTACACGGATTTGCAGTCCGCTGCATGGCCACTCTGCCACCCCGCCATGATCTCAAATCAAAAAAGGGAAGCGCACCGGCTTCCCTCTCATCAAAAACTTGGAGCGGGAGACGAGTCTCGAACTCGCGACCTCAACCTTGGCAAGGTTGCGCTCTACCAACTGAGCTACTCCCGCACGCGGCTGCGAAGTATATCGAAATTACGGCGTTGTTATCGCCCTCGATCGTTCAAATGGGGCCATGCCAGCCTCAAATAAATCAGCATCGAATACACGGTTAACACCGCTGCAACGTAGATCAATAGCGTCCCGATCAGGTGCAGATCGATGACACCGAACAAACGATCATGAAACAGCAGCATCGGAATTGCGGTCATCTGCGCAATCGTCTTGATCTTGCCCATGGAGTTGACGGCGATGTTGCTCGATTTGCCGATTTTTGCCATCCATTCGCGTAGCGCGGACACCGCTATTTCGCGGCCGATAATGATAAGTGCGACCAGCGAGTCCACCCGACCGAGCGATATCAGCACGATCAATGCAGCACTGACCATCAGCTTGTCGGCCACGGGGTCGAGAAACTCGCCAAGCTTGCTGACGGCACCGTACCTGCGCGCGAGATATCCATCCAGCGCATCGGTGACCGCGGCAAGAATGAAGAGCCAGCACGCGGCCACGTTTTTCCAGTGCGGAGCGATCCAGGCATCGGGCAGGTAGTAAATGCCGACGACGAGCGGAATCATCGCAATGCGCGCCCAAGTGAGCGCCATTGGAATGTTGAAGGTGATCGCGCGGCTAGTGGGTGGGCTGGCCATGCAACTGTGCGTAAATGCGTTCGGCCAGCTTACGTGAAACGCCTTCGACGTTTGCAATGTCGTCTATTGAAGCGGATGCAAGTCCGCGCATGCCACCGAATCGTGCCAGCAGCTTCTGACGCCGCTTCGGACCGATGCCTTCCATGAATTCGAGCTGAGAGGTGTTGCGCGTCTTGGCACGGCGCGCTCGCATCCCGGTGATTGCGAAGCGATGCGCTTCGTCGCGAATCTGCGCAATCAACATCAGCGCTTGCGATTCGCGGCCGAGCACGAGCGGCGGACGCTCGTCCGGGAACACGAGCTCCTCAAGACCCACTTTGCGATCGTCGCCCTTCGCCACACCAACGAGGACAGATGGATCGAGCCCAAGTTCGACAAAGACTTGATGCGCCACCGCGACCTGCCCTCTTCCACCATCGATCAGCACCAGATGCGGCAATCGGCTCTCTCCGCGTGATACCGGAGAAAAGCGACGCGTCAGCACCTGCCGCATCGCTGCGTAGTCATCCCCCGCTTCGACGCCTTCGATGTTGTAGCGCCGATATTCTGACGGTCGCATCTTGTGTTCGGCGTATACGACGCACGATGCTTGCGTAGCCTCGCCCGACGTGTGGCTGACGTCGAAGCATTCCACACGCAGCTTGTCGGCGTCCTCTTCGCCGAGCTCGAGTCCGAGTGCATCGATCAACGCCCGCGTACGCGCAATTTGAGAGCCTTCTTCCGCCAATCGCCGCGCGAGCGCCAAACGGGCATTGGCCTCGGCCATCTCCAGCCAACGGCGCCGCTGCTCCTGTGGATGCCGCACGATTTGCACGCGCCGGCCACTCGCTTCCGATAGCATCGCCGACAGTTCTTCAACATCGACATCGGCGTTCACGACCAGTGTCGGTGGCACCGGCTGCGTCAGATAGTGCTGCGATATGAAAGCTTCCAGAATTTCCGCGGGTTCCATGCCTTCGCCGCTGCGCGCGGGAAAATTGGGCTTGTCCCCCAGATGCCGGCCCCCGCGAATCATCGCCAGATTCACGCAAGCACATGCCCGGTCGGTGACGACAGCCAACACGTCTGCGTCCGCATCGGAGCCGGTGGTGTCGACCGCCTGCTGGTGCAGAACCTTCGCCAGCGCACCAATTTGATCTCGGACCGCTGCCGCCTGCTCGAACTTCAACTCCACGGATAACTGATGCATGCGCGCCTCGAGCTCGCCCATGATTTCATCGGTATTCCCGCGGAGGAAGCGCACTGCACGATCGATATCCTGAGCATAAGTGTCGGGATCGATCAGGTTCACGCACGGCGCGCTGCAGCGCTGGATTTGATGAAGCAGACAGGGTCTCGAGCGGTTGGCGAAGACCGTGTCCTCGCACGTGCGTAGTCTGAATATTTTCTGCAGCAGCTGGATGCTGTCCTTGACCGCCCACGCATTCGGATAAGGTCCGAAGTACTGCGCGCGCCGATCGACCGCGCCCCGGTAGTAGGCAATGCGCGGGAACTTGTGCGTAGTGAACTTCAGGTACGGATACGACTTGTCGTCCCGGAATACGACGTTGTAGCGAGGCGCGAGCGACTTGATCAGCGTGTTTTCAAGCAACAGCGCTTCAGCCTCGGACCTCGTGACCGTCGTTTCGATGCGGGCGACGCGCGCCAGCATGTGCCCCGTCCACGGGCCGACATTCTTGTTGAAGTACGACGACACGCGCTTGCGCAAGTCGCGCGCTTTACCGACGTAAAGCGCAGTGCCATCCGCTGCAATCATCCGATACACGCCGGGCAAGTGTGGCAAGCCGGCCAGGACGGGTTTGGGATCGAAGGTGGCAGTTGGTGCAGTCACAAGCTACAAAAACGGAAAAGCGTATCGCCCACCTATAATCGCGGGCGCTAGATCAACAATCAGCTGGCAATTGTAGGTTCGCCGGCCTTCCAGATCAGATCAGGACTCCAATGGCGAAGATTCTCGCGACCGAAATCCGTGTCGGCAATTTGCTCGAGCTCGACAAAAAAGTCTGGCGCGTGCTGAAAAGCTATCACGTACATGTGGGCGGGCGCGGCGGCGCCTACATGCAGATCGAAATCAAGGACATCGAAACCGGTCAGAAACGCAATGAACGGTTGTCGACCGATGACCGGGTCGAGCGGCCGTTCATCGATCGCCGGGCAATGACCTATTCATATCAGGATGGCGACGCGTACGTATTCATGGACAACGAGACGTACGAGCAGCTGTCGCTGAGCGCTGAGTTTCTCGAAGGCCAGACCGGTTACCTGCTCCCCAATTTGCAGGTCGAAATCAATTTTCACAATGGGCGCGCGATAGGAATTCAGCTTCCGACGACCGTGATCCTCGAAGTCGTCGACACCGAACCCGGCATCAAAAACTCGACTGCCACCACCAGCTTCAAACCAGCCGCACTGGAAACGGGAATCAGTGTGCAGGTTCCCCCCTTCGTCAATATCGGCGAGAAAATTCGGGTCAATACCGACGACGGAAGCTATATCGAGCGCGCTTAGGCTGGTTGTTGTGCTGCCCGTGTAGTAGGAAACCGCCTTTAGACGACCTTTGCAACGTCGTGAAGAGCATTTCGATACAGATCGTCGGCAGCCAGCTGCATCATCGTTGATGCTTGCCCTCGCGGCTGCAGCCGCGCGAGCCGTGCGTCGAACTCGGCAGTACGTGTCCATCGGACTGCATCCAGCACCTGGTCCATCGCTGCGGTGTCGTTGCAGACCAGGGCAAAGTCGCAACCTGCTTCCAGCGCGCTGCCTGCGCGCTCGGCGACGCTACCCGCTGCGCCTGCTCCTGCCATCAACAGATCATCGCTGAAGACCGCGCCGGTGAAGCGTAATTCGCCCCGCAGGACCTTTTCTATCCAGACTCGCGAAAAGCCAGCCGGCCGCTGATCGATCTGTGTGTAGACGACGTGCGCCGGCATCACGCCGGCGAGCATCGGTCCCAGCCAGCGATATGGAGCCGCATCGTTTTTGATGATTTCGCTTCGGCTGCGACTATCGACCGGAAGCGCCGTGTGCGAATCGGCCTCGGCCCAGCCGTGTCCCGGAAAGTGCTTCCCGCAATTGGCCATCCCTGCGATCAACAATCCATGTGTCAGATGAGCTGCCAGCATGCTGACGACGCGCGGATCCGAATGCAACGCGCGGTCGCCAATGACGGTACTGCGACCATGATCGACGTCCAGCACCGGTGCAAACGTCATGTCGACGCCGTGTGCGCGCAACTCCGCGCCCATCAGGTAGCCCAGCGATGCGGCGACCCGGCATGCGAGCAGAACGTCGCGATCCCACAAGTCGCCAAGCCGTCGCATCGGCGGCAACCGGGTAAAACCGTCGCGAAAGCGCTGCACCCGACCGCCTTCGTGATCAACGGCAATCAGCAGCGGTGGATCGCGCAGCGCGTGAATCTCGCGGCATAAGCGGATGAGCTGGCCAGGTGTCTCGTAGTTGGCACTGAACAAAATCACAATCCCAACCAGCGGGTGCATCAGCCGCTCGCGGTCAGTAGCGGTCAATGACGTTCCTTCAACTCCCACGGCGATGGGGCCGAGTGCAATCATTCGACGACTTCCGCTATGGCATATGCGGCAGCGGTCGTCTGCTCATCAGTCAGCGACACGTGCAATCGGAGACGATGCCGCTCGACAAAGCGTCGTAGATCGGCGTGAAACGAAGCAAGCGGCCGCCCGGACGCATCATTCAAAATTTCGACCGCATGCCAGCGCATCGGCGAGCGTATGCCGAGCCCGAGCGCCTTCGCGACCGCTTCCTTGCCCGCAAATCGAGTGGAAAGAAAAGCCAGACCGCGCTTTTCAGAGCGCGCACGCCGAGCCTCAAAGCGCTCGAACTCGCGCGCGCCGAGGATTCGATGTGCGAAGCGTTCACCGAAGCGCGCATAGCTAGCAGCAATTCGATCGATATCGACTATGTCGATGCCCACGCCAAAGATCATCGATGGCGAAGTCCGGCCTGGGCCTTGCGAATCTCAGCCTGATACAGGCGCACTGTCGCCCCGAGGCCAAATTCGATCGCATCGGCAATCAGTGCGTGTCCGATCGAGACTTCGGACACACCAGGCACCGCACTGAGAAACGCAGCCAGATTGTCACGATTCAGATCGTGCCCCGCATTGATGCCGACACCGACGCGCAGCGCTGCTTCGGCAGACGCTGTGTATCGCGCCAGTACGCTCGCCTCATCGGGCGTTCCATATGCTTTTGCATACGGCTCGGTATACAGCTCGACTCGATCGGCACCCGCCGCGGCAGCGTGCTGCATTGCCTCCGGCAAAGGATCCATGAAGAGGCTGACGCGAACACCCAATGATTTGACGCGCTCGATCAGCGGACGCAGCTCAGCGATCTGCGCGGGCAAGTTCCAGCCGTGGTCAGATGTGAACGCCCCGGACTCATCCGGGACGAAGGTGCACTGTTGTGGCCGCACCTGCTGCACGTAGTCCAGCAGCCCATGCGCCGGATTGCCCTCGATGTTGAATTCTGCGGCGGGCCAGTGACGCATCAAGGCGGCAAGCTCGGCTACATCAGGCGCACGCACGTGTCGACCATCGGGACGCGGATGCACGGTAATGCCGTCAGCGCCGGCCTCCAGCGCAATGCGTGCGGCGTGTAGAACGCTGGGAATTCCGTTGCTTCGCGTGTTCCGTATCAGCGCCACCTTGTTCAGGTTGACGCTTAGTGCAGCCATGTACCCGTCGTCATAACTGTTTCAGGTCCTGCAAAATGCGCCGTGTGTTCAGCGGCTTGCCGTCGAGGTGATAGCGGATCACTTGCCGCAACAGCGTTTTGCTTTCAGCGACGACTTGCGGATGTTCGAAATTGCGCGCGGCCATCGCGAGCAAAGTACCGCCGCTGACCGTGCCGCTGTCGGATTCCTTGACGACGTTCACATCGATGCGCCGGGCACCCTGCCCGCCCGCAAATACATACTGCGCTCGCACGTCGATTTCGCTGCCTTCGGTGCAACGATCGAGCGGCATCGCATAGCCGATGTCCTGCAACAGATCGAGCTCGAAGTTACGCAGCGCTGCATCATGGCGCACCTTGCGCGTCAGCGATCGCAGCAGTTCGACATAACTGCCGAATGTCTGCGGATGCGCATCGCCGCGTGCCAGCAAGCGCACCAGCAGCTCATTGGCGTAAAACGCAGCGAGCAACGCGTCGCCTCTTAATGGTTGCATGCCACCGAGCCATTCGGCGCGCACCAGCGTCTTGATTTCGTTTCGGCCGCTCCATGACAGTGCAATCGGATTAAACGGCGATAACAGCCCGCGAAACTGCGACGTTGGCCTCTTCGCCCCGCGCGCAACGGCGGCGACACGTCCGAACTCGCGCGTGAACGTTTCGACGACCAGGCTGGTCTCGCGCCACGCGTACGAGTGCAACACGAATCCTGGTTGGTGATCGATCCGCGCGTCGCCAATGCGACCGACGCGTCGACGCGCCGAGCGTTGATTCGT
Organism: uncultured beta proteobacterium; assembly: GCA_963801035.1. Classification (GTDB taxonomy): domain Bacteria; phylum Pseudomonadota; class Gammaproteobacteria; order Burkholderiales; family Burkholderiaceae_F; genus JACCZX01. Next base: position 636,039 of record CAWDDF010000007.1, on the reverse strand, counting down.
CGTCTCCGATACAGGCCGAACGCCGATGTCCGCGACTTCACTCATAACCAAGGCTCTTCAACGCGCGCACGTCGTCGCTCCAGCCGCGTCTGACGCGAACCCAGACCTCAAGAAATACGGGTTTGCCGAGCATCTGCTCAATGTCGGCGCGCGCTAGCCGCGAAATTTCGCGCAGCTTCGCACCGTCCTTGCCAATGACGATGGGCCTGTGTGCATCACGCTCGACGATCAATGTCGCCGCGATCTGCGGCGTCTCACGCGATTCGTCCCAGCGGTCGATCGTCACCGCAATTCCATAGGGCAGCTCATCGCCCAGTAGGCGATAGGCCTTTTCGCGAATTGATTCCGCTGCCAGAAAGCGAGCACTGCGATCGGTGTACTGCTCGGCATCGAACAGCGGCAAACCTTCCGGCAATAGGGGGCGAATTTCCTTCAAGAGATCATCGAGCTGCCGCGACTTCTCGGCGCTGACCGGCACGATCGCCCGGAATGGATAGCGACGCATTGAATCGGCCATCAGCGGCAACAGCTGCTCGCGCTGTGGGAGCAGGTCGGACTTGTTGATTGCGAGGATCACGTTGCCCGATTCATTGCCCGTGGGCGGCGGTAGCAAAGTCAACATCTGCTCATCGCCTTCGGTCCAGCGGCTTGCTTCAATCACAAGCACCACCGCATCAACATCATTCAGCGCGCCTGTAACCGTCGCATTCATTCGACGATTCAGCGCGCTCCGGTGCCGACGCTGAAAACCTGGCGTATCGACGAAGATGTACTGCGCGTTTTCGTCGGTGCGAACGCCAAGCACGCGGTCGCGCGTCGTTTGCGGCTTGCGCGACGTGATGCTGACGCGCTCGCCGACCAACGCGTTGACCAGTGTCGATTTACCGACATTCGGCCTGCCGATGATCGCGACCATGCCCACCGGACGCACCACCGCAGGTGCCGCCAGCTCTGCTTGCATTGCGTCAGGCAGCAGTTTGCGCGGCGTCGGCCGGCACGCTTGTATCTGCGGGCGGCGCCCCCGCGTTCGCCGGAGTGGCCACCGCCTTCTTCCGCGAGCGCCGGCCAAGCTGCGCAATCGCGTGCTGTGCCGCTTCGAACGCGAGCTTGGCCGCCGTCTGCTCGGCCGCCCGCCGGCTGCGGCCGCTGCCGCGCACACTGATCTCGAGCTTCGGAATTGCACACTCGACTTCGAATTCCTGATTGTGAGCGGCCCCGCGTGTCTCGACTACCGTATAGACCGGTAACGCGATCCGCTTGCCCTGCAGATATTCCTGCAACAGCGTCTTGCTATCTTTCCCGAGCGTCTTGGGGTCGACTGTCTTCAAGACCGGCTCGAACAGCTTGCCGATCACCGTACGTGCCGCATCGAAACCCTGATCGACAAAGATCGCGCCGAAAATCGCTTCCATCGTATCGGCAAGGATCGACGGGCGCCGAAATCCGCCGCTCTTCATCTCGCCTTCGCCTAACCGCATGAATTCCGACAGGACCAGTTTTTCGGCGATGTCCGCAAGCGAAGACTGCTTGACCAGATTGGACCGCAGCCGCGACAAATCGCCTTCGTCAAGTCGTCCGTATTTGGTGTAGAGCAGGTGCGCAACTGCGCAATTCAATATGGCATCGCCAAGAAACTCGAGACGTTCGTTGTGAACCGCACCGTGGCTACGGTGCGTGACGGCCTGTTCGATCAGCGTGCGCTGGACGAATGTGTAGCCGAGGCGCTCTTCAAGCGCCGTTAGGTCCATTGCTAGTTCCGGACGCGGGCTCTACGGAACATCCCGGCGCTGCCGATCGCGCGTCGTCCCCGAGAAATCGATCACGAGCGAGACGTTGTCAGTGATCGGAACCTTCTTGGCATACGCATAGCTGATCACGATTCGGTCCCCCTCTTTCGTGATATCGAGGTCGCGGCTGTTGATGGAGGTGATGTCGTCAATCGTTGCATGCCGGTCAAACGCGGCTTGTATGTCGCGCACGGTCGATCCCTCACTCTTGATCTTTTGCACGGCGCGTTCGATGGCGATGTATTCGACCACTGCCGGAACGACCTTAAAACCGAGGGCGATCAACCCCACCACGAGGATGCCGACCAAAAAGAGGCCGACCAAACTGAGTCCGCGCTGGCGCCGGATCGAACTCCTACGCGCTGGTTTAATACATGTGCTACTCGTCATTTTTTTCAGCATTTTCAACGTTCTGCCGTCGCCGGCTACCGGAAGCCCCCAATGCGCCCCATATTGCCAAAATTCATCCAGATGAAGAAGGCTCGACCGACAATGTTTTCGTCTGGTACGAATCCCCAAAAGCGGGAGTCTTCGCTGTTGTCCCGATTGTCCCCCATCATGAAATAGTGCCCGGCCGGGACCCGGCAGACCACCCCGCTCCCGCTGTATTGGCAAGCCCCCGGGTGGGTGTTACCCGGCGCCTCCCGACTCATGCCTGGCTGAACCAAGTCATCGACGATCAATCGATGCGGCGTGTCCCCCAGTCGCTCGACGAACTGGGGGTAGGTGCGCATCCGCTCGGCATCGTAATACGGCTCGATCTTCTCGAGAGGCACTGGCTGGCTGTTGATCGTCAGCTGCTTGTTCACGTATTCGACACGGTCGCCGGGCAGACCCACAACTCGCTTGATGTAGTCCTGTGAAGTATTCAACGGATAGCGGAACACCATCACGTCGCCGCGCTTGGGCTGGCCCAGCTCGAGCACCTTCTTGTTGACGACCGGCAACCGAATTCCGTACTCGTATTTGTTGACCAGGATCAGATCGCCGATTTCCAGCGTCGGCACCATCGATCCGGACGGAATCCGAAACGGCTCGAACAGGAACGAACGCAGCAGGAAAACAACGAGGATCACCGGAAAGAAGCTCGCTGTGTATTCGAGCCATGCGGGCTGCCTTACGGTGCCGTCCTCGAGGCTCTTGCGCTCCTGCTCAACGATCGGCTCGTGCCGGTCAAGTGCCGCACGATTGCGCGTGTCGAAATCGGCCAGAAGACGCGCGGCTTTCGCTTTGCGCTGCGGACGAAAGACCAGCTTGTCTGCCGCGTACAGCACCCCGGTAAACACGGTCAACACGAACAGAATCAGCGCGAAGTTCATTACTTATCGTCTACCTGCAGGATGGCCAAAAATGCCTCCTGCGGAATCTCAACCGTGCCGACCTGCTTCATCCGTTTCTTCCCCGCTTTCTGCTTTTCAAGCAGTTTTTTCTTACGTGTAATGTCGCCGCCATAGCACTTGGCAAGAACGTTCTTGCGCAGCGCCTTGACGTTCTCCCGCGCGATGATGTTGGCGCCGATCGCGGCCTGAATCGCAACGTCGTACATCTGCCGCGGAATCAGCTGGCGCATCTTCGCCGCGATCTCGCGCCCACGATACGGAGCGTTGACGCGGTGAACGATGGCGGATAACGCGTCGACACGGTCGCCGTTGATCAACATGTCAACCCTGACAACGTCCGCAGAGCGATACTCCTTGAACGCGTAGTCCATCGAAGCGTACCCGCGTGATACCGACTTGAGCCGGTCAAAAAAGTCGAGCACGATTTCCGCCAGCGGCAGATCGTAGGTCAGGTGCACCTGTCGGCCGTGGTACGCCATGTTGGTCTGCACGCCGCGCTTGCCCGTGGCCAGCGTGATCACCGGCCCGACGTATTCCTGCGGCACGAAGATCGTCACGCTGACTATCGGCTCGCGAATCTCCTCGATACGTGCCGGGTCCGGCAGCTTCGACGGATTCTCCACCGATAGCACCGTGCCATCACGCAGCACGACTTCGTAGACTACCGAGGGCGCCGTCGTGATCAGTGCCATGTCGTACTCGCGTTCGAGCCGCTCCTGCACGATATCCATGTGCAGCAGGCCGAGAAAGCCGGCACGGAAACCGAAGCCCAACGCCTGCGACACCTCGGGCTCGAAATGCAGCGCCGAGTCGTTCAGCTGCAGTTTGGTCAGCGCATCACGCAACGCTTCGTATTGATTGGCCTCCACCGGAAACAGGCCCGCAAAGACCTGCGGCTTTGCTTCCTTGAAGCCCGGCAGCGGCAGTGCCGCAGGCTTTGCTGCCAAGGTGATCGTGTCACCGACGTGCGCATCGCGCAGTTCCTTGACGCCCGCGATGACGAAGCCGACGGCGCCGGCCGAGAGCTCTGTCCGCGCTCGCGACTTCGGCGTGAATACTCCAACCTGCTCCACAAGATGCGTAGCGCCGCTCGCCATCAGCAGAATCTTGTCGCGCGGTCGCAGCACGCCATTGAACACACGAACCAGCACAACCACGCCAACGTAGTTGTCGAACCACGAGTCGATGATTAGCGCCTGCAGTGGTGCGTCTGGGTTGCCCTTTGGCGGAGGGACTCGCTCGATAATGCGCTGCAGAATCTCATCGATGCCCTGCCCGGTCTTCGCGCTGATTCGAATTGCATCGGTGGCGTCGAGGCCGATCACGTCTTCAATCTCGGCCGCGGCCTGATCCGGATTTGCCGACGGCAGGTCCATCTTGTTCAGCACCGGCAGCACTTCAACACCGAGCTCCAGCGCGGTGTAGCAATTGGCCACCGTCTGCGCTTCGACTCCCTGAGTGGCGTCGACCACCAGTAGGGCTCCTTCGCAAGCGGACAGCGACCGGCTTACTTCGTATGAGAAATCGACGTGACCGGGAGTGTCGATCAGATTCAGGTTGTACGTCCCGCCATCGGCCGCGGTGTACTCAAGCGCGGCGGTTTGCGCTTTGATCGTGATTCCGCGCTCACGCTCCAGATCCATCGAATCGAGCACCTGCGCTTCCATTTCACGATCGCTCAAGCCGCCGCAGCGCTGAATCAGGCGGTCTGCGAGCGTCGATTTTCCGTGATCAATGTGCGCGATGATCGAAAAGTTTCGGATGTGCTGCATGCGGTCCAATAAGAGCCGGCAAGAAAAAGGGGGTGGCCGTTAAGACACCCCCTTGCGGTGTTGGGCGCGGATTTTACCGCGCTGCGGCACTGTCCTTCACACTATCGACGAATGATCACGAAGCGCGTTGCATCGGCGCGCCTGACGAGCACCGCGACGTCCCGTTTCGGGTCCAGCTTGGCAACCGCCTCGTTGAATTGACGCGTGTTTTGCACATCCACGTTGTTTAGCTGCAGGATCAAGTCCCCCGCACGTACGCCCGATGCAGCCGCCAGCCCTTCGGCTGCGTCGACCTGCACGCCGCCGCGCAGGCCGAGCTCCTTCAGGCGATCCGCCGGAATGTCGGACACCGCCAGACCCAGGACGTTGGCTGCAGCGCCAGGCTTGGCGGTATCGGGACCGCGCGTGCTCGCGACGCGTTCGGCGGGCAGCTCGACCACCGTGATCGGCAGTTCACGCTGGGCCCCTTTGCGGAACACCGTCATGTTCACTGCCGAGCCCGGCTTCGTGCTGCCCACGATGCGCGGCAGATCACTGGCGCGCTCGATCGGGCGGCCGTCGAACCGCAGAATGACATCGCCGGCCTCGACTCCGGCCTTTTGCGCCGGGCCGTCTTTGTCGACGCTGGTAACCACGGCGCCTTGCGGCTTCGCAAGACCAATGGCACTAGCTACGTCACGCGAAACCGCCTCGATACCGACGCCGATCCGGCCACGAATGACGCGGCCCGACGAGCGCAATTGCTGCTGCACGTTATTCGCCTCGTCGATCGGGATCGCGAATGAGATGCCGTTGTATGCACCCGATGTGGTGAAGATCTGCGAGTTGATCCCGACCACTTCGCCGCGCATGTTGATCAAAGGGCCACCCGAGTTGCCCGGATTGACGGCCACGTCGGTCTGAATGAATGGCAGAAAATCGCCGGTGTCGCGCGACTTCGCGCTGACGATGCCTGCGGTCACCGTATTCTCGAGTCCGAAAGGTGATCCGATCGCGATTACCCACTCGCCGACACGAAGCTTGTTCGGATCGCCAATGCGGACGGCAGGCAAACCGGTCGCTTCGATCTTGACGAGCGCAACGTCAGTGCGTGTATCGGCGCCGATTAGCTTGGCTTTGAACTCTCGGCGATCAGAAGTCGTCACCGTAATGTCGTCTGCACCGCGCACGACGTGCGCATTGGTCATCACATAACCATCCGGAGACAGGATGAAGCCCGAGCCCAGACCGCGCGGGATGTCGCGGCGTGGCGCAGGCTGCTGCGGGCCCTGACGCGGCTGTGGTTGCTGTGGCGGATTCGGAAAGAAGCGACGGAAAAACTCGAACATCGGATCGTTCTCATCGATGTCCGGAAACGGCAACGCACTTTGGCCCGAGCCCGCACGCGCCGTGGTGCGAATTCCAACGACTGCCGGTCCTGCGCGATCGGCCAGATCCGCGAAGTCGGGCAATACCTGCGTCGGCGCAGAGCCCACATTGGGCTGCGCCGCCACATCCGCAGTGAACTGCGGAACCGACGTAATGACCACCGCCCCAAGTGCCAATGCGAACACTCCGGCAGCCAACCTGCCGAATTTGCCAGTCATATGCTTTTGTCCTCTAGTGAAAAAATGGGCGCGCGACTATCGCGCACCACGAAATTCGACCGAACCTGCAACCGACCGCACCGTCGACGGCGGAACTTCACCCACTACGGTAACCAGCGAATCGCCCACCCGGCGTGAAAACGCGGAAGTAGGTCCATGAATCTGCAACGCGTCACCGGACGGCATCTGCGACGCCGCGCCGGGGACAGATAAAAGAGAATGCGGCTCGATAAAAACCGATACCGTCGCAAGCCCGTCCGAGAACACGGCTTGCATCGCGTCGGAGCCTCCGATGCGGCGAGCTACTTCGCGCGTCTTACGAAAACCCGCAGGGGCGGGCACCAGCCAGCCGTGCTGCGATAAATCGGCCTTGCGATAGTCGCTGCGCTCGATGGACCAACCTTCGGTCGACCACGATGGCCGAAGCTTCGCGCGATCGATCTTCTCGCCGATGCGCACATCGGTAAACGCAATCTGCTCGATCACTTCGCGCCGCTCGTTGATCGTCTGCGCACGAAGCAGCAGTCCGCTGGCCCGATCGACCCACAAGCGGTAGCCGTAGCGCGCGGTATCTTTGGGTTCGAGCGTCAGCATCTGACATTCGATGCCGGCCACACGCTCGACGTCGCCCAACTTCAATGTATAGCGCTCAAGAATCTCTTCCGGCGAGGCATTCGATAGTCCAGGAAACGAATCGTCAACATTGCGATGCTCGACGACGATGCGACGCGTTTCTGGAATGAAACACTGCACCTGGTCGCTGGCATCCGAGCGGCGCCGAATGTATTCGCGAGGCTTGCCGTCAAGTGTCTGGATGCGCTCGTGCGATTGCGTACCGTCGAACAGATGCGTAATGCGAGACGAGCGCATCTCGCCGCTCGACTGATAAACAACCGTTCCCTGATAGTTAACGCGCTGCGCAGCCTGCCGTACCGCCTGGATCCACTGCACATCCGTACGCGCGCGTGACTCCTGCGCGATGGTCCCGCTTCCTATCAGTACCCCCGCTGCGACGACCAGCGTGCTCGCGATTCCGCGCATGCGGGCTGCCGAATTTCGATGTGTCCCTACACCCACCGCACGCACGATCAACGATCCTCGGCCGAACGTAGATAGACCGTTGCACGCGGAACTACCGAGTTTCCGGTCAATTCGCGATGCGCTGCCAGGTACGGATTGAACGAGGGACTCAGCCCGCGTGCGTTAACGATCGTCGGCAGCGATTTCTGCGCGACAACCTCCACCGTCGGAGGTGAACTCTTGGCGACTGAAAGCGTTTCGGGCGCACGCATCAAAGGTACAGCGATAAATGCAACCGCAGCTGCCGAAGCAGCCACCGCGAGGCCTGGCATCCAGTAACGGCGCATCCCCGACGCAGCATGCGCGGCGCGCGGAGCCAGCACAGTAGGCTCGGCAGCAATCAAAGCTGCAACACGCGAACAAAAATCGGCTGCGTCCAACGCAGCTACTTCCTCGGATCGCAGTGCGTCCCCCACTCGATGCAACTCGTGCCAATGACGGCGCAGTGCCGGATCGGCGCACAGCGCAGCAATCGCCGCCGCCGCATCGTTCCGATCCATCTCTCCGTCGAGCAGGATCGAAATGCGCTCGATTGTCGATGTCGCCGTCACCTGATTCTCTGCAGTTTGCTTGATCATGCACTCACCAGCGCTTGTCTTTCGCTATGTCCAGAATCGGCCTCAATTCAAGGGCGATCGCTTCGCGAGCGCGAAAAATACGCGATCGCACCGTGCCGATTGGACACTGCATCGACTCGGCAATTTCCTCGTAACTCAATCCTTCCAGTTCACGCAACACAATCGCCGTCCGCAAATCTTCCGGCAACTGGTCGATCGCCCGGTTGACCGCATCGCCTACCTGCTTGGTCACCAGCATCGAATCCGGCGTGTTCAGGTCTCTTAGGTGGTCGCCGTCGTCAAAAGTTTCAGCATCTTCGACATCTGACTGCGTGGATGTCGGCGCTCGACGGCCTTGCGATACTAAATAGTTCTTGGCGGTGTTTATGGCGATTCGGTACAGCCAGGTATAAAAAGCGCTGTCGCCGCGAAAATTCGGAAGTGCCCGGTACGCCTTGATGAAAGCCTCCTGCGCGACGTCTTCGATCTCCGCCGCATCGCGTATCAGGCGTGAAAGCAGCCGAAAAATCTTGCGTTGGTATTTGACTACCAGCAGGTCGAACGCAGCCTTGTCACCGCGTTGGACGCGCTCGACCAACTGCTGATCGATGTCCCGATCAGACATGCCGCGAGCCTCGCTCCTTGCCGTTCACGCGTCAGCGATCCGCTGAATTGGCACGGTTGCTCGGTGGTATCCCTCGGTCGTCGCTTGGCATTGCCCTTCCCCAGCGTAGGTGGACCCAAAGCTGCCGATAGGTCGATTGCGGCAGTGAATCCGGCCAGATCGTTACCAACATGGTGCCGCGCCGCAAGCTTATCAACCAGGGTGAGGCGAAAGCCATTCGAACGCTAATCGAATCGCTTGAGTCGGATGCGTCACGGTCGCGCAGCATCACTTGTCCGAGCGACGAAACGGCAATCTCGACGTGCCGGCTGGTGCGAGGTCGCATCGCGACCCAAGCGCCCAAACCGCCAGCGCATGCCAATAGCGCAGGTATTGGATTAAGCGGATCCGAGAAGAGAGCTGCGGCGAACAGCGCCGCGCAAGAGGCGAGTGCAATCGCGACGCCTACTCGATGCCACTGGCGTGCGCGCGATGAAGGCTGCAGAGTGGTCCATGGCACTAGCAAAGCCGCTAGGTCCGCTTGAAGATCAGAGTGCCGTTGGTGCCGCCAAACCCAAATGAGTTTTTCATCGCTACGTCGATCCGCATGCTGCGCGCAGTATTGGCACAATAGTCAAGATCGCACTCGGGGTCCTGATTGAAGATATTGATCGTCGGCGGGGAAACTTGGTGATGCAGCGCCAGTGCGGTGACGACCGACTCGATGCCGCCCGCACCACCTAGCAAGTGTCCAGTCATCGACTTGGTCGAGTTGACGACCAGATTGCGCGCCGCGTCTCCGAGCGCTGCTTTAATCGCGTTTGTTTCGTTGATATCGCCAAGCGGCGTTGACGTGCCGTGCGCGTTTAGATAGTGAATTTCGTCGGCGTTGACTTGCGCGCTGCGTAGTGCGGCCATCATGCAGCGGCGCGCTCCGTTCATGTCAGGCGCTGTCATGTGGTAAGCGTCTGCGCTCATACCGAATCCGATCAACTCGCAATAAATGCGGGCACCACGGCGCTTTGCGTGCTCGAACTCTTCGAGCACCATGATCCCGGCGCCCTCGCCCATCACGAATCCATCGCGATCGCGGTCGAAAGGCCGACTGGCCGTCGTCGGGTCGTCGTTGCGGGTGGAAAGCGCCTTCATCGAATCGAAGCCCCCGATGCCGAGCGGCGAGATCGTCGCCTCGGATCCCCCCGCAAGCATCACGTCAGCATCGTCGTGCTCGATCATGCGGCCGGCGTCGCCGATCGAGTGCAGCCCCGTCGTACACGCGGTAACGATCGCCAGGTTGGGACCTTGCAGCCCGTACTGGATCGACACTGTGCCGGCGATCATGTTGCTGATCGAGCCGGGGATCAGAAACGGCGACACGCGGCGCGGCCCGCGGTTCATCAGCTCGGTGTGATTGTTCTCGATCATCGGCAGCCCGCCGATGCCCGAGCCGATCACGCATCCGATCCGCTCACGGTTCGCGTCCGAGATTTCAAGCCCCGAATCCTTGATCGCCTGCGCTGACGCCGCAACACCATAGTGGATGAAGGTGTCAAGGCGTCGCGCTTCCTTTGGCGGCATGTACTGCGCAATGTCGAACCCTTTGACCTCGCCGGCGATGCGGCACTGCAGGCCAGTGGTGTCAAAACGGGTGATGCGATCGATACCGGAGCGCCCGGCGAGCATCGCTTCCCAGGCTGTTGCAACATCATTACCGACCGGGCACACCATGCCGAGGCCGGTGGCCACTACGCGGCGGCGTTGCAAGGTCTTTCCCGAATTGGTAACGCGAATGAAGAAGGTTCAGACCTTCTGATGCGAATTGATGTAGTCGATTGCCTGCTGAACCGTACGGATTTTCTCGGCTTCTTCGTCCGGGATTTCGCACTCGAACTCGTCTTCGAGCGCCATGACGAGCTCGACCGTGTCAAGTGAGTCCGCCCCGAGGTCTTCGACAAACGCCGATTCGATTTTGATGTCGGCTTCGTTGACGCCCAGTTGCTCGGCGACAATCTTCTTGACTCGTTGTTCGATGTTTTCCATTCACTCCTCCAGAGCAAAAAAGCGCGCGAATTCTAACAGCCTGCGTCTGTTCGAATCGGTCAAGCCATGTACATGCCGCCATTGACGTGAATCGTGGCCCCTGAAACGTACGACCCTGCGGCAGATGCGAGAAACACGACCGCTGCAGCCACTTCGTTCGCATCGCCCAGCCGACCGAGCAGGAATTTGTGCCAGCAGCGACTGGGTTTGCTCTTCGGTCAGCTCGCGCGTCATGTCGGTATCTATAAATCCGGGGGCGATGCAATTGACAGTGATATTGCGGCTTCCAAGCTCACGTGCAAGTGCACGCGTCATGCCTGCAACGCCAGCCTTCGCAGCGGCGTAGTTGGCCTGACCTGCATTCCCGCTGGCTCCCACGACCGACGTAATGTTGATGATGCGCCCCTTACGCGCCTTCATCATGCTGCGCAGCACCGCACGCGACAGACGAAACACGGCCGACAGATTGGTGTCGATCACAGATGACCAATCATCATCCTTCATCCGCATCGCCAGCGTATCGCGCGTGATACCGGCGTTGTTTACCAACACGGAGATTTTCCCGTATTCCTTGCCAATCGCATCGATCAGCGCATCGCTTGCTGAAACATCTCGTACATCGAGGACGGCACCGCGACCGGACGAAGAAGCTTCAACAAGTCGCTGCGATATTTGATCAGCGCCGCCCTGCGACGTCGCAGTGCCAATGACGATCGCGCCCGCACGCGCAAGCTGATCGGCAATTGCCTGCCCGATTCCACGCGATGCGCCGGTGACCAGCGCGACTTCACCTCGCAGACAATCGGCCGAGAACACATTCATCGAGCAACCACGGCTAGCGTACTCGTCAGCGTCACCGCATCATTGACAACGAGGCTTTCGAGGCCGGGAACGATTCGCTTCGTCAAGCCCGATAGCACGCGTCCCGGGCCACATTCGATCACGTGCGTTACGTTGAGTTCGCTCATCTTGCGAATGGTGTCGGACCAACGCACGGGCTTTGCAGCCTGCCGCGCGAGGGCATCGCTGATACGCAGTGGCTCCGATTCGATCGACACATCGACGTTGTTGATCAAATCAATGCGTGGCTTCTTTACGATGACTTGCTCGAGCCGCTCTCGCAGCCGCTCGCTCGCGGGCTGAAGCAGCGATGAGTGAAAAGGAGCCGACACCGGCAGCGGCACGGCACGCTTGGCACCCAGCCGCTTTGCGATGTCGCAGGCGCGCTGGACGGCACCCGAATGGCCGGCGATGACAACCTGCGACGGCGCGTTGAAGTTGACCGCCTCGACAACTTCGCCTTGCGCAGCCTCATCGCACGCTTGTCGTACCTGCTCATCAGACAGACCGAGAATCGCAGCCATCGAACCGATGCCGACCGGAACCGCGTCCTGCATCGCCTCCGCCCGATAGCGAACCAACCGAACCGCGTCGTCGAGCTCGAGTGCACCTGCCGCTACCAGTGCGGTGTATTCGCCAAGACTGTGGCCGGCAACGATCGCGGGCTCGGGACCGCCTGCTGCACGCCATGCGGCGTAAACCGCATAGCCGGCGGTCAGTAGCGCCGGCTGAGTGTTGATCGTCAAGTTGAGTTCTTCGGCGGGCCCGCCTTCGATCAATGTACCGATGTTGTGCCCAAGCGCACTCGATGCCCGCGCAACAACCGATTGAACCGCCGCGTTGTCACGGAACGAGTCGAGCATGCCGACCGACTGCGAGCCTTGCCCCGGAAAGACGAAAGCTATTTTCATGTGTGACTTCGGATGTCACCAACGCAGCAACACTGAACCCCAGGTGAACCCGCCACCAACGCCCTGCAGCATTACATATTGGCCGCTCTTGATGCGGCCATCGCGTACCGCGAGGTCGAGCGCCAAGGGGATCGACGCTGCCGATGTATTGCCGTGCCGATCAACCGTCGCGACCAATTTCTCTTCCGGCACGCCGACTTTCTTGGCAATGGCGTTCAGAATCCGCACATTGGCCTGATGTGGTATCAGCCAATCGAGTTGTTCAGCCTTCACTCCCGCTTGCTGCAACACGTTTAATGCCGATGCACCAAGAACATTGACCGCAAGCTTGAACACTGCCGGGCCGTCCATCGTCAGAAACGCGTGGCCTTCGACTTTGCCTTGCGCCACGCGGCCGTTGGTACACAGCACGCCGGCTTGCGATCCGTCCGCCTTCAACTCGGATGCGATCAAGCCTGGCTCGCTCGATGCTTCAAGCACCGCAGCGCCGGCACCGTCGCCAAACAACACACACGTTGTGCGATCGGTCCAGTCGAGAATTCTCGAAAACACTTCGGCGCCGATAACCAGCGCCCTGCGGTTCATTCCCGTCCGAATCATTGCGTCAGCGACGACCAGCCCATAGACGAAGCCGCTGCACACTGCCTGAACATCGAATGCGGTCAGCTGGTCGGCCTCCAGCTGCGCCTGGACCAGGCACGCAGTGCTTGGAAATATCTGGTCCGGAGTTGATGTGGCAACGACGATCAGGTCGATGTCGCGCACTGTACGGCCGGCCGCCTGCAGCGCTGCGCGCGCGGCGCGTGCACCGAGATCAGCGGTCGTGACTCCCGGCTCGGCGAGATAGCGCTGCCGAATTCCGGTGCGCGCAATGATCCACTCGTCCGACGTTTCAACGCCACGCTTTGCGAGGTCTCGAGCGAGCTCGTCGTTCGATACCACACGCGCCGGAAGTGCCGAACCGGTGCCTGTTATTCGCGAGTAACCCGTCATAGTTGCCCCCTCACGCTACGCGCTGTCCCCCCAAGGGGGACGCCGCTCGCCTTGGGGCGGCCCGGCGGCTCGCTCATGCGCCGGCAGCAGCCGGCTGGATACCTCGGCTCGCCTGCTCCAGTTGCGCCAGCTGCGCAATGAAGGGACGCATCTCCGCGACCGTTCGGTCGAGGACGTGGTGACGCGCCTGCTCGAAGCCGCGCTTCAGCGCACTTTCAAACGCAACGGCATCCGCCGAGCCGTGGCTCTTGATGACGAGCCCGCGCAATCCGAGCAAGCTCGCACCGTTATGACGACGATGATCGACGCGTCGCTTGAATCGCCGGAGCACCGGCATGGCTGTTATTGCCTGCAGACGCGATAACGCCCCGCGCGTGAACTCTTCGCGCACAAATCCCGCCAGCATCAGCGCCAGTCCTTCCGAAGTCTTCAACGCGACGTTGCCTACGAAGCCATCACAGACGACAACGTCGGTCGTGCCCCTGAAGATATCGTTGCCCTCTACGTTGCCGACGAAGTTGAGCGGGCTCGCACGCAGCAGATCCGCCGCCTGCTTGACCACTTCATTACCCTTGATCAGCTCTTCGCCGATATTGAGCAGCCCGACTGTCGGACGATCGATCTCTTCGACTGCTGCTACCAACGCAGAACCCAGAACCGCAAACTGCACCAGATGCTCTGGGCTGCAATCCACATTGGCGCCCAGATCGAGCACGGTTGTGACGCCCCCTTTCTGGTTCGGCAACACGGCAGCGATCGCCGGTCGATCGATGCCGTCCAGTGTTTTCAGTACGAAGCGCGCAATCGCCATCAGCGCCCCGGTATTGCCGGCGCTGACGCACACGTCCGCGCGGCCTTCCTTCACCAGATTGATTGCAACACGCATCGAAGAGTTGCGCTTGGTGCGCATCGCAATCGCGGGCGCATCGTCGCTTTCGACGACTTCATCAGCGTGCAACACCTCGATTCGGTCGGAACGCTTACCCTTCAGCGCCGTTTCGATGTCCGGACGGCGGCCGACCAGCAACAGCTGTGCTTCGGGTTCATGCGCGACAAACGCAAGTGATGCCGGCACAGTGACCACGCAACCGTGATCACCGCCCATGCAGTCAACGGCGATTCGCGTCGTCACTATGAAATCGCTCGCACGCCGAAACAATCAGTGCGCGCGCCGCGAATTACTCGTCGCTCTTGGTCTGAAGAACCTTCTTGCCGCGGTAAAAACCGGTCGGGCTGATGTGATGACGACGGTGAACCTCTCCGGTTGTCGGCTCGATCGCCGTCGGAGGATTCGTCAGAAAGTCGTGGGAGCGATGCATCCCGCGCTTTGAAGAAGACTTCTTGTTTTGCTGGACAGCCATAGCCAACCCCGCGAAAAGGCGGCGATTGTACCCGAGCATCGCCGCGCAAAGTGCCCCTAGTTATGTCGTTTGGTGCCACCGTCGTGACCATGTAGCTCAAGCAGAATGGCGAAAGGATTGGGCGCGACCACTGTGCCCGAATTGCTCTCGGGGCCCAACGGTGGGGAGCATCCCTCGTGGCGCGGCACCAATGGCAGCGAAAGAATTGCCTCGTCCTCGACCCAGTCATGAACGTTCAAGCTGGGCAAGCCTACGATCGATTCAATCTCGTCGTCCTCGATCGGCATCGCGTTGAGTTCGTCCTCATTGGCGACGAACCGAAATCTTGCCGTGCGGTCGAGTCTGAATTCGAGCGGTGAATTGCACCGCTGGCAGATCAGCTGTAACTGTCCGTCGAATCTCAGGTCCGCGGCCGGATAACCCTCGGCGTCGATCAAGCCCTGGATTCGGTAGCGCAGAGCGCCGTCCGCAGACGCAACGAACTCGGCGAGGCGTGGCAATTGTGCGACGGCAACTTCGCCGCTTAGTTGCCGGCCCGTCCGCGCAAGCTCAAAGCTATCGATCGTGGGCGATGGAACGGGCATACGAGCGTAGGAGCAAACGGCTCCTGATCAGGTTCGCAAATCGGCGCATCTACACTTGTTGGATGACGTGTCCATCGATCGTACTCGCCTCGACGTCGCCCTATCGACGCCAACTGCTCGAGCGCTTGCGGTTCCCATTCCAGGTGCAGGCGCCTGATGTCGACGAGACCGCGTTGCCGTCCGAGACGCCGCGCGAAACTGCGTTACGCCTCGCGCGCAACAAGGCGACAACGGTGGCCGCCCGCTTTCCACGTGCGATCGTTATCGGCTCGGATCAGACGGTCGAGGCCGGTGGAGGCTCATTCGGCAAACCGATGTCGCACGATGCTGCGCTGGCGCAGCTGCAACTGTTGCAAGGGCGCAGCGCAACTTTCTACACCGCGCTTGCCGTAGTGGGGCCTTCCTTCGACAACGTTCAGCTCGATTGCATTCCGACCACAGTCAAATTCAAGAGCCTGTCCAAGGAAAGACTCGAGATGTACTTGCGGACCGACCAGCCATACGACTGCGCAGGCGCGGCGAAGATCGAATCGCTGGGCATCGCGCTCATGGACGCCGTCGAATCGAGCGACCCCACCGCACTGATCGGACTGCCATTAATCAGGCTGACGTCGATGCTCGCAACCGCAGGCTTCGATGTACTCGCACCGCGATGAGTGGCACGCTGTATCTGCTGCCCACGCCGATTTCAACGGCTGCACCACATGCTGTGCTTCCGGCGACTGCGATGACGCTTGCACATCGCATCGAACACTTTCTGGTGGAAGACGCCAAATCAGCGCGTGCCTTCTTGAAGGAAGTCAACCATCCGAAGCCACTGCGCGACCTGTCGATTGTCGAAATCGGGCACGCGCCGCCGGACGCGGACATCGCCACATGGCTCGCACCGCTACGTGCCGGCAGCGACATCGCCCTGCTGTCGGAGGCCGGCTGTCCCGCGGTGGCAGATCCGGGTGCGACGCTGGTCGCAGCGGCTCATCGCGACGGGTGGGCTGTAAGGCCGCTGGTGGGCCCATCGTCGATCATGTTGGCACTGATGGCGAGCGGCCTGAACGGCCAACACTTTCGCTTCGTCGGTTACCTGCCAATCGCCGCGGAAGAGCGTGCCTCAGCGATCCGCGCGTTGGAGTCCAAAGCGAAAAGCGAGACACAGATTTTTATTGAAACGCCCTACAGGAATGTCGCGTTGTTCGACGCGTTGCTGCAGCATTGCCGGCCGACGACGCGGCTCGCTGTGGCCGTAGACCTTACCGGCGAACGCGAGTTCGTTCGACAATGCACCGTCGAGCAGTGGCGCGCTGAGACTTCTGCCGCGCGCTCGTCACTTGCCAAACGGCCTGCCGTGTTCTGTTTGCTTGCCTAAGTTGCTTAAGTTGCCGCGCCAGTTTGCTGCGGCGGCTCTGCGTAGCCATCGGGCTGCCACAGCACTCTGCCGTCCCTTTCGATGACCTTCAGCGCGCGCAGGCCGCCGTAGCCGTTACACGCACCACCGCGACACGCGCCGGTCGCAGGATCGTAAAACGCGCCGTGCGTAGAACACAGCAAATACTCAGCATCGAAGTCGAAGAACATTCCAGGCTTCCAGTCCAATTCCATTGCCACATGTGCGCATCGATTCAGATACGCAAACGCGCGCCCGCCGTAGCGAACCGCGAACGCCGGAGCATTCCGCCCGCCAATATCGACCTCGAAGCGAACACCCTGCCCGCCATTCAGCAGCGCCGCTGATGCGCAAATGTCGATTAGAGATTGGCTGCCAGCCACGTGCGTAGTTCTGGCACTGAGTTCACAAAAGCCAACGCGGCATGCGCACTCAGGTGCTCGTGCAAATGCGCGCCATACGTCACACCCAAACCGTGTACGCCCGCCGACGCAGCCATCTGCAAATCGTGTGTCGTGTCACCGATCATCAGTATCCGCTGAGGCACAACGTTGAGCTCGCTGGCGAGCTCGAGAAGCATTGCAGGATGCGGCTTCGATTGAGATTCGTCGGCGCAGCGCGACGACGCGAAAAGCCGCCCCAAACCAGTGGTCTCAAACGCGCGCGCCAATCCGCGGCGCGTCTTGCCCGTTGCGACCGCCAGCGGCACGCCGCTCGAGCTAAGCTCATCGAGCATTGTTCGCATCCCTTCGAACAGCACGATCTCCGGCTCGCCGGCCAGATAGTGGTGCCGATAGCGCGCTGAAAATTCTTCGGCGCGCTCCGTTGCCAAACCGGGAACGGCGTGCGACAGAGCATCGAGCAAGCCCAGGCCAATCACATGGCTCGCCTGTTCGATCGTCGGCACCACCAGCCCGAGATCGGCGGCGGCACTTCTAATGCTGGCGGCGATCATCGCGGTGGAATCGACGATCGTGCCGTCCCAGTCGAAAACGATCAGATCAAATCGCCGCATCAGCCCGATCCAAGACTACTGCGCGCCACGATCTCGGTTCTGGTGCCCGACCTGCAGCTCTGCGCGCTCCTCGCGGCCTGCATTTCATCAGGCTGACAGCCCTTTCAGAAATTCAACGCACTCGCGCGGCAGCGGTGCTTCGAGTGCCATCGGGCGGCTACTGACCGGATGCTTGAAGTCCACTGCGCCCGCGTGCAGGAACATTCGTGTCAGCCGCGGCGGGTTGCCTGCCGGGTCGGCGCGTGCCAGTCGTTTGTTCAACTCGAAGTCGCCATACTTGTCGTCACCGATGATCGGAAATCCGAGATGCGACAGGTGCACGCGAATCTGATGTGTGCGCCCTGTTTTGAGGTCTGCTTCCAGCAGCGAAAACTCACCGTAGCGCTGGCGCAGGCTGAACACCGTATGTGATTCCATGCCTTCAGCGTCAACGCTGACACGACGCTCCCCATGGCGGTTCGTGTACTTCGTCAGTGGCACCCGGACGTGCTGCCGATCATTCACCCAATCGCCCTTGACCAGTGCGAGGTAGCGCTTTTCGACACGCCCCTCGCGGAGGTCGCCGTGCAATTCGAGCAAGGCGCGGCGTGACTTTGCCAGCAACAAGATGCCCGACGTTTCGCGGTCGAGCCGGTGCACCAGCTCCAAAAACGGCTGATTTGGCCGTGCCGCACGGACTCGCTCGATCAGCCCAAAGGCAATGCCGCTGCCGCCATGCGCCGCCAGCCCGGCGGGCTTGTCGACCGCCATCAGGTGCTCGTCTTCGAACAGAATGGGCGGCATCGTCGCCGAGCTGGCGGTTAACCGGGCCGGGGTTCGCTCCGCAACGCGGATCGGTGGAATGCGTATTTGGTCGCCGGCAGCCAATCGGTAGTCGATCCCAACCCTGCCCTTGTTCACCCGTACCTCGCCCTGCCGCACGATCCGGTAAACGTGACTTTTGGGCACTCCCTTGGCGATCCGTATCAAATAATTGTCGAGCCGCTGGCCTTCGGCCTCAGGGCCGATAGTCCTGTACGACGCGCGATCAGCCGAAACCGACTCTTGAGGCGCGCGCTCCAGCCCGCCGGCCCCTTCGCCCACCCCCGCTTTTCTGGTTTTACCGGAGCCGCCCATCTTGCCTATACTCACGCGGTTGGGACATTTGCAAACAACTGAAAGCAACTGAGCCCCGCATCGCGGAGATTGTAGCCAGGCTCATCTCCGCACAGGCGCCTTGACGCGTAGCGGCCAGGGCATGTGGAGGTGGCGATCACCTCCTGAATTCGCAGCACGCGATGGTCTTTGTTCGATGATCGCAACGGCTGCACCCGAGCCGGCGATGAGCCGGTTTCGCTGAAACGATTTTTGTTCGGACCTCAGAATAACGAGCTAACGAGACCAGGCCTCCGGAACAGTGCTCCATGCGATCCGCCTTTCACGTTGAAGATTTCGAGCCGCGCCAAGCTGGCGCCGGCCCGTGGACTGCGCGTCGTCTTTTGAACGCACGTTGCATTGTTACTGCCCGCCCGCTTGCGGTGCGGACAGCTTGCATTTCCGACACCTGAGACTTTAGTTTCCGGCAGTTTCGTTTCAGCACAACAACAGCGCCAAGTTGAAGGCGCAGAGGAGTGCTGATGAAACGCATGTTGTTCAATGCCACGCATGCAGAAGAACTGCGCGTGGCCATCGTTGACGGTCAACGGCTGGTCGACATCGATATCGAGACCGCCGGCCGCGAACAACGCAAGTCCAATATCTACAAGGGCGTTGTTACCCGCGTGGAGCCCAGCCTGGAAGCCTGCTTTGTCGATTACGGCGAAGAGCGCCACGGCTTTTTACCCTTCAAGGAGGTTTCCAAGGTTTACTTTCGCGACGGCGTCGATGTACGCACCGCGCGTATCCAGGACGCGCTGAAGGAAGGCCAGGAACTCGTCGTCCAGATCGAGAAGGAGGAGCGCGGCAACAAAGGCGCGGCGCTCACGACGTTCATTTCGCTTGCCGGCCGTTATCTGGTGCTGATGCCGAACAATCCGCGAGGTGGCGGCGTTTCACGGCGGATCGAGGGCGAAGACCGGCAGGAGTTGCGCGAGACGATGGACCAGCTCGAGCTGCCGTCCGGCATGTCGATCATCGCGCGCACTGCAGGCATCGGACGCTCTGTTGAAGAGCTGCAGTGGGACCTGAACTATCTGATGAAGCTGTGGCACGCGATCGAAGGTGCCGGCCGCCCCCAATACGAGTTGGTTGTAAACGACTCCGAAGGCAACAAGACCACCACTTACGTCGACACGCCGAACGGGCCCGATGGACAACGGTTAAAGCGCGCCAACCCTCCGCCATTCCTCATCGTTGAAGAATCGAACCTGGTGATTCGGGCGATTCGCGATTACTTCCATCCCGAAATCGGCGAGATCCTGGTCGATACCGACGATATCTACGAACAGGCCCGCCAGTTCATGGCGCACGTGATGCCCGACAACCTGCAGCGCGTGAAGCGCTACAAGGACGACGTCCCGCTGTTCTCGCGCTTTCAGATCGAACACCAGATCGAAACCGCGTACTCGCGGCAGGTGCCGCTACCGTCGGGCGGCTCGATCGTTGTCGATCACACCGAAGCGCTGGTTTCAGTCGATGTGAACTCTGCGCGCTCCACCAAGGGTTCCGACATCGAAGAAACCGCAATGCGCACGAACCTTGAAGCGGCCGACGAAGTGGCACGGCAGCTTCGGTTGCGCGATCTCGGTGGGTTGATCGTCATCGACTTCATCGACATGGAGGATTTGAAGAACCAGCGCCAGGTAGAAGCACGTTTGAAAGATGCGCTGCATTACGACCGAGCACGCGTGCAGATGGGCAAGATTTCACGCTTCGGCTTGATGGAGCTATCGCGCCAACGAATCCGTCCCGCGTTGAACGAGGGTAGTCACGTCACGTGCCCGCGCTGCAATGGTGTCGGCGTCATCAGAGACACCGAAAGCTCGGCGCTGCACATCCTGCGCATCCTGCAGGAAGAAGCGATGAAGGAAGGCACGGCCGCAGTGCACGCGCAGGTTCCGGTGGAAGTCGCAAGTTATCTGTTGAACGAAAAGCGTGCGGACATCGCGAAGATCGAAGCGCGCTTGCGTTTGTCGGTCGTATTGATTCCCAACAAGTTCATCGACACGCCGCACTATCACATCGAACGCCTGCGGCATGACGATTCGCGACTCGAAGTAGCGAAAGCGAGCTTCGAGCGTGCAGCCGAGCTGGCGCCGAGCACCGACACGCCCTATCTATCCGGCATCCGCGGCAAATCCGGCGACGAGAGCGTTCGCGCGCGGCAAGAGGCGGTGGTCAAGGGCATCGTGCCTGAGACCCCTGCGCCGATGCCGGTGCAGCCGACACCCGTTGCGGTGACGGCGGCACCGTCTGAGCGCTCCCCGCAGGTCAGCATGTGGGATCGAATCGTCGCGTTCTTTACGGGCAGCGACATCGCCGAGCCTGCACCCATCGTCGTATCGCCAACGCCGACCTCGGCAAGGGCGGCCCGCACCGATCATCCGGGTCGAGGCGAGGGTCGACGAGGCCGCGGCCAAGGCGATGGGCGGCGTGACGGCCGGCGCGATGGCAGACGTGATGGCAAACCCGGCGAGCGCCGTGACGGCAAGCGCGATGCAGACGCACGGCAGACAAGCGACGATGTTCATCGTGAGGCCAAGCGCGATACGCGGCGTCCCGATGAGCGACGCCCCGCGGCCGCTAAATTGGATGGCAAGCCACGCAAGGAGCAGACGCCGTTGCCAGATGCACGGGCCGCAGACGGGACAGGCGAAAAGCGCAAACCCCGCGGTCGTCCTGAAAGAGACAAGTCGATCGTCGCTGAGGTGGCTGAGCGTGTGACGATGCCCGAAGACATCGGACCGTCGCCTTCGATCGCCGCCGTCGGCACGCTGATGACTGCTGATTCGGTCGCCGAAGCCGGGCGTGCCGAAGGTCAGGAAGACCGAGGCCGCAGACGCCGGCGCCGGCGTGGCCGGGGCGGTCGAGGCGAAAGCGGCGCTGACGCAGCGATGAGTGGAAATGGCAATGCGCTAAGTGCTGACCAAGCCGATGACGAGACTAGGTTTTCAGAACCGTCTGTCGACCAGCCTGAAATTGATGTAGTTATTCAAACGCCATCGGCGCTCGTTAATGAGCCGTTGGTGGAAACCGTCGCTTCGACGCCTCCGTCCGAACCGATGCACGAAGGGTTGGCTGTCACCAACATTACCGCAGTGCGCATTCCCCCCACGGTCACCGCACCAACGATGATTGCGCTACCCGTCGTACAGCAGGCACCGTTGCCGATCGATGAATTACAGCCCGTGCTGCAAAGCGCTGGCCTGATGCTCGTACAAACAGCTCCTGAGCGGCACGCCGAAGCGCAGGCGAAGATGGCGTCCGAGCCTCGGCCACCTCGCGCACGCCGCGAGCGTCCGCAGCTGCCGCCGGTGGACGATTCACCACTGGTGCAAGTCGAAACGCAGCACACCCAGGAGCGAGCCAGCGCTTAATCGCATCGTGCCATGACAAGCCGCGTCATCCCGCTGATCGATTCGCGCCTGGCGAGCCCGTCGCGCGCGCGTGGCGGTTATGCGGAAACGCCGGCAGGCGGTGAGCTTGCCGACGAACTCGGGCGTCCGTTGCGCGATTTGCGCATCTCGGTTACCGATCGCTGCAACTTTCGGTGTACCTATTGCATGCCGAAGGAAGTTTTCGATTCGAACTATCGCTTCCTGCGTCATGCGGATCTGCTGACCTTCGAGGAGATCGCACGGCTTGCTCGCGCATTCGTCCAACAAGGCGTCGAGAAAATTCGATTGACGGGCGGCGAGCCGCTGTTGCGCAAGGATCTGCACAAGCTGATCGCGATGTTGTCTCCGATGACGACTCGCAGCGGCAGACCGGTCGATATCGCGCTGACGACGAACGGCTCAGTGCTCGCTCGCAAAGCGCAGCAGCTTGCGGACGCGGGTTTGAAGCGAATCACCGTTTCGCTCGACGGGCTCGATGATGTGACCTTTCGGCGCATGAACGACGTCGATTTCCCGGTGCGTGACGTGCTTGCGGGGATCGACGCTGCGACAGCCGCCGGATTGGCGCCTGTGAAAATCAACATGGTCGTCAAACGCGGTGTCAACGAACGTGAGATCGTCGGCGATGGCGCGCTACTTTCGCGGCACCGGCCATATCGTTCGGTTTATCGAATACATGGACGTTGGCACGTCAAACGGTTGGCGCATGGACGAAGTGGTGCCGTCCAGCGACGTTCTGCGACTTATCGGCGAGCAGTTTGCACTGGAGCCGATCGATGCCAACTACACCGGTGAAGTCGCCGAGCGCTGGCGCTATCGCGACGGGCAAGGTGAGATTGGAGTTATTTCGAGTGTTTCACGGGCGTTCTGCCGCGAGTGCACGCGAGCACGACTGTCAACCGAAGGAAAGCTTTATCTCTGCCTATTCGCTCATCAGGGACACGACTTGCGTGCACTGCTACGCCCTCAAGATCAGGATTCGCCGCCGACCGACTCGCAACTCGAGGCGGCAATAGCTGGCATCTGGCGCGGGCGCGACGATCGCTACTCCGAGTTGCGAACGCAAGCCACGGCAAAGATGCCGAAAGTCGAGATGTCCTACATCGGCGGCTAGCACGCCGATGAACGACGTGACCGGCCTCATCCTTGCCGGTGGACGCGGCGAGCGCATGGGTGGAGCCGACAAGGGATGGGTGGTTCACGAAGGTCGCCCGCTGATTGTCAGCGTCGTCGAGCGCCTCGCTCCGCAGGTGGGTGCGCTGCTGATCTCCGCCAATCGCAACGTCGAGCGCTACGCAGCGCTGGGCACGGTCGTCGAAGATGACACCGCACAGCTGCACGGCGAACCGTTTCCAGGGCCCTTGATTGGTGTGCTCAGCGGTCTGAGACGTGCGCGCACCGAGTGGGTTGCGATTGTCCCGTGCGATGCGCCTCATTTGCCGTTGGATCTGGTCAAACGACTGACCGGCGCCGCATCCGTTGCGGCTGCATCAGCGGCGTGCGCGCGCGTTAGTGGTCGGCTGCAGCCGGTATTCGCCGTGATGAGAACCGATTGCACCGAGCATCTTGTGAGCGCCGTCGCCGGCGGTGAGCGGGCAATGCACCGTTGGCTTCTATCGGTGGGCGTCGTGCCGGTCGACTTCGACGAAGTCGAAGCATTCGCCAACATCAATACGCCAGCTAAGGCCAGCTGACAATTCGCAGGTCAGAACCGCTTCATTAAGCGCAAGGCTCTCGCGACATATGGTTTGTACGGCGGCAGGAAAAGCTTCATCGCGTTAAGTCGCGACTGGCGAAATACCGGCGTGAGCTTGCTGAAAGTATCGAAGCCCCAGCGGCCATGGTAGTGGCCCATGCCCGACGGGCCGATGCCACCGAACGGCAGATCCTCCTGCGCAGCATGCACCAGTGTCTCGTTCAGGCACACGCCGCCTGCGTGTGTGCTCTTAAGCGCCACTTCTGCACGATTGGCGTCGCGGTCGAACCAGTACATCGCGAGCGGACGCGGGTGCGCGTTGATGAACGTCATCGCTTCCTTCACGTCATCGTATGGAATCACCGGCAACAACGGACCGAAGATCTCCTCGCGCATCAGTTCGAGATCTGCGGACGCGTCGATCACCAGAGCGGGCGCAAGTCGATGTTTGGCAGCATTGCGTTCTGCACCGCTAAATATCGGGACGATCGTCGCGCCCGAATCGCGCGCCTCGTCAACGTATCCGGCCAGACGCTCGTACTGCCGCGCGTTGACGATGCTGCAGTAGTCCGGATCATCAAGACCAGCCGGATACATCGATTGCGCCTGCTGCTTGGCTGCTTGCACGAACTCCTGCACTTGGCCGCGCGGTACGAGCACGTAATCGGGCGCAATACATGTCTGGCCCGCGTTCAACAGCTTGCCGGCGAGTATGCGTTGCGCAGCGTGCGCGATCGGATACCCAGGCGTGATCACGACCGGCGACTTGCCTCCCAACTCCAACGTAACCGGTGTTAGGTTTTGCGAAGCCGCACTCATCACCTTGCGGCCGACCGCGGTCGAACCGGTGAATAGCAGATGATCGAACGGCAACGCAGAAAACTGCGCCGCCACGTCCGCACCGCCGACAATGACGGCTACTTCGTTCGACCGGAATGCGCCGCCGATCAGCCGCTGAAACAGCTCTGAAAATGCCGGCGTGAATTCCGACATTTTTATCATCGCGCGATTGCCCGCAGCCAGCGCTGCGACCAACGGGCTCACCGCAAGGAACAGCGGATAGTTCCATGGAACGATGATGCCAACAACGCCCAGCGGCCGCGGAACCACGTTCGCACGCGCCGGCAGGAACCACTTCGATACGCCGGCGCCACGCGGTTTCATCCAGCGCTTACCGTGCTTAATGGCACTGCGAATCTCGGAAAGACTTGGAAAGATTTCGCTGATCTGAGTTTCGATGCGCGGCCGGCCCGCAAAATCGCTATCGATCGCAGATTCAATCGCGCTTTCGTGGTCGCGGATCAAGTCACGCAGTCGCTGTAGACGATCGCGTCGTTCATTCCACTCGGCAAACGGGGTGGCGTCGTAAGCGGCACGCTGCATCTGAAAGACAACGTGCAGCTCGGCTGGGGTATCGGAAGCGTTCATGCCGCTAGCTTAATGCTCTGTGCGACCCGCCGCCTCAGTCATGTGCTTCAATCGCATAAACGCAAAATGAATGGCTGTGAAGCAGATCACGCTGACCGGACAAAGAATCGTGTTGCGGCCGTGGCAGGACGACGACGCCGATGCGTTTGCCGCAATGAATTCCGATCCGCGCGTCATGGAATTTTTCGTCTCGCCGCTGTCTCGGTCAGAATCGGATCAGCTGCTGTCGCGCATGCGCGCAGTGATCGAGGAGCGGGGCTGGGGCTGGTGGTGCGTGGATATTGAGGGCGAGTGCGCCGGCTTTACCGGCTTGAGTTCGCCACCCTACGAAACACCCTTTACGCCGTGCGTTGAGGTGGGCTGGCGGTTTCGGCCCCAATTCTGGGGGCATGGATATGCGACCGAAGCCGCGCGGCTGGCGCTGGATTACGGATTCCATACGCTGCAGCTGCAGGAGATCGTCTCATTCACCGCTGCCGGCAATATCGCTTCGCGCCGTGTGATGGAGCGCATTGGCATGCACCGCGATTTCGCAGGAGACTTTGATCATCCGCGCGTGCCTGCAGGGCACGCGCTGAGACCGCACGTTCTGTACCGAATAAAACGGCGCTGATTGCCTGACTACGCAATCTCTTCGTAGAGCGGCAGCGTCAGAAACTCAGCAAACTCTTCCTGCGTAGTCAGTTTTTCGATGATTTGCGCCGCGTAATCGTAAGTCGGTGAGTTTGGTCCGACGACTGCCTTTACGTTCGCCAACTCCTCGGGAATCAGCGCCCGCACCAAAGCGGCGTCCACCTTTCGTCCATCATCGAGTACGCCCTTCGGCGATCGGATCCATTGCCACACCTGCGAGCGGCTGATCTCGGCCGTCGCCGCATCCTCCATCAAGTCGTGGATCGGAACGCAGCCATTCCCCGCGAGCCAGGATCCGACGTAGTGAATGCCGACGTTGATATTCATGCGCAGTCCGAATTCTGTAATCGGGGCTTCGGGCTTGAAGTCCAGCAGGTTCGCTGCGTCAACTCTTACATCGTCACGCTTCTTGTCAATCTGATTGGGGCGATCACCCAGCACGTTGACGAACTCTTCCATTGCGATCGATACCAGGCCCGGATGCGCGACCCAGCCGCCATCGTAACCATCGGTCGCGTCGCGACGCTTATCGCTGCGCACGCCGGCCATCGCAGCTTCGTTCTTGACCGGATCGTTCTTGATTGGAATCAATGCGCTCATCCCGCCGATCGCCGGAGCGTTTCTTCTATGACAAGTGGCCAGCAAAAGAAGCGCGTATGAACGCATGAACGGCGCGGTCATCGTGACCCGAGCGCGATCGGCAAGGACAAAGTTCCTGTCGACCTTGAACTTCTTGATGCACGAGAAGATGTAGTCCCAGCGGCCCGCGTTCAAGCCAGACGAGTGGTCGCGCAGCTCGTACAGGATTTCGTCCATCTCGAAAGCGGCGAGAATCGTTTCGATCAGTACGGTGGCCTTGATCGTTCCCTGCGCGATGCCCAGCTCGTTCTGTGCAGCGACGAAGATGTCGTTCCACAGTCGGGCCTCGAGGTGCGACTCCAGCTTCGGCAGATAAAAATAAGGTCCACTGCCGCGGCCGATCAACTCCTTCGCGTTATGAAACATGTACAGCGCAAAATCGAAAATGCCGCCCGATACACGCTGACCGTCAACAAGAACGTGTTTCTCGTCGAGGTGCCAACCCCGCGGCCGCACGATCATGACAGCGACCTTGTCGTTCAGTGCGTAGCTCTTGGCGCCCTGCTGCAGCGAGATGTTGCGTCGAATCGCCTCGATTAGATTGATGTGACCCGTGATCTGGTTATCCCAGTTCGGCGTGTTGCTGTCTTCGAAGTCGGTCATGTACGCATCGGCGCCCGAGTTCAACGCATTGATGACCATCTTGCGTTCCACCGGGCCCGTGATCTCCACGCGACGGCACTCCAAATCCGCGGGCAACGGAGCAATCGTCCACTTGCCCTCTCGAATGTGCTGCGTTTCGGCTAGAAAGTCGGGACGCTCACCAGCATCGAGCCGCTTCGCGCGCTCGACGCGACTGGCCAGCAGTTGCTGCCGGCGGGGTTCGAACTCTCTGTGCAGCTTCGCGACGAGTGCGAGCGCCTCGGCCGTCAGAATCCGGTCGAAGCCCGGTTGCATCGGAGCGTTGATTGAAACGCCCTCGCCCTTCGTCATATCGACAATTCCTTTCCCTGATGAATTTCCCGCAATACAAATTCGGCCGCGTCGGTCAGGCTCGTACCGACGCCGCTCAGCTTCACACCGAGGCGCTCGAGCGCGGCATCGTTTCGATTGACCCAGAAACTTGTGTAGCCATACCAGGCCGCGCCGCATGCATCCCAGCAGTTGCTTGAAACAAACGTGATCTGATGCGGCTGCAGCTTCAACGCGCGTGGCCCGAGGGCATACACCGAAGGCGACGTCTTGAACGCACGCACCTGATCCGCCGATAGCACCAGGTCTATGTAGCGGTGCAAGCCAGACGTGACGAGCGCCGTCTCTAGCATCTCGGAGTCGCCATTGGATAGCACGCCGAGTTGCACGCCGGCTTCGTGCAGGCGCGCCAGTGCCGGCGCAACATCGACGAACGGCGCAAGATGCTTGTATTCATCCGCTAACCGCGTTACTTCGTCCGGCCCCGCTTCGAGCTTCAGTGCTTGCAATGAATACTCGAGCGCATCGCGCGTTACCTCGGAAAAGCTCACGTAACGGCCGGACATCGTGCGCAAGCGCGAATACTCGATCTGCTTTTCGCGCCAGAGCTGCGCCAGGCGTTCCCCCCTGCCGGCGAACAATTCCTCGGCGCGACGTGTGACCGAATAAACGTCGAGCAACGTTCCAAAAACGTCGAACAGGGCAGCGGCCATCGCCGCAGTTTAATTGTTTGCCCTCGCTACGCCGCTTGCTTGTCTACCCGCCGTTGCTCCTGAGGATCGAAGAATTGTTCATCCTCGGTCGAACCATGCAATGCCGAAGTGGACGATTCGCGCTCGATCGTTGTCGTCACCGCATCGAAGTATCCGGTGCCCACTTCGCGCTGATGCTTGACCGCGGTGAAGCCCTTGTCAGCGGCGGCGAACTCAGCCTGCTGCAACTCGACAAATGCGCTCATCTGGTTGCGCGCGTATCCGTGCGCCAGATGGAACATCGAGTAGTTAAGCGAATGGAAGCCAGCCAGCGTGATGAATTGGAACTTGTAGCCCATCGCACCGAGCTCGTTCTGGAAGCGGGCGATCGTCGAATCGTCGAGATTCTTTTTCCAGTTGAACGATGGCGAGCAGTTGTATGCAAGCATTTTGCCGGGAAAGCGCTTGTGAATCGCTTCGGCGAACGCCTTCGCGAATGCAAGGTCCGGCTTGCCGGTTTCGCACCAAAGCAGATCTGCGTACGGCGCATAGGCCAGCCCGCGCGAGACCGCCTGTTGCAAGCCCGGCTTCGACTTGAAAAACCCTTCGACGGTGCGCTCGCCGGTTAGATACGGCGCGTCGTTCTCGTCGACATCCGACGTTACGAGATCTGCCGCTTCGGCATCGGTGCGCGCCAGAAGTACCGTCGGGACACCGCACACGTCGGCGGCCAGACGCGCCGCCACCAGCTTGGCGACGGCTTCGCGCGTCGGAACTAGTACCTTGCCGCCCATGTGACCGCATTTCTTCACCGACGCCAACTGATCCTCGAAGTGGACACCAGCCGCGCCCGCTTCGATCATCGACTTCATCAGCTCGAACGCATTCAGCACGCCGCCAAAGCCGGCCTCGGCATCTGCAACGATCGGCGCAAAGTAATCGACATAGCCCGCATCACTCGGGTTCTTGCCCTCCATCCATTGAATCTGATCTGCGCGAGCAAACGTGTTGTTAATGCGCCGGACCACAGCGGGGACTGAGTTGACCGGGTAAAGCGACTGATCGGGGTACATCTCGCCTGCCAGATTCGCGTCACCGGCCACCTGCCAGCCGGACAGGTAAATTGCTTTCAATCCGGCCTTGACCTGCTGCATCGCCTGATTACCGGTCAGTGCGCCCAGCGTATTCACGTAGGCCTCACTGTTTAACAACCGCCATAGCTTTTCAGCACCCCGTTTGGCCAGCGTGTGTTCGATTTGCACCGAGCCGCGCAGCCGTACAACGTCCTCCGGACCATAGCCGCGCTTGATGCCTCTCCAGCGCCCGCTCTCGTTCCACTCTTTTTGAAGCCGTTGCGCATCGAGCTCGCGTGCTGTCATGAATGCTCCATTGGTGAGCCCAGATTCCGGGCAGTTGGGTTGTAAGAAGCCAGAAGCAGAAATCGTACGAGCTTTTATGCAACGCAACAAGGCCGTTAATATATATAAGAGTTGGCGATTACTTATTTATAAACAGTCGACTTAAAGCAACTGGTCCGCCATTGCGAAACACTGATCAACATTTCGAAAAATTATCTGCTGTCGTGCAATACAGACTGTTTCGGAATGCGAAACGGGCTGCGGACCATGAAACGGTGCGATTCCCAAAAATGCGGCATTGGAGGCCACACATAAATTGGATGTGTGCGCGTGCGCATTTCGGGCAAATCCTGATGAACGTGATCTGCGACATTGCGTTACCTACTCAACGCGCTCGCAAAGGGCTTGCGCACTAACCGACGCGGAACACAATGAACGTCCTTGGCATCCAACTGAACGCTCCTTCCCTGATGGGCCTGCTTCGCATGCTCGGCTTCACTCTGTGCGCCGTTGCACTCGTCGAGATCGCCGACTCACTGAACTCGGGCGTATGGGCCAACGAAGGCTCGCTGTCGTTTATTGTCGGAGGCTTCTCCGGATTTCCTGTTGAACGAGTCGGGTGCCGACTTTGCAAAGCACGGCTGGCGAGCGTTTGCCCTACTGATGGCTTGCGCGATCTTCGTGTTCTTGGCCTTCAGCCTGACGCTTTAAGCAGTCCTACGCGGCGACCGCACTGCTGCGGGCCGCAGTTCCAATCCGAATTGCGGTGACAAGCGCTGCTATCTGCAGCAGCGCGACGGCGACGAGCGCCGCTTGAAATTGGCCGGCATCCAATAGCGGACCAAAAGCCAGTGGCGATATCGCAAGGCCGACATCCAGTCCCGAATAGACGAAGCCATATATTCGGCCGAATGCTGTCTTGCCGAACTGACTCGTTGCCGCACGTCGTACCAGCAAGTCGCGATTCGGCCCCGAAGTGCCGACGCCAAACCCCATCAGCGCCATCACTGGAAAGACAAGCGCTGCTCCGATCTGGCCAGACGCGAGCAGTAGCGCCATCAGCCCGCTGAAGCCCAACGCGATTGCAATGAGGCGTTCGTTGCGCTCGTTGCGTGACGCGAGAAACCCGCCCGTAATCGTTCCCGCGGCACTGCCAAGCAGATACGCGGTCAGGCTTCCGGTGGCGACGACGAGCGACACGCCATAGACATTCCCAAGGATCGCCGGCGAGTAGTTTTGCAGGATGCCGAACGCGGCCGTTACGAAAAAGAAAAATGCGAAGCACATCCAGACCGCAGTCGAGCGTAAAAAAGAGAATTGGTTGGTTGCGGCCGACTTGATGGACTCTGTTTG
Source organism: uncultured beta proteobacterium (assembly GCA_963801035.1). GTDB lineage: Bacteria > Pseudomonadota > Gammaproteobacteria > Burkholderiales > Burkholderiaceae_F > JACCZX01. The sequence goes on along the minus strand of CAWDDF010000007.1, from coordinate 604,942 downwards.
AGCATGGCTTGGTACGACCAACTCTTCGGCGGCGTTGACCAACATCGCGCGCCGCCAGAACAGGATGGCGAGAACGACTGCGCCTACCGCGGCGGCAGCAAATCCCGCCGCCTGCCATCCGGCAACCGTCGCAATCCCTGCCATGAACACCGGCGCGGCCGCCCAGCCCAGATTTCCGGATAGGCCGTGCACCGAAAATGCATGGCCGAGCCGCGGCTGCGCCACTCGACGATTCAACAACGTGAAGTCGGCCGGATGGAAAATGCTGTTGCCGAGTCCAGCGACCGCCGCAGTCAACAGCAGCATCGCGTAGCTGTTCGACAAACCTAAAATCACACCCGATAGCGCCAGCAAACCGATGCCGAAGAAAAGAACGGGCCGCGACCCTACTTTGTCGACAATGAAGCCGGCGAGCGCCTGACCAATGCCGCTGACGACGAAGAAGGTCGTCATCAGCAGACCCGCTTCCGTGTATGACAAGTTGAAATCTTTCATCAGCCACGGAAACAGCGGTGGCAGCATCAAATGAAAGAAATGCGAGGTACCGTGCGCCAGCCCGACGAGCCCGATTACTTCGGCATCATGGCGAATGGATGAAGACGTCGGTGGACCCGAACTCGATGGATTCATTACGAAGAAAGTGGCGATGCGCTACCGAGCGAATGTAGCAGTTCGAGTGCGCGCTCTTTGGCACTTGTTGCCTGCAGCTGCGTGCGCGACACTGCTTCACGCGGCGCCCGCGTCAGCGCAGAACGTGGCCCTGCGGATTATCGGCATCAATGACTTTCATGGGCACCTGGAGCCCGCGAACAACGCAATCGCCGTACCCGATCCCGCAAACCCTGCACGCACTGTCCCTCTGCGCAGTGGGGGCGCGGCATTCCTGGCCACGCGAATCAATCAACTCAAGGCGGAGCAGCCAAGCCACGTGGTCGTGTCCGCAGGCGACCTTGTCGGTGCGTCGCCGCTGACCTCTGCGCTGTTCCATGACGAGCCGACCATTGAAGTGATGAACGCCATCGGCCTAGAGGTGAGCGCGCTTGGAAATCACGAATTCGATCGGGGTGTGCCGCATCTGATGCGATTGGCAAACGGCGGCTGTCAGTCGCAGCCTATGGCCAACCACCAGACGTGTGCCGGCGCCGACGGCAAGTTCTCCGGCGCGCAGTTTTCTTTTCTGGCGGCCAATGTGCTCGGTCGCGAAAACGAGCAGCCGATCGTCGCGCCAACGCAAGTAAAAAACATCGATGGAGTGCGCGTTGGGTTCATTGGCGCGGTCACGCGATCGACTCCGGGAATCGTGGTGCCGAGCGGTGTAGCCGGTGTTCGCTTTGTCGGTGAGGCGAAGGCGATCAACCGCTACGCAAAGGAGCTTCAGGCGCAAGGCGTGCAGGCGATCGTCGCGGTCATTCACGAGGGCGGCGACGCGGACGGCGGTTTCGGCGCTTGCTCGAACCCGCGAGGCCCGATCTTCGACATTGCACGCGAGCTCGATGAAGCGATTCATATCGTGCTCTCCGCGCATACGCATCGCGGCTACAACTGTCTCATCGATGGCCGGGTCATCATTCAGGCGGCTTCCTATGGAAGGCTGATTTCGGTCGTGGACATCGAGATCGACCGCGCTACTGGAAGAATCGTGCGCGAGCGCACGCGTGCGCGCAATGTCACCGTGCCCAATGGCGTGCGAACCGGGCCTGCGCTGCGCGCTGCCTATCCGCCGCTCGCACCTGATCCAAAGGTCGCTTCGATCGTCGAGCACTATCACAAGCTTGCCGCACCTCTCGCACAACGGCCCATCGGCTACATCGTGGCCGACTTTGACCGCCGCACGTCGGCCGGCGGAGACAGCACGCTGGGCCGCCTGGTCGCCGATGCGCAACTCGCTGCGAGCCGAACCCACGGCGCGCAGATCGCATTTACCAACCCTGGCGGATTGCGCGCTGATCTACGTGCATCCGGTGCCAATGGGCTGGTGACCTACGCAGATGCGTTTCTTTCGCAGCCGTTTGGAAACACGCTGGTCACGCTGACCCTGACCGGTTTGCAACTAAGGCAATTACTCGAGCAGCAATGGAGTATCAAATCGAGCGCGACCGGATCGGAGCGAGCACGCATGCTGCAGCCTTCGCGCGGATTCGCGTATGCGTGGCGCTCGAACGGCGTGCACGGCGAGCGCGTCGTTGCAGATTCAATGCGGCTCGATGGGCGGCCTATTGAGCTTGAGGAAACCTATCGAGTGACCGTCAACAATTTTCTCGCTGAAGGTGGCGACGGGTTCCGTGTGCTGCGCGAAGGCACCGATCGAGCCGCAGGGCCTGCCGACATAGAGGCAGTGGTCGCGTATCTGAGCCAGGCGTCTTCCACACAGCCGCTGGCACCCGATCGCACACCTCGTATCAGCCGACGCTAGCCGCCGAAATTGAAGCTGGCCGGTGCGATAATGGGCGATTCTCGCTTTGCAAGGTTTTCCATGCGCCGCACTCGTGTCAGCTCGCGCAGCCGACAATCCGTCGACGCACAAGGCTTGGTCAAACTCGCGCGTCGTCTGTCTGAATCCGGCAGCCGGCTCGAAGAGCAGCTTTGGCAGCGTCGCCTGATCGAACTGATCAATGATCGGCTTGGCCGCCGCAACGACGATGCCGTTGAAGCAGCACTCGAAGACTTGGCGCGTTCGAGCCAGCCTGCCTATGACGAGCTGGCGGATCTCGCAGAAAGCTGCGCCGAAAGCACGGTCATCGAAATCGACGGTCAGCCGCACGACACACTGCTGATCGTAATGCCGCTGCTCGCATGGTCGCGTTACCGTTTGCCGACGACGACGCTGACCGCCGCGGTTTGCGACGCGTTGCGTGCACATCTGAGCGGGCATCTGCTTGCGCAGAACGCGCGTATGGCACTCGCCGACTACTTGTTCTCGATCGATCAACTGCCGGAAGCATTCGCCGACGTGCGCAGGCAGATCGAACAGCTGGGCGATGCCGTCGCCGAGAACATCACGCTGCACATCGATGCCAGAAAACTGCGCGAGCCGGTGGCGATGCTTGCAGACACGCGCTACGTGCTGATTGCTATCGCAGCGCCCCAGGGTGCACCGCTTTATCACTGGCAGGAATCGGGCGTCGATCCGGATTCGAAGATCGGCGCGCTGGCAGCTTTCAGCGAACAGGTCGCAGGCGCGCTTCAGCCGGTGATGACCGGTTGTCGATTCCGCGTTCTATCGCCCAATGCGTTCCACGCCGCACTGCGCTACGCGGATCGTGAACTGCGTGAGTTTTCGCTTGAGGCCGCGGTCTCGTATCTAAAGCTTGCGTATGACTTCACACCGAGCACACTCACGGCTGCGTTCGGCGTATTCGAGGATCCGAGTGGGACTTCCGGAGGCGAAGTCCGGATCGGACTTGCGAAAACCAGCAGCGATGACGACGTCATCGAAGGCGTCGTGTGGCCGCTGCTAGGCGACGATGAAGAACAGACGATGGAAGATGTCGACAAAGCGCTGAAAGCGCTGAGTCTTGGCAAGGTCGTGGCGCACGCGCATCGCTTTCCGCTCGAATTTTGCGATGACTGTGGCGCGCCGATGTTTCCAAACGCGGCCGGTCACGTCGTGCACGCAGAGCCGCCGGAAGAAGCCGAGGATCGGCCGGCGGCACCTCTGCACTGATTCTTAGTACTCGCGCTATTCAGCCTTTATGTTGGCGTCCTTGATGATCTTTGCCCATTTGACCAGCTCTTCCTTTTGAAACGAGGCGAATTGGGCTGGCGTCGTCGGAATGAAACGCGCACCTTCAGCTTCGAGCCGCTTTTGAACATCCGGAGAGCTCATGATCTTTTGTACTTCGGCGTTCAGTTTGGAGACGATGTCGGGAGGTGTTCCCGCCGGTGCAAACAGTCCGATCCAGTTGCTTACTTCGAAGCCCGGCAGGCCTGATTCCGACACCGTAGGTGTATCCGGCAGCGCGACGGTACGCACGGGTCCGATCGATGCGATCGCGCGCAGCTTGCCGGCTTTCACGTGCGGAAGCACGGTCGGCATCGTCGCAAACGACAGCTGCGTCTGACCGCCGAGCAAATCTGAAATCGCCGGTGCGTTGCCTTTGTAGGGCACGTGAACGATGTCGACCTTCGCGATGGATTTGAAAAGTTCGCCCGCGAGGTGGCTGGTGGTGCCCAAACCGCCTGATGCGTAACTGAGCTTCCCTGGTTGCGCGCGCGCGAGCTCGATGATCTCGCGCACCGAATTCGCCTTGACCGACGGATGGACCACCAGTAGGCCATCGGCGTCAAGCACGTGCGCAATCGGCGCAAAGTCCTTTATCGGATCAAACGGAATACTCTTGAAGAGACTCACATTGACTGCGTGCGAGCCAATGTTGCCCATAACGAGCGTATAGCCATCCGCCGGCGACTTGGCCACAACCTCGGCGCCGATGTTGCCACCCGCGCCCGTTTTGTTTTCGACAACGACCGGCTGCCCCCAGGTCTCGCTCAGTTTGATTCCGATCGTGCGGCTGAATGTGTCGGCGATACCGCCCACGGGAAACGGCACGACGATGCGAATCGGCTTGTTCGGATAACTCGACGCCTGCGCCAGCGCCGATACGGGCGTTGCGGCAGTGGCGGCGGTCGCAAAAGCGAAAAGCAGGACGTGTCGCCTGGAAGTGTCGATACTCATGTCATCTCCCTGATCGTTACCTGTGGTCTTGTTTGCTCAAGGCCCATCGCTTGCGCGAAGAGATCTTCGAAGTTCTCGCGAGAGACGGGACGTGGATTGGTCGCAGTCGAATGATCTTTCAGCGCACCATCGATCATTTTTGGAATCATGTCGTCGGTAACTCCCATCGCACGCAGGGTGCGCGGCAAGCCAATGTCGGCATTCAGCACCTCGATGAAACTAGCGAGATCGCTCGACTGCGGTACGTTCAACGCGACTTCCAGCGCGAACATTTTCTCCGCCACGTGGGAAGCGTTGAAACGCAGCACGGCCGGCAGAACGACAGCATTAAGCGTTCCGTGATGAAGAATCGGTGTCTTCACGCCGCCCAGCGGATGAGACATCGAATGCACAGCGCCTAGGCCTTTCTGGAAAGTCAGGCCGCCTTGCAACGCTGCCATCATCATGTTCCAGCGCGCGTCCCGGTTGCCGCCATCGTCAACCGCATCTCGAATCCAGCGCGCGGCGCGCGCAGCGCCATCCAACGCAATCGCGTCGGCCGGAGGGTTCACGCGCGGCGAAAGATAAGTCTCGATGCAATGAGTCAAGGCATCCATGCCGGTTGCGGCAGTAAGGCGCGCAGGCAAACTCAGCGTCAGCTCGGGATCGCAGATCGCCACCTTCGGGATCATGTGCGGGCTGATGAAGCCCAGTTTGCGGCCGTCGTTCAGCGTGATCAATGCGCCGCGGCCGACTTCGCTGCCGGTGCCGGCCGTCGTCGGTATCGCGATCAGCGGTGCGACCTTTGACGTGATTTTCGCGAGGCCCCCATCGATCAACGCGTACTGCGCGAGCGGCCCGGCGTGTGTTGCCAGCAGCGCAACCGCCTTTCCAAGGTCGATCGGCGAGCCGCCTCCCACGGCGATCACACCATCGCAGTCTTCCGACGTGTACAGCGCAACGGCGTCCTCGACGGCGCTTTCGTCCGGATTCTGCGGAGTTCGGTCGAAAACAGCAGGCCTGGACTTGCCGAGCGCATCGAGCACGCGTGCGATCACATCGCCCCGGGCTAAGCCCGGATCGGTGACTAGCAGCGGCCGCCGAACACCTAACACCCGCACAGTTTCGGCAAGCTTCGCTACGGCACCGAAGTCGAACTCTATCGTGGTCAGATAATTGATCGTCGCCATCGATGAACTGCTAAGCGGCTTGTGCCTTTAGCATGTTGTCGTAGTTGACTCGTTCATGGGCTTCGACGGGATCTGCTCCCGCCCTGATTTCGGCAATCACGCGGTCCTCGGTAGCCTTGACCTTCTTCGCGAATTCGATCACTTCGGCGATGCGCTCTTGAGGAATCACAACAGTGCCGTTGTCGTCGGCAAGGATGAAGTCGCCCGGTCGCACCGGAACGCCACCGAGCTTCACTTCGATCCCATAGCCCGCACACGATGAGCGACCGCGCACCGACTGCTGCGCGATTCCTCTGCCATACACCGGCATCCCGTAACCCTTGTACTCGTCGACGTCGCGCACCACGCCGTCGGTGACGCAGCCGACAAGGCCATTGTGTTTCGACGTCGCCCCTGCAACACCGCCATACGCGTTGACCTTGGGATTCTCCGATGCGTCGATCACCAGAACAGATCCGGCGCCGCCTTTGACGATCGCGCGCAGCGTGCCCAACACCGTCGACTCTTGCGCTTTTCCGTTTGGCACCAACTTCAGAGTAGCAGCGGGCCCGGCAATCTTCGGGCAGTTATAGATCGGCAGAATGCCTTGCGGTGCGCCCTCGATGCCAAGACGATCGAGCGCGTCGGAAACGTTTGGTGTTGACACGCTGAGAAGCTGGCTAATAAGACGAGTATCGATTGAGGCCATCGTGAAATCTCCCTGTGTTCTGGGAGCATGGTAAAGCGCGACGTTCGTTGGCTACAAGCGACCCGTTTCGAAGCCGGCAGATATTGAATTACTCTTTGGAGATGGCTATGGAAACGAGCGCGATCATTCAGCAGCGCCCTCTCGGTTTTACCTGGGATACGGTTGACCCTTTTCTGTTGTGCGTCCATCACGACGACGCTTATCCGCGTGGCAACGGCCGGCTTGGCCCTGACGCTTCGCTTGCGGGGCGCGATATCGGACAGGACTTCGCCGGCAAGGATGGCTGGCGCATGTATCACGGCCAAACGATCCCCGGATTCCCGTCGCATCCGCACCGTGGATTCGAGACGGTGACGATTGTTCGGAAGGGCTTCATCGACCACGCCGATTCGCTTGGCGCCGCAGCGCGCTTCGGTAATGGCGACGTGCAGTGGCTCACTGCCGGACGAGGCGTCGTGCACTCCGAGATGTTCCCTTTGCTCCGGACGGATCGAGAGAATCCACTCGAGCTGTTCCAGATCTGGTTGAACCTACCCGCTTCCGAAAAAATGGCCGAGCCGCACTTCACGATGTTCTGGTCGGAAGACATTCCGCGTCACGTTTCGGTGGACGCGCAAGGCCTCACGACCGAAATCACATCTATTGCCGGTCATCTGCCGGCGGTGCAAGGTGCAAATCCGCCTCTGCCCCCGCCGCCGCATTCGTGGGCAGCCACGCCCGCCGCAGACGTAGCCATCTGGACGATAAAGATGGCACCGAACGCGCAGTGGACACTGCCCGCAGCCGCAAATGCAGCCACGCGCAGGAATCTGTACTTCTTCAAGGGTGCGCGCGTCACCATCGATGGCAAAGCAGTTACCGAGCATGCCGCATTGGAACTGCGACCGACGCAAACCGTGCAATTGATCAACGGCAATGACACTAGTGAATTCCTGTTGCTGCAGGGCCGGCCTATCAATGAGACGGTGGTTCAATCCGGACCGTTTGTGATGAACAGCCCACAGGAAATTACGCAGGCTTTTGCGGATTACAGTCGCACGCGCTTTGGTGGGTGGCCATGGCCCGATACGGCGCCTGTGCACGGCAGCGACCACCGTCGGTTTGCAAAGTATGCCGATGGGCAAACGCAAACCAAACCTCTCGCCCACGCGGGCTAGTCGATCACCGCATGCCTTCACTTTCCCATCTGATCGAAAACAATCGCGCGTGGTCCGAAGGCATCAGACGCCGGGATCCGGACTTCTTTTCAAGACTGTCGAAGCAGCAGCGACCGCGTTACCTGTGGATTGGGTGTGCGGACAGCCGTGTGCCGGCGAACGACATCGTCGGCTTATTGCCGGGCGAGCTGTTCGTCCACCGCAACATCGCGAACGTTGTCGTACACACGGACTTGAACTGCCTCTCGGTGATGCAGTTTGCCGTCGATGTTCTGAACATTGAGCACATCATCGTGTGCGGTCATTACGGATGCAGCGGGGTGTCGGCTGCGCTGCAGAATCAACGCGTCGGTCTGGCGGACAACTGGCTGCGGCACGTTCAAGATGTGCACAGTAAACACGACCGCAAGATCGGTGCGATTGTCGATACGCCGCAGCGGGTCGATCTTCTGTGCGAGCTGAACGTGATCGAGCAGGTGGCCAACGTGTGCCAGACGACGATCGTGCGCGATGCGTGGGATCGCGGACAGGCGCTCACCGTTCACGGCTGGGTTTACGGATTGAAGGACGGCCTCGTGCGGGACTTGCGCAGCAGCGTGATGAGGACCGCTGATGCCTCCACCGTCTATCAGACGGCCCTCGACGCGCTTTAACCATAGGACGCCTAGCTTGACTGATCTCGTCATGACTGACGCGAGACCGGTGATACTGCTTTAGGTCACCATATCTCGAGGCGAGGCTGCTCCCTTCGATCTGGCGGCAGTCGCCGTCTCGAATGTGAACTTGCCGTTCTTAAAGTCCACAGTAATCACGTCCTTCGGTCCGAAGCGCCCTTCGAGCACGAGCTTGGCGAGCGGATTTTCGACTTGCTGCTGAATCGCGCGCTTCAGCGGACGTGCGCCATACAGCGGATCGAACCCGGCCTTGCCAAGCTCGGCCAGCGCAGCGTCGGTGACGACGAGCTTCATCTCCTGCGCAGCCAGCCGCTGCTCGAGGCGATTCAACTGAATGCGTGCAATCGCCTGGATCTGCTTCGAATCCAGCGCGTCGAACACGACGATCTCATCGATGCGATTGACGAACTCGGGCCGGAAGTGTTGTCGCACTTCGGCCATCACCGCCTGCTTGATGATGATCGGCTCCTGTCCCTGCATACGTTGAATCTGGTGCGAGCCAAGGTTTGACGTCATCACGATCACGGTGTTCTTGAAATCGACGGTGCGTCCCTGGCCGTCGGTCATGCGGCCATCGTCGAGCACTTGCAGCAGCACGTTAAAAACGTCCGGGTGCGCCTTTTCGACTTCGTCGAACAAGATCACCGCGTACGGCTTGCGGCGCACCGCCTCGGTTAGCGCGCCTCCTTCGTCATAACCGACATAGCCCGGCGGTGCGCCGATCATGCGTGCAACCGAGTGCTTCTCCATGTACTCGCTCATGTCGATTCGAATCAGCGCCTCTTCGGTATCGAACAGGAACTCTGCCAGCGCCTTCGTCAGCTCGGTTTTGCCGACTCCTGTGGGGCCCAAAAACAAGAATGAACCATACGGTCGATTCGGATCAGCAAGCCCGGCGCGCGAGCGCCGAATGGCGTCGGAAACCAGACGCACCGCTTCGTCCTGACCAACGACGCGGCGATGCAGAAACGCCTCCATGCCGAGCAGCTTCTCGCGCTCACCCTGCATCATCTTCGACACCGGGATCCCGGTCGCGCGCGAGACGACTTCGGCAATTTCTTCGGCGCCGACCTGCGTGCGCAGCAGCCGCGGCTTGTTGCTGGGTGATTGATCCGATGCACTGTTCGCTTGCTCGGCCTGCTTGAGCTGGGCCTCGAGCTGCGGCAACTTTCCGTATTGAATTTCAGCCAGCTTGTCGTACTGGCCTTTGCGCTGCAGCTCCGCAATCTGAGACCGCAGGCGGTCGATCTCTTCCTTGATGTGTTGCGTGCCCTGCACAGCCGCCTTTTCGCTGCGCAAGACCTCGTCCAGGTCTGCGTACTCCCTCTCGAGTCGAGCTATCTCCTGCTTCAGCAGCTCCGCTCGACGCGCCGATGCTTCGTCCTTTTCGCGCTTCACCGCTTCCAGCTCGATCTTCAGCTGGATCAGCCGGCGATCAAGTATGTCCATCACTTCGGGCTTCGAGTCGATCTCCATCTTGATGCGCGCCGCCGCTTCATCGATCAGATCGATTGCCTTGTCGGGCAGGAAGCGATCTGTGATGTAACGGTGCGAAAGCTCGGCCGCCGCAATGATGGCGGGATCGGTGATCTCGACGCCATGATGCAGCTCGTAACGTTCCTGCAGGCCACGCAGAATCGCAATCGTTGCCTCAACGCTCGGCTCGTCGACCAGCACTTTCTGAAAGCGTCGCTCGAGCGCCGCGTCTTTTTCGATGTATTTACGATATTCGTTCAGCGTTGTGGCGCCGATGCAGTGCAGCTCGCCGCGCGCGAGCGCCGGCTTCAACATATTGCCGGCGTCGATTGCGCCCTCGGCTTTTCCGGCGCCCACGATCGTGTGCATCTCGTCGATGAACAGGATGATGCGACCGGCTTCCGCGGACACTTCTTTTAGCACCGCCTTAAGCCGCTCTTCAAACTCTCCGCGATACTTGGCGCCGGCTAGCAACCCAGCCATGTCGAGCACTAGCACGCGCTTGCCCTTCAGCGTGTCGGGCACTTCCTCGTTGACGATGCGTTGCGCCAAGCCCTCGACGATGGCGGTTTTGCCAACACCGGGCTCGCCGATCAGCACCGGATTGTTTTTCGTGCGCCGCTGCAGAATCTGAATAGTGCGGCGAATCTCGTCGTCGCGGCCGATCACCGGATCGAGCTTGCCTTGCTGCGCGCGCTCCGTCAGATCGATCGTGTATTTCGTCAGCGCTTCGCGCTGTTCCTCAGCTTCCGCGCTATCGACCTGATGGCCACCCCGCACCGCGTCGATCGCGGCTTCGAGTGCCTTCTTCGTCGAGGCCGTGCTCGCGCGCGATGCGTCCGAGTTCGCCCTTTTCGTCTGCCACTGCCAGCAGAAACATCTCGCTGGCTATAAAACTGTCGCCGCGCCGCTGTGCTTCCTTGTCGGCCGCATTCAGCAGGGCATTCAACTCGCGGCCAATCTGGACCTGCCCATCGCCGCCCTGCACCTGCGGCAGTCGCTTGATATATCCCTCCAGCGCGTGCGTCAGCGCCGCGACGTTGACGCCGGCTCGTTGCAACAATGAACGGGCGCCGGCGTCGCTTTGCCGCAGCATCGCTAGCAGCACGTGCGCAGGATCGATGTATTGATTATCGTGGCCGACCGCTATCGATTGCGCATCGGCCAGCGCTTCCTGAAATTTGGTGGTTAGTTTGTCGAGACGCATTGTCTGATTTCCGATTGGTTAACGCCCCCAGCCGCATATTTCGGGCCTGCCGTCGACGAATCAAGGCAGCGACCCCACAAGCGGTCGCCCGCACGTCCCTTGCTAGCATCTGCGACCATCTTGCTCCCACTGTGCAACGTCATCTATCGGCCGCGGTTCTGGCCATCACTCTCGCTTGGCCGCTAGTTGCTTGGGGTCAACCCACGCAACCCATCGTAGCCTCCGGCACGTCCCTACCGGGCCCATTGGGCGGCCTGGTCGACGACGCGCTGGCCAGGTTCACGATTGGGCCCGAAGCCGACGAAGCTGATGAAGAACGCGAGCTACGTCGGGCGGAACAAGCAGTGCTAGAAGTTCTGGCCACCGAAGGCTATTTTGCTCCGATATTGCGTTTCGAGCCGATTCCGGCAGCCGAAGCTGGACCGCGCTACCGACTGATCGTCGAACTCGGCCGCGAACTCAGGTTCGTTCGGTCGACCTGCAATTTGAAGGTGCGTTAAGTGAGCCGCGCTTTAGTGAACGCGCTTCGGCCTTGCGAAGCGCGTGGTCGCTGCCGGTGGGCACGCCGTTTCGCTCTCCGCAGTGGGAAACTGCAAAGACGCAATTGCTTGCCGCGGTACAGGCACGCGATTTCGCCGGTGCGCGCTGTCACGAATTCGATCGCCAAAGTAAATGCCGACGATGCAGCTGCAGCGTTGACGGTCGAAATCGACAGTGGCCCGGCTTATACCGTCGGTGAATTGCAAATCACCGGACTCAGCGGTACGACCCGAAGCTGGTCCAGCGTTACAACCCATTTCGCATCGGAGAGCCGTACGATCACCAAAAGCTGATCGAGTTTCAGCAGACGCTGCAAGAGACGCCGTACTTTTCATCGGTGCTAGCGTCGCTGCAGCTGGACCCGAACAAGCCGATGAACGCGCCATTGCGTGTGCAGCTGCGCGAGTCGCGCACTAAGCGCTTTTCTACCGGCATCGGTGTACTCGTCCGACGGCGGCGCGCATCTCGAACTTGCGTACCGCCAAACGCTGATTTTCGGTGAACCGTTAACCCTGCAAACCGGCGCGCGCCTCGATCAAAACGGTGGCTTCGGGTATGTCGATTTTCTGCTGCCGCCCAAGCCCAACGGCGCGCGCGACAGCATTGGCGCACTAGTCGAGGACACCGAGGTCGAAGAACTCGACGTCAAGCGCTGGAGCGTCGGAGCGAATCGAACCCGGTTACGCGGTTCGCGGACTGCTCAGCACACCGAAACCAAGATCGGGATCAACTTCGAGCACGAAGAGCGCAAGACGCCGCTCGAACCGCTGATCACGCTCGACACGCTGTCGACGACCTACACGTGGATCCGGCGCGATGTCGACGAGATCATCAACCCCCGCCGCGGCAACGTGCTCGAGCTCGAGGGAACGGTGGGCGCGAGTGGGGTCGAACTCGACAAGTTGTTTGTGCGCGGTTACGGGCGCATCTCGCAGTACTTTCCGGTCGGACCGCGCGACGTACTAATCTTGCGCGGCGAGTTGGGCAAAGTCGAAGTCGATACGGCCGACATCGTGCCGACGCGCTTCCTGTTTCGCACCGGCGGATCGACGACGGTGCGCGGTTACGACTTCGACAGCCTCGGCGTCGAAAGTGGGGGCGCGATCGTGGGGGGCCGCGCGCTCGCAGTGGGCTCGGTCGAATACGTCCACTGGCTGCAGCGCTGGGGCGGCAATTGGGGTATTGCCGGATTCGTCGACGTCGGCGACGCCGCAGATTCATTCAAGGATCTTGATCCCGCCGTCGGCGTCGGAGTCGGGGTTCGCTGGCGCACAGTGGCCGGTCCGCTTGCGTTAGACGTGGCGTATGGCGAACGCGAGCGCCAGTTCCGCGTGCATTTTTCCGTTGCAATTGCGTTCTAAACCTACATACAAAAGTGAAACCTACTTTCGTCTGATTGCTTGAAACGACCGCTGGCGCAGCCAGACGACTTTCTTAGAGACAACTACATCAATGCGTCTATTGGCCCGGATTCTCGCGGTGACTGTGCTCCTCGTCGGGGTCGCTATCGCTGCTATCTGGTGGATTTACTCAACCGAGAGCGGACTGCGTTTTGTTACGGCGATTGCCGCGCGCCTAAGTCCGTCATTCGTGCTGCGCGATGTTTCCGGATCGATCCGGGACGGCTTTACGGCGAGCCGGCTGGCGTTATCTGGACCGACGTGGTCATTGCAGGCAACCGATATCGTCGTCGAGCCATACGAGCTTCACTGGCGCCGGCGCGCTTTCGACTTCGAGCGCATCAGCGCGCGCACCGTCCAGGTCGATTGGGTGCCGAGCGATGAGCCGGCGACGGTGCCACAGTCGCTTGCGTTGCCGATTGACTTGCGCGTGCGCGAACTCAGCATCGGCGAGCTGCAATTGGGTGCGCGCGACGCTGCCCCCACGGTAATTAACAAGGTTACTGGCTCCGCGCGCGCCAACGCTGACGAAATCATCGTCGAGCACGCCGCTCTCGAATATGGCCCGACCCGAGTCATGCTGAGCGGCCGGGTCGACGCGCGGGCTCCCTTTGCGATGCAAGCCGAAGCGCGCGTAACTTCGACGCTGCAGGAACAAGATGTCAATGCGCCGCCTCCGTGCCGGCGGCACATTGCTCGACACGCAGGTTCAAGTCGACGCGGAAGGCGAGGAGGCCAATTTGAAGGCCACTGCACGGCTAACGCCTTTTGCGCCGGTGCCGCTCGCACAGCTGAACGCAGATGTTGCGCACTTCAATCCCGCAGCATGGATCGACGGCGCTCCTTCGATGCGGTTGCGCGGCCAAGCCGACTTGAAGCCGGTGTCCGACGCCGCCGGTTTCAGTCTCGAAGGTCCGTTTTCCATTGAAAATTTGGATGCCGGACCGGTCGACAAGCAACGCATCCCTGTACGTTCAGCGCGCGGCTCGCTGAAGTGGTCGGTCGCCACGCTAACGTTAGCGCTGGAACGAGTCGAAGGTGCTCGCGGCATCGCGAGCGGCGCGCTCACCTGGTCACAGGCCGACGGCGTCGACGCCAAGCTAACGTTGAACAACATCGACGCATCGAGCATTTACTCGACAGCGACTCCAACCCGGATTGGCGGCACGCTTGATTACTCGCTCGTCGGTCAGGCACAGCGCTTCACAGGCACGCTGCGCAACCAACAAGGAATCGAATTGACAGCAGATTTCAACCTGCTGCTGCGCGATCAGATACTTGCTATCGAGACTGCGCGCGTGCGACTTGCAGATGGGCAGGCAAGTTTATCCGGCCGCGTGGAGCTGCGCGGCAACTACGCCGCGCGCGTTAAAGGCACGTTTGAGAACCTCGATCTCGCGCGCCTCGTCAAAGGCCTTGATACGAGCCTCAACGGCCAAATCGATCTCGATGCGCAATTCCGCCCGACGATCACCGGCCGCGCCGACGTTACCCTCGCGAACAGCCGGCTGATGGGGCGGCCGCTCGATGGACGTGCAACCATCGCGCTCGCCAACCAGCGCCTGGATGCCGACGTCAACGTGACGTCGCAATCAGCGCGACTGACGGCGCAAGGCGGGCTCGGCGCAGGTCGTACGCTGACGTTCGAATTCGCTGCGCCGAAGCTCGCCGAGATCGTTCCGCAAATTTCCGGCAGCATTACGGCGAGCGGCACGCTGAGCGGCGACTATTCGGCGCCGCAGCTGCAGATGGACGCTACTGCGAGCAACTTGCGGCTTCCCGCTGGGCAAAGCATCGAAAGCGCTAGCGCATCTATTGCTGCCGGCGCAGCACCGAGCGCACCGCTCGCGCTGACGGTGAAGGTGAGCGGCCATCGTGGTCCCGATCCCGCCGCATCGCTGCAGGGCGCAGTGCTAACGGGTCGCGGCACGACCGCCGATCACACCATCGAGTTGGTTGGGACAACGATGACGAAGCAGCCGGTACGGATCGTCGCCGCTGGTGGTTGGCAGCAAGCGGCAGACGCGAAGGGCGCGTGGCGCGGTTCGCTGGTGGCGGCGGAAAGCGGCCGACCGCTCGAGCTTCGGTTGCGCGAGCCGGCACCGTTGATGGTGTCGCTCGGAGCGCTGAGCTTCGGCCCGGCGCGCTTCGAAGCACGCGACACACAATTCAGTCAGGTCGAAGTTCGACTGGCCGATCGGCGCTGGCGCACGTCGGGCACTTTTGAAGGATTCAGGCCGCAAGTGCTGGATCCCGCAGCCAGCGCGCCGCGTCGCGTCGTGCGCACCGGCGCGGGCGACCGCGCGCCGCTGACGCTGCAAGGACGCTGGAACCTCGAGCTGACCGATACGCTGACCGGCATCATCATCGCCGAGCGTAGCGGCGGCGATATCTACGGCGGCATCGAGGCATTGAGCCGGATCGGTATCAGCGGCCTCGGAGTCGCGCTGAACGTGCTCAACAACCGCGTGACTGGGACTGCATACCTGCGCGGCAACAAGCTCGGGCGTCTCGATGCAGTGATCGACGCGTGGCTTGACACCAGCGGCGGCGTGCAGCTTGCACGCAATCGTCCGTTTCGCATTGACATCGATGCGGTGCTGCCTGACTTGAGCTGGCTTGGCTTGCTGATCGGCGACAGCGTTCAGATCGAAGGCTCTGGCAGCATTAGCACCACGATCTCCGGCACGCCGGCTGATCCCACTGCTTCGGGACCCATTCGCGCCAGTAACTTGCGGGTTGCGTACGTCGAACAAGGTTTGCGGCTCGAAGACGGAATCCTGGATGCGAATCTTGAAGATGGCGTCCTGGTCGTCAACGAGTTGTTGTTCATGGGTACGCCGAGAGCTCAACCGGACGATCCGCGCGCCGCTGAAGCGGTGAACTTCGAGACGCCGGGACGACTGCGCGCAGTCGCGCGAATTGCGCTGCGCTCGTTGACGGGCAGCGTCGGCATTCGGGCCGATCGGCTGCCGATTCTGCAACGACGCGATCGCTGGATGGTTGTCAGCGGCGAAGCCGGCGTGACGCTCGCGCCGGAGCGCGCCCAGCTGTACGGAAAGCTGCGCGTCGACGGCTCGTTCATCGACTTCACGCGATTGCGTGGAACGCGCAGCCTTCCCAACGACGTTGTCGTTGTGCGTGCCGAGCAACCGGCAAAAACTGAAACGCAAGGAGTCGCTGTCCTGCTCGACGTTCAAGCCGATTTAGGACCGCGCTTTTACATTCGCGGCGCGGGACTTGAAGCGCGGCTCGCCGGTCAGCTCGAAATTTCGGGTCAGCCGGGACAACTGGTCGCCGAAGGCATCGTCCGCACCGTTGGCGGTACCTATCAAGGCTATGGCCAGCGATTACGAATTCAACGCGGCATCCTGACGTTTCAAGGGCCCGTTGAAAATCCTGCGCTCAATGTGCTGGCGGTGCGCACCGGATTGCCGGTCGACGTCGGTGTTTCGATCGGCGGTACGGCGGCCCGTCCAATAGTGCGGCTGTATTCCGATCCATCGATGAGCGACGTTGAAAAGCTCAATTGGCTGGTGCTCGGGCGACCTCCCGGCGCAGCGGGTGATGGAGGTCAGGAGCGTGCGCTCTTGTCGGCTGCAGCCAGTGCATTGTTCGCAGGCCAGGGTGACAGCGAAACTGCCAACCTGATGCGATCGCTCGGCATTGACGAGATTAGCTTGCGCCCGGGCCAAGACAGTACGTCGATACTGCCGCGCGAAACCGTGGCAGGCACATTACGAAGCGCGACGGGCACAACCGCGGCCAGTGACTTCGTCGCAATCGGAAAACGTCTGAGCGATGACCTGTATCTGACGTTTGAACAAGCAATTTCAGGCGCGTCCACATACGTCGCGATAAATTACGAGATCAGTCGCCGTCTGTCGTTGATCGCCCGCGCAGGCACGACGACCGCACTCGATCTGGTCTATTCGATCGCGTTTGATTGAGGCACTACTTCCAGCGCTCGCGCGCTTCAGCGTCGCTGTCTCGAGCGTCGACCCAGCGCACACCGGCGTCGGTGCTCTCCTTTTTCCAGAACGGAGCGTCGGTCTTCAAATAGTCCATCACGAACTGGCACGCAGCAAATGCATCCCCGCGGTGCGAGCTGGTTGTCACTACAAGCACGATTTGGTCGGTCGGCGCAAGCGTGCCGATGCGGTGGATGACCAGGATGTCGAGCAGGCGCCAGCGTACCTTGGCTTGCTCCGCGATAGCCGCTAACGATTTTTCGGTCATGCCGGGATAGTGCTCGAGCGTGATTGAGGCGACTGCAGTGCCTTCGTTCAAATCGCGCACGATGCCGATAAAGCTTGCGACTGCGCCCACCTTTGGATTGTTCGCACGCAAGCGAGCTATCTCGACGCCTGCGTCGAAATCCTCGTGCTGCACACGCACCGTCATTCGCGATCCCTAGCCACCCGTCACCGGAGGAAAGAAGGCGACTTCAGCATCTTCGTGCAACCCATGGCTCTCCTCAACCATTGCTTGATCGACGGCTACGCGTACGCGGCGTGTTTCGGCGAACGCTTCCTGCCACGGTTCACCTCGCTGCGCCAGCCATTCGCGCAGTTGTGCAACGGTGTTGATGCCGGCCGGTGCATCGACAGCTTCTTGACTGCGACCCACGCGTTCACGAAGCGCCGCAAAGTAGAGCACGCGTAACTTCATGACAGCAGCTCGGCAAAGGGCAGGAAGCGAACGATATCTCCAGCGTGAATCAAATGCTCGGACGGATTGTCGATCAGGCCGTCCGCCCATGTAACCGACGTCAGCACGGAAGAGTTTTGATTCGGAAAAATGTCGAGCCCACCCTTGTCGTTAAGGCGCGCTCGCATGAACTCTCGGCGGCGACTCGACTGCTGCCAGTCGAAATCTGCGCGCATGAAAGTCGTCCGCAGATACTCGACTCTTCCCTGCCGCAGAAGAACGAACGGCCGCGCAAACAGTACGAAGGTCACGAAGCTCGAGACCGGATTACCCGGCAGCCCAATGAACGGTACGTCGCGCACGTGCCCAAATGCGAGCGGCTTACCGGGCTTCATGGCGATCTGCCACAAATCGAGCGAGCCCTCGGCCTGCACCGCCGGCTTGACATGGTCCTCCTCGCCCACCGAAACACCACCGGAAGAGATGATCAAGTCTGAATCGGCGGCTGCGCTCACGAGCGCATCGCGTGTGCTCCGCAAATCGTCCGGCACGATGCCGAGGTCATTGACTTCGCAGCCCAAGGATTCCAGCAAACCGCGCAGCATGAAGCGGTTGGAGTTATAGATGCGTCCTGGCGGCAGCGCCTCACCGGGCATCACCAGCTCGTCGCCGGTGAAGAACGTCGCGACGCGCAGCCTTCGATACACCGTGAGGCGCGCGGCTCCAATCGACGCAGCGAGTGCGCAATGCTGCGGCCTGAGTCGGACGCCCGGCTTCAGCACGACGTCTCCACGCCCGATGTCGATGCCGGCCTTACGAATTGCCTCGCCGCGCGGCGGTCGTTCATTCAACTTCACCTTGTCACCAACGGCCTCGCACTTCTCTTGCATGATGACGGCGTCGGCTCCTGCGGGAATTGGAGCACCAGTAAAGATGCGCGCCGCAGTACCCGGCTCCAGTGCCACGCCAACCTGACCTGCGGCAATACGCTGGCTGACGGGTAGCGTAGTGGGAACGGCCGGAACATCCGCAGTGCGGACCGCGTACCCGTCCATCTGCGAGTTGTCGAGCGGCGGCACGTCAATCGCTGATACAACGGCCGTTGCCAGCACACGACCATTCGCCTGCATCGTGTCAACCGGCTCGACGTCGCTCACCGACTGCGCTGCCGAAAGCAGCTTCTCTAGCGCTTGTTCAACCGAAAGCAAGGAATTAGACGCGCGGCGCCGGTAGTTGCAGCAGTTGCGTGATGAACGCTGCGATTTTATCGGGATCGTTCAAGTCCAGCACTGGCAGATGGGTTTGCACCGGATGGTCGGTAGCAAGCGCTACAACGTTGGCATCGTGCGGGAATATGGGCGGATCGATGTTCGCTGTTCTTCGCACTTCGATGCGCGGAATGTTTCCCTCGCTCTTGAAACCTTCGACGATGACGAGGTCGCATGGCGCGAGCTCAGCCAACAGCTCGTCGAGGGTGGCAGCTCGTTGCGGTGTTTCGGTCAGCAGCGCCCAACGCGAGCCGGTCGCAATCAGTACCTGTAGAGCGCCCGCATCGCGATAGCGAAACGAGTCTTTGCCGGGACGGTCCATGTCGAATCCGTGGTGCGCGTTCTTCACTGCAGATACCGCGAATCCACGATGGCGAAAAATCGGAATCAGCTTCTCGATCAGCGTCGTCTTGCCGCTGTTCGAGTACCCGATGAAGCCGATCGCGTTCACGCGCGCGATGGCTCGACGTGCCGGGCGATAAAGGACTTGACCGCATCTGCGTCGGCCGGAAGCACCTTGAATCGCTGCGGACGCGCTTCGAGCCCCACGTACGCTGCGGGACGGTCGGGCTCGCGCCCGATGGCTTCGACGATCGTCTGCGGGAACTTTGCGGGCAGTGCGGTCTCGAGGCAAATCATCGGAACGTCTGCGTCAATGTGTTCGAGCGCCACTTTGATGCCGTCGGCGGTGTGCGGATCGACGACGATGCCGTACCGCTCAAATGTTGTGCGGATGGTGCGGATTCGATCGCTGTGTGTGCTGCGGCCGGATACCAACCCGCTCGCACCGACGCGTGGCCAGATTGGCGACCCGCCTAAATGAAATTCGCCACGCGTATCGACTTCCCACCAGAATTCTCGCAACAGCTCGGCGTCGCGCTCGACGAGATCGAAAATGAAACGCTCGAAATTCGATGCTTTCGAAATGTCCATCGACGGACTGCTGGTCGCATGAGTCTCGCCGCTGCTGCGAACGCGATAACGCCCAGTCCGGAAAAACTCGTCGAGCACGTCGTTTTCGTTCGTGGCGAGCACCAGCCGCGCGATCGGCAGCCCCATCTGCTTCGCGACCCAACCCGACAGGATGTTGCCGAAATTGCCGGAGGGTATCGCGAACGACACCCGCTGCTCGCTCGACCGTGTCGCCGCCAAATAGCCTTTGAAGTAGTAGACGACCTGCGCCACCACCCTGCCCCAATTGATCGAATTGACGCTGCCGATATGGAAGCGCTGCTTGAACTCCAAATCGCCGGCAACGCTCTTGACGATGTCCTGACAATCGTCGAACACGCCTTCCAGTGCCACGTTGAAGATATTGGTGTCGGTGAGCGAATACATCTGCGCGCGCTGAAATTCGCTCATCCTTCCATTGGGCGACAGCATGAAGACATTGATGCGGTCGCGGCTCCGCATTGCATATTCTGCAGCCGAACCCGTGTCACCCGAGGTCGCTCCCAAGACATTCAACCGCTGTCCGCGCTGTTCCAGAACGCGCTGGAACAATGCCGCCAGCAGTTGCATCGCAAGATCCTTGAACGCCAGCGTCGGCCCGTTCGAAAGTTGCAGGAGTCCGAGCCCGGGGGTCAGCCAGCGCAGCGGCGTGATGTCATCCGCACGACTGTCATCGCGCGCATTCGAAAAAGTCGCCGCCGTGTAAGTTGCACGCGTGAGTTCGGAGAGCTCGCCTGCAGCAATGTCGTCGGCAAATTTGCCGATGATCACGCTTGCCAAGTCCGCGTACGACAATGAGCGCCAGGCGTCGAGCTCGGCAACGCCGACGCTCGGATACGACGCCGGCACATAGAGGCCGCCGTCGGCCGCCAACCCCGAAAGCAAGATCTCGCTGAATGATTGCTCGGGCGCGCGGCCGCGCGTCGAGATGTAACGCATCGCCTACAGCAACTCTTCTTGCCGCACGCGAATCACCGGAGCGAGCACGGTCGGTAGCGCTTCGATGCGAGCGATCGCGGCATTCACGTCGCGCTCCAGAGCGTCGTGCGTCAGCATGATGATGTCGGTCTGATTCTCGCCCTCCGACGGTTCGCGCTGAAACAACGCATCGATCGAGATGCGTCCATCGGCCAGATTGCGTGTGATATCCGCCAGCACACCGGGCTGATCGGCCACACGCATGCGGAAGTAGTACGAAGTGACTGTGTCGTCGACGCTCAGCCACGGCAGCGCAGCGACACCTTCCGACTGAAAGGCCAGATGCGGTACGTGGTTCTCGGGGTCCGCGGTGTGCAAACGGGTGACGTCGACTAGGTCGGCGATGACAGCCGACGCTGTCGGTTCCGAGCCTGCTCCTTGTCCGTAATAAAGCGTCGTGCCGACCGCGTCGCCCTTGATCAGAACCGCGTTCATTGCACCTTCGACGTTCGCGATCAATCGCTGCAGCGGCACCAGCGTTGGATGAACTCTCAGCTCGATGCCCGCCGACGTCCGCTTCGTGATCGCGAGCAACTTGATGCGATACCCGAGTTGCTCGGCATACTTGATGTCTTCCTTGGCAAGCTTGGAAATCCCCTCTGTGTAAACCGCATCGATATTGATCGGCACGCCGAACGCAATCGAAGACAGGATCGCCAGCTTGTGGGCAGCATCGATGCCCTCGATGTCGAACGTCGGGTCGGCCTCGGCATAGCCCAGCCGCTGCGCCTCTTTCAGCGCGGTGGCGAACGTAATTCCGCGCGAGCGCATCTCGGACAGAATGAAGTTGCTGGTGCCGTTGATGATGCCGGCGATCCATTCGATGCGATTGGCGGTCAATCCCTCGCGCAGCGCCTTGATGATCGGAACACCGCCCGCCACCGCGGCCTCGAAAGCCAGCATCACGCCGTGTGTGCGCGCCGCGTCGAACAGTTCGTTGCCGTGGCGCGCGAGCATTGCCTTGTTGGCGGTGACAACGTGCTTGCCTCGCTTGATCGCGTCGAGCGCAAGCGAAAACGCCGGCTCGTAGCCGCCCATCAGCTCCACGACGATGTCGATATCCGGATGGCGAATCACGTCGTTGACATCTGACGACAATGGAATCGTCGAGCCGACGATCGCACGCGCCTTGTCGACGTCGCGCACGGCGATTGCGGCAACCTCAATCCCCCGCCCGGCCCGCCGCGCAATTTCTTGTTGATTGCGCTTCAGAACTTCGTACGTACCGCGGCCGACGGTGCCGAAGCCCAGCAGGCCAATTTTTATCGGTTTCACAGAACGAGTCGCCGGACGCGGGCGCGGCCGGCTCCCCTGACCATAACCCTATGCAACTGCGCGCTCCGGGGTCACCTTTCCATCCTTACGAAGCATCTCCTTGATGCCACGCACCGCTTGTCGAATGCGGTGCTCGTTCTCGATCAACGCAAACCGGACGTGGTTGTCGCCGTAATCGCCGAATCCGATACCCGGCGATATTGCAACTTTCGCGTCGGCAAGCACCTTCTTTGCAAATTCGAGAGATCCCATCGACTGGTACGGTGGCGGAATTTCAGCCCAGATATACATCGACGCCTTCGGAATCTCGACCATCCATCCAGCTTCGTGTAGGCCACGTACCAGCACATCGCGGCGCCGCTGGTACTCGCGGCGAATGCCCTCGACGCATTCCTGCGGCCCTTCCAGCGCGGCGATCGATGCCACCTGAATCGGAGTGAAAGTGCCGTAGTCGTGATAGCTTTTGATGCGTGACAGCGCGGATACCAGATCCTTGTTGCCCACCATGAAGCCGATGCGCCAGCCGGCCATGTTGTAGCTCTTGCTCATCGTGAAAAACTCGACCGCCACTTCGCGCGCGCCGGCGACCTGCATGATCGACGGTGCGCGATGGCTCGGATAGGTGTCGTCAAAGGTAATGTCGGCGTACGCGAGATCGTGGACTACATAAATGTCGTACTGCCTCGCCAGAGCGATCACGCGCTCGAAGAAATCGAGCTCGACACATTGCGCAGTCGGGTTGCTCGGAAAGCCCAGAATCATCATGCGCGGCTTAGGCAACGACTCGCGGATCGAACGCTCGAGTTCGGCGAAAAAGTCCACGCGGCCATCCATTCGCACTGAGCGAATGTCGGCACCGGCGATGATCGCACCGTAAATGTGAATCGGGTAGCTTGGGTTCGGTACCAGCACCGTGTCGCCGCGATCGAGCGTAGCCAACATCAGGTGCGCCAATCCTTCTTTTGAGCCGATAGTGACGATCGTCTCCGAGTCGGGATCGAGTTCGACACCGTAGCGCTGTTGGTACCAGGTAGCGATTGCACGGCGCAACCGAGGAATTCCCTTTGATACCGAATAGCCGTGCGTGTCCTGCCTCTGCACCGCCTCGATCAACTTGTCGACGATATGACGCGGCGTTGGGCCATCCGGATTGCCCATGCTCATGTCGATGACGTCCTCGCCGCGCCGGCGCGCAGCCATCTTCAACTCACCGGTGATGTTGAAGACGTAAGGGGGAAGGCGCTTGATGCGCGAAAACTCGGCCATGGTCCAAAGATCAGATATCCGACGTGTTTTCCACACGTCTGGGGCGCCGCAAGGCGTGCCTATAATGTACTCGAACACCTAGCTAATTTCGATTGAGGTTTCGCGCAATTTGAAGCTGCACGCCGACACTCCGACCACGCAAAACGCTGTCACTGCTTACGGTCCGGGCTTCGTTGAAATCAACCGCGTGCGCCACACCACCAATTTGATTGTTACTCCCGATCAGGTCGAGCCCTGGGCGGTGACTAGCTTCGAAAGCATGGACGTAACCACCTTCGAGCAGCTACGCGAGCTGCGCAGTGAAGTCGTGCTCCTCGGCACCGGCACTCGACAGCGCTTTCCGAATCCGCGTCTGACGCGTGCGCTGACGGACGCTTACATTGGACTCGAAGTGATGGATACACAGGCCGCCTGCCGGACGTACAACATCTTGGTAGGCGAAGGCCGCAGGGTTGCCGCTGCGCTGTTCGTCGAAGGCTAGCGATCCAAAACTCGATGGCGGTTGCGATCGATAGCGATGTACCCGACTTCACGGCCGCGGCCACCGGCGGCGATTTCACCTTGTCGGCACATCGTGGCAAGACCGTTGTTCTCTATTTCTATCCGAAGGACGACACACCCGGCTGCACCACGGAGGGTCGCGATTTCGCTGCCTCCAACGCACAGTTCAGAAACGCGAACGCAGTTGTTGTCGGCGTATCGCGCGACAGTGTGAAATCGCACGAACGCTTCAAAGCGAAAATGCAATTTCCTTTCGAGCTGATCTCGGACCCCGATGAAAAGCTGTGCGAGCTCTTTGGCGTGATGAAGATGAAGAATATGTACGGCCGGCAAGTGCGCGGCGTCGAGCGCAGCACGTTCGTGATCGACGGTTCCGGCAAGCTGCGCAAGGAATGGCGCGGAGTCAAAGTACCCAACCACGTCGATCAGGTACTCGCCTTTACGCAATCACTCGCATGATGTTTGCCCTTCGATGTTCCTCTTATGGACCGATCAACTAGCTGATGCCACTTCCGAAAGCACCGACCAAGCCCGCCACTGTCCTGACGCAGATTCCGTTGGAGTCCGCACCCGAGCTATCGCATCCGGAGCGTTCGCCTAACGCGGTG
Organism: uncultured beta proteobacterium; assembly: GCA_963801035.1. Classification (GTDB taxonomy): domain Bacteria; phylum Pseudomonadota; class Gammaproteobacteria; order Burkholderiales; family Burkholderiaceae_F; genus JACCZX01. Next base: position 580,459 of record CAWDDF010000007.1, on the reverse strand, counting down.
GTGCCACTGGCACCTGTCGCACGTGCGCCGCAGGCACCTCAGCCCGTATCCACCAGGCCAGGTCCGGGGGCGCGGCTTGCCGTGGTTGAGTCACAGCCACATCCCGGGAAAGCTCCAGCGAAGAAACCGCGCTCGACCGGTGCGCCGCGTCTTTTCGTACTTGACACAAACGTGCTGCTGCACGACCCGACAAGTCTCTTCAGATTCGAGGAGCACGACGTGTTCTTGCCGATGATGACGTTGGAAGAACTCGATTCGCACAAGAAAGGCATGTCCGAAGTTGCACGCAGCGCGCGCCAGGTTTCGCGCACGCTCGATTCCTTGGTTGCTGCAACCAAGACTCCGATTGAAGACGGGATTCTGCTCTCCTGCGCTCGGCAACAAAGACGCAGCGGGCCGCCTGATTTTTCAAACGCAGGCACTGACGAGCACATTGCCCGAGAGCCTGCCAGTGGGCAAAGCCGATAACCAGATCCTGGGCGTCGTCCGTGGATTGAAAGACCTGCAGGCGAACCGTGACGTCGTGCTGGTCTCGAAGGACATCAACATGCGCGTAAAGGCGCGCGTGCTCGGCCTGCAGGCGGAGGATTACACCAACGACAAGGTCCTCGAAGACACCGACCTGCTCTACACCGGTGTGATGCAGTTGCCTCCGAGCTTTTGGGACAAGAACGGCAAGGGAATGGAGTCGTGGCAACACGGCGGCTTCACCTATTACCGGATCAACGGTCCGATCGTTAGTGGATTGCTTGTCAATCAGTTCGTTTATCTCGAAAACGGCACGACGTTTTATGCGCAGGTGCGCGAGATCCGCGGCAGGTCGGCAGTGCTGCGTGTGCTGCGCGATTACACGCACGCAAAAAACGCCGTATGGGGCGTGACGGCGCGCAATCGCGAGCAGAGCTTCGCGTTGAACCTGCTGATGGATCCCGAGTGTGATTTCGTCACGTTGATCGGCCAGGCGGGCACCGGCAAGACACTGCTCGCGCTAGCCGCCGGTTTATCGCAGACGCTGGAAACCAAACGCTTCTCCGAGATCATCGTCACGCGCGCCACCGTTCCGGTCGGCGATGACATCGGCTTTCTGCCCGGCACCGAGGAAGAAAAGATGGCGCCCTGGATGGGCGCCCTCGAAGACAACCTCGAAGTGCTGAACAAGACCGACGACAACGCGGGCGAATGGGGTCGCGCGGCGACCAACGATCTGATCCGCACGCGCATTCGCATCAAGTCGCTGAATTTCATGCGCGGCAGGACGTTCATCAGCAAGTATCTGATCATCGACGAGGCGCAGAACCTGACGCCGAAGCAGATGAAGACGCTCGTGACGCGAGCCGGGCCCGGCACCAAGGTGATCTGCCTGGGAAACATCGCGCAGATCGATACGCCCTATTTGACCGAGGGCTCATCAGGCATCACCTACGTAGTCGATCGCTTTAAAGGCTGGCTTCACTCCGGCCACGTGACGTTGCAGCGCGGTGAGCGGTCACGCCTCGCCGACTACGCGGCAGAGATTTTGTAGCATCTCCTAGAACGGTCGGCATTCATGTTCGCGATCGAGCCGCCGATCGAGCCGATGCTCGCCAAGATCGCGGAGGAGTTGCCCAGTTCGCCGGCGTTTCTATTCGAGCCCAAGTGGGATGGGTTTCGCGCGATCGTTTTCCGCGGCGCAACTGATGTTTTCATCCAAAGCCGCGACCTGCGCCCGCTCGACCGCTATTTTCCGGAGCTGCACGATTCGCTGCTGGAGCGGCTGCCGAGCGGCTGCGTGATCGACGGCGAGATAGTGATCGCCGGGCCCGGCGGCCTCGACTTCGATGCGCTGCAGTTGCGCCTGCATCCAGCCGCCTCGCGGGTTGCGAAGCTCGCGAAGCAAACTCCCGCATCATTCGTCGCTTTCGACGCGCTCGCGATCGATAACCGCAATCTAATGTCGGCACCGCAAAGCAAGCGCCGAGCTTTGTTGGAGCAAGCGTTGGAGCAGATCCAGCCGCCGGTGCATTTGACGCCGATGACGCAGGACCGTGCGATAGCGCTGCAATGGCTCGAGCATTTTGAAGGCGCCGGCTTGGACGGTGTCATTGCAAAACCGGCGGACCTTGCCTACGAACCCGGTAAGCGCGTGTTGCTCAAGGTCAAGCATGCTCGCACAGCCGATTGTGTTGTTGGAGGCTTCCGATGGCACAAGAGCGGAAAGGACGCCGTCGGGTCGTTGCTGCTCGGCCTATATGACGATCAGGGTGTGCTGCATCATGTTGGCGTGACGTCAGCATTCACGATGGCCATGCGCAAGCAGCTTGCCGTCGAGCTTGCACCTTTACGGAGAGATGCTCTCAAGAGTCATCCGTGGCGCGACTGGGCCAACGCCGATGACGCATCGACGCGCATGCCGGGCGCGCAGAGCCGATGGAGCGCAGGAAAAGACCTGTCGTGGGAACCGTTGCGGATCGAGCGCGTCTGCGAAGTCAAATACGACCACCTGCAAGGTGATCGCTTTCGGCATGCTGCAATTTTTCTTAGGTGGCGGCCAGACAAACCGCCGGGAGAATGTCGATACGATCAGCTCGAGGTCACGACACCTTTCGAGCTCGAGAAGGTCTTCGGCGCGACTCGCGCTCAGCGTTGACGTCGGCCTCAAGCTCGGGCTCGGCGTCCGGGTCCAACGGCTCCTGTTGAGGGCGAATGTTCTCCGGGACATTCTGCAGATTGATGCGGATACGCGTCCAGGTTGAAGATCGGCCGCGCATCGAATCGACCAGTACATCGGATGGCTGCACGTGCTCGACCACGTTCGCGTGACGAGCCTTCCACCGTTCCAGGCCGGCAAGCGCATCGTCCTTGCGTTGCGCGCGGCCGATCTCAATCAGCGGATGCTTGCTCACGCGGCGGCGCGACGGTTGAACGCGCGGCGGCTCGCCGGGCTGTTTCTTGTACTGCGGCGGCCAGGGCGCGTCGCCCAAGCCATCGCGCTCATGACGCGCCGATAGGTCGAGTAAGCCTTCGAGCGACCCGTCGCTCGTGTCAATGCCAGCGTGCCGGTCACCTAGCCGCGCAAATCTTGAAGGCATTGTGGCCAGCGTGAAGTCCGCGGGCTCACAAGAGTCGACTTCGTCCCACGTTAGCGGTGCCGATACACGCGCATCAACGGTAGGACGCACTGAATACGCGGCCGCAGTCGTACGGTCTTTCGCGTTCTGGTTGTAGTCGACAAACACGCCGTGGCGCTCTTCCTTCCACCACTTGCTCGTTGCAATGCCCGGCGCGCGACGTTCAATCTCGCGCGCCAGCGCGAGCGCAGCGCGCCGCACTTCGTCAAATGTCCAGCGCCGCTCGATGCGGGCATACACGTGCATTCCACGCGAGCCTGATGTCTTGGGCCAACCCAACAGGCCGAAGTCCTGCAGCGTCGCGTGCACGACTCGCGCCACTTCGCGCACCTGACTCCAGCCGACACCAGGCACCGGGTCCAGATCGACTCGTAACTCGTCCGGGTGATCGAGATCATCGGCGCGTACCGGATGCGGATGCAGTTCGAGACACGCCAAGTTCGCCATCCATACCAATGACGCCGCATCGCGCGGCACGACTTCTTCGGCGCTGCGGCCCGAAGGAAAGCGCAGCGACTACCACCTCGATCCATGCGGGTCGCGACTCGGGCGCGCGCTTTTGGAAGAAAAACTCGTCAGCGATGCCATTGGGTAACGCACGAGCACGTTCGGCCGCCCGCCGGCTCCGCGCAGGGCACCCGCAGCCACCGCGATGTAGTAGTGAGCCAGATCGAGCTTCGTGTATCCAGCGTCGGGAAACAGGACCTTGCGTGGATTTGATATTGAAATCTCACGGCCATCAACGACCACCAGCTCGTGATCTGCAGTCTTAGGCATCGACCTTCAGCGAAGCAGTTTGCGAACCACAACTTCAGACCGAACCATGTGTCATCGGGCCGATACCGGCGCAATTAGTGATAAGTAATTTGGATGGGCGTATTTTCTTAAGCCAAGCTTTTTGGCAAGCGGAGCTCCCGAATACCCGCTCATGCCGACGCGCGTGTCTCGCAGGGAACCTTAGCTGTTGTGACGGAACGTGCCGGAACCATGCGGCGCGGCGACGAACTCTGCCAGTGCTTCGGCCTTGGACGACAGCGCCATCAGAGCCGGATACTTTTCGGCAGCAACAACTTCTGCAAGCGTTTGCTGCGTGAAATGCCATGCAATCGCAGTGGTAAGCCCCGCTTGGTTGATCGTCTCGCTAGTGACAGACAACGGCCGCTTGCGTTCTTCCGCTTCAAGCCCCTCGTATGCGGCAAGCAATTGACCCGTCACGCGCGCAACCCACGGCTCGTGCAGCTTTTCGGCCGGGCGGAGCTGCCGTTCATAAATGATCTGAACACTCTTTTCGCACGCCGCCAGTGCTAGCCCAATGACGCGGAGAGCGTGCTGACGCTCTGCAACGCTGACGGGCATCAGGCTCTTGTGAGAATCGGCGAGCGCCTCCGCGTATTCAATGATCAGCGTCGAATCCATCAGCACCGTGCCGTCATCGCAGACAAGCGTCGGTGCCTTGACCACCGGGTTGATCTGCCGAAACTGCTCGAAGGTGCGGAAGACGGAAATCGAAGCATGCTCGAATGGCACGCGCAACAACTGCAGCGAGATCGCCACGCGCCGCACGTACGGCGAATCCAGCATTCCGATCAGTCGAATGATCGTCTCCTAACGACGCGCGATTGTACGAAAAGCCTCTATCGGCCCAAGGACGAGCGGACCATCGCGACGGCTTGCTCGGCGGGCATAGCCGCGTCGACGACAAGCGCACTTTGCGGCTCTTCTAAATCGCGAAACTGACTTTCGATCAGTTCGGGCGGCATGTAGTGACCGCGCCGACGCTGCAGCCGAGATCGAATCAATTCGGGCTGCGCTTTCAGATAGACGACCTCGACAGGGCTATCGGAGCAAAGCATAGAGCGGTACTCCTGTTTCAGGGCCGAGCAAGCAAGGACGCCGCTCTTTCCCTCCTCAGTGCGCTGAGAAATCAATCGATGCAATTCCTGCAGCCAGGGGCGGCGATCTTCATCGGTCAGCGGGACACCGGAGGCCATCTTGCGCACGTTCTCCGCAGAATGAAAGTCGTCTGCATCGAAGAATGGCCAGCCGAGCGATGCCGATAGCAACTTTCCAATAGTTGTCTTACCGGACCCGGTAACGCCCATGATGAGAATGAACATGGCCAAAGGACGGTGTGATCCCTAACGGTCGCTCGCCGGGTGCCAAGACTCGACCTTCCGGTACCTTTGCCTCCGCTCAGTCGAGAAACTTCCAAGTGTCTGCCCCATCGAAGCGGCGAATGGTGACGGACTCGAGTAGCTTGACGTCGAAGTTTCTGATGTTCACGCCATGGCGACCGGTGAACGCTGGATCCAACGGCTCCCAATGCGTGACGCAACCACACGTAGCGCATCGCACTGTGCGCAGCGTCTTGTCACCCCAGATGTACTCAGACGTTTTATCAGGATGACCTTCCACGCGCACCGACCCAACCTCGTAGTAAGCCCACAGCGCCCCCAGTCGCCTACACAGCGAGCAGTTGCAGTCGGTGACTTTGTCCGGAAGTGACGGCACTTCGATGCGAATCGCGCCGCAATGACACGTTCCTGAAAGCGCAGACATTTGCTATTCCTCGACAAATCTGACGCGCAGATCCGCAGTTGGCGTGATGCAAGCGTCGACGCGTCCGAACCAGCGATATCTGTTTCGAGCGACGACGTCATACATCCAGTCACGAATTGTCCGCGGGATGATTCTGATCGCGCCGATCAGCTTCCATGCACCACGCAAGTAGTTCGCCAAGCGGATTGCTGCCTCCGACTTCACATAGGCCTTACCGTCAACGATCAGGACGAAAGTCTTCGCATCCGCCGGATCGAATCCCAGTTCGCGGAGGTGGCGCACGCCAGCGGGCGACTGCAGAGGTGTAAAGCGAAGAACCGGCGCGACTTCGTGATCGAGGATGAACTTCACCGATCGCGCGCAAAGATTGCACACACCGTCGAAAATGACGACGTCATTTAATTCACGGCTCGTTCCGTGTGTCAGTGGCTCCATAGACTTAAAACACCAGCGCCGCGATGAACACGCCGACCATCGTGAACGCGATCGCAAGTTTTATCGCAGTGGCGACCAGCAATCCAAACCAGGTGGCGGCGCCGACCTTGCCAGCGCGAAATGCATCCTTGTGCGCAATGAATTCACCGATCGCGGCGCCCATCAGCGGCATGAACAAAAGGCCCCAGAGGCCGGTGAAGACGCCGGCGACGGTACCGATCGCAGCGCCGATGATGCCCTGCTTGCTCGCGCCCGCGCGCTTCGCCGAAATCGCGGCCGCGATGTAGTCGATGACGATTCCTACTACCGCAAGAACTGCCAGCACGACCACGGTGAAGACGCTGATGCGCTGAAAATCGCCGATCCATGCCGCCAGCAGCACTCCGCCGAAAATCAGCGGCACACCGGGCAATGCTGGCAGCACCGTGCCGGCAACGCCAATCACGATCAGCAATACCGAAACAATCCAGAGGGTGGTTGTCATCGACGTCGCTTCATCAGCGCAGCGCGAGCGCCTGCACTTCGGCCGCGGCATGCTTGCACGCGTCGGTCAGCTGCTCGAGCAGTTCATAGATCGCACGTAGCTTGACGAGCTGTCGTGTGTCCGGCTCGTCTCGAAAAAGCTTCGACATCGCGGCACGCATCACATGATCGGCCTGCGCTTCAATATCGTCGACTTCCTGGCACAACGCCAATGCGGCGCGTGGATCGTCCACCGACTGCAGCTGCGCGACTGCGAGCCGCAGTTTGTCCGCGCCTTGCACAGCCAGTGCTGCCAGCCGATGCGCATCCGGCGTCAGCGTCGTGACGTGATACAGATGCAATGACTGTGCGACGTCCTCGGTGAGATCCAAAATGTCATCGAGGCGATTGATCAGTGCGTGAATTGCTCCACGCGGAAACGGTGGCAGTAACGAGCGTCTGACAAGCGCGAGCGTGTCGTCGACGACGGTATCGGCGCGCTTTTCAAGCGCCTCGATTTCACGCACGCGCCCGTCGGGGTCGCGCACGTCGGACAGCAGCTGCGCCAGTGCGGTCACGCCTTCGACGCAGAGCTCTGCCTGACGGTCGAACAGCGAAAAAAAACGCCGGTCGCGCGGCACCAGCCGCCGCAGCACGCTCCGCAGCGGACGAGGACTGCGTCGCTCAGCAACAAAGCTCGATGTCATGCACGTCTAGTAAGAAGTGTTCCGTGCCAGGTTTTCGAACTTGGTGTATTGCCCGTCAAAGCGCAGGTTCAGACGCCCTATCGGACCGTTCCGCTGCTTGCCGATAATGATTTCGGCAATGTTCTTGTCGGTCGTATCCGGGTTGTAGACCTCGTCGCGATAGATGAACAGAATCACGTCCGCATCCTGCTCGATGGCGCCCGATTCGCGCAGGTCCGACATTACGGGCCGCTTGTCAACGCGCGTCTCGACCGTGCGGTTCAACTGGGACAGGGCGACGACGGGAACTGAAAGCTCTTTCGCCAGCGCTTTGAGCCCGCGCGAAATCTCCGAGATTTCGGTCGCGCGATTCTCGCCGACCGCGCTTGCACTCATCAACTGCAAGTAATCGACGATGATCAATCCGAGCCGTCCGCACGTCCGTGCGAGCCGCCGAGCGCGCGCACGCAGATCGATCGACGTCATCGCGGCCGTTTCGTCGATATACAGCGGCGCTTCGTGCATCTTCTGAATCGCACTCGTCAGGCGCGGCCAATCTTCGTCCTGCAATCTTCCAGTACGCAAACGCTGCTGATCGAGTTTGCCGACCGAGCTCAACATGCGCAACGCCAGTTGTGAGGCACCCATTTCCATCGAAAAGACTGCCACCGGCATTCCCTGATCGAGTGCGACGTGTTCGCCGATGTTCAGCGCCAGCGCCGTCTTTCCCATGCTTGGTCTGCCGGCAATGATGATCAGGTCGCCCGCTTGAAACCCCGACGTCTTCGAATCGAGGTCCGCAAAGCCGCTTGGCACACCGGTCACGTCCGATGGATTCGCCCGCTCGAACAATTCCTGAATTCGTTCGACCACGCGGGTCAGCAGCGGCTGAATCTCGATGAAACCCTGCCGGCCGCGCGCGCCTTCCTCCGCGATCTGAAAAACCTTCGTCTCGGCTTCGTCGAGTATTTGCTTGGTGTCTTTGCCGGCGGGATTCAGCGCGCTGGTTGCAATCTCATCGCCTGCGGTCACGAGCCGGCGCAGCACCGACCGCTCGCGCACCAGTTCCGCGTAGCGCCGAATATTTGCGGCCGACGGCGTGTTCTGCGCCAGCGAATTCAGATAGACGAGGCCACCCGCCTGCTCGGCGCGCCCGGTGTTGCGCAACGCCTCGAACACGGTGACCGAATCGGCCGGCTTGCTGGCGTCCACCAACCGACTGATTGCCCCGAAAATGTACTGGTGGTCCTGGCGGTAGAAGTCGTTAGTACCGATTAAATCGGCGATGCGATCCCAGGCGGTATTGTCAAGCAGCAGTCCCCCCAGCACCGATTGCTCGGCCTCGATCGAGTGCGGAGGAAGCCGCACGGCCGCAAGCTGAGGATCAATCGGCTGATTCACGCCAAGATGGAAGTACTGCGGAGAGGGACTGCAAACTATAACAAGTGCCAAGCAGCAACTGGCTGCTCCAAAAAAATGGCGGCCCATATGGCCGCCATCTTGTTCACACCGGTCCGCGTTACGCTTGCTCGCCAACCACGGTGACCGTGATCTCTGCCACCACGTCGGTATGCAGGGCCACCGACACATGGTGTTCGCCGACCGCCTTTAACGGCCCTTGCGGCATGCGGATCTGACCTTTGTTGACCGCGAAGCCCTGCTTGCCGAGCGCTTCCGCAATATCAAAATTGGTCACCGAGCCGAACAACTTTCCATCCACACCAGCCTTTGCCGGAATGCGGACACTCGAGCCGCTAAGCTTCGCGTTAATCGCTTGCGCTGCTGAAAGACGATCCGACTGCGCTTTCTCGAGATCGCCGCGGCGCGTTTCGAACTCCTTGATCGCAGCGTCCGTCGCGCGCCGCGCCTTGCCCTGTGGGATCAGAAAGTTGCGTGCATAGCCTTGCTTAACCTTGACCACATCACCCAGCTGGCCGAGGTTGATCACCTTTTCCAACAAAATAATTTGCATGTTCTATCCTTCCGCGCAATCAGTGCGTATCGGTGTACGGAAGCAGCGCCAGGAAGCGCGCGCGCTTGATTGCGGTATCTAGCTGGCGTTGATAGTGCGCCTTGGTCCCCGTCAATCGGGCCGGCGTGATCTTGCCGTTCTCGCCGATGAAATCGCGCAGCGTATCCACGTCCTTGTAATCGATCTGCTCGACCTTCTCGACCGTGAAGCGGCAGAACCGCTTGCGCTTGAACAGCGCATTCTGCTTGTTCTCGCGGCGCGGGCCCTTGCCCTTACCTTTGAATTTGCCTCGTCCTGCTCCGAATGCCATCTCAGACTCCGTCTCTTATTTCGTTAACTTTGTATTCCGTCACGTGCACCAACAGCCGCGTTGTTCGACGCGAGCGCGGCGCAATGAACCCTTCCAGCATCATCGGCTTGCCCAATGGCTCGCGATCCAGTGCCAACGCCACTGCACCAAGAGCGATCGCCGAGAACTCGAACGCCAGCGACCGCTCGGCTGCAGCCTCCTTCACGCTGCCCTGGTGCTCGAAGCTCGCTTCCAGCACGGCGACGCCGGCCGGCGTATAGCGCAACGCGCTCTTCGCCACGGCTTTCGCATGAATGCGGAGTTGATTCACTCACGGGTACACCGGTCTGCTGATCACCGCTGGCGCCGGCCAGCCGACTAAACCGTTGCCTCAGCCACCGGCGCGGTCGCACTCGGCGGTGCGGATGCTTGCGCCTGCCCCGCTGACTGCTCGGCAGACGCCTTGCGTGCCTCTTCGCGCTCGACGATCTTCATCATCGGCGAGGCGCCGGTTTCGGCGCGCTTCATCTTGACAGTCAAGTGGCGCAACACCGCGTCGTTGTAACGGAATGCGTTTTCGAGCTCGTCCAGCGTCTTGCTGTCGCACTCAATGTTGAGCAATACGTAATGCGCCTTGGCGAGCTTGTCGATCGGATAGGACAACTGGCGTCGTCCCCAATCTTCAACGCGATGAACCGCACCTTTGTTGTTGGCGATCATCGCCTTATAGCGATCGATCATCGCGGGCACCTGTTCGCTCTGATCGGGATGCACAATGAAGCAGATTTCGTAGTGACGCATTAATGTTCCTTATGGTTTAGCCACCCGCGATGTTCTGCGACACGATCGGTGTGGCAAGGAGAGGCAGCTGAGCCGAAGGCTGCAAGCGCCATTTGCAAAAACAAAAGCGCGCGATTCTAGCCTGAAAGGACCGCTAATGCCAGCGCTTCGTCTCCGGCTATTCCTCGGCCGCTAAGAGCTTGGGCACCTCGACCGCCGCCGTTCCACGGACGACGACCGTCGCCAGCTCATCGAGCTCGCTGGCCTGCGGGTTGACGACGATGACTTTGGCGCCACGGCGCAACGCCTCGGCGGGCAATCCGGCGGCCGGATACACCAGACCGGACGTGCCGATCACCAGCAGCACGTCACAGCGCGCGGCGACTGCCTGCGCCTGCTGCAACGTTGCGACATCGAGCATCTCGCCGAACCAGACAACGCCGGGGCGAAGCCAATCGCCACAAGCGGGACACCGCGGCGGCTCACCGTCGGGAAGCAGCAACGGATCATCTTCTACGAACCCGCAGCGGGCCAGGCATACCGTCCGCATCAGGTTGCCGTGCAGCTCGATCGGGGCACTGCCTGCGCGAGCATGCAAGCCGTCGACATTCTGCGTAATCAGTTCGAAGGCATCGAAGCGCGCTTGTGCTGCAGCGAGTGCAAGGTGCCCGGCATTCGGTTGCGCCGCACCGACCAAACCGCGCCGCCACGCGTACCAGCGCCATACCAGCGGTGGATCCGCCCGAAAGCCATCCTCTGACGCAAGCTTGACTGGATCGAATTTCGCCCACAGTCCGCTGCTCGTATCGCGAAACGTTGGAATGCCGCTTTCGGCGGAGATACCCGCGCCGGTAAGGACCGCAACGCGGCGCGCTTGCGCGATGTGATCGCGTGCGGTGCGCAGGCTTAAGGAAATCAAACCGCGGTGTGCGAAGCGCTGCGTTGTCGCTTCGCCTCGAACAGGCAAATCCCCGCTGCAACTGAGACATTCAGACTCTCGACGTGCCCTGCAAGCGGAATGCGTGCGAGCACGTCGCATCGCTCGCGCGTCAAGCGTCGCAGGCCGGCACCTTCGGCCCCGAGTGCCCACGCGAGCGGCCCGGTTAAATCGAGTTCGAACAACGACCGCTCGGCTTCGCCCGCTGTGCCAACCATGCGCACATCGGCATCGCGCAAATCATCCATCGCACGCGCGAGATTGGTCACAGGAATCAGCGGTACCGTTTCGGCAGCGCCTGCCGCAGCCTTCATCGCAGAGGTCGTCAATCCCGCAGAGCGATCACGTGGAACGATGACAGCGTTGACGCCGGCGGCATCTGCCACTCGCAGGCACGCACCGAGGTTGCGAGGATCGGTCACCCCGTCGAGCAATAGCAGCATGGTGTTCGCATCGACTCGATTCAATATGTCATCCAGTGTGACTGCCTGCTCGAGCTCGGCTGCAAGTGCAACGACCCCCTGATGTGGCGCTTCGCCTGCGAGGCCGCGCAAGCGCTCGGCGCCGATCGGAGTCACCCGCACCCCGAGCGATTTAGCGCGTTGCTGCAGGTCGACCATGCGACCGTCGCGCCGTCGCTCATCGACATAAATGGCTTCGATCGAGGCCGGTGAATGGCGTAGTCGCGCACCAACCGCGTGAAAACCCGCTAGCACTCGCTTGCTCATCGCCGCTTAACGTCCGCGCTTCGTCGCGCGCACCTTGCTGTCGCGCCCGCGAACGCCCTTGCCACCGATCTTGTGCAGCTGTCCACGCCGCACCTGCCGGCGCTCGACTTTCGCCTGCCGCGCACGCCTCTCTTCGACGGTCTCACCGCGCTTGCGATCACGCTCTTTTGGTTCGGGCGCGCCCGCTGCGAGCAGCGACTTGCGCGTATCGGCCTTGACGAGCCGGAAATCGATGCGGCGTGCTTCCAGATCCACACGCGCGACCTGCACCGTCAGGCGATCGCCCAATCGGTAACGCAACCCCGTGCGTTCACCACGAAGCTCGTGCAGCGCTTCGTTGTATAGGAAGTACTCGGTACCAAGCTCGGACACGTGTACCAGTCCTTCGATATACAGATCGTCGAGGACGATGAACGCACCGAACGGCACAACTGAGCTCACCGTGCCGGTATACGTTTCGCCGACGCGTTCTCGCATGTAGTAACTCTTCAACCATGCTTCGACGTCGCGCGATGCATCGTCGGCGCGACGCTCGTTGGCCGAACACAGCAATCCGAGTTTCTCCCAGAATGCAATGCCTTCGCTTTCGTCCGCCGGCTTTCGGTTTTGCGACGCGCGTAGCGCCGCGCGCGCAGCAGCCGGGGCGACGGCCGCATCGGCATTGATGAAAACCTCCGGCACATAGGGGTGCTTCGACAGAATCGCCTTGATTACGCGATGGACCAGCAAATCCGGATAGCGCCTGATGGGTGAAGTGAAGTGCGTGTATGCCTTGTAAGCAAGGCCAAAGTGGCCGGAGTTGTGCGGGCTGTAAATTGCCTGCTGCATCGAGCGCAGCAGAACCGTTTGCAGCAATTGCGCGTCCGGCCTCGGTTTGATCTGCTTCAACAGGCGCGCATAGTCCGCAGGTTCAGGCTTATCGCCGCCGTCGAGCGTTAGACCGAGCGTCTTTAGCAGGGTGCGGACGTTGGCAAGGCGTTCGGGCGTGGGCCCTTCGTGCACGCGATAAAGTCCCGCCTGCTTTGCGCGTCCAATGAAGTCCGCCGCGCAAACATTGGCCGCCAGCATGCATTCCTCGATCAATTTGTGCGCGTCGTTGCGCGTGCGCGGGATGATCTTTTCGATGCGGCCATTCGGGTCGCACACGATGTAGGTCTCGGTCGTGTCGAGATCGATCGCACCGCGCGCATCGCGAGCGCGCTTCAGCAATTCGTAAAGCGCGTACAGATTTTGCAGGTGCGGTAACACGCTGGCCAGGCGGTGCGCCTCCTTACTGTCGGGTGCCGACAGCGCTTCCCATACGTCGGTGTAAGTCAACCGCGCGTTAGAGTGCATCACCGCCGGATAAAACTGGTAAGCATCGAGCGCGCCCTTGTTCGTCACGACGCAGTCGCACACCATCACCAGGCGATCGACTTCGGGTTTCAGCGAACACAGGCCATTGGACAATTTCTCGGGCAGCATCGGAATCACTCGACGCGGGAAATACACCGAGGTCGAACGGTTTTGCGCTTCGATGTCGAGCGCATCCGCTGGCTTCACGTAATGACTGACATCGGCCACAGCGACAATCAGCCGCCAGCCTTTACGGCGTCCTGCCTGCATCAACGGCTCGCAGTAGACCGCGTCGTCGAAATCGCGCGCGTCTTCGCCGTCGATAGTCACCAGCGGTATGTCACGCAGATCGACTCGTCCACGCAGATCCTTCGGCAACACAGTATCGGGCAGCGACTCCGCAAGTCTCGCGGTCGCGTCGGGAAATTCATGCGGCACCGCGAACTTGCGAACCGCAATTTCGATTTCCATGCCCGGATCATCTATCGCTCCGAGAACCTCGATGACACGCCCGACCGGCTGCACATAACGCTGCGGTTGCTGAAGGATTTCGACGACGACCACCTGCCCGGGCTCCGCCGACAGCGACGCGCCGGGTGGGACCAGAATGTCGTGCGCAATGCGCTGATCCTCGGGCACGACGATCGTCACACCGCGCTCGTTCAGAAGACGCCCGACGAGCTTGTTGGTGCGGCTCTCGATGACCTCGACGATCTCGCCTTCAGGCCTGCCCCGCCGGTCGGCGCCGGTTACACGAGCGAGCACACGATCGCCGTGCAGAACCTTGGCCATCTCGTGTTCGGACAGCACGAGATCGGGCCCGGCGTCGTCGCGAATCAGAAAGCCGAAGCCATCTCGATGCCCTTGCACCTGGCCCGACAACAGATTGGCGCGTGCCGCAACCAGCAAAAGGCCGGCGCGATTGCGAACGATGCGGCCCGCGCGCTCGAGTTCTTCGATTTCTCGATTGAAGGCTTCGGAATCGTCGCTGGTGGCGCCAACCCGCTCCGCAAGCTCGCGCGGCGGCAGCGGCGTACGCGCCGCTGTTAATGCTTCCAGGATCGCATCGCTATTCGTGCGATTTATTTTTTTGTTCACTATTTCTTTCTGTGGCCGCAATCGTGCAGACCACTCAGCACAACATACTTCATTTGAACTAGATGTCTAGCCACCGCTAGAATTCGCAGCTTGCAGCAGGCTGCTTGCCCAGGTGGCGAAATTGGTAGACGCACTAGGTTCAGGTCCTAGCGGTGGCAACACTGTGGGGGTTCGAGTCCCTTCCTGGGCACCATAGTTATTCAGGGGAGCCGGCCCGCTTTGCGGTCCGGCGACGGATTTATTTTTTTCGTAGCCGTTCGGCCAGCTTCTCCGGGCCCATCGCGTCGTACACCTCGAACGGCTGATGAATCCAGGGATTCGTGGGTAGGTACTGGACGAAATAATCGGGTCTGAACGACGAGGCTCCCTTGTACCAAATGACGGCGGTTTTCACTTCTTCAATCGCCGGATAGCGCGACCTCAGATGGTCGACGACCTTCGATAACGTCACTCCCGAGTCAACCAGATCGTCGACCAGCAGCAGATTTCCGCGTAGCGCGTCGCTCGTCATCGTGATGTATTCGCCGATATCGAGCTGGCCCTGACGCGTACCGGCCGCGGCTCGATACGAGCTCGCGGCGAGAATTGCCAGCGGGACGTCGTAGATACGTGAAATCACATCGCCCACACGGAGTCCGCCGCGCGCAAGGCACAGCAGCGAGTCGAAATGCCAGTTCGACTCGTGCACTTGCAGACACAACTGCTCGATCGAACGGTGATACTCATTCCAATCGACGTACAGATCGGATTCCGAGCGCGCAGGGTTGGCCATCAGTTGAATGGGTGACGCAACACAATTGTCTGATCGCGATCCGGACCGGTCGAAACCAGATCGATCGGCACACCGAGTACTTCGGACAGTCGCTCGAGATAGCGCTGCGCGCCGGCCGGCAAGTCTTTCCAGTGTTGCACGCCGAGTGTCGAATCACTCCAGCCATCGAACTGTTCATACACGGGTTCGCAGCGGCTGACCGCGTCGGCGCCATACGGAAGGATGTCGACTTCCTTGCCGTCCATCCGATAGCCAATATTCAGCATCACATGGGGCAAGCCGTCGAGTACATCGAGCTTCGTAATGCACAAGCCTGTCGTTCCGTTCAACTGGACTGCGCGTTTCAGGCCGGCTGCATCGAACCAACCACAGCGGCGTGGGCGGCCGGTCACCGAACCGAACTCCTGACCATTGTTGCGCAGATGATCACCCGTGGCATCGGTTAGCTCGGTCGGAAATGGACCTGAGCCCACACGGGTCGAGTACGCCTTGGTGATACCGAGCACGTAGTCGAGCCGCTGTGGTGCGACGCCCGCGCCTGCTGACGCCGCGCCCGCCACTGTATTGCTCGAAGTGACGTACGGATAAGTGCCATGGTCGACGTCTAGCAACGCACCCTGAGCGCCCTCGAACAGCAGGCGTGCACCGGTCGCCATCACACTGTTCAATTTGTACGAGACATCGATGATCAGCGGTCGCAGCCGCTCAGCTAGAGCAAGCGTGTCGTCGATGACCTTGGTTGCTTCAACTGGGCTCGCGCCGAGGTAGTGCTGCAGTACGAAGTTATGCAAGTCGAGCGCTTCACGCACGCCGTCGGCAAAACGCGCCGCATCGAACAGATCCTGCGCGCGCACTGCGCGGCGTGCGACCTTGTCTTCGTAAGCGGGTCCGATGCCACGCCCGGTGGTGCCAATCTTCGACGCGCCCCGCTTGATCTCGCGCGCCAGATCGAGTGCCACGTGATACTCGAGAATCAACGGGCAGTTGCCGCTGATGGCCAGACGCGACGTCACATCGACGCCGGCGGTCTGCAGCTCGTCAATCTCCGAAAGCAGCGCGGTCGGCGACAGCACGACGCCGTTGCCGATGTAGCACGCAAGCCCCGGGCGCAGGATGCCCGACGGAATCGATCGCAAGATTGTTTTCTTGCCGTTGATCACCAGCGAGTGGCCCGCGTTGTGGCCGCCCTGAAAACGCACAACGCCATCGACACTCTCCGACAACCAGTCGACGATCTTGCCCTTGCCCTCGTCGCCCCATTGCGTGCCGACGACCACAACGTTCTGAACCATTGTTCTTAGTTTTCCTGTCGTGACATGACTTGCCACTTCTGACTGCGCCGCTCGATAACGCGATCGAATATAAATTCGCTTTCTTCAATTGGATTGGTTTCGCCCTCGAGACGCTGAACCACGATCTCGCCTGCCGATCGCAGCTGTGCGATCAGCGCACGCAAGCTCTGGTCGCTGTCGGCGGGCGCCAGTATCGCGTGCGGAGCATCGTCTGCTGCAAGCTCTGCGAGCTCGCGCAAGTAGATCGAGAACCCGACCGCCGGCCGTGCGCGGCCAAATGCCTTTCCGATATCGTCGTAGCGGCCTCCGCGCAGCACTTCGTTCGGAGAGCCCGCAGTGTGCACGGCAAAGGTCACGCCGGTCTTATAACGGTAGCCATGCAGATCCGAAAGGTCGATCGATACATCGTCGGCGCTGCGGAGCTTGACTATCGCCTCGAGGTCGTCGAGCGCAGCGGTGATCGCGGGGCTCGCTGGCAGCTTGTGCCGCGCTTCGTCGAGTACTTCGCGGCCGCCATTCAGCCGCGTCAACGCGAGCAGTGCTGCGCGCACCTCGCTCGATATTCCGCTTGCCTGTTGGTGCAACGCCGGCACGTCCTTCGCGTTCAGCGATGCCAGCAGATCGTCAATCAGCGGCGCCGGCAGCGGCGCTAATTCAATGATTCCGCGCACGATGCCGGTGTGTCCGAGATCGAGCCGCACGTTCTGTAGTCCCGCCAAACGCAGCGAAGCCACCGCAAGCTCGAGCACTTCAACGTCCGCCGCAACGCCGCTGAGTCCGTACAGCTCGGCACCTACCTGCAGCGGTTCGCGCGCAGCCAGCGGATGCAACGGCCGCGCGTGAAGAACGCTGCCTGCGTAGCACAACCGCACGACGCCTTGGCGATTCAGTATGTGCGCATCAATGCGGGCAACCTGCGGCGTCGTATCCGCACGCAGCCCGAGCAGCCGTCCGCTCGATTGATCGGTCAACTTGAAGGTACGCAGATCAAGATCGTTGCCAGTGCCCGTCAGCAAGGATTCGGCGTGCTCGAGCAGCGGCGGGATTACCAGCTCGTAACCGTAGCCGCGATACAGGTCCAGCAATTGGCGCCGCAACTGCTCAACGCGCCGCGCTTCGCGCGGCAACACATCGGAGATATTTTCAGGCAGTAACCAGCGCGGCATGGCAAGGCCAGACGGCCCGCATGGGCGTCTCGCAATAATGAGTGGTCAACTCGAGGAGGCTAACTCTGCAGCCAGAACAATAGCGCGCCGCCAGCCACTGCGATCAAGCCGAAGAAGCGAATCTGACCGTCGTTCAACTCGCTCAAGCGCGCGAACATCTGGCGCCAGGCGTTCGGCGCGACCAGCGGCATCAACCCCTCGAATACCAGCATCAGCGCGAACGCGAGGCCAAAAACGGACATCGAGCTATCGAGACCCGCCTTTCGTGTTCGCGCCAGCGCTGCCTGGCTTGGAGGTTCGCAAATACTTGAAAAACTCGGACGACGGATCGATCACCATCAAATCATTGCGGTTCTTGAACGTCGTTCGATACGCCTCGAGCGTGCGATAGAACTCTGCGAAATCGGGATTCTGCCCGAACGCCTGCGCGTACATCGCCGACGCTTTCGCGTCGCCCTCGCCTTTTACCTTCTGCGCGGCGCTGTACGCCTCGGCCAGCAGCACCTCGCGCTGTCGATCGGCATCGGCGCGGATTTTTTCGCCTTCGGCCGATCCGATCGAGCGCTGCTCGTTGGCGACGCGCTTGCGTTCGGCCTGCATGCGCCCGTAAACGGAGTCGCTGATCTCAGGCACAAAATCGATCCGCTTCAGACGGACGTCGACGATCTCGACACCGAGACCTTTGACGCTCTCCTGAACGGCGACCCGAATCTCGTTCATCGCTTGATCGCGCTGACGCGAAGTAATTTCATTGACCGTGCGTTTGTTGACGGCCTGGTTCAGTGCGTCGCGCACCAACGTCGAGATCCGTTCCTCCGCTGACCGCTCGCCCCCCGGAAAACTCACACGAAACGCGCGCGGCTCGCTGATTCTCCAGCGGACGAAAGAGTCGATCAGCAGGTTTTTCTTTTCCGAGGTCTGGACGCGATCGGCTTGCGGCGTATCAATGGTCAGGATGCGCCTGTCCTGATATTCGACGTTTTGCAGCAACGGCATTTTGAAGTAGATGCCCGGCTGCGTGACGACGCGAACGATTTCGCCCAACTGAAACACGATCGCAAACTGGCGCTGATCGACAATGAACGTGCTGGCGCGCACGGCCACGGCCACCAGTACAAGTCCGATTACGACTGCCACGATTCTGTTCATCGGTCTCGTATCCCTACCGTGCGTCACGATCGCGCGTGCGCAGATTTTCGCGGCCGCGTGTCTCTGGCACCGGCGCAGCCTCCGGAGCCGTCGTCGGCGCCGGGCGCGCGACGGCGGAGTCCTGCAACGCCTGTTGCATCAGCTTATCGAACGGCAAATACAGCAGCGGACTGCTATTGCGCACATCGACCATGACTTTGCTCGTGTTCGAAAACACCTGCTGCATCGTGTCGATATACAGCCGGTCGCGCGTTACCTCGGGCGCCTTGTTGTACTCGACGAGCACTTGTTGAAAGCGCGACGCATCGCCCTGTGCGGTCTCAATCACGCGTGAGCGATAGCCATCGGCTTCCTGCAATAAGCGTGCTGAGAGACCTCGCGCTTTAGGGATGACGTCGTTGGCGTATGCCTGCCCGAGATTGATTTCGCGCTCACGATCCTGCCCTGCCTTAACGGCGTCGTCGAATGCCGCCTGCACCTGTTCGGGGGGCTGAGCATTCTGAATCGCAACCGCCTGAACGAGGATGCCAGTGCCATAGCGGTCGAGCATTTCTTGCATCATCCTGCGCACTTCAACCGCGATTTCCTGCCGCGATTCGTACAACACCGAATCCATTGTCTTGCGCCCAACGACTTCACGCATTGCGGATTCAGCGGACTGGATCACCGCGGCGGTGGGATTGCGGCTATTGAACAAATAATCGCGTGCGCCCGTGTCTTTGATGCGGTACTGCACTTCGAACTGGATGTCGACGATGTTCTCATCGTCCGACAACATCAGCGCTTCCTTCAGCCGTTCGGGCCGGCCACGCGTGCCCACTTCAACCCGCCGAAGTGAAGAAATGTCGACCAGCTCGTTGTTCTGTATCGGCCACGGCAACCGCCAGCGGAAGCCTGGAGCCGTCGTCTGGTCGGACGGTTTGCCGAATGTCGTCACGACACCTACCTGTCCTTCAGGAACGATATAAAAACCGCTACCGAGCCAGATCAGCGCAATGACGGCAAGCACCGCTGCAAGACCAAGCCCCGCGCCTTTGCCGTCGGGCGTGAACCCGCCGAAACGTCCGCCGTTGCCGCCCGTGCCGCCACGCCGCCCACCCTTGCGGCCAAACAAACCCGAAAGCCGCCGATTGAAGTCGCGCCAAAGTTCGTCGAGATCGGGGGGACCGTCGCTCGGACGTTGCGGACGCTGCGGCCGTTGCTCCGGCTCACGACGCGGCTCTTCCTTTCCGTCATCGTTGGAGCCGCCATTGCTGCCGCCCCGGCCCCACTTCGGATCGTTAAGCGACATCGAATAGTTTGGTGATCATTGTCATATCGACCTGCGCAAACCTTGGACTACGCCGCCGCTGCGTTGGGCCACGAGGAAATGTTTTCGTCTTGTTTTGCATTGGTGGGCGAGTCATCTCCGCCCGCCGAACGCTCGATGAATTCGACTATCGAATCGCGCAACAATTCCAACCCCAATCCCGATTGCGCGCTGACCGAAACGGCGATGATGTTATCACGCGAGTCGCGCTGGACCGCTGGCGCGCGGCCGACGATATCGATCTTGTTGTAGACGATGATCGTCGGCACCTGGTCGGCACCTATCTCGCGCAGCACGCTCTCGACTTCGGCCATCTGCTCGGCGCGCGCCGGCGATGCGGCATCGACAACATGCAGCAGCAAATCCGCCTCGGCAGTTTCGTTCAAAGTCGATTTGAAGGCCTCGATCAACTGGTGGGGTAAGCCGCGAATAAATCCAACGGTGTCGGATATCACAGCTTCAGCTGCGCCACTGCCATTCAGCGCATTGCCGAGGCGGCATTTGCGCGCGGTGGTGTCAAGCGTCGCAAACAACTGATCGGCAGCATAAACGCCCGCTTGCGTTAGCGCATTGAACAGCGTCGACTTGCCTGCGTTGGTGTATCCAACCAGCGAGATCGACACGACGTCGTTGCGCGAGCGAGCGCGCCTGCGCGTGCGACGCTGTTTTTCCGATTGCTTCAGCCGCTCGCGCAACCTCTTTACTCTGGTCCCGATCAAGCGGCGGTCAATCTCAATCTGTTTCTCGCCAGGACCGCCGGTTTTTCCGAGTCCTCCACGTTGACGCTCCAAGTGCGACCAGCCGCGCACGAGCCGCGTCGACAGGTGTTGCAGCTGCGCCAGCTCAACTTGCAGCTTGCCCTCGCGGCTTTGCGCACGCTGCGAGAAGATGTACAGAATGAGCGCGGTCCGATCCAGTACCCAAAGGCCGAGCGTCCGCTCCAGATTGCGTTGTTGAGCCGGCGACAGCGCGACGTCAAAGATTACGAGACCCGCATCGGCTGCAGCAGCTTCGGTCTTCAGCTCCTCTACTTTGCCGGCGCCGACAAAATAGGTCGGATCCGGTCGATCGCGCCGAACCGTTAAGAGCGCCGCGGGCTCGATGTCTGCCGAGACGACGAGCTGCTTGAGCTCCTCGATCGCATCCGGATCGTCACGCCGCCCTACGGCGACGCTGACAAGCAGCGCACGCGTGGACTGCCGCGCCCGCTCCGAATCAACCTGGAACACGCTCAGGCTTCGGGCTCCGCAGCGAGATTAACCGGCCGCGCCGGCACGACGGTGGAAATGGCGTGCTTGTAAACCATCTGCGTCACGGTATTGCGCAAGAGTACGACGTACTGATCGAAGGATTCGACCTGGCCCTGAAGCTTGATTCCATTAACCAGATAGATCGATACGGGAATGTGCTCTTTACGCAGCGCATTGAGGAAGGGGTCTTGTAACAGTTGCCCTTTAGCAGTCATTTTTTCTCCAGCGTTTTGACACGCTTGTTCGTATACGGTTCGGCGGGAAAGGCTGGCACGCTTTAAAAATGGTGACGACCCCGCTCAATTCAATGTAAAGCAAAAGGCGAGCCTTGGCGAGCCAGCGGACTTGTGCGCTAGTCGGCATACGGGTTCCTGCTAGTGCGAAACTCGACTCGCAGCGGTGTACCTGTCAGCTCGAACTGCTCTCGGAACTGTCCCTCGAGATAGCGCCGGTAAGAGTCTGCCACCTGGTTCAAGGAGTTACCGTGCACCACGATGACCGGCGGATTGTGGCCTCCCTGGTGCGCATAGCGGGGCTTTGGCCGAGAGTGACCCGCGCGCGCGGGCTGTTGCCGCTCGACCGCCGCTATCAATGCGCGTGTCAGCTTGGGCGTCGGCAATCGTGCGAATGCGGCGCGATAGGCCTCGACCACCGATCGCATCATCGGTTTCAATCCGGTTCGCTTAAGTGCCGAGACCTGATGAAAGCGTGCCCAGCGCAAGAAATGAAGCTTGCGCTCGATTTCGCGCGTGATTCGTTCGCGCTGATAAGCGTCCAGTCCATCCCACTTGTTGACTGCGACCACCATCGCGCGGCCGCTTTCGAGCACGAAACCGGCGATGTGAGCGTCCTGATCGGCGATCTCGGAAGAGGCATCGAGCAGCAAGATCACGACGTTGCAATCGGCAATCGATTGCAGCGTCTTGACGACCGAAAATTTCTCGACTGTCTCGAATACCTTGCCACGTCGGCGAAGCCCGGCGGTATCGATCAGCGTGAACGCCTGTCGGTCGTAATCGAAGTCGATTTCGATCGAATCGCGCGTGGTGCCAGGTTGGTCAAACGCAATCAGCCGTTCCTCGCCCAGCAATGCGTTGATCAACGTCGACTTTCCGACGTTTGGCCGGCCCACAACGGCCACTCGAATGCGCTTGTCTGCGCTTGGCTCCTCACCAGTCTCTTGCTCGGCCTCTTTCGGAAACGCGCCAAGGACGCTGTGCATCAACGCTTCGACGCCCTCGCCGTGCGCCGCCGAGATCAGCCACGGCTCGCCGAGCCCAAGCTCGTGAAATTCGGCAGCGGCTTGTTCAGTGAGACCTTCGGATTTGTTGACCGCCAACACGATCGGCCGCCCTGCAACGCGAAGCCGCTTCGCGATGCGCTGGTCCTGCCCGGTGAGACCTTCTCGCGCATCCAGAACGAAAATCACAACATCGGATTCAGCAATCGCCTGCTCGGTCTGCGCCGCCATTTCGCGCACGATGCCCTCTGGCTTGACAGGCTCGAAACCTCCGGTGTCGATGGCGATGTAGTCGCGCGGACCGATTCGCCCTTCACCGTAGTGCCGGTCGCGCGTGAGGCCGGGAAAATCGGCCACCAGCGCGGCGCGAGTGCGCGTCAACCGATTGAACAGCGTCGACTTACCGACATTCGGACGACCAACGATCGCAACAACGGGTTTCATAACAGCTGTCGCCGGTCGCGCAGCGACCGGCTTTCTATTCCGTCGTTATCAATGCAACCGTGCCGTCGCGGGCCTGCACGACGGCGCCGCCGCCGAGAGGACGCGGCGTGGCGACGATCTCTGCCGACAACGGAACGCGCGCGATGAACGCACCGTCTTCGGGTGACAGGAAGTGCACGACACCGGCAAAGTCGCCGGCCACGATCGCGCGGCGCAGCGCGAGCGGCGCGGAAAGATCGCGATGCATCAGCTTGTCTTGCTTCCACGCTGAGGATCCGGCTGCACGATTGAACGCGACAACGTTCGACTTGGAATCGACGACATACAAACGTCGCTGATCGGCGGCGGGCCCCGATGCTGCCGAAATCTCGCTCGACCAGCGCAAGCTGCCATTGGTCGCATCGAAGCATCCGACACGGCCCTGATACGAAGCGGCACACACTTCGTTACCAATGACAAGAGGCGCGCCCACCACGTCGGCGAGGCGCTCCACTTCTGTCGCCCCACGCGGCTCGGATACCGCAACATCCCAACGCACCGCACCGTTTGCAGTATTCAATGCGACCAGACGGCCGCTTGGAAAACCTGCGATAACGAAGTCGCCCGCGTACACCATCTCGGTCAGGCTACGCAGCGTGAGCGGAACGTTGGCGCGTTGATACGCCCAGCGGCGCCTGCCCGTGCCAGCATCAAGCGCGGTGACGCGATAGTCGGTTGATCGAACGACGACCAGTCCACGGCCGACGAGAGGCGGCGACCGCATCTCACCACCGACTTGCGTCCGCCATAACTCTTTGCCATCGGCACCCAGAGCAACGATCTCGCCGCGATTAGTCGCAACCACCACCGTAAAGCCATCACTGCCGACGCCGGCACTGAGCCGCGTCTTAACGTCCGATCGCCAGACGACTTGTCCGCTGTCGGGTGCGAGCCGTACAACGGCACCGTCGGCTGCCGCTGCATACACCGCGTTCTCGGTCACCGCCGGCTGCATCAACTCGGTTCGGGCGGCACCGATTGACGCACGCCACGCGACACGAGTGCTCAGTGTCGGACTGATATCCGTCAGCGCAGTGGGCTGCGCAGCTCGTGACGGCGGGCCGCCCAGCCACGACGGCAGCCATGAGCAGCCACTCAAACACACTGCGAGCAGTGACGCGATTGCTGCGCTTCTCATGACGTCGCAGTCGGTGGCAGCGCGTCGAGCTTCAGCTGGATGATTTGCCGCAGCGGATGCTCCGCTGCAGCTTTGGCAAGCGCGTCACGATACGCAGCGCGCGCCTCCTCGATCTTGTTCTGCGCGAACAGCACGTCGCCGCGGCGGTCAGCGATGGCCGTTGCATGAACGGCGGAACCGGCGCTGTCGAGCACCTTCAATGCTTCATCGAACTGTTTTTCATCGAGCAGTACGCCCGCAAGCCGCACTCTCGCAATCGCGACGATCTCCGGATGATCGGCATGTTCAATCACCCATTGCAGGCGCGTTCTCGCACTGGCCGGGTCTCCGTTATCCGCCGCCCACCGCGCGCCTTGCAACGCAGCCATTGGAGCGTAGACGGTGCGGGCGTACTTATCCGTCAGCGTTGCGACGAGCGTCTTGACGCGTTCAGCTTCGCGCGCCGCCATCGCACGATCGAACTCCGCATAGACACCGGCCGCTTCCTCGGCTTGATTGCGCTCATACCAGCGCCAGCCGTTGTACGCCGCGAAACCGAGCAGTACGACGGTTGCAACGGTCAGAATCAGATTGCCGTACTTGCCCCACCACGCCTTGAGCTCGTCGAGCTGTTCCTGCTCTTGTAAGTCGTAAGCCATTTAAGTGTTCCGTCTTCTAGTGATCTTGTTCAGCGGCGCTGAGCTCGAGGACGAGCGTGTCAGCCAATAAGTGGAGCGGCACGATACGCTGCTCTGCCTTCGCTCCGCCCAACGGTCGCGCGCAAGTTCTTGACACTCGCCGCATCGGACGCGAGCTCTGTCTCGCCGATGATCACCGCAAACTCGGCGCCGCTCGCATCGGCGCGTTTCATCTGCGATTTCAGGCTCGCCTCGCCGGCATGAAAGATCACGTCGAGTCCGGCATCGCGCAACTGCTCAGCCGCCAGGAATGCTCGCCTTGCGGTAGCACCACCCTGGTGAACAACATAGACATCCGTTTGCGCCGAAGTATCGATCTGGCCCGATTGCGTCAGGCATTCAATCACTCTTTCGATGCCGATGGCAAACCCGATCGCAGGCGTTGGCTTGCCGCCAAGAAGTTCTATCAGCGTGTCATAGCGGCCGCCACCGCACAGTGTGCCCTGCGAGCCGAGCTCATCGGTGATCCACTCGAAAACGGTCAGGTTGTAGTAGTCGAGCCCGCGCACAAGACGCGGATTGATCTTGAACTCGATATCGGCCGCCGCCAGCAACTGCTGCAGCCCTTCGAAGTGTTGGCGCGATGCCTCTCCAAGGAAAGCGGTGATCTGCGGCGCGTCATTGAGCAGCCTCGATCATCGCCGGATTTTTGCTGTCCAGAATGCGAAGCGGATTCGTCGTCAACCGGCGCACCGAGTCGGCGTCCAGCTCGTTCTGATGCTGCTCGAAGTAAGCGACCAACGCAGCGCGATGCTGTGCACGCTCCTGCGCCTGACCAAGACAATTGATCTCGAGGCGAGCACTTTTGATGCCGAGAATTTTCCACAGTCGCGACAGCATCACGATCAGCTCGGCGTCAATGTCGGGCCCGGCAAATCCAAGTGCCTCGACATTGACCTGATGAAATTGCCGGAAGCGCCCGCGCTGCGGCCGCTCGTGCCGGAACAGCGGACCCATCGACCACACGCGCTTCGGCCCGTCGTACGTTAGGTTGTGCTCGACCGTCGCCCGCACCGTTCCCGCAGTGAACTCAGGACGCAGTGTCAAGCGCTCCTGATTCGCCCGATCCTCGAACGAATACATCTCGCGTTCGACGATGTCGGTGACCTCGCCGATGCCGCGGACGAACAGATCCGTGTGCTCGAGCACCGGGGTGCGAATCTGCTGATAGCCGTACGAACGCAGCCAGTCCATTACTCGCGCTTCGAACCACTCCCACACCGGCGATTGCGCTGGCAACAAATCGTTCATGCCGCGAACCGCGGCAAATTTCACATTGGCCATTGCTAATGATGCGCTGGAGTCGCTGCTTCAGCGACCGAATACGTGCGCCGCACGTATTCGTCGACGATTGCCTGAAAATCCACAGCGATACGATCGCCTTTCAGCGTCACGGTACGAATGCCGTCGACGAAAACGGGCGCGACCGGTGCTTCTCCCGAGCCCGGCAAACTGATGCCGATGTTCGCATGTTTACTTTCGCCCGGACCGTTGACGACACATCCCATCACCGCAACGCTCATCGACTCGACGCCGGGGTAATTCGCACGCCACAGCGGCATTTGCGCGCGCAGCCAAGACTGAATGTCGTCTGCAAGCTCCTGAAAAAAGGTACTCGTCGTGCGGCCGCAACCAGGGCATGCGACGACCATCGGGGTAAACGCACGCAGCCCGATGGTCTGCAAAATTTCCTGTGCGACCTGCACTTCGGTCGTCCGCGCTTCACCTGGCGCAGGTGTCAGTGAAATTCGAATCGTGTCCCCGATGCCTTCCTGCAGAAGTACCGCGAGCGCCGCAGTCGATGCGACGATGCCCTTGCTGCCCATTCCGGCCTCAGTAAGTCCAAGATGCAACGGATAGTCACAGCGCCGGGACAGCTCTCGATAAACTGAAATCAAGTCCTGAACACCGCTGACCTTGGCGGATAGGCAGATCATGTCTCCGCCCAGCCCCAGCGCCTCGGCGCGCTCGGCGCTAGCGATCGCCGATTGCACCAGCGCTTCCCGCAGCACGGCTTTAGCATCAAGCGGGTCGGCGCGCTGCGCGTTCTGATCCATCATTTTGGCGAGCAATTCCTGATCGAGACTGCCCCAGTTGACACCAATGCGCACCGGCTTGCGATAGCGGCACGCGACCTCGATCATCTGCGCGAAGTTATCGCCGCCCTTCACACCTCGCCCGACGTTACCCGGATTGATTCGATACTTTGACAACGCCTGCGCGCACGCCGGAAACTGCGTTAGCAGCTTGTGCCCGTTGTAGTGAAAGTCACCGACCAGCGGGACGTCGATCCCCATTTTGTCGAGCTGCTCGCGAATCGGCGCGACTTCAGCCGCGGCCTCGGGCGAGTTGACAGTTATCCGCACGAGCTCGGACCCTGCCTGCGCAAGCTGTTTCACCTGGATCGCCGTGGCTATCGCATCTGCCGTGTCGGTGTTTGTCATCGACTGCACGACGACGGGCGCATCGCCGCCGATACGAACGACATGATCGGACCAGCAGACATTCACTTGACGCGTCGGCCGACGCGAAGCGGGCACCGCAGGCTGCGGCAGGCAGTTAAGGAGCTCGATCGGACGATTCATCACCGGCCTAACGCAAAAATCGTCGTGCGCCGGTCTTTTGTCTGCACTGATTGAGGTGCCGGCGAACGTCTCCGCTCCTCGACGCAACTTCAGACCTGCTCGCTACGTTTTTCATTGGCCGTTATTTGATCGTGAAGCGCGCAACGTTGTTTCGAGTGAACGGCTGCAGATTGAACGCGGCACCGCGCACCTCGACCGACGCAAAGTTAGCATCGCCGATCACAACGGTCAGCGGCAATTCACCGTCGAGCGCGTGCTCGGCCCCGGCGGAGTTCAACTGCGACAACAGGATCTTGCCGTTACGGTCCGTCACCTCCGCCCATGAACTGCCATCGAAGCGCAGCAGCACCGTTGGCGGCGCTCCGCTCGCCATGCGGCTCGACGCAACTGTTGGCTCCGCTGTATCGGCGGGCGTCGGAACCGGCTCGATCACCGCCGCTGAAGCCGGACCCGGCTCGCTTGTCACGGCCGGTGCCGTGGTATCTGGCAATGAAACCGGCGCCGACATTGGCGCAGGCGCGGGTACGGGAGATGCCGAAGCGGGAACTACAACAACCTGCGGAGGCTCCGCTGCCGGCTGCAATGTCGTCTGCCATCCAATAACTGCAAGCGCAATCAGAATGATCAATGCGGTGCCGATCGCCCATCGCGGAAACATACGTTCACGCCCTGCGGCGTGCGCTGCAGCGATGTCCGTCGCCATGCCGTCAACGACCGAATCGGGCGTTGGAGCAAGCTTTGCATTCAGGTCCGACAACAGCGGCGTCGGGATCGAGACGTAATACACGTGCATAACTGCGAATGAAGCCACGCACGTAGGCGAGTGCGGGAAGGCGCCCGAGGTCTTCCTGCTCGATAGCGCGCACCTGGTTCGGGTGCAAACGTAAAGTGGCCGCAACATCGGTAACGCTCAGGCCGGCCCGCTCACGCTGTGCCGTCAGCCGCGCACCGTAGCCTGATGCACCGGTTTCTTGAATCGAGTCGACTCCTGATTGCGCGGCGACGCGCTCATTGGAGATCAGACCCTGGTCAGTCATCGAAGTCGCCGCGCGCCAGCGCCGCGGCTTCCGGTGACTGTGGAAAGCGCTGTTTCAATTCGTTCGCAAGCTGAGTCTCCGTGCGCAAGTCCGCATTGGCACGCGCGACGCGCAATCCGAGCCACAAGCTCTCCGCCGAAGACTCAATCGACTTCGCCAGAATGTTGTAATAGAAAGTGGCCTTCTCGACCTGGTTGGTCGCGAGATAGAGTTTCGCCAGTAAAAACTTCGGCACTGCCATGCCGGCGTCCAGTTCGAAGGACCGGCGCAGATAAGGCTCAGCGCCCTGGTAGTCCTTGATGCGCATCAGGCATTGGCCGGCATTCTGGTTTGCTCTGGCAGGCGTTCGGTAAAGCGGATCGCGGATCGCTTGATTGAAATACGGAATCGATTCGCGCTCGCGCGCCGTATGGCACAGAAAGTAGCCGTAGTTGTTGTTCAGCTCAGAGTTGCCCGCGTCGAGCTTCAATGCACGCTGAAAGCTTTCCTCCGCGTCACGTTGTTCTTTCATATCCATGTAGATCAGACCGAGCAGGCCGTAGGCTTCTGCGTAATTTGGATCGATCGCGACGGCACGCCGCGCCTCATCCAGCGCAACCGCCAGCTGGCCGTTGCGGTAATACCCACCCGCAAGGTCAGTGCGAGCACGCGCACGGTTACGAATGTCGGCTTCGGTGAGTCTCTTTGACGAGCGCTCGTTCGTAATCGTTGATGAACCGTCGTTGGTCACCGTGGTTGTGGTCGTCGTCGTGCACGCAGCGCTCAGCAGCGCCACCGTCGCACAGATGATCAAGCGTAAGTCCATCGGGTACCTCTAATGCGCGCTTGCCGTTAACGGAATGACCTTCCGGGCCGTGCGCTCATTAAGTCGGGTTCGATCACGAATGTCGCCCGCCAACTGGCCGCACGCCGCGTCGATATCGTCGCCACGTGTTCTGCGCGTCGTGGTGACGATTCCGGCCTTCGTCAAGTGTTGCGCAAAAGCACGAATGCGTTGCCCCGATGAGCGCCCGAATCCCGACTGAGGAAACGGATTGAAGGGAATCAGGTTGAATTTGCACGGCACATCGGCAACCAGCGCGACCAACTCGGCGGCGTGCTGATCGCTGTCGTTGATGCCGTCGAGCATCACGTACTCGAACGTGATGAAATCCCGCGGCGCGGCGTTCAAATAGCGGCGGCACGCTGCTAGCAGCTCCCGCAGCGGGTATTTCTTGTTCAGCGGCACCAGCGTGTCTCGCAGCGCATCGTTCGACGCATGCAGCGATACGGCTAGCGCGACCGGACAATCCTGCGCGAGACGATCGATCAACGGCACCATGCCCGAGGTCGAAACCGTTACGCGTCGGCGCGATAAACCATACGCATTGTCGTCGAGCATCAAGCGCAGCGCCGGCAGCACCGCATCGTAGTTTTGCAGCGGCTCGCCCATGCCCATCAGCACGACGTTCGAAATGACCCGATCGTGGTCACTATCCGATGACCCTGCTCCCGAACGCAACAAGTGCTCCACCATCCATAGCTGGCCTATGATTTCGGCGGTTGTCAGGTTGCGGTTGAAGCCCTGACGGCCGGTCGAACAGAACGCGCAATTGACCGCACATCCGGCTTGCGTCGAGATGCATAGCGTGCCGCGATCCTCTTCCGGAATGAAAACGGCTTCAATTGCATTGCCGAGTCCGACATCAAGCAACCATTTGCGTGTGCCGTCGGCCGCAATAACGTCACTGAGCACGTTCGGAGAACCGATATGCGCCTGCCCAGACAACTTTGCACGAAGCGACTTTGCCAGATCTGACATCGCGTCAAAGTCGTGCGCGCCTCGGCGGTGAATCCACCTCATCAGTTGCTGCGCCCGGAACGGCTTTTCTCCGAGCGACTGCACGTACGCCGCCATCCGAGCAGCGTCCAAGTCGAGCAGATTTATCAAAGGCATCGCAACGGTCTATCGTGAATACAGATTCATCTGCGCAAAAAAATATTCGATCTCAGCCTTAGCCGTCGCCGCGCTGTCCGAGCCATGCACCGCATTGGCATCGATACTGTCCGCAAAGTCGGCGCGAATCGTTCCTGCAGTCGCCTTCTTGGGATCCGTCGCGCCCATCAGCTCGCGGTTCTTTGCGATCGCATTGTCCCCCTCGAGCACCTGCACCATCACCGGTCCTGACGCCATAAACGCCACGAGGTCGTTAAAAAACGGCCGCCCCCGGTGCACGGCATAGAACCCTTCGGCTTCTGCCCGAGATAGCGAAACCATTTTCGCTGCAATCACCTTCAGGCCATTCTCTTCAAACCGAGAGTAAATCCGACCGATGACGTCTTTCGCGACGGCATCCGGTTTGATGATCGACAATGTCCGTTCCACCGCCATCCGATGACCTTTTCCCCTCTTTGTTGCGATTTTTATTGCGACCTTTCATTCGCTTTGTAGCGAACGAAAAAGCTCGACAAATGAAAGACTTGCAGCGCGTTAGCTAACGCGAAATGTTAACACGCAGCGTGCACGAGTGGCGATCGGCCTAGGTGCCGAATTCAAGGACCGCCACGGACTCGACATGCGACGTATGCGGAAACATGTTGACGACGCCCGCCGCGCGCAAAGTCCAGCCCCCCTGGCTCACCATGATCCCGCAGTCGCGCGCGAGCGTGGCGACATTACATGACACATAAACGACCCGCGTGGGACTCGCAGGCTGGCGAGCCGCCTCGGCGAGAACCTGTGAGAGCGCCACGGCCCCCTCACGCGGCGGATCAATCAGCACCTTTGTGACGGTACCGTGTCGGCCGCACAATATTCGCCAGTCGTCGAGAGTGAAATTGAACAGGTTGCGCGCCTCGAACTGCGTGCGATCTGTGAGTCCATTGCTCTTAGCCGCATGACGCGCGCGCTCGACGAGCGGCGCGCTGCCTTCGAGCCCGATAACCTTCTTCCCCAGTGTTGCCAGCGGTAACGTGAAGTTGCCCAGACCGCAGAAAAAATCGGCGACGACATCGTCCGGTTGCGGCGCGAGCAATCGCGCCACTCGCCGTACAAGGACTTCGTTGACGCGATGATTGACCTGCGTGAAATCGGTTGGAGAAAATGGCAGCGCGACATTGAATTCGGGAAGACGCAGCTCGAGACGCTGCGCCTGGTCGTGATCGAGTGGCACTGCGGAATCCGGTCCGGCCGGTTGAAGCCAGATGTCGACTGCATGCGCCGCTCCGAATTCGCGAAGCAACCTGCAATCTTCTGCGGTCGGCGGCTGCAGAACGCGAAACACGAGCATCACGGCCGTGCGCTCCATCGCTTCGCCGACTGCAACTTCGATCTGCGGTAACCGTTCGTGCAGCGTCAACGCATACACGAGGTCGCGCAGTGGCAGCAAGAGATCGCTGACCTTCTTCGGCAGAACTTCGCACTGGCGAATGTCCGCAACGTAGCTGCTGGCACGCTCATGAAAGCCCACCAAAACACCGCCCTTCTTGGCGACGTAACGCACCGTCATGCGGGCACGATGCCGATAGCGCCACGCCGGGCCTTCGATCGGGCGAAGCATCATCTGGGGACGCACTCTTCCAAGATGCCAGAGCGTGTCCTCCAGCACGCGCTGCTTCAGCGTGACCTGCGCGCGCGCGTCGATGTGCTGCATCGAGCAACCGCCGCACGCTCCGAAGTGCAATCCGGCATGCGGGCAGCGAGGCACGACGCGCATCGAAGACTCGCGCTCGATCGAAACTGCGCGGCCGGTTTCGTAGCGTGCTTTTTGCCGGTACCGCTCGTATAAAACGCGCTCGCCGGGTAGCGCGCCTTCAATGAAGACCGCCTTGCCCTCTCGATGCGCAACGCCGCGGCCTTCCTGGTCTAACGACTCGATTTCGACTTCGAAGCGTTCGCCGCTCACTACAGAAGAACCGCGGGCGGCCACGCATCGAGATATTCGCGCCAGTGCGGTGCGGGCAGCCGCTGCAGCGAATCGCGCACCAGCGCCTCTTCTGCGATGTGCTGCGCACTGTCAAGCACGCCGCGCATTTTCTGAAAGCGATTGAACAACAAGGTAGGTATTGACGACGTCGGTTTCGCAATAGCTTCTGATCCGCTCGATCTGACCGTCGCGGTAAGCCTGCCAAACCTGGCTGCCATCCATCCCCAGTTTGCCGGGATAGCCTGCAAGCTTGGATAAGACATCGAGCGGCGCGCTTGCGCGCGATTGATACATCGAAAGCACGTCCATCAAGTCGATGTGGCGCGTGTGATAGCGGCCAATGTAGTTGTTATAGCGAAACTCGGGATCGTCAGCGCCAAGCTCCCAGTAACGCTGCGCTGAAACTCCGGCGAGAAGACCTCGATAGTGCAGCACCGGAAGGTCAAAACAACTTCCGTTCCAGCTGACCATCTGCGGCGTGTGCCGGTCGATCATTCCGAAGAAGCTCTGAATCAGCGCTGCCTCCGTAGTCACCAGCGGCGCCGATCGAACCGACTCTGAATCCGGCGTCGTTGCGCAGCACGCAGGAGATCGCAACGATTCGCTGCAGGTACAACGGCAGGAAATCGCCGCCGCCACTCTTACCGCGACGCTCTTCGAATGCGCACTCGGCGACTTCCGCATCTGCGAAGTCGCGCCATTCCGCACGCAGACGCCGCAGTCCCGCGACATCGGGCACTGTCTCGATATCAAAGACCAGAACCGGCGTCACTATCAGTCTGACTATCGCGAGGGCAGATACTTGAGCGGATCGACCGGTTTGCCCTGATGACGAATTTCGAAGTGCAGCTTCGGGCGGTCTGCATCGGAGCGGCCGAGTTCGGCGATCGCTTGTCCTCGTTTCACCGATTGCTTTTCGGCAACCAACACCTTGCGGTTGTGTGCGTAAGCGGTGATGAAGTCGTCGCTATGCCGCACGATCACCAGATTGCCGTAGCCGCGAACTGCACTGCCAACATAGACGACTTCGCCATCGGCTGCGGCTTGCACCGGCGCGCCTTCGTTGCCGGCAATATCGATTCCCTTGTTGCGTGGATCGTCGAACGTCTCGATGACTTTGCCGGGAGTTGGCCATATCCACGGCAGCGACGCAACCGGCGCCCGCGACGTCTCGGGCACAGCAGGCACCGGCGGTACTGCCGGCGGCGCTACGGCGACTGGTGGTGTCGCGACTGATGGCCCGACGGCGGGCGGCAACGGCGCCGGCGCACCAGGCGCTGCCGCGCCTGGCGATGGAAGCGGGCGCACTTCGGCCTGACCGCTGCCGGTAATCGGACTGACCGTAGCCACGCTCGCGGGTGGCGTGACTTGCAGTGTCTGCCCGGGGATCAGCGCATCTGACTCGCTAACACCGTTCCAGCGCGCAAGATCCTTCGGATCAACACCGAACGCCAGCGCAACGTTCTGAACGGTATCGCCTCGTTGCGCAACGTAGATGCCATCTTTGGCTGTGCGCGATACGGTTGGAGCCGGGGTCGGCGCTGTTGCGGTAACGGGGGTGCGCCCGGAGCGATCGACCACCGGGGCCGGCCGCTGGCTTGAGCACGCCGTGGCCGCCAGCACTGGCACCAACGCACACCATTGGATGATCGACTTACTATCCATCTGAACCCTCAGGCGATGCCGCCTCGCAACGGCACGAAGCGTACCGGCTCCTTGCGGCTCTTTTGCACGCCTCCGCTTGCATCCTTAATAGCGATCGTCAGTTGCTGATTCCAGGTGCCCACGGGCGCGACGATGCGGCCTCCGACTTTCAACTGTTCAATCCATGCCGGCGGAATTTCGTCACCGGCGGCAGCGGCGACGATGCAGTCGTAGGGTGCCGCAGCGGGCACACCGAAGGCACCATCGCCCAGAATCAGCCGCACGTTGGACAGGCGCAGCGGTCGCAGGTTTTCGCGCGCCCGCTCATGCAACGCGCGAAGCCGCTCGACGCTGACCACTTCGCCAAACAGTTGCGCCAGCACCGCCGCGGCGTAACCGCATCCGGTACCGACTTCGAGAACCCGTGCCGCGCGCGCGTCAGGCAGATCTTCGAGCGCCAGCTCTGCTGTACGCGCGACGATGTACGGCTGAGAAATCGTCTGCCCCTGACCGATCGGCAGCGCGGTGTCTTCATACGCTCGGCTGGCCAGCGCTTCGTCGACGAATAGATGCCGCGGCACGATACGCATCGCCTCGAGAACGCGCGGATCTCGAACACCAAGTTCGCGAACGCGTTCGACCATGCGATCGCGCACACGGGCGGACACGAGCCCGCTCGGACTTTGATCGTCGGCTCCGCCGTGCAGGTACGAACGCGCCATCGATACGATCAACTGGCCAGCCAGTCAGTCACGCTCTTCAGCTGCTCGTTGTGTGTGAGATCGATCTGCAGCGGCGTCACCGACACGTAGCCCGATGCCGTTGCATGAAAATCCGTTCCTGG
Organism: uncultured beta proteobacterium; assembly: GCA_963801035.1. Classification (GTDB taxonomy): domain Bacteria; phylum Pseudomonadota; class Gammaproteobacteria; order Burkholderiales; family Burkholderiaceae_F; genus JACCZX01. Next base: position 545,580 of record CAWDDF010000007.1, on the reverse strand, counting down.
TCCTCCTTCGCGGGCAGCACCCGCCGCACCGATCCAGTAAATCGGTTCGCCGCGCGGATTCATCATGCGCACGACCGGCTCGGAAGGATGTCGCTTGCCCAGGCGCGTGCCGACGATGCCTTTGATCTGGTCGCGCGGCAGGCTCGGCACGTTGACATTCAATAGAAAGGGCTTCTCCAACGGTTCCTTCATATAGCGCTCGACCAGCTTGCGCGCAACGTCTGCTGCGACGTCGACATGCTCGAAACCGCGGTCGAGCAGCGAAAACGCGATCGCGGGAATGCCGAAAAGATAACCTTCCATCGCGGCTGCAACAGTGCCTGAGTAGATAGTGTCATCGCCCATGTTCTGACCGTTGTTGATACCCGAGACGATAAGGTCCGGCATCTGGTCGAGCAGCCCGGTCAATGCGATATGCACGCAATCGCTTGGTGTGCCGTTGATGAATGTGAATCCATTGTGAGCGCGACTGATCGTCAGCGGCCGATGCAACGTCAGCGAGTTGCTTGCGCCGCTGCTGTTTTGCTCAGGCGCCACAACGGTGACCTCACCCAGCGGCCGCATCGCATCGGCCAGCGCCGCGAGGCCGGGCGCAAGATAGCCGTCGTCGTTGGAAACAAGAATGCGCATTTCAAAATAAAGTAGCCGGTGTCCGCGAAGCGAACACCGGCTTATCGGAGTAACCAAAACCTTGGTCGGGGCGGCGGGATTCGAACTCGCGACCCCTTGCACCCCATGCAAGTGCGCTACCAGGCTGCGCTACGCCCCGAAGCCGCGCAGTATATCCGCTGACGTTTATCGGGTGCTTCTAAGTAGCTTACGAATTGCGACGAGTTCGGTCTGAAGTGCGCCGATGTCGACTGTCTTGACGTGCTTGCCATCGCCGTTCACGGGCGCCGGATCATTCGCAGCGACCCTTCCCGCGCGCGGCGAAGCGCGCTCGCTTTGATCATGATCATCAAGTCGATTGCGAGCGCCGCTGATCGTGAAGCCTTGCTCGTACAGCAGCTCTCTGATCTTGCGGATCAGCAAAACTTCATGGTGCTGGTAATAACGGCGGTTGCCGCGCCGCTTTACCGGCCGCAACTGAGTGAATTCCTGCTCCCAGTAGCGCAGCACATGGGGCTTGACGCCGCACAAGTCGCTGACCTCACCAATCGTGAAGTAGCGCTTGGCAGGGATGGAAGGCAGCTGGATCGGAGCTTCGTGGCGCTGCATGGGTCAAGCGCAGAGAAGTGGAACCTTGGCGCTTAGCACCGATCGCGCTCAGAGCATGTCAGAAGCTGTGGCAACAGCGGCCTTCAGCTTTTGACTGGCATGAAAAGTCACGACGCGACGGGCAGTTATGGCAATCTCTTCACCTGTTTTCGGGTTTCGTCCCGGACGCTGGGGCTTATCACGCAACTGGAAATTGCCGAACCCGGAAAGCTTCACCGATTCGCCCCGCTCGAGCGCCTGCCGGATCTCGTCGAAGAATCCATCGACCATGTCCTTCGCTTCGCGCTTATTCAAACCGAGCCGGTCGAACAATGCTTCGGCTAGCTCCGCCTTGGTCATCGTCTTCACCGTGCGATCTGCCGAGTGCATTGCACCTGCGGTGCGCGGCAAGTCGGGAAACTTAAAGTCGGCTGAGGGCATATGGAGTCGTGCGGGCTATGGCGTGCTCGTTTTATTGACGTAGGCGCGCTGCAAATCGTTGCTTTAACACCTCGAGTATTACTTCAACTGCAGCGTCGGCATCGGCGTCGGTGACGGGACGCTCAGTATCTTGTAGAACAAGTCGGAACGCAAGGCTTTTCTCGTTATTTAACAACACGTTAGCACTCGCTTCCGCGACTTTGCTTGAATTAGGCGGGACGCGGTAGACGTCGAACACTTTGAACTCGCGCAGCGCCGACAAACGGCGCTCGGAAAGCGACAGCGCAGTGACCGCGTCGACCATCGCCTGAGCAGCGACCGACTCGGCGACCGTTACCGAAATGTCGCGCTGAACCGGCTGAAATCGTGACAGCTCGCGATGCCGGGGCAGAGCGCGTACGAGCAACGGCTCAAGATCGATCTCGCAGACAACGGGCGCCTTCGGTAGCTCGTATTGCTGCTGCAGTCGTGGATGAAGCTGCCCGATGATTCCGACGCGTCGACCGTCGATCTCGATCGAAGCGCTGCGGCCAGGATGCAGCGCCGGATGCAGAGCAGTTACAAAACGCGCAGCCGGCAGCAACGACTCGATATCGCCTTTAAGGTCAAAAAAATCGCTGTCTCGCATGCGGCACCGCCCATTGCTCATCGTCATTCGGGCCATAAGCCAGCGCTGCCAGGCGATTAGGTTGATCGATGCCGCCAACCTGCAAAGGCCCGTCGGGTTGTTGCGGGTCTCGGCGATACACACGACCAATTTCGAATAGCCGGACGCGATGTGCTTTGCGATTTACGTTGTACGCAAGTGCGCTGACCAGCCCGCCGAGCAACGTACTTCGCATCACCGACATTTGGCTTGCAATCGGATTGAGCACAGCAATCGGATCTTCGTTGCCTGCAAAATCGCGCTCCGATTGCGAATCGACGAATGAATAGTTGATCAGTTCGGTGTAGCCCGCGAGCGAGAGTGCACGACGCACATCGTGTGCACTGCGCCGCTCTTCCGGCTCGGCGCGCATCGTCGCCGCCGTGCGCGGGGGGTGCGCAGGAATACTCTCGTAGCCGATCAGGCGGGCCACTTCGCCGACCAGGTCCTCTTCGATTTCCAGATCGAAGCGGAAACTCGGCGGCGTGACGACGAAGTTGTCGCCGTCGCGCCGAAAGTCAAAGCCGATTCGACGGAACGCATTTGCGATTGCATCAGCGTCGATTGCCACACCCAGCAACCGGCGGCAGCGTTCGCCTCGCATAGTGATCGGCTTGCGTTGCGGCAGCGCAATCGTTTGATCGTCGACCGGCCCCGCCTGCCCACCGCAGATATCGACGATCAAACGCGTGATGTATTCAATGTGCTCTGCATTGGTTGCATAGTCGACACCGCGCTCGAAACGATGTGAAGCGTCCGTCGAAAAGTTATAGCGCCGCGCGCGCCCACGAATCGCGTCGGGCCACCAGAACGCGGCCTCTACATAAACGTTGCGCGTATCGAGGGCCACGGCGGTCCGCGCACCGCCCATGATGCCGGCCAATGCCTCGACACCCGGCGCCGTCGGCAATCACGCCGACAGTGGAATCGACCTCCACCGTTTGCCCATTCAGTAATTCGACACGCTCGCCCGCCCGGCCCCAGCGCACGGTCAAGCCGCCCTGCACTTTGTCGAGATCGAATACGTGTGTCGGGCGGCCTAACTCGAGCATCACGTAATTGGAAATATCGACCAATGCCGTGATCGGGCGCTGGCCGCTACGCTCGATGCGCTGCTTCATCCAAGCCGGTGTCTCGGCGCGGGCGTTCACCCCTCGAATGACGCGGCCCGAAAATCGCCCGCATAGCTCTTCTGCTTCAACGGTCACCGGCAAGCGATCCGCTATCGCCGGCGGAACAGGACTGATCGAAGGCAGTATCAGTGGCGCACCCGATAATGCGGCGACCTCGCGTGCAACACCGACCACGCTCAAACAATCGGCGCGATCGGGTGTCAGCTTGATCGTCAGCGTGTGATCGTCGAGCGCAAGGTAGTCTCGCAGGTCGCCACCAAGCGGTGCATCGGCGTCAAGGAGCAGCAAGCCGGCGTGATCTTCGCTCAGCCCTAGCTCGCGTGCCGAGCAAAGCATGCCCTGCGACTGCACGCCGCGCAACGTCGTCGCGCCGATCTCTGCTCCGTCCGGCAGTACCGCGCCTACCAGCGCGCACGGCGCCTTGATCCCCTGAGCAACGTTGGGAGCTCCGCATACGACCGAAAGAATTTCGCCCGCCCCGACTTCGACTTCGCAAACGGTCAGCTTGTCAGCGTTCGGATGCGGAACGACGCGCGTGACTTCGCCGATCACGACGCCCGAAAACGGCGGTGCCACCGGAGTGATGCTCTCGACTTCGAGACCTGCCATCGTCAACCGCGAAGCAAGGTCCTCGCTCGAACACGGCGGATTCGCGTAGCTACGCAACCACTGTTCTGAAAATTGCATCGCTAAGCGAACTGCTTCAGGAAGCGCAAATCACCTTCGAAAAACATGCGCAAATCATCGACGCCGTAGCGCAGCATCGCAAGCCGCTCAAGGCCCGAACCAAACGCGAAGCCAATCGTCTTGTCGGGATCAAAGCCAAAGTTGCGCACGACATTGGGGTGCACCTGACCCGATCCGGAAATTTCCAGCCAGCGGCCCTTTCGCGGTCCGCTGGTGAACATCATGTCGATCTCGGCGGAAGGTTCAGTGAATGGGAAGTACGACGGACGAAAGCGCACTTCGAGCTCATCGGTTTCGAAGAAGCACTGCAGGAAGTTCGTATACACGGCCTTCAGGTCGGCGAAGCTGATGTTTTCATCGAGCCAGAGGCCTTCGACTTGATGAAACATCGGCGAGTGCGTCGCGTCGTTATCGACCCGATAACAGCGTCCGATCGCAATCACCTTGATCGGCGGCTGATGCATACGTGCGTAGCGCACTTGCATCGGACTGGTATGAGGACGCAGCACCATCGGACGGCCATCGGCGTCGCGCACATCGACATAGAACGTATCCTGCATCGAGCGCGCGGGATGATTTTCCGGGCTGTTCAGTGCGGTAAAGCTATACCAGTCGGTTTCGATCTCAGGACCTTCGGCAACATCGAAACCAATCGATCGAAAGATCTCCTCGATGCGCATCCAGGTCCGCGCAATCGGATGGATCGCGCCTGCACTGCGTGTGCGCCCCGGCAACGAAACATCAATCGACTCGGCAGCGAGTTGCTCGTTGAGCCTCGATTCGGCCAGTGCCTGCCGCCGCTCGGCCAGCAAGGCCTCGATGGCTTCCTTTGCTGCGTTGATTTCGGCACCTGCCGTGCGCTTCTCATCGGGCGTCAGCTTGGCGAGTGTTTTCAGGCGCTCGGTAATCGCGCCGTTCTTGCCCAGGTAACGCGCTTTCTCGTTCTCGAGCGCAGCGGGCTGCAGCGCAGCGGAAAATGCAGCGCGCGCTTCGTTCACCAGCAGATCGAGTTCAGCGTTCATCGATGCAAACAAAAAAATGGGGCCCCGCATTAGGCCCCGTTTTGCTCATCTTGTCTCTTGGTTGCGGGTCAAGCGATCGTGGCCTTTACCTTTTCGACGACCGCTGCAAAACCCGGCTTGTCGAGCACTGCCATGTCGGCCAGTATCTTGCGATCAAGCCCGATTTCCGCTTTGGTCAGTCCGTTCATGAAAACGCTGTAGCTCAGCCCGTGCTCGCGCACCGCGGCGTTGATACGCGCGATCCATAACGCGCGAAATGTTCTTTTCTTGTTGCGGCGATCGCGGTAAGCATATTGCCCCGCCTTCATCACCGCTTCTTTGGCAACGCGGAATACGTTCTTGCGGCGGCGCGTGAAGCCGACAGCCTGCGCTAGAACTTTCTTATGCCGCGCACGCGCGGTCGTACCTCGTTTTACTCGTGGCATGGTCGCTCCCCTTATGCGTACGGCAGCATGCGGCGCACCGACTTCACATCGGCCTCGTGCATGTTGACGGCACCGCGCAAATGGCGCTTGTTTTTGGTTGTGCGCTTGGTCAGCAGATGGCGCTTGGCGGCCTGACCGCGCTTGATCGATCCGCTGGCGCGGACCTCGAAGCGCTTCGCAGCGCTCTTTTTCGTCTTCATCTTCGGCATAAAACTTCCTTCGTTTTTAGATGATTGCAGGCGCTCCGACAGGAGACTTGAAGCCTGATCCCACTTGTTACAGTTGCCGGTGGCAAGCCGCCGGCTCCCCTGAGTAACTTATTTTTTCTTCTTCGGCGCCATCACCATCACCATCTGGCGCCCTTCCAATCTCGGCATCGATTCCACGACTGCCATATTCGCCAACTCATCGCGCACCCGCTCCAGCAGTTTCACCCCAAACTCCTGATGCGCCATTTCGCGGCCGCGGAAGCGCAACGTGATCTTGGCCTTATCGCCTTCCTCCAGAAAACGAGTCAGGTTTCGCATCTTCGTCAGGTAGTCGTTTTCGTCGGTCTGCGGACGGAACTTGACTTCCTTGATCTGAATCTGCTTCTGCTTGAGCTTCGCCTCGTGCGATTTCTTCTGCTCCTGATACTTGAACTTGCCGTAGTCCATCAAGCGACAGACAGGTGGCACGGCCGTTGGAGCAATTTCGACGAGATCTACCTGAGCTTCTTCGGCCATGCGCAGCGCATCTGCCAACTTCACGACGCCAAGCGCTTCACCTTCGATTCCGGTCAGACGTATTTCAGGAGCACTGATTTCACCATTGATCCGGTGCGAACGTTCTTGAGCGATATTTACCTCTCCAAAAAGTTAAAGACTAAACCGCGCTTGCAACTGCATTTGAAACATCACGGCGTTGCTCGACGTCCAGTTTGAGACGCTGTGCAAATTCGGACACGGGCATCACGCCCAGATCCGCGCCACCACGCGCACGCACGGAAACTGTATTCGCTTGCTTCTCTTTGTCGCCAACAACAAGAATGTAGGGGATTTTCTGCAGGCTAAGGGCGCGAATCTTATAGTTGATCTTCTCATTGCGCAAATCGGATTCTGCCCTAAATCCTTGTTTTTGCAGCGTTTGCGTAACTTCTTCTGCATATGCGGCCTGATGCTCCGAAATACAGGCGACGACTGCCTGCACCGGCGCGAGCCAAGGCGGCATCGCTCCAGCATAGTTTTCGATCAGCATTCCGATAAAGCGCTCGAGCGAACCAACGATGGCCCGATGCAGCATCACTGGCGTTTTGCGGCTGTTGTCTTCTGCGACGTACTCGGCGCCCAGGCGTGCGGGCATCTCGAAGTCGACCTGCATCGTGCCGCACTGCCACGGCCGCCCGATCGAATCGTTCAAGTGGTACTCGATCTTGGGGCCATAAAAAGCGCCTTCTCCTGGCAAAGTTACGAAGTCGACTTGGGAGCGCCGCAACGACTCCATGAGCGCTGCTTCCGCTTTGTCCCAAACCTGATCTGAACCGATGCGCTGATCCGGACGCGTCGCCACCTTGTACTGAATCTGCTCGAACCCGAAGTCGCGATAGACCTTCTGCAACAGCGCCGTGTAAGCGACGCACTCGTCGAGAATCTGATCTTCGGTGCAGAAAATGTGACCGTCGTCCTGCACGAAACCACGCACTCGCATCAAGCCGTGCAACGAGCCCGATGATTCGTTCCGATGGCAGAAGCCGAACTCGCCGTAACGCAATGGCAGCTCGCGATAGCTGTGCAGATTGGCGTTGTAAATCTGAACGTGCCCGGGACAGTTCATCGGCTTCACTGCGTATGAGCGATTCTCAGACTCGGTGACGAACATGTTCTCGCGGTATTTTTCCCAGTGGCCCGACTTCTCCCATAGCGAACGATCGAGAATCATCGGCCCTCTAACTTCGTGATAACCGTTGATCGCGGTACACCGACGCGCATGTATTGCTCGACCGCCTGCCAGATCACCCAACCCTTGGGGTGCCAGAACACCAGCCCAGGCGCTTCCTCCTGAAAATGAAACAGGCCGAGCTCCTTGCCAAGCTTGCGATGGTCGCGCCGCTCGGCTTCTTCGAGCATCTTCAGATATGCGTCCTGATCCTCTTTTCTGCCCCACGCCGTGCCGTAGATGCGCTGCAACTGCTCATTCGCCTGGTCGCCGCGCCAATACGCGCCGGCAACCTTCGTCAGCTTGAACACCTTCAACTTGCCCGACGACGGCACATGCGGCCCGCGGCACAGATCAATGAAGGCACCCTCGCGATACAGGGAAATGTCTTCGTTCGCCGGAATCGACGCGATGATTTCGGCCTTGTACTTCTCGCCGATCGACTCGAAAAATTTCACGGCGTCGTCGCGCTTCCAGACTTCGCGCACAACCGGCTCATCTTTCTTGGCAAGCTCGGCCATTTTCTGTTCGATCGCCGCCAGATCGTCCGGCGTAAATGGCCGCTTGTAGGCAAAGTCGTAATAAAAACCGTTTTCGATCACGGGGCCGATCGTCACCTGCGCTTCCGGGAATAGCTCCTTGACCGCGTACGCAAGCAGATGCGCTGTTGAATGCCGGATGATGTCGATACCCGCGGCGTCGCGCTCGGTCACGATCGCGACCTCGGCATCACGATCGATCAGATAGGCAACGTCGACGAGCTTGCCGTCAACCTTGGCTGCAATTGCCGCCTTGGCAAGGCCGGGGCCAATCGACGACGCGACCTGAGCCGCCGTCACCGGTTGGTCGTAACTGCGGCTAGAGCCGTCAGGTAATCGAATCGAAATCATTTCGTTTGCTCCAATCAAAAAAAAGTGCGGCGAGCCGCACTTTTTTTCGAAAGGCGAACTCGTCCCGTCATCAAGAGCCGGTAAACGTAGTTCGAAACGTCATTTGAAACCTTTCATGTTGTCCACGCCGGTGGGCTGGTAGGCGCGATTGGACTCGAACCAACGACCCCCACCATGTCAAGGTGGTGCTCTAACCAGCTGAGCTACGCGCCTGGGCTGCGAAGTATATATCGAGCGCACTTGACGCCGGGGTCAGCGACGGCGCGCAGAAAACACGTCCTTCACTTCCCGGACGGCTGCCAGCACGCGGGCGACATCGGATGCACCACCGATCTCGACGGTGAACAGCATCCGCGCTTCGCCGTTACTGCTACTCGAATTGACGCCGATGACGTTCAGCTTTTCACGTGCATAAACCTCCGAGATGTCACGCAGCAATCCGGGGCGATCCTGCGCCAGCACCAGAAGCTCAACCGGATAAACCGCGTCCGTTGGAGCGCCCCAGGTCACATCGACGACGCGTTCGGGCGCACGCTCGAGCAGCGATCTCAGATTCGAGCAGCTTGCACGGTGAATCGAAACGCCCTTGCCGCGAGTCACGTATCCAACGATCTCGTCAGGCGGCGCGGGCCGACAGCAACGCGCAAGCTGCGTCAGAAGCGAATCCACACCGACCACAAGGACCTGGCCCTTGCCCGCAGGAGCCGCAGGCACTGCAGAGGGACGTCCGATCAGAGGCGCAGGCGTGGGCTCAGGTTGGACCGTCGCCGGTGCCAGCGCATGTTCGATCGAGCGCACGCTGAACTCATCCTTCGTCGCGGCCGCGGCCAGCTGATCGACATTGGCGAACCCAAGCCGCTTCGCCAGATCGTCGAGCTTGATCGCGGTCTTGCCCAACCGCTGCAACTCTTTTTCGATCAGATCCCGCCCGGCTGCGATCGATTGCTGCAGCTCGATGGCGTTGAACCATTGCCGCACTTTCGCGCGCGAGCGCGCGCTTTTTAGAAATCCCAGATCTGCGTTCAGCCAGTCCCGACTTGGTCCACCGGTCTTGGCCGAGATGATCTCGACCGTCTGACCGTTCTTCAATGGCGTGTTCAGCGGCACGATGACGCCGTCGACACGCGCGCCACGGCAGCGATAGCCGACTTCAGAATGAATGTGAAAGGCGAAATCCACTGGCGTACCGCCAGCCGGCAGTTCGACCACACGCGCCTGCGGCGTCAGTACATACATGCGATCGTCGCGCGTATCGCCGCCGGCTGCGCCGCTCGCAGACACGGGTTCGACTTCATCGCGCCACGCCAGCAGCCGTCTCAACCAGGCGATCCGCTGAGCGTCGCCGTCGTCGTGCCCCTGCAGGCCTTGCTTACCTGCGGCCGGCTTTGAACCTTCCTTGTATCTCCAATGAGCCGCCAACCCCAGCTCGGCCGATTCGTGCATCTGCTTCGTTCGAATCTGGATCTCGAGCGCGCGGCCGTGCTCGTCGGTAACTACCGTGTGCAGCGACTGATAACCGTTCGGCTTTGGCCGCGCGATGTAGTCGTCGAAGTCGCCGGCTACCGCCGTCCACTCCTGATGGATCGATGACAGCGCCTGGTAGCAATCGGGAACGGTGTCGACGATGACGCGCAGACCGCGCACGTCTCGCAGCTGATCGAACGTAAGCCCTTTGGTGCGCATTTTGTTGACGATGCTGTAAATGTGCTTCGGCCGGCCGACCACCGCCGCGGCAATTCCCGCTTCGCTTAGGATCTGTCGCACACGCTGCGTCGTATCCAGGATGAAGTCCTGGCGCTCGATCCGCTTCTCGTCGAGCAGCCGCGCAACCTCTTTGTATGTCTCGGGCTCGAGGAAGCGAAACGACAGGTCCTCAAGCTCCCACTTCAATTGCCAGATGCCCAGCCGATTGGCGAGTGGCGCATAAAGCCGCATCGTCTCGTGCGCGATGGGCTCGGGTCCCGGTGCTTTGCTCGCCGCGTAATAACGCAGCGTCTGCAGACGCGACGCCAGCCGCAGCAACACGATTCGTAGATCGTTGGCCATCGCAAGCAGCATGCGGCGCAGCGCTTCCGCCTGATCATCGACGCCGTGCCTCTTCGTTGACGCAGCACTTTGTTTGCGAGTCAGTTCCGAAAGCCTCATCAGCTGACGAAGATCCGTGACGAGCTGCGCGACACCCGCACCAAAGCGAGCTCGTAACCATTCATCGGGCTCGCGCAGAACGTCGTGCACTCCGAACAGGCAAGCAGCGCTCAGCAGATCCGCATCGTTGCGCAGCGGTGCGACGATCTCCGCCGTACCGCGTGCGTGTGCAAGGAACGGCTCACCGGTCGCCAGCGACCGTTCCTGGTACAGCGGCTCGACCAGCGCCAACGTCTGGTCGAGACCAAGCGGTGCAGGCGTTAGCTCGGTGGAATGCGCGATTTGCATGGACGCAAGGATAGGCGCTCAGTGCAGCAATTCGTTACGGCACAATTCCACGATGCGGACACTGTTAAACCGTTGGACTCGAGCGACGTCGGTGGCGATTCCCGATCCGCTCTGGACACTCACTTGCGCGTCACTGCCGTTCGTAACTCGCTTGGCACCAGTCGATCGCGACCGGTTGCGCGGCCTTGCGGCGCAGTTGCTGGCCGACAAGCAAATGTCGGCCGCAGCGGGTCTCGAGTTGACGGCGACGATGCAGGTCAACATTGCTGTGCAAGCGTGCCTTCCGATACTGAACCTGGGGCTTGACTGGTATCGCGGCTGGAAGAGCATCGTCGTGTATCCGAGCGAGTTTCTGGTTCCGCGCAGCGTCACCGATGAGGACGGAGTCGTGCATGAGTACGTCGAGCCCATTGCCGGCGAGGCGTGGGACGGGGGACCCCTGCTGTTGTCATGGGAGGACGCTCAGCAAAGCGCGACCGGGGCCGGCGCACCGTATTCAGTCGTTATTCACGAATTCGTTCACAAACTCGATCTGCTGGACGGCGACGCCGATGGGGTGCCGCCGTTCCTGGCGATGCACAAGTCGTTGACGCTTCAGCACTGGAGCAGTGTTTTGGATCAGTCATTGAATCGTTTCGCCGCAGAGTTGGAGCTGATCGATGCCGAACTGCCCGACGATCTCGATCCGGAGTCCGACGAAGTCGATCGCCACTACGCGCACTTGCCCCTCGACGCGTATGCCGCACACGACCACGCTGAGTTCTTTGCCGTTTCTAGCGAGACGTTCTTTGTGGATCCGAACCGTTTGCACGCCGCGTTTCCCGAGTGGTACGAGTTGCTCGCGCAGTTTTTTCTGCAGGACCCGCTGGCAGTGCGATGAAGCGGTTGATCATCGTTTATCACACGATGACCGGTGCTGCCAAGCAGTTGGCGACAGCGGCGCATTCGGGAGCCCGCGAAGAAGCAGGCTGTATCGCGGATCTGCTGACGGCTGCCGATACCGACTCCGCGCACGTTCTCGCAGCCGACGGCTATCTGTTCGTCACGCCGGAAAACCTTGCCACGATGGCGGGTCGCATGAAGGATTTTTTCGACCGCATCTACTACGCCGTGCTCGACAAGGTCAACGGCCGGCCGTATGCAGCGATCATCGCCGCGGGTACCGACGGTGAAGGTGCAGCACGCCAGATTCAGCGCATCGCAACCGGACTGCGTCTGAAAGAGATTGCACCGCCCATCGTCGTGCGCAACGGCGCGCAAACACCCGAGCAAATCATGGCGCCAAAGCAAGTACCAGAGGTTGACTTGAGCCGTGCGCGCGAACTCGGCGCAGCAATCGCCGCCGGTTTGGCCAGCGGTGTCTTCTAGCGCGCTGCGCCGCCCAGCAGGAAATCGCGCACCACCGCAATCTCGTTGTCCAGCATCAACGTCGGAGCGTGGCCCACTCCGGGAATCTCGCTCGTCCGAGCCTTTGGCCCGCGCGTTGCCATCTGATGCAACGTTTCGCGTGACAGCAGATCGGAGTTCGCGCCGCGGATGACCAGCGTCGGGCACCGGATGTTGTCGTAGAGTGACCACAGGGCCGCTTCGTCGCGGCTCGCGCTCTCCGGCGTTGATGCTTTGAACGGTACCGCGATCTGCGGGTCGTAGTGCAGCGTCCAGCGTGCACCTTCGCGCTTCAATCCCGGCTCGACCAATTCGCGCCAGTCTTCGCGTCGAGTCAGCCCAAATGGGGCCGCAATGGTCGAGATGTAGTCAATCGCCTGCTCGACGTCGCTGAACGATATCGTGGCGCCGACATAGTCGCCGATGCGTGCGATGGCCGCCGCATCGAGCCGCGGACCGACGTCGTTGATGACAAGCTTTCGAATCGGCGCATCGACCTGGCCGGCGAGCCCGATGCCGATCAACCCACCCATCGACGTACCCACCCAGTCGACCTGCTCGACATTCAATCGGGCGATCAAGGTCACCATGTCGGCGACATACTGCGGCACCACGTAATGCGTCGGATCACGCAAGCGGCCGCTGCGGCCGCGGCCCACAACGTCCGGGCATACAACTCGATACTCGGGCGCCATCGCGCGCGCCAGACGATCGAAATCACGTCCGAGCCGCGTCAGTCCGTGCACGCATACGAGTACGCGCGGGTTGTCGGCGGCGCCCCACTCGGTATACGCCATCGAGTGCAGGCCTGCGGGGCTCAGACATTGCACGCTGTGCAAGCGCGGCTGGATGGAACTACTCACGATGGCATACTTGAACGAAAGGACGGGGACTCGAAGAAATGTTCAAAGGCAAAACTGCACTGATCACGGGCTCGACCAGCGGCATTGGCCTCGCCATTGCCCGCGCACTGGCGCGCGAAGGCGCCAACATCGTGATCAATGGCTTCGGAGCGCCGGATGCTATCGCGCAAGTCGAGAGTGACATTCAGGGTAACAAAGTTCGAACGCTGTACCACGGCGCAGACATGAGCCAGCCGGCTGCCATAGAGGCGATGATCAAAGCGGCAGAATCTTCGTTCGGGCAGGTCGACATCCTGGTCAACAACGCCGGCATTCAGCACGTGGCACCGGTTGAATCATTTCCGGTCGACCGCTGGGACGCCATTATCGCGATCAATCTGAGCTCGGCGTTTCATACGACGCGGCTTGTGCTTCCCAAGATGAAACAAAACAACTGGGGCCGAATCATCAACATCGCGTCGCTGCACGGCCTGGTTGCGTCGGCTGACAAATCCGCGTACGTCGCAGCGAAGCACGGAGTTGTCGGATTCACCAAGTCAGTGGCGCTTGAGACGGCGCAAACCGGCGTGACGTGCAACGCGATCTGCCCCGGGTGGGTACTGACTCCGCTGGTGCAGAAACAGGTCGATGCGCGCGCTGCGCGCGACCGGATCGATCAGGAAGCTGCAAAAAAAGCGTTGCTAGCCGAAAAGCAGCCGTCACAGCAGTTCGTGACAGTCGAGCAGCTGTCGGCGCTCGCGGTCTTTCTATGTACACCTGCGGCCGATCAAGTTCGTGGCGCAGCGTGGAATGTCGACGGCGGCTGGTACGCGCAATAGCTACGGATGATGCGCCGATGCAGTTAGCGCGCCGCCTTCTCGCTTGAGTGCCCCGCGACGAGTTGCATCGGGGACGCGGGCTCGGCTTCGGTCTCCATGAACGGCGGCCGAGGCGCGCGCACCGGCTGACCGATCTCAGTTTGCAAGCGCGGAGCGCCCGGCGGCACATACGAATCGAACCACGTCGGATCGGGAATTTCGGCGAATACCTGCTTGAGCCGAGAGCCCCATGTGGCCCGAATCATCGCCATGTACTGGTTCGAGCTGTCGATGTGCACGAACTTGGTGACGCGCAGTGAGTCGGCCTCATAGACCAGCAGGTCGAGCGGCAGCCCGACCGAAATATTGGACTTCAACGTCGAGTCCATTGAGATCAACGCGCACTTCGCGGCCTCATCGAGCGGCATATCGGGTTGGATCACGCGATCGATGATCGGCTTGCCGTATTTGGCTTCGCCGATCTGAAAATACGGATTCTCGTCTGTCGCTTCGATGAAATTCCCCGCCGAGTAGACGTGGAACAGGCGCATGCCTTCGCCCTTGATCTGGCCGCCGAAGATGAACTTGGCGTTGAAGTCGATGCCAAATTCGTTCAGTGCCGCGGCGTCGCGATGGTGCACTTCACGCACTGCGTCGCCGATGATGCGTACTGCTTCGACCATAGTCGTCGCGGTCCACACGCTGTTCTGCTCCGGCCCGACACGTTCGCTGAGGATTTGCGTGACCGATTGCGTCAGCGCAAGATTTCCTGCCGTCAGCAGTACCAGCATCCGCTCGCCGGGATTTTCGAAGACGGTCATTTTGCGAAAGGTCGAGATCTGATCGACACCCGCGTTGGTGCGAGAGTCGCCCAGAAAAACCAGACCGGCGTTCAACCGCATTGCCACGCAATAAGTCATAGGCGTCTCAGTGTATTAGTGAGCTTCTAACGGGACTAAAAAATCTTCGCTGACGCGTTCGCCCAGATCGTTGATGCGCTCGAGGAATTCGGTCAAATACCGGTGCAAGCCGCGCGCCAGGATGTCTTCAATGCGACCGTAGCGAAGCTCAGCGCGCAGCAGCCCTGCGCGCCGCTCTGTTTCGTCGGACCGGCTGTTGCGCACCATCTCCAGATTGATCGAGACTTCATTCAGGCAGCTTGCCAGCGAGCGCGGCATATCGCCGCGCAGGATCAGCAGCTCGGCCACGCGCGACGGCGTAATCACATCGCGATACACCTTGCGGTACGTTTCGAACGCCGACACCGAACGCAGTACAGCAGCCCAGTGATAAAAATCAGGCGGGTGGTCGACGCTCTCGGGGTCGGCTGCCTCGCGCCGGTCCGCAGGCTCGTCACCCAGTCCGTGGTACTTGACATCGATCAGTCGCGCCGTGTTATCCGCGCGCTCAAGAAAGGTACCGAGCCGCACGAAGTAGAACGCCTCATCCTTCAGCATCGTGCCGATAGTGACACCACGCGATAGGTGCGACCGGAACTTGACCCACTCGAAAAACGACTGCGGGTCGCGCTCGGATGTTCCATCCGCAAGCTTGCGTTGCAGGTCGAGCCAGGTGTCATTGTGCGTTTCCCACACTTCGGTCGTCAGCGAGCCGCGCACGGCGCGAGCGTTTTCGCGCGCTGCCTGAAGGCAGGCGCAAATCGACGACGAATTGCCTGCATCGCGCACCATGAAATCCATCACGTCGCGAGGCGAGACGACCGGATACCGCTCGTCGAACTCTTCTGTCAATTCCGAAATGCTGAGCAACGCGCGCCAGCCCCTTTCCGATGCTTGGGCCGATTGCGGAAGCAATGACGTAGATAGATTCACATCGAGCATGCGTGCGGTATTTTCCGCACGCTCGATATAACGTGCCATCCAGAACAGGTGGTCGGCCGTGCGGCTAAGCACTTTCGAATTGGCTGTTACAGGCCACTCGCGGTCCAGAGGTGAACACGATCGCGGCCGGCGTGCTTGGCGGCATACAACGACTCATCGGCGCGCCGGACGAGCTCGCTCGAATCGCCGAAGTCAGAGGACTCGCACAGACCAATGCTCATCGTCACATGCAGAGCAGCGTCAAACTCGGCCCACGACGAATTGCGAACCGCGTCGACCAATCGATCGACCACCGCCATCGCAGCGCCGCCCTCGCTATCGGCCAACAGCAGCGCAAACTCGTCGCCGCCCAGTCGTGCCGCGAAATCGGTATCCCGCAGATTGGCGCGTATCACGTTTCCGAGCTGGCGCAGGACCGCGTCGCCGGTCAGATGCGACAGTCGATCGTTAATAAGCTTGAAGCCGTCGATGTCGGCGACAACGAGACCGAAGCGCAGCGTGCCTGCGCGTGCCCGCGCGCACCAGTTCTCGAGCTCCTTCGTGAACGACCTGCGGTTGGCCAGGCCGGTCAATTCGTCTTCCAGCGCCAGGCGCTCCAGACGCGAGCGCGACTGCTCGAGGTCGCGCGTCTTCGCGTGCAGTGCTGCGGCTTGCGTGCGCAGTTTCTGCAGTTCGGCGCGTGCCTCATGCAAGCGTGCGCGCTGCGTGCTCAATCGACCATCGAGGCGAGTCTTGACTTCGACGTAACGCTTGTGGTGATACAGCGCGAGCCGGAAATCGGCGCGAGCCTCGTACAGCGCGGATAGCCGCTCGTGCGAATCCGCGGGCCGACGCAGATCACCCAATTCTTCGGCCTGCATCAGCGCTGGCCCCAGGATCGCAAGCCCTTCGTGTTCGCGCCCGGCGCCGACCAGGTGATAGCCGAGCTCGAGGCGCGCATGTACTTCACGGGAACGGAACCCGCTGTGCGCCGCTTCGGCCACGGCTGCGTTCAAATCAGTCAGACCTTCGCTGAACTTGCCGAGCCAACAACGTGCGGCCCCCTGCTGCGTGCGCGCAGCGATCGCGGTCGAACGATCGCTCGAGCCCGACAGAAGCTCGAGCGCGATGACGAAATGATCTTCGGCGTCGGCCATGCAGCGCATGACAACGTTGCCGTCGCCCGCCAATGCGGCGCGCAGTCCCTCGTTGGCATCGACCAGACCATGGTGCAGCACGACCATGCCCTCATCCGCGGTGGTACCTGACGGCAACTCCAGCGAAGATTTCAGCGAGTCGCGTGCGGCGTCGAAGTCGCCGAGCATCATGTGCACCGTCGATTGGTGTACCAGTGCGAGCCTTACGCCCGCATGATCCTGGTGCTGCCGCGCGACTTTTTGCACCTCGGCGAAGCCATCGAGCGCCTCACCGTATTCGCCCAGTTCGCAACATGCGGTGGCCAACAGAATGTTGACCCGGCACTGAGCGGTAATGTCGTCCTGTGCACGGTAGACCTGCTCCGCCTGCGAAAGCTGCCGTGTCGCGCCTGACCAGTCGCCGACCTGCATCAGCGCCGACCCGGCGACAAAGTGCGCGCGGGCCATCAACGCTTCAGCGGTACGAGCGCGCGCCACGCTCTGCGCACGCAGCGCGAACACGACGGCATCGTGCGGCTCGGTGTTGATCAGCTTTTCGGCACGCTCGATCAGCGCATACGGATCGATTTGATCCGAAGCGCGGCGTGCGGCTTGTTCGTGCGAGGAAGGCTCCTCGCCTTCCAATGGCACTGGCTCGCTCGGACGATTCATCGCTCCAGCACCCAGGTGTCCTTCGTGCCGCCACCTTGCGAAGAGTTAACGACCAGCGACCCCTCGCGTAGTGCGACCCGGCACAGCCCGCCGGGCACCGTGACGACGTCCTTGCCCGAGAGCACGTAAGGACGCAGATCGATGTGGCGCGGTGCGATTCCCGATTCGACATACGTCGGGCATGTAGATAGCGCGAGCGTCGGCTGGGCGATGTAATTATCAGGATTTGCTTTCAATCGCGCCGCGAATTCCTGCCGCTCCTCGCGCGTCGCCGCCGGCCCGACCAGCATGCCGTATCCGCCGGCGCCGTGCACTTCCTTCACCACCAGCTCTTCGAGGTGAGCCAGCGTGTATTGCAACTGCTCGGGCTCGCGACACACGTAGGTCGGAACGTTCGACAGAATCGGTTTCTCGCCGAGGTAGAAGTCGATCATCTCGGGCACGTGCGGATAGATCGACTTGTCGTCCGCAATCCCGGTACCAATTGCATTTGCCAGCGTGACCCGGCCGGCGCGATGCACCGACAGCAGCCCGGCCACGCCGAGTGTCGAGTCTTTGCGGAACGCACGCGGATCGAGGAAATCATCGTCGATGCGACGGTAGATCACATCGACCCGCTGCGGACCGCGCGTGGTGCGCATGAACACGTGGTTGTCCTGCACGAACAAATCCTGCCCTTCGACCAGCTCGATCCCCATTTGCTGCGCCAAAAACGCATGCTCGAAGTACGCCGAGTTGTACATGCCGGGAGTCAGCAAAACCACCGTAGGATCGTCGACGCCGAGCGGCGCCACCGACCGCAGATTCTCGAGCAGCACGTCCGGATAATGCGCGACCGGTGCCACGCGGTTCCTTGCAAATAGGTCGGAAAACAGCCGCATCATCATCTTGCGGTTTTCCAGCATGTAGGAAACGCCGCTTGGCACGCGCAGGTTGTCCTCCAGCACGAAGTACTCGCCGGCGCCACTCGGCCCGGACGCCCTTACAACGTCAATTCCGGCGATATGGGCGTAGATGCCTCCAGTAACGTCGACACCGCGCATCTCGGGCCGATACTGCGAGTTGCGCAAGATCTGATCTGCCGGAAGCTTGCCGGCGCGCAGGATGTCCTGGTCGTGATAGACATCGCGCAAAAACATGTTGAGCGCGCGCACTCTTTGTTTCAGGCCGGCTTCGAGCTTCTTCCACTCGGCGGCTGGAATGATGCGCGGCACGACGTCAAACGGAATCAGGCGCTCCGTGGCTTCGCCGTTGCCTTTTTCGTCATTTTCACCATAGACCGCGAACGTGACGCCGACGCGACGGAACACGAGGTCGGCTTCGGCACGCTTGAACTGCATCGCGTCGGGGGTCTGTTCGGACAGCCAGCGTTCGAACTCGCGATAGTGCGCACGCACACGATCGCTGCCATCGTACATTTCGTCGAAAGCTCTTTGCTGCATCGCCCTGACCCTGCCCCAACGAGCAGTTTAGCGGCCTGCGTAAGGCTCGGGCGGTCCCGGAATTACGTCGTACACAGTGGCGCCCGTCTCTGGCATGCCGCTATCCAAGATCAAGGGAGGCGGCACTGTCAAAGGCCGGTTATGCCAGTAGCGCGCCTGGGTTTCGCGCGACGAGACCACCGTACTTGACCCGTCGGTTGCGAAGCGCCACTGCAAGGCGCCCGCATGATCGGTACGAAAAAATGGGATCTTTCGTTGTTGATATCGAGCCACGACCTCCGGGTCGGGATGCCGAAAACGGTTGCGGTAGCCCGCCTGCGCCACAGCGGCGTTCGCGCCCAACGTGTCGAGCAGCTGTGCGCTGGACGAGCTGCGGCTGCCGTGATGGGGCACTGCCATCCACTCGGCGCGCAGAGCAGGTTCGCGATGGACGATTGCCATCTCGTCCGACAGCGGCACGTCGCCGGTCAGCAGCAGCGTGGTCGCGCCTGCCGTAATGAGTACGACGCAGCTCATCGAGTTTGTCGGTCGCTTCGCTTCGTAATCGGCCCGCGTCGGATGCAAGACCGCGAACGTCAGCGTGCCGCTGGTCCACCGCATGCCGGACGCACATCGCTCGACGTCGGCGCGGGCGTTGAGCACCGGATGCCCGTTGGCGATCGAAGATACAACGCGACGCACCGGCACCGCACGCAGTATCGATGCTGCGCCGCCCGAATGATCGTTATCCAGATGCGACACGATCAGTCCGTCGAGGCTTCCGATTCCTCGATGGCGCAGGTACGGCAAGATCAAACGTTCGCCCGCATCGGTATCGGCCGAATAGCGTGGGCCTGCGTCATAGAGCCATGCGTGCTGTTTCGTTTCGACTAGCACCGCCGAGCCTTGACCGATGTCGAGTGCCGTCAACCACACTTCGTTGTCCGCGGGACGCAGTGCCGGCCACACGAACATCGGAAGGATCGCGAGGGCACCCACTGCACGAAAGGGCCAGCCTGGCGGTGCCAACAGCCAAATCACTCCGACTGCGGCCAGTGCGACCAAGACCAGCGGCGGGGTTGCAACCGGGACGTTGGCCCATTCGAACGACGCGCCCCAGCCCAGCAGCGTGGCGACGATCGCAAAGATCGCGTCGGCCGCACCCAGCACGGGCTCGGCCAGTAAAGACACCGGCGTCGGAAGCGTCGCAAGTGCGCCACCGATCAACGCCAGCGGAGTCACCGCCCAGCTCACCGTCGGGATCGCCACAGCATTCGCGAGCGGCGACACGATCGATAGCTGATGAAAAAGCAGCACGGTGGCGGGCACCAGAGCGAGGGTTACCGCGATCTGCACGCGGGCGGCAGCGTGCAGCACAGGACGCAGGCCTGACGAAGCAGAATATGTTGGCCTCCCCTGCACGACCCAAACAATGGCCGCGACGGCGCCGAATGAAAGCCAGAACCCAGGTGCAAGGACAGCCCACGGATCGATCACGCATACCAGCGCCGCAGCGAGGGCGAGCGAAGTCGCTGCGCCGATGCGTGAGCTGAAGAGCCATCCCACACCCACCGTCGCAAGCATCACCACCGTACGCTGTGCCGGTACTCCCCAGCCTGCCAGCAGCGCGTACAGAAACGCCGCAACCAGACCCGCGATGACCGCGGCGGTCTGAGCGGCGCTTCGTGCCAGCAGCACCGGTGAGCGCCGCCACAGCGCACCCACCGCAAGTCCGAACAGACTTGCGATCATCGTGATGTGCAGTCCGGAGATGCTGACCAAGTGGCCGATTCCGGTGCGGTTGAAGAGCGTCCAGTCGGCGTCACCAATGGCCCGCTGATCGCCAAGCACCAGTGCCAACAGCACGCCACCATAGCGTTTGCCGTCGAGCCTCGGCTGCAATTTCGCGCGCAGGTTCGAGCGTGCACGCTCGATCGCATACCGAGGCGTCCAGACCATCTCGCTCAGCCTCTTCACCGGCATAGCGTTGCGACCTACGCGCACATAGCCGGACGCGCGCAAATTTCGCTCGAGCATCCACGCTTCGAAATCAAAGCCACCCGGATTCATCGTGCCGTGCGGGCGCTTCAACCGCACGGAGAAGGCCCATCGCTCGCCCGGTTGCACTGCACTGTCGCCGCCGATGTCACCGCTGTACCAGCCAAGAAGAACACGCTCAGGCACGCGTATGTTCGGCGCATCGACCCGCTCGATATCGAACTCGAATCGCACGCCGCGCTCGAGCCTGACTGGCAGGCTGGCGACAACACCGACAACGGCAATGTCGTGGCCCTCGTCATCGAACGCGAGTTCGTCGGCCATGCGCCATGACGCATGGCCCGCAGCATATGCAAACCCGAGACAACCGATGCCTAGCAACGCGGCTGCGCGCCCGAGCGAGCCAAGCGTTGATCGGAACAACGCCGACAGCGATAGCACGACTCCTGCGCCACCGATCAGCGCCATGATTGCGATGGTCGGCAGCGACGCCTGCCACTGCAGCACGCAGACACCGAGAACGAATGCAATCAGCGCCGCCGGCCTCATACGAGGAACTCAGCGGCGGCTGCGTGCGTCGTCATCGAACAAGTCTACGCAGCACGGCTTGCATCTCGACGCTCTAAACTTCGCGCATGCCGCGCAAGTTTTTTCGTAAGGTGATGCCCGACGTCGACAAGGTACGCGAGGTAAAGGCACTGTCGATGTTCGGCGACACGTTGTTTCATCCTGCGTTATGGCATCTGAATCGTCGCTCGGCTGCCGGTGGCGTCGCGGTCGGATTGTTTTGCGGATTGATTCCGGGCCCACTGCAAATGCTCGGCGCTGCGATTGTCTGCATTTTCGCGCGTGTGAATCTGCCGCTGGCGCTGGTGACGACGCTTTATACGAATCCGTTCACGATAGTGCCGCTGTACCTGATCGCTTATGAGATCGGCGAATTCACGCTCGGCTCCGGGGGCTTCTCGAAGCCGCCCGCCCTGCCGGAATGGCAGTGGACGCAGATGATCGGATCGATGGAAGCGATGGGCCGCTGGACGATGAGCCTGGGTGCGCCGCTTGCGTTGGGACTGCTGCTGCTGGCATCAATGCTGGCCGCGCTCGGCTATCTGACGGTTCGCGGAATGTGGAGTGTTTATCTGCGACGGGCGTGGCGCGCACGTCGGCATCGAACACGCGCCGGCTGAAGACGTTTACGCCGGCGCAAGCCGGCCGTCTTGCAGCCTCAACACCCGATCGCAACGTGACGCGATTTCCGGGTCGTGCGTAACGATCACGACCGCGGTTCGGCTGCTCCGTGCGAGATCCACGAACACGTCGAAGACGCCGCGGGCGGTATCACGATCCAGGTTACCGGTCGGTTCGTCGGCCAGGATGCAGGCGGGACGCGCGACGATTGCGCGAGCCACCGCCGTGCGTTGCCTCTCACCGCCTGACAGCTCGCCCGGATGGTGCAGCACTCGTTCTCGCAGACCCACCGCGGCCAACGTTTCCTTCGCACTTGCACGGGCGTCATGCAAGGAATAGCGGCGGATCGTCAGTGGCATCGCGACGTTATCCAACGCGGTGAACTCGGGCAGTAGATGATGGAACTGATAAATGAACCCTAGGCGTTCGTTGCGCAATCGGCCGCGATCCCCTTCACTCAGCTGCGCAACGTCGCGCCCCTCGATCAGCACTTGACCGCTGTCAGCCGCATCGAGCCCGCCGAAGACATGCAGTAGCGTGCTCTTGCCGGAGCCTGACGCGCCCACTACCGCTACCAGCTCTCCGGGTTCCACATCGAGGTCGGCGCCGCGCAGCACATCGACCGCCAGGCCGCCTTCGCGATAGGATTTCTTGACGCCCCGCGCGCTGAGGACCGCGCCGTTAGTCATAGCGAAGCGCCTCGGCTGGCTTGACGCGCGACGCGCGCCAGCTCGGGTAGAGCGTCGCCACCAGCGAAAGCACCATAGAGATCAGAGCGATCGGCACGACATCGCTCGCGCGCGGATCCGATGGCAGCGAACTGATGAAATAGATGTCCTTCGGAATTAGCGGAAATCCGGCAATGCGCTCAATCGCCGGAAAAATCGTGTCGAGGTTGTTTGCGACCAGCAATCCGCTGGCAACTCCGAGCAGCGTGCCGAGTATTCCAATCAACGCGCCCTGCACCATGAACACCACCATCACGCTGGTGGGACTTGCTCCGAGCGTGCGCATGATCGCGATGTCCGATTGCTTTTCGGTAACCGTCATCACGAGTGTCGAGACGAGATTGAATGCCGCCACCGCAACGATCAGCGCAAGGATGATGAACATCATTCGCTTCTCGATCTGAACGGCGGCGAAGTAACTTCGATTCTGACGCCCCCAGTCGCGCACCAGCACACCGGGATCGAATGATCTGGCCAGCTCGAGCGCGACTTCGGGCGCACGCTCCAGGTCCTTCAGCTTGAGACGCACACCGGTCGGTCCTTCGACCCTGAACAGCCGCGCAGCGTCGCCAAGATGAATCAGCGCCAGCGAGCTGTCGTATTCAAAGTGCCCCGAATCAAACGTGCTGACCACGGTGAACTGCTTTAGCCGCGGTACGACGCCCGCGGGCGTCACTTGCCCCTGCGGCGCAATCAATGTCACTTTCTCGCCGCGCAACACGCCCAGCGTCCGCGCAAGCTCGCCACCCAGAATGACGCCGAACTCGCCATCGGCCAGCACGGTCAGAGGCACTCCCCGCACTTGCGATGCAATCTCCGACACCTGGGGCTCGGCCTCCGGATCGATACCTCGCACCAAAGCGCCGCGAACGCTTTCGCCATTGGTCAACAGCGCCTGCGCGTTGATGTAAGGCGCAGCGCCGATGACCTGCGGATTTCTGCGCGCGATCTGCTCAATCGCCCGCCAGTCAGGAAGTGCGCCGTTATTCGCGAATACCTCGACGTGCGAGACCACCGACAGCATCCGATCACGCACTTGATAAACGAACCCATTCATCACCGACAAAACAACAATAAGCGCCATCACGCCGAGCGCTATTCCGATCATCGAGATACCCGATATGAACGAAATGAAGCCATTACGACGACGCGCACGCCTGCCGGCGCGCGTGTAGCGCAGGCCGATTCGCAGTTCGTACGGAAGGTTCAATTGAATGACGGGAAATGGGATAGGGTAAAGCGCGACGATTGTAGCCAAGCGGCGCTCAGATCAAAGCAACCAGGTTGAATCAGCGCATTCGACCGTAAAATCGATCAATGCATTTCACGCTGCTTGTAGCCGGCGCGCTACTGCCCGGGGAATTGGCCGTCGCATTGACCACACGTCTAAATACACCCACCTTGAAGGCTCGCCTGTCGCGTGCGGCATGCAGTGAGCGACGCGCCTCAACAGACCCTGCTGGTGCACATTTCGGCTGGCTTGCGAACACTTTGTTCAGTCGGCCCGCACTCGCCCCAACGGCACCTTATGCCTATGCGCAGCTCACAGGGGCAGCAGCACCGGGGTTCGTCTGGCATGCCGATCCGGTGCATATGGAGGCGGCGCGTGATCATCTGCTCGTGCAATCGCTCGGTGACGATGCGCCCAGCCCCACAGAATCGAGCTCACTGATGGCTATCGCCAACGAGCTTGCTCTAAGTACTGGCAGTCGATTGATCGAGACCTCAGAGCGTTGGTTCTTGCTTTCCGATCATGATTGGCAGATCGACGCGCGCCCGCTCGCGGCGATCACCGAAGCTGCGGTCGAACTTCCCGATGGTCGTGACGCGCTGACCTGGAGTCGCTTGCACAACGAAATTCAAATGGCGTGGCACACGCACGACGTGAATGCGCAGCGCGAAGCCGAAGGGAAGCGAACGGTCAATGCGATCTGGCTGCATGGCGGCGGGCGATGGAAGCCGCTGCCTCCAATTGAATTTTCGCAAGTGCAATCGGATGCCGCGGAGTTGCAAGGTGCGGCACGAGCTGCGGGTGCGAACGCCGCACCGGTACACGCACCGACGACCGACCGCGCACTCATCGTCAGCGACGATGCATGGGGCGCAAGGCAGCGCCAGGACTGGGGTGCGTGGCTACAGGCAATCGCCGAGGTCGATCGCTCCCTGAGCGAGCACTCTGAAGACGCAATCGATTTGATTTTTAGCGGCAACACGTTGCGCACGTTTGAATTGCGGTCGTCGGATCGATTCAAAGCCTGGCGGCGGCGCACGCTGGCGCAGGCATTTTCCGAATGACGGTACTCCGTGTTCGGGACTTCGACCCCGCGACCGCGCGTCGTCTGGCCGCCGAGGGCGTCCCCGCACCACTGGCCCGCGCGCTGGCGGCGCGCGGTATCGCGAATGTTGCCGAGATGCGATTGGTGCTGGATGGATTGATGCCGCCCGGATCACTTTCGCATGTGCATGACGCTGCAATCCTGCTTGCCGATGCGATAACGGCGGGTTCACGCCTGCTGATCGTTGCTGATTACGATTGTGACGGCGCCACTGCATGCGCGGTCGGACTGCTGGGATTACGAGCGATGGGAGCGCACGTCGATTATCTCGTGCCGAACCGCTTCGAATACGGTTATGGCTTGACGCCTGAGATCGTTGACCTCGCCTCGCGCGCGGCACAAGGCCCTCCCGACTTGTTGATCACGGTTGACAACGGCATTGCGAGCGTCGAAGGCGTTGCGCGCGCTAACGAGCTCGGCATCTCGGTGCTGGTTACCGATCATCATCTGCCCGGTGCCGTACTGCCGGCGGCTGCCTGCATCGTCAATCCAAACCAGGCCGGCTGCGGATTCCCGAGCAAGCATTTGGCGGGCGTCGGAGTGATGTTCTACGTTCTGCTCGCGCTACGCGCCGAACTGCGTGAGCGCGAAGCGTTCGACGCGGCAACACAGCCGCGACTCGATCATCTGCTCGATCTGGTCGCGCTCGGCACTGTTGCCGATGTCGTCAAGCTGGATCGCAACAACAGGATTCTGATCGCGCAAGGTCTGCAGCGCATTCGTCACGGCCGGCTGCGGCCCGGCATTGCTGCACTCTTCCAGTTAGCCGGAAAGGATGCGCGCATGGCCAGTGCGCGAGATCTCGGCTTCGCGATCGGCCCACGCATCAACGCAGCGGGGCGGTTGACTGACATGACGATCGGCATTGAATGTCTGATCACCGACAGCTTCGAGCGTGCAATCGAGCTTGCCCGGCAGCTCGATCAGTTGAACCGGGACCGGCGCGAAATTGAAAGCGACATGCAACTCGACGCGTTGGCTGTCCTTGACGAGGCGGAGGTGGCTGCGCGCAGCACTATCTGCCTCTACGACGAGGACTGGCATCAGGGTGTGATCGGACTCGTCGCGTCGAGAATCAAGGAAAAGTATCACCGCCCGACGGTTGCATTTGCGCGCGCCAGCGATGGCGAGCTGCGCGGATCGGGCCGATCAATCGAAGGCGTGCATCTGCGCGATACGCTCGACCTGGTGACAAAAAAGGCGCCCGCCCTCGTGCGCCGCTTCGGAGGCCACGCGATGGCGGCAGGCTTGTCGATGCCGGCATCGAGCTACGACGGCTTTGTTTCGGCCTTCGAAGACGCCACGCGTGCGTCGTGCGATCGAGGGCTCTTCGAGCGCACGATCACCACCGATGGCGCGCTCGCTGCAAGCGAAGTCGTGCTGTCGCTGATTGAAGCGATTGATGCGCACGTCTGGGGGCAAGGATTTCCGGCACCACTCTTTGATAACGAGTTTGTCGTCGTTGAGCAGCGACTGGTCAAGGATCGACACTTGAAGCTCGTACTCGATCTCGATGGCCGTCTTTTCCATGCGATTTGGTTTTCCCGCACCGAACAGGTGCCGCGCACAGTACGACTCGCATATCGCCCTGTCGTCGAAGACTATATGGGCGAGCGTCGCTTGCAGTTAATGATCGAACACGCCGCCCTATAATCCGGCGCCCCTCGAAAATCAAAGGACATCATGGAAGCCGAGCGCTTGAATCAAGTTGAAGGCACCGTCGCGGACCTGCGCACTCGCCTGTCCGAGCTGCGGAGGTATCTTTGACGTTGATGCAAAGGAACGCCGGCTAGAGGAAGTCGGTCGCGCGCTCGAAGATCCCAAGGTCTGGGAAGACCCGAAGCGCGCACAGGAGCTTGGCAGAGAGAAGAAGAGCGCCGAGGGGATCGTTCAAAAGATGCGCAAGCTCGAATCAGCAATCAGCGATTCGGGCGAGTTGTTCGCGATGGCCCGCAGCGATGGCGACGAAGCAACACTGCTGGCGGTCGATGCCGATGTTGCCGCACTGGCGAAAGAGGTTGCCGAGCTCGAGTTTCAGCGGATGTTCAACAATCCGCTCGATCCAAACAATTGTTTCATCGAAATTCAAGCGGGTGCCGGTGGTACCGAGGCGCAGGACTGGGCATCGATGCTCGAGCGCATGTATCTGCGGTACGCGGAACGCCGCAAGTTCAAGTCCGAGTTGCTCGATGAAACGAGTGGCGAGGTCGCCGGCATCAAGGGTGCGACGATCAAGCTGGTCGGCGATTATGCATTCGGCATGCTGCGTACGGAGACGGGAATTCACCGTCTGGTGCGCAAGTCACCGTTCGATTCGAATGCACGCCGCCATACGTCGTTTGCCAGTGTGTTCGTCTATCCGGAGGTCGACGAGACGATCGAGGTAGAGGTCAATCCGGCCGATCTGCGCGTCGACGTATACCGCGCCTCAGGTGCCGGCGGCCAGCATGTCAACAAGACGGAATCGGCTGTACGAATCACACATCTGCCGAGCGGCATCGTCGTGCAGAGCCAGAATGACCGCAGCCAGCACCGTAACCGGGCCGAAGCGATGGCGATGCTGAAGTCGAAGTTGTATGAGCAGGAGCTGCGCAAGCGGCAGGCACAGCAGACTGCGCTCGAGGATTCAAAAACGGATATCGGCTGGGGCCATCAGATTCGCTCGTACGTGCTCGACCAGTCGCGCATCAAGGATTTGCGCACTAACTACGAGGTGGGTAACACCCAAGCCGTGCTTGACGGTGATCTGGATGACTTCATCGAAGCCAGCTTGAAGCAAGGGGTTTGATGCAGCCCCCCCGCCCTCTGACGATCTTGACCGGTGCTTCGCGCGGGCTCGGCGCTGCGCTCGCAGAGCAACTCGTGCAGCGCGGTGCTGCGCTGCTGACGATGTCCCGTCGGCCGGACCAGTCGCTTGACGCACGAGCTGCAGAAACTGGCTCACCGGTCGAGCAATGGGCAATCGATCTGACCGATGGTGTGTCGGCGTCGGATCGTCTGGAAGCCTGGCTCGGCAGTCAGCAGAATTCTTTTTCGGCGGTAACGTTGATCAACAACGCGGCGCTTCCAGGCAAGCCAGGGCCGATCGTCGACAGCGACGCCGCCTCGCTTGCCGCAGTGCTGCGTGTGGGGCTCGAGGCGCCGATGCTGTTGACCCGAGCGTTCTTGCGCGCGACGCGTGGCTGGAGTGTTCCGCGCAAGGTCTTGAACATTTCGTCCGGAGCAGGCAAGACACCGTTGGGCGGGACTGCAGCGTATTGCGCGGCCAAGGCGGGGCTCGACCATTTTTCGCGCGTCGTCGCGCTTGATGAAGCACACGGGCGCAGCGGCGCAATGATCGTCTCACTGGCGCCCGGTGTCATCGACACCGACATGCAGATCGAATTGCGCGAAGCCGATCCACGCGCGTTTCCGGCCCAGCCGCGCTTTGCCGCGATGAAGGACAAAGGCCAGCTAAGCTCGGCCGACGATGCTGCCCAAAAGGTGCTCGCTTTTCTCGAACGACGCGATTTCGGTACGAACCCAGTCGCAGACGTACGCGACGCCTGAGCCATGAACGAATCCAAAGAGCCGCCGCAAGTCGACGAGAACCAGATCATCGCGGAACGGAGGGCAAAGCTTGCCGCGTTACGCACCAGCGGACCTGCGTTCCCGAACGATTTTCGGCGCACGCATCTCGCCGAAGAGCTGCAAGTCAAATACGGCGCGCGCGAGCGCGACACACTCGCTCAGGAGCACATCGAGGTGGCCGTCGCCGGCCGCATGATGCTCAAGCGTCTGATGGGAAAAGCCAGTTTCGCGACCGTGCAGGATGGCAGCGGCCGCATTCAGTTTTATGTAGCCGACGATGAAGTAGGGAAAGAGGCACACGACGAGTTCAAGCGCTGGGACATCGGCGACATCATCGCCGCACGTGGTGTTGTATTCAAGACGCTGAAGGGCGAACTGAGCATCCGCTGTACCGAGTTACGTCTTCTCGCAAAATCGTTGCGACCGCTGCCGGACAAATTTCACGGGCTCGAAGACCGCGAGCTGCGTTATCGCCAGCGCTACGTCGATCTGATCATGAGCGACGAGACGCGCAAATTGTTCGTCACGCGCAGCAAAGCCATTACCGCAATGCGCGATTTCATGGTTGCCGATGGCTTCCTCGAAGTCGAAACGCCGATGCTGCAGATTATTCCGGGTGGCGCCGCGGCGAAGCCTTTCGTGACTCACCATAACGCGCTGGACATCGACATGTTTCTGCGGATCGCGCCGGAGCTTTTTCTGAAGCGGCTGATCGTTGGCGGTTACGAGCGCGTGTTCGAGATCAACCGCAACTTTCGCAACGAGGGCATCTCGCCGCGGCATAACCCGGAATTCACGATGCTCGAGTTCTATGCGGCGTATCAGGATTACAAATGGCTGATGGATTTCACTGAGCGGTTGATCAATCACGTCGCGTTGGCGACGACGGACTCGGCGCGCATCGACTATCAAGGGCAGACGATTGAGCTGACGCCGCCGTTTGCGCGCCTTACGACAGTGCAGGCTATCCGCCTGCATGCACCGCAGTACTCGGAAGAACAGTTGGCAGATCGTAGCTTCCTGCATCGTGAGCTGCGCGCCAAAGGAAGCGCACATTCCGAGGAAGCAGGCCTTGGCGCGTTGCAGCTTGCGATGTTCGAGGAAGTGGCCGAAGACAAACTGATTCAACCCACGTTTATCGTCGACTATCCGATCGAAGTGTCTCCTCTGGCCCGCGCTTCCGATTCTCACCCGGACATTACCGAGCGATTCGAATTGTTCATTGCCGGCCGGGAAATTGCGAATGGTTTTTCCGAGTTGAACGATCCGGAAGACCAGGCCGCTCGCTTCAACCAACAGGCGAAAGCGAAAGACGCCGGCGATGAAGAGGCGATGTATTACGACGCCGATTATGTGCGTGCACTCGAGTACGGGATGCCACCCACAGCCGGATGCGGCATCGGCATCGACCGACTCGTGATGATGCTGACCGACTCGGCAAACATCCGCGACGTCATCCTCTTTCCGCACATGAGACCGGAAGCGTAGTGCTGCAGCAGCGGAGGCTGCAGCGGCTGATTGGTCGTCTGCAGGCGCGCGCGCAGCCACCGCTTCCCGCCGGGCTGATAGCGCTGATCATTGAAGGAACTCGTGTTGGCGATGTGCAGCCTGAGGTCGCGCGATTCCTGGCCGACAAAGTCGACGGCTTCAGCCTCAATGATCAGAACTTAACTCTCGGCCACGCCACGCTCGATTTCGCCGCCCGCTCGAAGCTATTGGCCCAAGCGGCCGAGCAGTTGCGAGACGCCGGCATGATTTCGGGCTGGCGCGACGAAGTGTTGTCAGTCGGCAATCCGCCGCTCGCTGTCGTAGAACGCGCAGCGTGTCGCCCGCTTGGCATTACGACCAATGCAGTACATTTGAATGCGTACGTTGCTGCAGACACCTTGCTTGTATCTCGGCGAGCCGCACACAAGCAGATCGATCCGGGGCTTTGGGACAACCTGGTCGGAGGGATGGTGCCGGCGGACGAAACGCTTGAGCAGGCGCTGGCCCGCGAAGCGTGGGAGGAAGCCGGTCTGCGCCTCGATCGTGTTCGTCTTGAGCGAGGCCGCTCGTTTCACGTGCGCCGTTCCGTTCCAGAGGGGCTGCAATCTGAAATCATCCATACGTTCGACGCTTCGCTTCCGCCGGACTTGCAGCTACAGAATCGCGATGGGGAAGTCGATGCAATCGACGCTCGAAAAGTCGAGGACGTCGTCGCAGCGATCGAGCGCGACGAGTTCACCCTCGAGTCTGCGCTGGTCACGTTGGAAAGTGTTGCGCGGCGCAGTGACCTCGATACTCCGGCCGGACTTTTCAGCGTCGGTTAGGACGTCTCTTCGATCCACGCCATTTGAATCGCTTCCAGGATTTTTTCTCCTGAGCGGTTCGGATCGTCAGAGAAGTTCTCCAGCTCACATACCCAACGCCGCAGATCGGTGAACCGAACCGTACGCGGATCGACGTCCGGATATTTTTCGAAAAGAGCTATTGCGATATCTTCACTGTCGATCCATTTCATGACGATTCTTTCTGTTCGACTTCCTTGGCGTGATTGATGCTGTACTTTGGAATCTCGATCGTCAGATCTTCGTTCTGCACGATTGCCTGACACGACAGGCGTGACACCGACGTCAGGCCCCACGCGCGATCGAGCAGATCTTCCTCGGTGTCTTCCGCCGGCGGCAGCGAATTGAAACCCTTGCGAATGATGCAGTGACAGGTCGTGCACGCGGCGACCTTGCCGCACGCGTGCTCAATGTCCACATGGTGATCCAGCAACGCGTCGGCCACCGAGACGCCGGATGCGCTCTCGAACTCTGCGCCCTGAGGGCAGATTTCCGCGTGCGGCAAGACGGTGATTCTGGGCATGCTATTCGGCGCGACTGCCGACGCCGGCGAGTTCATCGATCCGGCGACCCGCAAGTGCGGCGCGGATCGATCGGTCCATGCGGCGCGCAGCAAAATCATCGGTCGCCTGACCCAGCGCCTCGATCAAGGTCTTGATGCCGATATGATCGTCGCCGCGCGTCCTGTCGCTCAATGCGGCGATCAGCTGCTCTATCGTTGTCCGTTCTTCCGAGCTCAGCAAGTCACCGTCGGCGGCCAGCGCCGCCCTTGTTGCTTCGATCAGCCGCTGCGCGTCAACTTGTTGCTCACGCAACGCGCGCCTGCGCATGTCGTCATCGGCCGAGCCGAACGATTCCTGCAGCATGCGTGTGACGTCGTCGTCGCTCAATCCATAGGAAGGCTTGACGACGATAGACGCCTGCACACCGCTGCCGATCTCCAGCGCGTTGACATCAAGCAGCCCATCGGCGTCGACCTGGAACGTAACGCGTACCCGTGCAGCGCCGGCCGGCATCGGAGGAATGCCGCGCAGCTCGAAGCGCGCGAGCGAACGGCAATCGGCAACCAGCTCACGCTCGCCCTGCACGACGTGAATGGCAATCGCAGTCTGTCCGTCCTTGAAGGTCGTGAACTCCTGCGCTCTCGCAACCGGAATCGTCGAGTTGCGTTCGATAATCTTTTCAACCAACCCGCCCATCGTTTCCAACCCAAGCGATAACGGAATTACGTCGAGCAGCAGCCAGTCGTCGCCCGGCGCGCGGTTTCCCGCGAGCAGGTTCGCTTGAATTGCGGCACCGAGTGCAACGACCTTATCCGGGTCGATGTTCGTCAGCGGCGCCTGACCAAAGAATTCGCCCACCGCATGGCGCACGTGGGGCATTCGTGTGGCACCGCCGACCATCACGACACCGTCGATCTGATTCGTTTTAAGGTTGGCATCGCGCAAGGCATTTCTGCACGCGGACAGTGTCTTTTGTACGAGTGGTTCCGTCATCCGTGCGAACTCGCGGCTGGTCAGTGTCTGGTCGATGACTTCACCGGTCGATAACACGGCGTTCACGCGCACCTCGGGCTCGGTCGACATGCGTTCTTTTGCCTCGCGCGCCTTGACCATCAGCAGCCGCGTGTCCTGCGCAGACAGTGGCAGCAGTCTGGAGTGCTCGACAAGCCAGCAGAAGACGCGTTGATCGAAATCATCGCCACCCAGCGCAGAATCGCCTCCGGTCGCAAGCACTTCAAATACGCCCTTCGTCAGCCGCAGAATCGAAATGTCGAACGTTCCGCCGCCCAGGTCGTAAACCGCATACACGCCCTGCGCTCCCTGATCGAGCCCATACGCGACCGCGGCAGCCGTCGGTTCGCTCAACAGCCGCAACACGTTTAGCCCTGCCAGGCGTGCCGCGTCTTTCGTTGCCTGCCGCTGCGCGTCGTCGAAGTACGCAGGCACGGTGATGACCGCACCCACCAGATCGCCGCCCAGCGTCTGTTCGGCGCGCTTGCGCAATTTCTTCAGAATCTCGGCGGAGACTTCGACCGGGCTCCGCACGCCGGCAACGGTTCGCAGCTGCACCATTCCAGGCGAATCGACGAAGTCGTACGGCATGTTCTCGATATGTTCAACATCGTGCATACCTCGGCCCATCAGACGCTTTACTGAGACGACGGTGTTTCGAGCGTCGACCGCCTGGCGTTTTTGTGCCGAGTAGCCCACGTCGGTTGTTCCATTGGCGTGAAACTGCACAATGGAAGGCAATAGCGAGCGCCCCTCGGCATCGTCGATCACAACGGGAATACTGTGACGGACCGTGGCGACGAGAGAATTAGTCGTGCCGAGATCGATGCCGACCGCGAGCCGATGATGATGCGGATCGGTCGACTGTCCCGGCTCGGCAATCTGCAGCAGTGCCATAGAACCTATCTATGCCGACGCGCGGTTATCGCGCAATGCTTCCAGTGCCGATGCGATCTCTGTACTGAACTTTTCTATGAACATCAGCTGTCGCACTAGCGACGCGGCATGCGCGGGATCCGAAGCGACGTCGAGCGCCTGAGTGATTTCACTCAATAGCCGGTCACGTTCCGATGTCGTCTTGTCATCGAGTGCTTGCAACGCTGCGCCGTTGCGGCTCGCGCGAGCGTCATCGAGTGCTTCGCGCCATTGCAGCTGCTGCGTCAGGAACTCTGCCGGCATTGCTGTGTTCGTTTCGGCGTCGATTGGCACGCCGGCGCGCTCACACAAATAAGCAGCGCGCTTTAGGGGCGATCGCAACGTTCGATACGCTTCGTTGGCCTGCGTGGCCCACTGCATCGCGATTCGATTCTCGGCGGCAGAACCCGCAGCGAAGCGGTCGGGATGCACCTGTGCCTGCACGCTTCGATAGGCGCTGTCCAGCGTGGCCGCGTCGAGCTTGAAGCGCGGCGTCAGATTGAACAGCTCGAAGTGGTCCGGAGGAACGAACATGCTGGCGCGCCGGAACGCGCTCCGGTCAAATGTTGAAGGATTCACCGCAACCGCAGCGGTTCTTTTCCCTCGGGTTGTTGAACTTGAATCCTTCGTTCAACCCTTCGCGCGCAAAATCGAGCTCGGTACCGTCGATATAGGCCAAGCTTTTGGGATCGACGAAGATTTTTACGCCGTGACTTTCAAACTGGCGATCCTCGGGTTGCGCGACGTCGGCATATTCCAGTTTGTACGCCATGCCCGAGCACCCGGTCGTGCGCACGCCCAGGCGCAAGCCGATGCCTCGGCCGCGCTTTGCCAGATAACCTGCGACGTGCTGTGCCGCGCGCTCGGTCATCGTCACGCCCACTGTCGCTGCTTCGCTCATGCTGCTTGCTTCTCCAACGGCTTCTGTTCTGCTCCGCCGTGCTTGGCACGGTAGTCATCGATCGCGGCCTTGATCGCATCTTCAGCCAGAATCGAGCAATGAATCTTGACCGGCGGCAACGCCAGCTCTTCGGCAATCTGCGTGTTGCGAATCGTGCCCGCTTGATCGAGCGTCTTGCCCTTGACCCATTCGGTCACCAGCGATGAAGACGCAATCGCTGAACCACAGCCGTACGTCTTGAACCGTGCATCTTCGATGACGCCCTGCTCATTGACGCGAATCTGCAGCTTCATTACGTCACCGCAGGCCGGAGCGCCAACCATTCCGGTGC
Source organism: uncultured beta proteobacterium (assembly GCA_963801035.1). Taxonomy (GTDB): domain Bacteria; phylum Pseudomonadota; class Gammaproteobacteria; order Burkholderiales; family Burkholderiaceae_F; genus JACCZX01. The sequence continues at coordinate 510,886 of CAWDDF010000007.1, read as the reverse complement.
CGACGTGATCGTCACCCTTGTCGAAGGATCCGACGTTGCGGGGATTCTCGTAGTGGTCAATAACCTTTGTGCTGTATGCCATGGTTGCTGCTCCTAATGCCCTTATCTGCCTTTGCGCTGAAAAAAATCATCTGGCTTCGCCAGTGATTTTTTCAAACTAATCGCGCGAAAGTAGGTTGCACTTTCGCGCGCCTGGTTAATGTGCTGCCCACTGCACCGTGCTCAAATCAATGCCGTCCTTATACATCTCCCATAGCGGAGACATCTCGCGCAGCCGCGCCACCTGACGTGTCACCAAGTCGATCGTGAAGTCGATCTCCTCAGGCGTCGTGAAGCGCCCGACGGTGAAGCGAATCGAGCTGTGCGCCAGTTCGTCGCTGCGTCCCAGCGCGCGCAATACATAAGATGGTTCCAGACTGGCCGAAGTACAAGCCGAACCCGAAGAAACGGCGACGTCCTTCATCGCCATGATCATGCTTTCGCCTTCGACAAAATTGAAGCTGGCGTTCAGGTTGTGCGGCACGCGCCGCTCCCAATCGCCGTTCAAAAACACCTGCTCTGTTTGCGAAATTCCGGCCCACAGACGATCGCGCAGCATGCGAATGCGCTCGTTATCGGTCGCCATTTCTTCGCGCGCCAGGCGAAACGCCTCGCCCATTCCGACGATCTGATGTGTCGGCAGCGTCCCCGAGCGCAGTCCGCGCTCATGGCCGCCGCCGTGCATCTGCGCTTCGAGACGCACGCGCGGCTTGCGTCTGACAAACAGCGCGCCGACGCCCTTCGGACCGTACGTCTTGTGCGCCGAAAAGGACATCAGATCAGCCTTTAGCTGCGCAAGGTCGACAACGATCTTGCCCGTTGCCTGCGCGGCGTCGACATGGAACACGATGCCTCGTGAGCGCGTGAGCTCGCCGATCGCGGCTATGTCCTGGATGACGCCGATCTCATTGTTGACGTACATCACCGACACCAGGATCGTGTCCGGCCTGATCGAGGCTTCGAGTGTTGGCGAAGTCGACAAGACCGTTTTCCTCGACGTCCAGATAGGTCACCTCGAAGCCGTCGCGCTCGAGCTCGCGCATCGTGTCGAGCGTTGCCTTGTGCTCGGTCTTCACCGTCACCAGGTGCTTGCCTTTGTCTTTGTAGAAGCGCGCGGCGCCCTTCAGCGCGAGATTGATCGACTCGGTTGCGCCCGACGTCCAGATCAACTCGCGTTGATCGCAATTAACCAGCGCGGCGACCTGCTCACGTGCCTGATCGACGGCCTTTTCCGCCGTCCAGCCAAACGAATGGCTACGCGACGCCGGGTTGCCGAAGTTGTCGCGCAGCCACGGAATCATCGCATCTACGACGCGTGGATCGACTGGCGTCGTCGCCGAGTAATCAAGGTAAATGGGAAGCTGCATTCGTTACCTTTGTGCCTGTTCGTTCAAACCCACCGGCTTCTTCGCGCGTGTCTGCAGACGGCTGTCGTGCAGCACTGCGACCGATGTATTGCTCGATTTCCGATTCTGCTGCTCCACCAGATCAGCCAGCGTGACCGAATCAAGATAGTCAAGCATTCGAACGTTCAAGTTCGCCCACAGGTCGTGCGTCATGCAGCGCTGGTCGTCGTGGCAATTTTCCTTGCCCCCACACTGCGTGGCGTCGAGCGGTTCATCGACCGCAAAAATAATGTCCGACACGGTCGTCTGATCCATGGGCCGCTCGAGCTGGTACCCGCCGCCGGGCCCGCGGGTACTGGAAACCAGCCGCCGCCGCCGCAACTTGCCAAAGAGTTGCTCCAGGTACGACAGCGAAATTCGTTGCCGCTCGCTAATCCCGGCCAGTGTCACCGGACCTTCATGTTGCCGCATTGCAACATCGATCATCGCGGTAACTGCAAAACGACCTTTAGTGGTAAGCCTCATAACTCATTCGGTAAATTTGACGCACAGATTGGACTTAGAAGCGCGCTTAAAAATTCCCGATTAAATTGGTCGGAATTGTACGGCGGGCCACTTTTTTGGTCAATTGGCGCGAGGGGCGCGGAACATGGGCGTCACCGGCGCGCTAAAGCCTGCGCTAGATCGCGCTTCAAATCTGCAACCGATTCCAGACCTACGGCAATGCGGATCAGCGCCTCATTGATGCCGGCCCGTTCCCGATCGGCGGGTGCAATGCGACCGTGCGTCGTTGTGGCTGGATGAGTGATGGTCGAACGAGTGTCACCGAGATTCGCCGTGATCGACATCGTGCGCACCGAATCGATCATGCGCCATGCTCGTTCACGTTGCGCTGACGGGTCTGAGCTCTGCGCCTTCACTTCGAAGGCGACGACCGCGCCCGCTTGCGATTGCTGTCGCCGAGCCAGCGCTGCCTGCGGGTGCGATTGCAATCCCGGGAAGTACACGCGCGCTACATCGGCTTGACCTTCCAGCCATTCAGCCAACTCCAGAGCGGCCGTGCTTTGCGCACGCATGCGTATCGCGAGCGTTTCAAGGCCCTTAAGCAATACCCAGGCATTGAACGGCGAGAGGCTTGGTCCGCTACTGCGCAACACCGGCAGCAACTGATCGCGAATGAATGCCCTCGATCCGAGTACGGCGCCTCCCATTACCCGACCCTGGCCGTCGAGATACTTCGTTGCCGAGTGAATCACGACATCAACACCGAACTCGAACGGACGTTGCAGCGCCGGCGTGCAAAAACAATTATCGACGACGGAGATTGCGCCGATCGCTCGCGCAAACTGAGCGAACTGAGTGAGATCGACCAGCTCCATCAGCGGATTCGATGGAGTTTCGCAATAGAGCAGCCGTGTGTTCGGAGTAGCCGCCGCTCGCCAGGCGTCGCCGTCGGTACCGTCGACGTAGGTGACCGAGATGCCGAACCGCGACAGCAGATTCGAAAACAGTTGAATCGTCGCGCCGAAGACGTTGGCGGCGCAGATGATGTGATCTCCGCTGCGCAAAGTCGCGAGGCATGTGGCCATGATCGCTGCCATGCCGGAGGCGGTGCCCAGGCAATCCTCTGCGCCTTCGAGCGATGCCAGCCGTTGCTCGAACATCGTGACCGTCGGATTGCTGAAGCGCGAATAGACGTTGCCGGCTTCGGCCCCTGAGAATCGCGCCGCAGCTTGCGCAGCGTTGTCGAACACGAAGCTCGACGTCAGAAACAGCGCTTCGCTGTGCTCGTTGAACTGTGAACGCTCGGTGCCGGCGCGCACGGCACGCGTCTCGAAGTCGCGCTGTTCATCAAACTTTTTAGACATAAAAAACCCGCCTCACTGGTTGTCGAATCAGCTCGGCGGGCTCGTTGCAGCTTGGCCTCGATCGCTTTAGCCGTATTTGTTAAGCGCCCGCAAGCTGATTCAAATCGGCGCGTCAGCGAATGCTACATCAATCGGCTTGGGCAAGGTTGAGATTGAGTTGCGAGTACGGATCGCTCTCGGCGATGGCAGCCAGCTCGCGCGCGGCTTCGAGCCGATCCAGGTAGTCCGGCGTCACATCGCCTGTCACGTAGACGCCATCGAAGCAACTGGCCTCGAAACTGGTCAGGTGTGGGCCGAGTTCGGACACCGATCGTTTCATCGCATCGATGTCCTGATACACAAGCCCGTCGGCTTCGATCAGGCGCTGGATTTCTTCGTCCGAGCGCCCGTGTGCGATCAGCTCGCTGCGTGTCGGCATATCGATGCCGTAGACGTTCGGATAGCGCACCGGGGGCGCCGCAGAGGCGAAGATCACCTTGTTCGCACCGGCTTCGCGCGCCATATTGACGATCTCGCGCGATGTTGTACCGCGCACGATCGAGTCGTCGACGAGCAGGACGTTCTTACCCTTGAACTCGGTCGGCAGGGCGCTCAGCTTTTGTCGAACACTTCTCTTGCGCACGGCCTGGCCGGGCATGATGAACGTGCGCCCGACATAACGATTCTTGAAAAACCCTTCACGAAACTCGAGCCCGAGCCGGGCCGAAAGCTGCATCGCCGCGGGACGCGACGTATCGGGAATCGGCATCACGACGTCGATATCGCCGGTGCGAATCTGCTTGCGAATCTTCTCGGCGAGATATTCGCCCATCTTCAGGCGCGAGCTGTAAACGCTGACGCCGTTCATCACCGAGTCGGGACGCGCGAAGTACACATACTCGAAGATGCACGGATTCAGCGTCGGCGTGTCGGCGCACTGCTGCGAATAAAAGTTGCCGTCGATGTCGATGAAGATGGCTTCACCCGGCGCGACGTCGCGTACAAACTTGAACCCCAGACCTTCGAGCGCGACCGATTCGCTCGCGACCAGATATTCGGTGCCGGCATCGGTCTCGTTAACGCCGTAAACCAGCGGGCGGATTCCGTAAGGGTCGCGAAACGCAACGATGCCGTGGTCGGCAATGTGCGCGACACACGCGTAAGCGCCGCGCACGCGCCGATGCAGCGCCGCGACCGATCGAAATATTGTTGCGGGATCGAGCGTGTAGTTGGATGTTCCCTCCTGCAGCTCGTGCGCCAGCACGTTCAACAGAATCTCAGAATCCGAATTGGTGTTTATGTGGCGTCTATCGATACGGAACATCTCGCTTTTCAGCTGCTCCGCATTCGTCAGATTGCCGTTATGCGCCAGCGTGATGCCGAACGGCGCATTCACATAAAACGGCTGCGCTTCCTCAACGCTGAACGCCGAGCCGGCGGTTGGATAACGAACGTGGGCTATGCCAACGTTTCCGGTCAGGTTGCGCATGTTTCGCGTGCGAAAGATTTCCCGCACCATGCCGCTGCCCTTCCACATCGAAAAGGTGCTGCCTGAGCCGGTTGCGATCCCTGCCGCGTCCTGCCCGCGATGCTGCAACAGCTGCAGTGAGTCGTACAGCAGCTGGTTGACCGGGCTGGTCGCCACTACTCCGACTATCCCGCACATCGAGTGTCTCCTCGCGCTGTCGCGATGCGCATCGTACGCAGGGTTCGCATCGATGCAATAAACTTTTAAAGAGTTACCAAGTTTGCGCTGATGCCCTGTGCTTTCAAGCGGGTTCGCACACCATCGGCCTCATCGCGCGACGCATAAGGCCCGAGCCGAACGCGATAGCGCACGCCCTGCTTCGTATCCACCTTTTCCATATATGAGGCCAGTCCGGACTTTTTCAGGCGCTCAGTAAGCTCGCGTGCTGCGGTTTCGCTCGCAGGAGCGGCTGCCTGAACTACAAACCGCGCCGCCTTATCGTCCGCTGCACTCGACGCCCCCTTCGAATTGCCTTCAAGCAGCGCGCGTGCGCGCTGCTCTTCGACCTTCTTTGCTTCAGTGGCTTTTGGTGTCCGGTCTTCCACCTTCTCGGGGATTGCAGCGACCTCCGGCGGCGGAGCCACAGGAACATTTTCGGGCGCAGGGACCGGCGGCAGCGTCAGCCGAGGCGTGAATGGCGTCTTTTCGCTCGGGATATCTATCGCGATGTTGTCGGACGTGGGCTTGGGCTCGGGATCGAGCACCATTGGAACGACGATCGCGACGGTCAGCAGCAGCGCCGCCGCGCCAATCAATCTGCGACGCGCGCGGACGCGCACCGTATCCACAGGCTCACCTCGCGCACCGGTTGCGTCGCTCGAGCGCGACGCGCGTTGCGGTCGGGTGTCGGGTGTGTTTTCTCGGCGGCGCCAGAAGGCCATGAATACTCCGTGCGGGACTGGCGCTACTGCAATGGTGCTCTGTGTGAAGCGATGTTTTCGACAGTTGCGCTCGTCTCGGCCATTGTGCGCATCACTTCAGCCACAGAAACGAAAGAACCGAACGCCAAAATTCTATCATCGGCGTTCGCGTGCTCTCGCGCTGAAGCGAGCGCGTCAGCAACGCTCGCATGCTCGCTGACCGAGGCGGCGGGTATTACCGCTTTGATCTGCCGCGCCATACTGGCAGCAGATGCGCCCCGCGCCCCCGCCGTCGGTCCGACATACCAGTGGTCAACTCGGTCGCCGACTCTCGCAGCCACTCCGCCGATGTCCTTGTCATTCAACATGCCGAATACGCCATGTGTCTGCGGATAAAAACCCATCATGTCGAGGTTTTCCGCGAGCACTGCGGCAGCGTGCGGATTGTGCGCAACGTCAAGAACGATCGCTGGCCTGCCGGGCAGAACTTGAAATCGCGCCGGAAGCTGCACAGTCAGTAGCCCCTGACGCACCGCCTGTTGTGACACAGGAAGCTTCGTCGCGAGTGCCTCGAGCGCCGCAAGCGCGCCAGACGCGTTCAGCAGCTGATTGGCGCCCCGCAATGCCGGATACGGAAGACTCGCGCGTCGCAAATGACGGCCGGCGTACGCCCATTGCTGTCGATCTCCTTGATAGTTGAAGTCGCGACCGAATCGCCACAGGTCCGCACCAATAGCTTGCAGCATGATCGAGCAACGATTGCGGAGGCTCAGGATCGCTGCATATCGCTGGCCGTCCCGCGCGATAAACGTGCGCCTTTTCCAATCCAATCAGTTCTCGAGTCGCGCCGAGGTAGTCGACATGATCGATGGCTACCGACGTCACGATCGAAACGTCGGCATCGACGATGTTGACCGCATCGAGTCGACCTCCGAGCCCGACCTCCAGCACGGCCGCGTCGAGTTTCGACTGCGAAAACAAACGGAGGATCGCCAGCGTCGTGTATTCGAAGTAGGTGAGCGTCGTCTCGGCGCGAGCTTGCTCGACGGCTTCGAACTGGGCAATTAGTGCGTCGTCGTCGGCGTCGATGCCATCGATTCGCGCGCGCTCGTTGAACCGCAGCAGGTGCGGCGAGGTATACAGGCCAACGCGGTAGCCGGCGGAGCGCAGCATCGAATCCAGCATCGCGCACGTCGAGCCCTTGCCATTGGTACCGGCCACAATGATCGTCGGAACGTCCAGCCGCAGACCGAGACGATCCGCAACCCGCCGTACCCGATCCAGGCCAAGATCGATCGGCTTGGCGTGCAGCCGTTCGATGCGGGCAAGCCAACTGTCGATCGAAGATTCTGCCGCGTTCGTTACGACAATGCTTCCGCTGGTTGTCGCTGCAGTAAGGCCAGCAGCTGAGCAATCTCGTCGCGCATCTGGCGCCGATCCACGATCATGTCGATCGCCCCCTTGGTGAGCAAAAACTCCGAGCGCTGAAAGCCCTCGGGTAGCGTTTCACGCACGGTCTGCTCGATCACGCGCGGCCCCGCAAAGCCGATCAACGCTTTTGGCTCGGCGATTACTACATCGCCCATGAAGGCAAAGCTCGCCGACACTCCGCCCATGGTCGGGTCGGCCAACACGCTGATAAACGGCAGCTTCGCGTCGGCGAGGCGCGCGATCATTGCCGTGGTTTTGGCCATTTGCAACAGCGAGAGCAATCCTTCCTGCATACGCGCACCGCCGGTGGATGTGATGCAAATGAAGGGCACCTTTTGTTCGATCGCCGTTTGCACACCACGCACGAAGCGTTCGCCGACCACTGAACCCATCGAGCCGCCCATGAACTCGAATTCGAAACAGGCGACCACGACAGGCAGCGCTCGAATCGAGCCACCGATCACAATCAGCGCGTCGGTCTCGCCGGTGTCTTCGATCGCCTGCTGAAGGCGCTCCGGATATTTACGGCTGTCACGAAATTTCAGAGCGTCGACCGGAAGGATCTCCTGTCCGATCTCGTATCGGCCCTCGGCGTCGAGCAGTGCGTCCAACCGCGCTCGTGCGCCGATGCGCATGTGCTGAGCGCACTTGGGGCAGACAAACAAAGTCTTCTGCAGCTCAGCCGTGTACAGAACTGCCTCGCAGCCCGGGCACTTTGTCCATAGGCCTTCGGGAACTGTCTTGCGCGCAGCACCCTCTTCGCGCTTGATGCGAGGCGGCAAAATCTTGTCGATCCAGCTCATCAGTTTTCCCAGTTCAGTGAAACCGTCAAATCGCGCCCGAGCGGCGGCGCAGCGGCGCGCCGGGCTAGGCGCAAAGCACAGACATATCGCGCACTATGGCGAGCATTTGCAACGACGCCCCGCGCGGCGAGGCGCTGACGAGCGGGCGTGCATTTCGGCGGTTTCACTGGACTAAGCAGCGCGTACGACCGGCGCGTTGTCGATCGCGATTCGAATATCAGCGACGAATTTCTCGGCAGCCTGCACCGCCTGCTCAACAGAAACCGCCTCCATCTCCTCAATGATCCGCGAGCCGATCACGATTGCATCGGCCACTTGAGCCACCGCTTTCGCTGTTGCTGCATCACGAATTCCAAAGCCTACCGCCACCGGCAGGCCGGTATAGCGACGAATCATGGGTAACCGCGACGCCACCGCACCTACGTCGAGGTGCGCGGCACCGGTGATGCCTTTCAAGCTGACGTAATACAAAAATCCGGCGGCCTGCGCCGCGATCGCCGCGATTCGCGCGTCGGTCGTCGTCGGCGTCACCAAAAAAATCGGATCGATGCCGGCCGCCCTCAATTGGCCCGACGATTCAACCGCTTCCTCCGGCGGATAGTCGACCACGATTACACCGTCGACGCCTGCTGTCTGCGCGGCATGCGCAAACTGGGTGCGCCCCATGCGCTCGACAGGATTGGCGTATCCCATCAGAACAATCGGCGTGGCCGTGTCCAACCGGCGAAACTCGGCGACCAATGCGATCGTGTCCTTCAGTCCGACGCCGTTGCGAATTGCACGCTCGGCAGCTCGCTGGATCACGGGTCCATCGGCCATCGGATCCGAAAAGGGAACGCCAACCTCGATGACATCGGCGCCCGCGCGCGACAACGCGTGCAACAACGGCACCGTTGATGCGCGCGACGGATCCCCGGCACATATGTACGCAATCAGACCCTTGCGCCCCCGACTGCGCAACTCGCTGAAGCGGCCCGCGATGCGCGACATCAGAATCTCATGCCTTGTCGGTCGGCGACGATATGCAAGTCCTTGTCACCGCGACCCGACAGATTGACCAGCAGAATCGCATCCTCCGACAACGTCGGCGCCAGGCGGGTCGCGTATGCCAGCGCGTGGCTCGATTCAAGCGCCGGAATAATCCCTTCGATCCGGCAACAATCATGGAACGCCTTCAGCGCTTCTTCGTCGGTGGCGCCGACGTATTCGGCACGGTGCTCGTCCTTCAGCCATGCATGCTCGGGGCCTACGCCGGGGTAATCGAGCCCGGCGCTGACTGAGTGCGTCTCCATGATCTGGCCGTCGTCATTTTGCAGCAAGTAGGTTCTATTACCGTGCAGCACGCCGGGTACACCGCACTGCAGGCTTGCCGCATGGCGCATGCTCGCGAGTCCTTCGCCCGCAGCTTCAACCCCGATCAGCTTCACATCCTTGTGCCCGATGTAGTCGTAAAAGATTCCCATCGCGTTGCTGCCACCACCGACGCACGCAATCACCGCATCGGGCTGCCGTCCTGCAATCTCCGGCATCTGCTCGAGGCATTCCTTGCCTACCACCGAATTGAAATCGCGCACCATCATCGGATACGGATGCGGGCCCGCGACGGTTCCAATGATGTAGAAGGTATTTTCGATATTGGTGACCCAGTCGCGCATCGCTTCGTTCAGCGCGTCTTTCAGCGTGCGGCTGCCGCTGCTGACCGGCACTACCGTCGCGCCCAATAGCTTCATGCGATAGACATTGGCGGCCTGCCGCACCATGTCCTCCTCACCCATATAAACCACGCATTCCATCGCATAGCGGGCGGCTACCGTTGCGGTCGCCACACCATGCTGCCCGGCCCCGGTCTCCGCTATCACGCGGGGCTTACGCATGCGTTTCGCGAGCAGCGCCTGACCGACTGTGTTGTTGATCTTGTGTGCGCCGGTGTGATTCAGGTCCTCACGCTTCAAATAAATTTGCGCCCCTCCCAGCAGCTCCGACCAGCGGCGGGCATGGTAGATCGGGCTTGGGCGGCCAACGAAGTGCTTGAGCTCATGCTGAAATTCAGCGACGAACTCCGGATCGTGCTGATACTTCAAATACGCCGAGCGCAGCTCGTCGAGCGCGTGCATCAGTGTCTCGGCGACGAAGATTCCGCCGTAAGGCCCGAAGTGACCGCGTGCGTCCGGGAGATCGTACGGCTTCATGCGCGTTGATCGGCGCGGCGTACCGCCGCAATGAATTCTTCAATCTTCGCCGTGCTCTTTCTGCCCGGCTGCTGTTCGACGCCGCTACTGACATCGACTGCGTACGGGCGTACTTCAGCAATCGCAGCAGCAACGTTATCAACGTTCAGGCCGCCGGCCAGCACCAGCGGCTTGCCGCGCTGCTTCGGCAGGCGCGACCAGTTGAACGTCTGTCCACTGCCGCCGAAGTCATCGGTCGGAGCATCGACCAGCAGCGCAGCGGCCGATGCAAACTCGGTTTCGAAAAGGCTCAGGTCGGTCTGATCGGTCATTGGGACCGACCGGATATACGGACGCTGGTAGCGGTTACACGCGGGTTCGTGTTCATTACCGTGAAATTGCAGCAGCGCATTCGGCATCATTTCGAGCGCGCCTTCGATCAGGTCGGAAGCGGCATTCACAAACAACAACACCGGCGATGCGAATACGCCGACCTCGCGGCCCAGCGCGCGCAAACGAATCGGCGGGACATAACGCGGACTTTTCGGGTAACAGACGAATCCGATCGCGTCGGCGCCGGCCGCGACAGCAGCGGCTACATCAGCTTCCCGTGTCAGCCCGCAAATCTTGATTCGTGTACGCATTAATCCAAACTGGGTTAGCCACCGCAGGAGCCGGCAGGCACAACGCAGGATCGTACTCGACCCTTGCAAGATACAGCCCCGCTGCCGCAAAGGTCGGTGCACCCGAAGTCCTGTCGCATGCGAGCAGCAAGTCGCTGATCCAATCGCGCGGACGCCTGCCGACGCCAACGTAGACCAGTGCCCCGACGATGTTGCGCACCATGTGATGCAGGAAAGCATTCGCGCTGATGCTAATGCGAATCAGAGGTCCGATTCGGTCGACAGCTAGCTCGTCAATGTGTCGCACCGGCGTGGCCGCCTGGCACTCGGCTGACCGAAACGACGTGAAGTCGTGGCGGCCAATCAAGTGCGCCGCCGCCTGCCGCATCGTCTTCTCATCAAGCGGTCTAAACACCCAGCCGGCGCGTGCATGCGCTAGTGCCGATCGCACCGGCGCATTGAATATCCAGTAGTCATAGCGGCGGCGGCGTGCGCCGTAGCGGGCGTGAAAGTCAATCCCCACCGCCCTCGCCCACTGAACTGCCACTGACGACGGAAGAAACCGGTTGACCCCGCGCACCCAAGCGGTCAGTGGCCGAGTGGCATTCGTGTCGAAGTGAATAACCTGATCGAGTGCGTGCACTCCGGAGTCGGTTCGACCCGCACAGATGGTGGAGATCTCATTGCCAGCGATCTGCGCCAGCGCGTATTCCACCGTGTCCTGCACGCCGCGCCCGCCGGTTTGGGTTTGCCAGCCGGTAAACGTCGCGCCGTCGTATTCAATGCCGAGCGCGATGCGCATCGGAAGAAACGGTGGACCGGCCTGCGCCGGCCCACAGTCTTAGCTTTCGATTTGCTTGATCAGATCGACCGCTCCCTGGCGCTGGTCACGTGTGCCATCGCGCATCACTTCGTCGAGCAACTCACGCGCGCCATCCTTGACACCCAGATCGATGTAGCCGCGTGCGAGGTCCAGCTTGGTCGCCATTTGTTGAGCCAGCGCACTACCCGGCTCGGTTTCGCCGCGTTTCGTTGCTGCGTCGAGACTGACCGCTGACAAGTCGAAATCGATCAGCGGTACGGTCGCCTGGTCGGTGTTGGCCGTCAATCTTGCGGCCTGCTCATCAGGCAAGCTGCCTACTGCGGAAGCCTGCTTGACACCAATGACGGTTGGGCGCGACAGCGCTTCTTCCATCGCTGCGGACGGAGCCACGGGCATACGCGTCGACTGCGGGACCGGCATACGAGTGGGTGGCGGAATATTGAGATCGAGGTCCGGAATCGCACCCACACCGGTCGCGGTGGGTGCCATCGGCTGGTACTTCTCCTTTGGCAGTGCGAAGTCCATATCGGACACTGCTGGCGGCTCGGCCCGCTGCGGTGTCGTCGCCGCGAAAACCTCCGAATCGGCGCGCGACGGTTCGTTCAGATCCGGCATCCGCGTTGCGACCTCAAGATTGCCCATACGCGTGGGACCCAAATCGAAATCGAGCGAACCGAAGTCCGTCGCTGCACCAGTCATCGGCGCGCCCGCAGCGCCGTTTTTCTGAGGCGGCTCGGAGCCCGGCAGCGTCGCTTTGAACTGCGTTGTCGGTGCGGACGTCGTGTTCGGACCGGACAACTTCGTGTCCGCCGGCATCTTCGTCTCGACCTGCATCTTGCTGTCACCCATGCGCGTGTCGACAACCATCTGCGTCAGCGGCGGCACGTTCGTGTTGGTATCGCGGCTCATCACCGAACTTCCTGCGCCGGTCAGCCCTCCCAGATCGAGTCCTCCGGTCGCACCGCCACCTAATGTCGAGGGACGGCTTCGCGTGTTCGTGTTCGGATCAAGCCGAAAACCGGTCGTCGGGCCGCGGGCCGCCTCACTGAGCATCACACCGGCAAACATCGCATGCGCTGGATCGACGGTGCGGCCCAGCTTGACTCCGCGCTCCCAATCCTCGCCTGTTGCACCGGTGCGATCGCGCAACTCTTCGGCAACCGCCATGAAAGATGTCTTGTCCCCGCGGCGCGCGTAGATTTCCATCAACTTGACCCGCACCGCGTGACGATCGGGCTGGAGCCGTAGCGCTTCCTTCAGGATGTCTTCCGCCTGTTCTTCTCGGCCGTACGCTATATAAACATCGGCCTCGGCAACAGGATCCACTTCATTCGAGTCGAGCTGCGACGCTGCCGGAATGAAGCTCGAGTTGAAAGTGCTGGTACCGGTATCGACACTCTGGCCACCGGTGGCACCGAACAGGGAATTCGCCTGCGCGCCTTCGCCCGTATCTTTGAAGCGATCGGCGCTTTCGGCTCTACGCTTGCGATACCAGCTCCACCCGAACAACGCTGCAAGCAAGGCCACGATGCCAATTAACCCAAGCAGTGTCGTGGTGTTGCCGAGAAGATCTGAGAAGAAGCCGGGCTCCTCGCGCGGCGGTGCAGGGGGTGGCGCCGATTTCTTGACAGGCGCCGGCGCTGGAGTAACTACAGGTGCGGGCGTAACCGCCGCCGGAGGCGTTGTCGCTGGCGGCGTGACTGCCGCTACCGGGCCCGCCTTGCTGCTGTCGATAGGTGTGGCGGTCGTTGGCGGCACGCTCGGGGGTGTTACCGATGCCACTGGCGCTGGTGCCGGGGTCGCAACGCCTGGCGTCGTGGCCGGCGGCGATGGAGCCGGCGTCGGTGCCGGCGGTGCAACAGCAACAGGCGGAGGCGTCGCGGCAGCAGGCGTTGTTGCCGTAACTGGCGCGCCCTTTTCTGCCTGTTTCTGTGCCGCGGCTCCGGCCTTGCTCTGCACTTGAAGTGCTTTCTGGATAGCCTCGTTGGTTTTCTTTAGCTGCGCCGCGCGCTCTTGTTCCTCTCGGATTGCACGTGCTTTCGCGGCAGCCTCGTCAGCCTTCGCGGCAGCAGCAGTCGAAGCTGCCGCCTTCTGCTCGGCACGAGCGATCTTCAGTTGATCGCCCTTCGGCGCCACCGGTGCTGACTTGTCCTGCACCTGCGACGTCACACGGCCCGAACCTGCTGCGGCCGGCGGTGCAGTTGCGACCACCGGAGCCGAGCCCGCCGCTTGAGCCAGACGGCTCTTATATTGAGCGAAGTCGGCGCTTTGCGCGACGACCTCTCGACGCGCGTCTGGTTGAGTCAGCGCAGATGCCTCGGATTCGGATGGAATCGTCAGCGTCGCACCGGCTTTCAGGCGGTTCATATTCTTTGCAACGAACGCGTCCGGATTGGCGCGCAGCATTGCGACCAGCATCTGATCGAGGGAAACGGACGCCGGCTTGTTGCGAGCAGCGATGGCGCCCAGCGTGTCGCCCGACTTCACCACGTAAGATCCCTCGCTCGGCGCAGTCGAGCGCGGTGCGGTCGTCGGCGCCGCGGCGAAGCAGTCGACGGCCGGCGCCCGCGTTGAAGCTGCGGGTGTTCCGGGCGGAGTTGTCGCCAGGCCCGGGCGAAGCTGGCAGCCGATGGTGCGGTCGATGGCCTGGTCGTCGGGGCGGACTACCGAAGGCGCAGTCGGTGTCGACGTGGCCGCTACGGGCGGCACTACTGGCGCATCGGCGCGCAGCGAGGGCGGATCGAGCAGTACCGTGTATTCACGAATCACGCGGCCGGTTGCCCAGGTCAACTCGACCATCAAATCAAGGTACGGTTCATTGACGGGCGACGCTGAACTGATGCGAACGAAGTAGCCGCCGTCGGGCCGCTTGTCGAGCGCGAACCGAAGGTTGGTCAGCGCAGGATTGAAATCGAGGTTGGCCGCTCTGAACGCGGCCAGCGGAGCCATCCTCACCTGCAACGTCGGCAACTCATCGCGCCCAACGGAGGTGACCTCGAGTTCGGCCCTTAACGGCTGCCCTAAACCTGAAGTGACATTCAAGCGACCGAGCCCCGCAGCGTCGGCCTGAGGGCTGACGACGGTTAGACCAAGCGCAAGTGAAAGCGCGCACCATAAGGGCGCGCGCGGAAATTTCTTATGGGATGGCATTCCGCCCCCTGAAGGGATGCAACGTTTTTCGAACATAACATCATGGACTTACCGTCGCAAGCTTAGAAATAGCCGTAACTCACGTCTTTTTGTCAGCATGGCCGATCTCAAATCCGAATACCACGGTCCTCTCGCGCACCTCTCTACAACCTGTTCAGCAACAGCCGAAGCATCCGCCGCAGCGGCTCCGCAGCGCCCCATAGCAGCTGATCACCAACGGTAAAAGCGGACAGGTATTCGGGTCCCATCGCAAGTTTGCGCAGGCGTCCGATCGGGATGCTCATCGTGCCGTTGACTTTGGCGGGCGACAGCTCGCGAATGCTGTCGTCGCGATTGTTCGGGATGACTGTGACCCATTCGTTCGCGTTCGCAAGGATCTTTTCGATCTCGCTCAACGGCAGATCAGCGCGCAACTTGATAGTCAGCGCCTGGCTATGACAGCGCATCGCGCCAATGCGTACGCACAGTCCTTCAACCAACAGCGACCCTGGCTTACCCATCGCCGGTCGTCCGAGAATTTTGTTGGCTTCGGCGCCGGCCTTGCGCTCCTCGCCGCTGATGCCGTCGCCTTGATCAGTGTGAATCCACGGGATCAGGCTGCCTGCCAGCGGCGCACCGATGTTGCGTGTCGGAAACTGATCCGACAGCATCGTCGTCGATACCGCATGATCGATTTCCAGAATCGCTGACGCGGGGTCTGACAGCAATTCGCGCGCACTTGCATGTAATTGACCCATTTGCTCGATCAGTTCGCGCATCTGCGGCGCGCCGGCACCCGACGCGGCCTGGTACGTCATCGCCGAAACCCACTCGATCAGATCGGCTTTCAGCAGGCCATCGAGCGCCAGCAACATCAATCCGACCGTGCAATTGCTGCCGATGTAGTCCTTGACGCCCCGGCTCAGCGCGTCCTTGATCACCGGAAGGTTGACCGGATCGAGAATGATGACGGCGTTGTCGCTCATCCGCAGCGCGGACGCTGCGTCTATCCAATATCCGTTCCATCCCGCCGACCGAAGCTTGGGAAATACTTCGTTCGTGTAGTCGCCGCCCTGCGCGGTAACGATCGTGTCGCACGCTGCCAGCGCTTTCATGTCGCTTGCATCTTTCAGCGTGCGATCACCGCGCACAACCTCGGGCGCGACGCCCCCTGCATTCGACGTGCTGAAGAACACGGAGTCGAATAGATCGAAGTCTTTCTCTGCGCTCATGCGCTGCATCAGCACCGAGCCCACCATCCCCCGCCACCCAACAATGCCTACTTTCATGCTTGCCTCAATGCATTGATCACCGCATCACCCATCTCCCGCGTACCGACCTTGCGCGTGCCCTCGCTCCAGATATCAACGGTTCGCGCGCCGGTGGCCAGTGCGCGCTTCACTGCACTTTCGACCCGCTCGGCGTGAGTGGCGAGGTTCAGCGAATGTCGAAGCATCATCGCGGCAGACAAAATCGTAGCCAACGGGTTGGCGATCCCCTTGCCTGCGATGTCGGGGGCGCTGCCGTGCGACGGTTCGTATAAGCCCTGACCGCGCTCGTTCAGCGATGCCGACGGCAGCATGCCGATCGAGCCGGTCAGCATCGCCGCCTCATCCGAAAGAATGTCGCCGAACAGGTTGCCGGTGACGATCACGTCAAGGCTCTTGGGCGCTTTCACCAACTGCATCGCGGCGTTATCGACGTACATGTGATCGAGCGCAACATCGGCGTACCCGGCGTGAACGTCGCTAACGACTTCTCTCCATAACTGAGACGTCGCCAGCACGTTGGCTTTGTCGACGCTGGTCACTTTGCGCTTGCGCTTGCGCGCCGCGTCGAACGCGGTGCGGGCGATTCGTTCGACCTCCGGCCGGCTGTAGCGCATTGTGTCGAACGCTTCAGGCGCGCCGGCAAACGCGCCGTCGGGCGCTGCACGAAATCCTCTTGGCTGACCGAAGTAGATATCGCCTGTCAGCTCTCGCACGATCAGCAGATCCAGACCCGACACGAGCTCAGACTTCAAGCTCGACGCTGCCGTCAGTTCGGGATAGCAGATCGCCGGACGAAAATTCGCAAACAAACCAAGCTGCTTGCGCAAACCGAGGATTGCTTGCTCAGGACGCAGAGCGCGATCGAGCGAGTCGTACTTCGGATCGCCGACGGCGCCGAAGAGGACGGCCTGCGATGATTGCGCGAGCTTTAGCGTCGAGTCCGGCAGCGGATTGCCGCATGCTTCATAAGCCGCACCGCCGACGTCGGCAAATTCGAACTCGAACGCTTCGTCGAGCGCTTCGAGTACACGGACAGCTTCGGCAATGACTTCCCTGCCGACGCCATCGCCCGGCAACACGGCGATGTTCATCAGGCTTACGCGGTCTTCGCGAGCCAGGGCTGCTCGGTCAAGCGTTTATTCTCGAATGCTGCGATCTTGTCTTTGTGACGCAGCGTCAGTTCGATGTCGTCCAACCCGTTCAACAGACAATGCTTGCGAAACGCTGCGACTTCGAACGGATGCTCGCTGCCGTTCGGTTCAACCACGCGCTGCCGCGGAAGGTCGACGGTCAAGCGGTAGCCCACATTTGCCGCGACGTCATCGAATAAATGATCAACCACAGCCTGCGGTAGGGTCACCGGCAATAGCCCGTTTTTCATGCAGTTGTTGGAAAAAATGTCGGCAAAGCTTGGTGCGATGACTGCTCGAAACCCGAATTGCAGCAACGCCCAGGGTGCGTGCTCGCGCGACGAGCCACAGCCGAAGTTCCTGGCGGCCAACAGAATCGACGCATCCTTATAGCGCGGCTGGTTCAGCACGAATTCCGGATTCAGTGGCCGTTTGCTGTTGTCTTTACCCGGCTCGCCGCGATCGAGGTAGCGCCACTGATCGAAGAGGTTCGGGCCGAAGCCCGTCCGCCTGATCGACTTCAGGAATTGCTTCGGAATGATCGCGTCGGTATCAACGTTGGCACGAGGCAGCGGTGCCACCAACCCGGTGTGGATTTCGAATCTCTCCATCGCTCTAGCGCTTTGCTTTTTCCTCGATCTTTGAGCCGAGCTTTTCGACGTCTTTACCAAAACCCTCCATCGTGTTGCAGGCCGACAGCGTAAATAACGCGGCTACCATGATCAACAGCGTCTTCATCGCAACCTCCTCACGTCAACCGACGAACGTCTGCGAAGTGTCCTTCAATCGCGGCCGCAGCCGCCATCGCCGGCGAAACCAGGTGCGTACGGCCGCCCGTGCCCTGGCGGCCTTCAAAATTGCGGTTGCTGGTTGATGCGCAACGCTCGCCCGGCTCCAACCGGTCAGCGTTCATTGCGAGGCACATCGAACAGCCGGGTTCGCGCCACTCAAAGCCAGCTCCGCGAAAGATCTTGTCCAGCCCCTCGCGTTCGGCCTGCGCCTTGACCAGACCGGATCCGGGAACGACCATCGCCAGCTTCACACTGCTCGCGACCTGCTTGCCGAGTTTCTTGACGACCCATGCAGCCTCTCGCAAATCTTCAATGCGCGAATTGGTGCACGACCCGATGAACACCTTGTCGAGAAAGATGCCGGTGACGGGCGTCTTCGGCTCAAGTCCCATGTAATCAAGCGCACGCTCGATTCCCTCGCGCTTGACCGGATCGCGCTCCGCTTCGGGGTCGGGCACCCAGCCGTCGATCGTTGTCACCATTTCAGGCGACGTACCCCATGTGACCTGCGGCTTGATCTCCTCCGCCCGCAGTTCGAGGACGCGATCGAATTTCGCGTCGGGATCCGAGCGCAGCGTGCGCCAGGCCCTCGCTGCTTCCTCAAACTGATCAGCCGATGGAGCAAACGGACGGCCCCGGACGTACTCGATGGTTTTTTCGTCGACCGCGATCATGCCGGCGCGCGCACCCGCCTCGATAGTCATGTTGCAAACCGTCATGCGGCCTTCCATCGACAGCGCCTGGATCGCGTCACCTGCGAATTCGATTGCATAACCTGTACCGCCGGCAGTGCCGATGCGCCCGATAACCGACAGCACGATGTCCTTCGCTGTGCATCCGGTCGGCAGTCGTCCATTGACCTTGACCAGCATGTTGCCGGCCTTCTTAGTCAACAGCGTCTGAGTTGCCAACACATGCTCGACCTCGCTGGTGCCAATGCCGAACGCAAGGGCGCCAAAGGCACCGTGTGTGCTGGTATGTGAATCGCCGCACACTACGGTCATGCCCGGTAGCGTCGCACCCTGCTCCGGTCCCATCACGTGCACGATCCCTTGGCGTTTGTCCAGAAACGGAAAATAAGCCGCGGCGCCGAAGCTGCGGATGTTCGAATCGAGTGTGACGATCTGTTCCTTAGATATCGGGTCGTCGATACCGCCGTAACCCTGCTCCCATCCCGTCGTCGGTGTGTTGTGATCCGCGGTGGCCACGATCGAGCTGATGCGCCATGGCGCGCGTCCGGCCAGCCGCAACCCTTCGTACGCTTGCGGACTGGTCACTTCATGCACGAGATGGCGATCGATGTAAAGCACCGTCGTGCCGTCGTCTTCGACGTGCACGACATGATCGTCCCAAAGCTTGTCGTAAAGCGTTCGAGACTGCAGTGTCTTGACAACATTCATACTCGAACGATTATGCCATCCGAGAGCGGAACATCGGCGTAGTCCAGGCAGTCTGAGCACGCACTCAGGAGATCAAATGAAGCCAAGACCGAATAATGCAAAGACGCTACAGCGTCGACACTTTCTCACCGGTGCTGCGGGGACGTTGCTGGTTCCGCTCGCGGGTGCGCAGACGGCGCCAGGTTCGTTGCGCGTCAGCCCGGCGCAAACCCTCGGCCCTTTTTATCCGCGCAACGCAGCTGAACGTCCGCCTGAGACCGATGCGGATCTGCTCCGCGTCGAAGGCGATCGCGTACTGAGCAAAGGTGTTCCGATCTATCTGACCGGGCGCGTGCTCGATCGGCGCGGTCAGCCACTGACGAACGCCGCCGTAGAAATCTGGCAGTGCGATGCGAATGCCGTCTACCACCATCCGGCGGGAGGTGCCGAGGCAGAGCGTGATCAAAACTTTCAGGGGTACGGATCGGCACGCACCGATGCTGCGGGCGCGTTCCACTTCCGCACGATCAAGCCGATCGCATATCCGGGGCGAACGTCGCACATTCACGTGCGCGTTCAGTCGCCTGGTGCTTCAGCGTTCGCAACTCAGTTGTATCTGGCGGACGATCCCAACAACCGGCGGGACTTTTTGTTCTCGCGCATGAGCGCCGAGGAACAGGCGGCGTTGACGCTGAAGTTCGAGCCAACGACGGCCGCGGTGTCGCACCCGCTTGCGCGCGCGACGCAGATGGTCGCGCGCGCGGATCTGGTGATCGGCTAACGCTTCGCTGCCTGATACAGCGGCATCACCTTGTCAACATAAGCCTGCAGTTCACGCAGACGCGTCGCACTGCTCGGATGCGTCGATAGAAACTCCGGCGGCCCGCCACTGCCGCTTGCCTGTCCCATTTTCTGCCACAGCGTCAGTGCGGCACGCGGGTCGTAGCCGGCGCGCGCCATTAGCTCGACGCCGATAACGTCAGCCTCCTGCTCGTTCTCGCGACTGTTTGGCAATACGAAAACCGCCTGGCCAACGGTGCCCGCCAACTGCGGGTCTATTTGGACACCGGTCAGTACCTGAAGCGCTATCGAACCGATCGTGGACGCGGCCTGCGTGCCCATTTGCCGCGCGATGCGCTCTCGCGCGTGTTCCCGCAACGCGTGCGCGATCTCATGGCCCATCACCGCCGCAAGCTCGTCGTCCGTCGCATTCAGGCGCTCGATCAGACCGGTGTAGACCGCCATCTTGCCGCCGGGCATCGCCCACGCGTTGACGTCCTTTGAAGTCAACACATTGACCTCCCATGCCCACCCGGGCGCGTCCTGCCGGAAGACACGGGTCTGCGGAATCAAGCGCTGCGCGATCGCTCGCACGCGCTGTACCTGTTGCGCATTGCGATTCAGCAAGCCCTTTTTCTGCGCTTCGGCCATCATCTCGTCGTACTGCTTGTCAGCGGCCGCTTCCACCTCTTTTGCGCTGACAACCGAGCTCACCTGCTGTTTTCGCGTGACGCCGACTGCGCCGGCGTCGGTGGTCTGCACGGTCTCGCAAGCGGCGAGCAGAGTAAGGGCGGCAATCGGTACGGCTCGTAGTAGAACGTTCATGCGCAAGCTCCTCGCGGGTCAGTTATTACCCGGCGCCTCCGCCTGCGCGGCAATCGCCGGTACCTGATGCAACACATCGCCGTTTTGCGCGCGGTGCAACAACGCATGGTCCATTAACACCAGGGCCAGCATCGCCTCCGCGATCGGCGTCGCTCGAATTCCTACGCAGGGATCGTGCCTACCGTGCGTCTCGACGACCGTCGGCGCGCCGGCGCGCGTGATCGATCGCCGCGGCAGCCGAACGCTCGACGTCGGCTTCAGTGCAATCGACACCTCGATGTCCTGCCCGGTCGAGATTCCGCCGAGAACTCCTCCGGCGTTGTTGCTGGCAAATCCCGCCGGCAGCATTTCATCACCGTGCTCCGACCCTTTTTGCAGAACAGCGCCAAAGCCGGCTCCAATCTCGACCCCCTTGACCGCGTTGATTCCCATCATCGCGTGTGCGATGTCGGCATCGAGCTTCGCAGCCAGCGGCGCGCCGAGCCCGACGGGGACGCGGGTGGCCACGACCCGTAAGCGTGCACCGACAGAGTCACCGCTCTTGCGCAGTTGATCCATGTAGTCCTCCAGCTGAGCCACCAGCCGCGAATCGGGCGCGAAAAAGGAGTTCGTTTCGACCTCGGCCCAGCTCACGAAAGGAATCTGGATCTCGCCCAGCTGCTGCATGCAGCCGCGCACCTGCGTGCCGAATTGGGCGTGCAACCACTTCTTCGCAACCGCGCCGGCAGCAACCATGGGCGCCGTCAACCGGGCCGAGGATCTGCCGCCACCACGCGGATCGCGTGCCCCGTACTTGCGCCAGTAGGTGTAGTCGGCGTGTCCCGGTCGAAACGTGTCGATCAGATCTTCGTAGTCTCGTTCCCTTGAATCTTCGTTACGAATCAGCAGCCCGATCGGCGTGCCGGTAGTGTGTCCTTCATAGACGCCGGACAAGATCTCGACGCGGTCGGATTCACGCCGTTGCGTGACGTGCCGTGACGTCCCGGGTCTGCGGCGGTCTAGATCGCGTTGCAAATCCGCTTCGGCCAGTGCCATCCCCGGCGGACAGCCGTCGATCACGCAGCCGATCGCTGGACCGTGCGACTCCCCGAAATTGGTAACGCAAAACAGATGGCCGAAGGTGGAAGACATCGCGTCAGATTGTGCACGGTTTCATGTTCGCTCTACCTGGCGGTCCCGCGCAGTTCCTGCACGCGCTGCATCAGCAGCTCTGGCGTTGCTAGCGCAGCAGGTATGGGTTCGCCCACAATGAATTCGAGCTTGGAGCGCAGTCCGCGCCGCAGTCGCGCATCCAGCGGCAGCGAGAACGCTTCGCCGCCATAGCGCGAGAAGAACGATCCCCACAGGCCGCGCAACGCCATTGGAATCACCGGCACCGGATTGCGTTCGACGATGTGCCGAACTCCCGGCTTGAACGGATACAGCTCACCGGTATCGGTAATCCGACCCTCGGGAAAGATGCAAACCATTTCGCCTTCTTCCAACGCTTGCTCAATGCTTTCGTGAGCACGCTGCAGCGTGTCCGGATCTCGTTTTGCCGACGCGATCGGGATCGCCTTCAGCTGATTGAAGAAGGTACGGAGCACCGGAATTCTGAAGATGTGGTAATCCATCACAAAGCGAATTGGCCGCGGACTCTCGCCCATGATCACAACAGCGTCTACAAAGCTGACGTGATTGCAGACGAGCACGACTGGACCAGCCTCGGGCAGGCGCTCGGCGCCGATCGACCGCACACGATAAAGCGCGTGCGTGACCAGCCAGGCAACGAAGCGCAGCAAAAACTCGGGCACGAGCAAGTAGATGTAGGTCGCCACTGCGGCATTCATCAGCGCGGCCACCAGAAAGAGTTCCGGAATCGTTAACCCGCTGCCGAGCAGTGCCGCGGCGGCGATTGAAGCGACGACGATGAACAGCGCGTTAAGGATGTTATTGGCGGCAACGATGCGCGCAACGTGCGTTTTCTGTGCACGACTTTGAATCAATGCGTACAACGGCACCGAATACAGCCCAGCGAACGCCGATAGCAGCGCGAGGTCCAAGATGACTCGCCAGGCGCCATCACGTGCCAGAAATCCGGGCAGCGCCTGCAGCGGCGCCCCGATCGGCGTCATCGATTGTGACGCGAAGTACAGGTCGAGTGCGAACACCGTCATGCCGATGGAGCCCAGCGGCACCAACCCGATTTCGACTTTGTGGCCCGACAAGCGATCGGTCAACAGCGATCCGGCACCGATGCCGATCGAAAATACGGCAAGCAGGAAGGTGACAACCGCCTCGTCGCCGCTCAGTACTTCGCGCGCAAACGGCGCGAGACTGGTAAGAAAGATTGACCCGAAAAACCACAGCCAGGAAATCCCCAGGATCGAGTTGAAGACCGTGCGGTCACGCCGTGCGAGCGCCAGATTGGCCACGGTTTCCGAAAAGGGATTCCAATTGATTCGCAGCGACGCGTCTGCCGCCGGCGAAAGTGGAATGAATTGCGCAATCACGCGTCCGCCGAGCGCGAGCAACACGATCGCAAGCGCGACAACCGCAGCGGCCGTTGCGGCGAACATCTCGATCAATAGTCCCGCGACAATCGTCCCGAGCAGGATCGCAATGAAGGTGGCCATTTCAATCAGGCCGTTACCGCGGGTAATTTCGCTCGCGTCCAGATGCTGCGGCAGATACGAATATTTGACGGGCCCGAACAACGTCGCCTGCAAGCCGATCAGAAACATCGCGACGTAGATCAGCCACGGCCATTGCAGCGTCAGACCGGCTGCAGCCAGCGCCATCACCGCTATCTCGGCATCTTTCAGCCGACGGATCAGGCGAGATTTCTCCACCTTGTCCGCGAGTTGCCCGCTGGTCGCCGAGAACAGCAAAAACGGCGCGATAAACAGCGCGCCAATCAGAAACGCCGCGTAACGTGGATCGACTCCGCCCCAGGTAGCCGCCGAATAAGTCGCAAGCAACGTAAACGCAAACTTGAATACGTTGTCGTTAGCGGCGCCGAGAAACTGAACCCAGAACAGCGGCGCAAAACGCCGCTCGTGCAGCAATGCCACCGCAGAACTTGACCTCAAGGCGCAATCGCAGCGCCCAGCGCGTCGCCCGATAAAAACGCACCTTCAAGACGCGGACCCTGACACCAGTCCCCCACCGCACCGATGCGCAACTTGGCATCCCATAAGTAACGCTCGAGCAACGGTCTCACCGGCGTTGCATAGAGCCATCGATGCGCGGATACATAGGCGGGCCGGAATCCGAAGTTGAAGCGCTCTGCCAGGGCCTGCGCAAGCAGCGCTGCAACGTCATCGCTCGGCATATTCAGATGCGAAACAGCCCAGTTCGGTGTGGAATGCAGCACCCAATGCTCGGTACCCGATTCATCGTGCTCGCGTGCAACCCATGACAACGCGGCGTGGTCGTTGACGAACGCTGCGGCGAAGTCAAACCCGCTCGCAACCTGCAGCGTCAGCAATGCGGCCCAGCATGGGCGCCACTCGACCATCCGCAGATGCTTCACGAGTGTGGCAGGCACGCCCGGAAGCTGCGCGGCCTGCGACGACGGCATCGCAAGCACCATCGCATCGAACCCGCCCGGCGCAGATGAGCGCTCTGTATCGTCGAGCAACGACCAGCGCATTCCTGTCTGCAATACAGAGCCAACGCGCGTATCGAGTCGAATGTCGAGTCCTTCGGACAGATGCTTCGCAATCGAGATCATGCCTTCGGCACCGATGTAGCGCGTTGCCGACGTGGTCTTGTCCTCGCTCGACGCACCTTCGACCGCGATGATGCGGCCTTCCCAGCGCTTGGCGACATTGGCCTGCAGCCACTGCGCCACGGCGCGCTCGAACGCGTGGCTCTGCACCGTGAAGTATTGCGCGCCGTGATCGAAGTTGCCGAACTCCGTACGCAATGTCGTGGCACGTCCGCCGGGCCTGTCGGCCCTGCTCGAATACCGTGACCTTCGCGCCGCGCGCGGCAAGCATTTGCGCGCAAGCTAGACCTGCAATTCCCGCACCGATGACTGCGACCCGAAAGCCTTCGGAGAGTCGGCCAGGCTCCGGCTTCGTCAGTGGATCTGTCCCGTGCGGCTCCACGAGTGGCCTGTAGCGGTCGATTCGGAAGAGAAAGGCGCGCCTGGGCGAGCCGAATGCGCGAAGCGAGCCGCGCCGCGTAGCCGACGCATACGCGCAAGGTGAGCGACAAAGCAGTCGGCCGCCCAGGCGCGCAAGGCACTTTCGAATTGGCTGTTACAGGCCACTAGCTGCGGGCTTCTTCGGGCTCGTGATAATCGCCGATATACGCCTTCAGCATCTTGTTTTCGAAGCTCTGCTCCTCGAGAACCGCCTTGGCCACGTCATAAAAAGAAATGACACCGGCGAGAGTTCGCCCATCCTTGACAGGCAGATAGCGCGCGTGACGCTCGAGCATCAGCCGACGCACCTCATTGATGTCGGTGTCAGAGGTCACAGTTAACGGTGCGGGGTCCATTGCAGCACGTGTCGGTATGTCACCGATTGCTCCGCCGTTTGAATGCAGCCGACCAATCACCTCCCGGAACGTCAGCATCCCCGTGAGCTCACCGAATTGCATCACGACCACCGACCCGATATCGAGCTCAGCCATCAGATTGACTGCGTCGACGAGCGGCGCGTCAGGTGTAACCGTGTAGAGCGCAGTGCCCTTGACGCGGAGTATGTCGGCGACTTTCATGGATTCTCCTGTCGGGTAGCGGTGACGCGAACCATCGTAGCCCCGCGCGCACGATCCAACAAGCGCCGTAACTTGGCGAAGCAAAGAAACGGCCGAGTCGGCTATCGGGCGAGATGCAGCTTCATGCGGTCGACTTCCGCAACCACCGTCGCACTGACCGATGGCTCCCAGACCGAATGGCCGGCGTCGGGTACGACCGTGTACTTCGCGGTGGGCCAGACACGCGCCAGCTCGTCTGCGTTGACGATCGGGCAGATCATGTCATAGCGCGCCTGCACGATCGATGCCGGGAGATGCCGAATGCGATCGAGATTGTTCAAGAGCTGGTTAGGCGCCAGGAAACACTGATGGGCGAAATAATGCGCCTCCAGGCGTGCCAGGCCGAGCGCTTCGTCGGCAAAGTGCCGCACCAGCTCAGGGTTCGGTACCAGTGTCGAACACGAACCTTCGTATTCGCTCCACGCTCGGGCGAACGGCAGATAGACACGCGCATCGGTGTCGAACAGTCGCTTCAAATAGCCTTTAAGTAGATCTTTGCGCTCCGCCGGCGGCAGCATGTTGGCGAATCGCTGCCACGCTTCAGGGAATATCGTGCGCAGCCCGTATAAGAACCAGTCGATCTCGCTCTGCCGACCCAGAAAGATGCCGCGCAGCACGAAACCCGAGCACCGATGCGGATAGGCCTGCCCATACGCCAATCCCAGCGTGCTTCCCCATGAGCCGCCGAAAATCAGCCAACGCTCGACTCCAAGATATTCCCGCAGCTTCTCAATGTCAGCGATTAGCTGGACTGTGTTGTTGCCGAACGCCTCACCAACGGGTGTCGAAGCGCCTGCGCCGCGCTGGTCGAAGAGCACGATGCGAAAAAATTCAGGATCGAAGAAGCGCCGATGCTCGGGAGAGCACCCGCCGCCCGGGCCGCCGTGAATGAAAAGCACCGGCGCACCGGCCGGATTGCCGGACGTTTCCCAATACATCGTGTGAACGTCGTCGAGCGCGAGCATGCCTTGGTCATACGGCTCGATGGGCGCGTGAAGAATCGCTCTGGTATCCATATGCGATACGAGTTTACGCAAGGTTTTTTGGTAGATCGTTGTAGAGCGCAAGCGTTTGGCGTCGCTGCGCTGCCTGAGTCGTCGGGGTCTTCGACCCTGCTCTGCGGTACTCGCCGAGCCGGCGCAAAACAGGGCTAAAGCGCTGTTTTGCTCAAAGGCCCCGGCTCGGCTCCGCTCCTCGACGACGCCCAAGGCAGCGCCGCGTCGCCAAACGCTTGCGCCGGCACCATTCTCTTGGGTTGGGGTAAAAAGAAAAACATCTCGTCGAGGCAACGTCGCGACAGCAGCGGCTGGCGCAGATGCGCCGCCTTTTCGTCGTCGCCCGAGGAGCGGAGCAACGCCGGGGCTTTTGAGCAAAAAAGCGCTTTAGCCCTTTTTTGCGCCGGCGTTGTGAGTACCGCAGTGGTTGCCACTTCAGTGGCCGACGACGTAGGCGGCGCAGCTGCGCCAGCCGCTGCTGCATAGTGAATGCGCCGTGCGGTCGTTGCCGTGCGTTGGATACACTCAACTCATGACCGTCCGCTATCCAGGCTTTGACACGCTCGCATTGCATGCAGGTCAGCCGCCGGACCCTACGACCGGCAGTCGCGCGGTGCCGATTTATGCGACGGCGTCGTATGTGTTCGACGACTCCGATCACGCCGCGGCGCTGTTCAACATGGAGCGCGCCGGTCATGTGTACTCGCGCATCTCCAATCCGACAGTCGCTGTGTTGGAAGAGCGCATGGCGGCGCTCGAAAAAGGCGTCGGCGCGATTGCGACGGCGAGCGGACAGGCCGCTTTGCATCTAGCGATCGTGACGCTGATGGGCGCGGGGTCGCATATCGTCGCCAGTCGCGCGCTATACGGCGGCTCGCATAATTTGCTCGGTTTCACGCTGGCGCGCTTTGGAATCGACACGACGTTTGTCGACCCGCGCGATCCGGACGCTTGGCGCTCCGCGATTCGACCCAACACGCGGTTGCTGTTCGGGGAAACGCTGGGCAATCCCGGTCTTGATGTGCTCGATATTCCCGCGGTCAGCGTGATCGCACATGAAAATGGCGTGCCGCTTCTTGTCGACTCGACGTTCACCACACCGTACCTGATGACGCCGTTCGATCACGGCGCTGATCTCGTTTATCACTCGGCAACCAAATTCATTGGGGGTCATGGCATCGCAATCGGCGGCGTGTTGATCGACGGCGGCACATTTGACTGGCTCGCGAGCGGAAAATTTTTGACACTGACGCAGCCGTACGTGGGGTTTCACGGCATGAACTTCGCGGAGGAAAGCACGGTCGCGCCGTTTCTGTTGCGCGCGCGGCGCGAAGGACTGCGAGACTTTGGCGCGTGCATGAGCCCGCATACGGCGTTCTTCCTGCTGCAAGGACTGGAGACTTTGCCGCTTCGCATGCAGCGACACGTCGACAACACGCGCAAGGTCGTAGCGTTTCTCTCCGAGCATCCGATGATCGAATCCGTGGCATATCCAGAGTTGCCATCGCATCCAGATCACGGCTTGGCGCAAAAACTTCTACCGCGCGGATGCGGCGCGGTGTTCAGCTTCAATCTGAAAGGCTCACGCGACGCCGGACGCGCTTTTGTCGAAGCACTGCGTGTGTTTTCGCATCTCGCCAATGTCGGCGACGCCAAGTCGCTGGTGATTCACCCGGCGTCGACGACGCACTTTCGCGTTCCAGATCATGAGTTGGCTGCCGCCGGCATTACGCAGGGAACGATTAGGCTGTCGGTCGGCCTGGAAGACGCCACCGACCTATTAGAAGACCTCGAGCAGGCGCTCAAGCGCGCGGCGAAGACTGTGTGATGGATCTGTGCGAAACGCCCCGCCTGTACGCGTACACCGGAGGCAAGGCATTCGATCCCGAGCTGCCGACGATCGTGTTTCTTCATGGCGGAGAACACGACCACAGCGTTTGGATTCTGCAAAGCCGCTACATGGCGCATCACGGCTACAGTGTGCTGGCGCTCGATCTTCCTGGCCACATGCGCAGCGCGGGTCCGGCGTTAACGACGATCGAGTCGATGGCCGAGCTGATCGCCGGCGCCGTGAAAGCGTCTGGCGTCAAGCGTGTGATGCTGGTCGGGCACAGCATGGGTTCGCTGATCGCGCTCGAACTCGCACCAGCGCTGGGCGATAGCGTGCATGGCGTCGTTCTGCTGGCGACCG
The DNA here is from genome assembly GCA_963801035.1 of uncultured beta proteobacterium. GTDB lineage: Bacteria > Pseudomonadota > Gammaproteobacteria > Burkholderiales > Burkholderiaceae_F > JACCZX01. The sequence continues at coordinate 482,178 of CAWDDF010000007.1, read as the reverse complement.
CATCTCCGATGCGGGTGTCCGACGCGCTGCTCGCGGCAACGAAAAGCTCGCCATCGCAGGCGATGCAGATGATCAACGTGTGGTCGCACAGTGCTTCAATCGATGCGTTCGATCGCAAGCCGTCGAGTCCGGGTCCCGGTTTCTCGAATGTGTGGAGCAATCTGCGGCTGATGCAGCGCATTGCGCAGCGCAACGGTGCTGAAGTCCTTCATGCTGACTTTACCGCGTGCAACGCGTATCAACGCGGTGTGCAGGCTGCCGCCGAATTGAGTTGTCCAGCACTGTTCGTCCTGGCGACGTCCGACACGATGACACCCTCACGCACTGCGAAGCCCCTTATCGATGCTTGCAAGGATGCAACGGTCGTCACGCTGTCCGGGACCGGTCACTCATTGATGGCCGAGAATCCTGATGGTGTGCGAGAGGTGCTGCGACGCTTCGCCGCCCGCGTCTTCGAGCGCACGCCAGCCTGAAGCTGACGTGCTGTCCTCGATCAACTGGGATACCTACTGGCTTTATCTGCTGACCGAAGCGGCACTGTCGTTGTCGCCGGGTCCTGCCGTCATGCTGGTGATTGCTTACGGGCTAACGCATGGCGCGCGCCGCTCGCTATATGCCGCGCTCGGCGTGCTGACCGCCAACGCGCTCTACTTCGCCGTGTCCGCTACGGCGCTCGGCGCCGTGCTGGCGGCATCGAAACCGTTTTTCATCGCGGTCAAGTGGCTGGGCGCTCTCTACCTTGTCTATATCGGAGTTTCCGCGCTGCTGGGTCGTGCATCACCGATCACCGCTTCAAACACAACAGCGCGCGATCGCTCATCACGTGCGATTTTTGTTTCGGGCTTCACGCTTCAGCTAGCAAATCCGAAGACGCTCATCTTCTTCGTTGCAATCCTGCCGCAGTTCGTGGATCCGCTGTTGCCGATCGGCGCTCAGATGGTCTGGCTGGCTATCGGGTCGATCGTGCCGGAGTTGCTGATTCTTGCCGGCTACGGTTACCTCGCGTCGCGCGCTTCGCATCTTGCGTCTGACCCGCGTTATGCGCGCATGACGGATCGCATCGCTGGCGTGCTGGTGCTTTGCGCCGCCGCACTGGTGCTGACGGTTGCCCCGTCTTGAGCGTCAGGCCAGGAAGCGCTAGATTGGGCCTGATGAGCGAAATTCGGCCACGCTCGCAGCGCTTTGCATCGTTCCGCGAGTTCTATCCGTTTTACCTATCCGAGCACAAAGACCGCAACTGCCGACGCATGCACTTCGCCGGCTCTTCATTGGCGCTCGCCTTTATTGTGATCGCGATAGTGACGCGCAATCCGTGGTGGTTACTCGCCGCGCTCGTGTGCGGTTACGGCTTTGCCTGGATCGGCCACTTTGCATTCGAGAAGAACAAGCCGGCATCGTTCAAGCAGCCGCTGTATAGCTTTATCGGCGACTGGGTGATGTACGCGAATATTTGGGCCGGCAAGATTCGTCTGTAGCTCTGCTCATTTTCGATCGGCGAGTTCCTGTGCGAGTGGAGCTTTTAACCAGTCCGATTGAAACCAGCGGGTGCGCATCGCGCGTAAGCCAAGCGAATCGGTATTGAGCAGACTGTTGGTCGGATCAACCGCGAAGTGCTCGAACAACGGCTTCAGCGTCATCGCATTCTCGTCGCAGATCAGCATCCAATCGTGATCGTCGCGCCGGCCGGCCCGAGTCACCGCGAGCCGCCTGACGTATCCCAGTTTCTCGAGCGCCTCGAGCAGAGCGTCGGTTTCATCGATCGACATGCGAATCTGGCGCGCCAGTTCGACCGGCCGAACCGCCGGCGTCTTCGACTGCTTTGCCTGCAGCAGCGCTTTCAGCAGCGCAACCGACGTTACGAACTGGTTGCCCGCCAGCATTTCATCGGCAAAACGGGTCGCGCGCAACCGCGGCAAGGTCGCCGTGATCGCCGCGCCGAACAGCACGACGTACCAGGACAGGTAGATCCAGATCAGAAACAACGGCAGCACCGCGAACGCGCCGTAGATCGAACCCGTGGTGCCCCGCGATACAAACTCTCCGAACGCGTGCTTGAAGATCTCCGCCAGGATCGCTGCGATGAAGCCGCCGATCAGCGCATCGCTCCACGCCACCCTCCGGTTCGGCACGAACACAAAGAGCGCGGCATAGGCGAAGCCGCTAATGATCACCGGCGCGTAGTCAAGCGCACCGCGGATCGAGCGGGGCAACGCGGCCACTGCGTCGCCCGACAACGACCACACGTAGGAGCTCGCCGTTAGGCTGATACCGACCAACAGCGGGCCAAGAGTCAGGATGGCCCAATAAATCAGCACCCGCTGCGTTAACGGCCTTAGATTCTTGACACGCCAAATGTCATTGATCACGCGATCGAACGTGACCATCATCGCAACCGCTGTCACCGCCAGGAATATCAGCCCAACTGCCGTGAGCCGCGTCGCCTTTAACGCAAACTCGTTGATGTAACGGAGCACCGTGTCCGAAATTTGACCGGGCAACGCTTTGAGCACCGCGTTCTCGATGGCCCCGCGAAATTCGATAAACAAGGGAAATGTGCTGAACAGCGCAAGCGCAACGGCAAACAGCGGAACGATCGTCAGCGTCGTTGCAAAGGTCAAGCTACCCGCAACCTGCGCCATTCTGACGTCGCGCGCGCGACGCTGCGCAAAGATGGCAACATCGTGCGCCCGCTTGAGCCACGAATAACGGTCGAGCCACGGGGCCAGGTTCAAGCGCATCGTGCGGCGATAATAGCGAGCGCAGCACACTCTTCACTAAAACGCGATCAGCACGCACCATTGCAGTACAAAACCACCGAGTGGATATTCTCGTTCTCTACTATTCGCGCACCGGCGCGACGCGACTTCTGGCCGAGGCGATAGCGCAAGGCATTGATCAAGTCGATGGAACCCAGGCCCGAATACGCACCGTTCCGCCGGTTGCAACGGTTGTCACCACCGCACTGCCGAGCGTGCCGGCCGAAGGTGCGGCATATGCAGAGTTGCGCGATTTTGAAGAGTGCGGCGGACTCGCGCTCGGCTCGCCCACACGCTTCGGCAATATGGCGGCACCGCTGAAGCACCTCATCGACTCGATGTCGGACCAGTGGCTCTCAGGGGCTCTGGCGGGCAAGCCCGCCGCTGTATTTACGTCGACGACTTCGATGCACGGTGGCCAGGAATCGACGCTGCTATCGATGATGTTGCCTCTGCTGCATCAGGGCATGTTGGTGCTCGGTATTCCGTACACCGAACCCGATTTGATGACGACCACGAGTGGTGGCTCGCCTTACGGTGCGAGCCACTTTGCCCCACACGGCTCGACAGCGCGGCTGTCCGATGAGGAACGGCGCCTGGCGGTGGCACTCGGCAAACGTCTAGCCGTCACAGCAACGCGCTTGGCCGGACGCTGATGTTGCTATCAAGGTTGCGAGAGACCGTCAGATCTGCCCAAGTGCTTACCGCGCCTGAGGACACCGCGGCCTATCTGACGGACTGGCGTGGACGTTTCACTGGACGCGCTCAGGCGGTCGTGCTGCCTTCTAACACGCACGAAGTGGCGGCGATCGTCTCCGTGTGCGCCGAGATGCGCACACCGATCGTTCCGCAAGGGGGCAACACCGGCCTCGCAGGCGGCGCGACGCCGGATCCATCGGGCGCTGCAATTGTGTTGTCATTGAAGCGCCTGAATCGCGTCCGCGAAATTGACCCAATCAACGGCACGATCACCGTCGAAGCGGGATGCGTGTTGCACGATGTGCAGCAGGCTGCCTACGGCGCAAGCGGGCTTTTCCCGCTGTCACTCGCGGCCGAAGGCAGCGCGACGATTGGCGGCAACCTGAGCACCAACGCGGGTGGCACCCAGGTCTTGCGATATGGCAACGCCCGCGAGCTCGCACTCGGACTTGAGGTTGTACTGCCATCGGGCGAGATTTGGAGCGGCCTGCGCGGGCTGCGTAAAGACAACACCGGCTATGACCTCCGCGATCTGTTCATCGGTGCCGAAGGCACCCTCGGCGTGATAACCGCCGCGTGCCTCAAAACGTTTCCATTGCCACGCTCGCAAGTCACGGCACTTTTCGCACTCGACTCAGTATCCGCAGCGCTATCGCTGCTGCCGCTGGCGCAGTCAACAGCGGGCCCGACACTGACCGCATTCGAATTCTTCTCGATCAGGTGTCTGCAATTGGTGACACGACATTTTCCGCAGCAGCGCTCGCCCTTCGAGCGCGCGCATGCGCAGTACGTGCTGCTGGAGCTAAGCGATCACGAAGACGAGCGACACGCGGCAGCGCTGTTGCAATCGCTTGCCGAGCAGGCATTGGAAAAAGGATTGATCGCCGACGCGGTCATTGCGCAATCGGCTGCGCAAGGGCGTTCGCTATGGATGCTGCGCGAATCGATCTCCGAAGCCCAGGCACGCGAAGGCAAGAACATCAAGCACGATATATCGGTGCCCATCTCGTCGATCGCGCGCTTCATCGACGAGACCGACGCACTCCTCGCTCAGCGCTTTCCCGGCATTCGTATGGTGACCTTCGGTCATCTGGGCGACGGCAACCTGCATTACAACGTGATGCCACCGGCGGCAACTGATGAGGATCGATTTTTTCACGAGCAGCAGTCGGCCGTATACGAGTGCGTGCACGATCAAGTGGCGCGCTTCTCTGGCTCGATCTCGGCGGAGCACGGCATCGGGCAGTTGAAACGTGAGGAAAATATGCGCTACAAATCGCCTGTTGAAATGAACTTGATGCGTGCGATAAAGCGCACGCTCGATCCGTTGAACATCATGAATCCGGGTAAGGTCATATAGTGGAATGACGACTTTAGTCCCACCTTCGCGGGAGAATTCCTGCCGTTTTTCCGATCATCGCGCTTTAACGTGTTCGTTACGATCCGAGTGGTTCGAACGAGCAGGAGATCATTGAATGCACCCGAATCTGAAAATTGCAATGGCGAGCGTCGCTTTGACCCTGAGTGCCGTCGTAGGCGCCACCGAGTTATCGCCGGGCGAACTGCAGACGTACGGGCCGCTGAAGCAGCCGCGACCGGTGCAAGGTGCCAAGCCGCTTCCCACGCCGGGTCTCGACGCGTTGCGCGGTGATGGCATCTATCTCATCTACGGCGCCCGTGTCGCGAACCTGCGTGCGGCAGATAAGCCTGGCGCCGAGAATCGCTACGCGCTGACCGAGACAACAAACGATGCAAAGACTGGCGCCGTTCACAGCAACATCGACGCCGGCAATTTCGTGCTGAATGGCGAACGCCGCCCCGTCGGTCGTCCGAACTTCGCGATTCCGGCGCCCGACGGCACGATCTACATGATCTTCTCCGGGCAGAATCCATTGCGCATTGCCGTCACGCTGCAGGCGTTCGATGTAGCTGGCCAGCATATGCAGCCTTTTCTGCGGACGCCGGACAACTATTTGAAACAGGAAGCAGCGAAGGTAGGCAGTGCCGTGTTCCCACCGGGATCGGTTGCCTACATGGTGGTCGCGCGCTTCATCGACGATGTACTGATGCTGCCGGCGCGTGAATCATTCACCGGCGCCACCAACACCGCGCAGTTCGTTGGCAATTTCTCGAAGCAAATTCCGTATTGCCTCGCGTACGAAGACCGCAAGGGTGCCAAGCCGTACGCAATGCTGTTTAAGCCGGGCGCCGCTAAAAAGGGTGGAGTCGAGCTATTTGCTGCAAAGACCGGCACGCTGTTCTGCGACCGTGACGGTGTCAAAGCACTTGACCAAGGCGAGTGGGAAGAGCAAACGATCGCAGGCACGCGCGCAGTAGTCCTGTCATTTCCGGCCAACGTCGATCCGCTCGACACCGGCGTCACAAACGTCGAGCGCGAGTCCGCCAAGATTGCGTTCATCGAACCAAGCAAGGGCACGCCGGGCGTTCGTCCGGGCAAGTTGTACCAGGCCGGCGCTAAAATTTATGACTACCAGTACCGATTCAACAAGACCGCAGCTGACGCGGTACGGACCGCTCTGGCGATTCCTTAGTCCTAACTCGCCACCCGAGACGACGTTGCAATCAAAACTTCTTTTCTTGCTGTCAGTGTTGGCGGCTAGCGTTATTAGCAACGGTGCGGCCGCACAGCAGATGCAGGTGCAGCGCTGCGAAGGGAAAGACGGAACTGTCACCTACTCAAACCGGGAATGCCCGGCCGGTACCAGGCCGGTGCGTAAGGTCGATACGTCTCCTCAAGTCAGCGTGCCCGATCAGCAAGCCGCCAAGGATCGCGCCAAGAAAGATGTCGCTGCAGTCAAGCAGCTTGATAAGGATCAGAAAAAACAAGCAGACGAGGAAAAACGCGCCGCTGAAAAGCGCGAGCGGGCCGAAGCAAAAGTGGCAGACCGGTGCGAGCGAGCGCGCCGCGATCTCGCGCGAGCGATCGAGGCGCGTAACAAAGTCGATACGCGCGCAGCGACGATCGAGCAAATGCAGAAAGCCAGCCAAGAAGTCAGCAGACTCGAAGCGGAATTGCCGAAGTCCTGCCCCACGTAAGCCAGCTCGCTCTCAGACGACAGCAGGCGCCAACGTCGTCTGGTCCTTCACCGCTTCAAACGCGTACAGCAGCACGTCGGCACCGTAACGCTGCAGCATGTCGGCGTCGCTTAGCGTCCGGCGCCACTGGCGCGCTCCACGCAGGCCCTGAAACAATCCCAGCACGTGGCGCACGACGTGGCGCGGGGCGACACCCGCGTGCGTCTGCTGTCTTAGGTATTCAGTCATCGTCAGCACGACGGCCTCCCGCGTCGTCATCGATGCATCGTCGCAAAAAACTGACGAATCAACCCCAGCAAGCAAAAATGGATCGTGATACGCCGCGCGGCCGAGCATCACGCCGTCAACGGCGTCCAGATGCCTGCGCGCGACGTCCAGCGTCGTGATGCCACCGTTCAAGATAAATTCTGCTGCCGGAAAATCCAGTTTCAGCCGCTGCACGCATGAGTAATCGAGCGGCGGAACTTCGCGATTTTCTTTTGGGCTGAGGCCTTTCAACCAGGCGCTGCGCGCGTGCACGATGAACACGCGGCACCCCGCAGCATGCAACGCACCGACGAAGTCGCGCACGAATCCATAGTCGTCGCGTCGATCGATGCCAATACGATGCTTTACCGTTATCGGAATCGACACAGCGTCCCGCATTGCTTTCACGCAATTGGCTACCAATACCGGCTCGGCCATCAGGCACGCACCGAACGCGCCGCGCTGCACCCTTTCGGAAGGGCAGCCGCAGTTGAGGTTGATTTCGTCGTATCCATAGCGCTCCCCGAGCTTCGCTGCGTGCGCCAGCTCGTCGGGCTCACTTCCGCCCAACTGCAATGCCACCGGATGTTCGGCGGCGTCGAATTCCAGATGCCGACCCGCATCTCCATGCAATAGCGTGCCGGTGGTCAACATCTCGGTGTACAGGCGTGCGCGCCGGGTCAACTGCCGGTGAAAATAGCGACAATGGCGATCGGTCCATTCCATCATCGGCGCGACACAAAATCGATGGTCGCTCAAGCCGTGATGGCTAGTGTCTTTTGGCGACAAAGTGACTGTGCGTGCGTAGTGTTGAGCGGCATTTAGACTGCGCTCTAAACGTTACACATATAACTAAGTGAATGCCTCGTGACACCTGCAGAATCTGACTACCTACTTCGCCTCGCCGCCCTGTCTCTATCGTTTGTGGGTTTCTCGGCGGTGGTTGTCACCCTCCGAGGCGCGCTCGGAGGCGAGCTCTCCGATCGGCACTTGCGCCTCGTGCGCCTTTACATCGAGGGCGGTCTCGTGGTGACTGCGTTGGCTTTGGTTCCCACCCTTCTAAACCTGCTCCGCTTTCCCCACAACGTCACTTGGCCGCTGTCGAGCGCCGTCGCTGCCTTGATCTTCACCTTCGTTCTTGTGACTCAATTTCGCCGTCGCCGTAAAGTCGAAGGACGATTTCCCGTATGGGTCATCATCGTTTACGTGGTTTCGGTACTTGCAGTCATGGCACTGTGGCTCAACGTCGTAGGAATACCTTTCCCGCCAAATGTCGGTCCGTACGCGGTCGCGCTGACCTGGGCGCTTTGCGTCTTCGGGTTCACTTTTGTTCGAACTATCGAGCTATTTTTGCATCGAGCATCGAAAGACGACGCGGACACCTAATTATTTCTTTTGTGTCAGTTGATCATGACGTGTCCGTACGCGATCGGACCAGCGACTTTGGATAAAGGCCAGCACATTCCAAATATCGTCGTCGGACAGAATTCCTGCGAATGCAGGCATATCGCTAGAGTAACCCTCCGGCGCGTACGGCGGCTTCATCCCGTGCTTTGTTAATGCGAACAAAACCTCGTTCGGGTGATGCCAAGTGTGGCCGCTGTCGTCATGCGGAGGCGCTGGAAAGCGGCCGTTTGGCAAGCGGCTCATCCAGTCCGGCTGACCCTCCAGGTTGCGGCCGTGACACGACGCGCAATGAGCGTCGTAAACAAGCTTGCCCGCGGCGATGCGCCGTGGCTCGCGAAGGTCCGGCGGCGAATCCATGCGGCCGGCACGGTCGTAAAGCACAACGGCAACCAGCGCACCAGAAACAGCAATACCTGCGCCAATAACCACCCACGACTTCATAATTAACCTATTGCCAGATAGAAACTCAGTGAGTCGAACTTTCGTTGTGCCGCGCTTTGAACCGATGCTCGAAACGTCGGGCAATACGTCCGTGCGATTGTGGGTTTAGAGTGAAACGGTACGCAGTCGTAGCGCGTTTCCGACCACCGACACCGAACTAAGACTCATGGCCAGCGCTGCAATCATCGGCGACAGTAGTAGCCCGGTAAATGGATATAACGCGCCCGCCGCAATCGGCACCCCGAGCGTGTTGTAGATAAACGCGAAGCCGAGGTTCTGCCGCATATTGCGTACCGCCTGCCGCGATATCAGACGCGCTCGCGCGATGCCGCGTAGGTCGCCTTTAACTAACGTCACATGCGCCGAGTGCATAGCGACATCGGTGCCAGTGCCCATTGCGATTCCGACGTCGGCTTTCGCCAGCGCAGGGGCGTCGTTGATACCGTCGCCGGCCATCGCCACCTTGCGGCCTTCGGCCTGCAGGCGACTCACTAGTTGCACCTTATCCGCCGGCTTGACTTCACCGATCACATCGTCGATCTGAAGCTGCGCCGCGACCGCCCGCGCCGTGGTCCAGCCGTCACCGGTTGCCATCACGATACGGACGCCTTCGTTCCGTAGTTGTGCCAAAGCCTCGGCGGTTGTCGACTTGATTGGATCCGCAACAGAGAGCAATCCCGCAAGCTTGCCGTCGACCGCCAAGAACATCACGCTTGCCCCCGTCTTGCGCAGGTCTTCTGCTTTATCCAGCAATGGTGCCAGCTGAATCCGTTCGTCTTGCATCAGCGCGGTGTTACCTAAAGCCAGCCGCCGGCCGCGAATGACTCCGCGCACACCAATGCCGCTCGCCGATTCGAAGCTTTCCGCGTTCTCGAGCGTCAGGCCGCGCTTGCGCGCCGCTGCAACCACGGCATGCGCCAGTGGATGCTCGGAACCCTGATCGAGGCTGGCCGCAAGCGCTAGCACCTGTGCTTCATCGAAGCCCGGCGCGGGAACGACGCGCTCGAGGACCGGACGACCTTCTGTCAGCGTGCCGGTCTTGTCGACCACCAGCGTATCGATCGTACGCAACGACTCAATCGCCGCCGCGTCACGAAATAGCACGCCTTCAGTCGCCGCACGTCCGGTCGCGACCATGATCGTCATCGGCGTCGCGAGCCCTAGCGCACACGGACACGCGATGATCAGCACCGCTAATGCATTGATCAGTCCGTAAACCCAACCTGGCTCGGGTCCGAATAAGCCCCACGCCAGAAAAGTCAACGCCGCGACTGTGATGACCGCCAACACGAACCAGCCTGCTACGACGTCTGCCAAACGCTGCATCGGTGCACGCGAGCGCTGCGCTTGCGAAACCATCTGCACGATTTGCGAGAGCGTTGTTTCGCTTCCTATGCGCTCTGCACGCATGACCAGCGCTCCGCTGGTATTGATCGTCGCGCCGATCACCGGATCGCCGGGCCGCTTGGTGACAGGAATCGGCTCACCGGTCAGCATCGATTCATCGACCGCACTTTCGCCCTCGATCACCTTGCCGTCGACCGGAACCTTTTCGCCGGGCCGGACGCGGAGCGAGTCGCCGACATGCACGTGCGCCAATGGAATGTCTTCTTCAGCGCCATCTTCGCGGATGCGCCGCGCCATTTTCGGCGCTAAATCCATCAAGGCCTTGATGGCTGATGTGGTCTGGCCGCGGGCCTTCAGTTCCAGCAGCTGCCCGAGCAGCGTCAGCGACACGATCACCGCAGCGGCCTCGAAATACACGCCGATGCGACCATGCATCACGAAGGACGGCGGGAACAACTGTGGCGCGACGGTAGCTGTGACGCTGTAGACGAACGCAGCTGCAGTACCCAGTCCAATCAGCGTCCACATGTTTGGGCTGCGATTGGCGATCGACTGCACCGCCCGCATGAAAAACGGACGCCCCGCCCACAAGATGACAGGCGCGGACAGAGCGAGCTCCAACCATGAAAGCGCGGCTGGCGATAACGGCAGAAAGCGGTGACCGATCATCGCGACCGCGACAACCGCGATCGTCAGCGGCAGCGTCCACCAGAAGCGCCGCGAGAAATCGCGCAGTTCGGGATTCTCTTCGTCGTCGAGTGAAGGCATCAGCGGCTCGAGCGCCATGCCGCACTTCGGACAATGCCCCGGGCGGTCCTGCCGTATTTCGGGATGCATCGGACACGTGTAGATCGTGCCCGCGGGCGCGGCCGCTTTCGGCGAAAGATCTTCGGGCTTGTTAAATACTTCTTCGGATCCGCAGCAAACTTGTTTTTGCAGCCAGCGCTGCAGAAGTAGAAGGTGCGTCCTTCGAGTTCAAAACGATGCGGTGACTGCTCGGTCACGGTCATTCCGCAGACCGGGTCCTTCAGGCCCACGCCGCTGTTAACAGTGCTCGAAGTGTGGCTGCAGCATCCAGCCGCATGACCTTGATGCGAGTGCTGTGCTTGGGCCGGGATTGGACGTGTTCATGGACGACTATTCGATCCATCGTAGGCGTCTGACGATTGGGTTGGCAAACGATAAACTCCGTAGTCGACCCCAGAGTCAAGGACTTTCGTGCCAGATCGTGCTTTTACTATCGGGCGCCTGGCACGCGCCGCAGACGTTGGCGTGGAAACGATTCGCTATTACCAGCAGCGGAAGCTGTTGCCAGTACCCGCCGCACAGGGCGGCTTTAGACGGTATGACCAAGGCCTCGTTCAGCGCATTCGGTTCATCAAGCGCGCGCAGGAGCTCGGGTTTGCGCTTGAAGAAATCCGCGAACTATTAAGACTGAACGATGGTACGGACCGCCGCGCGATTCGCCGAATTTCCGCCGCGCGTCTGGAGCAGATCGAAAATAAGCTCACCGATCTGAATCGTATGCGCGCAGCACTAAAACATCTGATTGCTGAGTGTGAACGAGCACGCACGAATCATCCGTGCCCGATCATCGAGACGCTTTCCGGCAAGCTATCAGGTGAGTAAACGACGCCAGCGTCAATCCAGCCGTTGCCAGGGCAACACGTAGTGCGAAGCGCCATGCGTGCCCCTCAGCGCACTGACTCGATACGTTGCATGAAGATTCTGATCGGTCAGCACGTCCGCCGGTGCGCCTGCCGCGACGACACGCCCCCGATCGAGTAGAACGAGGCGGTCGCAGAAGCGTGCGGCCAATGTAATTTCATGCAGCACCACGACGACGGTCTGACCCGCATTGGCACGCGCGCGCAGGATGTCCATTACTTGCAGTTGGTGATACGGGTCGAGCTCGGCAACCGGCTCATCGGCGAGTAACGCCTCGCCGTCGACTGCGAGCGCTCGCGCAAGTAATGCGCGTGCAAGCTCACCACCCGACAGCGTATCCACGATGCGGTCTTGCAGATGCAGCGTGTCAGTTTCGATTAGGGCTGTGGAGATGGCGACTGGTCCCTCCGCGTCCTGCACTCCCCATGACGCCTGATGCGGCACTCGGCCCAGTGCAACGAGCCGTTCGACCGTCAGCGGCCACGCCACGGGCCCTCGCTGCGCTAAATACGCTAACCGCTGCGAGAGTCGGTGCCGCGCTCGCGTGCTAGGGGATTCCCCGTCGTAACGAACATTCCCACGCGTGCAGTGCCGTAGCCCGGCGAGCACTCGCAACAATGTGGACTTGCCCGCACCATTCGGGCCGACCAGCCCGAGTAGCGTGCCCGACCCTGCCACGACGCTGACGTTGTCGAGCAACGTCGCGCTGCCAACAGCAACGGTGACATTGTCCGCAATGATTTGCATCAGATTGTTTCGCGCCGTAATCGCAGGACGAGCACCAGAAAAAACGGCGCGCCAATCAAGGCAGTGACAACGCCGAGTTTGAGCTCGGGGCCGACGGCAATCAGGCGAATAGCGATATCCGCTGCCAACACCAGCACGGCGCCTGCAATCGCGCTTGTTAGCAGAAGGCGGCTCGGCTGATATCCGACTAGCGGCCGTAGCAGATGCGGCGCAACCAGCCCCACGAAACCGACAGCACCGGTCACCGCGACGCCGCTGCCGACAGCCAACGCCGTGCCGAGCACCAGCATGAACCGCAGTCTGCCAAGGCGAACGCCGAGACTTGCCGCGGTATCTTCACCCAGCGTTAAAGCGTCTAGCGCACGGCCGCTGGTCAACAGCAATGCCCAACCGGCGATCATCAATGGCGCGGCGAGCTGCAGATGGCTGATGCTGCGATCGGCGAGCGATCCCATCATCCAGAACACGATTTCTGTCACCGCAAATGGATTCGGAGCAAGGTTTAGCGCAAGTGCCGTTGCGGCCGCTGCGAAGCCGTTGATCGCAACGCCCGCAAGGATCAATGTCAGCGTGCTCGCCTCGCGTCCCGCGAGCGCGTACAGCAATACAACCGCGATTAACGCACCTGCGATGCCTGCCAGCGGCAACGCCAGCGGCGCCGCGAACGAAGCGCCGCTGTAGAACGCAATGACCGCTCCAAGCGCGGCGCACGACGACACGCCAATGATGCCTGGCTCGGCAAGCGGATTGCGTAGTAATCCTTGCAACGCAGCGCCCGCGAGGCCAAGACTTGCGCCAACCAAAACGGCGAGCAGCGTCCGCGGCAGTCGTAACTCGACCAGCACCAGCGTGGCCAATGTCGATTCGCCGCGCACCCACTGTGAGATCGCGGCCCCTACATCAAGCGGAGCGCGCCCAACCGCAAGCGATGCGGCGCATAACAGCAGCAGCAACACAATGAGCGTAATGATCAGCCACGAAGAGCTCATCGACTTCGCATCCGACCGTTGCGATGCAACGGCAACTTGCGCGCTCATCTGCCTTCCCTCGCCATCGGGCGTAGTTTCTGCGCGGCATGCTGCAAGCGCTGCACGGTGTCGACAAGTCGCGGGCCGGGGCAACTCCACCAGGCAGATGGCACACTGACGACGCGATCCCCGTGGTAACGACTCATCAGCGCCGGATGGCTCAAGATTTCGTACGCCATCGCGTGCCCGACATCCCCAGCCGTATTGACGATCAACAGGTCGGGCTGAGCCAGCAGCAGCCACTCGAGCGGCAGCGCTCCATAGTTGTCGATGCGGCGCTCGATTGCGAGGTTGCGTAACCCGGCACGCCTTAACAGGTCGTTGACCAGCGATCCCTGCCCGATTGTCAGGCCGTTTGGCTGATAGATCGCAGCGATCGGTGGTGCTTCCGTCGACCGCACGGTGTCGAGTCTGGAAAGTCCGTCTCTGATCACGCTAATTAACTGCGCGCCGTTTTCCGGCCTGCCAATCGCAGCGGCCACTGTTGTGATCTGGGCCAGCGCTTCGTCAACAGTGCGCGGAACATCCAGCTCGAGTACGGGTATCTTCAGCCGGCGCAGCAGCGAGACCGCTGTGCGCGTCGTATATGCGCCGGCAATTACCAGATCCGGCGCCAGCGGTACGACGTCTTCGGCGAGCCCTCGATTGACCGGGATCGCTTCCGCCAACGCGGCGACATTCGACAACCCTGGATCGCGCGCCAGCCACGTCACCGACTTGACGGTCCCCGGCGCTGCGAGCCGCAACACCAGTTCGTCGGCGCACAGATTCAGCGAAACGATGCGCAGCGGAGTCGCGTTCGCCGCGTCGGCAAACGCCATCAACGAAAACAACGCCGCCACACACCTTATCGTCATCGCTGTCAGCAAGGCGGCCTAGAAACGCGCCTGCACGCCGGCGTAAAACGCGCGACCGCTGGGCCGATACGAAAAAATCTCTTCGTAATCCTGATCCAGTAAGTTTTCGACGCGCGCCGTCAAGCTCACATCGGGTGTGAGGTTGTATTGGCCGGCCAGCCGAACCAGCATGTAATCACGCAACGACACACGCGCCGCCGTGAATTGCCGAAAATCAAGATCTTCCTGGCGGCCGTTGTAATCGACCGCGAGTGTCAGCGAACCGAAAGCGTTGCGCGGCGCGTAGGTGATCGCGGCCGAACCTGTATGTCGAGGACGGCGTACCTCGATCTGCCCATCGGGCTGCTTGGAGTCAGTGTACGTATACGCAAACCACACTGTCAGGTTCTCGCCTGGCGCGTATTGCGCCTCGACCTCAAGTCCGCGCCGTTTGCTGTTGCCACTCAGGTTGGCCACGCTCGAGCGAAAAGTGTTCACATCAAATGTGGTGCTGATCTCACTTTCGAGGTCGGCATCGAAGTACGTGAGCGAAAGCCGGCCCTGCTCTCCAATGGCGAAGTCCGCGCCCACATCAAATCCGCGCGACTCTTCGGGCTTGAGGTCCGGATTCGGATCAAAGCTGCCCGGTATGAAGCCAAAGAGTTCGAAGAATGTTGGGTTCGCGATGCCGGTACCATAACTCGCACGAAGCTTGACACGCTGTCCAAGCGGCTGCGCCACGGTGATGCGATACGTCGTTGCGTCGTCAAACAGCTCATGGTGATCGCGCCGCAGCGACAGCGTTAGCGAGGTCAACGAAGGCAATCGCGCGCGATACTCCGCGGCGATACCTGTCTTGTCGTTTTCGCGGGTCTGGCTTTGAGCGGACGCCGCTGTCGGTCCTTTGCTTTCGAACTGCTGCCGCTCGTGCTCGACGGCCAACGTAAGCGCCTGTGGCACGTTCACACCGAGTCGCCACGTACCTTGGTAATCGAAGCGATCGCGCTTGCCTTCGAATCCGTTCGTAAACACGCCGTCCCCAAAAGTGTCTTCCTGAGTCTGCGTGTGCGTGAATCCAAGCTGGTGCTCGAGTACGCCCGTCGTTAGCCGGCCCCGCAGTCTTGCGTCGAACTGATCACCTTCGCTGCGACGATCACCGTCGATGGCCAATCCAAATGTAGGGCCTGGAGGAAAACCAAAGTCCTGCGGATCGAACATGCTGCGGCTGTCCCGATAACGCAGCGATGCGTCGAGCGCGGCAGTAGACGTGGGCGCCCAGCCTGCACGCGCATACAACGTCCCGTTGCGATAACCGTCATCCTCGGAACCAAAACGCGAAACGTTGGTGCCGTCCGTTCTGAAACCAGACGCCGACAGCGCGTAGTTCAGCGTCGCAGTTGCGCCGCGCACTGCAGCCGCACCATCGATCGAAGAAAACGATCCGGCTTCGAGCGCTGCTTCGCCCTGCACGCCGGAAGCACCGCGCTTGGTAAAGATACTGATCACCCCGCCGATTGCTTCCGAGCCGTACAACACACTTTGCGGGCCGCGCAGAATTTCGATTCGATCGATCTGTGCTGCGAGTAAATGCGCAAAGTCGACTTCCGAAGTAAACGGATCGTTGATCTTGACACCATCGATGAGCACTACGGTGTGATTGGCCTCGGCGCCACGAATTCTTACCTGCGTGACGGTTCCGACGGGCCCCTGACGACTCACCGCGACTCCTGGCACTGCTCGCAGCGCATCGGAGACGAGACGGATCTGTCGCTGCTCGAGTTCGGCGCCGGTAAGAATACTGACGGCAGAACCAGTGTCCGCGAGCGTGGCCTCGGTACGGCTGCCGCTGATGACCACCTCCTGCAGCGCCGCGATCGACGACACTTGCTGCGCGTACGCACTTCCACTGCAACACGTTGCCACGCAAATCATGCACGTGCGGCATACCACCACGCCAAATCCAACTCCAAGATTGTTTTTCATCGCTCACCCGCGTCAAAACATACGGCTGGGTAGCGACGAGGATGCAGCGATGGCTGCACACCATCGCCCACCGCGACCGCGTTGTTGAAGCCGCCGCACGATGCGGTGGCTCGCCCGCCAGGCCGGTCTCCGGACTCGTCAGCAGCGCGTCGTGCAATGAACAACTACGCGCTATCGGATCGCACCTTCCCACGTCTGAAGACGCAGTGGCGCATTACGCGATCCGTCACTCTGACTCACCGTTGCGGGGGCAGTGCCGGCTTTAGATTTCACTTCACCGGCTTCCCGTTTCACCCGAGGCTTTCGCCGGCGGGCACCTGACGCGCCGCAACTATAGCGCTGCCGAGGCATCGTTCTTGCTTTTTCTCTTTTGCTACTACGCAATGCAGTTTCTACTTGGAGCAGAAATGACGAGAGCGACAAACACGCATGAACATCTGTACGACTTGCTGAAAGATTTCGATACGGCCATGTTGGTCACTCAATCGGCCGATGGACACATGCATTCGCGACCGATGGCGATCGCTGAGCTGCGCGCGGATTCCGACGCGTACTTCGTCACGAGCATCAATTCGCCGAAGGTTGCTGAAATCCAGGCAAATCCCGGTGTCACGCTGACGTTCCAGAGTTCGAATCAATATGCGTCGTTGAGCGGTGAGGCGACGATCGTTCGCGATCGGGCGTTGATTGATCGCCTTTACAAGGAAGACTGGAAGATCTGGTTTCCGAAAGGCAGGACCGATCCGTCGATTGCGCTGCTGAAGTTCAACGCACAGCATGGCGAGTATTGGGATAACGCCGGCGCGGAGGGGCTGAAGTATGTCTTCGAGGCAGCGAAGGCTTATGTGAAAGGCGAGCGTCCCAAAGAGGACGAAAAGCAGCACGCCAAGGTCACGCTGTAGTCATCTCGCTAGATGACAACGCCGCGCTTGATGCGCGCGGCGTTGTGCTCAGGTCAGGTCGCGCGCCGCAATTTGAGATAAGCCGCGGCAGCGATCGCGCCGAAAACCGGATGAATCAAGGTCGGCACCATGCTGCTGCGCGACTCAACCAGCCACGGAAACAGAAGCGGTGCGAACACGTAATAGTTGACAACATAGATCGCAAAGCCGACCGCGACACCAATCATCAGGCCGATCGTCCAATTGGCTCTCCCAACAAAAAACGCCACCAGCACGCCATAAATCATCGAAAGACCGAAGTGGACGATCGTTGAAACAATAAAAAGCAGCAGATCGAAGGTCGCGGGTGGCGGCAGAACACCCGGTCCCATCAAGATCGCCGCGGTGTGGCGCATGTTGACCCAAACATTCTCGCCTTGCGCCCATGCGGTGGCCGCAAGAAGCGACAGATCGACGACGCCCGCGAGCAGGCCCGCAAGAAGCGCCGCCCTAAAATCGATATCTTGCCAGCGACTGACACGCGGTGTAGTTGCAGTCGACATAGCCCGCATTTATACACCGCGACGCGACTGCGGCGTACTTGCTTTGATCAGTTGGAGCCGATCCCGCCGGCACCGGCGGCAGCCGACGCTGCGGCAAATGCGGCAGTACCCTTCGCCGGAATTGTCCAGAAATAAACCGATCGGCCGCCGACTTCCAGCGTCTTTTCAGGCTTCCAATCTCCCATCGCAAAGGCGTGCGAAACGATGCGTGTGCCAGGCTTCAATTCCCGCAGCATTTTTGGCAGAAGCTTGACGTTCAATGCGGGCAACAGATAGAGCGTTATCACGGTGGCGTCTGAAAAGTCTGCTTCAAACAGGTCTTCGTTACGGAAGCGGACACGGTCGCCGACACCTGCTTTGGTCAGATTCTGCTGCGCCTCCGCGATTCGCTCCGGGTTGATTTCGATACCGGTGGCACGCGTCACGTTGTACTTCTGTGCGGCCGTAATCGGAATGCGACCATCGCCCGAGCCGAGGTCGTACAGCACGTCACCACGGCGCACGTCCGCAACCTTTAACATTGCATCGACGACTTCCGGTGGAGTCGGGACATAGATGACATCGGGCGAGCGAAGCTGCTTTGTCGGCTCTGGTGCCGTCGGTGCCGCTTGCGTGGACTGTGCGCCAACGCTGGAGCACGTGGCAATGAGGAGCAGGCCTGCTGCCAGCCGATAGAGCGGCTGCAGCGCTTTGCACGATTGCATTCGTTGATTCCTTTTTTGATTGATAAAACGCTAATGGACTTTACGCCCGATCGCGCAGTTCCGTGACGCCTTCGTGCTCCGCGCAATGATCGCAGCAAAACATCCGCGGACCTTTTTCGAGCCCGTGACCGATGATGCGCACACCGCAGTGGTCGCACGTGGGCGCCAGCAGGTGGATCGCGCACTCGAAACTGTCGAAGGTGTAGCTCCGGCCACCCTTTCGTAGTTCGAACGATTTGTCGTAATCGTTACCGCAAGCGTCGCACTTCGCCATTTGCATCCTCCATTAAGCACTGTTTTGCGCGCGCGTGCGGGCGGCCTTACGTGCAGCTGCCGAGCGCTTCGCCGGACCCTTTGTCTTCACCGCTTTACGAGCGGCGGCCGATCGTTCAGATGCCGTCTTCTCAGCGGCCGCCGCGTGCGCATGCCGCGCGAGCGCCGTCTTTGAAGCGGCTGCTCGACCTTCATCCTCGAGGGCGCGCCGCGCCGCGCGCGATCGCGCCGGCGAAACCTTGTCATCGTGGGTGCGACCCGCCTTGCGGGCGCTCGCTGCACTCCGTCGAGTTCGTTCGGAAGTTGTACCTTTGGGAGGTGGAGGCAAGTCGACACCCGCGCGGCGCGCCTTTGACAGGCCGATCGCGATTGCCTGTTTGGCAGATCGCGCCCCGTGTTTTCCTTCGCGAATGTGCTCGATCTCTTCGCGCACAAACTCGCCTGCCTGTGTGCTCGGAGCCTTGCCTTCGCGCTTATCTTTCTTCGCTCGTTCCAGAGTTGCTTTCTCAGGCATGTTGACCTCCATGAACACGTATGCAGCCCGCTTGGAGCATCCTTCGTTCCCGACTGGCGTTAGATGGTCGTTACCGGCTGAGAGCGTTTCGTACCCAGCGATCTGCAATTCGTCGCACCCTGTGTACGCGGCAACTTCTGGCCCTCTAGAGTCCTCGCTCCACCATGGAGGACACCCAATGAAAAGTTCCCTTTTTGCGTCTGTCGCGGTTGTAGCTCTGGCTAGTTGCGCTCAGATGGCAGGCGGCTATTCGTCGGCTGAACAGCAATGCATCAATCTCGCCCGCAATGATGGTCTTCGCATCGTTCGGGTCGAAGGGGTCGATGCGGCAAGCGGCGGTCAAAACGTCCGACTCCGTCTGGAAGACTCATTGGGTCGCGGTTTCAACGCGACCTGCGCTTCAGCACCCGCAGGCCAGGCTCGGTGGGCTGAGCCGCTGCCGCGAAACGCCGTTCGCGGCTAACGTAACCGCAGCGAAGGCGGCTCGGCCGCCTTTGCTTGCGGATGGCCGCTGTGCGACGAGCTCGTTCAGGATGAGCGCGCTGATAACGAGCGCACCGCCGATCAGCGTATGACGCGTCACCACTTCGCCGGCGCCGGCCCACGCCAGCAGCGGCCCGAGAACGACTTCGAGAAGCGCCAACAGCGCCACTTCGGTCGCCGACAAGTGCCGCGCTGCAATCACCAGTAGCGTGCACGGAAGTCCGAGCTGAAAGAAACCAAGCAACGCAAGCAACAGGATGTCGTGCGGTTGCGCAATAAACGGCAGCGCAAACGGCAGCATTGCCAACGCCGAAATCACGCCACCCAGGAACACGGCGGGTACAAGGTCCACTGCGTTCCCGCGCTTCTTCAGAACAACAATGTTGATCGCTGACGCCACTGGTGCGCCGAGCGCGATCAGCATGCCCAGAGCGCTGGCACCGGATTCAATGCGCAAGCTGCCGGCGAACATCGCAGCAATCCCTGCCATTGCGACGAATATCGCGATCCAGGTCCGAGGCGAAATCGGTGTCTTCAGAACGGCGCGCGCCAGCAGCGCCGTGATCAGTGGCGCGACTGCCAACATGATCAGCGTGTTCGCGGTCGACGTCAGCGTCAATGCGAGCATGAAAGTGACGAACATCGTCGCCCACATGCAACCGGACAGCAGCCCGGCGACGCCGCGCACGTCGCAGCGCGCCGCTAAAGTCACGTTGCAGCAGCAGGTAGCCGCCGACAAAAACCGCGGCAAACAAGCTGCGCCAAAACGTAATCTCGAAGCGCCCGTCGCGCCTGCAACTCAGGCGACAGATGACGCGTGACGACGCCGGCGGTGCTCCACAGTGCCGGCGCGATGATCATCAGGATGACGGCGCGGCGATGCGCTGAATTCGGCAAGCTTGTCACGGGTTAAGTCCCCTCCCTCGCGGAGGGAGGGCTAGGGAGGGAGTCGTCAATACTGCGCAAGGCGCGCCAGCGAGAGGCAGCTACGCAGCCTCTCTCTGTGCGCGCTTGCGCTCATGTTCTTTCAAATGTCGCTTGCGCAGGCGGATGCTGTGCGGCGTGATCTCCACCAGTTCATCGTCTGCAATGAATTCGACCGCAGATTCAAGAGTCAAGCGCGATCGGCGTCACGAGATCGATATGCTCGTCCTTGCCCGACGCACGGACATTGGTCAGCTTCTTTTCACGCACCGGATTGACGACCAGATCGTTCTCGCGCGAATTGATGCCGATGATCATGCCTTCGTACAGCTTGTCGCCCGGGCTGACAAACATGCGCCCGCGCTCCTGCAGTTTCCACAGCGCGTACGCGACTGCTTCACCGTCGTCCTGGCTGATCAACACGCCGTTGCGGCGCTCGCCGACTTCGCCCTGCGCGTACCGGACCGTAGTCGTCGAACACATGGCTCATCAAGCCGGTGCCGCGCGTCAGCGTCATGAATTCGCCCTGAAATCCGATCAGTCCGCGCGCAGGGATTCGATATTCGAGCCGCACCCGCCCTCTTCCGTCGGGCTGCATGTCCTGCAGATCGCCTTTGCGCCGGCCGAGCTCTTCCATGATCGCGCCCTGGTTTTGCTCTTCGACATCGACGCTCAGCATTTCGAATGGCTCGAGCCGCCCGCCATTGACTTCCTTGAACAGCACGCGCGGCCGCCCAACCGCCATCTCGTAGCCTTCACGCCGCATGTTTTCAAGCAGGATCGTCAGATGCAGTTCGCCACGCCCGGCGACTTCGAAGATTTGTTCGTCATCGGTCTCGCGCATCCGCATCGCGACGTTTGACTTCAGTTCACGCTGCAGACGCTCGCGCAACTGGCGGCTGGTCACATACTTGCCTTCGCGCCCTGCCAGCGGAGAGGTGTTGACCTGAAAGTTCATCATCAACGTCGGCTCGTCGACGCGAAGCAATGGCAACGCATCGGGAAAATCGACCGGCGTCAATGTGCAGCCGATGCCGATGTCGTCGATGCCATTGACCAGCACGATGTCGCCCGCGATGGCTTCGTCGACCACCTGCCGCTCGAGTCCCTTGAACGTCAGCACCTGGTTGATGCGGCCTTTAGTGGTCGGCGCGTTCTGTGCACCCTCGGGGCCGTGCATCACGAGCACTTCCTGGCCGGCACGCAGGCGCCCTTGGCTGATGCGGCCAATGCCGATCTTGCCGACGTAGCTCGAATAGTCGAGTGAACAGATCTGCAGCTGAAGCGGTTTGTCGGGATCGTCGTCACGCACGCGAACGTGTGCCAGGATGGCGTCGAACAGCGGCTTCAGGTTGCCCTCGCGCACGTCGGGCGACGTTCCTGCGTAGCCGTGCAGCGCCGAGGCGTAGACCACCGGAAAATCGAGCTGCTCTTCGGCGGCGCCGAGTTTGTCGAACAGGTCGAACGTGTGATTGACGACCCAGTCAGGCCGCGCACCCGGCCGGTCGATCTTGTTGACGACGACGATCGGCTTCAACCCTTGCGCCAGCGCCTTGCGCGTCACGAAGCGCGTTTGCGGCATTGGCCCTTCGACCGCATCGACCAGCAGCAGCACGCCGTCGACCATCGACAGCACGCGCTCGACTTCGCCGCCAAAATCCGCGTGGCCGGGCGTGTCGACGATATTGATGTGTGTGCCTTCGTAATCGACTGCGCAATTCTTTGCAAGGATCGTGATGCCGCGTTCGCGCTCGAGGTCGTTGCTGTCCATCACGCGCTCGGTGAGCTGCTGGTTCTCGCGAAACGTGCCCGACTGCTGCAGCAGCTTGTCGACCAGCGTGGTCTTGCCGTGATCAACGTGCGCGATGATCGCGACGTTGCGAATGGGGCGTTTCATCAGAGGCTCTCGTTCTTTTCAGTTCTGCTAAGTAATTCGTCACTAACCGTTCGGGCTCGACGACACCCCACTCGCTGATGGTGGCTGTGCCGAGCAATTCATTCCCACCGCCATAGACGCGTACCCGGCTGCCGCGCGGCTCGGCATCGAGCGCCAGACGCTGCCCTTGCCGAAAGCGCGCGGCATGGGCGTCGTCGAGCAGTACGGTCGCCAATGACGCCAGCAGCTCGTCTTCCGGCAGCAGCCTGGCGAGGCGCATTTCCGGCGCCAGCGCTTCGAGCGTCGCAAGCGTTACCGCGTCATCAACGCTGAGCCGTCCCGCGCGCATTCGGCGCAGCGCGCTCAGGTGCGCTCCGCATCCCAAGCGCGCGACCAATGTCTTCTGCCAGCACTCGCACGTACGTGCCCTTGCTGCAGTCGACATCGACCACGAGCTCATCTTCGCGGCGCTCGACCAACGTCAATCGATGCACCGAAACCTGTCGCGGCGCTCGCTCGACATTGCCTCCTGCACGCGCCAGCTTGTAAAGCGGCTGTCCATCGTGCTTCAGTGCCGAAAGCATCGGCGGCACCTGCTCGATCGCGCCGACGAAGCGCGACAGCGTCGCTTGCACCTCCTGATCCGGCACGTCGACTTCGCATGTTGCGACGACTGTTCCATCGGCATCGCCGCTCGTTGTCGTCACGCCGAGCTTGATCGTCGCTCGATACGACTTGTCCGCGTTAAGCAGATCGGCGGAAAACTTCGTCGCTTCGCCGAACGTTAACGGCAGCAATCCGGTCGCCATTGGATCGAGCGTGCCGGTATGCCCTGCCTTCGCCGCGTTCAACAGTCGCCGCGCTTTCTGCAGCGCGGCGTTCGAAGTCATGCCACCCGGCTTGTCGAGCAGTAGCACGCCGTTTATTCGCTCCCCGCGAACGCGAGCGCGCTTCGACATACCTATCCCGAATTCCGATTGGCCTGCTCGATCAAGCGGTCGATTTCAATGCCGCGCGAGACCGACTCGTCGTGCACGAACGTCAGCCGCGGAATCGTATGAATCGTCAGACGCTTGAACAGCAGCGAGTGAAAGTACCCCGCCTTTTCATTCAACACGTGTTGCGCGGCCTCGACCGGGGCACCGATCGTCGTGAAGTAGACCTTTGCGTGCGCGTAGTCGGCTGAAACTTCAACACCGGTCAACGTCACCAAACCAGCGCGCTCGAACCGAGACCTCGCGCTGAATCATCTCCGCCACATCGCGCTGAATCTGATCCGCAATGCGCAGCCCACGGCCGGGTTTGGTTGCTGGTTTCATTGATCACGCTCACGGTCGGCTTAAGCTCATTTTACGACAATGTCCGCGCCACTTCCTGCATCTCGAATATCTCGAGCTGATCGCGCTCTTTGATGTCGTCGTAGCCCTTAAGGCTCAAGCCGCACTCGAACCCTGCCTTGACCTCGCGCACGTCGTCCTTGAAACGCTTCAGCGAATCGAGTTCGCCGGTCCAGATCACGACGTTGTCGCGCAGGAGTCTCGCTTGCGCTGTCCTGCGAACGACCCCATCGAGCACCATGCAGCCAGCGACCGCGCCAACCTTCGGCACTCGGAAGATCTGGCGAATCTCGACCAGTCCGAGCACGTTCTCGCGATGCTCCGGCGCGAGCAGGCCCGACAATGCATTCCTGACCTCATCGACCGCTTCGTAGATGATGTTGTAGTAGCGAACGTCGATGCCATTGCTTTCGGCCAACTTGCGCGCCGACTGATCGGCGCGCACGTTAAAGCCGATGATGACTGCCTTCGATGCGATTGCCAGATTCACGTCACTCTCGGTGATACCTCCCACCTGGCCGTGCACCACTTGCACCTTGACTTCATCGGTCGACAGCTTGACGAGCGCCTGGTTCAGCGCCTCCTGCGACCCCTGCACGTCGGCCTTGATGATCAGCGGCAACACGCGAACGGCCACAGCGCCTTCGGCGCCGGCCTCGAACATGCCTTCAAGCTTCGCTGCCTGCTGCTTGGCAAGCTTGGTGTCGCGGAACTTGCCCTGACGATAGAGCGCGATCTCGCGCGCCTTACGCTCGTCACCCAGCACCATCAATTCATCGCCGGCGCCTGGTACGTCCGATAGCCCTTGAATCTCTACCGGAATCGACGGGCCCGCTTCGGTCACCGGCTTGCCGGTTTCGTCGAGCATTGCTCGCACGCGACCGAATGCGGAGCCTGCCAGCACCACGTCGCCACGCTTCAGCGTTCCACTTTGCACCAGCACGGTGGCGACCGGACCGCGGCCTTTGTCGAGCTGCGATTCGATGACCAATCCCTTGGCAGGGCCATTCCTGACGGCTTTAAGTTCGAGCACTTCGGCCTGCAGCAATACGTTCTCCAGCAACGCGTCGATGCCTTCGCCGGTCTTTGCGGACACCGGAATGAACGGCGATTCGCCGCCGTATTCCTCAGGCACGACCTCGTTCGTCACGAGTTCCTGCTTGACCCGGTCGGGATTCGCTTCGGGCTTGTCGATCTTGTTCAGTGCGACGACCAACGGAACATTGGCCGCCTTTGCATGCGCGATCGCCTCCTTGGTCTGCGGCATCACTCCGTCGTCGGCAGCAACGACAAGAATCACGATGTCGGTTGCCTTCGCGCCGCGCGCACGCATGGCAGTGAATGCTTCGTGGCCCGGCGTATCGAGGAACGTGATGATGCCGCGCGGCGTCTCGACGTGATACGCGCCGATGTGCTGCGTGATTCCACCCGCCTCACCCGCCGCGACCTTGGTGCGCCGGATGTAGTCGAGCAGCGATGTCTTGCCATGATCGACGTGGCCCATGATCGTCACCACCGGAGGCCGCGGCTCGAGCGGCGCTTCGCTAGGTACAACGACTGACTCAGATTCAGCAAGCAGTGCTTCCGGATCGTCGAGCTTCGCCGCATGCGCGGTATGTCCCATCTCGCCGACAACGATGATCGCGGTGTCCTGATCGAGGACCTGATTGATCGTCACCATCTGCCCGAGCTTCATCAATGTCTTGATGACCTCGGACGCCTTGACTGACATCTTGTGCGCCAGCTCCGCGACCGTGATCGTCTCGGGCACCGCAATATCGCGCACCACTGCTTCGACCGGCATCGGCGTTGCTGCCGCGCCATTGGATTCGTCGTGGCGATCCTGCTTACGGTTGCCGCGCGGACCGCGCCAGCCTCCAGCTCCGCCCGACGTATCGCCACGCGTCTTCAGTAGCCGCTTTTTCTGTTGCTCTTCAGACCAGCTCGAGGCGAGCTTGCCCGACTTGATTTCCTTGACGCCCGGCTTCTTGTCTTCCTTCTTCGCGCCCGGCTTGACTTCGGTTTTCGCTGCAGGCTTATGCAACGTACCTTGCGGCGCTGCCTCCGGTGGCTTTGCAACTTTTTTCGGCGCCGCCATCATCGACTTGATCGCTGCGACTTCGTCTTCGACGGCACGCTTGGCGCGCTGCTGCGCGTCGGCCGCCTGCTTTGCGACCAACTCGGCTTCCTTCTGAGCGCGCTCGGCCTTGGCCAATTCTTCGGTCGCCTCGGTCTGGCGTGCCTGCACCGCCTTCAGATCTTTTTGTTCTTTCTGCTGCGCATCGTTCAGATCGCGCTGCGCACGGTCGGCCTTCTCGCGTGCTGCTGCTGTCTGACGCGTGATCAACTCCGCCTGACGGCGAGCTTCTTCCTCGCGCTTCGCCAGTTCGGCTTCGTCGATGATCGGTGTAGCTACCGGTGCAGCTTCCGACGCAGCCTCAACTGCCGCGTCGGGTGCCGCTCCGTCGCGCTTGACGAACACGCGCTTTTTGCGCACCTCGACCTGAATCGTGCGCGCCTTTCCGGATGCATCAGCCTGCTTGATTTCCGTGGTTTGCTTGCGCGTCAGCGTGATCTTTTTCTTCTCGCCTCCGCCGCCGTGTGCCTTGCGCAGCGATTCGAGCAGACGCGACTTGTCGTCCTCGCTCAGCGCGTCGGATTCTGCTTTCTTCAATACTCCGGCCGCGCTCAATTGCTCGAGCAGCAACTGCGGCGGAACTCGAAGCTCCGTCGCAAACTGGGACACGGTTGTACTCGCCATAGACTCTTATCCTTACCTTCCTGCTACTTCCTGCACCTGCTCTTGCGATTGCTCCTGCGCCTCGTCGGCAAACCAGTGCGCGCGCGCCGCCATGATCAGCGTTTTGGCGCGTTCATCGTCGATGCCGGTCATCTCGGTCAACTCATCAACTGCAAGCTCGGCGAGATCATCGCGCGTGCGAATCGCGTTCTCGGCGAGCTTCGTCGATAGCGCAGTGTCCATGCCGTCGAGCTCGAGCAGATCCTTTTCGGCCTGCTCGACGCCTTCCTCACGCTTGATCGCCTCGGTCAGCAACGCGTTGCGCGCGCGAGTGCGAAGTTCCTCAACGGTTTCTTCGTCGAACGCATCGATTTCGAGCAGCTCGTTGACCGGCACATAAGCGATCTCTTCGAGGCTGCCAAAACCCTCGCCGATCAAAATATTGGCGATCTCTTCATCGACGTCGAGCTTCTCGACGAAAGTCGCGCGTACCGACGACTGCTCGCCTTCCTGTTTTGTCGAAGACTCTTCGGCCGTCATGATATTGATCTGCCAGCCCGTCAGTTCCGAAGCCAGGCGAACGTTCTGGCCGCTGCGCCCGATTGCGATCGCCAGATTGTCTTCGTCGACGACGACGTCCATCGCATGCTTGTCTTCATCGACCAGAATCGACGAGACGTTGGCAGGGGCCAGCGCGCCGATGACGAACTGCGCCGGATCGTCGGACCACAACACGATATCGACGCGCTCACCGGCTAGCTCGTTGGTCACGGCCTGCACACGCGAGCCGCGCATGCCGACGCAGGTGCCGATCGGATCAATACGCCGATCGTTGGTCCACACGGCGATTTTCGCGCGCACACCCGGATCGCGAGCGGCTGATTTGATTACCAATAGCCCTTGTTCGATTTCGGGTACCTCGAACTCGAACAGCTTCATCAGGAACTCAGGGGAGGTGCGCGACAGAATCACCTGCGGCCCACGCGCGGTCCGATCGATCTTCTGCACGTACGCACGCATGCGATCGCCGATCCGCAGATTTTCCTTCGGAATCATGTCGCTGCGCGGCAGCCGCGCTTCCACCTTTCCCACTTCGATGATGGCGTCGCCCTTGTCCATGCGCTTGATCGCGCCGCTGACGATCTGATCGCCGCGTGCAAGGAAGTCGTTCAGCGTCTGTTCGCGCTCGGCATCTCGAATCTTTTGCAGGATGACCTGCTTGGTGTCCTGCGCAAATCGGCGGCCGAGATCCTGCCGCGGCAGTTGCTCTTCGATGTGCTCTTCGAGCTCGATATCCGGAATTTGCTCGCGCGCGTCGGACAGGATGATGTGATGACCCGGCTCTTGCAGACCCGCCTCATCGGGCACCACCAGCCAACGGCGAAACGCGTCGTACTCGCCCGTTTCCCGATCCACCGCAACCCGGATGTCGACGTCTTCCTCGGCGTACAACTTCTTAGTCGCCGTTGCCAGTGCAAGCTCCAGCGCGCCGAACACGATGTCTTTCGGCACATTCTTTTCGCGCGCTAGCGCATCGACCAACAATAAAATCTCACGGCTCATTAATGTTTGCTCCCCAAACTGCCCGCACTACCGACCGTCGCTGCTTCGTCACCCGAAGCAGTCAAACGAGCCGGCCGAAAGTCCAGCTCCGGCACGAGCCGCGCTTTGTCGATGTCCTTCAACGCGACTTCAATCACCCCGACTGCCGGTGCCCGCTCTCGTGCCCTTGTTCTCGACACGCGCTGAACGCGCTTCACCGGTGTTTCATCTTCTACTAGCTCTAGCTGCAACCGCTCATCACCAACGCCGCCGACTACTTGCAACACACGCCCCCGCAACCGCTTGCGGCCCCCCGCTGCGGCCGATGGCGCGTACAGCTGGACGTTGATTTCTTGCCCAGCAAAACGCGCGAAGTCGTCCGCTCCTCTTAGGCGCCTGTCCAAGCCGGGCGACGAAACCTCGAGCCGCTGATAATCGACCTGCTCCACCGCGAAGAGGTGCGACAGTTGACGACTCACGCGCTCGCAGTCTTCCAACCCGACCCCGTTTTCCGAATCAAGACTTACTCGCAACAGACCCGCACCCAATCGCTCGACGTCGACCAGTTGATAGCCCATCCCGACGACGGTGCGTTCTACTGTCCGATACAAATCGTTTGTCACTTCAGCCATCTGAAATCAGCACCGCCCCCGCTCAGCCGACAAATCGGGCCTTGAAATAAAAAATGGGCCGTAAAGCCCATTTCTTAGCCCATTTTTGTTGTACTAGGCTCGCTGCGGTCCTCGATGCGCCTAACGACGCAGCCCAAAAAAACAGCAGCCGCGCATTATATGGGGCAGAGCGGCCGCACAACAAGCGGGACGGCTGCGGCTCCTACAACGCAGGTTAGAAGCTGCGCGGCGGTTTTCCACGCTTGAAGCGCGCCGGTCTGCCGTTGTTGGGTAGCCCATGCCCCGCGGCAATGTAAGTCACGCTACTGGTCAGCGGATCAGGCTGGCGCGGGGGTCGGTTTCCCTGTTGGGGTTTGCCGCGCCCTCGACCAGACCCCTGCCCCGGTCCGGCTTGGCCGCCGTTGCCGGCATTGAATCCCTGCCCAAAATTCTGCGCAGGCTGCCGGCCCTGTGACCCAAACTGCCCGTCGCGGTTGCCTTGCTTTCGATTGCCGTCGCCACGACCGCCGCGGCCACGTCCGCGACCACCTTCGGACGAGCCCTGACGCTGTCGGATCTCGTCGATGCCGATGCCAAGATCGTGAACCCAAGCCTGCACCCATTCCGGCGCCAACTCCTGAAACCGGCCACGCGCCAACGATCGCGGTAACTGAATCGAGCCGTAGCGAATGCGAAT
This sequence comes from uncultured beta proteobacterium, assembly GCA_963801035.1. Taxonomy (GTDB): domain Bacteria; phylum Pseudomonadota; class Gammaproteobacteria; order Burkholderiales; family Burkholderiaceae_F; genus JACCZX01. Next base: position 452,818 of record CAWDDF010000007.1, on the reverse strand, counting down.
CAAGCGGCTTACCGTGAGCCCGATCGCTTCAAAGATGCGCCGCACTTCGCGATTGCGTCCTTCGCTGATAGCAACTCGATACCAGCGGTTCGCACCGTCGCCGCCGGCTTCATCGACGCGCGAAAATCTGGCGGGCCCATCCTGCAACTCGACGCCATCAAGCAGCTTCTGGCGCTGCTCTTCGCTCACCTCCCCCAGCACTCTGACCGCATACTCGCGCTCGACTTCATAACGCGGATGCATCAGGCGATTCGCCAATTCACCCGAAGTGGTAAAGATCAGCAGCCCTTCGGAATTCAAATCGAGCCGACCCACTGCAACCCAGCGTCCGCCTGAAACTTTCGGCAGCTTTTCAAAAACGGTCGGCCGCGCACCGGGATCTTCCTGCGTGACGATTTCGCCGACGGGCTTGTGATACAGCAACACGCGCGGCGCGCGGCCTGGCGCTTTGCGCGCCAGCGGCTTGCCATTAATCCGCACCTGATCGCTTGCGAGTACACGCTGCCCGATATGCGCCGGTTCGCCGTTCACCGAAACACGGCCGGCGATGATCAGTTCCTCCATATCGCGACGCGATCCGATACCAGCATCAGCCAATACCTTGTGCAGTTTGTCGGACTGCGCCAGCTCCGTCTGCTTGGCCGCTTGACGGCCGCGTTCCAAAAGGTCGCGTGATAGTGCGGTCTCTGCCATTGCAGCGGGATTGATGTCCTCTCCATCGCCCGCCAAAGGCGCGCGTGGCTCCGCAGGAACCGCAGACGCCGCAGATACCGCTGAGGCACCAGCGGGACCAGCAATCCGCTCAGCTCGCGGTGACCGATCGCCTCGCTCACCACCACGCTCACCACCCCGATCACCGCCGCGGCCACGCCGCCTGCGCCCGCGGGGGCGCGGCCCACGTCCATTTCCGCTGGCGGGCGTTTCGCTTCGGTTCCCGTCTACTTCGTCGGGCTCCGCCGAATTTTCGGGTTCGGCCACATTACCGTTCACGACATTGCCGTCGGCTTCCGTCAGTTCGCCTGAGATGTCCGATGCCATCGGCTCGTCTGGAATGGGGTCGTCGGGTGAATTGAGCGTGTTCATCAGGAGATGGGAGGCGAGGAGGTGTTGGAATAAGTCAACTGGGTTGAAGACATCGACTGGGATATAGAAAGCGGGGAAACCGCCAACGATGGGTCTGCGGTATCGGAGAGTCGCAGCTCGAGTTCCGCTTCCACGTCGCCGCGAGCGTCCTGCAATGATGGAAGCTCCGCAAGCGAACGCAGACCAAGGTCACTCAGAAATTCTGCGGTGGTGCTGAACAACGCAGGTCGCCCTGGCACTTCTCGATGACCGACGACTTCGATCCAGCCGCGTTCTTCGAGAGTCTTGATCACCGAGCTCGATACCATCACGCCGCGCACATCTTCGATATCGCCACGCGTTACCGGTTGTTTGTACGCAATGATCGCAAGGGTTTCTAGGACAGCGCGCGAGTACTTCGGCGGACGCTCCGGATTCAAGCGCTCGAGGTAATGACGCATCGCGGGTGCGCTCTGAAAGCGCCATCCAGTAGAGATGGCGACGAGCTCCAGCCCTCGCCCTTGCCAATCGCTGCGTAGTTGATCGAGCAGCATGCGCACGGTGTCCGCGCTTAACTCGTCGTTTAGCAGACGACGCAGGTCAAGCACCGATAGGGGTTGCTCGGCGGTAAGAAGCGCCGCTTCAACAACGACTTTAGCCTCGGAAGTATTCATCAGCTCCGAAAAGGAGTTACCACATTGCATCTCGTTAACCGCGAGTTCGAAAGCCACCGAACACGGTCGCTGAGCCGCACGCCCAAACAAATAAGGTGTTTGAAAATTCGGATTACGTACGCTTCGTGCGGCTGATGAGTTCAGGAAGCCGAGCGCGGAAGTCGGACGATCCGGCAATGCTGCCGGCCATTAAGCACGCTGATCGCGCGGCTTTGGCCGACTCAACTTGGATGCGAAAAGTTTATCACGCATGTCGCTTCGCGCAACATCCACGCAACAAGAAAAAGCTACGTTGAACGTTCGAGCTGGCACGCTTGCGTTTGGCCTAAACACTGTATACATTGACAGTATCGACTCCCTTGGAGATGACCCATGAGCGCACGGTCAGCATCATTCGCTGCAGTTGACCCTACCCCGCGTCAGACCGAGATTTTGGAATTCATTCGGCAGACACTAACCGAAAGTGGCGCTCCGCCGACGCGAGATGAAATTTCCCAGGCGTTCGGCTTTCGTTCGCTAAATGCAGCCGAGCAGCATCTGCAGGCATTACGGAAGAAGGGTTTGATCGAGCTGGTGGCCGGCACATCGCGCGGGATTCGGCTGAAGGATAGTGTTCGCGAGCTGATGCTGGCCGCACAGGAAAGTGGGTTGCCGGTCATCGGCAAGGTTGCAGCGGGAAGCCCGATTCTCGCGCAGGAAAATGTAATGACGACCGCGGCGGTCGATCCCGCTACGTTTAAACCTCATGCGGATTACCTTTTGGAAGTCCGCGGGATGAGTATGCGTGACGCAGGAATTCTCGACGGCGATTGGCTCGCGGTGCATCGTCAACCTCAGGCACGCTCCGGGCAGGTTGTCGTTGCTCGCATTGGCGATGACGTCACGGTTAAGCGTCTGAAGCTGCGCGGTGCGCGTGCAGAGCTGATCGCCGAGAACCCGGATTACAAACCGATCATTGTCGATCTGAAGCGCGAGGCGTTTGCGATCGAAGGCATCGCGGTTGGAGTGATTCGATCTTCGGTGTAATCAATCGCTGGCGGCCATTGCCGCGCTGTCAGGTATCAGTCTTGCACTGCGTGCGACGTGACACCAACTCCTGGCTCGATGCGTAGCATGGAATTGCAGACGAAGCTGCAACTATTGGCCGATGCAGCCAAATACGACGCCTCGTGTGCATCGAGCGGTGCGATTCGCCGCAGCTCGATCGGTGGTCGCGGCATCGGATCCACTGAAGGCATGGGTATTTGCCACAGCTACACGCCCGACGGGCGCTGCGTATCACTTCTGAAGATCCTGTTGACGAACGCGTGCATTTACGACTGCGCGTACTGCATCAATCGGTTGTCGTCGAACGTCCAAAGGGCGCGCTTTACCGTCGATGAGGTCGTGCAGCTCACGCTCGACTTTTACTCGCGCAACTATATCGAAGGGTTGTTCCTAAGCTCCGGAATTATCAAAGGCCCCGATTACACGATGGGCGAGCTCGTCGAGGTCGCACGGCGTTTGCGCATCGAGCACGACTTCCGCGGTTACATCCACCTGAAGACGATTCCGGACGCGGCGCCCGAATTGCTTGCGCAGGCGGGACGCTATGCGGACCGGCTGTCAGTCAACGTCGAGCTGCCAAAGACAGAGAGCTTGCAAAAACTAGCGCCGGATAAGAACGAGCACACGATCAAACTCGCGATGGGTCGGCTTCGAACGCACATTGACGAGACGAAAGATTCACGCCGAGTGCGGCCTGCAACGTCGCTCGCCAAAAGAACAGCGGTGCCGCCATTTACGGCGACCGGTCAAAGTACCCAGTTGATCGTCGGAGCCGACGATGCGAATGACCGGCAGATCATTGATCTCGCCGCACATTTGTATGGCTCGTACCGGCTTAGTCGCATCTACTACTCGGCGTTCAGTCCGATACCGGACGCCAGCAAGAGGCTTCCGTTATCGGCGCCACCGCTGCAGCGCGAGAGCCGGCTTTACCAAACCGATTGGCTATTGCGGCATTACGGTTTCAGCGTCGATGAGTTGCTGCCGCGCGAAAGTCCTCACCTTGCGATGGATGTCGATCCAAAGCTTGCGTGGGCGTTTGCGCATCCCGAATTTTTCCCGCTGGACGTCAATCGCGCGCCTCGCGAAGCGCTGCTTCGTGTTCCAGGATTTGGACGCCGAACCGTCGATCGCATCGTTGGCGCGCGGCGATTTCGAGCGATTCGCACTGACGATTTGAAGCGTCTCGGAGTGCCGGCTACCAAGGCGAAGCCATTCATCGTGCTTCCCGACTTTCGTCCGCGCGACGACGCCGTCGTGTCGCTGAGGTCGAGAACCGCCGCTCGCGGCTTGTCCAATACTTCGCAGCTCGATCTGCAGGTTTAGTCATGCAAGTAGCACTGGCCAGCGAAATCGATTTCGACGGTTGGCGCCGGCAAGCCCGCTCGCTGGCAGCACGTTCGATTCCTGCCGGCGACGTGCATTGGCGCATCAACGGGGAGACATCTTTGCTGGACTACGCCGTCAGCATTGATACCTCATCGAGCGGAAGCGCTGCGACGAACGAAATCAAGGTCCCGCGAGAATTCGTCGCGTTGGCGCGCAAGGTTGTCTTGCATCGCAGCCCCGATCGCTTCGCGTTGCTCTACCGAGTGTTGCTGCGGCTTCGCAGTGAGCCTCACTTGATGCAGATCGATGTAGACCCGGATGTGATGCGGCTCAGAGTCCTCGAGCGTCAAGTGCGCCATGACGAACACCGCATGCACGCCTATGTGCGCTTTCGCAAAATAGAAGATGAAACCGGCGCCCAGTTCGTCGCATGGTACGAGCCCGAGCATCACATTGTCGAAGCAACCGCGCAGTTTTTCGCACGCCGCTTCGCCGGCCAGCGCTGGGCGATCCTGACGCCCGAGCGATCTGTCATCTGGGACGGAAGCCAACTAATCTTTGGCGATGGGGTTCCGCGTGCCGAAGCACCAGGCGAGGATGCGCTCGAAGACCTATGGCGCACGTACTACGCGTCGACCTTCAATCCCGCACGGGTCAACGTCAAGGTGACGCGTGGACACATGCCAAGAAAGTTCTGGGCGAATCTGCCCGAAGCGCAGTTGATCGAGCCGCTCGCCGCCGCGGCGACTGCACGTGCGGGCCAGATGATCGCCGCCGAGGCAGCCGTATCGCGCAGGAGTCGTGTGCCGCCGGTCCGCTCGCCTGTAGGTTCGCCAAGTGCGGACTCTGGCGCGGGTGAAAAGCAACGGAAGGCGCTCGATCAGTGCCGCAACTGCCCGCTGTGGAAGTACGCGACGCAGGCGGTCCCCGGCGAGGGGCCGATATCTGCGCGCTTAATGCTAGTGGGCGAGCAGCCCGGCGATCAGGAAGATCTCGCCGGTCGGCCCTTCGTAGGTCCGGCTGGGCAACTACTCGACCGTGCGCTGTCGGCAGCGGGCATCGACCGTGGCGAGGTTTACGTTACCAACGCGGTCAAGCATTTCAAGTACGAGCTGCGAGGCAAGCGCCGCCTGCACAAAAAGCCGGCGGAGCTTGAAATCGCTGCGTGTCATGTCTGGTACGAAAGCGAAGTGGCTACGGTGCAACCCGCTCTGATCGTGGCGATGGGCGCTACCGCAGTGCGCGCTGTGCTGGGACGCGCGTTGCCGATCCTCGCCAACCGCGGAACGCTGCTCCAGCCGCCTAATGAGCTTGCGCCATCGACTCGCGTGTTGGTGACCGTGCATCCGTCGTATCTGCTGCGCGTACTTCCGGAGACGCGCGACGCCGAGTACAGCAAATTTGTCGAAGACCTGAAGATTGCAGCAAAGTACATCCGCAACCTGCGCAGCTAGAGCTGGATTCTGCTTTGCTGAAACGCAGCGTGATGAAAGCGCAAGTGATCGTCGACGAAGGTCGCAATGAAGTAATAACCGTGGTCATACCCTTCGTGATATCGGAGCGTTAGCGGCTGATTTGCCTTGCGACACGCCTCCTCGAACGCGGCGGGATACAGTTGTTCACTCAAGAAGGCGTCAGCCAGCCCCTGGTCGATCAGCAGGCCATGTGGAAAGGGCGGCGTCGTTTGCCGGCTCATCAGTACGCTCGCATCGTGTTGCTCCCAGCGAGCGACGTCGTCGCCAAGATAACCACTGAATGCTTTCTTGCCCCAGGGCGCCTGCATCGGAGCTGCGATCGGCGCGAACGCCGAAACCGACGCGAAGCGGTCACGATGCCGCAAGGCAAGCGTCAACGCACCGTGACCACCCATCGAATGGCCGAAGATACCTATGCGCGACACATCGATCGAAAACTTCTCGACCACGAGCGGCAGCAGCTCGTGCATTAGATAGCTTTCCATTCGCCAGTGTTTGGCCCAGGGCTCGCGCGTCGCATCCAGATAAAAGCCGGCGCCCACGCCGAAATCCCACGCATCGGCCTCACCCGATATACCGGCTCCGCGCGGACTCGTATCGGGCACCAACAGCGCGATGCCGAGCTGCGAAGCCATTCGTTGCGCACCTGCCTTCATCGTGAAGGTTTCTTCGGTGCACGTCAGACCTGACAGAAAGATCAGCAGCGGCAGTTCTGCTACCAGCACACGAGGCGGGATGAACAGCGCGAACCGCATCGGCAGTCCGATCTCGGTCGATGCATGTCGATAGAAAAACTGCCGGCCCCCAAAGCAGCCGTGTTCGCTCAGAAGTTCGAGCTCGGACACTTTGATGCGGCGTTAAAACTCAACCACGCTGCGGATCGATTCGCCGCGTTTCATTAGTTCGAATCCTTCGTTGATTCGCTCGAGCGGCAAATGATGGGTAATCAAGTCGTCGATATTCAACTTGCCTTCCATGTACCAGTCGACGATGCGGGGCACATCGGTGCGTCCGCGCGCGCCGCCGAATGCGGTGCCCTTCCATACGCGTCCTGTTACCAGCTGGAACGGGCGTGTGCTGATCTCCTGTCCGGCAGCGGCAACGCCAATGATGATGCTCTGTCCCCACCCTTTATGGCAGCACTCGAGCGCCTGTCTCATCGTCGTTACGTTGCCGATGCATTCGAAGCTGTAGTCGGCACCTCCGTCGGTCAGCTGCACGATGGCATCGACGACGTTTTCGACTTTCTTAGGATCGAGGAAATGCGTCATTCCGAACTTTCGGCCGAGAGCTTCGCGCGCGGGGTTGGTATCGATGCCGATGATGCGGTCGGCACCGATCATCTTCGCGCCCTGGATGACGTTCAAGCCGATGCCGCCGAGTCCGAACACGGCGACATTGGCGCCCGCCTCGACTTTTGCCGTGAAGAGCACCGCGCCGACACCCGTCGTCACACCACACCCGATGTAGCAAACCTTATCGAACGGAGCGTCATCGCGAATCTTCGCCAGTGCGATCGCAGGCACCACTGTGTGATTGGCAAAAGTCGACGTTCCCATGTAATGCAAGATCGGCTTGCCGCCCATTGAAAACCGCGAGGTGCCGTCAGGCATCAAACCGCGTCCCTGTGTCGAACGAATCGCCTGACACAGGTTGGTCTTGCGGGACAGACAGAATTTGCATTGGCGGCATTCGGGTGTGTAAAGCGGAATGACGTGATCGCCCGGCTTCAGCACCGTTACGCCATCACCCACTTCAAGCACGACGCCTGCTCCTTCGTGCCCGAGTATCGAAGGAAAAATTCCCTCCGGGTCAGCACCCGACAACGTGTAGTAGTCGGTATGGCAAATACCGGTCGCCTTCACCTCTACCAAGACCTCGCCAGCGCGCGGCGGCTCGAGGTCCACCGTCTCGATCGTTAGTGGTTCACCGGCTTTCCACGCAACTGCCGCTCTCGTTTTCATCGATCTCCTTGGCCTTCAACGTTGCAACATACGCGCGCGTCAGCGGCGCACCCGGCGCCACCATCGCATTTAGGTCTTCGACAGTATCAAGGTCGTGCCATATCGGCAGGCTTACTGTCCGCAGCCCTGCCTCGACAGCGCGCTCGAGCGTCTGCTGCGCAACGAGCGCAGTACTCCAGTCGATGCGCTCGAACAAAGTGCAGCACATTGCGTTTAGGCCGACCAGGTAATAGCCGCCATCGGTGGCAGGGCCAAGTACGAGGTCCGTCGTACGTAAAGCGCCAAATGCGTTTGTGATCAGGTCTGCCGGCAGGTCGGGACTGTCGCTGCCAATCAGTACGACCGGGCTGTAACTTTTCAACAAGTCACCGAGTGTGCCGGTGATGCGCTCGCCCAATGTGGCGCCCCGCTGGGCTATCAACCCAAACGAGGGGACCGTCTGTTCGAAGTAGCGTCGGCTATCAAGAGTCGGCGGTGCGTAGCTCAATACATGCGTTGCACCCTCAATCGAGGACGCCAATGCCAGTGTGTCAGCCAGGGCGCAGCGATACAGCTCGGTCGCAACGTCTTCACCGAGCTCGGCTGCAATCCGCGTCTTCACCCTGCCGTGCTGCGGCTGCTTGCACATCACTGCGAGACAAGCACCCATTACGCTACTGCGCTGGCGGCTTGATTTCGCGCATCAACAAGCCCGTTGTCGATACTCGCAGCTCGATGTCCGCCGGGCGCGTTACAGGAACGTAGCTCGCGGATCCATACTCCGCATCAAGCAGCGGCGCCAGAAATGTATATCGCTGACGCAGATCGAACAGATCAACCGGCTTATCGCGCGAAAGTGCAAATACGGTGCGCGGCGCTGACCGTTCATTGTCGATCGATCGATATCGACCCGCGATGCGATCGAGCTCATAAGCGGTGTGCAGTCCTACAACGTTGGCCATCGGTTTCCACTTGAGGATGTGCGCGTCGACGTACACCTCATCGCCGGCGAGCTCGAACTTTACTTCGCGCAAATCCGGATACCGCACGGTTGCCGAGAACTTCTGCGGTCCGGTCGGTCGCACGAGCAACGTTGCAGCCACTTCCTCGTGCGTCAAGGCGGTATAGCCATGCGTGCCGATTGCAATCGTTGCTGCAAGCGCGCCAAGCGAAAGCAGCAGTAAACCAAAAATCGTTCGCGAAACGAATCGAAGCGGGCGCAGACGAATCAGGGCGCCGATACCGGACAACAACAGCAGCGCGCCAAGCAATCCAAAAACAATGCCGGCCAGTCCGAACGGCGACGCCCAGAGTTGCGTCAGTGCCATACGATCTGCTGCAGGCTGGAATGATCTTTGCGTGTACTGCGCGTTACGGGCACTTGCCGTTTGTCAGATTTGCTGGCAATGCCGGTGAGGTGTGGCAAACTTTCTGCGCAGTACTTACTTTTACCGGGAGAGAAAAACATGAATTTCATCATTTGGTTAGTTGTCGGCGGTTTGATCGGCTGGGTAGCAAGCATGATTATGCGCACCGATGGGCAGCAAGGCATCTTCCTCAACATCATCGTCGGTATCGTCGGCGCAATGCTCGGCGGCTGGCTGATCTCTCCCCTCGTGGGCGTTCCCACGATTAACCAAGGTTCCTTGAGCGTGGGCGCGTTGGTCGTCTCATTGCTGGGCGCCGTGATTCTGCTGGCGATCGTCAATCTGTTTCGCCGCGGTACTGCTCGCTAAACAGAGCGTGTAAGGTACGAAGGGCGGGCATGTGCCCGCCCTTTTCTATTCTGCAGTGACTTTTTGCTCGGCCTGCGGTCATACGACCACGTCACGCATTCCGCCAGGCGACAACCGCTTGCGCGACTGCTGCGACCGGTGCGGTACCGTGCATTACATCAACCCTCGGCCTGTTGTTGGAACGATCCCCATGTGGGGCGATCAGGTTCTGCTGTGCAAGCGCGCGATAGAACCGCGCGCTGGCAAGTGGACCTTGCCCGCCGGCTTTATGGAAACAAACGAAACGACGGCCGACGGAGCGTTACGCGAGACGTTCGAGGAAGCAGGCGCCCGAGTCAGGCTGGGACCATTGTTTTCGATGATCGATGTGCCTCACGTGCAGCAAGTTCACATTTTCTTTCGCGCAGATCTGCTCGACACGCGCTTCGCCGTCGGCACGGAAAGTCTCGAGGTGCGGCTGTTTACCGAAAGCGAAATTCCGTGGGAAGAAATTGCGTTTCGAACCGTGTCGGCCACGCTGGAGCTTTACTTTGCGGACCGAGCACGGGGTGAGTTTGGGGTGCACACGCGTGCGATCACGGCAGCGCCGGCGGTGCCCGTCCTGCGCGCATGATTCCATGGCTTGCGCCCGGCCAGCCGTTTCCGCCGGTGTCGGCTGCGCTTCACACTCCGAACGGATTGCTCGCGGCAAGTGCCGACTTAACTGCTGATCGACTGCTCGCTGCGTATCCTCAGGGAATCTTTCCCTGGTACTCGGATGAGGAACCTGTTCTATGGTGGTCACCGGACCCGCGCATGGTGTTGTTCACTGATGAATTCAAGATCTCGCGCAGCTTCTCGAAGACGTTACGCAAGACAGCTTATGACTCGTCGATCGAGCTGCGTGTGGATTCAGACTTTGACGCGGTCATACAGGCGTGCGCCGAACCGCGCGGCGAAGACACGGGCACATGGATCACAGACAGCGTTGCCGACGCTTACATGGAACTGCATCGCCGCGGCCTGGCGCACTCGGTCGAGGCGTGGGTCGGGGGGCGGCTGGCAGGAGGCTTGTACGGCGTCGCGCTCGGACGGATGTTCTACGGAGAATCGATGTTCTCGCGCATCTCCGATGCCTCGAAGATAGCGCTTGCCCTACTCGTGCGCGTGATGCGGAACGAGCGCGTGCGAGTGATAGACTGCCAACAGAACACGCGACACCTCGCTTCGCTTGGAGCGCGCGAGATTTCGCGCCAGGAGTTCGTTACGCACTTGAACGCATCTGTCCGAGCGGCGCCAATAAACTGGGGGGCGTACGCGAAGCGATCACTGGGTGCTCTGCTGATTGACTTCTGAACCGACTCTGAAAGCGATTTCGATCTCTACCGACTGACGTGGCCAATCTCAAGGAGTTGCCCTTTTCGGCGTTGCAGTTTTACGCAACCGCGCCGTATCCGTGCAGCTATCTTGAGCATCGTCAGGCGCGGTCGCAGGTCGCCACACCCGCGCATCTGATCAATGCCGATGTGTATAGCGAGCTGGTCAAGATGGGGTTTCGCCGCAGCGGAATCTTTACGTATCGCCCGTACTGTGACGGCTGTCGTGCATGTGTGCCCGTACGCGTGCCGGTGGCAGAGTTCGAAGCTAATCGTACGCAGCGCCGCGCATGGCTGCGCCATCGTGCATTAACGTCGCGCGTTGCTTCGCTGGCGTTCGATCACGAACATTACGATCTGTACCTGCGGTATCAATCGACGCGCCACGCCGGCGGCGGAATGGACAACGACAGCCGCGAGCAGTATTCGCAGTTTCTTTTGCAGAGCAAGGTCAACACGCGGCTCGTGGAATTTCGCGATCCGTGTCCGCCGGGCGTCGATGGCATAGGAACCCTGCGCATGATTTCGATCATCGACGTATTGAACGACGGGCTTTCGTCGGTCTATACGTTTTTCGATCCGGACGAGATCGCTACCAGCTACGGCACATACAACATTCTGTGGCAGATCGAGCAGGCCAAGGCGCTGTCGCTGCCGTACCTGTACCTCGGCTACTGGATCTCGGATAGCCCAAAGATGGCCTACAAGGCAACGTTCCGCCCGGTTGAAATGCTGAAAGGCGGCCGCTGGGAGCGGCAGAGCGACACTGAACGCTGTGTAGTCACCTCGTAGAATTCGCGCGTGCTTTATAAATTTGCGCGCCCGCTCCTTTTCTCGCTTGATCCGGAAGCTGCACACGATCTGACCTTGAACGCGCTGCAGCGCGCACACGATCTCGGTATTGCTGGCCGGGTCGCGAAGCGCGTCCAGCCGCTGCCCGTCAGCGTGATGGGACTTAACTTCGCGAATCCGGTCGGCTTGGCTGCTGGCCTCGATAAGACCGCCGCCCATATCGACGCGCTTGGAAACCTCGGATTTGGATTTATCGAAGCGGGCACCGTCACCCCGCGGCCACAGCCCGGCAATGCAAAGCCGCGCATGTTTCGGTTGACTCGCTCGCAGGCGTTGATCAACCGAATGGGATTTAACAATGAAGGCGCAGAACAATTCGTCGACAACGTACGGCGGCAGCACAAGTTTCGCGATCGCGGCGGCATCGTCGGTCTGAATATCGGCAAGAACGCAGACACACCAATCGAACGTGCGTTGGACGACTATCGTTTGTGCCTGCGACGTGTTTACGATGACGCCGATTACGTCGCGGTTAATGTTTCGTCGCCGAATACGAAGGAGCTACGCTCGTTACAAAGTGCGCGCCAGCTGGGCGGACTACTGATGGGCCTTACCGAAGAACGCATGCGCCTCGAAGACCGGCATGGCAAGCGCGTACCGATAGCAGTGAAGATCGCCCCTGACGTCGCTGATTCGTGGCTGCCTTCGATCGCCGACCAGCTCGTCGAGCATCATATGGATGCCGTGATTGCAACCAACACAACGATAGAGCGCAGCAACGTGACCGGCTTGAAGCATGCGGACGAGGCCGGCGGCCTTTCGGGCCGGCCACTGACCGAGCGTGCGACGCAGGTCGTGCACGCGTTGTCACGTCATCTTCAGGGCGCATTGCCGATCATCGGCGTTGGTGGAATCATGACAGCGTCCGACGCAGTCGAAAAAATGCAGGCGGGTGCGTCGCTGGTGCAGCTTTACACAGGCTTCATTTATTCGGGACCGGACTTGGTGGCGGAAAGCGTCGAAGCGATCCGTCGCAGTAAATGCGTTGCTTCGTCGCCGCCTGGCCCGACGAGCCGACGCGGTTAGCGCTGTCGTCGGCCTTGGACGACGTGAACCAGCGCGTTGAGCATCGGCGCGTGTCGCGTGTTGACGATCTGCATCTCACGCTTGCTTTCATCGGTGATCTGGCCGACGACGTCGCATTCGATTTGTCCGAGGCGATCGAAAATTTGCGCTTCACGCCTTTCACCTGGCAACTCGACACGCTTGGATTTTTCAAGGAGGCAGGCGTGGTCTGGATAGGCAGTGCACGTGAAACGATAAAACCGCTGGCTACGCTCGCTGGCCGCGTCCGCGCGACGCTCGATACGATGAGTATCGCTTACGACCAACGCGCGCTGTCTCCGCATGTAACGCTGTTACGCGGAGTTAGAAATTTTGTCGCTGAGGACGTGACACCGATCCGTTGGCGCATCGATTCGGTCGCACTGTATCGCTCGGCCCCGGCGCGTCATGCCTCGCGATACGCACGTGTCGAGCGCTAAGTCATTTAACGGGCACCCAAGGATGGTTGCGCGCGCGCTTTTCGTATCGTGATATAAAACGCGTCATGTCGCGACGCACAATGCACGCCACTCAGTCACCCGATGCGCAGCCTGACGTTGCGAAGCCAGTTGCTATCCGAGAGCCGACCGCGATTCAGGTGATCGAGAGAATGATGGCGCTGCTCGATGCGCTTTCGGCGCACTCCGATCCGGTTAGCCTGAAGCATCTTGCGCAGGCGACCGGACTGCACCCATCGACTGCGCACCGTATCCTGAATGACCTGGTCGTCGGCCGTTACGTCGATCGGGCCGAAACACCGGGGTCATATCGCCTCGGCATGCGGCTGCTGGAGCTCGGCAATTTGGTCAAGGCTCGGCTATCGGTGCGCGAGGCGGCACTTGAGCCGATGCGCGAGCTGCACAAGCGCACCGGGCAGACGGTGAATCTGTCTGTGCGCCAGGGCGACGAGATCGTTTATGTGGATCGCTCCTACAGCGAGCGCTCGGGAATGCAGGTCGTACGTGCCATTGGCGGGCGTGCGCCGCTGCATCTGACGTCGAGCGGGAAACTTTTCCTTGCACTCGATGATCCGCGATTGATTCGAGCTTATGCGACGCGCACCGGGCTCGCCGGACATACGCGCAACAGCCTCACGGATGTCGGCAAGCTCGAACGCGAGCTGTCGATGGTGCGCACACGTGGCTACGCGCGCGACAACGAAGAGCTTGAAGTCGGGGTGCGGTGCATAGCTGCGGGCATACGCGATGATTCCGGTCGACTGGTCGCTGGACTGTCGGTGTCGGCACCCGCGGAACGAATGCAGGACGACTGGATTGCCGAGCTGTTGCAAACAGCGGGCAGAATTTCCGCAGGACTCGGTTTTGTTAACCCATCCAGCGAAGCGACGCGCGCTTAGACGAGCGTGGCGCGCATCGGCACGTTACATCGCACGACCGGACGAACTTGATGCGACGGGAGGCCTCGAAGCTTTTGACAGCCCCGCTGACTCGATAAAATCTCGGATGCGTTCGGCGTCGCCAAGCCGCGAATATTTTCCGACAGAGTCGAGCAGCACCATCACTACGCGCTTGCCTTCGATCACCGCTTGCATCACCAGGCAGCGCCCGGCCGCGGAGATGTAGCCGGTCTTTTGCAAGCCGATTTCCCAGTCCGGGTTGTCGGTCAGACGATTCGTGTTGCGATAGTTGACGGTGCGCTTGCCGACAGCCAATGCAAGCTCTCCGCTGACTGAATATTCGCGAATGACGTCGTGCTCGTACGCAGCCTTGACGAGGCGCACAAGATCGCTGGCACTCGACCGATTCTCCGCAGACAAGCCCGTGGGGTCGGCAAAATGCGAGTCGTTCATTCCGAGCAGTCGCGCCTTGGCGTTCATTGCTTCGACAAAGCGCGACAGCCCACCCGGATAAGTGCGCCCCAAAAGCTGAGCGGCGCGATTTTCAGACGACATCAAAGCCAGATGCAGCGCGGTGCCTCGGGTCATTTCAAACCCCGGCCGCAGATTGGAACGGATACCGGCTCGCACCATCTCGTCGTGCGATACCTGTAACTCTTCCGTCAGCGGCAGGTTGGCGTCGAGTGTCACCAACGCGGTCATCAATTTGGTCACCGAAGCTATCGGGAGGACGGCGTTCTTGTTCTTCTCGAACAGCACTTCGTTAGTGTCCTGGTCGACCACCAATGCCACCGAAGACCTCAAATCGAGTGGATCGTCGCCACGATGCAAGCCCGCCAGGTGACCTTCGGACGGCGCCAGGATGCGGGCGATGAGCGGCCGCTTGCGCGTTGACTTGATCGGGGCACGGCCCGCCGGGACCGTGCCACGTACCCTCGTCTGCGCCTTCGCCTTCGTGATCGTGTTTGCAGCCGGTGACTTGGCCGGCGCTGCGTTAGCTTCGTGCATGCCCGCGGATGCGGCGAGCATGCAAGCTCCGACGATCAGTCCGACGATGGAACGCAACTCAATTCTCCCGCTAGGTACCTAGGTTGAAGCAGAACACAATTGGGCGCTGGCCTACGCGACATTAATCGGCGTAAATACCCGCTTTCTTGATGACGGGCCCCCACTTATCGACCTCGCTTTTCAGATGAGACGCCAATGCGGTGGGAGTAATTTGCTCGGCCGGATAAACGGTCGCCCCCAGCTCTGACATACGGGTGCGAAAGCCTGGGTCTTTTGCGGCGTCTTGCATCGCCGCGACGAGCTTGTCGATCGCGGCCTTCGGCGTGCCCTTCGGCGCATAGACACCGTGCCAAATGCCAACCTCGAACCCCTTCAATCCGCCCTCCTGCATCGTCGGCAGATCCGGCAACGTCGGCACGCGCTTGGCGCTCGTGACCGCGTACGCCTTGACCGATCCGGCCTTGATCTGCCCGGTGGTATTGGTGGTCTGATCGCACATGAAATCGACCTGCTTGCCGAGGATCGCGTTCATCGCATCCGCGGTTCCCTTGAACGGAACGGTCGTTACGTCGGCTTCAATCGCACTTTGAAACATTAACCCGCAAAGGTGCGACGCCGCGCCAAGACCCGCGTTGGCGAGGTTCAGCTTGGCCTTGTTCGCCTTCACGTACGTGACGAACTCCCGAAAATCCTTCGCCGGAAAGTCAGAGCGAGCGATCATCGTCATCGGGACGTCGACGATCAAACCGACGAACTCAAAGTCGGTCTGAGGGTTGTACGCGAGCTTGCGATACAGCGCGGGTGCGGTCGACATTCCGATGTGGTGCAGCAACACGGTGTAGCCGTCGGGCGCAGCATTTTTCACGCGTGTGGCACCTACGGTCCCACCGGCGCCGCCAACGTTTTCCACCACAACACTTTGGCCGAGCGACTTCGTCATTGCCTGGCCAAGCGAGCGAGCCACAGTATCCGTGGGCCCGCCGGCAGTAAACGGCACCACTACGGTCACGGGCTTTGTCGGATACCCTTGAGCTGCGGCGAAGCCAGCAGCGGCAAGCAACGCAATCGCAGCCAGCGGCCGCAGTTTCCTAATCATGTTTGTCTCCAAGTCCCCTGATCCGAAATGCGGCGTCGCCCTCTTATGTGGCTATGGTTATCAGCGCGGCGATTCTAACCGCGCTTTTGCCGTCAATGGGCGTTATTTGCGAAGCTGACCATCGGGATTAACGCTTGCCAGCTCAAGACTTAGCGCGAAAAGTTCGCGCTAAGTCGCAGCCGTTTAACCGTACATGTAGTCGCGAGTGAGCGGAACGTCGGAGGCGCCCGGGCGTACCTGCCGGGAGCCGAGCAACTGATAAACCGACATCCAGCCCTGCGCAAAGCCATATGAAGACCCGGCCAGATAGGCGCGCCAGATACGCAGTGTGCGGTCGGACACCATACGTGCTGCCTCTGCAAGCCGGCTATCGAGACGACGCGACCAGTGCTCCAACGTCTTCGCATAGTGCGCCCGCAGCGATTCGACGTCGGCGATTTCAAAGCCTGCGCGCGACATTTCCCGCGTGGCAACGTGCAAATGCGGGAGCTCGCCGTGCGGAAAGACATACTTGTGAACGAAATCGCCGACACCGCTACCGACCGGTCGGCCATCGAGATCGGCCGATGTGATGCCGTGATTCAGGAACAGACCGCGATCACGCAACACTCCCGAGACCGACGAGAAATACTGGCGCAGGTTGGCCAAGCCGACGTGCTCGAACATGCCGACACTGGCTACTTTGTCAAAACTTTCTGCGCCGAATCGCTTTTGCAACTCGCGGTAGTCGAGCAGCAGTACTTCAACGCGATCGCCAAGCTCTCCTTCTGCCGCAATTCGCTCACGCGCGAGATCGTGCTGATTTTGCGACAGAGTGATTCCGACGGCGCGTACGCCGTAGTTGCGGGCGGCATGCAAAATCAGTCCGCCCCAGCCGCACCCTACATCGAGCAACCGCTCGCCTGGTCGAAGCCGTAGTTTGCGGCAGATGTGATCGAGTTTGGCGAGCTGCGCTTCGTCGATCGATTCATTGGCGTTCTTGAAATACGCGCACGAATAGACCATGCGCTCGTCAAGCCAAAGCCGGTAGAAGTCGTTACCGACGTCATAGTGATATCCGATCGCTGCGCGATCCTGTCGGGCTGAGTGCCTGAACAGCATATGCGCGACCCGCTGCGCAGTACTCGAGCCGGCCGCGTTCGCGATCCGCTCTGCCAGAGGCACTGCCTCCAGAAAGTCGCCTTGTACATCTATCCGGCCTTGAACGTAGGCTTCTGCTAACGACGCCAGCGTCGCATCGGCGAGTTGCGGAAGCATTGACGCGTCGCGGATGAACAGCTTGATGCGAGCCGGCCTCCCGAAGCCGATGCGCGAGCCATCCGGAAGCACGACGTCGAGTGCTGCACCGCCCGCGGCGATCATCGACTCTGCGAGGCGGGCCACACCCGCGTGTACGGCGCGCTCGGAGATGCCTGCTTCAGACGTCAGTCCACGTGCGATCCACATATCACTCCTCAGGGTCGAAGAATGGGGGCCGGACACTTAGTTCGCGTTGGCTTCCTTAATGATCGGCGTGCGAGAGCGCCTGCGTCAATGGGTCAGATCGCTGCCGCGATCGCCTTGCCGAGATCGGCGGTTCCGGCCGTGCCGCCGATGTCGCGTGTCAACGGAGCATGCTTCGGACCCGCCGCCAGCGACGACTCTACGGCCGACAAGACGGCGGCGCCCGCTTCCGGGTACCCGAGCCAATCCAGCATCATCGAAGCGCTCCAGATTTGCCCGATCGGGTTTGCAATACCCTGCCCGGCGATATCGGGGGCCGAACCGTGTACCGGCTCGAACAGCGAGGGCGCAGAACGGTCCGGATTCAAATTGGCCGACGGGGCGATGCCGATCGTTCCGGTGCAGGCGGGCCCCAAGTCGGACAGGATGTCGCCGAACAGATTGGACGCGACCACGACATCGAACCAATCCGGATTGCGAACGAAGTGCGCGGTCAATATATCGATGTGAAACTTGTCCAACCGCACGTTCGGATTGTGCTTCGCCATCTGCTCGACTCGCTCGTCCCAGTAAGGCATCGTGATCGATATGCCGTTGCTTTTCGTGGCCGACGTCAGGTGCTTTTTCGGACGCTTGCCTGCAAGATCAAACGCGAAGCGCAGCACACGGTCAACTCCGTGGCGCGTCATTACTGTTTCCTGAACTACGAATTCACGCTCGGTGCCTTCGAACATTCGGCCACCGATCGATGAGTATTCCCCTTCAGTGTTCTCACGTACTACGACGAAGTCGATTGCACCCGGCGGCCAAGGCATGCCGCTGCGATCCACGAGCGGTGATCGAATTCCTGGCATCAATTTGCACGGACGCAAATTGACGTATTGGTCGAACTCGCGTCTGAACTTGATCAGTGAGCCCCATAGCGACACATGGTCGGGCACGGTCGCCGGCCAACCGCAGGCGCCGAAGAAGATCGCATCGGCACCTTCGAGCCGCGACTTCCAGTCGCTCGGCATCATGTCGCCGTGTTTGGCGTAGTAGTCGCAGCTCGCAAAATCATGGTGCTCGAATGAAAGATCAATCGAGAACCGGCGCGCTGCGGCGTCCAGCGCACGCAACCCCTCAGGTACGGTTTCCTTGCCGATGCCGTCGCCGGCAATGATCGCAATCGTATGCTTCATTACGCTCCCAACTACTCGTCCACGAAGCGCGCAAATCCCGCGACAGGCTCGCGCTCGGTCACCAGCTGATTCTCGATCTTCGACATATCGGCATAGCCGAGTGACATGCCGCACACGACCATCTCGCGTTCGCCCAACTGCAGCTCATGCTCGATGACTCGGTGAAACTGCGTGAAGGCTGCCTGCGGGCAGGTGTCCAGCCCACGTGCACGCGCTGCGACCATCACGTTCTGTAAGAACATACCGAAGTCCAGCCAGCTGCCCTGCTCCAGGATGCGATCGATGGTGAAAATGATCCCGACCGGTGCATCGAAGAACGTGTAGTTGCGGCCATGCTGTGCGTGCATTTTGTCTTTATCTTCGCGGCCAATGCCAAGCAACCCATACAGATCCCAGCCAATCTTGCGTCTGCGCGCCAAATACGGATCGACCCATTTCGTTGGGTAGTACGCATATTCCTCGGTGTGTTGCTTGCGCTGCTCCGGATCGTTGTATACGGACAGAATCGCGTCGCTAAGCCTTGCCTTTGCAGCACCAGTCACCACCACGGCTCTCCAGGGCTGCGTGTTCGTGCCTGACGGCGCGCGCGATGCGACCTGCAGGATTTCTTCGACCGTCTTGCGTGGTACCGGAATCGGAAGAAATGCGCGCACCGACTGGCGCGTCACGATCGCATGGTCGACGATCGTCGGATCCAAGACAGCGCTTCGATCGCGATTCGGCAGATCGTTCATATCGCGAGTCTTTGCAGTGCGAGTCGCAGTGGCGCGGGCAGCGCCACTGGCTTGTGCGTCGTATGGTCGACGTAGACGTGTACGAAATGACCTTGCGCACTGGCAGTGCCTTCACCTTCGGCGAAGACCGCGATTTCGTAGCGCACGCTCGACGTTCCAATGTGCCCGACTCTCAGTCCCGCTTCGACGGATTGCGGAAACGTAAGCGGCCCTAGGTACCGACACTGCGTTTCCACAACAAAGCCCACGACATCGCCGCGCTGCGGGTCGAGCACGCCGGCGCGAATTAAAAAATCGTTGACGACCGTGTCGAACCAGCTCAGATAGACGACGTTGTTGACATGGCCGTAAGCGTCGTTGTCCATCCAACGGGTCGTGATGCGCTGAAAGTGTCGATAACTGTCGCGCCTGTGCGGCGACTCACGCTCGTTGCTAACGCTCATTGCGCACGACGCTCCGGTGCATGATGACCTATGGGTTCCTCTTTGTGAGCACCAGTGCCACGCCTGCCATCGTTACCAGCACGCCGGTCCACGCCACTGGGCCAAGCATCTCGTCAAACATCAACCACGCCATGACCGCAGTCGCCGGCGGTGTCAGGTACATCAAACTCGTCACTTCGGTCGCACGACCGCGCCGAATCATAACGAGCAGCAGCGTAATAGCGACCAGCGAAAGAGCGACGATCGACCATACGAGCGCCAGCCAGAATTCGGGCGCGAAATCAACCACCATCGATTCAGTTGCGATGGCGAACGGCAACAGCACGACGAACGACGCTGCAAACTGAATCAGGCTACCGGTGCGCAGATCGACGTTGGTCGCGTGCTTCTTCTGATACAGAGTTCCTGCAGTGATGCCCGCAAGCGCTAGAAAATTGACGGCAAGCGCAAGCGGCTGAACCCCTGCCAGCGTCAGTCGATCGGATAGCACTAGGGCAACGCCGACAAAACCGATCAGCAGGCCCAGCCATTGAACTCGCGTTGCCCGCTCATTCACCGTAAATGCGAGTAGCGCCGTAAACAGTGGCTGCGCACCTACGAGCAAGGCGGAGACTCCGGCGGGCATGCCCATGGCGATGGCAGACCAGACACCACCAAGATACGTTGCCTGAAGCAGAACACCCACAATCATTACATCGCGCCAGCTGTTTGCCCCGCGCGGCCAAGGCGCTTTCGTGATTGCAATTAGCGGAAGAAGGATTGCGATGGCTCCGGCGAAGCGGTACAGCAGAAAAGTGAGCGGCGGCGCATGAGGCGCCGCGTATTTCGCGACGATGAAGCCTGTGCTCCAGAGCAGCACAAAGGCTAACGGCGCGGCTGACAACCACGCGGATGTGGTGGTGGGCGACCGTGATTCAGGCATCGAAGCCTGCGTGGAAGGCCTTTCGGATCGCATTCGGGTGATTTTAGTGCGTTGCATCAAAAACGCTTGACTTAGGCGCTGTAGCCCCTAAAATTCGCCTTGTGCATTGCAGCAATCTGCAATAGCGGAGCCTTCAGAAGGGCCGAGATTTTTATCACCATGAGGAGTACTTAAATGTTTGCAACCCCCGCACAATTTACGGAAATCCAAAAAGGTCAGATGGACGCCGCGATCGCGCTGAGCCAGACCTGGTTCGATACCGCTGAGCGTTTCATGGAACTGAACCTCGCGGCCGCCAAGGCCACGCTGGAAGAGTCTGTACAGCGCACGCAAGCGATGTTGTCGGTCAGAGACGTTCAAGAGCTGCTCGCGCTGTCGGGCGGAATGACGCAGCCGACGCTTGAGAAGGCCGTCAGCTACTCGCGCAACGCGTACAGCATCGCGAACGGCGCCAGCAGCGAAGTGTCGCGCATCGTCGAGGCGCAAATCGCCGAGAACAACAAGCAAGTCGCTCAATTGATCGACTTTGCTTCGAAGAACTCGCCGGCCGGCTCCGAGACTGCAGTGTCGATGCTGAAGGGTGCCGTTGCTGCTGCCAACACCGCCTATGACACGTTCGCACGCGCGACGCGTCAGGCAGTTGAAATGGCAGAGTCAAACGTGTCAGCCGCCACGGCGGTGACGATGAAAGCTGCTTCCGCTGCCAACGACTCGGCCAAGTCGTCCAAGCGCAAAGCCGCCTAATCCATCAGTTCTTATTTTCAATACTTAGTAGTCACCCAAGGCGCTGTGAAAAGCACGAAGTTGGCAGAAAAACCTGATCAACTTCGCGCTTGCCGACCAGTGAAGGCGCGTACAAAGTCACTGTAACGGTCTCCTTGGCACCACTGTCTGGGTTCACCCCCGGACTCTCTGTCTCCTCCTTGGGTGGTGCTTTCCGAGCCCGATCTCACGAGATCGGGCTTTTTTTATGCGCGGGCTCTGTCGCGTGATTCATCGGTACTACTCTTCCAATGTGGCGACCTTAGGCGCTCTGCGGCGGTGAATCGCATCCCGCATCGCGTTTACCAGCAGGTCCGGCGGGCATGGCTTCGCCAGCACGGTAAAGCGGCGTGCCAACGCTTCCTGCAGTTGATTGGTGTATCCAGTCATCAGTACGACCTGAATTTCCGGATGACGCTTGCGCAGATATTCGGCAAGCCCGAGGCCGTGCAACTCACCAGGCATCGCCATATCGCTCAGCACAATGTCGAACCTGGTCGGCTCCGCGTCAATCATCGCCCGCGCCTCGTCTCCGCTAGGCGCCCATCTCACGGTGCATCCCACCGTTTGTAACAGCGGCTGCGTGGCCGCCGCGACTTCCTCGTTGTCTTCCACAAGCAGTATGTTGCAGTCAAGCCTCCGATCATCCGGCTTGGCCAGAGCAACCACCGACGGCACCGGATCGGTGGCAGGTAGGTACAGACTCACCCGCGTGCCTTCTCCGGGCGCCGAGTCGATGCGCGCGCTACCTCCCGCCTGTGCGCACAGCCCATAGACCTGGCTCAGCCCAAGTCCGGTGCCCTGCCCTGAAGGTTTGGTGGTGAAAAATGGTTCGAAGATGCGCTCGGTCAGCTCAGGGTCGATGCCAATGCCGGTGTCTGCGACCGTCAGAACAACGAACTCTCCGGCAATATCGACCTCGGCACGCGACGCGTTGCGCGCACTGAGTTTGAAGCGCCCGCCATCAGGCATCGCGTCCTTCGCGTTGACCGCCAGATTGATGATGGAGAGCTCGAGCTCCGCAGGATCGACGAGGATCGCTTTCGTTTTGGGGTCGACTTCGACCGACGACTCGATGCGTGGCCCGAGCGTCGGCGCAATCAGCGCCAGCAGCGCGGGCAGGCGCTCCTGAAGTGACACGACTTCGGGTTGCAGCGGCTGGCGCCGCGCAAACGCCAACAGTTGCCGGGTCAGCCTCTCGCCCGACGCAACGGCGCGTCCGATTGCCGCGAGTTGCTTGTTGTCTGACATTTTCGTATCGAGACGGCGCATCAGGTGCAGGTTGTTGCTTACGATCGTCAGCAGGTTGTTGAAGTCGTGCGCGACGCCTCCGGTCAATCTTCCCAATGCCTCGAGCTTCTGCACGTGGTGCAGCGCGTTCTCGATGCGGGCTCTTTGTTCAATCTCGCGCTGCAGGCTCTGCTGGGCGGCTAACTCGCGCCGGGTCCGTCGCAGCGCGACCCACACGACATATACCAGTGCCATCGAGATCGGAAAGGTGAAAGCCGCCAGCACCGCAAGTTGCCGCTGCCAGCCGGCGATGATTGCTTCTCGATCCACACCGGCCTGAACGTAGATCGGATAGCGCTCCAGCCGACGAAACGCGTTTATGCGATCCTCGCCATCGACCGCCGAGGCACCTTCCATGCGTCCCTGCACCTCGCCGTGGGCCATTGCCTTCAATAGCGCACTGTCGCTGCCGAGTCGCGTTTTGTCAGGCGGCACCGAAGGCCAACGCGCAAGAACCGCACCGTCGCTGCGCGTCAACATCACCATCAGGCCGGGCGCGTCATGCGCCATGCCGCGGTAAAACTCGTTGAAGTAGGCGGGGTAAAGAGAAATTGAAAGCACGCCGGCAAATGTGCCGTTGTGATCCCAGCGTTGCGACACGTCGAAAAACGTCTCGCCGGTCGTTCGCGAAACGAGCGTCTCGCTGACGTAAATTCCAGGCTGACCTGACTGATGCCAACGAAAATACTCGCGATCGGACGCATCGATTTTCGGCACAGGGAAAAAACGATTCGACGCTACGGCCTTACCAGCCGCATCGAGTAGCGTCATCGATTGCACTTGTGGCAGCTTCGAACCCAGCGCCGCGAGCCTTGCATGCAGCTCTCGTTCGTTCGCAGATACGTCTTCCGGTGCCATTCTTGCCACGAAATCGAGAACAGCGCGGGTCATCGATTCGTTGTTCTCCATGATCTTTGAGGCATGCTCCTGCGCGATGCGTGCTTCGCGATCAACCCGCAATCGTGCGTCGTCAAACGCTTGCCCATAGAAGATGGCGGCGGCCACCATGAAAAGCAGCGTCGGAAGGATGACTGCCATCAACATGGACAAGCGAAGCGAGCGCACGGTGAGTTGCGCCGATGCAGTCTCCGTGGCGGCCGCCGTTGCCGCTGCCGCTTCATCGCGTCCCTGTCCGCTAAAAAACGCGACAAGGAATGCGGCCGGGATGAAGGTGGCAAATTCCTCCCAGCCGAAATCGGACGCGAGAGTCGGCGGAGTCCACGGCGCGAACAGCCACAGTGCACACCCTAGCGCAGTCATCGCACCCGTTGTGATACCGGAGAAGAACGCGACGATGGCGATCGCGGGAAACGCAGTAATAAAGGGCAGTCCGTGGCCAAGCCAGGGCGTCAAAAGATTCCGCACGCCCATCGCTATGACCGTCGCGATCAGAACGATGGCTGCCTGTCGAAGACCAAAACCCCAACGGCCCTGCGCCAAGACGCCGAGCGGCGCAGCGAGCCTCGTAAGTAACAAGCGCATTACTGACTGACCTCAGCGCCTAGAGCCACGACACCTGCACGTAACTCTCTAAACGCGCGCTCGACGAGGACCTCCTCCGCACCCCGCACGCCGAGTTCAACGTGCCGGCGCGCTGGCTTCCCGTCAGCGCCATCGCCCACTGACGGCAGGCTGAACGAGTGCACTCCAGGAAAACGGAGTTCGACATCTTCCATCAGCGGAGTCAGCAGCGATTCCGCAACCTCAAAGACGATCAGCGAGTGCTCGACGCTCGTATGACTGTTGAAGTACTGGGAATAGTGAGTGTCGAGCACCCATTCAATCATTGGCCACGCCATCACCGGAAAGCCCGGGAGGAACCAATGATTGCGCATAGCGAAACCTGGGATGCGGTTGAATGGGTTTGGAATGATCGCTGCACCTGCCGGGAAGTCACCCATCCTCAAACGCTGCTGATTTTCCGGAGTGCTCATGTCGGCGCTGCCATGGCCCTTTTTTGCCATCTCTGCGCAGCGCTCGGAAATTAGCGCAGCCGCCTGCGGGTGCAGGTGCAGCGAAAGCCCGAGAGCGGCAGCAGCCGCTTGCCGCGTGTGATCGTCGGGTGTAGCGCCGATCCCACCGCAGCTGATAACGACGTCGTCGCTCGCAAACGTACGGCAATACAAAGCGGTCAGTGCGTCGCGATCATCTCCTATGTAGTGTGACCAGGCGAGTCGCAGGCCTCGCGCACGCAACAGTTCGATCACCTTGCTCAGATGTTTGTCCTCGCGCTTTCCGGACAAAATCTCATCACCGACGATCACCAAACCGAAGCGCACGCAACGCTGTGGCGCCGTCATGTACGACCCCTCAGAGCGCGCAACAAGGGGATAAACTTATTTTGATGGGGCGTCACGCGAACTCTCCCTGTGCCTTAAATTCTAATTGAGACAACGATTGCAACCGGGAAAGCATGCAACGCGCGGGCGCTTCAGCGGTCCAAAGCGCAGGGACGGTAGGCGCGAATCCGGCTTTCCGAACGATGGGCCGCATCTTTGCTATGTTTTAATCAAACGGCCTATAAGCACCGGCCGTTATTTCGGAGGTAGACGATGGCATCCGGCGTTAAGTCAATTAGTGTTTTGGCCGCCGCACTGATGGCCGCCGGCTGCGCATCGCAGAACGTAGCGAGCGACAGTACAGGCAAAGAGGCTCACGGCGAATTTAAGACGCCCGCTGCGGCAGCGACACCCGCGGCCGACGTGCAAGTCGTAACGGCGCAGTTCGGTGTGTTCGGTGCGGATCCCGCCGGCCGTCGGCTGCTGTACGAGACCGATAAGTTCCCGGCGATTCCCGCTGCCCCTTACGGTTGGTACATCCTTTTCAAGACCACCAAACCCACCGTCGTATGGCGCGAGGAATTTGAATTGCCCGAGGCACCGCCGACCTGGGGTCCGGGCGAGGCGATGGGGATTTTCAGTATTTCGCCGGACCGCAAGACTGCGGTAACCGAGCGCATCATTCCCACTCGGCTTGGCTTTATCGCGAACGAATGGCGTTATGCGCCGGGCGATCCGTTAGGTGCGCACAAAATGCGCGTCTATATCGACGGCCAACTGGTGCGCGAATTCAGTTTCGATATCGAAAAAGGCCCGGACGATCAGCGTGGAAATCGCCGCGGCCCGGATCGAAGCGGTTCAAAATCCTCGACTTGATCGATTCGCGCGGACCTGCCTGAGCATCACCGGTTTGCGCTTTCCCAAAATTTTTGCAAGCGCTTGACGCTGACCGGCATCGGCGTCTTCAATTCCTGAGCGAAAAGCGAAACGCGTAGCTCCTCGAGCAGCCAGCGAAACTCTTCCAGTCGGGGGTCGCTGACACCCTTACGCGCACTGACCGTGCGCTGCCACGGCAGCACCAGCGCCTGAAGTTCGTTGGTCCTCGCGGTATCCCGCGCCGGATCGCCTTTTGCTTTGTCCATCCGCAACTCGATCGCCTTTAAATAGCGCGGAAACTGAGAAAGCTGCTGGGGCGGAGTCGTGACGATGAACTGCGGTGCGAAAAGCTGAGACAGCTGCTGTTCGACATCAGCCACCAGCCGCGGGAACGCTTTGAGTGCAGTCAGCCTTCGCGCGATCGTTGCAGCCTGCTCGACGATCGCTGCTATCAGTCGTGCCAGCTCCTGTGCTATCAGACTGAGCTTGCCGCGTGCTTCTTCTTTGCGCTGGACAAACGACGCTCGATCGGCCGGCAACGGAAAACCCAGACATGTGCGATCGAGCGCCGCCGTGACGATTTGCTCGCGCAGCTGGTCGTAACTCGGGAAGGTTGCTGACAGCCACGCGATCGTCGAGGCGCGGACTTGCGTCATCTGCAGGTTCGCCAGACTCTTCTCGAGAAATTTAACCTGGTCTTTCAACACCAGCCGGAACAGGCGGCGCAAGCCGGCGCGATGCTCGAGACCAGCGCGCGCAGGCGTGTCGAATACCTCTATCGAGCAATGCGTCACGTGATCGACAAGCGCCGGATAGCCGAGCAGCGCCTGGCCGTCGCGCTGCAGCTCGAGCACCTCGGGTAACTTGCCGAAATCCCAATCGACTATTCGATCGTGCAATTTATCGGACACCGCCTCGCGCTGGGCGACTCGCTGAAACGTCGCGCGCACCTGTCCACCGAGCTCCGCGCGCAGCTGCGCAAGGTTCCGCCCCATTGCAAGCTGCCGGCCGTGCTCGTCGACTACCTTGAAGTTCATTTGCAAATGCGCCGGCAACGATTCGCGCTTGAAATCGGCAGGCTGACAAACGAGGCTGCGCTCGTTTCGAACATCCGAGATCAGCGCGCCGATTAGCGACTGTGAGGCGTAAGCGCCGGCGCGTCCAGTAAACGCGGCTGCGTAGTCGGGAAGCGGCACGAGATGACGACGCAGTTTCTGTGGCAGGGACTTAAGTAACAATTGCACTTTTTCTTTCAGCATGCCCGGTACCAGCCACTCACATTGCTCCGCATCGATTTGATTCAGCGCGATCAACGGCACAGTCACTGTGACGCCGTCGCGCGGGCTACCGGGCTCGAAGTGATAATCGAGCGGCAAGCGCAGCTCGCCGCCAATGCCTTGCAAAGCCATCTGCTTAGGAAACAGATCGGTGGTGACTCCGGCCGCCTGATGCCTCATCACCTCGTCGCGCGACAAAAACAGCAGCTTCGGATCGCTGCGCTCTGCCTCCGCACGCCAGCGTTCAAACGACACGCCTGTATTGACGTCCGGCGGAATCAAGCGCTCATAGAATGCAAAGATCAACTCGTCATCGACCAGGACGTCGAGCCGCCGCGCCTTGTGCTCCAGCTCGCGAATCTGCCGGATCAACCTCAGGTTGTGCGCTAAAAATGGCGCACGCGTTTCAAATTCGCCTGCGACGAGCGCTTCACGAATGAACAGATCTCGCGCCTGCGCCGCGTTGATTGAGCCGAATGCAACCCGACGCTGCGCATAGACCGTCAGCCCGTAAAGCGTTGCACGTTCGAATGCGACGACTTCGCCGCGCTTCTTTTCCCAATGCGGATCGGTATGGCTCTTCTTTAATAAATGCGCGCCAACGCGTTCGAGCCAACCCGGTTCTATGGTGGCGATGATCCGCGCGTACAGGCGCGCCGTCTCGACCAGCTCGGCAGCGACGATCCATCGGCCCGCTTTTTTCAGCAGCGCCGACCCGGGCCAGATAAAGAACTTGATGCCGCGCGCACCGGCGAACGGTGGCTCGCCCCGCTCGGCCTCCGCAATACGCGTCCCGATATTGCCCAGCAGCCCTGCAAGCAACGCGACGTGAACCTGCTCGAACGTCGCAGGCGATGGGTTGATGCGCCAACCGTGCTCGCTGGCAATCGTCGCCAGCTGCGTATGCACGTCGATCCATTCGCGAACGCGACGTGGACTGAGAAAGTGACTCTTGAACTCGTCGGTCAGTTTTCGATTCGACTTCTTGTGATCGATCCTGTCCTGCACGAAGGCCCACAGCTTTACGAAAGACAAGAAATCGCTCTTGTCATCAGCGAATCTGCGGTGCGCGTTGTCGGCAGCCTCCTGTGCTTCCAACGGGCGCTCGCGCGGATCCTGAACCGACAACGCAGAGGCGATCACGAGCATCTCCCGCAGACATTGCTGCTCGCGCGCAGCCAGCAGCATGCGTCCTACCCTCGGATCGAGCGGTAGCTTTGCGAGCTCGCGGCCGATCGGCGTGAGCTCGTTGCGACCGTCGACCGCATTGAGCTCGGCCAGCAACTGATAACCATCTGCGATCGCACGCCCTGGTGGCGGCTCAACAAACGGAAACTTCGCCACGTCGCCGAGCCCGAGCGATTTCATCCGCAGGATGACGGCTGCGAGAGACGATCGCTGAACCTCGGGATCGGTGAAGCGTGTGCGCTTGGAATAGTCTTCTTCGCTGTAAAGGCGGATGCAAACGCCGTCGGCGACGCGACCGCAACGGCCCGCGCGTTGATTCGCTGCCGCCTGAGAAATGGGTTCGACCTGCAACTGCTCGACCTTGTTGCGATAGGAGTAGCGCTTCACACGCGCAAGCCCGGTGTCGACAACGTAGCGAACCCCCGGCACCGTCAGTGAGGTCTCGGCAACATTGGTAGCGAGCACGATGCGCCGTGCACGCGACCTTGGCTTGAACACCCTCTCCTGTTCTTCGGCCGATAGCCGCGCGTAAAGCGGCAAGATGTCTGTGCCTGCAGGATGATGCTTGCGCAACACTTCGGCGGCCTCGCGTATTTCGCGCTCTCCCGGAAGGAAGACCAGCACATCGCCACTGCCGATACCGGCCAGTTCGTCGACCGCATCAGCAATCGCCTGCATCAACGTCCGGTCGTCGACATCGTCTGCGTCGGCCGCGTCGACCACTGGTCGATAGCGCAGCTCGACTGGATACAGCCGACCCGAGACCTCAATGATCGGTGCCGGACCGGTTGCAGTGGCAAAGTGCTGCGCAAACCGGCTCGCGTCGATCGTCGCGGACGTGATGATCACTTTCAGATCGGGACGCTTGTTTTCATCAAGCAACTGCTTTAGATATCCAAGCAGAAAGTCGATGTTTAACGAGCGCTCGTGCGCCTCATCGATGATCAGCGTGTCGTACGCACGCAGCAGCGGGTCACCCTGCGTTTCTGCCAGCAGGATGCCGTCTGTCATCAGCTTGATCGAAGCATCTGGCTGAGTCCGATCGGTAAAGCGGATCTTGTAGCCCACTACTTGTCCTGGCTCGGTGCCAAGCTCGGCTGCGATCCGCTTTGCAATACTCGAGGCTGCGATACGACGCGGCTGCGTGTGACCGATCAGCGCGTCACTGCCGCGTCCCAGCGACAGACAAATCTTCGGTAGCTGGGTTGTCTTTCCGGACCCTGTTTCCCCGCTAACGATGACAACCTGACTTGACTCCATGGCGCGTGCGATCTCCTCGCGCGCGCCGGAAACGGGAAGATCTTCAGGGAACGTGATAACCGGCAGCGGTGCGCGACGACGAGCGGGCCTGCGCGACCCTTGCGCGTTGCGTATAAACGGTGGCTGCATCGGTTCGCCGCGCGATCAGCGCGACGTTCTCATCGGATTGACCTTATGTCGACGATGGACGAGTGCGCCGTTGTGGCGCCGTCGCTTCGCATGACGATAAGTATACTTTTGCGAATGAACGACACCGCCACCACAGCGCCGATTGCTTCAACTGAGGGTGGTAGTGACCATGCACGATTCGTTTCATGGCTTCGCGAAGTTGCACCTTACGTGCACGCGCACCGTGGTCGAACGTTCGTCGTCGGTTTTGCCGGCGGTCTTATCGACGCGGGTCGTCTGGTCGCGCTGGTGCAGGACCTATCGCTGCTTAATGCGATGGGGATTCGTTTGCTGGTGGTTCATGGATCGCGCCCCCAGGTCCAGGCGCAGCTGGCGCTAAAGGGCGTTGCGTCACGATTCGAGAATGACGTTCGCATCACGGATGCTGCTGCGCTCGAATGCGCCAAGGAGGCTTCGGGCGAGATTCGTCTCGATATCGAAGCGGCGTTTTCGCAGGGACTGCCATCCACGCCGATGGCGCACTCGCGGGTACGGGTGGTAAGCGGCAATTTCGTCACCGCGCGCCCACTCGGAGTGATCGATGGAATTGATTACGAGCTAACCGGCGTGGTGCGCAAGGTCGACGCCGATGCGTTGCGCGTGACCTTGTCGAACGGCGCGATCGTGTTGTTATCACCGCTCGGCTTTTCGCCGACAGGTGAAGCGTTCAACCTGACGATGGAAGACACGGCATGTGCCGTTGCCATCGCGGTGAAAGCGGACAAGCTCATCTTGCTGACGGAAACCGAAGGCGTACGCGGCGCCGATGGTGAATTGCTGAGCGAGCTGACGGTGCAGTCGGCCGAAGCGTTGCTTGCCAGCGGCGAAATCAAACCCGACGCCGCGTTTAACCTGCGCTACGCGGTCAAGGCACTGAAGGGCGGCGTTGCGCGCGCGCACATTCTTTCGTACGCGCTTGACGGCAGCGTCCTTGCAGAGCTCTTTACGCATGACGGGGTCGGCACAATGGTCGCATCCGAAGACCTCGAACAGCTGCGCGACGCGACGCCCGACGACGTCGGCGGCATCATCAAGCTGATCGAGCCATTGGAAGCCGACGGCACGCTAGTCAAGCGGCCCCGCGAGCTGATCGAGCGCGAGATCGATCGCTTCGTCGTGCTCGAGCATGATGGCTTTATTTTCGGGTGCGCGGCGTTGTATCCATTCCCGCGCGAGCAGATGGGCGAGCTCGCGTGTCTCACCGTGCACCCAGACTATCAGGCATACGGCGATGGCGAAAGGCTGATGCGACGCATTGAAGCGCGTGCGAAGGCGGCAGGCATAACGAAGCTGTTCGTGCTGACGACGCGCACTGCCCACTTTTTCATCAAGCGTGGCTATCGGCCAGCAACGATCGAAGAGTTACCGCAGCAGCGACAGAACATGTACAACTGGCAGCGCCGATCACAGGTTCTGCTAAAGCAGCTCTAGGAGTGCACATGGCAAGAATGGTGAACTGCGTAAAGCTCGGGCGCGAAGCGGAAGGTCTCGAATTTCCGCCGGTGCCGGGCGAATTGGGAAAACGGCTCTGGGAAAACGTTTCGAAAGAAGCATGGGCTGGCTGGCTGAAACATCAAACGATGCTGGTGAATGAAAACCGTCTCAACCTCGCCGACACGCGCGCTAGAAAGTATCTGCTGACGCAGATGGAGAAGCATTTCTTCGGTGAAGGCGCGGATGTGGCTCAGGGGTACGTGCCGCCGAGCTAGTGCAGTTCTGGCGGCGGCTAGGTTCGCAGCGCGCAAGCGTTTGGCGTCGCTGCGCTGCCTGAGTCGTCGGGGTCTTCGACCCTGCTCTGCGGTACTCGCCGAGCCGGCGCAAAACAGGGCTAAAGCGCTGTTTTGCTCAAATGCCCCGGCTCGGCTCCGCTCCTCGACGACGCCCAAGGCAGCGCCGCGACGCCAAACGCTTGCGCCGGCACCATTCTCTTGGGTTGGGGTAAAAAGATAAAACATCTCAGATCGGGACGATGTCGCGACAGCAGCGGCTGGCGCAGATGCGCCGCCTTTGAGTCGTCGCCCGAGGAGCGGAGCAACGCCGGGGCCTTTAAGCGAAATAACGCTTTAGCCTTATTTCGCGCCGGCGTTGTGAGTACCGCAGTGGTTGGCACTTAAGTGCCCGACGACGTAGGCGGCGCAGCTGCGCCAGCCGCTGCTGCACTCCGCCCTCTTCGAAGCAGGCGTTACTTGTTTATTTTTTGCAGCTGATAAAACAATGCGGTATCAAACGGCGCCCACATCGGCGCACGGATACCTGCTTCGGTGAGTGCCTTGCGCACCCAGTCATTGCACGTGTACCAGAATTTGTAGCCGCTGCTGGCATCGTAGAACGCATCGGTGGAGAAATAGCCTGGCAAGTTCGTGCGATGTGGGCGTCCTGCTGAATCCCGCACGAACGACGTTCGGACAAACGCAACCAGCCTCGCATATTGCTCGGGACTGACTCTGACCTCACGTGCCTTGTACGAGCGCGGCGATTCGATGTATTCGACGTGCATTGCTCCGGGACCCAATCCGCTCAGCGCCATCAGTGCAGTGCTTGGCTTCAAATCGGCCCACGTCGGAGTGTGCGCAAAAAAGCCCCGATCGCCCCAACCGAATGCGACCCATTCGAGCGGTTCGGCAAGCGAACGCATATGTCCCGGCGGATAGTCGACGCTCCAGTCTGTGTTGCCTGCACGCGTGGGCAGGATCAGTTCGGCATGTACGCCGTTCGTCCGCAGATAGATAGGAACGCCATCGGCTGTTTCGACAAACGACGCATTGACAGGAATAGCGCCCAGTGCGATCGCCGTGATGACGTAAGTCGCTGAAATGACAATCAAGACTGCGACAATCCAACCAATAGCGCGCAGTAGCAGCGTGAACGCCGAGCGTCGGCGGTAGCGATGCTTGAAAGGTGCCGCCCGGGCTTCCATCACTGAACAATGCGCACGTCGGATCGCCGCGACTCAATGACGCCATTCGCGGTTCCCAACAGCAGGATGTCCGCGCCCCGCACCGCGAAGAGTCCGTTTGTGACGACGCCGACGATACTGTCGATGCGCTGCTCGAGCGTGCGGGCGTCGCCAATTTGCATACCGTGCACATCGATGATGACGTTGCCGTTGTCCGTCGTGAATCCTGACCGCAGCTTGGGTGTGCCGTAATGCATAAGCTCGCGCATGACGTAGGCACGCGCAATCGGAACAACTTCGACCGGCAACGGAAATGCGCCGAGCACCTCCACTTTCTTGCTCTCGTCTGCAATGCAGACAAACGTCTGCGCGACTGCGGCAACGATCTTCTCGCGCGTCAGCGCACCACCGCCGCCCTTGATCATCGAAAAGTGGCCATCTATCTGATCAGCGCCGTCGACATAGATCGACAGCGATTCGACGTCGTTCAAGTCGAGCAATCGGATGCCGTGATGCGCGAGGCGTATCGCGCTGCGCTCGGAGCTCGGCACGGCGCCTGCAATCCGATCTTTCAATGCAGCTAGCTCGTCGATGAAACAGTCAGCCGTTGAGCCGGTGCCCACCCCGATGATCTCGCCGTCCTTGATGAAACGGATCGCCGCTTGCGCGACCGATCGCTTTAAGTCGTCCTGCGTCGACATGCTGCACCCGCGGCTGCAACAAGCGAATGATACGGGGGAGCAAGAGTTAGAAGATTGTTACTGAACGGCAGTACGAGCACCCGCGGACTGCACGATCCAGAATGCGCGCGGCCGATGCTCGCAATAACTGCGCATTTTCTGATCAGCAAAGCGAACGACGCGCGGGCGTAACGCCAGGTTCGTTGTCACCAGCTGCGGCGAGTTGTCTTCGCTTTCGACGATATAGCCGTGGCCGAACGGCTTCATCACCACATTGCCGCTGATGCGAACATGGCGCGAACCCACTGTCACGATGCCACGCTGGTATGACTGATGAATCAGGCATCCAACTACGGAGCTATCAGCTGCATCGCCGTTGTCGTGCCAATGTAGCGGATAGCGACCGGGCCGATTGAATTGACCCATCCGCCGAAACTCGACACCGGAGAAGCGACCAGTCGAATGGCGCGCAGGGTTGTCCGCGGTACCCGCGATCATGCAGTAAGCGCCGAGGTTGTTGCGCTCTGAGTCCGCACATCCCTCGATCACGATGTTGCGCGACAGAAGTACGACCTTGCCGATAGAGCCTGGCAATACGTGCCGCAGCGGCGCATGCTTGCCATGATGCCGATGCCAGACCGGCTTTGCCAAGCGAACGGTCAGGCAGTCGGGGCCGACGTCACTGATCTCCCGCTCTTCGAGCAAGCTATGGTCGGCGCCTGATGCGATCGCGATACGTTCGCCTGCGCGCCAGTCGACCGGCTGCGCCATGCGCAGTATGTCGTGACCAGGCGCCGTGCTGTTGCCCAACTGGACCCACGACGTGCGCGCTTCGCCATGCAGATCGATAGTTCCGCCATTGAGTGCCGCCAGAAATTTCGTACCCAATTCCGGATGAGCAGCTGCGCTTTGGTCCGAAGCACTCGAACACAACGTGATATGCAGCCGCTGCTTGAAGGGCTGTTCAGCACTTCCGGCGATCAATGCGCCCGCGGCTTCGACCAACACCCATTGGGCACCAATCGAAATATCGCGCCGCTCTACGATGGCGGTGCCTTTGATATGCAGCGAAGCTACATCGATGTCCTGATCGAGGATCAACGTGCGGCCGGCATCGATAGTGATCGCGTCGTCGGGCGCTGGCAGTTTCCCGCCCCAGGTTTCCGGATCGGACCAGCGCAACGCACCGCTCGGGTACTCATCCGCCGTTGCCGCATCGGGTGCGGCGCCTGCAGCGAGAAATTCGAGAAAGCCCATCGCCCGATGACCGGATGCACAAAGGTTACTAAGAGCTATAGGGTACGACTTGCCGAAGACAAATCAATCGCGCCGCACGCATCCGGACGGACGAACTGGGGCGGTTTACGCCGCTACTTGCGCTGCGGCGGCAAGTCGGTGCAGGTGCCATGGGCGACTTCGGCGGCCATTCCGATCGATTCGCCCAGCGTTGGATGTGGATGAATTGTCTTGCCGATGTCGACGGCATCTGCGCCCATCTCGATTGCCAGCGCAACCTCGCTGATTAGATCGCCGGCGTGCGTGCCGACGATCCCGCCGCCGATGATGCGATGGGTCGCCTCGTCGAAAATGAGTTTGGTAAATCCTTCATCGCGGCCGTTTGCGATCGCGCGGCCACTGGCCTGCCATGGAAATTTTCCAACCTTGACTTTGATCCCCTGCGCTTTTGCTTCCTCTTCGGTGATTCCCACCCATGCAATTTCAGGGTCGGTGTAGGCCACCGACGGAATCGCGCGCGCGTCAAAGTAGCTCTTCTCGCCCGCAGCCGCTTCGGCGGCAACATGCCCTTCATGCACGGCCTTGTGCGCCAGCATTGGGTTACCGACGATATCGCCGATCGCAAAAATGTGCGGCACGTTGGTTCGCATTTGCCGGTCGACTTCGATAAACCCACGGTCAGTGACGGTCACGCCGGCCTTTTCGGCCCCGATCGTCTTGCCGTTAGGTGAACGACCGACGCTTAGCAACACCAGGTCATAGAGTTGCGGCTCGGACGGCGCTTGTTCGCCTTCGAACTTGACCAGGATCCCGTCAGCCTTCGCTTCGACACCGACACTGCGCGTCTTCAGCATCAACTTGTCGAACCGCTTGTCGTTGAATTTTTGCCAGACTCTGACGAGATCGCGATCGGCACCCGTCATCAGGCCATCAAGCATCTCGACGACGTCGATGCGCGTGCCGAGCGTCGAATACACCGTCGCCATCTCGAGCCCAATGATGCCGCCGCCGATCACGAGCATGCGCTTCGGGATAGCCTTGAGTTCAAGCGCCCCGGTCGAATCGACGATGCGTGGATCGCCGGGCGCGCTTTTCTCGATGAACGGCAGCTTTACGGACTGGGAGCCGGCCGCGATGATCGCTTTTGCGAAGCGCACGACTTTTTTCTCGCCGCTGCTTTCGCGCCCATCACCCGTCGTGAGATCGAGCTGCAGACGGTGTGGGCCCACAAACGTGCCGATCCCCCGCAACACCGTCACTTTGCGCGCCTTCGCCATCGTGTTGAGCCCGCCGGTGAGCTTGCCGACGACCTTCGACTTGTGTGCGCGCAGCTTGTCCAAATCGAGCGACGGTTTTCCAAAGTCGACGCCGATATCCGCGAAGTGCGAAGCCTCGTCCATCACTGCCGCCACGTGCAGCAACGCTTTCGACGGGATGCAGCCGACGTTCAGACATACGCCACCGAGAGTTGCATAGCGCTCGACGAGCACAGTCTTCTTGCCGAGATCGGCTGAGCGAAACGCGGCCGAGTACCCACCAGGCCCGGCACCAAGCACCAACACATCGCACTCGATGTCGGGCTGATCACCTTCGGCCACGCCTGCAGCCGAGGCCATTGTCGACGAGGCCATGGCCGATGTCGCTGCCGCCGATGCAGTCGCCACCGGCTCGGACGCGGCAGATGCAGTCTCGACGCTGCTGGCTGACGCCTCGAGCGACAACACCGCGCTTCCCTTCGACACCTTGTCACCAAGCTTCACGCGCAGCGCTTTGACAATTCCGGCGGCCGATGACGGAATTTCCATCGACGCCTTGTCGCTTTCTACCGTAATCAACGATTGCTCTTTCGCGACGGTGTCGCCGGGCTTGACCAGGATCTCGATCACTTCGACATCCTTGAAGTCGCCGATGTCGGGGACCAGTACGTCAACGGCGCTCATTGCTGTTCCGGCTGTGAGGCGCGGTGGGCCGACTCGCGGGTTCCAAAGCTAAACACCCGCAATGGCAGCGACGAGCTTTTGTCGAATTCAGCGCCCGCCTTGATGCCTATCTCGGCGACATTGCGCGCGTTCTTGGCGCGGTCATACGTGGCGTACATCGCGCCCAACGCAAAGTTGCGACCCGAGCCGATGCCCCAGAAGCGATCAAAGCTGAACACTTCGCGATACGAATACACACCGTAGATGCCTGACGGGTTTGCAATCAATGCGGTGATCTGCGACGACTCGTATGGATCCGAATCGTCTTCCTTCGGGTTCAGGAAAAATCTGTCCTTCAGAATCACGTGCAGCCGCTGAAAGGTGCTGAACACCTGCTCACGACTGTGTAGCTTGCATTCGTCGGCCAGATGCCGCATCGCCTCCGCCAACACTACAAAGTGTGCGGTGCTGCCAGCCAAGCCGATATAGGAATCGCCTATAAAAAAAATCTTCTCGTTGACTTCGTAACCATGCGGCAGGCGCGTCTCGCCGAAAGTCACCAGCGCATCTGAAGCAATTGCAATCTCGTCGTTTTTCTTCACCACAACGATCGTCGTCATTGCTTCACAAAAGCACGCGGCGAAAGTCTGCAAGCACTTGCGCAAGATAGGAGTTGAAGCGTGCGGCGCCGGCACCGTCGACAACGCGGTGATCCCACGACAGCGACAGCGGCAGAATCAGGCGCGGTACGAACTGCTTTCCATCCCATACCGGCCGCATCTGCGAGCGGCACACGCCCAGAATCGCGACCTCGGGTGCATTGATGATCGGCGTGAAGTACGTGCCGCCGATACCGCCCAGCGACGAGATCGAAAAGGTACCACCCTGCATGTCGGTTGGGCCAAGCTTGCCGTCGCGTGCCTTCGCTGCGAGTGCGCCGGTTTCCTGAGCAATATCGATGACGCCTTTTTTATCCGCATCCTTGACGACCGGCACTACCAAGCCGTTTGGCGTGTCGGCGGCAAATCCGATGTTGAAGTATTCCTTCAGGATGATTGCATCTCCAGTCGCGGCGTCGATCGAGGAGTTGAATTCCGGGAATTTTTTCAGCGCCGCGACACACGCCTTGATCAGAAATGCAAGCATCGTCAGCTTGATGCCACTCTTCTCGTTCTCTTTGTTCAGTTGCACACGGAACGCTTCGAGCTCGGTGATATCAGCGTCGTCATGATTAGTGACATGCGGAATCGTCACCCAATTCCGCGTCAGCGCTGGGCCTGAGATTCGGCGGATGCGCGACATCTCGACGCGCTTGATCGATCCGAATTTGG
Organism: uncultured beta proteobacterium; assembly: GCA_963801035.1. Classification (GTDB taxonomy): domain Bacteria; phylum Pseudomonadota; class Gammaproteobacteria; order Burkholderiales; family Burkholderiaceae_F; genus JACCZX01. The sequence goes on along the minus strand of CAWDDF010000007.1, from coordinate 414,955 downwards.
CGAAGTCAACCTGTGGCCAAGCGGGCAGATGCGAGGCCACGCCGGACGCAGAGCCCGCAGCAGCCGCCGCCGCTGCGGGTCTCACTCCGCCGGCCATCACACCTTTCACGTGCGAGCGCACGTCGTCTTCGGTGATGCGCCCCTTCGGGCCACTGCCGCGCACCGCCGTCAGTTCTACACCGAGCTCACGTGCGAACTTGCGCACCGACGGGGACGCGTGCGGCTTGCCACCGGGTGTGGGACTCGGCTCGAGCGGCTCGGGGCGAGCGCCCATTTCGGTGGCAAACGCGTGCGAACGTGTTGGGGCTTCCGCAGTCTCCGCTTCGGGCGTTGCAGCAGGCGAAGGCGCGGCAGAGGCAGGCGCAGGCTGCACCGACTTTGGCGCAGCAGGACCTGCCCCACTCAAGGTGGCGACTGGGGTTCCCTTTGATACCTTGTCGCCGATCTTGATCTTTAGCTCCTTGATCACCCCAGCGTGCGACGACGGAATCTCCATCGATGCTTTATCGCTTTCCACGGTGATCAGTGATTGATCCTTTGCGACGGTATCGCCGGGCTTGACCAAAAGTTCAATGACCTCGACATCCTTGAAGTCGCCAATATCCGGAACGGTGATCTCGACGCTCTCTGACGAGGCAGAACTTGCCGGCTTCGCCGTGGCAGGCTCGGGCGGTGCGCTGGCGGGCGGTGCACTGGAAGAAGGCGGAGCAGCGACCGAAGGACCAGCAGCCGGTGCTGCAGCCTTCGCAGGGGGAGGCGACTGTGCTTCGCTGTCGATTACGAGCAGAGGCGAGTCTTTGGATACCTTATCGCCCAGTTTCACCATCAGCTGTTTGACGATGCCTGCAGCTGACGATGGGATTTCCATTGACGCCTTGTCGCTTTCAACTGTGATCAGCGATTGATCCTTCGCAATTGCATCGCCTGGCTTGACCAACAGCTCAATGACCTCGACGTCCTTGAAGTCGCCGATGTCCGGAACCTTTACTTCGACTTGTTGTGCCATCGCTCGGGACTAAACCGTGACTGGATTGGGCTTGTTCGAATCGATGCCGTACTTCTTGATGGCTTCGGCAACTTTTGCCGCGGGTACCGCCCCTTCATCGGCCAGGGATCGCAGGGCTGCGACGGTGACGTAGCGCCGATCGACTTCGAAAAACTCGCGCAGTTTGGCACGCGTATCCGAGCGGCCGAATCCATCAGTGCCCAGCACGCGATAGTCACGGCCGCGTGGAATGTAGGCGCGGATCTGATCTGCAAACAGGCGCATGTAGTCACTGGTCGCCACTATCGGCCCGGCGCTTTTTTCGAGCTCCTGCGTTACGTAAGGCTTGCGCGGCTTCTCGTTCGGATGCAGCAGATTCCAGCGCTCCGCATCAATACCGTCGCGGCGCAGCTCCGTAAAGCTTGTCACGCTCCACACATCGCCCGAAACGCCCCAGTCCTTTTCAAGCATGTCGGCGGCGGCGATCGCTTCGCGCAGTATCGTGCCGCTTCCCAGCAGTTGTACCCGCGGAATCGATTTGCCAGTTCCACTTCCGGCTGGGCCCTCGCGTAACCGATACATGCCTTTGAGTATTCCGTCTTCCTGGCCTTTGTTAAGCCCGGGCTGCGGATAGTTTTCGTTCATCAGCGTGATGTAGTACCAGACATTTTCCTGGTTTTCCACCATTCGCTTCAATCCGTGTTGAATGATCACAGCCACTTCGTGCGCAAACGTGGGGTCGTAACTGACGCAATTGGGGATGGTTGCACTCATCAAGTGCGAATGGCCATCTTGATGTTGCAGTCCCTCTCCATTCAGCGTTGTCCGCCCTGCCGTTGCGCCAAGTAGAAAACCGCGCGCCTGCATGTCGCCAGCTGCCCAGGCCAGGTCGCCAACGCGTTGGAATCCGAACATCGAATAGAAGATGTAAAACGGAATCATGATGCGATTGTTCGTCGAATACGATGTCGCAGCAGCGATCCAAGAGCTCATCGCACCCGCTTCGTTAATGCCTTCCTCGAGAATCTGGCCTTTCTTGTCCTCGCGGTAATACATCACCTGATCTTTATCGACCGGCTCGTACAGCTGTCCCTGCGACGAGTAGATGCCAAGCTGGCGAAACATGCCTTCCATGCCAAAAGTGCGCGCTTCGTCGGGAATGATCGGCACGACGCGCGGGCCGACGTTCTTGTCCCGCACTAGTTGCGTCAACGAGCGCACGAACGCCTGCGTCGTCGAGATTTCGCGGCCTTCCGATGTCGGCTCGAGCACCGCCTGAAATGCGTCCAGTCCGGGCGCCGCGATTTTTTCGTCCGCGGTACGACGGCGCTGCGGCACGAACCCGCCTAGTGCATGGCGACGCTCGAGCAGATACTTCATTTCCGCCGAATCGGCGGCCGGCTTATAGAAAGGCACTTGCTCGAGTCTGTCATCGGGAACCGGAATCGCGAATCGATCGCGAAATTCGCGGATGGCAGCATCGTCAAGTTTTTTCAATTGATGCGTCGGATTCTTGCCTTCCCCGACTTTGCCCATGCCGTAACCCTTGACGGTCTTCGCCAGAATCACCGTCGGCTGGCCGGGGTGTTTAACGGCGGCCGAATACGCCGCATAAATCTTGTGTGGATCGTGACCGCCGCGATTGAGCCGCCAGATGTCGTCGTCGCTCATGCGCGAGACCATTTCCAGCAGCTTCGGATCCTTGCCAAAGAAGTGCTTGCGGACGAATGCGCCGTCATTGGCCTTGTAGTTCTGGTACTCCCCGTCAACCGTTTCTTCCATCACGCGCAGTAACCGGCCTTCGTGATCGCGCGCCAGCAGCGGATCCCAATACGAACCCCAAATGACTTTCAAGACATTCCAGCCGGCGCCGCGAAAAGTACCTTCGAGCTCCTGAATGATCTTCCCGTTGCCGCGGACCGGCCCGTCGAGTCGCTGCAGGTTGCAATTCACGACGAAAATCAGGTTGTCGAGTTTCTCGCGTGCAGCGAGCCCGATTGCACCGAGCGACTCAGGCTCGTCCATCTCTCCGTCACCGCAGAAGACCCAGACCTTGCGTCCCTCGGTATTAGCAATCCCTCGCGCGTGCAGATACTTCAAGAACCTCGCCTGATAGATCGCCTGAATCGGTCCGAGGCCCATCGAGACCGTTGGAAACTGCCAGAACTCCGGCATTAGCTTTGGATGTGGATACGACGTCACTCCCTTGCCATCGACGTCACGGCGGAAGTTGACCAGCTGCTCCTCGGTCAAGCGCCCTTCAAGGAAAGCCCGCGCGTAAACGCCTGCCGCACAGTGCCCTTGGAAGTAGATCAGGTCGCCGCCAAAGTCCGCCGAAGGCGCCCGCCAGAAATGATTGAACCCCGTCTCCATCAGCGTGCTTGACGATGCATAGCTGGCAATGTGTCCGCCAAGCTCGCCCTCGCCGCGGTTTGCGCGCACGACGATCGCCATCGCGTTCCATCGGTTGTACGAGCGAATGCGCTCTTCGATCGAGACATCGCCGGGCGAATGCTCTTCGAGGTGCGGCGGAATGGTGTTGATGTATGCGGTGTTGGCCGAATACGGAAGGTGAGTTCCGGAGCGGCGCGCTTTATCGATCAGCGCTTCGAGCAGAAAGTGAGCGCGCTCCGGGCCTTCACGTTCGATCACCGTTTCGAGTGCGTCGAGCCACTCGGCGGTCTCGAGCGTGTCGGGGTCGTTGGCCGCTTGTTGGAAGAGTGCGGACATACAGTCTCCTATCGTTCTGGCACGACGATACCAGCCCTTGACGAGTTTTCAAATAGCGGCATTCGTTTTCGTAATGCGAAACAGCAAAACCAGTGGTGCCTAATTACGAATGCACGCGAGTGCTGTCCATAATAGGCGCGCTTCGCGGCGCTCCGCCGCCGCCGACTCATTGATGAACGAGCGTTGATGCGTGCCCGCTCCACCCCGCCGAATGACTCCGTGCTGCTCGCCTTCGATCCATTGGCGCGCGCAAAAGAAAACCGCTTCAATTTCAGTCGCTATGCGCATTTACTTGCCATCCTGGTGCTTGCGATATCAATCGCCGGGCTCGCCTATCTGTTAATCAACGAGGACCGCGCATTGCAACGCGACGCGCTGACGCGCGACGTCGACACAGTGGCACAGTCGTTGTCCCTCCGTTTGCAAACGATGACCGAGGCTACGACGAGTATCGGACTGGAAATTGGCGACGCGAAGTACAACGAAGACCGATTCGCGTCGACCGGGCGTGAGCTGATGATGTCGAAACCCGAGCTGCTGCATCTGACGTACGTCGACAGTAACAATCGCGTTCGATGGTCGGTGCAATCGCCGAGCCCGCTTGCCGATTGGGCGCGCCCTGCGACGTCGGAGATCGGCGCCGAAGTCATACGTTCGGTAATCAAGCATGCGCGCGAGACGCATTCGACTTTGTTCTCGCGACCTTACGAAGATGAGTCGCGACCCAGTTCGGACAACGGCAGCCCGTTTACCGATCTGGTTGCACCCGTTTTTAGCGACGATCGCTACGTCGGCGCCGTGCTCGCTCGCGTTTCACTGCCCGAGTTGCTGCGGCAAACCGTCAAGCCCGAATTGGGGCAACGTTACCGGATCGCGTTGCGCGACGGCGACGGCACGATACTGGCCGCCTCGACCAGCGGCGAAGTGCCCGCAGGCGAGCCTCGCTACGCGGTGCGCGCCCCGCTGCTGTCGGACGGCATCATGGTGCAAGCATCGCCGTTCAGGCAGCGCTCACCGATTCTCGGAAACGCTCTGTCATGGTTGGTAGTCGGGTTGACGTTGATCGTGATGGCCACATTGGTCGCGCTCGCGCGGCGTGACGTCAAGCAGGCGCAGGTCGAACGCGTGCTGCGCACCGAAACCGCGTTTCGGCGCTCGATGGAAGATTCGCTCGCGACGGGCATGGGCTTGATCGATCGCGCCGGTGTGCTGCGCCACGTAAACCAGGCGTTTGTTCAGATGACCGGCTGGCCCGCCGAGGAACTGATCGGCAAGTCGGCGCCCTTTCCGTACTGGCCTCACGACCGTCACGCCGAGTACCAAGAGAAGCTGGCGATCGTCCTGGCCGGCAAGGCCCCGGCGAGCGGGTTCGAGCTAAAGGTGCTGCGTCGTGACGGCACGCTGTTCGATGCCCGCCTTTATTTCTCGGCACTGCTGACCGACGACGGCGAGCAGCTGGGATGGATGTCGGCAATGGCAGACATCACCGAACCCAATCGGATAAGCGAACAACTCGCCGCTGCACACGAGCGGTTCACCACAGTGCTCGAGTCGCTGGATGCTGCGGTGTCAGTCGTTGCAGACGATCTGGGCGATGAATTGCTGTTTGCAAACCGCAGCTATCGCGATCTGTATGGCTCGACGCCGGCAGGTCACCGCCGACTGCGCGCGTCGCTATTGCAGAACGCGGCGGCCGGCGAGGCGTTCGACGCGGAGGTCTCGCGCTGGTTCGACGTGCGCACGCGCAACGTGCGCTGGGTCGATGGTCGAGACGTCCGACTACAGATCGCGACCGATATCACCGAGCGCAAGGCAACTGAAAACATGGTGCGGCAGCAGCAGGAGAAAGTCGAGCTGACCTCGCGACTGATGACGATGGGCGAGATGGCGTCATCGCTGGCACACGAGTTGAATCAGCCGCTGACCGCCATTACGAATTACAGTCTGGGCGCCGTGACGCGCATGAAGGGCGGTGGCATGTCGCGCGACGAGCTGCTGCCTGCGCTCGAGAAGACCGCGGGACAAGCACAGCGTGCTGGCAACATCATTCGACGGATTCGTGAGTTCGTCAAACGCTCCGAGCCGCGGCGTCGTCCCGACCGAGGTTGCTCGCATTGTCGAAGACGCGATTGGGTTTGCCGACATCGAAGCGGCTAAAAAGGGCATCACGATTCAAACGGATGTGGAGCCGAGACTTCCACCCCTGGACGTCGATCCGATTTTGATCGAGCAACTGTTGCTTAACCTCTTGAAGAACGCCATCGATGCAATGGATCAGGCCTTGGTACGCAGGATCGACCTGGTGGTTCGGCGGCAGGAGGACATGGCGGAGTTCTCAGTCATCGATCGCGGATCCGGCCTGTCGGAACTGCAGCGTACGAATCTGTTCCAACCGTTTTTTAGTACCAAATCTGAAGGGATGGGAATGGGACTCAATATTTGCCGCTCGATCGTTGAGTTTCATCATGGGCGCTTGACCGTCGAGCGCAACCCCGAGGGCGGCGCGATCTTCACGTTCACGCTTCCTTTGGCGTCGAGTGAAGTCAGAGAGGATGTCAAGTGAACGATCAAGCGGCTGAGACTGCAGAAACTACGGGTGTCGTGTATGTCGTCGATGACGACGATGCGGTGCGCGATTCGGTGCAATGGTTACTTGAGGCGAGCCGCTATCGCGTGATCGGCTTTGCCAGTGCGGAAGAGTTTCTGGCGAAGCATGATCCGGCAGCAATCGCCGTCGCGATTTTCGACGTGCGCATGCCGGGCATGAGCGGGCTCGAGTTGCAGGAGCAACTGATCACTCGCAAGTCACGTTTGCCGATTATCTTTATCACCGGCCATGGCGATGTGCCGATGGCGGTGTCGACGATGAAAAAGGGCGCTGTCGATTTCATCGAAAAGCCGTTCGATCAGGCCGCGCTGAAGGCACTCGTTGAGCGCATGCTTGCAGAGGCGCGCGCGCACGCATCGGCAACCGAGCGGCAGCGCTTGAGCGAGGCGTTGCTCGGCAAGCTGACCCCGCGCGAACAACAGGTGCTGGAGCGCATCGTCGCAGGCCGCTTGAACAAGCAGATCGCCGACGACCTTGGCATCTCGATCAAGACCGTTGAAGCGCACCGCGCCAATATCATGGACAAGATGAACGCCAATACTGTCGCGGATTTGATGCGCACCGTACTGACGGGAGGGGCGCTGCGCCAGTAGTTGCTCGCGCTGCGTCGGTCGCGCTCGTAAACTTGCCGGTTGGTCAAACAACCGGAACGGGATGGCCGTGACTGCCCGCATCATCGATGGCAAGGCGCTTGCCACTGAAGTACGTAACGCGCTGATCCCTCGCGTCGAACGGCTAAGAGCCGCCGGTCACCTACCTGGCCTCGCTGTCATTCTGGTTGGCGACGATCCCGCTTCAGAAATATACGTGCGCAACAAGGGCATCGCCAGCGAGCAAGTCGGTATTCGTTCGACGATCGACCGCCTTCCAGCAGATACGCCGGAGATCGCGCTTCTGGCCCGCATTGGACAACTGAACGCTGATCCAGAAGTCGACGGCATTCTGGTGCAAACGCCGCTACCGAAGCATATTGATTCGGCGAAAGTGGTTGAGTCGATCGCTTTTGAGAAGGATGTAGACGGCCTGCACGCGACCAACGCCGGTTTGACGCTGATGGGAACGCCTCGCTTTCGCTCGTGTACGCCTTATGGCGTGATGAAGATGTTGCAGTCGATCAATGCGATCGTCGAAGGTCGTCAGGCAGTCGTGCTGGGACGCTCGAATATGGTCGGCAAGCCGATGGCGATGCTGCTGCTGGCGGCCAATGCCACCGTCACAATCGCGCACAGCAAAACGCGCGATCTCGCTTCGCATACGCGCACCGCAGACATCCTGGTCGCCGCGGTGGGCAGACGCCATCTCGTGACTGCAGAAATGGTTAAGCCAGGCGCAGTCGTGATCGACGTCGGCACCAACCGCACGCCAGACGGCAAGCTCGCCGGCGACGTGGACTTCGACAACGTCAGAGAGGTGGCGGGTTGGATCACGCCGGTGCCGGGCGGGGTTGGACCGATGACGATCGCGATGCTTTTGACTAACACGGTAGAAGCGGCCGAACGCCGCGCCGCTATTGCACGGACTGAATGATGGACACCAACGAAAAAACCAACCCACGGCACGAACAACTGGCAGCCAATCCGCTGCTGGACTTCTCACATCTGCCACGCTTCGATCAGATCAAGCCCGAGCACGTAACCCCTGCGATCGATCGGCTTCTCGCCGATGCGCGAGAAGTCGTGTCGCGTATCACCGCAGATGATTCGGGAGTCACGTGGGATGCGGTAGTTGAGCCGTTGAACGAGACGACCGATCGGCTTGCGCGCGCGTGGGGCGCGGTGTCGCACATGAACGCGGTCGTCGATACGCCGCCGTTGCGCGAGCAATACAACGCAAATCTGCCGAAGCTCACCGAGTTTTGGACGGAGCTTTCGCAAAATGTCGCGCTGTACCAGAAATTCAAGGCGTTGGCTGCCGCAAAAGATTTTGCCGAGTGGCCCGATGTTCGTCGCAAGGTCGTGCAGAACGAGCTGCGTGACTTTCGCCTTGGCGGTGCCGAACTTGCGCCGGACCAGAAGGACCGCTTCAAAAAAGTTCGCGAGCGCGAATCACAGGTTTCAACGCGCTTTTCGGAGAATGTACTCGACGCGACCAACGCATTTGCGCTGTACGTCGATGACGCGAGCGCGCTCGCGGGCGTGCCGGAGGATGCCTTGCAGATGCTTGCCGAATCGGCGCACGCTGATGGCAGGACCGGCTACAAGATCTCGCTGCAGTATCCGAGCTATTCGGCGATCGTCGATTACGCGCACGACCGTGCGCTTCGTCAACAGATGTACCGCGCGTACTCGACCAAGGCATCCGAGTTCGGCAATCCCGATTGGAACAACGGTCCGCTGATGGTCGAGTTGCTGAAGTTGCGAAGGGAGCACGCACAGCTGCTCGGGTACAAGAGCTTTGCCGAAGTGTCGTTGGTCGCGAAAATGGCTGAAAGCCCGGCGCACGTCCTCGACTTCCTGCGCGATCTCGCGCGCCGTGCAAAGCCGTACGCGGAGCGCGACATTGCCGAGCTGCGCAATTTCGCCGCAAAGCATCTGGGCATCGTTGACCTGCAGCCATGGGACGTGTCTTACGCCAGCGAAAAGCTGCGCGAGCAGCGCTATTCGTACTCCGAGCAGGAGCTGAAGCAGTACTTCACCGAACCGCGCGTGCTTGCGGGTTTATTCAAGGTGATCGAAACGCTTTTCGCCGTCGCAATTCGGGAAGAGACGGCGCCGGTGTGGCATCCCGATGTGCGCTTCTATCGAATCGAAAACCTGCGCGGGCAGCTGGTGGGCGAGTTCTATCTGGATCTCTACGCACGCGATCACAAGCAAGGCGGCGCCTGGCAGGGCGATGCGCGCAGCCGCCGAGCACGGCGTAGCGCGCTCGCAACGCCGGTATCGTTTTTAACATGCAACTTTTCGCGGCCGGCCGGAGGCAAGCCTGCGACGCTGAAGCATGACGAAGTGCTGACGCTATTTCACGAGTTCGGCCATGGCTTGCATCACATGCTGACGCGCGTCGACGAGCCATCGGTGTCCGGTATCCAAGGCGTTGAATGGGACGCGGTTGAACTGCCGTCGCAATTCATGGAGAACTTTGCCTGGGAGTGGGAAGTTCTGCAGATGTTGACCGGGCACGCCGACACCGGCGAGAAGCTGCCTCGAGCACTGTTTGAAAAAATGCTGGCCGCAAAGAACTTTCAAAGCGGCATGTTCGCGGTGCGCCAGCTCGAATTTGCGCTGTTCGACATGTTGCTGCACTCGGCGACCGAATGGCCCGACGAAGCACACGTGATGGAGCTGCTGGCTGACGTCCGGCGTGAAGTTTCAGTGCTTGTTCCCCCCGAATACAACCGTTTTCCGCACGCTTTCTCGCACATCTTCGCGGGCGGTTACGCCGCAGGCTATTACAGCTACAAATGGGCCGAGGTTTTGTCGGCCGACGCATATTCGGCATTTGAAGAAAACAAGGATGGTGGCGTGCTAAGCCCCGTGATCGGAAGCCGGTTTCTCGATGAGGTATTGGCAGTCGGCGGCAGCCGGCCGGCGATGCAATCGTTCGTGGCGTTCCGCGGCCGCAAGCCGACCATCGATGCACTGTTAAGGCACAACGGCATGGTGAGCTAGAAGATGACTGTTGATTTTTCCCGCTTGGCTCTGGCCACGCTGTTGGCAGTCGCTTTGCCGGCAGCAGCGCAGTACCGCTGGACTGACCCCGACGGCCGCGTCAACTACGGCGATGCGCCGCCAGCGGAGGCGAAAAACCTGTCACGAATGGACGGCCGCGCCCGGTCCGAAAGCGGCGACCCCACCGGCGGCATTCCGTTTGAGTTGCGCAAGGCCATGCAAAACCTTCCGATCACGCTTTACACGGCCCCCGATTGCGGACCCTGCGAAACGGCGCGCGCCTGGTTGCGGCGGCGCGGAGCGCCGTATCAGGAAATCGTCGTTGATACCGAGGTGGATGCCGAAGAGTTCAAGCGTCGCGTCGGAACGACTTCAGTACCCGTCATGACACTGGGTCGCACGCCACATATGGGATTCAACGAAGGCACATGGTCGGTCGCGCTCAGTGCTGCGGGTTACCCGACGCAAATCGTGCTGCCGCCGACGTATCGCCCAGAGCCACCGAAACCGATCCTGCCACGCGATGTGCCGGAGCGCCCAGCCCCCGGTTCGAATTCGCCGGCACCCAAGAGCTAACACCACGGAGTCCTGAATGAAATTTTCGACCCTGTTGTCACGATTCGTTGCTATCGGAATCGTGGCGCTGATGCAGTCTTCCGTGATGGCGCAGGCACTTGCCGATCCCGACAAAGAGCGCAAGTTTCTTTATCGCTGGACCGATACTCGCGGCCAGGTGAATTATGGTGACCGGCCACCGCCCGATGCGCTGAATCTGCTGCGGATTGATTTGCGGCAGATCGGCGAACAGGTTCAATCGCTGTTGCCCTATCAAGTTCGGCGCGCGCAGTCGATGTATCCGGTGATGCTCTTCACCGCGGGCAAGTGCCCACCGTGCGGCACGGCGCGGGAGTTCCTCGTCAAGCGCGGCATCCCGTTCGCGGAGCGAACGATAGAAACCGGCGACGACTCGGTCGAACTCAAGCGGCTAACGCAGGCCGAGGGCGTGCCAGTAGCAACCATTGGTACCGCATCGCTGATCGGTTTCGACCCCGACGAGTGGAACATCACGCTCGATGCGTCCGGATATCCGAAGACATCGCAGCTGACCTCCGCCTACAGACAAGAGCCGGCACGGCCTCTTACGCAGAAAGAAAAAGCGCCAGCGGCAGTTGCTAAGCAGTAGCCCGAAGCGCGCTAGCTGGAGCGTTGAATGTTGCTTGCGTAGCAGCAGCGCCATCGCCTCGATCTGAGGTTCTTTCTCTTTACCCCACCCAATACGAGAATGGTGCCGCGCAAGCGTTTGGCGGCGCCGCGCTGCCTTGGGCGTCGTCGAGGAGCGGAGCCAGCGCCGGGGCTTTTAAGCGAAAAAGCGCTTTAGCCCTTTTTCGCGCGGCGCTGGCGAGTACCGCAGAGCAGGGTCGAAGACCCCGACGACTCAGGCAGCGCAGCGGCGCCAAACGCTTGCGCGCTGCAACGCCCTCACCTACGTTCGTCTTCAATCGCACCATCCGAAGCCAACTCCTGACGCCTGCGATACGGCGCGATCACTTGCTTGTCGAGCCAATACGAGAACTTGTGCGCAACGGTGTCGGTGCGCCGATCGAGCCATGCCTTGATGCCGATTTCCGAGAACGCCATCAGGCGCGAGCCAGGCGGTCGCGTGAGTCCGTCGCGCCCCGCAATCTCGCGGACTCTTGCCACGTGACGCTGGCGACCCTCAAGACCAAGCGCGTCGAACACATCGTCAGCGGCAATCCAGATCGAATCGCCCCGCGTAAGAATTCTTATCTGGCGCCCGTCAAACTCGTAGTAGGTGCCGTTCCAGTCCGCCCAGGCGCCTTCGTATTGCCAGCGCCACCACGCACGCATGAAGCGATACATTGGCCACAGCAGCCACATTCCCCAAAACGGGGCCACCAGCACAAGACTCAGCGCACCGGTGCCCGCTTTGATGTCATTAACGAGTAGAGCACCACCGATGACGCCCCAGGCGACCCACAGCATCCAGCCCCAACGCAGAACCCTCTCGTCGGGATCCTGATGCAGCCACGAGGCAGCGCGTGCCATCAATCGAGCAAGCGCTCGATCACGCGCGACGGCGTTGCTCCTCCTCCGTCAATTCCTTCAGCCGACGCTCCTCCCAGTCACGACCAAGCAAGCCGATGATTCCAAACGCGGAAAGCGCATGGATCGTGAGGCCGATGCCCCAGCCGATCGCCGGCCAGACGAACCACCATCGACCGGCACCGGTCAGCGCGTTGATGACGAATAACGCGCTGATCACGATGACGTAGGTCGCGAGGTGAACGTAAAAGCTCTTTTCGGCCAACAGGCGGCGTCGCGCGCGCTGCTCGGCGCTCGCTGTTCCACTCCCGACTGATCCTGCGTTGTCCGTGCTCATCGCTTCCTCCAGCTGAGACACCATTATGACCAGCCCAGACTAAAGATGCCGGGCAGGTTGGTGCGTCAGCGCAGCCGCTCCAAGGCGGCGCGTGCCTTGAAGCGCCGCTCGAATGCGTCGAGGTAGCTGTAAATCACCGGAACGACCACCAGCGTCAATAGCGTCGACGTGATCACACCACCGATGATCGCGCGACCCATCGGCGCCTGCTGCTCGGAGCCTTCACCCAGTCCCATTGCGAGCGGCAGCATTCCAAAGATCATGGCAGCGGTCGTCATCAATATCGGTCGAAGCCGGACTTGACCTGCAGCAAGCAGCGCTTCGCTGCGAGACAACCCATCACGCTGGCCCTTATTTGCGAAATCCACCAGCAAAATCGCGTTCTTGGTCACCAGGCCCATCAAGAAGACGATTCCGATCATTGAAAAGATGTTCAGCGTCGTGTTCGTGATCAACAGCGCGAGCATCACACCGACGATCGACAGAGGCAGCGACGCCATGATCGCAATCGGCTGCAGGAAGCTGCCGAACTGCGACGCCAGCACGATGTAGATAAAGATCACCGCCAGTGCGAGTGCACCGAAGATTGCCGCGTTGACTTCCTCCTGCTCGCGAATCTGGCCACCGACGTCGAAGCGCAGCCCGGGCGGGAGTTCGTACGCCTTGACCATCGCCTGTACTTCCTTGCCCGCATCGCCCGAAGGGCGTCCCTGAACGTTGGCCCACAGCGCAATCCTGCGTTGCAAATCCTGGCGACGGATGTTCTCCGGATTGAAAGTGCGCTCGATCGTTGCGATTGCGCGTAGCGGAATAACCTCGGGCGTGCCGTCGGCCATCAAACGCGTGGTGGCGATGTTCATCCCCGAAATGTCGTCGATCACGGTGCGGCTGGCGCGCGGAATCTGCGTGATCACTTCGTAGTTCTGACCATCGGGTGCCAGCCAGTAACCGGAGTTCTCCCCTCCGATTAGCGCGCGCAGCGTCGTGCCGAGCTGTGCGTAGGTGACGCCGTATTCGGAAGCGAGCTCGGGTTTCAATCGTACCGACAACGCCGGCGTGCCCTCCTTGTGAGACACCTCGATATCGGTGATGCCACGAATCGAAGCGATCTTCTGCCGTAAGTCCGCGATCACGCGCTGCATTGCTGCATCGTTGTTTCCGAGCAGCGCAACGTAAATCGGCCCGCCCCAACCGACTTTCATCTCGATACCCGGAATCGCGGCCAACCTTTGCCGGATTGCCTCCTCTAGCTTTTTCTGCGAAAGCTTGCGCTCGGAGCGCGGCACAAGTTTCAGATTCAGCCGTCCAGTGTTCTTCGCGCCTTCGGTGCCAATGCCAGCATCGATCGAATCGATCTCTTTAAATTCCCGTAACGCCTGCTCGACACGCTTTACCCGCTCGTCAGCGTACTCAAGGCTGGAGCCCACCGGCATCGTCAGCCGGACACTGGTGAAGCTTTGGTCGCTCTCCGGCATCATCTCGGTGCCGACGACACCGGCAATGGGAATTGCAAGTGCGAAGCTCAGCGCAGCGATCCACAACGTAATGCCTCGGGGAGTGATCGTTGCAAGGCGCGGCTTCATGTGGCTGGCGTCCATAGTGCGAATCGCACGCCATATTCCAATCGTGGGCACCCCGATCGGAACATTCATCTTCGGTACGGTCTTTCCGAGCGTCCATTGACGCGGCGACAGAACCCAACCAAGCAACCTTCCATAAATCGCATGCACGCGCTCCATGAAGCGATCAAAGCCTCGCAGCACCGGCCCGATAAAGCGCGTTTCATGCATGCCGCGCGGCGGATCGCGCCACACCGCCGATAGCATCGGGTCCAGCGTGAAGCTGACGAACATTGACACCAGCACCGCCACTGCGACGGTGATGCCAAACGGATAAAAGAATTTTCCTACGATGCCGCCCATGAATGCGATCGGCACAAAAACGGCAACGATTGAAAAGGTGGTCGCCAGCACGGCCAGTCCGATTTCGTCGGTACCTTCGCGCGCTGCCGTGTAGTGATCCTTGCCCATGTGAATATGGCGCACGATATTTTCGCGGACGACGATTGCATCGTCGATCAGCAGACCGATGCACAGGCTGAGCGCCATCATCGTCATGTAATTCAGCGTGAACCCGAACACCCTGAGCGAGATAAATGTTGCGATCACTGCGATGGGCAACGTCAGACCGGTAATCACGGTGCTGCGCCAGCTGCCGAGAAACAGAAAGACGATTAACACCGTCAATAGCGCGCCTTCGATGATTGTGACTTTGACGTTGTTGACAGCGCCTTTGACAAAGTCCGAGGTCGAGCGCAGTAGCTTCAGCTCGGTGCCTGCCGGCAACAGCTTGCGCACGTCTTCGGCGGCGATCTTCAGGTTGTCGCCAACCTGCACGATGTTGGCGTCCTGCGCCTTGAAAATGTAGAAGCTCACCGCTGGTACGCCGTTGACGCGTGCAATCGAGTTGCGTTCGCGCTCGGTATCGAATACCTCGGCAACCTGTGACAGCAGGATCGGCGCGCCATTTTTGCGCGCGACGATGATCTTGCCGAACTTGGCAGGCTCGTCGATGCGTCCGTCGACGCGAACGATTGCTTCGACGGTGTTGTTGCTGATCGTGCCGACCGGAACGCTGACATTCGCGTTACGCAGCGCAGTGACGACCTGGTCGACGGTCAAGCCAAACGCGGTGAGCCGGGCCGGGTCAACCCGCACCTGAATCTCGCGCGTGACCGTGCCGCCGAGTGACACCCTGCCGACGCCGCTAACACGCTCAAAACCCTTCTGCACGACCTGCTCGCCAAGCGTCGTCAGCTGACGCTGAGACAACCCTTTGCCCAGCAGCGCGTAGAAGGCTACCGGCTCGTCGTTCTCGTCACCGCCGCGCTGTACGACCGGGTCTTTGACGTCGCGCGGAAAGCCTGCGCGGATCTGCGCAATCTTGTCGCGCACTTCCTGCGTGACACGGTCGGTATCGACGTCAAGGCGAAATTCGATCCATGTAAATGAGATGCCTTCATACGATGCCGACAAGATCCGCTTGACGCCCGCCACGGTGTTGACTGCGTTTTCGATCGGCTTTGCCAGATCGTTTTCGACTTGCTCAGGCGACGCACCCGGATAACGCACCTGAATCGACACCATCGGTGGACGCACATCCGGCATCGCCTCGACACCGAGCTTGGCGTACGAAAAAAGCCCAAGCACGGTGAGCGCCACCATCACCATCGTCGCGAAAACCGGGTGATTGATCGAAACGCGAGTCATCCACATGAACCAGACCTCGCTCTAGTTTCGCGCGGGGGCGCCGGGATCTTTGTCTGCGATGCTCGAATCAGGCGCTTGACTGATGACCTTCGCCGCCAGACCATCCTTTAAGTTGTCGAACTTGGTAGCAAGCACGACTTCGCCCGGCGCCAACCCCGAAGTCACTTCGACGAGCTGTGCGCGCTCGTCTCGCTTGCCGATGACGATGTTTCGCCGCGCGAGCTTGTCATCGGCCAGGAGCCAGACAAAAGTCTGCGCGGCCTCGGTACGCACGGCCGATAGCGGCAACGCAGGCACCTCGACTTCGGGCGCAACGGTCATCAGCACGCGCGCAAACATGCCGGCCTTCAGTAATGAATCCTCATTTGAAAGCGATATGTAAACGTTGATAGTGCGCGTGCCTGGCTCTGCACTGGGATTGATGCGCTCGACGCGGCCGTCGAACTTGCGACCGTTGATGCCTTCGACGTCAACATGCGTGGGCATGCCTTTGCGAATCTGCGTCACGTCCGAGATCGGGACCTGCGCCTGCACTTCCAGCTCAGTTAAGTCGACGATCGACAACAATGGAGCGTCGAAACTCACTTTCTCGCCGGGCTGAATATGACGCTTGGACACCGTCCCTGTGATTGGCGCACGCACGACCGCGTCGGTCATCGACAGCTGCGTGAGTTCCAGTTGCGCCTGCGCGGTTGCAACGGCGGCAAGCTGTACCTGATGAGCGCTGTCCGCGGTGTCGAACGCGTTCTGGGAAATGAAATTCTGTTTGACAAGCTGCGCGTTCGCCTGGCGTGTGCGATCGGCCATCGCCAACTGTGCGCGCGATGATTCGAGCTGCGCCTTGCGCTCGGCTAACTGCGCGCGCAGCTGCGCCGTATCGAACTCGGCGATTTGCTGTCCCGCCGTTACGCGATCGCCTTCGCGGACGAGGACACGTTTGACTTCAGCGGATAGTTTCGCGCGTACTGTCGCCTGCGAAACGGCTTGCACCGAGCCCGGAACGGTGAGCTCGACTGACAACCGCTTCGGCTGCAGAGAAACGACGTCGCGCCGCGAAAATTCGAGCGGCGGGCGTTCGCCCTTCTTGGCTGCATCGGCAGCGCCTTTCTTGGACGCAATCGCAATCGCGCCGCCCGCCGCCACAACGGAAGTGAGAGCCGCGGTCAAGATCCATCCTGTGCGCTTACGCATTCAAACAATCCCCCGGGACACAGGCTTTTGGCCGACCGTCCGTAATGGGGCGCGATTATCCTCGACCGAGCGCCGGCGTCGCGGTCGCTGCGACGAACTGCGGCAAGGTGCGACGAAATGCAGGGACTGCAGGTCCGGCGTCTTGCTTGCTGCCGGCTGTTCTCAGTCTTCGAGACCGAGATCCTGAATTTTGCGCGTGATGGTATTGCGTCCGACGCCCAGGCGCGTGGCGGCGTCGATGCGCCGCCCATGCGTGTGTTTCAGCGCAGCACGAATGACAGTCGCCTCGAATTCGCGCGCCAGCGCATCCATCACATCTGGCGTGCCGGATTTCAATCGCCGCTCGACCTCGGCAGTCAACAGCGTTAGCCAGTCCTGGTCCGACCAAGTCGTCGGCGATGACGGAGCTATGACTAGTGGAGCCCCATTGACCGTCGCTGCAGCGCTTATCGGCGTCCCCGCAGCGAGCGAAGAAGCAGTCTCGTGTCGAACTTCGAGCGGCAGGTCTTCGACTTTGACGACTTGCGCCGGTGCGAGCACGGTCAGCCAGTGGCAGAGATTCTCCAATTGCCGCACGTTGCCGGGAAACGGTAGCTGACTGATAAACGCGAGCGCCTCGTCGGACAAACGTTTCGTATCGACGGCAAGCTCCGCCGCGCTTTTTGCGAGGAAATGCTTCGCGAGCAGCGCGATGTCTTCCCGCCGCTCGCGTAGCGACGGCAGCCGCAGCTTGATTACGTTAAGACGGTGATAGAGATCTTCTCGGAACGAGCCTTGGCGTACGCGCTCTTCGAGATTCTGATGTGTGGCCGCAATCACGCGCGCCTCGGCCTTGATCGGCTGGTGCCCGCCAACGCGGTAATAGGTTCCATCCGACAGCACGCGCAGCAGGCGCGTCTGCAGTTCGGACGGCATGTCGCCGATCTCGTCGAGAAACAGCGTGCCACCTTCGGCCTGTTCGAAGCGCCCTCGTCGCATCGCGAGGGCGCCCGTAAACGCTCCACGCTCGTGTCCGAAGAGCTCACTCTCCAGCAGATCGCGCGGGATCGCTGCCATGTTCAGCGCAATAAATGGCATCTGCGCACGCGGGCTGTGCTTATGCAGCGCGCGTGCCACGACTTCCTTGCCGCTGCCTGATTCGCCGGTCAAGAGCACCGTCACGTTCGACTGTGACAGGCGTCCGATCGCACGAAACACTTCCTGCATCGACGGTGCCTGCCCGAGGATCTCGGGTACGTCGGATGGCGATTCGTCCGCCTGCGATTCGCGCACGCTTTCGTCGACCGCGCGCCGAATCAGCTCGACAGCTCGATCGACGTCGAACGGCTTTGGAAGATATTCGAATGCACCACCCTGAAACGACGACACCGCACTGTCGAGGTCCGAGAACGCCGTCATGATGATCACCGGCAGCGCGGGGTGCTTGCGCTTGACGGCACGCAACAGCTCGGTGCCGTTGATCCCCGGCATGCGAATGTCGGACACAAGTACCTGTGGCGTGTTGTGCTCGAGCTCCGACAACACTTCCTGTCCACCACCGAATGCCTTGCATGGAATGTTTTCGCGCGCGAGTGCCTTCTCCAGCACCCAGCGAATCGAGCGGTCGTCGTCGACGATCCAGACGTCCTTCATTGGAGTGGAATCAAGATGCGAAAATGCGTACGGCCAGGGCGGCTGTCGACTTCGATCATCCCATCGTGCTGCTGGATGAACGTCTGCGCCAGCGTCAGACCGAGTCCATTACCCCCGTCGCGACCCGATACCAATGGGAAAAAAATGCGGTCCTTCAGTGGCTCCGGAATACCAGGACCGTTGTCGATCACTCTCAAATCCAGAGCGAGCCGATGCCTTGCGCGTGCGATCGTCACCTGCCGCGCGACACGTGTACGTAAGACAATCTCAGCATCACCGGCGGTAATCCTGCTTTCGAGCGCCTGTGCGGCATTACGCACGACGTTGAGCAGCGCCTGTATCAGCTGCTCCTTATCGCCGCGAAACTCGGGCGCACTCGCGTCGTAATCTCGCGTGATCGCTAGTCCGCGCGGAAACTCGGACACCATGATGAGCCGTACGCGCTCGCAAACCTCGTGAACATTCATTTCTGAAACGACGCGCGGAGAACGATGCGGCATCAGCAGGCGATCAACCAGGGCGTGTAGCCGATCAGCCTCGGCGATGATGACGCGCGTGTACTCACGCTGTTCGTTACTAGCGAGCTCGGCTTCTAGCAACTGTGCCGCGCCACGCACGCCACCCAACGGGTTCTTGATTTCATGCGCAAGGTTGCGCAACAGCTCGCGGTTTGCCTCAGTCAGCCCAATCTGACGCTCTTCGCGGTCGACCTTCAGCTGCTGTTCGATCTCGGTGACTTCGAGTACCAGCGGAATATTCGCGACGAACTGCACCGCCGCGACCACACGCACAGGCAGCGGCTCACGGCCGATCCGGCGCAATTCCATGATCTGTTTTCGCTGCCCAAAAGCGTTGCCCTGCGCATCGGCGACCAGTTGGCGCATTTCGACATCGTCACCGAGCACGCGTCCGGCAAGCTGACCCACAAGCGTTTTGCGAGACGTGTCAAACAGCAGCTCGGCTGACTGATTGACGTGCGCTATTCGTCCGCTACTGTCGACGAGAAGGACAGCAGTCGACAGCAGATCGAGGCCGTCATATGGCGGCTGCGTAAGCGCGAGCAGCTCGACTGCGCTCATGCGCAGCCCCGCAGCACGCGGAAGACAGACTTACTGGGTTTTGAGCAGCGACATCTCGCGCGCGAGCGCGCGCACGTTGTTTTCGGTACGAGCGATGTCTTCCTGCAGCCGCTGCGTCCGCTCTTTGTAAAGCGCAAAGTTGCGCTCATCGCCGCGCCGCTCGGGCTCGCCGTTGTTGAACTCCGACTTGAGCTTGGCCAACCGCTCTTCCTCGCCCTTTAACTCGTCTTCCAGAATGCGACGCCGATCCTGATCGCGCGTGCGCTGCGTGTCTCCGTCGACGCGCGGAAAGTTGGCGGGCGATACCGAAGCGCGCTGCTCGACTGCGGGCTGCACGCCATTTCTGGACTGCGGCATGCGCGATGCCGGCAGCGTCAAGATCGGCTGCACATCCATCCGCTTGCAGGTCTTGACGTTGCCTGTGTTGGTGAACTGCTTCTCCCCGTTTTCGCCCACGCAGACGAAGATGTCGGACGATTGCGCGAGTGCGCCGGTTGACATTGAAGCGCAATAAATCAAACCAAGGACTGAGGCAAGGCGCGTCACTGGGCGATTCCCCGAGAGGCGAGAGGCGCGCAGTGTATGACAGGACTTCGCCTTTGGATCCGCTGAGTAAGCCGTCTTGTCGGTCCACTTCCCGCATTCTTGGGAGGACGCGTTGCTCCTGCAACAAACGCCCTCGGTTCCTTTTGCGCTGCCTCTACTACGAGCTGTAGTACATGTCGAATTCAAGCGGGTGAGTCGTCATCCGGAAACGCGTCACCTCATCCATTTTCAGCGCTATGTAGGCGTCGATCAGATCGTTGCTGAAAACGCCACCACGCGTCAGGAACTCCCGATCGCGGTCGATGCTGTCGAGCGCCTCTTCCAACGAAGCGCAGGGGTGCGGAACCTTGGCGGCCTCTTCCGGTTCCAGGTCGTACAGGTTCTTGTCCATCGGATCGCCAGGATGAATCTTGTTTTCCACCCCATCGAGCCCCGCCATAAGCATCGCTGAAAATGCCAGATAGGAGTTCGCGGTCGGATCGGGAAACCGCACCTCGACTCGGCGTCCCTTTGGATTGGAAACATACGGAATGCGGCATCGCCGCCGAACGATTGCGCGCCGAATAGGCAAGGTTAATCGGCGCTTCGAAACCCGGAACCAGGCGTTTATATGAGTTGGTGCCCGGGTTCGTGATGGCGTTTAACGCCTTGGCGTGTTTGATGATGCCGCCGATGTAGTAGAGCGCGAAATCGGACAGTCCGCCGTAGCCGTTGCCTGCAAACAAATTGGTGCCGCCCTTCCATACCGATTGGTGAACGTGCATACCCGAGCCGTTGTCGCCGACCACCGGCTTTGGCATGAAGGTCGCAGTCTTGCCATAGCTCGCGGCAACGTTCCACACCGTGTACTTCAAAATCTGCAGCCAGTCGGCGCGCTTGGTCAGTGTCGAAAACTTGGTGCCGATTTCGCATTGGCCAGGTGCCGCAACTTCGTGGTGATGCACTTCCACTTCAACGCCCTGCTGCTCGAGCAGAAGACACATCTCGGAGCGAATGTCCTGCAGCGAGTCAGTTGGCGGCACCGGGAAGTAGCCGCCCTTCACCGGCGGCCGGTGCGCGAGGTTGCCTGCTTCGTAATCGATGCCAGTCGACCACGGCGCTTCTTCGGACTTGATCCGCACGAACGAGCCGGACATGTCCACACCCCAGGTCACTGCATCGAAGATAAAAAACTCCGGCTCGGGGCCGAAGTAGGCGGTGTCGCCCAAGCCCGTTGACTTCAAATACGCCTCAGCGCGCTTGGCAAGCGACCGTGGGTCACGGTCATAGCCCTTACCAGTCGAAGGCTCGATGACATCGCACGTCAGGATCAACGTGTTCTCTTCGCGGAACGGATCCATGCGCGCCGTATCAGGATCGGGCATCAGCAACATATCGGACGCTTCAATCCCCTTCCACCCCGCGATCGACGACCCGTCGAACGCGTGCCCCAGCTCGAACTTGTCGTCCTCGAACGCTTTGACGGGCACCGAGACGTGCTGCTCTTTTCCCTTTGTATCGGTGAAACGGAGGTCGACGAACAACACTTCGTTGTCCTTTATTGTTTTCATTACGTCCTTGGCCGTCGCCATGCGAAGTTCTCCCCTAGCCGTTAAAAAAAGTGGTGTGACGCAGCGCAACGCATTAAGTGTGCCAAAAGCGATAACGAGTGCTGCGGGAGTGCACTGCCCTTGTGCGTCAAGCGCTTAGCTCGTTCGATTCAATCACTTAGCGCCCAGCCAATCACTCGCAGCTGCCCCAAGTTAGTGCAGTATGCCCCGGAAAGAGGATTATCGCAGCACGAATTTAGGGCGTGGACGGCTTTAGAAACATCGCCTGCAAGTCCGACAGAAAGCGCAAACCCAGAGCCGTGGGGGCGAGCGTTTGATGGTTGCGTATGAGCAAGCCGCGTCGCTCGGCCTCGTCAAGCTCGGGCTCAATCGCGCTCAGCGGCACGCCGGTTCGTTCGATGAATGAGTTACTGGGCACACCAGCAGGCAACCGCAGTGCGTTCAACATGAATTCAAATGGCAAGTCGCTGCGTGAAACTTCGTGACTTTCTGCGACGAACTGTCCAGTCGTGGCCCGCTCGAGATAGGACGCCGGCTGACGAAACCGCACCTGCCGAACGATGCGATGTGGAAACGAGATTTTGCTGTGCGCGCCGGCGCCGACGCCAAGATAGTCGCCATAGGTCCAGTAATTGAGGTTGTGGCGGCACTCGCGGGTGGGCCCTGCGTACGCTGACACTTCGTAGCGCTGGTATCCAGCCTGCTGCGTCCTTGCCTCCAGCCAATCCTGCATCGCCGCGGCTGCGTCTTCATCGGGCAGTTCGGGAGGAAACTTCGCAAACACTGTGTTCGGCTCGAGCGTCAATTGATACAACGACAGGTGCGGCGGCCGCACTGCGATTGCGTGCTCGATGTCAGCCTGGAGTTCGGGCAGCGACTGGTTCGGAAGCGCGTACATCAGATCAAGGTTGAAGTTGTCGAAATGACGCTGCGCGATCTCGATCGCGGCGAACGCCTGTGCGCGATCGTGAATTCGCCCGAGTGCCTTCAGCCTCTGCTCATCGAACGATTGAATCCCAATCGACAGTCTATTAACTCCCGATGCGCGATACGAGGCAAAGCGCTCGGCTTCGAAAGTTCCGGGGTTTGCCTCGAGCGTGATTTCACAGTCGAGTGCAAGCGGCAGTAACGCGCGAACGTCCGACAACAAACGATCGAGTGCTGCGGCGCTCATCAGGCTGGGCGTACCGCCGCCAATAAAGATACTGACGATGCGTCGCCCCCAGATAAGAGGCAGCGCCGCTTCGATGTCGGCGCGCAGTGCGCTCAGGTATTCATCTTCGGGTGCGCCGGGCGAGCTGGCTTCGTGCGAGTTGAAATCGCAATATGGGCACTTGCGAACGCACCACGGGTAATGAACGTAGAGCGCGAGCGGTGGCAGAGAGCGCAAATTGATGCTGCCGGGCTTCAGATAAGCGGACACATCGGCGCTCGCTGCTGCCGGCCGCTGCGGCTTGATCTCGATCGTCGAGTTCATCAGTTCCAATCGGCCAGTCGCGCCGCGAGAGCACGAAGTGCAAGTCCGCGATGGCTGATGCCGTTCTTTTGCGCAGGCTCAAGCTCGGCTGCAGTCAACCCCAGGCTTGGGATGTAAAACAACGGGTCGTAGCCGAATCCGCCCGAGCCGCGCGGTGCGTGAGCAATTTCACCATACCACCGTGCGTCGACGACGATTGGCTCTGCATCGTCAGCCGAACGAATCGCGACCAGTACGCAGGTGTAGTGCGCGCGTCGTTGAGTGACGCCTGCCAGCCGCCGCAGCAGCTCAGCGTTATTGCTCTGATCGTTCGCACCCTCTCCCGCAAAGCGGGCCGAACATACGCCCGGGGCGCCGCCGAGCGACTCGACACATAGCCCCGAGTCGTCAGCGAGCGCCGGAGATCCGGCATGCGCTGCCGCATGACGCGCTTTAGCCAGCGCGTTTTCGACGAAGGTCGAATGGGGCTCTGGTACCGAATCAACGCCCAAAGCGTGCTGCGGTACGACGTTCCAGGACGAGCCATCGAGCATCATCGAGATTTCGCGCAGCTTCGCCGGGTTGGCAGATGCCAGGATCAGGCGCCGACTCACAATTCGAGAGCGTGCTTCTGCGCTGCTACCAGCGAGCGAATACCGCCGCTGGCGAGTTGCAGCATCGACTCCATTTGTTTCGCTGAGAACGGTGTTCCCTCTGCTGTTCCCTGAACCTCGACGAAACCGCCCTTGCCGGTCATCACGACGTTCATGTCCGTATCACAGCCGGAGTCTTCAACGTAATCGAGATCGAGCACGGGCACGCCGCCGTGAAGGCCGACCGAGACGGCCGCAACAAAGTCTGACACCGGCACGTTGTCGATCATGCCGCGCGCGCGCAACCAACGGCACGCGTCGTACGCGGCCACGAAGCCACCCGTGATCGCCGCGGTGCGCGTCCCACCGTCGGCTTGGATGACATCACAATCGATGTGCAAGGACCGTTCGCCGAGCGCCGCAAGATCAAAGACTGCTCGCAAGCTGCGCCCGATCAAACGCTGGATCTCCTGCGTTCGCCCACCCTGCTTGCCACGGGCCGCCTCGCGGTCCGAGCGCGTATGTGTCGCGCGCGGCAGCATGCCGTATTCCGCGGTCACCCAGCCCTCGCCCTTTCCCTTCAAGAACGCGGGGACGCGCTCTTCGACGCTCGCCGTGCAGATGACGCGCGTGTCGCCGAACTCGACCAGCACCGAGCCTTCCGCATGCTTGGTGAAATTGCGCAGCAGGCGTACCGGACGCAGCTCGTCGGCCCGTCGACCGCTAGGGCGTGAATTTGAAACCATTGGCCGTTGCGTGCGGCGCAGCCGCACGCGCCCCTGACTGCGAAGCCCCTATTTTGCGATAATTTTGCCGCTGCGCTGAATTGCCTTCTGGATTTCGGCGACTGCGTCGTCGATTTGCTCCTCCGACAGCTCTTCGTCGACACCTGGTTCGCCAACTCTCGGCATTTGAATCGTTGACGCCACCGTTCCCTCGGGAATAAGCAAAGTTGACACTGGCGCTTCGCTCGGGGGCACCATTTCCATCGACTCGGTGCCCGCCCATGTCATCGCCACGCCCGTGCAGTTATCCGATTCCGGGCCCCCCAGCTCGAGAGCCAGCTCCATCAATTCAGGCACCGCGCGCATCACTGTCTTTCCGGAAAACGCTTCGGCGACTTGCCGGTCATTCAATGTGCCCCACAGACCATCGGAACAGAGCAGCAGCGTGTCGCCATTGCGCAGGGCAACCGGCCGGCTGACCTCGACCGTTGGCGCGACATAAGCCCCGATGCAGTTGAAGATGCGATTGCGCTCGGGATGATCCTTCGCATCCTCGGGCCGAATCAGGCCCGATTGCACAAGATGATGAACCCGCGAATGATCGATTGTCCGGTCCAGGATGCGGCCACCGCGAATCATGTACAGGCGCGAGTCACCGACATGCGCCCAGATTGCCACGCCCTGCTGAATGATGCAGGCAACCAACGTCGTCCGCGGCGCCTCGGGCAAGCTGTGCTCCGCACGATAGCGGTGCAGCTCACGATGCGCGGCCAATACCGAATCTTCCAAAAACCGCACGGGATCGGCCAGTAGCGGCTTTGCATCACGCTGGTAGATCGACGCCAGCGTTTGCAGGGTCAACTGCGATGCGACTTCTCCGCGCGCGTGGCCGCCCATGCCATCGGCTACCAGCATCAACAGCGAGTCGCGCGTGTACAGGTAGCCCATGCGGTCCTGATTGACCCGCCGGCCGCCTTTCTTACTCTCCTGATAGACAGAAAATCTCACAGCCCAGTGTCCCGCTTTTGGGTGTTTTTGTTCTAAAAAAATCGTGTGGCTTTGCCACCGATTTTTTTGTAACTAATCGCACAAAAGTAGGTTTTCACTTTTGTGCGCCGGGGATCAAAACCAAGTGATGTTGTGATCTTTCATGAAGCGCGAGAACCGCTCCTGCAGGTTGCGCCAGCGCGCTCCGGTGCGTTCCACCATCGAGAACTCGGGCCGTTCCGGAACGTTTTGCAGCAGCTCCTTTTGCACCGCAAATACGGTTTGCGGCCGCTCCAACGAATTAAGCCGTAAACAACGCTCAACCATTGAGATCAACTGGTTCGAATACAACCCGCGAAACGATCGCAGCGCGGTCGGCATCTTGTCTTCTTTCAATCGATGGTCCGACTCCTGCGGCGGCATGCCAGACATGCACGCGTAAACGCACGAGCCGATCGAATACACATCGGTCCATGGGCCGAGCTCCGCATCACGCTTGTAGAGCTCGGGCGCGGCGAAGCCCGGCGTATACATCGGGTAGGTCTTGCTGATGTCTCGCTGCAACGTCTGCCGCGCCGCTCCGAAGTCCAGCAAGATCGGCGTGCCGTCCATGCGCAAATAGATGTTCGCGGGCTTCACATCGAGATGCAGCAAGCGGTTCGAATGCACTTCGCGCAGGCCATTCATCACCTGAGCAAATACCCGCCGAATGAAGCGCTCCGATAAGACGTCTTTTTGATCTTTGTTTCGATTGCGCAACACGTGTTCCTGCAACGAACGGCCTGATTCGTAGTGCATCACCATGTACACCGTCTCGTTAGCGCGAAAGAAATTGATGACGCGCACGATGTTCGGGTGATAAATGGATGCTAGCGCTCGCCCTTCCTCGAAGAAGCACTTCAAACCGATCCGGTAGGTGTTCAGATTCTCCGGGGCGATATAGGGCGACAGTTCTCCAGGCTTGCGTTGTGCGAGCGCAGCCGGCATGTATTCCTTGATCGCTACCGAGTTGCCTTGCTCGTCGGTTGCCAGATAGACGATCGAGAATCCGCCCGAAGATATCTTCTTTACAATGCGATACCCGCCGACCTCGAGGCTTTCGGGCAAAGATGAGTTGGTCTGCGCGGGCATGGTGTGTGTTGGGAACCGCGGCGATTCTAGCCAATAGGACTGCGTGGACCGTAACAACAATAAGGTGCGTTTTCGCCTGTTTTCGTCTTAAAACTTCTCCCAACCAGTCGTTAGCCCTTGATATCTTGCTCGTGATGACATCGCACTCTCCGGTTTTGTTGGCTGCTTCGCGTTGACTTCAACGATGAAGCCCGTCGCCAGCATGACTGGCTTCGCGAGTGCAGCGCGCCCGACTGCGCTAGGCCGTTTGACGCTCGAGCTGCGCTCAGTCAACTCGCGCTTCCTCGATCTATCGCTCAAGATGCCTGATGATTTGCGCAGCACCGAAACGGCAGTGCGCGAAACGATCGCAGCGCAGATTGCAAGAGGAAAGGTGGAGTGCCGACTCTCGGTTGCACGCGGTGCCGGCGAAAACGAGCCGCAGTTGAATGCCGCTGCCCTGCAACAGCTCGCGGCCCTGGCTTCGCAGGTCGCTCGAAACCTGCCTGGCGCCGCGCCAATCAGCACCGCCGATGTTCTCAACTGGCCAGGCGTGGTCGAAACCCCTGGTGCTGAGCCGGATATTCTGCGCGCTCAAGTACTGGCCGCGTTGGCTGAAGCACTTGCTGCGCTCGCCGAGTCGAGGCGTCGCGAAGGCGCAGCGCTCGCTACTGCGATGCTGGCGCAGTGCGATCAGATCGAGCTCGTTGCCGCGCAGTTAAGTGCACGTGCGCCGGACTTGCGCACGTCCGTCGAGCGCAAGTTAAGCGAGCGGCTTGAAAAGGCGCTGGGGCCCGCTCTTTCGGCGGCTTCGACGCTGACACGTGAGGAAGTAACCGAGCGTATTCGCCAGGAAGTCACGTTGTACGCGCTGAAAATGGACGTCGACGAAGAGATCAAGCGCCTGACGACCCATGTTGCCGAAGTGCGCCGCGTGCTCGCGGCCGGCGGCGCGGTAGGTCGCCGCCTTGACTTCTTGATGCAGGAACTCAATCGCGAGGCCAATACGCTGGGCTCGAAAGCCGCCGCCATCGAAATGACCAATGCGTCGGTCGATCTGAAGATCCTGATCGAACAGATGCGCGAGCAGATCCAGAACCTCGAGTGATGGAGACTGCGATGAATGGCCGCTCCGCGGGCAACCTTTTCATGGTGGTCGCGCCGTCTGGCGCGGGCAAGTCAACTTTAGTGAATGCACTGCTGTCCCGCGACGCAAACATCCAGTTGTCGGTTTCGTACACGACACGCGCGCCACGCCTCGGCGAGCAAAGTGGGCGCGAGTATTACTTCGTTTCACTTGAGGAGTTCGAGCGTCGCCGTGCGGCGGGCGAATTTATCGAAAGCGCTGAGGTGCACGGCAACTATTACGCGACGTCGCGGGTGTGGATCGAGGAGCGCGTGCGCGCCGGGACTGATGTTTTGCTTGAAATCGACTGGCAAGGTGCGCGTCAGGTCAAAGCCGAGTTCGCCCATGCGATCGGAATCTTTATCCTTCCGCCCTCGATCGAAGCACTCGAAGCACGGCTGAAAAAGCGAGGGCAGGACGCCCCGGCGGTGATCGCGCGCCGGCTGGCTGCTTCGCGCAGCGAAATCCAGCACGCACCAGAGTTCGATTTCATCGTAATCAATGAGGATTTTGATGTCGCGCTGTCGCAATTGGTGGCGATCGTCACTGCTGCGCGGCTGCGGTACAGCACGCAGGTGGTCCGCCACCGGGCGTTATTTAAGCAATTAGGTATCGGATAACACCAATCCGATCGCACGAGCGTGCTGCGCTCGGCTAAAATGGCCCCACATCCGACGAAGGTACCGCCATGGCCCGCATCACCGTTGAAGACTGCTTGAAGCATATTCCGAACCGCTTTCAGTTAGCGCTGGCTGCCGCCTATCGCGCACGTCAGCTCGCTCAAGGCCACACGCCGAAGATCGACACGCGCGACAAGCCACCCGTGGCCGCACTGCGCGAAATTGCTCAAGCCAAGGTCGGCATCGAGATGCTGCGCAAGGTTCCCACCTAGAGCGCGCTGAGTTTCATCAGCTCCTGAACCCACGTGGCCGGCGCGCGGGCTGATGGAATCACAAGATCCTCCGGTCGCATCCAACACCGCGGAACCCGCAGCGCCGGGCTTTGCACGGCGCGCTGCGCAGGCATTTAAAAAAGCAGTCTGGCGCTCAGAGCCTGATGCCGAACCCGCCAGCGCCGTCGCCACCGTCGCGACGCTGACCGATCGCGTCAAGAAATACCTGCCGTCAGCCGACGTCCAAAAGATAAAGGAGGCGTTTCGGTTCTCGGACGAAGCGCACCTCGGGCAGTTTCGACGCAGCGGGGCGCCCTACATTACTCATCCGCTCGCGGTCGCAGAGATCCTGACCGAATGGCGTCTCGACGGCGCTGCCATCCAGGCGGCGCTGCTGCACGATGTTATCGAAGACTGCGGTATCGAGCAGTCGCAACTGATCGAGCGCTTTGGGTCGACAGTTGCCGATCTGGTCGATGGCGTGTCGAAATTGGATCGCCTGCAATTTTCATCGACCGAGCAGGCACAAGCCGAGAATTTTCGGAAGATGCTGTTGGCGATGGCGCGCGACGTGCGCGTGATGCTGATCAAGCTTGCCGATCGTTTGCACAACATGCGCACGCTCGAAGCGGTAGACACCGAGCGACGCCGACGCATTGCGCGCGAAACCCTCGAGATCTATGCGCCGATCGCACATCGTCTGGGGTTGAACACACTGTTTCGAGAGCTTGAAGAGCTTAGCTTCGAGCACTTGTATCCGCTTCGCTACCAGGTACTCAACAAGGCGGTGCTGGCTGCACGTGGCAACCGCCGCGAAGTGCTAAGCAAGATGATGGTCGCAGTGCGCAAATCGCTTGCTGATGCAAAGCTCCGCGCCGAAGTCCAGGGGCGCGAGAAAACCGTATACGGCATTTACCGCAAGATGGCGGACAAACGCCTTACCTTTTCGCAAGTGCTAGACATTTACGGCTTTCGCATCGTTGTCGATACGCCGGCACAGTGTTATTTGGCACTCGGCACGCTGCACAGCCTGTACAAGCCAGTCCCCGGCAAGTTCAAGGACTACATCGCAATTCCGAAAGTCAACGGCTATCAATCGCTGCACACGACGCTGATCGGGCCGTACGGAACACCTGTTGAGTTTCAGATTCGAACCAAGGACATGCACCACGTTGCGGAAACCGGCGTTGCCGCCCACTGGCTTTACAAAGATGACGATTCGGATCTGTCAGAGCTGCAGTCGCGGACGCATCAATGGCTGCAATCACTCCTGGAAATCCAGCGACAAACCGGAGATTCGAGCGAATTCCTCGAGCACATCAAGGTCGATCTATTCCCCGACAAGGTTTACATCTTCACTCCAAAGGGTCGCATCGTCGCGCTCCCGCGAGACGCAACTCCGGTGGATTTCGCGTACAGCATTCACACCGATGTCGGCAACAAGACCGTTGCGGCGCGCATCAACAACGAGATTCAGCCGCTGCGCACACAGTTGAAGAACGGCGACATGGTCGAAATCATCACTGGCCCCGAGGCGAAACCGAACCCCGCCTGGGTGTCGTTCGTTCGAACAGGTAAGGCGCGATCGGAGATTCGACATTTTCTGCGCACTATGAAGTTCGACGAATCAGTCGAGCTCGGTGAACGGCTGCTCGCGCAGGCGGCGCAGCAGTTCAGCCTGTCGCTGGCCGACGTGACTGACGAGCAGTGGAACAATGTCGTCAAGCAGTCGGACAGCAAATCACGCGAAGACCTTTTGGCCGACATCGGCCTGGGTCGACGGCTGCCAGCGGTCGTTGCGCGGCAGCTCGCACTCGACTCGGCCGAAGGTCATGACTCGCAAAGCCAACGTCCGGTTGCACAAGCAAGCCAGGTTCCGGTCATGGTGCGTGGCACCGAAGGCATGGCTGTGCAGATGGCGACTTGTTGTCATCCGATTCCCGACGATCCGATCATCGGTCACATCCGCAAAGGTCAAGGCTTAGCCGTGCATCAGGCCGAATGTCTGCATGCGCAGCGCGCGCGCCGCGCCGATCCGGACCGCTGGATCGAGCTTCAATGGGCAAAAGATCCTGCCAGCAACTTCACGGTCGGCGTCGATGTCAGCGCATTGAACGAGCGCGGTGTACTCGGTCGCATTGCGGTGGCGATCGCCGAAGCTGAATCGAACATTCTGAATGTGCACCTGGAAGACGAAGACGCCAAGCTCGCACTGATTCACTTCAAGATTCAGGTACATGATCGCGCGCACCTGGCGCGCGTCATACGCGCGCTACGGCGTGTCAAAAACGTGCAGCAGATCGTGCGACCGCGCGGCGGCGTGTCAATGGGAGCACGGTCACATGTTCACGATCTTGCGTAACTAACATCAAGAACCTCGAGCGTCTCGGTTCCCGCCGGCGTTCGCAACGTCACCGTGTCCCCGGGATATGCCTTTAAAAGGGCGCTCGCAATTGGAGAGATCCAGCTGACGTAACCCTGTGCCGGGTTGACCTCGTCCACTCCCACGATCGTCACGCTGTTTTCCGTTCCGTCCTCGGTGGCATAGCGCACTGTTGCGCCAAAGAAAATCTGGTCGGTGGCCTCACGTGCGGCGGAGTCGACCACCTCCGCCACGTCGAGGCGCTTGGTCAAGAATCGAATGCGGCGATCGATTTCACGCAGGCGTTTCTTACCGTAGATGTAGTCCCCGTTTTCCGAACGATCCCCGTTCGATGCTGCCCATGAAACCGTGCGTACCACTTCGGGACGCTCGGTGTTCAGCAAATGAACCAGCTCCTGCTTCAGCCGGTTGTATCCGTCGGGCGTTATGTAATTGCGGACGCCCGCAATCTGTGGCACCTCGAGCTCTTCGTCGTCTTCATCATCGGCTTCCTTGACGAACGCTTTGCTCATGACGCAAGAGCTTAAGCCACTACGGGCAGACACCACAGCCGGCAGTGTGAAACGGCGCTACTTCCCTGTGCTTTTGTTGGTTTCGATATCCTCAGGCCGATCGAGCAGCGGATCTTCGTCTTTCGCGCGTTCCCTGCCGGCCTGCTCGGCGTGCTCCATTTGCCGCGCTTCACGTTCATCCTGAGGCTCGGCATCTCTCGCGGCCTCAGAGACGTCTTCTTCTTTGGCAAACTCTCGTGTCGCGTCGTTGTACCGGCGCGCAGCTTTGTAATCGCCTTCACCTTGCACTTCGCTTCCCGCTTTTGGTTGTTTGTCAGCCATCGCTTCTCCAACAGTTAAGGCTACGCGGCTTTGTCAGCCGCGTAGCTCAAACAGATGCCTAGTGTTACTTCCGGGCCGGTGGTGTCGTGGTGTTGGGCGCCGGCGTGGCAGCTGGAGAGGTGCCCGGCGGCTGCGTTCCCGGCACGACGCCCGGAGCGGCACTCGCACTTGCGGTCAGGTTGTTGTCGACGCTCTGAACGCCCTGTATGCCCTTGGCCACTTCAACCGCGCGAGCCACTTGGGCTGGAGAGTCAACGGTGCCTGTTAGCTTAACAACGCCACCGCTTGAATCCACGTTTATCTGCGTGCCCTTCACTAATTCATCGGCAAGCAACGCTGCCTTTACTTTAGCCGTTAAAGCGGCGTTGTCGACAACGTTCGCAGCGGTATTAGTCGCTTGCTTGGCTTCAGTACGAACCTCTTGCCGCTCCGATCGATTGCACGCACCGAGCGAGAGTGCGGCTGCAGCGGCGAGCACCACTGCTAGTGTTGTTTGACGTGCAGCTGTCTGCATGTTGTGGCTCCTCCTTGGATAAGTTAATTTTGAGCCCTTGCTTGCATGTCCCATTGGGCCCCGTGCCTAGCACTAAATTCCAGCTTGGCGTACCCAGGCAATGAAGAGATTAGGCAAGCGTCGTGCCTAAGCACGCGCTGCAACCAGACGCTTGCGGCCGCTAGGCGGCGCGACGCTCCTTCGCCGGCGAAGGGGGCGTACCTTCCGCACCATATTCCTTAAGCCGGTTATAGAGTGTCTTCAGACTGACGCCGAGCGCGGCGGCGGTGCGCTCCTTGTGACCCTCAAAATGCTCGAGCGTCGCAAAGATCAACGAGCGTTCAGCTTCTGCGAGCGTCGTTCCTACGCGAACCGACAAGATCGAAGGCTGGCCTGTTTCGGCTGCACGCGTGGGGTGAAGTTCGAGCCAATCGTCGCTAATAGTTGCACCGGTCGCCATTACGTACGCGCGCTGCACGACGTTGCGCAACTCACGCACATTACCCGGCCAGTCGTATTCGTTCAGGCGCTCATAGGCGCTCTCGCTGAAGCGCTTGTCCTTGCCCTCTTCCTTACAAATTTCTGCAAGGAAGTGATCAGCGAGCAACGCTATGTCTTCACGGCGCTCGCGCAGCGGCGGCAGCCGAATCGGAAACACGTTCAAGCGGTACAGCAGGTCTTCGCGCAGCTTGCCGTCGGTTACCGCACGTTCCGGCACTCGATTCGTCGCGCCTAATACGCGGACATCTGCGCGTTGCGTTTCCGTCGATCCGACGCGATTGAACGTGCCAGTTTCCAGGACTCTTAGCAGCTTGACCTGCAGGTCCGCTGGCATTTCGGTTACTTCGTCGAGGAACAACGTCCCGCCGTGCGCTCGTTCGAAGAAGCCAAGATGCTGACGATTCGCGC
Source organism: uncultured beta proteobacterium (assembly GCA_963801035.1). Taxonomy (GTDB): domain Bacteria; phylum Pseudomonadota; class Gammaproteobacteria; order Burkholderiales; family Burkholderiaceae_F; genus JACCZX01. The sequence goes on along the minus strand of CAWDDF010000007.1, from coordinate 381,849 downwards.
CGGTGAAGCTTCCCTTCTCATGACCGAAGATTTCGCTCTCCATTAGATGCGGAGAGATTGCGCCGCAGTTGATGGCGAGAAACGGGCGGCCACGCCGACGGCTCAATGAATGGATCGTTTGCGCGACCAATTCTTTACCGGTCCCGCTTTCACCCTGTATCAGAACGGTAACCGCAGTCGCCGCGACGCGCGAAACCTGCTCGTACACGCGCTTCATCGAGGCAGAGCCACCCCACATGTCGCCAAAACGTCCGCTCCGATCGAGCTCGGTACGTAACCCTGAAATTTCTGCCTGAAGCTCGCCTGGCCGCATGACGCGCTCGAGAATTCCCTGCACTTGCCCGGGGCTCACGGGTTTAATCAAATAGTCTGCAGCCCCCAAGCGCAACGCCTCGATCGACGTTTCAAGGCTCGCATGGCCGGTAATCAACACGACTTCGGTATCGGCAAGGGCAGCCTTGTCGTTGAACAGTTCAATCCCCTTGCCGTCGGGCAATACGAGATCGAGAAACACGACATCAGGCATATTCGTCGCCAACTCGCGACGCGCATCCCGCATCGTTCGTGCGGTGGCCGCCGTGAAACCCTGGCTTGCGACGAGCTCCGCCAACATTTCTGCCGTATCGGCATCGTCATCGACGATTAGCGCGTGACTCATTACCTCTTCCTGTGCCTTCTTCCCCGGTGCAGACCCGAACAATACCCGAGTTGCGTTACCAGGCACCACGCACGAGGTGTGCCGAAACAAACAAAGGAGATAAGGGCCGAGCCGAACGGCCGACCCAAAAATCAGCCCGCCAGAGGCGGGCTGATCGAGCCCTACGCGCTAAACGACGTGGCGGCCAGCCTCTACTACGGTAAGAAAGAAATTATGACTGCCAAACGCGTGTGCCAGGTCGGCTGCGTAAGCGGCAGCAGCAGGCAAAGAACTTAACACTGCTCCCGCGATCACTCGCCCTTGATAACCGACGACCCAGCATCCCTTACCCAGCTTCGCCAGTAAAAACTCGTTGCGGTTCGACTTCGCGGCCGGCAATTTCTTAGCTCGCGTTTTGTTCGAAGTTTTCATCGTCGCTCCATTGGCTGTTGGATTCGTGCGTTCACTTAAGCAACGTGCGTGCCAGAGCGCTTTTGCGCCGCATTAAAAGGAGTCAAACAAAAACACACGTGAAGCAATAGGCATAAGCTTTGCTTGTTACCGGCGTGCGGTTCGCGTGCTGGTCTCGTGTTCCGCTTATTTAAAAGGTTTTTTTAACCGGCGCACTTAACCAACCAACTCGAGGTAACAAATGATTAATTTCATCGTGTGGCTGATCGTGGGCGGCGTCGTGGGCTGGCTGGCCAGTCTCATCATGCGGACCGACGCGCAACAAGGCATTTTTCTAAACATTATTGTGGGCATCGTCGGCGCGGCTCTCGGTGGATGGCTGATCTCTCCGCTGTTAGGTGTGCCGTCTATCAATCAGGACGCCTTTAGCTTTGGCGCGCTCGTCGTGTCGCTGATCGGCGCGGTGATTTTGCTTGCGATAGTGAACTTGTTTCGGCGCGGTTCTGTTCGCTAGGCGGAACATCAATGGAGGCTGGCCCGTTACGGGTCAGCCCTGACTTCGTGTCAGAGACTAGGCTTCACTCGCAACTGAACGTATTCCGAAATAATTAACAGAGGAGCGCAAATGGAAACGACCACCCCGAACACGGGCAGCAACTTCGGCACGATGGGAACCACCGGCAGGGCAAATCAGGCAGCAGACCGTGCGCACAGCACTGTCGACCGAGTGGCCCAGGGTGCGCATGAAACGGTAGATCGCCTAGCTGCCAAAGCTGCGCCGCTGCTTGATCGCGCGAAATCCACCGCCGCCGATGCGCAAGACACGCTATACGCGAAATACGACGACTTCATGGCGATGGAAGAAGAGTGGGCAGAGTCTGCACGCGATCAAATCCGAGCTCACCCGCTAGCGGTGGTTGGTATCGCTTTGGTCGCAGGGTTGCTGATCGGTCGCTTGTCCCGCTAGCTTTCACCATCCGGTTGCATTGTGGACATCGCGCGAGACACGGCGGGGCAAGGCGGTGCGGCCCCGCCTGCTACATCCGGACTCGCGAGCGAGTCGCAGCCGGCAACCGCCGAGCGTACGGAGGGAGGCTTCACTCCGGGCTCCAGCTCGTTCGAGGCGCAGTCGCGACCTCGCAGGACAGCGCAGCGCGAGCCACCTCCGACGCGCCCTAGTCTTTCGCAGTTCATCAACGAAATACGCGCAGCTTTTAGCGCGCGCTTCCATCTGTTCGAGCTCGAGGCAAAGCGCGCGGCGTGGTCGGCCGCCTACATGCTCGCGTTCGCGACAGCCGCTGCGCTACTTGCAGTCACTGCATGGCTGATTTTGATCGGTGCACTGATCTACGGCGCAGTTTCCGCGGGCGTGCCGTGGCTCGTGGCGGCGATTGCTGCAATAGCCTTACATGCGGTCGGCGCGTTCTTGCTGTTCCGCGCGATACGCTCGATGGTTGAGAACCTTACGTTCGCGGCCACGCGCCGCACCCTTGAAAAAGCCGACTCTGCAGAGGCGCCCGATGGCCGTCGCGCTTGACGCATTAAGGACTGATATCGAGGCGGCTGAAAAAGCCGTACGTGTTGCCGATCAACGCGCGGCCAATACAGCGCGTGCGCTACGCGCGCATTGGCGATCGAAGGGCCCGACCATCATGGGCGCTGCCGGGGCAGTCCTGTTGTTACGACAGGTGCTAAGAGCACGGCGCAAGGTACCGAGAGACCGGGTGCGTGGACAGGGAGTTGGTTCGTGGTTCCGCGCTTACGGACCCTACATTTCGGCACTGGGTCCGCAGGCGGTGACCGCAGCAAGCGCGCTGGTCGCCGCCTTTATGGCGAAGAATGCGAAGAAGGCGCTGGCGAGCGCAGCGCACGTCGATCTCGACCGTTTCGTCGGAAGCTGGTTCGAAATTGCGCGCTTGCCAGACCGGCAGGACAAGAGTTGCGTTGCTGACGCACGCGTGACCTACGCGCGAACCGACGATGGCCTTCGTATGTTGAGTTTGTGTCGCCGTGACAACGGATCTATCAGACGCTCGGTCGGCCGCGCGAAGCTGGTCGATGACGCCACGCAAGCTCGGTTCAAGATCTCATATTCTCATTCTGCGCTCGACGTGTTGCCCTTCGTTTGGTCCGACTACACGATCATTGACGTTGCGGACGACTACACCACTGCCATCGTCGGGGCCGCTGACCGCAAACATCTTTGGTTCCTGTCGCGCCAGCCGACCGCAGCTGACGCCGCGCATCGAGACTTTATGAATAAGGCGCGCGCGCAGGGGTTTGATACCAGCGCGCTCGTTTACACGCCCCACACCTCAGCACCTCCGCTGAAATTTGAAACCAAGTTTCTTTTAAGGAGATGTAGATGTCACTACTCGTACGCGCCGCGCTTTTGGGGGGACTTGCATACGTCGTCTCGCGCGCCGTTCGCACCAGCCAACAATCGCTTGAATCGTCCCGCTCGCAGCCGCAACGTCTGTCGCGTGATACCTATGAAGACGAATCGGAGATGCAGTCAACGCAACAAGCGCCGTCGACAAGCAGCGCTTAAAAAAATGGGGACCGAGGTCCCCATTCTTCACTTCGTTCTAGCGACCTTTGCTACGTGAGCCGCCCATCGTGTCGCGATCCGAACCGGTCGGCGACTGCGTTCCCTGCGACCCAGTGTTCTGGCCCGTCTTCGACGAACTGTCGGTGCCGTATTGCGCGTCCAATGCTCCCTGACGCAAGCGTTCGCTCGAGCGGTTCGACTGCTCATCAGCCTCGCTCATCCGCGGCGATTCATCGCCGACTGACCGCTCACCTTGCTGATTGGCCGTTTGCCCGCGCTGTGACCCTTTTGCGGAATTTTCGTTGCCGGCACGTGACGAGCCCTGGCTCCCGCCCTGATCAGATTGACGCGCTCCAGCCTTACCTTGCGACTCTTGCGTGCCGCCTGACTGGCCTTGGGCGTTGCGCCCGCCCTGTTGTTCCGGGTTGTTTCCCCGCTGCGAGCCAGCTTGCTGCTGCTTGTCGTTCTGCGGTTGTTGCTGATTCTGCTTCGTCATGTTGTGCTCCCTTTGTATGGACGGCGCTCTAGAAGTGCTGCGCTTTTGTTACCGCCCACAGGGGTTGTCGCAAGCAACGTGCCCATGCTGCAGCAATTGCGCTTAACGGATGGGGTACTGGCGCCGATTTGGTCTCTGCGCACTGTCGCAGTGAAGCGACGCAGCTGATGCTTCTGGCGCTGTACCTGCGATGACAATAGCGGCCGCGACCAGTACGGACGCGCGGTGCGGGGCTCGCTGGCTTGAGCGGCTCGACGCACAAGGCCGAACCGAGCTCATGGCGGCGCTGCTGAGGCGATTCAACCACGATCTGCGCACGCCGCTTAATACGATCTTGGGCTGGACGCATTTGCTGCAGAAAGGCGGGCTTGATAGCGTGCGTGAAAAGCACGTGGCCGACGTCATTGCGCGTAATTCACGTGAACAGACGCAGCTGCTCGAGGATTTCGTCGATGATGGGGGCGCCGTTCTTGGCGTGCTGCACTTGCAAATGGTTGTCCTAAAGATGGACGAAGTCGTCAGCGATGCCGTCAGTCGACTTGCAAGCCTGCTTTCGTTGCACAGCGTATCTCTGCAATCAAAGCTGGACGCGGCCGAGGCCACTGTGAGTGGCGATGTGCGCCGGCTGACTCGGCTGGCTTTTCGGTTGCTCGCCATCGTCACTCGACGCGCACGTGAGACGACGACGGTTGAAGTCGAAACTGATATCGACCGCGGGCAGTATGTGCTCGCCATTTCAGGAACAGCGCAAGAACCCGAATGGTCGGAAGCAGCGTTACTCGACTTGCGCATCAGTACCCTGGTCGCCGCTCTGCATAACGGCGAGCTTCAGGTCGATGCCGACGCGTCTCGACCTTGCATCATGTTGAGATTGCCGGCTCTCTGAGGCTTTCGGCACAAACTTGATACGACCTGAGCATCAGTGACACCGCTAAAAACTAAAGCGGTTCCGAATGGCTCGCCCTATGCTTGCGTAACGGTCTGGTATGAGCGACGCTAAACCCACCTTCCGCATCGAGCACGACACGTTTGGCGACATCGAAGTCGCCAGCGACAAGCTGTGGGGCGCTCAGACCCAGCGCGCACTGCATCACTTTGCAATTTCCAGCGAGCGCATGCCGCCGGAGTTAATCTGGGCATTGGCGCTCGTCAAACGCTCGGCGGCGCTGACCAATTCAGAGCTTGGCGTGATCGAGCCGGCTCACGCCGCAGCGATTGCCGCCGCAGCGGGTGAAGTGCTGGCAGGCGAGCACGCTGACCAGTTTCCCTTATCGCTGTGGCAAAGCGGCTCGGGCACGCAAACCAACATGAATCTGAATGAAGTGCTCGCGAATCGCGCCTCGGAGCTTCTTGGTTATCAGCGTGGCGTGGATCGCGCGGTGCATCCAAATGATGAGGTCAATCGGGGCCAGTCGACCAACGACGTGTTTCCCACCGCGATCAACATTGCGGTCGCAACGGCACTTGGCGAAAAGCTGCTGCCCGCTCTGGAAGTCCTGCGCACCTCACTGTCGCAAAAAGCGGAAGAGTTCGGTGGGATCGTCAAGATCGGCCGCACGCATTTGCAGGACGCAACGCCGCTCACGCTTGGGCCAGGAGTTTTCCGGCTACGCAGCGCAGATCGAGTTTTCGCAAGGCGCTATCCGCCAGGGGATTGAAAGCTTGCTGCCGCTTGCGATCGGCGGAACGGCGGTCGGTACCGGAATCGCAACCCACCCCGACTTCGGAAGGCTCGTGGCTGCGCACATTGCGGCGGCCACCGCACTGCCGTTCTTTTCTGCGCCGAATAAATTCGCTGCGCTCGCTGCAAGCGATGCGCTGGTGTTCACGCACGGCGCTTTAAAGACACTTGCTGCGGCTTTGCTAAAAATCGCAAACGATATTCGCCTGCTAGCTAGCGGCCCGCGCTCGGGCATCGGCGAAATCGCGCTGCCTGAAAACGAACCCGGCAGCTCGATCATGCCGGGAAAAGTCAACCCGACACAGAGCGAGGCGCTGATCATGGTCTGCATGCAGGTCTTCGGTCATGACGTGACGATCAATGTCGCGGGGTCGGCGGGCAACCTTGAGCTGAACGTCTGCCGCCCACTGCTGGCGCACGATGCACTATCAAGCATTCGCTTGCTGACGGACTCGATCGTGAGCTTCGACCGTTACTGCGTCAGAGGAATTGTCGCGCGTCCCGACCGCATCGCGGAGTTGGTAGACCGATCGCTAATGCTTGTTACCGCGTTAGCGCCGCATATCGGCTACGACAAGGCGGCAAAAATTGCGCAGCATGCGCATCGTCACGGCACGACGCTGCGCGCAGCCGCCACTGAACTCGGACACGTTACTGCAGAAGACTTCGACAAATGGGTAAAGCCGGAGTCGATGACCGGCAGTACCCCCTAACAGCTATTTCTTATCGGTCGTCTTGCTGTCGCTGCCTTGCGCGGCGCCAGTTCCTGCTCCGCTATCGGTACCCGTACCGGGCTTGCCGCTCGAAGCGACGGTACCCGATTCGCCACCGATCATTCCGGTGCTCGTACCCTTCTTCGTGACGTCTTCTGCCGTGCCGGGCGCGATGACCGGCGCTGAGCTCGAAGTCGAGGTACTGGGCGGCGGTGCGCTCGCTGGCGCGCTCGTCGCGGGAGGGACGACAGTCGTTTCCGTCTTCCTTTCGCTGCAACCCAGACACAACGCGGCAAACAAAACCGACGAGGTTAGAGTCATCCGCAATACTTTTTGATTCTTGGCCATCGTTTGTCTCCTCACTAGTAGGGAGACTCTACCTCGTCATTGCATGCTGTGGCAAAAGACCGTCTATCCGGCAGCTAGGCTGTGGTTTTGTAGCTATCCCGCAGCGCCTTGATCTGATCATGATTTCGACGCGCGCCCTCGTACTGCCGACGAACAACCTGCTCGACGTCAGCCGGCAGATCCTGTTCAAGAGCTTTGCGGTATCGGTTAAGCGCGATGTCTTCACCGCGCTCACACTCGTTCAGCATCGCCTGATCGTCGTCAAGGGCAACCGCTCCCCGCGCCGCGACCCAGCCACGGTGCATCGCACCCGAGACGGAACCGCCGGTATCCGGCTTGCCGCCGAAACGCGTCACCAGCGATTGCAGCTCGTCTGCTGCCGAGCGACAGTCGTTTGCGCGCTGCGAAAAGACCGTTTTCAGGTTCGGCGATTTGGCGTGCTCGGCACAAGTACGAAACCCGTACTCGCCATCCTTGCAGTTCTCGATCAAGTCATTCAATGTTTCGACGACTTCGTCGCGTTCCATAGTGGCTCCCTCTTGGTTTAATCAATGGCAGGAGTAGATCAGCCGGCAGGTTTCGTGCCCATGCTGTGCCGATCGGCATCGGTTTTGCTTTAATCACGCCTAGCAGCGGAGGCATGGTGGATCAATTTCAGATATCGAGGGTGTCCGTTCCCAGCATGGCTGCTCGGCCACACCTGGTGGACATCACCATGTTCTGGAGCCCGCGGAGCGGAGGCGTTGCTCGCTATTTGCGCAGCAAACGCGACTGGCTCAACGCAAATTCGATCTGGCGTCACACGATCATGGCGCCCGGGCCAAGCACATCCGAAACTCAGCACGTATCGGCCGTGCCGCTGCCGATGTCCGGCGGATATAGATTTCCTTTGCGACGCGCTGCTACTGCACGCGCGATCATTCAGCACCGGCCCGACATCATTGAAGTCGGCGACCCATACCGATGTGCATGGTCAGCGCTGGACGCTGGACAGCGACTGGGTGTTCCGGTGGTAGCGTTTTGTCACTCGAACGTCGAGGCGCTCGCACAACGCTGGATGCCGCGAGCTTCGCACGTTCTGGTCCGGCAATACTTACGACATCTGTACCGTCGATTCGACGCAGTGTTTGCCCCCAGCCTTTGGGCCGCAGGCACCTTGCGGCAGCTTGGTCTGCATAACGTGGTGCTCCAATCGCACGGTGTCGATTGCAACATGTTTCACCCCCGCTGGCACGACCCGAGGTGGCGCGATGAGGTCGGTTATGCGCCATCGGACGTTGTGCTTCTATATGCCGGCCGCTTCGCTCCTGAGAAAAATCTTGATCGGCTTGCGGCCGCGGTGGATCGACTGGGGGCTCCGTATCGATTGGTCGCCATGGGCGATGGTCCATGTCCGCCTCGCGGCGACCGGTTACAGGTGCTGCCATATCAATCGCAGCCCGCGGCTCTTGCCCGCGTATTGGCCAGCGCCGATATATTTGTGCACGCAGGCGATCAGGAAACGTTCGGCCTTGCGGCACTCGAGGCGCTTGCCTGCGGAACGCCCGTTGTTGCGCGTGCGTGCGCCGGTCTTACCGATCTGATAGACGGTCGGGCAGTGACCGGTGTCGAACACGATGACGTGACCGCTTTTGCAGACACCATCTCGTCGGTCGCACCTGCAGCGGCAACGTTGCGCGCTGACGCCCGCCGGCGAGCGCTGGAGTTCGATGCGAATCAAACCTTTGCGCAGCTATTAAACCGGTATACGACGTTGTGTCTATCGGCGCGTTCGTTTGATACAGAAGTGGCAGAGCGGTATGCAGCCTGATAACAATTCCTGGCGTGCAAAGCCGCAGCGTTGGCTTTGCGTGTCATTACATGATGTCGCGCCGGCCACATGGGCATCTTGCCAAAGAGTGCTTTCTGCCATCCGCGAGGTGGCTGAGATTCCGCTGACATTGCTCGTGGTGCCCGCGTATCACGGCCAGTGCTCCGCACAGCACGAGTTTGAACAGGCCATCACTACCGAGCTCCTCGCCGGCCACGAGTTGGCACTGCACGGATATTTCCACCTCGACCCGCAAGTGCCCAGCGATGTCATCGATTGGGTGCGCCGGCGCATTTACACGGCAGGCGAAGGCGAATTTTGCGGCTTGTCCGAAGAGGAGGCTCGCGAACGACTGACGCTCGGTGCCCGCTGGTTCGCCGCGAGGGGCTGGCCTTTATCCGGATTTGTCGCCCCCGCCTGGCTTCTCGGCAGCGGCGCCTGGAAGGCCTTGCGTACGCAGAACCAATTGCAGTACACGAGCACACTGACGCAGCTGATCGCATTGCCCGAGCTGCGTCCAATTCCGGCGCCGTGTTTGACATATAGCGTGCGCAGCGCATGGCGCCGGCCGACATCGATCGTTTGGAACACTCTTTTGTCGCGCATTACCGAGAACGCGCCCGTTCTGCGCCTTGGATTGCACCCAAACGACGCCGAGTCACTGTCCGTTCGACGGTCATGGCAGCGCTTACTGGAACGAGCGCTGACGGACCGCACGCCTGCCACCAAGGCCGACTTCATGCGGCAATGGCGCACTCAATCGGTCGGACTCGAAAAGCGCCCGGCTGCGTTGCGACCCCTTTCGGAATCATTGTTGTAGTTGTTTCACCACTTCGTATAGAGAATCGTCATGAACAGTCTCAAGTTAGCGCTGCTTAGTGTGTCGTTTTTATTAGCTTCCTCAACTGCTTTTGCCGCAATTACAGAAGGCCGTACCGCGAACGACCGCAGCTATATGAGCGGAGGTATCGGACTCGAGGAGTCCGAACGGCTAAAGCAGATGGCGGACAAATATTCGTTGCAACTGATAATTTCGTCGCGATTGGGGGCATACCTCGCCGATACCCACGTCACGATTACCGGGGCCAACGGCCAGAAGGTTCTAGACCTGCCACTGGATGCACCGTGGCTGCTGGTCGACCTGATGCCAGGAAGCTACAAACTCGTCGTGTCGCACGCCGGGCGCAGGCAGGAGCGCAATGTCACCCTCGCCCCTAGCAAACGTGAGCAACTGGTGGTGCAGTTTGATGTTCCGGCGGACACAGCAAAGAATCCGCCGGCCTCAAAATGAGTGCCGGCACGACGCTTGCTACTACTCTGTCAACCAATTCGTCTTTGACAGTTGGTTGTTTGGCCCGCGTCCCTCCCCTCCCCTTCCCCGAGACGCCGGGTCTTTTTCAAAACCCCGCGATCTCGCGGGGTTTTTTTTGACCCCACAACCGACGGCAGTTAATTGCCATAATCGCATCGGAGGCAAGCAGAATGGCAACGATCATCGCGGGACGAGTTGAAACCCAGCAACGGGCTAACGAGCTCATGGCGCAATTGCAGTCGCGCGGCATCCCATCCGACGATATGCAGGCGTTCTACGTCAACCCTCCGGGGCAACATGCAACGTATCCGATCGGCGGCGACGTGGCGGCTGATACGGGTACCGAAAAATCCAATATCGGACAGGTATCGGGCGTTGCCGTCGGCGCAGCAGCCGGCCTTGCTGCAGGCGCGGTGGCGGGCGCTGCGATACCGCCGCTTGCACCGATCGTCGCCATTGCCATGGCGGGCGTAGGAGCGCACGTGGGTGGCATGGCCGGTGCACTCGCATCAACGCGAACCGTTCACGAAGAGAAACAAGAAACCGAAACGAGGACACCCGATTCGGACGCTGTAGACATGCGTCGCGGTGGCATGACTCTCGCTGTACGCGTTGATCCGCACAACGAGAAAACCGTAATCGAGACACTGATGGCCGCTGGAGTCGAAGATCTCGAACGCGCGCAAGGCGAATGGCGCAACGGCGAATGGGTCGACTTTGATCCGCTGGCTCCGCCGCACAAGATCGCACCCGACCCTGTCGCTCCGGTACGCAGTCAGTAAAGCAGGACGACGCCAAATCCAACAGCTGCGCCGATGGCGGCCCCGGCCGCTACGTCGCTTGGATAATGCAAGCCAAGTGCGACACGGGACACGGCGATCAGCAGTACGACGGGAGCCAGACCGGTTCCGATAAGCGGAAAGTGCCAGGCGAACACGACGGCGAACGCGACCGCATGCAAAGTATGACCCGATGGAAAACTGAACTTGTCGAGCGCGCGGACGCACGCACGGATATCCGGACACGCTACAAAAGGCCGCGGACGGCCGATCGAGTGCTTGAGCCAAAAGTACAGCGGTAGGTTCAGGAACGCAGCCAGACACATCTGCGCTGCCACGTCTCGCCCATTCGTGCCGCCCGTCAAGGCGAGCGCTGCGATTAAAACGTACCAGAAGAGGCCGTCGCCCAGCTTGCTGACGATGACAAGCGCTTTGACCGGAGTTTGGTAGCGCGCTACACGGTGCACCCACTGCGCCCAGTGCAGGTCGCGTTCGACCCACACGTCGCGCCGAGTATTACGCAGGGCACGATCCAGCAAGAGGTGCTTCGACTGCATGTGCTGCATCCGATAGACAGAATTCGAAACGGTTGATCACCGCGTCCCAATTGGCCGCGACGGCTGCGCGGCGCGCGCCCGCACGCATCATTGCGAGCCACCGAAACTGCTGTGCAAGCGCACAAGTGCCGGCAACAAATCCTTGCTCGTCCCCGGGCTCAATCAGAATTCCACTCGTGCAGTCTTCAATGTGCACGGCCGCGGCACCAGAGCGGAAAGCCGCGACGAGCAAACCGGAGGCAAGCGCTTCCAGCGTAACGTTGCCAAAAGTCTCGGTCAGACTCGGGAAGAGGAAGACGTCGGCGGATGCGTAATACTGAGCCAGCGTCGCACCGCGTTGCGGCCCCACGAAAATTGCGTGCGGATGTGCACGGACAAGCTTCTCGCGCAGTGGGCCGTCACCGACGACCACGAACCTTACGCCAGGGACACGAGCACGCACTGCCTCGTATGCACGAAATGCGAGCGGCACGTTCTTTTCGGATGCGAGACGCCCGACGTAGAGCAGTACCGGGCTGTGCGAATCCGCGCCCCAGCTTGCCCGAAGCTCGGCGCTTGCGCGGCCGGGCGAAAACATCTCGGCGTCAACGCCACGACCCACAACTTCCGTACGCTCGTAACCCTGCTTGGTTAGCGCACTGCTGACTGCAGGCGTCGGCACAAATGTTCTATCGGTCGCATTATGAAAGTGCTTCAGGTAGCCGCCTACGATGCGGCGCAGCCAGCCGAAGCCATAATGTTCGCTATATAGATCGAAGTTGGTGCGAAAGTCAGACGTCACCGGTATGCCATTGGCGCGCGCCGCTCGGATCGCTGCCCAACCGAGCGGGCCCTCGGTCGCAACGTGAACTAGTTCCGGCCGAGCGTCTTGCCAACGCTTTGACAAAGTCGAGACGATCGGCAATCCAAAACGCAAACCGCTATAGATTGGAATCGGCACACCGGGCGATCGCAATTCACTTGTCGAATCCAGTGGTCTCTCATCCGCCTGCTTGGGCCGCACCAAATCAATCACATGGCCACGCGCACGCAAACCGCTTACAAAACGCTCTGCAGTTAACGCAACGCCGTTGATTTCCGGCGGGTAAGTTTCGGTGACGTAGGCCAGGCGCACGGTGGGAGCGAGCAAGCAACATCAATGCCCGCTTACCTGCGCGCAGGGGCGACGATCTTGAAGCAGCTAAATAGTCTGGACCGGCTAGTTAGGTCTGTCCGTCAGGCTGCGGCGAACCAAGACCCGGAGACGCCGGGTGATCGGATCACTGCGGCGATCTGCCGGAATGCGATCCGGATGATCCGTCGGTTCGCGGGTCACCTTATCCGTCACAGGTACCAGTGAAAACGGAAGGGTCGGAGGAAGTTGTGTCATGGGCGTCTCTCGTCAATCGTTCTAGTGCCGAGCAACTCGTGTGCCTGGAGTTGTCGGCCCCCATTCCATGCTCCTATCGGCAAACGAATTCTACCCGCTCGTCTATGTCACCGAGATAACAAACAACCCCGCGCGCATGCTTCCCGTTGTTATCAGGCGCGTCTCAGAAACGGCTTTCTTGCGCCGGGAGGGCGTGGTTGCGGTGCGCTGGTAGATGCGGACTTTGCATCGGGCGCCGCCACACGGCGCCGCCGGCGCCGCAATCCGATGCCCAACAGCGTCCGCATTGTCGGTAATTCGGGCCTGCCACGATCCAGATACACGCACCAGAGTCGGAGGCTCTTGGAGCGGCGAGCGGCGCTGCGAATGATGACCAGCAGCGGCACCGCCAAGAACGCACCTGCAATGCCCCACATCCAGGCGCATACGATCACCGCGAGAAAGACAAACAGTGGACTCATTTCGAGCCGTCGGCCGACGATCCACGGCGCAATGAAGTTGCTCTCAATGATGTTGATCGCCGCGTAGGCAGCGGCCGGCGCAATGATTTCGCCGAACGTCGTGTAAGTGAGCGTGCCTGCGAATAAAAGCAGCGCAACGAAAAGCAGCGGGCCGAGATAGGGAATGAAGGCCAACACGGCGATGATGACACCCCAGAGAATCGGGCTTGGAAAGCCGATCACCATCAGCGCCAACGTAGTTGCGATGCCGACGCCTGCATTGATCATCGCCTGCGTGCCGAGGTAGCGAGCGATGTCGCGCTGCGCGGCCCGAAAGCCTCCGATGACAGCGACACGCACACGGCGTTTCGGGATGGCCTCGACAGTCCGGGCCATCAACCAGCGCTCGGACGCAAGGAAAAAGAACAACAGAATGATCGTTGCGATCGTCGATACCGTTACCCACGCCGCCTGTTTGATTAACGATCCTGTCAGTGCGATGCCTTCTATGGCGATCTTGTCCTTCAGTGGGTCGGGCGCCGACGCCGTTGCCGCCGGAACAATTTCTGCCGCGGGACGCCCTTTTGTCGTCACGGTGGGCCTGAGCGTGACTTCCGGCTGCGCCATGAAGGGAACTGACCGACGCAACCTCTCGTAGGAATCGATCAATTGCTGCACCGACGTTGGCGCGCGAGCGATCCATTCACTCGCCGGCGCGACCAGTCGACTGGCCAACAACCCAAGAGTCAACAGCAGTCCAATCAGAACAACTGCAGCGCTCAGCGCGTCGTTCAGCCCTCTGTTTCTTAAAGCGCGCGCAAGCGGCGCGAGCAGAAACGTCAGGATGATCGCGATCGCTACGGGCAAAACAATTTCACGCGCACCCTTCAGAAGAAAGATCAGCGCAACAAACGCGATGACCTTGACCGCAAGCGGCGCGCGAGGCCGCTCGGTCAAAGCGCCGGGTGTAACTGCCATTCGATCGAGGTAGGAGCAGTGCGAGAACTATGCGGAGATAGTAATCCACCAAACCGCATTCAAACCGTTTGGGCGTCGGCGTCCGAGCCTTCTCGCTGAGAATAATTTTCGAGCCGGTTGTAGAGGGTCTTAAGGCTGATACCAAGAATGGCGGCTGCACGCTTCTTGACGTTGCCGCAGCGTGCCAGCGTAGCCATTGTCACTCGTTGTTCGATCTCGTCAAGCGGCATACCGATCTTGACGGTGATCTCGTCATGTTGGTCGTCGCTTCCCGCCGAGGCGTCAGACTGCGTGTAATCGTTGATCACCGAATCTGCCAGCAGGTAGGCGCGCTGCACGTAATTCTTGAGCTCGCGCACGTTGCCGGGCCACGAATGCGCATATAGCGACGACGCCGCCGACGGCGCAAAGCGTTTCGCGGAATTCTCGGTCGCGTTGAGCTCATCCAAAAAATGTTGAGCCAGCATTTCGAGATCGGCGCCGCGTTCGCGTAGCGGCGGCAAATGAATCGGAAAGACGTTCAGGCGATGGTACAAATCCTCACGGAACTTGCCGTCGGAAACCGCCTTAGCTGGTTGCTTGTTGCTGGCCGCGATGATGCGAACGTCGGTAGCGATTGGGTGAGATGTCCCGACCCGGACGAACGTTCCCGTCTCGAGCACCCGCAAGAGTTTCACCTGCAGCGCCAGCGACATCTCTGTGATTTCATCGAGCAGAAGACTGCCACCTCGCACGCGCTCGAAGAACCCCTTGTGATCGCGTCCGTTGCTAGGAAAGCCATTCTCTTCATGGCCGAACAGCTCACTATCCATCAGCTGCGGAGATATAGCCCCACAGTTGATGGCCAAGAATGGCGCGCGCTTGCGTTTGGACAAATCGTGGATAGTGCGGGCCGCCAGCTCCTTGCCTGTACCGCTTTCGCCGATCAGCAAAACGGTGGCGGAGGTCGGTGCAACACGCGCGATCTTGTCGTACAGCGCCTGCATCGGTGGCGACGATCCGTACAAGTGACCGAAGCGCCCTACTTTGCGCAGCTCATCCCTCAGTTCGCCGATCTCCTGTTTCAAGTCCACGGTGCGTGGCTGACGTCGCAGCATGTTCGTCAGTCGCTCGACGTCGATTGGCTTGGTCAAGTAATCTGTCGCACCGGCTCGTAGCGCCTCCACTGCGGTGCCGACCGACGCATGACCGGTGACCACCACGACCTCAGTGTCGGCGGCTTGATCCAAATCGTTGATGAGCGACATGCCATTGCCATCTGGCAATTCCAGATCAGTCAACAGAACGTCTGGTGTTTGACGGACGAGATGCGCCCGCGCCGCGCGTAACGTATCGGCAGCCGCTACGGTAAAGCCCTCTGCGCGCGTAACCTGCGACAGAAACTCGCGGGTATCGGTATCGTCGTCAACGATGAGGGCGTGCGGCACGGTAATACCTACTCTAGCAACTTCTTCGCGCCGTTAGCGCGGAAAGAAATACCGGCCCGCTGAATTCCACCAGCGAGCCGGCTGCGCACGGGACTTAAGAGGCCGGTTTGACAGCAATGGCGTTCTGCACTTGCTTCACGCCCGGCACTGATGCCGCGATCTCGGCGGCGCGAACTCGCTCTGCTTCGCTAGTCGCAAAGCCAGAAAGCTGCACGACGCCCTTCAGCGTCTCTACGTTGATGCGATTGGCAGCAACGATCTTATCTTCGACGAAGCGCGACTTCACACGGGTTGTGATCGTCGAATCGTCAACCACATCTCCCATCGACCTTTGACCACTGGCCACTGAGCAGCCCGCGCTATACACCGACACTAGAGCCACCATGGCCGCAACTAGTAAATTCTTCATAGGATGTCCTTTGTATTTGAAAGAAGGGGGTGGGTGTTCTTCCACATGGGTGTTGTTGCAACATGTGTGCCCACGAACGCCGGACAATCGGTAATCAACGTAGCTTCCGGTGGTTAGGTCCCAAGAAGGGGCGCGCTCCGCGTTCCGGCACACCAACTGCTAACGCAGCCTTTAACCATAGTGAGGTGGACAATGCCGATCAGAGGCGATCGATTACGGTGGCCACCGCGTCCAGGAAAGAGGACGGATGCCGCCCCGTCAAATGCTCGGCGCGCCATGTCTGGCAGCGCGCGATCACCCACCGTCAAACAGGAGCTGGAAGGGACGAAGAGCAATCGCGAGGGTGCCCTAAGTGGAGAAACGTCTTCGCCTGGCGAACCGGTCCAAAATGACGCCGAGGACCGCGACAATTGAGCAGCTGCAGTCCGGGAGAATGATGTGGCGACACGCGATGACGGTTGACGCTTCCGCGTGAACGGTAGGGCGATGCAGACAGAGACGGCACGCGCCTTGCTTAGACCGTCACATGGTCAATTCTGCATCGCTGGTCCGCAGGGGGCCACTCCGGAGTCTTTATCGCCGCCAGCGGCACACTCTTGACGCGTTGACGGCTGACACGAGCGTTCAAGTCCGCTTCACCGCACTTTATAAAGAGACTGCCAAAGGCTTTTCGCAATGAATGCCCCGGTGATTCGGCAGGAGCAGCGTCAACACCAGACATTGACGCCACGCCTACAACAAGCTGTTCGTCTATTGCAATTGTCGTCGCTCGATTTCGCCCAGGAAGTCAACCAGGCGATGGGCAACAACCCATTCCTGGAGTTGGACGAAGCGCCCGAGGGCGAGGCAACCGCTCCGACCGCCGGCAGCGCCGATGCTTCGCAGCCGGGTGAAGTGTTGGCTGCGCCGACCAGCGCTGAGCCCACGGCAGACGCTTCACCCGACCCAACCTGGGAGGCCGAAGGCTGGTCGCAATACGGAGCGGCTCGACGTAGCAACGGGGGCGACCAGGACTTTGATTTTTCCGATATCACTGCAGCCGATCAGTCGCTGCGCGATCATCTGCTCGCGCAGACAAAGTGGCTCGCCTCATCGGACCGCGACCGCACTTTAATGGCGACGATCGTCGACGCGCTCGACGACGACGGATTTCTGCGAATGGATCTGGAGGAGCTGAAGGCGTTGTCGGGCCTGGAACCGCTGCCCGACGACGACGAGATGGCAATCGCACTGAAGCTTGTCCAGTCGCTCGAACCCGCCGGTGTTGGAGCTCGAGATCTGCGCGAGTGTCTGCTGCTGCAATTACGCGAAGACGATGATCCAGCAAGCGCAGCAACGCATGAGTTGGCAAAGCGAATCGTCAACGACCACTTGGACCGGCTTGCGATGCGCGATATCCCAGGATTGGCGCGCGCGTTAGGTGTTGCGCAGCACGCCGTTTCGCAAGCCGGTGATCTGATTCGGCGTTTGCAACCGCGTCCGGGCTGGCGTTTTGGTGCAGCCAATACGCGCTTCGTCGCGCCGGATGTCGTGGTTCGGAAGATTCGAGACGAGTGGACCGTCACGCTCAATCCGTCCGTGGTGCCAAAAGTGCGGCTGAATCGGATGTATGCCGATCTTTTCCAGAACCACCGCGACGCTCGCCATTCAGATCTGGCGGCGCAGTTGCAGGAGGCGCGGTGGACGGTGCGCAACGTCGAGCAGCGCTTCGCCACCATTCTGCGCGTAGCGCAGGCCATCGTTCGGCGTCAGCGATATTTTCTCGACTACGGTGAGCTCGCGATGAAGCCGCTGGGCTTACGCGAGATTGCCGACGAGCTCGGGCTGCACGAATCCACCGTGTCGCGCGTTACGAACAACAAATACATGGCGACGCCGCTCGGCGTGTTCGAGCTGAAGTACTTTTTTTCGCGCGCACTCGCCACCAGCAGTGGTGGAACGTGTTCCGCGACCGCGATCCGCGGCGCTATCAAGGACATGATTCACGAAGAAAATCCAAAGGAACCACTGTCCGACGCGCAGATCGCGCGTCTGCTCGGCAGACAGGGTTTGCAGGTAGCACGCCGCACAGTGACGAAGTATCGTCAGATGATGCGTGTGCCGGCATATGAGATGCGCCGCCGGCAGGCAGAGGGCTAAGCAGAGCGTGGTGCCGTTCCAGACTGCACAAGCCTTGTTGAAACCACCGGGCAAGAACTAGCCTGGCTCAAACAATCATTGGCGGCTCTTTTTTGTGGCGGCCTGGCTTCGGCGGATCAATCTGCGGTATCACATCGGGCGCCTGGTCCGGCGGAACCGGTGGCTGATCTACGTCTGGCTCGTCATCGTCGCCTCTGGGAGGAGGAATCGGTTCTGGATGCGGACGTTGCATAAAAGACCTCTCGGGCAGGCTACCCTGCAGGTGGGTTTGCAATACCACGCAAGCAGAATGCCCACAGCTGTCGATAGGCCAGCTTCGCGATAGCATTAAGTCAAGGGATCACTGCCGTCTTTGATTTTTTGGGGTGGCTGACGGGATTCGAACCCGCAACAACTGGAATCACAATCCAGGACTCTACCGTTGAGCTACAGCCACCACGTTTGCAACTGCATCAACTTGGCCTGCCCGACAGGACTCGAACCTGTGACCCCCAGCTTAGAAGGCTGGTGCTCTATCCAGCTGAGCTACGGGCAGATCCTGTACTGACATGCTAAGCAGATATTGGTCGGGGTGGAGAGATTCGAACTCCCGACATCCTGCTCCCAAAGCAGGCGCGCTACCAGACTGCGCTACACCCCGAGGGCCGCGGAATGATAGCACCGCACATCAGTCGGACAGCTACGCAGCAGCTGCGACCTCGTCGCTCTGTGTAACGACACGCTCAGTCGGCAGCACTGCCGAAAACGTGCTGCCGCGACCCACTTCGGATTGCACGTCCAGATAGCCGCCATGCCGCAGCAACACATGCTTGACGATCGCAAGTCCCAAGCCGGTACCACCCGTTTCTCTCGATCTGCTCTTGTCGACACGATAGAAGCGTTCCGTCAGGCGCGGAATGTGATCAGGTGCGACGCCAAGGCCGGTGTCGGTGACTTCGAAGCGACCTCCGGTCGCATCTTCGCGCCACGCCAGCGAGACGCTCCCTCCGTCAGGCGTGTAACGCACAGCATTCGAGACAATGTTGCCAAACGCGCTGCGAAGCTCCTCGCGACTGCCGCGCACGAAGGCCGGCGTCAGATCAACATTGATCTGATGCCTTCCCAAAGATAGGGCGCGCGCCTCGTCGGCAACCTCGCGTATCAATTGACGAACATCGACGACTTCATCGGACACGGGTGTTTCGCGCGACTCGAGCCGCGACAAGGTCAGCAAATCTTCGACCAGCCGGTGCATTCGCTGAGCCTGCTCGTGCATCAACTGCAAATGATGCTGGCGCGTACCGCCGTTGTCGGCCTGCGCATCGATCAGCGTTTCGAGAAATCCATTGACTACAGTCAGCGGCGTTCTAAGCTCGTGTGACACGTTGGCAATGAAGTCGCGCCGCACGGCATCGACGCGCTCGCGTTGCGTAATGTCTCGTGTAATCAAAATTGAGCGTGCAACCTCGAATTCGACGACGCGCACCTCGAGCGCAAGGCCGGGGCGTGACATCGGTTGGAATATAAGTGGCTGATCAAAGCGCGCCGAGGTCATGTAGCTAACGAACTCCGGGTCGCGAACGAGGTTCGTCAGCCGCAACCCTTGGTCGGCGCGCAATGAAATGCCCAGGTGCTGCTCGGCGACAGGATTGCACCAATCAATCTGCAATGTCGCGTCGATTAATGCGATGCCTTCCGGAAGCGCACTGATCGTGCGTCTGAAGCGCTCCTCGTTTTCCAGCAAGCGGCGCTCGTTCTGCTCCGTCGAACGGCGCGTGCGATACAGGCGAGCAAAAACATCGGTCCAGATCCCCCAGCCGTCGGGAACGTCTTCGAGTCGCGGCTGCTCGAGCCATGCCGCAAGCAGGGCCGCATAGCGCAAATGAATCAGAAGCAGCGCCCCAAGGCCGACTACAGCTAGCCAGAGCCCCGCTTGGATGCCAAAGATAAAACCGACAATAGTGGCGAATACTGCGAGTCCAGCCAAGCGCAACATCGCTGGAGCGACGAGGGTGAGTCCGCTACGCGGCCCGTCAAGCATCGTATTAAGGTTCTGCTTGCGTTGACAGTCGATATCCGATGCCACGCACAGTTTGAATCAGATGTTGCGCTTTGACCGGCGCGAGTACCTTACGCAGACGCAGCACATGCACGTCGACAGTTCGCTCCTCGATAAAGACATGATCACCCCAAACACTATCGAGCAACTGGGCTCGTGAGAAAACGCGCTCCGGATAGCCGATCAAAAATTTGAGCAACTTGAATTCGGCCAAGCCCATCTTGATGGGCATCCCGTTAACAACGATCTCGTGCCGCGAAGGATCCACTCGGAGCGGACCATATTCGAGCGCTTCGCCGCTATGCTGGGGTGCGCGCCGCCTGAACACAGCGCGCATGCGCGACAGCAGCTCGCGCGGCGAAAACGGCTTGACCACATAATCGTCGGCACCGGTATCAAGTCCGATCACCTTGTCGGCCTCGCTGCCCTTGGCGGTCAGCATGATGACCGGCATAACCTTGGTGCGATCATGGGCGCGAAGATCCTTCAGCAGCTCGATCCCCGGCTTATCGGGCAGCATCCAGTCGAGCAGCACCATGTCGGGCAACTCGCGGTCGATAGCGTCACGCCCTGCCCCTACCGAATCGGCACGCCGGACAGTGTATCCCTGCGTAGTACAGGTGTAGGCAACGAGTTCCTGGATCGCGGGCTCGTCTTCGATCACCAGGATCGAGGCAGACGTCATGCGCGAGCCACTACGCGCTCGACGTCTTCGAGCGATTGATGACGCGCATCCCAGCCGTGCGAGATGAAGATCACGTGCTCGGCGACATTCTTGGCATGATCGCCGATGCGTTCGATTGCCTTGGCGACCCAAACGCAGTCGAGCGATGCCGAAATCGTGCGCGGATCTTCCATCATGAACGTAATCAACTGCCGCAGTACCGCGCGAAACCGATCGTCTATGCCAAGGTCGTCCTTGATGATCGAGGCTGCAGCCACAGCATCCATACGCGCGAAAGCATCAAGCGTGCGGCGGAGCATGGAGGCTGCCGCTTCGCCTGAGTGTCTGATGTCCGGAATACGGTTGAGACGCGATTGATCGTGTTTCTCATGCAGCCACTTAACCGCGCGAGCAATCTTGCTCGCCTCGTCGCCTATTCGCTCTAGGTCTGTAATCGCCTTGGCGACGCCGGTGATCATCCTCAGATCGCCTGCAGTTGGCTGGCGGCGCGCGATCATGTGGTTGACCATCTGATCAACGTCAATTTCGAGCTCGTTGACTTTCTTGTCAGCATCTATCGCCTGTTGCGCCAGATCCAGGTCTGCACGCTCGAAAGCATCGAGCGCTGTACGAACCTGAGATTCCACAAGCCCACCCATTTGCAGCACGCGTGAACGCATCGCCTCTAGTTCTTCGTCGTACTTCCTCACCAAATGATCACCGGTTTGCATCTTTAGTCCTGCCAACGTGGGTTCATGAGCGACGTGCGCTAACCAAAGCGCCCGGTGATGTAGTCCTCGGTTTCTTTGCGCTTCGGTTTTATGAATATCTGGTCGGTTTCGCCAAATTCCATCAACTCTCCTAAATACATATAGGCGGTGTAGTCGGAGACTCGCGCCGCCTGCTGCATGTTGTGCGTGACAACAAGAATAGTGACCTTGTCTTTCAGCGCGGTCATCAGTTCTTCTATTGAAGCGGTTGCAATGGGATCGAGTGCCGAAGTTGGCTCATCGAAAAGCAGCAACTCGGGATCCGTGGCCAGCGCACGCGCGATGCACAAACGCTGCTGTTGACCGCCCGACAGGTTGAACGCAAGGTCATCAAGGCGATCTTTGGCCTCGTCCCATAGTGCCGCGGCGCGTAACGCCTGCTCGATCTTGTCGTCGAGCAGCCCTTTCGATGAAAGTCCGCGCACTCGCAACCCGTAGGCGACGTTCTCGTAAATAGTCTTCGGGAACGGATTGGGTTTCTGAAACACCATTCCGATGCGCATGCGCACCTCGATCGGATCAACGCTTTTCGCTAGCAGATTAACGTTGTCGGGCAGCAGCCGAATTTCACCTTCGTACCGTGTATCCGGGTAAAGATCGTGCATGCGGTTGAAGCACCGCAAGAACGTCGACTTGCCACAGCCCGACGGGCCGATCAGTGCTGTGACGCGGTGCTGGTAGATAGGAATATTCAAGCCCTTCAGCGCCTGGAACGAGCCGTAGTAAAAATTTAGATCGCGCGCCTCAGTTTTGATCGCCGGCATCGGAGCCGCCTTCGACTCAGCCCTAACGACCTCAGGCGCAGGAGTAATCACCATTTAATTTTCTTTCGCACTTGATACCGGATATAGATCGCACACGCGTTCATCACCAGCGTCATCGCCAACAAGATGACGCCAGCCGCCGCTGCGTTCAGCTGAAAGGCTTTATCCGGACGTGAAACCCAATTGAACATCTGAATCGGCAACACCGTGAACTCCGCCCACAGCCAGTCGAAATTCAAGAATGGGGGTGTCGAGGTAATCGGAGAATTCGGCAGAAACGCAATGAATGTAAGAGCACCGATCGTGATGATTGGAGCTGTCTCACCGATAGCGCGTGCCATGCCGATAATGATGCCAGTCATGATGCCGCCTGCTGAATAGGGCAGAAGGTGTGCTGAAATCATCTGCCACCGCGTTGCGCCCAGCGCATACGCCGCTTCGCGCATATGCCCCGGCACTGCTCGTAACGCTTCGCGCGTCGCAACGATCACGATTGGCAGTATCAACAGAGCCAGCGTCAAGCCCGCCGACAAGACGCTTTGCCCGAAGCCGAACTGGTAAACGAACAGACCAAGCGCCAACAACCCGTAAACGATTGATGGCACGCCGGCCAGATTGGTTACGTTGATCTCGATGATGTCCGTAATCCAGTTCTTCTTCGCATACTCCTCGAGATAAACCGCTGCACCTACGCCAAGAGGCACTCCGGCAAACATCGTCACCAACATGACCAACGCACTGCCGACCCAGGCCGATAAAATCCCCGCTTCGGTTGCGCGACGCGAGGGAAAATTTGTTAAAAAATCCAGCGATAGGCGAGGCAAACCATCAATCAGCAAGTCGAGGAACGCCGCCATCAGCGTCAACAAGGCAATCGTCGTGCAAAGCAGGCCCAGCGCGGCGAACATCACTTGCTTACGCTTGCCCGCCGCGATCAAGGCCCGCATGTCTTGCAGATGCGGCGCCCGACTGCGTGTCGCTGTGGAACTCGTAGAGAAAGTCGAGTCCATCAGTAGGCCTCCCGGTAACGCTTGCGCATCCAGTGCCCAAAAATGTTGAAGCCCAACGTCATCAGCACCAGCGTAAGGCCTGCTGCAAAGATGCTTTGATATCCGATCGATCCGTGTGGAAGGTCGCCCAGGGCGACTTGAGCGATGTAGGCGGTGATGGTCGCGGCCGGCTCCATAGGATTAAACGTCAGCGTAGGATTCAACCCGGCCGCGATCGCAACAACCATCGTTTCGCCAATTGCGCGGGACACGGCAAGCACGTACGCGGCGACGATGCCCGAGGTGGCCGCTGGGGTCACGATCTTCAAAGCAACCTGCAACTTGGTCGAGCCGATTGCGTAGGCGCCCTCGCGCATTGCCATCGGCACAGCCCGCATTGCATCTTCGGCCACTGAGCTGATGTAAGGTGTGATGAAAACGCCGATGACCAGCCCTGGCGCCAGCATGTTGAAGCCGGGAAGGTCGGGAAATATCGTCGCCTGTAGTAGCGGCGTCACGAACGTCAGTGCAAAGTATCCAAACACGACGGTCGGCACCGCCTCAAGCATCTCTAGAAACGGCTTGACGACTTCACGCAATCGGTGCGGCGCGAACTCGGACAGGTAAATCGCGATAATGGTACCCATCGGAATCGCCACCAAAAGTGCAACGGCTGCCACAGTCAACGTTCCCGACACGAGCGGCAAGATTCCATAGCGCGGATTGGCAAACAAAGGCGTCCACACCGTGTCGGTCAGAAAGTCGATCAAACCGACATGCTCAAAAAACCTTATCGATTCGATTAACAGAATGGAAACGATGGCGATCGTCGTGAATACCGCGACTAGCGCCGCACCTAATAACAGCAACTCGATCGCCTTTTCCTTGGCCAACCGCGATCTCTTGTGCTGCAGGGGTTCGACGATCGTCCCAATATGCGGGGTAGCAACGGTGGGATTAGCAGCCATGTAGCAGCGGACAGTGTGCAGATTCAGGAAGACCCAAACAAACAGGGCCGGGGCTCCTGCCACCCCGGCCCTGGGAACCGAGCTACAAGCTTACTTCGCTTCCATTTGCATCAGTTGCTCGATCGTGATGCCGACCAGGTTCTCGCCACCGAACTTGGTTCCCGTCTTCATCTTCGTCAGCACGTTTTGATTGTATGTATATGCTGCCGGAGGCAACGCTACATACTTGACCTCTTTAACAAGCTTGGGCGCATTACGGTTATAGAACTCGACAAATTCCTTTACTTCGGGCCTCTTGAGCGAGTCGGCGTTCACGTAAATGAAGATAGGACGCGACAGCGGCTGGTAGGTGCCGTTGACAACGCTGTCAGTCGACGGCTCGATCGATTTGCCGCCTTTCCACGAGATCGGAAGCGCTTTTAGTTTGTCCTTGTTCTCCGAGTAGTACGCGAGCCCGAAAAAGCCCAGCGAATCGACGTCACGCGACACGCCCTGCACTAAGCACGTTATCGTCCTCAGACGCGGTGAAATCCCCACGGCTCGCCTTCGACTTACCGGTGACCGCTTCAGTGAAATAGTCGAATGTTCCGGAATCGGCACCTGCACCGAACAATTTGATCTGACGATCTGGCCATGCTGGATTGACCTGGTTCCAACGCGTGATCTTGCCCTGAGCCGATGGCTCCCAGATCTTCTTCAAATCTTCGATCGAGATGTCTTTAAGCCACGTGTTCTTCGGGTTGACTACAACCGAAAGAGCGTCGTAGGCGATTGGCATTTCCAGATACGTGATACCGGCTTTCTGACAATCTGCCATTTCGCTCTTGCTGATCGGGCCGCGATGCGTCAGCGATGTCGATCTCGCCACGGCAGAATTTCTTGAAGCCGCCACCGGTACCCGAGATGCCCACAGTGACCCTGACGCCCTTCTTTGATTTCTGAAATTCTTCAGCGACCGCCTCAGTGATCGGAAACACAGTACTCGAACCATCGACCTTGATAGTTTGGGTCTGAGCCAATGCACTCGGGCTCACACCCATCAGACCGAACGCTCCAACCGTAAAAACTGCCACGAGTGCGCGATGAAAGCCAATCATTCTGCTCATTCTGACTCCGAATAGTGTCTGCAAGGAATATCTGCACTCTAGGCGTGCCACGTGACCGATCCATGACACCGAAAGGCTAAGCCGGGGCTAGGAAAGGTCGCAGACTCCGGTGCTTGTCATCGGGATGTCATCGGTTGCAGGGGAACTTCAGCCGTGGGAACCAGGTCTTGCGAAACATGACCGATCTGTGACCGCGATCGGTCTCCCGAGCGTCCTTAGGATTCATTGGCTGCCGCAGCCAGCAGCAATGCCGATCCGAGCGCCTCTGCAGTCAGCCGCTGAGCTGTAGAGGAAGCCTCAGCCAATTTTGCCGATCGAGTCGAGCTGCTGCTTCAGGGCGAGCCGGTCAAGCTTCTCCAACGGCAAAGCGAGGAACAAGTCGAGCCGGCGCTGCAACGTCGTGAACGCACGCAAGAATGCTTTCCGCTTAGTCTCGTCGTCGCCTTCGACGGCTGCGGGGTCTTCGACGCCCCAGTGCGCCGTCACCGGTTGCCCCGGCCAGACTGGACACACTTCGCCCGCAGCGCTGTCGCATACGGTAAACACGAAATCAAGCTTCGGCGAATCTGGCTGCGCGAACTCATTCCAGTCTTTGCTACGCAGGCCGTCCGTCGGCAAGCGGCTTTTCTTCAGTAACTCGATCGTCATCGGATTGACGCTTCCCGCGGGGTGACTGCCCGCGCTGTGCGCGATGAAGTGGCGTCGGCGCTGCGATCGCGCGTTCAGCAGCACTTCCCCGATGATCGAACGCGCAGAGTTGCCGGTGCAGAGAAACAGGACGTGCTTGGGTTGCTCGCTCATCCCCCCACTAACTATTTGCAACAGGAGACACTTGCGCGCTCGATCTTAGACAACCGAGATTCGCTTACTGGAGCGCAGCACGATGACTGTGACTTGTCTTCAATGGCGGGATGGGAAGTCGCGTTATCGCTGCCAAAGAATTCGACTTGCGCCAGCGTGTGGTAGGTCTCCCACGCCACGCCTTGCGGATCGGTGTACCAATATTTGTTGGAGCGCGCGTAACAACAAGTTCCACTCTGCGCCGAAGCGGAAAGATCGGCCGACTCAGCCTGGCCGCGCAGCGCTTCCAACTCTTCGTCGGAATCGACCTGCAGCCCCAGGTGATTCACGCCAACGTGCTCTCCGCGCTGCGAAATCGCGAAGTTGATGCGGGGATCGTCAATCATCCATTTTGCGTAGTCGGACTTGCTCACGCTCGGCTCGGCGCCGAACAGCGCTGAGTAGAAGCGAACGCTCGATTCGAGGTCCTTGACCGCAACGTGTACGTGAAAGCGTTTCATGCTCTTACCTTTCTGGTGGACTTCCGTGAATTGGACGAAGGAGCGCAGGCCATCGCGGCGTTAGTGCATGCGGCAGAGTCAGCCGCACAGCAATTTGCGGTCAAGAATTCGAGCAGACGATTCATCGCGGCGAAATTGGCGGCGTAAAAAACAAATCGCCCATCCTGACGCGCAGTCACGAGCTTCACATGCGAGAGCTCCTTCAAGTGAAAGGACAGCGTTGCGGGCGAAACGCCCAATTCTTCGGCGATCTCCCCTGCGGCGAGGCCGCTCGCACCCTGCTGGACCAAAAGCCGAAAGACGTCCAACCGGGTGTCCTGCGAGAGCGCAGCCAGTGCGCGAACCGCTTCTGTCGTTTTCATATTTCTATGATCATCGAAATAATAAGCCAAGTCAAGCATTCATTGACTGCACGTTGGAGCTCTGCGGCTGCGGCCTAGCGGTTCAAGGCTCGACAACGCGTTAACGCAGCGCGAGAATCCACAGCCATCCACCGAAGGCCCCGCCACCGCCGGGCGACGATGGTGTCGTCATGCGACATGCGGTTCTCCAGCAGTGCAGTTTGAAAGGGAGGAAAAAAAGAAACTCCGCCAGGACGGCCGAAGCGATGGCGCGGTTTCAACCGCGTGCGTGACCAACGCGTTAAGTTTTTGTGACGAGCTCACGACAGACCACGCGAGCCGAAACGTTCGGCATGCGCCGAGCGCACCGACTTACGACCGGCGACTAGGTCTTAGTTAATTGAGCGACGTGCGCAGCGTCGAGGCAAGACGATGCGCCATGGCTTCAGCAATTTCAGCCTCTGCAGCTTCGACCATGACACGCAGCACGGGCTCGGTGCCCGAAGGACGAATCAGCACACGGCCGCTGCCGTTCAGCTCCCGCTCTGCATCCGATACAGCAGCCACCAGCGCGGTGTGTGAGCGCCATTCGAATCCGCGCTTCACAGCTGCGTTGACCAGCGCCTGCGGCAGCAAGACCAGATCCTGAGTCAGCTGCGACAACGACTTGTTCTGGCGCCTCACTGCAGAAAGCACCTGCAATGCGCTGACAATTCCGTCGCCGGTGGTGTGGCAGTCGAGACACAGCAAATGCCCTGAGCCTTCGCCGCCGAAGAGCCATTTTTTCTCTTGCAGCATCTCGAGTACGTAACGATCACCGACTCGCGCACGCGCAAACGGAATATTCAGCTCGCGAAACCGTCGCTCCAGCGAATAATTGGTCATCAGCGTGCCGACCACACCCTCCACCTTTTTTGAGTGCCACATCCGGTCACCCACAATGATGTAGAGCAGTTCGTCGCCGTTGTAGATGCGGCCTTCGGCATCTGCGATTACAACTCGATCGGCGTCGCCGTCGAGTGCGATTCCATAATCGGCTTGGTGGCTGCGCACCGCGTCGGCAAGATGGTTCGCGTGCACGGCCCCGACACCGTCGTTGATGTTCAGACCGTTGGGTGACGCACCGAGCGAGATGACTTCGGCTCCGAGTTCGTGAAAGACCGGCGGCGCAACGTGGTACGCCGCTCCGTGTGCGCTGTCGACCACGATCCGTAAGCCTTTGAGGTCGGCTTCATTCGGGAAGGTACGCTTGCAAAATTCGATGTACCGGCCTGCCGCGTCGTCGAGTCGCCTGACCTTTCCAAGCAACTTTGCGTCGACGCAGCGCCAGGGTTGCTCGAGTTCGGCCTCGATCTGTTCCTCGACGGCATCCGACAGTTTCGTGCCGCGGGCCGAAAAAAATTTGATGCCGTTGTCCGGATAAGGGTTGTGCGAGGCGCTGATTACGATGCCGGCGTCGAGCCGCAGCGCGCGCGTTAGGTACGCCACACCTGGAGTAGGCAAAGGACCGCACAGAACAACATCCACGCCCGCGCTCGACAGGCCCGCTTCCAGCGCAGCTTCGAGCATGTACCCCGAAATGCGCGTGTCCTTGCCGATCAGTACGGTCGGACGCTGATTGCCGGACTGACCTGCCGCTTGCAACAGCGCGCGACCGGTGGCCTGCCCCAGGCGCAATACGAACTCCGGCGTGATCGGCGCTTCGCCCACCGTGCCGCGCACGCCGTCGGTCCCGAAATACTTTCTTTCGCTCATCGTGCTGCGCCCCGCATCGCTTCAAACACACTTAACGCATCGCGCGTCGCAGCAACGTCGTGTACGCGGACAATGTTCGCGCCGCGTTCGGCTGCGAGCAATGCCGCCGCAACCGACGCCCAGGCTCGGTCCTGCACGGCGCGACCCGACGCCCGGCCCAAGGTCGCCTTGCGCGACAGCCCCACTACGATCGGGACCTGCATACGTTCGAGTTCCGATAGCTCAGCTAGAAGAGTGAAATTATGCGCGTCGGTCTTGCCGAAACCGAACCCCGGATCGATCGCAATGCGCCGTTTGTCGATTCCCCGGGCCTGTGCGTACTGCACCCGCTGCGCCAGAAACTGCACAACATCCTTCGTCACGTCGCGATAGAAAGGGGCTTGCTGCATCGTGGCCGGCGCGCCCTGCATGTGCATCAGCACCACACCGCAGGCGTGTTCAGCAACAACCTCCGCCGCCCCTGGCTGCTGCAGCGCTCGCACATCATTGATGATCGCAGCGCCGGCAGCCAACGCAGCACGCATCACCTCGGGCTTGCTCGTGTCGACGGACAACGGAGTGGTGGTGCCCGCCAACGCCTCGAGCAGCGGTACGACACGCCCAATTTCTTCATTCGGTGACACTTCGGCCGCACCGGGGCGCGTCGACTCGCCTCCGATATCGATGATGTCCGCACCCTCGTCGATCAACTGCCGCGCATGCGCCAACGCCTGAGCATGATCGAAAAAGCGTCCGCCATCGGCAAACGAATCGGGCGTGACGTTGACGATGCCCATGACAAGCACGCGGTCGAGCAGCAGCTCACGCCCACGAATTCTCCAGACCGGTTGCTCACTCGGCATTTCGCTCTTGCGCATCGATGCTGTGTAGAGAAAATAAAAAAGGCCGGAGGTCCGGCCTTTTTTTGGCTGCGCAGCTTACGCAGGTTGTACGACGGGTTCGGCTCCGCCACTGCCGGATTGCCCGCCTGACGGTGGCACCGATCCGGTCGATTTCGGTGGCCGCGGAGGGCGTCCCGCGAGGATGTCGTCGATCTGCTCGGTATCGATCGTCTCCCAGTCGAGCAATGCCTTGACCATCGCTTCGATTTTGTCGCGATTATCTTCGATCAGCTTGCGCGCAATCGCGTACTGCTCATCGATGATGCGACGAATCTCCGCATCGACCTTGCGCATTGTTTCTTCGGAGACGTTGGTCGTCTTCGTGATCGACCGCCCGAGGAAAATCTCGCCTTCGTTTTCGGCGTACACCATCGGGCCGAGCGCGTCGCTCATGCCGTAACGCGTCACCATGTCGCGCGCCATTTGCGTCGCACGCTCGAAGTCGTTGCTGGCCCCGGTCGTCATCTGGTTCATGAAGACTTCTTCTGCGATGCGGCCACCAAACAGCACCGCGATCCGGCTCAACAGGTACTGCCGGTCGTACGCGTAGCGATCCTGCTCAGGAAGCTGCATCGTCACGCCCAGTGCGCGGCCACGCGGAATGATCGTGACTTTATGCACCGGATCGCTCTTCGGCATCATTTTCGCCACCAACGTGTGGCCCGACTCGTGATACGCGGTGTTCAAGCGCTCTTCCTCGGTCATGACCATCGACTTGCGCTCGGCGCCCATCATGATCTTGTCCTTGGCCTTCTCGAAGTCGACCATTTCGACCACGCGCGCGCTGCGCCGCGCAGCAAACAGCGCTGCTTCGTTGACCAGATTGGCGAGGTCTGCGCCTGAGAAGCCCGGCGAGCCGCGTGCAAGCAGATCCGCGCGCACGTCAGCGCCGATCGGTACCTTGCGCATATGAACGTTGAGAATCTGTTCGCGGCCGCGAATATCGGGCAGCGGAACAACAACCTGACGGTCAAACCGGCCAGGACGCAATAGCGCGGGATCCAGCACGTCGGGGCGGTTCGTCGCAGCGATCACGATCACGCCCATTCCGGTCTCAAAGCCGTCCATCTCGACCAGCATCTGGTTCAGCGTCTGTTCACGCTCGTCGTTGCCACCGCCGAGGCCCGCTCCACGCTGACGGCCGACCGCGTCGATCTCGTCGATGAAGATGATGCACGGAGCGTGCTTCTTGGCCTGATCGAACATGTCGCGCACACGTGCCGCGCCGACGCCAACGAACATCTCGACAAAGTCCGAGCCCGAGATCGAGAAAAACGGAACCTTCGCTTCGCCGGCGATCGCTTTAGCAAGCAGCGTTTTACCGGTGCCGGGCGAGCCCACCATCAACACGCCGCGCGGAATGCGTCCGCCCAGCTTCTGGAATTTCGACGGATCGCGCAGGAATTCAACCAACTCGTGAACCTCTTCCTTGGCCTCGTCACAGCCGGCGACGTCGGCGAAGGTGATCGCATTGTTGGTCTCATCAAGCATGCGCGCGCGCGACTTGCCGAACGAAAAGGCACCGCCCCGGCCGCCACCTTGCATCTGGCGCATGAAGAAGATCCAAACACCGATCAGCAACAGCATCGGGAACCACGACACGAAAATCGTCGTCAGCAGCGACTGCTCTTCCTCGGGTTTTCCATACACCTGGACGCCCGCTTTGCGCAGGTCGTCGACCATCCACAGGTCGCCCGGTGACGTCAGTGTGTAACGATTACCTTCGACTGGCGTGACGTTCAAAGTGCGCCCCTGGACGTCGACACGCTTGATCTGGCCCGCTTTGGCCTGATCCATGAACTGCGTATAGCTGACGTTCTCCGTGGGCTTCTGGCGGCTTTCAAACTGCTTGAAGACGGTGAACAGGACGAGCGCGATCACCATCCAGATGGCGGCTTTCGCAAACATGTTGTTGTTCAAGGGTGCTCCTCTATCCGCCCAGAGTCAGGCGATTCCCAACAGCAGTTGGGTACATTCGGCAAATTCTAAACCCCACTACCGCAATTGACGGGCCAGCAAGTAAATCTCTGCGGAAGAATCGCGTGATGCCGCCGGCTTACGAGCGGTAATGGAGTGAAAAACCTTTTTTAGTCGCTCGACGTACTGACTGTATCCGCTGCCCTGGAAAGCTTTGACGAGAAAAGCACCGTTCGGTTGCAGATATTTGGAGGCAAAGTCAGCCGCTAGCTCGGCCAGATGCACGCTACGCGCCGCATCGGCGGCTGCGATCCCCGACAAATTCGGGGCCATGTCCGAAAGCACCACGTCGACAGGTGTGCCTGCAAGCAGGTCCACCAGCTCGCGCTCGACCGCCTCGTCGTGAAAGTCGCCCTGGATGAATTCAACGTCGGGCAATGGGTCCATCGGCAGTATGTCCAGCGCCACGATGCGCCCGTTCAGGGCGCCATTGGGTCGTGCGAGCCGCTTTCTGACGACTTGCGTCCAGCTGCCTGGAGACGCACCGAGATCGACGACAACCATCCCGGGACGAAGCAGCCGGTCCTTGTCGGCAATTTCGGAAAGCTTGTAGGCTGCACGCGAACGAAAACCTTCGGCCACCGAACGCTTGACGTACGGATCGTTGACGTGACGTGCAATCCACTCAGGATTCGAGCGGTTCTTGCGGCGAGTAGTTGACAAGGGGTCGCGCAGTCGTTCGCCAAAATGGCGCGCTGCGGGCTTGCAAATTGTGCAGCTAGCCTATCAGCTATCCCTTTGCCGTGACGCCTGCGAACTCCTACTGCACTTACCGATCCCGATTCTCCATGAACCAGAACGAGCGCTTGCGCTTGGCTGGGATCGGAATGCGCGCACGTTCGCCTTCGATGGATGAGTTCGTTTCACCGCCGCCGCCGATGACAAATGGCACCAGTTTTCCGTTGCCCACATCGACATAACCAACCACTGGCGAGGGCGGCAGACCGTCACCGATGAGATTTCGGTAGGTCGGCACCTTGCATACAAGCGGCAGCTGGTAGGCGCGCGATTGACTTCGCGTGCAATTTCCTGCGCCTGCCGGTAAGGGGCGATTCGTCGAAAAGTAAGTGATGCCGCCAAAGGTTATCGGCTGGTTGATCACTTTTTCACCGTTATTGGCCAGTGCTAATGCGCAGCCCTGTTCGTCCGTGGTCGCACCCTCGCTTCCTATCATCGTTAGCGCTGCTTCAGTAAGCAACGTCACCGAGACAGGTTCACCCTTTGCGACGCGGGTGTCTTTAAACAGGAAGAAGCGATCGTTAGTCGTCCCGGTCAAGGGCTTTTCGCGATCGCCGGTACCGAACAGGATGGCTGAGTAGTTACGTGTGATGACTACATCGGGGGCAAAGAACACCTTGCGCGTCCCGTCTGTACCGCCGGTGCCATCATTCAGTGCGGCGAGTTTGGTGATATGCCACTCAGAAACAGGGCGCTGCGCACCTAAAGCATCTTCGATATCGATTCGATACAACTGAGCACGGACATCGACCACATAAACCCGATCGACAAACCCGTCACCGTCAGAATCCACGATCGACACGTCCGCTGGCACGCTGTAATCCGTCGCGATAAAGCCCAGGCGCTCGCCGGTGCGCATATTGATGACGTAAACGCCTCGACCGACTGTGCTCGACGCCGGCAGGACTGGAGTCTTCCGCAACCGGATCGTATCCAGCGCCCATGATCAGTACCGGATCTGTGCTCCCCTTGATTCGCGATATCCGTGGCATCGACCACGTTTGTCCGAGCGAGGCGTAGTCGGCCATCGTGTGATTGATGCGCCAGAGCAGACGCGGCCGGTCCGGATCCGTGGCATTGAACGCGTATATCGCACGTCCCCCGCGTCTCATCCCAGGGAACAGCAGCACTTCGTTCGTCGCCGTGTTTTGATAAGCACCGATCGGACCGTCGAAGTAGTAGTTACGCGGAATCGCTCCCGCAAGCACAGCGGGTGTCGACGGGAAACGGATCTGAGGATCGTTTTCACGCAAGCGATTCAGACTTGCAAAGTGCTCAGGCGCCACGAATGCCCACAGCTCACTGCCGGCACCACTGCCAGTCTTGTTTCCGTTGATCGCGCGCAGCATGCCGTCATTGGATCCGTAGTAGACGACAACTCGACTGCCGTAATTAATGGCGACCGGTCGCGAGTGCAGCACATCGCCATGAATCGAGGGCCGGACGCTGACGCCGTCCGGCGCCTGGCCAAGCTGGTCGCGGGCGACCGATTCATTGACGACGTTAGTAGCGGTGACGTTGTCTCGACCGCGGATCCAACGAATCACCAATTCGCGCTGCGTGGAGGAGCCGACGCCCAGCATCGCGGCCGTCAGGCTGGTGTTGTCCGTTTGGAAGACGTAATTGCTTCCCGCAGCTGCAAGGTCGATGCCGCTGGCCCCGCCGTCGCAGCTGCTGTCAACGCACGTGTAGATCGGCCTGTCCGCTCGCGAATCCTGGTACCGAGTTCTTAGCCACTGGGCGACGCCACCTTTCTCGACGACTTCACCATCAGGCGCGTCGCTACGTGAATAGCGTCCGGAGGAAGCTGTCTCAACTTTGATCCAGAAGCTCGACGGATTGGTCCAGAAGCTCGTGGCATCGCTATCAATGAAGCCAGTAGTCGGGCTGACCGCCGGCATCAGCGCAGAGTCGGCCAGCTTTAGCGTGTCCGTGGCTGTGTTGTAGACGAACTGATACTGCTTCAGGTTACCGACCCAGCGCGGCAGCGCGTTGCCATCCGGCCGGAACATTCCGATGTAAACCTGGTTCAGGTACGTGCCTTGAGTATTCGCAGACACAGGGAGACTTGCCGATGCGAAGACACTATTGGCCGCGCGGACCTGATTGAAGATTTTGGAAGACCGGCGACTATTTCGTCACTGTTGCTTGCACGCGTATAGAGGCCGCCGCCCTCCTTCGCAATCCATTGGAGAAAGTTCGGATAGTTGCCGTCGCTCGACGCGCCGGTAACCGCAATCGTATGTACTGAAATGTTTTGTGCCCCTTCGATCGAGCTATCAAGATCGGCGCCACGATTGAAGAAGGCAGCAAATTCGTCTGTCCAATTGGCTTCGTCACTATTGCCAACGTTCTCAGCAACCGGAATGCGTGTACGCACGGCGCTCGGGTTGAGTCGACGCAGCAAGGCAAGTGCATTGTTGTCGTTGTCGCCAGGGGCGCCATTGGCAAGGTAAATCAGGTGGTTTTTTGCACAGCCGGCTCCTGGCGAAACATATCGAGTCTTGCTGCTGTCACTGAACGCTGCAGGATCAAGCTTCGCCGTGGTTTTGTTTCCCAAATGGACCGTCGAGCCCATGAACCATTGATAGGCTTCGTAGAAGCTTTCGGCTGTTGAAGCAGCATTTGTCTTGTCTGCATTGATCTGCAATCCGCTAATGGTGTCGAGCAATGCCTGCTTGCCTGCCGCGTCAGTGACGTGCAAAAACGCCTTGCGAGGGTATCCGCCTGCGTCGGGAGACTCGTTGAACATCATTAGTGCGAAATTGAACTGGCTCAGGTCCTGCCAGGACATGCTCGCGATCAATCTATACAGAGCGCACTTCTGGGCGCCCATTTTTGTGCCTTCTTCTTTGTTAGGGCTAGCGTTTTTCACCAGCGGCACACCAGGTGCCAGGGTTGCAGTGCAGATTGGCGTCGAAATCGACGCACTCCAGTTGGCGCTGTTATCCAACATGATCAACACATTGGGGCGAAGGCCCTCCGTGTTAGGCAGCGAGTAGATATCGATGTCCTCCGCATGCGAGGCGGGAGCAATGCCGAGCGTCAATGCCAGTGTGGCGGTCAATCGAAGCATTAAGCGGGCAGCATGCATGGCGTTCTCAGTTGCAAACATTGTTCAGTCCAATGACGGCGGCACGTACCGTCACGCCTTGGTTCAACGTAATCGCGGCGCCGGTACGCGCGTCGGTTGCGGATGCCCTTAAAAGCCATTCGGTGTCCGCGCAAAGTGACCCGGCAGGCCCACCACTACCGGGCAGCAGTCCTGGATTGGTCAAGGCTGCACTTGCGAAGCAAGGTGCATCCTGCGGATTGGAAGGGTCGAGGTCCGCCAACGCTACCGAACGAGCCCTTAGGCATACCGGCAGTTCTGCGAGTACGGCAACCGCATCAGGCTCGCCGTCGCCGTTGTAATCGGTTGTCTACGCGCGCCGCGTCAAACACACCATGCCGATTGGTCACAAACTCATCGGTGCTGACAGTTTGCTCGAGCAGCATTTGCGCAGCAGCGGTGACTTCCTGCCGCGCCTGCATGTTTCCAACGATCTGCACATTGGTGGTGCTTGCGCGCAGACCAGTCAACGCCAGCGTTGCCAGTAGTAACAGAAAAAATATTGAGATAACGAGCGCCGAGCCGCTCTGCGAACCTTTGTCGGGAAGTACGCGCAACATCTCAGTTCTCCCGGCGTCCGGCGATGTTATTTAGGCGCATCGTCGTGGTTGCCAGACGGCACTTGAACCCGACGGGACATGTTTCCGCGTTATGACCAGGCCCGAGGTCATAGACGCCCGGCGAAGTCGTTGCAGCGTGGCCGGATTCGGTGCTTCGCATCAACATATGCAATCGAACGGCTACGACGTTCGACCAGAAAGAAGTTGGCGCTACACCGACGGTCGTCGAAGTCAGAAATTGTTCTGGCGAACCGTCGTCGTTGGTATCGAACGCGTATTCGATTTGCATGTTCACGACGCCTTCGGCAAGCGAAACGACGCGTACTGCGTTGTCGATAATTTCAATTCGCTTCAGCGTCGGAATGCCGTCCGATGGAGCACATTCGTTGCAACCGGCCACGTAATACCCGCGCACAAAGTAGCGGCGTATCTGCGCAAGATTTGCGGGATCGCAAGCGGCGGTCCGCATGTTGAACTGTGCTGCCAGGTTGGAAACCTTGAGGGAAGGGACATCGTTGATGCACTGCGACGCCTGAACGTAGATATTGAGGACATCGACCGCTGCCGGAGCGACGGCGTCGGCGCTGACACGGCGCACGACCACGACATCAGTGCCCGGCAACCGATTGGGCAGGCAACCCAGTGCAAGATCCCCGGCGGCGGGGTCATCCCAGCCAATTAATTGCGCGGGGAAGCGCGGTGGCACCGCTGTCGGCTGCCACCCGAGAGTGGCGATGTCGGCGACGTTCCACGCGCACGGCGACGTATCTGTAAATATCGTGTCGGATGGCGGCAGAAACGTGCCATAAAAGCCGGCATGGCGCATATCGTCACCGATCACGTCCACTGCGAACCGACTGTTTTCGATAAGGCGCGAGACACGGTCCAGATCGGATCGTCCACCCGACGTGCGATCGAACACTGTTGCAAGGACTGTCAAAAGAACGAGCCCGATCGTCACGCCGATCATCAACTCGATCAGCGAAAACCCACTGTCTCTTCGGCGCGGCATCACCGCAATCGGTCGCATTTACGGACCGGGATTCAACGTACCGATACGAAGCAGCGTAGTCATTAGCCGGCGCTGGTTTTCGTTGCCGAATTGATCGCGGCCGCAGCCTGCGGGTGCGAAGTTGTTGTCTACGATCGGTGCAGCGCCGGGGCTGGCGCCCTGCCAGGCAATCGCGACCGCGTAAATGCGATTGAACGCATCAATCTCATATACGCAGCCCATCGCCCCAACCAATACGCCGGCGTTGGCGTTGTCGATTCGTTCGTTGCCACCTGCCAGCAGTTGTCCCCACGCGCAGCGGTCCTGATCGACCATGGGTGCGGCGGGATTACAGCTCGCGAAGCTATAAGTCGTTACGCCCGCTACCGTCGTGGAGACGTACCCGGTGATCCCACTGTCACCAGTCACGTATGCAGCAGCATTGCCTCGGTTGCCCTCAATGCGCGTCACCATGTCCTGCATCAGCATCGCCGCTTGCGCGCGTTGCATTGCTTCCACTTCGGTGACGAATGAGCGCGAAACAAGTCCCGCGACACCAAGCAGGCCAAACGCAACCACAACGACAGTCACCATCGACTCGACTAGGGCAAAACCGGCAAATCTCGTAGCGGTTTTCATTTCGCGTCTCGTCATGAACAGGTTGTCTTGGCTGAGCGCGACAGGCCCGATGGATCGAGGCGAACGGTTCGCCCTGTGCTACTTCCGCCGCTAGGCGGACAGATTTGAAAGTTGCCGACCGTTGCCAACGAAGCGCGACCGCCGCCATCGAACGTCAGGGTTGCAGGTGCAGCGGCGAAACCGACTGCTGCTCCGACAGCATCACGTGCGCGCAGCACGTTTGCGCCGAAGGTAATCGTCCAGCCATTAACCCAGTCGCCGTTGCGAGGCGCTACAACGACGTTAGCGTTGCGCTTGACTGCTTCGCTGCGTGCGAAGTCCAAATCGGCAATCAGGTCGAACGTGGCGCCGCGAATCTGTGTCGACTGATTCAGCCAAACGAAGCTCGACACGCTGGTGCCGGCGAGAATGGCCATGATCGAGATGACGACCATTGCCTCGATCAGCGTGAAGCCTCGCTGAGACAAGATTCCGGGTGCGTTGGGTTGAGGTATTCATCATTTACCAGCAGCGAGTTCCAACGGCGGTGCGATTGCCCGCCTGATCAATCGTTAACAGTCCGCAGCGGTCGGTTGCCTGCGTACCGATCGGAGTCGCTGAAACTAGAAACCCTGCGGGCGGGCCCGCGACTACGGCGATAGCGACTGTGTATCGAGCCGTTACGTCGGCCGGCGCGGTCATGTTTAGACCGTTCGGATCGACGGCCACCGTAGTCGCATACCTACGACGATCGAGGAAGAATTGCGCCTGCCGGCTGGCGGCATCGCTGATGAAGGATTGCACCGCGGAACGATGCGAGCGCATCACATATTCGCTGTAATTAGGAATCGCAACCGCAGCCAGGATCGCAGCGACCGCCATGATCGACGGCGACCTCGATCAGCGTGAAGCCGCGCGATGATGGGTTTCGCTGTTGCCTACGTGTCATCGCGTCACCCATGTATTACGTGCGTCACGCGTCAATGAGCCCCAATGCGAAGGGATGGCCGCCGTCGCGCGTACGTTCGCGTGATCGATGGTGTAGACAAACCCCGCAGTGTTTCCAGCGCCAGTTGCGGTGGCGGTGAAGGCCTGACCACCGTTGGCGACCACGCAGCTAATCGCGAAGCTATCGAGATTGGTCGGCGTGGCCTGGCCGCATGCACCCGCTTTCGAGTAGGTGCTGTTGTCCTTGTAGAACTGTTCCATGCGGACGCGATACTCGGCGAGCACATTGCCCGCGTCGACCAGATGGCCTCGCGTCACGTAGCGCGAATAATTCGGAATGCCAATCGCCGCGAGAATGCCGAGCACCGCGACGAGGACCATTGCCTCGATCAGCGTAAAGCCGGCTATTTCTCGTTTTTTCATGGCAAACGCGCTCCTGTGCACAAGTTGGTAACGACGCCCCACAGCGGTTCTTGAATGCCCGGGATGTACGATCCGGCAAGGCCGACGAGCGGTTTGCGTCCCACCGCCGGTGCCCAAAAAAGGGGACAAATTTCGAAATCCAATGCTCCAACGACCTGCGAAATACGACGTTGCAACCTTGGTCAAAGCGAATGCCTGAATTGATACTTACTTCCGCGCAACGCCAGGCCTTGAAAGGTCGCGCGCACAGCCTGCGACCCGTGGTGCTTCTTGGCTCGGCGGGCCTTACCGACAAGGTGTTGCGTGAAATCGATCGTGCTTTGGCAGCTCACGCACTGATCAAGGTCAAAGTTCCAAGCGATGACCGCAGTGAACGCACCCAAATTGCAGCCGATGTCGCGGAAAAACTATCGGCTGCGAACGTTCAATCAATCGGCAAGGTCATTGTGCTGTTCAGACCTCAGCCTGAAAGCGAAGAAAAGCAGGAGCCCGACGCGCCAATGAATCAGCGGACAGACGAACGGCGTTCGAGGTCGAAAAATAGGCGCGTAATTAACAGGTAATCGCGCACTTCACCGCAGCGTTGCTTTGAAACTAGCTATACGAAACCGAGACGATCGCGTATTCACGCTCGCCGGCGGGCGCGATCACTGTTGCAATGTCACCTTCGCTTTTGCCGATCAGCGCTCGTGCGATCGGGCTTGATACCGAGATCAAGCCCGCTTTGATGTCGGCCTCGTCGTCACCGACGATCTGATACGTGACGTGATCGCCCGAGCTCTGGTCCTCGAGCTGG
Organism: uncultured beta proteobacterium; assembly: GCA_963801035.1. Taxonomy (GTDB): domain Bacteria; phylum Pseudomonadota; class Gammaproteobacteria; order Burkholderiales; family Burkholderiaceae_F; genus JACCZX01. Next base: position 342,052 of record CAWDDF010000007.1, on the reverse strand, counting down.
ACCGTGGCGCCGAACACGACGCGTCCCGCTGCGTCAACCGTCTTAGGATCGATGATCTGAAGCGCTGACAGCTTGCCTTCGAGCTCCTGGATGCGGCCCTCGACAAATCCCTGCCGCTCGCGCGCAGCTTCGTATTCGGCGTTTTCGGTCAGATCACCCTTTTCGCGCGCGTCTTTGATCGCCTGAATGATTGACGGCCGATCGACACCACGCAGCCGTTGCAGTTCGGCCCTGAGTTTTTCGGCGCCGCGCGCCGTAATGGGTATTGATCGCATTGGGTCTCAGTTAGGAAGAGTGTTCAAGCGTCCATGCAACGACTGCAGGTCGTACACCTTGAGACGGTCGAACTGCTGCAGCCCCTCGATCGCGGCGCGACCACCGGCCATCGTCGTGTAGTACGTCACACGCTGCGCGAGTGCCGTGGTGCGGATCGAGCGTGAATCGGTAATCTGGCTACGCACTTCACTGACGGTGGTGATAACGAGGTCAATGTCGCCGTTCTTGAGCAGGTCGACGACGTGCGGCCGCCCGTCTTTTACTTTATTGACGGTGGCAACCGGAATGCCAGCCGCTTCGATCGCCTGCGCGGTCCCGCGGGTCGCCACCAATTGATAACCCTTGTCATGCAACAACCGCGCGACCGCAATCGCCTTGGGCTTGTCCTGGTCCATCACGCTGAGAAATACAGTCCCCGATTCCGGCAGCGTGGATCCGGCACCCAACTGCGATTTGAATAACGCCTCACCGAACGTTTCGCCAACGCCCATGACCTCTCCGGTCGAGCGCATTTCAGGACCTAGCAAGGGGTCGACACCGGGAAACTTCGCGAACGGAAAAACCGATTCCTTGATCGAGTAATACGGCGGCACGACTTCGCGCGTCTCGCCTTGTTGCTCGAGCGTGATGCCAACCATCACCAGCGCTGCGATCTTGGCCAGTTGTTTGCCGGTCGCCTTCGATACGAAGGGCACGGTGCGCGACGCGCGCGGATTGACTTCGAGCACGTAAACCGCTGTTTCGCCGTCTCGCGTCTGAAGGGCGAACTGAACATTCATCAGACCGACGACGTTCAACGCTCGCGCCATCTGCTCGGTCTGGCGCTTCAGCTCGTCGATCATGGCCGGCGACAAAGAATACGGCGGCAGTGAGCAGGCCGAGTCGCCCGAGTGCACTCCGGCCTGTTCGATGTGTTCCATGACGCCACCGATCAGGACGCGCTCACCATCCGCGATGCAATCGACGTCGACTTCGATCGCATCATCGAGAAAGCGGTCGAGCAATACAGGCGAATCGTTGCTGACTTTGACCGCTTCACGCATGTAGCGCTCGAGGTCGCGACCGTCGTGCACGATTTCCATTGCGCGACCGCCGAGTACGTAGCTCGGCCGCACCACCAGCGGGTAACCGATTTCCGCTGCGAGCCGTAGCGCTTCTTCCTCGGTTCGCGCAGTTCGATTCGGAGGCTGCTTCAATCCGAGCTGCTGCAGCAGCTTCTGAAAGCGCTCGCGGTCTTCCGCGATGTCGATCGAATCGGGCGAGGTGCCAATGATCGGAACGCCATTGGCCTCGAGATCGCGTGCAAGCTTTAGCGGCGTTTGTCCACCGTACTGCACGATGACGCCGAGCGGCTTTTCCTTGTCGACGATCTCGAGCACATCTTCGAGCGTCAACGGCTCGAAATAAAGGCGATCCGACGTGTCGTAATCGGTCGAGACAGTCTCCGGGTTGCAATTGACCATGATCGTCTCGAACCCGTGTTCGCGCAGTGCAAACGCAGCGTGTACGCAGCAATAATCAAATTCGATTCCTTGCCCGATCCGGTTCGGGCCGCCGCCAAGCACGATCACTTTCTTGCGATCGGTCGGTTCAGCTTCGCATTCGTCTTCGTAAGTCGAATACATGTAGGCCGTCGTGGTCGCGAACTCGGCGGCGCACGTGTCGACTCGCTTGTAAACCGGGCGTATCCCATGCCGCAGACGAGCGCCGCGCACATCGGAAGCAGATGCAGTCAGCAACTTCGCCAGCCGGCGATCCGAGAATCCTTTGCGCTTCAGGTACCGCAGTTCATCGGGCGTCAGGTCGGTCAGCGCGCGCCCACGCACTCTGGCTTCGATCTGCACCAGCTCCTCGATCTGTGCCAGAAACCATGGATCGATGGCGGTTTCTTCAAACACCTCGTCGAGTGTCATGCCGATTCGAAACGCGTCGGCCACGAACCAGATGCGATCGGGCCCGGGCTCACCGATTTCCTCGACAATCTCATCGCGATCGCTCGAGTGTTCATCGAGGCCGTCCGCTCCAACCTCCAGACCACGCAGCGCTTTCTGAAACGACTCCTGAAAAGTGCGGCCGATCGCCATCACTTCGCCGACGGATTTCATCTGCGTCGTCAGATGATTGTCGGCCTGAGGAAATTTTTCGAACGCGAAGCGTGGCACTTTGGTGACCACGTAGTCGATCGTCGGCTCGAACGATGCTGGCGTTGCGCCGCCGGTGATCTCGTTGCGCAGCTCGTCGAGCGTATAGCCGACCGCCAGCTTGGCCGCCACTTTCGCAATCGGAAAACCAGTCGCCTTCGAAGCCAAGCGCCGATGAGCGCGATACGCGCGGGTTCATCTCGATCACGATCATCCGGCCATTCTTCGGATTGATTGCAAACTGGACGTTCGATCCGCCGGTATCGACGCCGATCTCGCGCAGAATCGCGATCGATGCGTCGCGCATCAGCTGGTATTCCTTGTCGGTGAGCGTCTGTGCCGGGGCGACGGTTATCGAATCCCCCGTATGCACGCCCATTGGATCGAGATTTTCAATCGAGCACACGATGATGCAGTTGTCGGCCTTGTCACGCACGACCTCCATCTCGAACTCTTTCCAGCCGATCAGCGATTCCTCGATCAGCAGCTCACGCGTCGGTGACAGATCGAGACCCCGCTGACAGATCGCGACAAACTCCTCCATGTTGTAGGCGATTCCGCCGCCGGTGCCGCCTAGAGTGAAGCTGGGTCGGATAACCGCCGGGAAACCGAGGGTCTCGTGCACGGTCATCGCCTCGGCCAGCGATTTGGCAATGCTCGATCGAGCCGAGGAAAGCCCAATACGCGTCATCGCCTCCTTGAACTTCAGCCGGTCTTCGGCCTTTTCGATGGCATCCGGCGAAGCGCCGATCAATTCGACGCCGTACCTGTTCAAAACGCCGTTGTTATACAAATCCATCGCGCAGTTAAGCGCGGTCTGGCCGCCCATGGTCGGCAAAATCGCATCAGGCCTCTCCTTAGCGATGATGCGTTCTACAACTTGCCACGTAATCGGCTCGATGTAAGTGACGTCTGCCGTTTCCGGATCGGTCATGATCGTCGCCGGATTGCTATTGACGAGAATGACCTTGTAGCCCTCTTCCTTCAGCGCCTTGCAGGCCTGCGCCCCGGAATAATCGAACTCGCAGGCCTGGCCGATAACAATGGGCCCTGCGCCAATGATCAGAATGCTTCTTAGGTCTTCGCGCTTTGGCATTACGGATAGTTCTGCGGCGCGAGCCTGCGCTCGACCAGCTCGATCAGAATGTGAATGACCTTGATGTGCAGTTCCTGCACGCGATCGGCGTATTTGCCTGCCCGCGTGACGATGGAGATGTCTGCGGTCTCTCCGAGCGGCGTGCCCTCGCGCCCGGTCATGCCAATCACCTTCATTCCGCGCTGATGAGCGGCATCGACTGCCGCCAATACGTTCTTGCTCGTGCCGCTCGTCGAGATCGCAAGCAACACATCGCCCTTACGGCCGTGCGCCTCGATGAAGCGTGCAAAAACCTGGTCGTAGCCATAGTCGTTGCCGACGCATGACAAGTGGCTGGCATCGCTGATCGAAAGCGCTGCATAGCCCGGCCGGTTATCGCGAAACCGACCGGTCAGCTCCTCTGCGAAGTGCATCGCATCACACATTGAACCGCCATTGCCGCACGAATATGCGCGGCCTCCGGCAGCAAACGTGTCGGCGAGCAATTGGCCTGCAGCGGCAATACGCTGCAGCATCGCTTGGTTTCCGATCAGCGCCTGCAACGCCTCCAGCGCTTCGTTCAGTGTGGTCTTTACGAGGTCGACGCGTCATGCAGAAACGCTTTCAACGAGGCTTAGCTGTTGACGGCGCGCCGTCATCAGCTCGATGAACCGGTCGAACAGATCGCAAATGTCATGCGGACCCGGACTCGCTTCGGGGTGACCTTGAAAGCAGAACGCGGGCGCGTCGGTCAGCTCGAAGCCCTGAAGCGACCCGTCGAACAGCGATACATGCGTAATGCGAGTATTTGCCGGTAATGTCTTCTCGTCGACCGCAAAGCCGTGGTTTTGACTCGTGATGTACACCTTGCGCGTCGCCAGGTCGAGCACCGGATGGTTTGCACCGTGATGGCCGAACTTCATCTTCAGTGTGCGTGCGCCGACCGCCAGTCCGAGTATTTGATGGCCCAGGCAAATCCCGAACGTAGGAACTTTGCGTGCGATGAATTCACGCGTTGCGTCGACCGCGTAGTCGCAAGGCTCCGGATCGCCGGGACCGTTGGCGAGAAAGACCCCGTCAGGCTGCAGCTTTAGTACATCGCTCGCACTGGTTTTTGCAGGAACGGTCGAGATGCGGCAACCGCGATCGGCCATCAAGCGCAGAATATTTTGCTTGACTCCGTAGTCGTACGCGACCACGTGGAAGCGATGCGAATCGCTCGCTACAAAGCCAGGCGTCCCGTCGTCGCGACTGAGCTGCCAGCTTCCTTCGCTCCACTGATACGGGCGCTTGACGCTGACGACCTTTGCCAGGTCTTGTCCCACCATGCCCGCATACGAACGCGCGCGCTGCAGCGCATGTTCAATGGCCTTCTGATCCAGGTCGCGACCTACTTCTGCGCCAGCGACGATGCAGCCCGCCTGTGCGCCGCCTTCACGCAACTTTCGCGTGAGTTTGCGCGTGTCGATATCCGAGATACCAACAACGCCCTGCTCTTTCAAATAGGTCGCAAGATCTTTTTGCGCGCGAAAATTCGATGGCCGCAGCGGAAGATCGCGAATCACCAATCCCGCGGCGTGCACTCGCACGGACTCGACGTCTTCGTCGTTGACACCCGTGTTCCCGATATGCGGATACGTCAGCGTAACGATCTGCCCGGCGTATGACGGATCAGTCAATATTTCCTGGTAGCCGGTCATAGCCGTATTGAAAACGACCTCACCGAGCGTCTCGCCGGCAGCGCCGATCGATCGCCCACGAAAGATCGTTCCGTCTGCCAGCACGAGCACCGCGACGGGACGCGAATCAACTACTACGGGGGGCAAAACGGCTCCTCACTCCCGATAACCGCTGCATTTGCCACGACGTCCGGGTGTATTCAACTAAACCAGCGCCTATGGCCGCGGATAAACTGCCGGATTGTATCTTCACGTGCCGCCCGAAGCGGCTTGCGGTCCACGCTGAGCCATGCTGCTGATTCCTTATCAGACGCGCTTCACGGCAAAATCGCTGCCGGTGGTCACGCTGGCGTTGATTCTTGTCAACGCACTCGTCTACTTCGTGTTTCAGTCGGGGGACCGGCAGGCTTATGCGCGCGCCGCCGAGTACTACTTCTCGTCGCAACTCGCACAGATAGAACTGCCCAGATATGCGACCTACCTGGAGCGCCGCAACGATCGCGGCGCTTTACAGGTGCTGCGCATGATTCGCGCAGGCGCGCGCCCCGAACAATCGGTCCAGCTGATGTTGGCAATTGAAAATGATCGCGAGTTCATGCGCGACCTGCGCGAGGGCGCGGTCGTAGGCTCATCGGACCCCGCCTATGCGACGTGGCGTGACCAGAGGGGACAGTTCGATGCACTGATGGGGCGCGTTTTCACGGAAAGGTTTGCGCTCGAGCCCGACGCTGGCGGACCCGCTTGGGGCGCGCTTCGACTGCTGACTTACCAGTTCCTGCACGGCGACGCGGTTCACTGGCTCGGCAACATGATCGTGTTGCTGCTGGCCGGACCCTTTGCGGAAGCTGCGCTGGGCCGCCTTCGCTTCTTTATTGCGTTCATCGCGAGTGGAGTGTTTGCCGGCGCGGTCCATATGCTGTTCAGCGATCAGACGCTGGTCGGTGCGTCAGGATCAATCTCCGGAGCTATGGCGATGGTGGCCGTGTTGTACGGCACACGCAAGGTTCCGGTGTTTTACTGGTTGTTCGTCTATTTCAATACGGCTCGAATTCCAGCCCTGCTGCTGTTGCCGGTCTGGCTGCTGATCGAAGCCGTGCAGTGGGCTGCCTCTCCGGAAGCGCGCGTGTCGTATAGCGCGCATATCGGCGGCTTTCTTGCGGGCGCCGTGTTGGCGTGGCTACTTCGCCCGAGCGACACCAAGAAAGTAGATCGCATTTTGGACGAGCAGTTTGCGGACGAGCGACGCGGCGACCGAAAGTCCACGCTCTTGCAGGAAGCTCAGGCCGCGGCGGCCCGGCTCGATACGCGCAAAGCGGCGCGCGCTTACGGCGAGCTGCTGCAGGATGATCCGACCAATGTGCACCTCGCAACGGCGTACTTCAACATGGCGTTGCTGGGACGCAATCAAGAGACGCTGCTCGATGCAACATTGCGAGTGTTGTGGATCCGGGCGCGTGGTGCGCGTTCGGACTTGCGCCCCGTGTATTTGCAGATGAGTCAACCGCATGTGCTTGCCGCACTACCCGTCGACGAGCAATTGCGGCTCGCAAGGCGGCTGGTAGCAACGCGCGAAGACGCGGCGGCACTGCGCGTCCTTGATGGCCTGTTGGCGAGTGACACGCTGAAGAATCTGTACAGCCGTCAGATTGCCGATTGCCTGCTTGGACTGTTCACGACCTATTCGCGCCATGGATTGCGGCAGCCGGCCGAAGATGTGAAACGGCGGCTGTCGACACACTTCCCGTCCCCCGCCACGCTGGGCGGCTTGGCGCCGACGCAGCAGCCACCCATGACGATCCGTGGCGCCACCGGGGTACCTCGCTCACGCCCGGCGCTGTCGGGTCCGCCGTCCGATATGGAGCTGGATCTCGATACCCAATTGCGAACGCGTTGGGGTCCCGACGAATAACTACGTAGCGCGCTGCAGTACCTGCAGATAACGCCCCGCTTCGGCCGCGATAGAGTCCGACGGATACCGCTTCAGAAGATGTTCCAGAATGCGGCGCGCTTCATCGGGCTGCCCACCCCATTCCGCCATCAATTGCGCCCCGATCAAATAAATCTTGGGAATGTCCGCGTGCACGTTGTGCTTCTTATCGAATCCCTTGATCAGCTGCCCGGCCAACTGAGGCTTGCCTAGACGCATCGCGGCCTGTGCAAGCGGAGCAACAAGGTCAACATCACGGGGGGCCCACTCGGCGCGGCGCGCCTTTGCATCTTCCACCAGCTCGATCGCTTCGCGCCAGTTTTCGGATTTCACCAGTAGCTTCAGATAAGAGTCCGTGTGGTGCTCGATCCGCGGTGTGCTGTTTTCTGCCACCAACAATCGATGCAGTCTTGCATGTAGCGACAGGTCGTTCGGCCGCTCACTCAGGTCATGCGACAGCAGGTCGATCGCTTCCTTAACATCGCCGGCTGTCAGCAACTGCCCTATCAGCGCATCGCGAGTGCGCGCCTTGACATCGATCGTGCGTAATGTGGCAACGCTGCGCATCGCCTGCTCGCCGGGCCCCATCACTGAGATGTCGAGCGCGTCGGCAAACTGATACATCGCGTAGCCAACCAGTCCGCAGATCATGTAGGTGAAGTACCAGAACGCGAAGGACAGCAGCAGCAGCTGGATGATCGTGCCCACGCCGAACCCGCTCTTCAGACCGGCCGGACTGAGTCCGCCGCTGACCGCTAAAGCGGCTAATCCATAACTGCGGCACAACTCGGCCACGAAAACGAATGCGACAAGCGCGGCGTACGGTTTGCCGACCCGCTGAATCAGCGAAATCATCTCGGCCGGATTCAGTGCCCCTCTGAGGCTGCCGGTAATTACCAGCCGCATCGTCGCCGCCGGACTGATCGCGACAAAGAAAATCATCCAGGCCAGTAGCGCGATGAACTCGTTGCCGCCGCTAATTACCTCCAGCAACTTGACCAGCAGCGCCAATACCAGATTGATCCCTGCGTATTTGTAGGGTAGGTATTCGCTGACCAGATCGTCATTCGTCAGCGGATAGTCCGACGGGCGCAGGAATCCCTTGGACGAGCGTTCGATGATCTTGAAGCCGTAACGAGCCCCAGCGATCAGGATTGCCAACAGGGCAACGATCAGCAGCAATATTCCGAAACCGCCGAACAGCAACAGTGCGAACGATGCGACAAAGCAGGCCGACAGGCCGGCAACACGCGTGAGGACCGCTTTGTCGAGCGGTAACAGGAAGAAGCGGTTGATACGGTTGCGCTGCCAGAACGGCTCAATTGGGCCGGTGCTCGAGTAAGCGTAGGCGTCTGACATCGCGCCGGCAGCCTACGATTGCAGCGCTGGCCTGTAAAGCGCTGCATTACCGCTAATTCGGCACTAAAGCCAGGGCCTATTCCGCCTTTAGACGTGGGATGCGTTGGCTCGCAATGCGGATGGCTGCGCGAAGAGCGGCACTGCCGAATGGTGGTTCCGTTCGCAAGCCGCTCGCTCAGTTACGTAAATGCGGCAGACGCCGCATTTCGATCCAACCCTGCGGGAAAGGCCGCTTGCGGACGCAATCGGCCTTTCGCACCCGCGTCTAAGGGCGGTAGCCCTAGAGCTTTTCGGTTTCGCCCGCGCGCGGTTGCCACTTCATCAGGTGCGTTTCGACCCGGCCGACAGCCCAGTCAAGCACCAGTGCGAAGGCGGTCAGCACAAGAATGCCGGCCATCACAGTGTTGATATCGAACGAGCCTTCGGCCTGCAGGATCAGGTAGCCCACTCCGCGCGAGGAGCCCAGATATTCACCGACGACGGCGCCGACGAATGCGAGTCCCACTGATGTGTGCAGCGACGAAAACACCCAGCTCGTCGCGCTCGGCAAATAAACATGTCGCAGCAGCTGCTTGCGTGACGCGCCCAGCATGCGCGCACTCGCAAGCACAGTCGGGCTGACTTCTTTCACGCCCTGGTAGACGTTGAAAAACACGATAAAGAACACCAGCGTAAAGCCGAGCGCAACCTTCGACGCGATACCCAGCCCGAACCACACGGCGAAAATCGGAGCCAGGATGACGCGCGGCATCGAATTCAATGCCTTGATGTACGGGTCGAAAATAGCGCCTGCCACCGGCGACAACGCCAGCCACATGCCGACGATCAAGCCGCCGATCGTTCCCGACGCAAATGCCAGCACGGTTTCGAGTAACGTCACCCACAGATGCTGGTAGATATCGCGTTCGGTTATGAACCAGGTCCAAATGCGGGCGAAGATCTTGATTGGTTCGCCGAAGAAGAACGCCGCCTGCCGGTCGTTCTCGAACATGATCGGGGGAATCAGCCCGGGCGTCGTCATCGCGTACCAAAACGCGAACACCGCCACCAACACCATCACCTGCCACAGCCGCAGCGTCTTTTGGCTGGGTCTAAGAGCGCTCCACATCAGGCAACCAGCTTCTGCTGTGCGTAGCCTTTCAATACTTCATCGCGCAACACGTCCCAGATTGCCTTGTGCAAGTCGACGAAGCGCGGAGTGACGCGCACTTCGGCAACATCGCGTGGCCGCGGCAGATCGATGACGAACTCGCCCATCGGATGCGATGCCGGGCCCGCAGACAGGACGATCACCCGGTCGCTCATCGCGATCGCTTCATCCAGGTCGTGCGTGATGAAAAGTACGGCTTTCTTCTTATCAGCCCACAACTCGAGTACCTCGTTCTCCATCAACTGCCGTGTCTGGATGTCGAGCGCAGAAAACGGCTCGTCCATCAAAATGATGTCGGGATCGAGCACGAGCGTCTGGGCCAGTGATGTTCGTTTGCGCATGCCGCCCGAGAGTTGATGCGGGTAGCGATCGCCGAAGCCTCCGAGACCAACACGCTTCAGCCACTCGTCGGCTTGCGCACCGGCGTCGGCGACGCCGCGAAACTCCAGCCCCGCCATGACGTTGGCGCGCGCAGTGCGCCAAGGCATCAGCGCTTCGGTCTGGAACATATAGCCCGCGCGTGGATTGATACCGACTAATGGCTGACCGAATACGTGTATCTGACCGGCACTCGGCTCGAGCAGCCCCGCTGCGACGTTTAACAGCGTGCTCTTGCCGCAGCCGGTCGGGCCCACCACGCTGACGAATTCGCCCGGCGCGACGGTTAGCGTCACGTCCTCTACGGCGGTGTACCGTTGCGAGCGATTGTCGCGACTGACGAACGTACACGTAACGCCGCGCAGTTCGAGCGCAGCCGCTGACGTGTTTACGCCGGGTCGCGTTGCGCCCGGCTCCCGCGAGGGCTCGCGGTGCGCTTGAGGCGGCCCGGCGCTTATCGCGCGCTCCCCATCAACCCTTCGGATACTTCAGGTTTGCCTTGCGCACGAAATCGTTTGTGAACACCGCTTTCAAATCGATCTTTGCAGTTTTCATGCTGTCGTCGATGCTTTGCAGCGCTCGCAATGCAGTCGCTGCTCCTTGCTCGGGGAACAGACCGTCGGGAGATAGCGCCGGCTTGGCCTTGAGGAACGCATCGATGTAGACCGCGCGATCGCCTAGTAAGTAGCTCTCAGGAACGGATTTCACGATGTCTGACGGTCCTGCTTGCTGAATCCACTTGTTGGCGCGAACGATCGCGTTGGTCAAGGCCTGAATCGTGTTCGGATTTTTCTCGATGAAGGAAATCGGTGCATACAGCGTTGCCGCTGGCATCGGACCTCCGAACACCTTGTCCGCTTCGGCTACATCGCGCGTATCCGAAATGATCTGGATATCGTTACTCCTGGCAAGCATTGTGATGACCGGATCGAGGTTGGAGATAGCATCGATCTGGCCAGCCCGCAGCGCCGCGACCGCGCCCTGCGCCGCGCCAACGCCGACATAAGAAACATCAGTCGGCTTCAGCCCGGCTTTGGCCAAAATGAAATTCGACATGACGTTGGTTGAAGATCCCGGCGCAGTAACACCAATCTTCTTGCCTCTCAGGTCGGCGACGCTTTTGTAGTTGGGCATCGTCTTGGTGCTGACCGCCATCACGATTTGCGGCGCGCGCCCCTGTAATACGAACGCTCGCATCGGCTGGCCTTTTGCCTGCATGTTGATGTTGTGCTCGAACGCACCGGATACCACATCAGCGCTGCCTCCGACCACTGCCTGCAGCGCGCGCGCACCACCGGCAAAATCAACGATGGTGACGTCGAGCCCCTCGGCTTCGAAAAATTTCTTCTGCTCAGCAATGGTCAACGGGAGGTAATACAACAGGTTCTTGCCGCCGACAGCGATCGTTACCTTCTTGCGCTCGGGCGCTTGCGCACTTCCGACTGCAGGGAATATCAGTACCGCAGCGCCTGCCGTGAGCACCTCACGCCGCGTAAGCGTTGTTTTCATTGTCGTGCCTCCTTTTGAGCGGGTGAGCCTAGCGCAGCCAGTGTTTCCCGGCTGCCCCGCATGTACCCGTATCTACCCTAGCCAGGCCACACAGCGGATACGAAGATGGCGACGCAAGCGGCGTAGCCGGCAAACCAAACTGCTGAGCGAGCCCAGTGCCAATCGGCGAGATAGCAGACCACGTAGCTAATACGCGCAATTACGAATAGGACCGCAAGCAGATCTATGCGCGCTTGGGGCGCATTGGTAAGGTGCGCAACGATTACGGCGGTGGCGAAAAACGGAAATGCCTCGAAACTGTTCGCTTCTGCAGCCGCTGCGCGCGCCCGATACCCTTGCTGCTTATCCAGCCAGACCCGCGGGTGGCGATTGTTGTATCGCTCGCCGCCCGCTTTGGCGATGCCGATCGAAATCAGCGGTATCACTGCGGCGATCAGAACGCACCAGAAGGCGATCGTCATTCGTCGAGTCTAGTCTCATCGCTAGTCGGCGCGTCTATCGAGCATCGCCTGCGCCACCGTATTGACATCGGTGTACTCGAGTTCCGCACCCGCAGGAACACCGCGCGCCAATCGTGTCACCTTCAATTGCGGATCGCGCTCGCGAACGAGCTGCGTAATGTAGTGCGCTGTCGCGTCGCCTTCCGGCGTAAACGATGTCGCCACGATGACCTCCCGCACGATTCCATCGGCAACACGTGCGAGTAGCCGCTCCATCTGAATTTCGCGCGGCCCGATGCCATCAAGTGGCGACAGGCGGCCCATCATTACGAAATAAAGACCGCCGTAGGCAAGCGACTGCTCGATGACGAGTTGGTCCGCCGGCGATTCGACAACACACAACAGCTGCGCGTCTCGCTTCGCACTCTCGCACGTCGCGCAGATGGGCTGCTCAGTAAGCGTATTGCAACGCCGGCATTGGCCGATCGTGCGCGCTGCAACCAGCAGCGATTCGCCGAGCCGGACTGCAGCGTCGCGATCATGCTGCAACAAGTGAAAGGCAATGCGCTGCGCCGAGCGAGGTCCAACGCCCGGCAAACGCTTCAGCGCATCGACGAGGTTGTCAATCGTGTGACCTAGCTTCATGGTTAGGTTGCAGTGCTCGCCATCAACGGCGTGCGCGCCGCGTCAGCGAAGCTAGAACGGCAGCTTGAATCCCGGCGGAAGCGGCATACCGGCGGTCACCGACGCCATTTTTTGCTGCGATACGTCTTCGGCGCGCCGAACTGCATCATTGAAAGCAGCGGCAACCAGGTCCTCCAGCATGTCCTTGTCGTCGCCGACCAGGCTGGGATCGATCGCTACACGCCGAACGTCGTGCTTGCACGTCATCGTGACCTTGACCATTCCAGCGCCTGATTGACCCTCGACTTCGGTGGCGGCCAGCTCGTCCTGCATGCGCTTCATGTTCTCCTGCATCTTCTGCGCCTGCTGCATCAAACCCGCCATCTGGCCTTTCATCATCGTGTCTTTTCCGTATCGCTGTCGTTACGCTCGCTGTCGTCGCGCTCGCCGACGTTACTCTCCTTGTCATTGCGCGGACGAATCGACGCGGGATCTACCGACGCGCCGAAGTTCTCGATCAATTCTCGCACGAAGGGGTCTGCGTATATCGACTCTTCCGCTTGACGCTGACGCTCGGCACGTGCCTGATCCGCGATCCCTGCAGACGTCGGTCCAACAGTGCTACCCACCTCCGCAGCGAGACGCATCGGACGTCCGAGCGCTTCGCTGACCGCCGTCTGCAGCTTTTGCAAAGCGCCAGCATCGAGCAACGTCTTCAGAGGAACTCGCAGCTTGAAGCGGTCCTCCTCGTACGATATGAGCTCGCTTCGCTGGGCAAGCTCGCGAACCAAGCCGGAAACTTTGAGCTGCGCCACCAGGGCCGGCCAGTCGCCATTGAACGATGCGGCGGGATCGCGCTTCGGCGTGTCGCGAGTCTGCGAGGTAGCCTTCGGAAGCGCCTGCCCTTCGCGCGGAGTTGCCACGTTTGCAATCGTGACCGAAGCCGCCGGACTCGAACGCGGTGCCGGCGCTGGCAACGGTGTTTCGGCCGGCGCGAAAGCCAGCATGCGCATCAGCGCCATCGTGAAACCGGCGTATTCATCGGGTGCCAATTGCAATTCGTTGCGACCGTGCAAAGCTATTTGGTAGAAAAGTTGAACTTCATCGGGCGCGAAGGCCGACGCCAGCCGTCGCAGCTCTTCGGCATCGACCTCGTCATCCGCTGCACTCGCCACTTGCTGAATCAATGCGAGTCGATGCAGCAAGCTTGCCAAGTCCCGCATAGCTTGCGCGAACGAAATACTGCGCGCATTCATTTCATCTGCAAGGGCCAGCGCTCTTGCGGCGTCGCGCGCCGCGATCGCATCCAGAACTTTGATCAGCGTGCCCTGGTCGATCGCGCCCAACATTGCGCGCACGGCGTCAAGTGTTATCTTGCCTCCCGCATATGCGATCGCCTGGTCGAGCAACGACAAGCCATCGCGCATGCTGCCGCGTGCCGCGTGTGCCAGCGCACGCAGTGCGGGCAGCTCAGCTTCAATTTTCTCTGCCGACAGTATTCCAGCCATGTGCTCGGCAATTGCTGAAGGCGTCATCTGTTTCAGATTGAACTGTAGGCAGCGCGACAGCACAGTCACCGGAACTTTCTGTGGATCGGTCGTCGCGAGGATGAACTTGACGTATTCGGGCGGCTCCTCGAGCGTCTTCAACATCGCATTGAATGCATGCGACGACAGTTGATGGACTTCGTCGATCATGTACACCTTGAAGCGCGCCTGGCTCGGCGCATACATCGCGCGCTCGAGTAGCTGCACCATCTCATCGACGCCGCGATTGCTCGCGGCGTCCATCTCGATGTAATCGACGAAGCGTCCGGTATCGATCGCGGTGCACGGCTCGCACACGTTGCAGGGGGTCGCAGTAATGCCGCCCTTGCCGTCCGGGCCGATGCAGTTGAGTGCCTTCGCAAGAATTCGCGCCAACGTGGTCTTGCCGACACCGCGCGTGCCGGTGAACAGATACGCGTGATGCAGACGGTTCTCCGTCAGCGCATGCGTGAGTGCGCGTACTACGTGTTCCTGACCGACAAGCGTTGAGAAATCGCGCGGGCGATACTTTCGGGCGAGCACCTGGTATGACATCGGTGTGATTTTACGACTGCATACCAGGTGCCGATAGCGCTGCGAAGTGTTGCAGCGCGTCCCCGCTAAGTCGGCAGAGTTGCCAGTCCAACAGGATCGTCGCCCCGATCGATTGATAAAAGTCGATCGCCGGTTGGTTCCAGTCAAGCACTGCCCATTCGAATCTTCCGCACTGACGTTGAACTGCAACGCGCGCGCAGTGCCCAATCAGCGCCTTCCCAATGCCTCGCCCACGCGCTTCGGGAACGACGAACAGATCCTCCAAATACAAACCGCGGCGGGCCAAAAATGTCGAGTAATTGTGAAAGTACAGCGCAAAGCCAAGCGCATCGTCTCTGTCCCATGCGATGACTGCTTCGATTACGGGCCGCTCGCTGAACAGCTCGCGCTGCAAGTCCTGCGCCGTGCCAACGACGTGTGCAGCGAGCTTCTCGTATTCCGCCAACGCGCGGATCAGGGAGTGCAAGACGGTGACGTCGCGCTGGCGCACGCCCTGGATTGAAACGCTCATTGCCCGACATTACAAGAATTGCGATGCCGGACGGCGCGTATCATCGAAGACGGCGGGCCCCCTCGCACTGGGGCGCCGTGAATCTGGTCAGGTCGGGAACGAAGCAGCCACAGCGGAGTGCCACAGGTGCCGAGGTCAAGGCTCGCCTTTTCCGCTGAAGGCGGAAAAGCGAGCCGTTGGCTCATTTGAATATGCAAGAGGGGCTGTGCCCCTCTTGGAACTCCTCCCTATCCGTCTTCCTCCTTATCGTTATTTTTCCACTCGCGCCAGCCGTTTAGCAGCGGGAAATAGAGCCCGAGTTGGGCGGTGCCGCCTAGTGCTCGCGCGTAGAGCTCCAGCTGGCCTGAATAGCGCAGGCGCTCGCGGTCCAGAAAGCCTTCGACATCGGCGCCTTCGTGCGTGCCGGTTTTGTAGTCAATGATCCAGCGCGCCCCTTGGTCGTCAACGAAAGTGCGATCGAGCACGATGCGCCTCGCTGTGCCGTCGGCGTAAACGGTCAGGCGGAGCTCGCTGCGAGCGTCGTTGTTGGGGCCGAGTATCCAGCGCGCGCGCTGTTCGGATAGTGCGCTTGTCAATGCGTCGGCGGCTCGGCTGCTCGCCGCCTTTAGGTCGTCACCGCTAAGGCCGGCTGCCGCGAGCTCGCGCTGAATGTGAGGTGCGATCGCCCGCACACGTTCGGCATTCCAGCCGATTAGCTCGTCTTCGCCCATGCGCTGCAGCCAGCGATGCACAACCGTTCCCACGCGACGCGCTGTTTCGCCCGCCCATGAAAACTCGATTGCGAGCGCAGCGGCCGCCGGTGCTTCATCCTGCCACTCCACAGCCGGAGGCGCGCTGGGAAAATGCCATTCAGCGGGCAGTCTTCGCAGCGACTGGTCATAAGTCGTATGCACCGGCCCCGGCCTAACCTCGCCGACGTTATTGATAGCGCGCTCTGACAGCGCGCTTTGGCACTGGTCTTCGACTACGGGCCACAATCTCTGTAGCAGCGAATTTTCGCGTGGAGCAAAGGCAACGCCCTCGGCACTTGAAAGACACGCGAGCCAATGCACCTGCTTGCGCGCGCGCGTTGCTGCCACATACAGCAGCCGCTCGTCCTCGTGCGTCTGGCGCTGCTGCTGCAATCGCTCGATCCAGCAGTAAATCGAATCGGCCTTCTTGTCCGCATCGGGCGCATAGATCGGACTGAGGAGCAGCTCGCCGGGGCCGCGCACGTCGCCGGCATCCGTCGGCCGCTCCAGCCACTGCATCAGCTGCGCGTCGTCGGTAGTGGTCACGCGATCGAGCCCGGGAACGATCACGTAATCGAACTCGAGCCCCTTCGCCCGGTGGATCGTCATCACTTGAAGCGCACGGCTCGCTTGCGCATCCGGCGCTGCATACAGGCGCACAAGCGACGCTTCGAACGCGCCGATGTCGGCTACTCCGCCACTTCGCTGTTCGTGCTGCATCAGGTGATCAAAGAAAGATTGCGCATCCGCGTGATCGGCCTCACTCGATAAGCACGCCGGACCTCCCAGCAGCCACCAGGTTCCGCGAACGCGTTCCGCAACCGGATATCGACCATGCAACGCAAGGGCACGCTCAAGGACGGGCACGACACGCGCCAAACGCTGCTGTCCGTCCGTCGACAGCTGCGATCGCCGAGATGGATCGCTCACCAGTTGCCAGATTGTCGTTCCGAGCGATCCTTCGACCAGCGCAGATAGATCAGCCAACGTCAATCCACACCAAGGCGCGCGCAGCACAGCGAGCCATGCAACTCTGTCGGCACGATGCTCGAGCGCGCGTGTCAATGCCAGAAGATCGCCAATCAACGGACGTGCGAGCAAGAGCTCCAGTTCCACCGCGGTAAAGCGGAGCTCCGCCGCACGCAGCGCCGCCACGATCTGCGTCAGGTGTGTTCGCGCACGCACCAGCAGCGCGATCGAAGCTCCGGGGTCGTCGGCCTGGATGCGCCGCACGAGCCCCACCACGCGCTGCGCTTCGTCGACAGGTGAGCCATCGACGAGCGGATGAAAAGTTGCTGGCTCTCCTTCGGCTGCTTCGGTACTCACATCCGCGCTCGACGGCTCGAACGCGACGCTTCCGCTGGCGATGTCGCTCTGAATGGGCAGCACGCGAGCGAAAACGGAATTCGTCCATTCGACCAGCAGCGGTTGCGATCTGAAATTGCGTGTCAGCTGCAGCCGCTGCAACGGCAAACGCGCGACGCCACTCTTCCACGCGCGCAGGAATAAGCCGACTTCTGCCTCGCGGAAGCGGTAGATCGATTGCATCGGGTCGCCAACGATGAATACAGTACGTCCGTCGCCGGAGCGCCAATCGGCGACCAGCCGTTCGATCAGTTCGTACTGCGTGATCGAGGTGTCCTGAAACTCGTCGATCAGCAAGTGACGTATGCGAGCGTCGATTGCGTGCGCAACGTCGCTCGCTCCGTCGTCTTCACCTAAAGCGTCGACGGCGGCACGTGTTACCTGAACGAAGTCACTCTCGCCCGCATCGGAGAATGCGAGCATCAACTCGGCCGCCGCGCGCGGCAGCAACGCCACGATGGACTCGAGCACCTGCCACTGGTCGGACGTAAAGTGCGGCTCCGGCAGATTGCGCAAATCGTGCAAGGCTTGTCGCAGCGCTTCGTTGGATCGCAAGCCGTCGGTCAGCGCAACGATGCGCTGCTTGAATGGTGCGGCCGCGGCGAACGACGGAAAGCCTTCCAGCTTGCTGAATCTAGTGCGCCAGGTTCCTTCGTTCGTCAGCAGGAGCGCTGCCAGCGCACGCCAGGCGTCAAGCCGCTGGAAGCTTGCTTCGGGCAGGCCGTCCAAATTGGCGCACGGCGAAAGCCGCGAGTCGTTTGCCAAGTTGCCCGCCGCGTAGCGCGCGAGCGCGACCAGTTCGTCGCCCCACTGTCCACCGTTTGAACCAAGCAAAGCTTCACATACGTGCTCAATCTGCAGTGAACACGCGTTCTGCATCGGCGCCTCGAGTGCCGCGCGGTCGAGGTGGCCCACGTGACGCAACCACTGATCGCGCCGCGCGAGCATTCCGCTCAGCAGACGATGTGCTCGCGGCCAATCGTTGTCGAGGTGCGTCAATAGACGTACGACGTGCAGCGCAACGTCCGCTGTTCTGCTCTTCCTGACTGTCGATCAACGCCAGCGTCGCGTGCGCGGCCGCGTCGTACAGCGGTTCGGCGCGCTCGGTCACTTGCGTGATCGCTGCGAAGCGAGTCGTGATCGGAAGTTGCCGAGCGATATACAAAGCCAGCGCATCGATCGTCTGCACTCTGAGCCGCGCAGGATTCGAAGCCAGCTGCCAGCCGAGCTCGCGATCGCGTGCAGCGACCCGCCGTGCAAGTTCCATCGTCCGCTTCTGATGCTGCTTCTGCTGACTGTCATTACCGTTCGCAGCGGCGACGTGTGCAAGCGCCTCCAGCAGCCGGTCCTTCATCTCGGCCGCCGCTTTGCGGGTGAAGGTGATAGCGACTATTTCCTCGGGCGCTTCGGCGTGCGCAAGCAACGCCAGCACGCGCTGCGTTAATAGCTCGGTTTTGCCCGATCCTGCCGGCGCGCGAACGATGAAACTCTGGTGAGTGTCAAGCGCGCTCGCGCGCGCAGCCGCGTCGCCGTCGAGCAGCGCCGCAGCCGAAGGCAGGTCATGTGAACTGAGTGGCCGCGCCTCGTCTGGCTGCAGCGGCAGCGCCAATTGCGCGTCGCTGCGCAACGGTCCATCACTCGTCATCGCGCACCCACGGTGTGCTGTCGTCATCATCGGGGGCGCCCATCGTGACAACGCCGCCGCGCTCGTTGATTCTGCACAAGGTCGGCAGATCACAGTAGCGGCAGGTCTGCGGCAATCGCTTTGGATCAACGGCTGCCTCGCCGGCGGCAAAACTTCTTGCCAAACGCTCAAGCACGTGCGACCAGTAACTCACCAACGCGTCCCAACTCGCGTGGTATGCCTTCCATTGATTGCCGCGGCCGGGAAGTAAATCGGGGTCCGCTGCAAGCCCACTGAAACCAACGTCTCCCGTGCGCACTCGCGCCAGCGCGATCGCCTGCGCCGTCGGCTCTGACGATGTCAGATATAGCGGCAACTGCGGCTCGTCAGGCCGGGCCTCGAGCCAGCCCGGATTCTTGGCGCCGCCTGTCTTGTAATCGATGACAATGCGCGAACCGTCCGAACACTCGTCGACCCGATCCAGACGCCCTGAGACCGTCAGCGGGCCGACCTGCATCGTGCGTGAGTCTTCAATCGCCACTACGCGAAAGGCAGACCGCGAGTCGATCTCGTACTGCAACCACTGGTCGATCAGACGGACCAGACGCCCTGACTCCAACTCGGTCAGTGTGACCGAAAAAGTACCGCGCTTTCGCTGCAGCCGTACCTGCGCCGCTCGCGCGGCGGCTCCGAGCAATTCGGAGCGTTGCGCCCTGGAGCTAGCCACCAGCGCATCGCGGGTTGGTTCTGGCAGCGATGTCCAAAATGACGCGAGTGTGTCGTGAACCAGCTGTCCGCGCTCACGATAATCGAAGCCGTCGTGCGGCGACTCGATCGCTTTGGCGCTCAGCCGGTGAACCGCAAACGCGCGAAACGGGCACGCCGCCTGATTCTGCAAAATTGCCGCCCCGCCGCGCAACGGCGTCGTGGCGCGCCATGGCGGCGCCAGCATGTCGCGCGTCATCGTCAATGAGGAAGGCGCGATCACATCGATAAGACGTACAGCACTCGGCGGTGGAATCCATTCGTCGAACGAAGAAATCATTGGGCTCGGCGCGATTCGACGATCGACGTCGATCGTTGCGTGACTGACGATCACTTCCGGTGCCGACTGCAGCAGCCGCTGCAGTTGTCGACGCGATCTTTCCAGCTCCGTAGCTGCGCTTGCGCCGGGCATTCCGGCTGCGTGCTGTAGCTCGACCGGCAACAGCGGGTTGGGCTGCGACGGCGCCGGCCACGCTTCGGACGTCAGCCCCATGACCCACAGGTGATCGAAGGTCAATGCGTTCGCCTCGAGCAGACCCAGCACTTGAATCGGCGGGGCACCTCCGTCGGGCTGAAATATCGTTTCGTGCGCGATTCGTTCCAGTTGCCCAAGCGCGGCGGGTGCTGCAAGTCGCCCGACTGTGCGATCAAGCGCAGCGAATTCACTTAGAAGCTCTTGCCATCTTGCGAACGCCTGATACTCGTTGGAATCAAGCGCGGATTCGCCGGCAGCGAGGCCACCGGCCGTTTCGCTGACCGATTGGAGTGCCTGAGCGAACGCACTGGCCCATTCGGAGGGTCGGCGTGATCGCGTCGCGTGTTGGCGCCTCCATTGCCCCAACGCGCGCAAGCCGGCAAGCAATCGCCCGACATCGGCGCCGCAGTCACGCGCTGACGCCTGTGTGGCGTCGAATATCCGCTCGAGATCAATGGAGCGTTGGCAGCGCTGTCGCAACTGCGCATCCACAAGATCGCGAGCATCGCGCTCATCCGCGGCGCCCGCGAAGTAAGGTGAGCGCAGCATCGCGCTGGCTTCTTCGAGTGGCACGCGAGTAAGCGTGAGTCGAATCGATCGCAGAAAAAACGTAACGAGGGGAATTTCGGATAGCGGCCCGCCAAGCGAAACCGTGTACGGACGAGCGCTTGCCGGCGCCAGCGGACGATCCGGCACTAGCGCTGCGTCGAGCGCGGCTGTTAGCGAACGCCGCCGCGAATCAAGCTGCGGCACGACAACGCCAATGCGGGCGCGAGGATTGTTGGCGATGCGAGTTGCAGCCCAGTCAGCCACCTTGTCGTGTTCGTCATGCGCATCCAAGCACGCTGCGCGCTGCGGTGTCCCATGATGCTGCACCGGCTCGAAGCGCTCGCATGCTGTGCCGCGCGTAACCAGCGCGTCGAACAGTCGTTGTTGCTGCGGTGTTGTTTCGTCGAAGCCCGCCAGAAGCACGCGCGCGGGCGCCGCAATGGCGCCCGCTTCGACGTACTGCCGAACGATATCGGGCAGGCGCGCCTGATCGGTAGCGCGTGCAGCTTCGGCGCGACGCTGGTACTCGTCTGCCCACTTGACGAACACTCGCGTGTCGGCCGCTGCCGTGTAGCGCCGAACGCTCGACGCCACATTCCATTGATGCGCGAGTGCCCAGGCATCTGCCGCCAGCCTTGCACCCGCTGTCGATGACAACAATCCGAGATCGCTGTCGCGAATTACCGCTTCCCAGAGCGCACGCTCCTGTGCGGTCGTCAACGGCGCCGGCACACTTGCCAGATCGGGATCGTGCTGTGCGGCGTCGTGCAGTGTTGCGACAAAAGCGCTGAATGGAAGAATGTGAGGCGTTGGCCACACCGCTCGACCATGAGCCGTCTGGTAACGATCAAACTCTGCTCCCAACGCGCGCGCGAGGCGGCGATTGGACGTGATGACAAAAATGGCTTCCGGTGAGCTGGAAAGCAGCTCAAATAGCGCAGCGTGTTGCATCAGGTAAACGGCGCAATGTGGTTAGGCTAACGGCAGGTAGCCTAAACGGCGATCTGGGCTTCACAAGTGCGGCGGAAGTGATACCATGCTTGCGAAGCGCGCCGAGTTGCAGCCTGAATTCGCAGTTTCTCGACCTTGCAATCGGGTCTAGCGTCGCCAAATCCCCGTAATCAGTTCCCTTCTTCCTGATGCCATGCGCCCATGCAAGCGCTCGCAACGAGAGGACTCAAATGAGCGAGATTAAGTACACCAGCGACTCCGCATTCGAAGCGGATGTTTTGAAATCTACCAGCCCGGTACTGGTCGACTATTGGGCCGAATGGTGCGGACCTTGCCGCATGATTGCCCCGATCCTGGACGAGGTGTCCAAGGAGTACCAGGGCAAGATCACCGTGGCCAAGCTGAACGTTGACGAGAACCAGACGACCCCGGCCAAGTACGGCATTCGCGGAATTCCAACGTTGATGATGTTCAAAGATGGCGCTGTCGTCGGCACCAAGGTCGGCGCGCTTTCGAAATCACAACTTACGGCGTTTATCGACAGCAACCTTTAACCCTTTCAGTCCGGTGGACCGATTCGGTCCACCGCCCGCCCCGCGGGCGCGCTCCCGGCGCCCCATCTTCCTTCCAGCGACTCTATGCACTTATCAGAACTAAAAGCCCTTCACGTCTCGCAGCTGCTCGAAATGGCCATCGGCCTCGAGATCGACAATGCCAACCGGATGCGCAAACAGGAGTTGATGTTTGCCATCCTGAAGAAGCGTGCCAAGGCGGGCGAGCAGATTTTCGGTGACGGCACGCTCGAAGTGCTGCCAGACGGTTTTGGCTTTCTGCGATCGCCGGAGACGTCGTACCTGGCGAGCACCGATGACATCTACATTTCGCCCTCGCAGATTCGACGCTTCAATCTGCATACCGGCGATTCGATCGAAGGCGAGGTGCGAACGCCGAAGGACGGCGAGCGCTACTTTGCGCTGGTCAAGGTTGACAAGGTCAACGGCCAGGCCCCTGACTCCACCAAGCATCGCATCCTGTTCGAGAATCTGACGCCGCTGTTTCCGGACGAGCCGCTGATTCTGGAGCGCGACATGAAGGGCGATGAGAACATGACCGGGCGACTGGTCGATCTGATCGCGCCGATCGGCAAGGGCCAGCGCGGCTTGCTGGTTTCAAGCCCGAAATCGGGCAAGACCGTTCTGATGCAGCACATGGCGCACGCAATTGCCGCGAATCATCCCGACATCGTGCTGATCGTGCTACTGATCGACGAACGCCCGGAGGAAGTCACCGAGATGCAGCGCTCGGTGCGCGGCGAAGTCGTTGCCTCGACCTTCGACGAGCCCGCCACGCGCCACGTACAAGTGGCCGAAATGGTGATCGAAAAGGCGAAGCGGTTGGCCGAAAGCAAGAAGGATGTCGTGATCCTGCTCGATTCGATCACCCGTCTTGCACGCGCCTACAACACGGTGATCCCCGCATCGGGCAAGGTATTGACCGGTGGCGTGGACGCCAACGCATTACAGCGACCCAAGCGCTTCTTTGGCGCCGCACGCAACATCGAAGAAGGCGGCTCGCTGACGATCATCGCCACCGCGCTGATCGATACGGGTTCACGGATGGACGATGTGATCTACGAAGAGTTCAAGGGCACCGGCAACATGGAAATTCACATGGAGCGCCGGCTGGCTGAGAAGCGCGTTTACCCTGCGCTGAACGTTAACCGTTCAGGCACACGTAAGGAAGAGCTGCTGCTGAAGCCAGAAATCTTGCAGAAAGTGTGGATTTTGCGGAAGTTGCTGTACGGAATGGATGAGATCGAAGCGATGGAGTTTCTGCTCGACAAAATGAAGGCCACCAAGAACAACGCCGAGTTCTTCGACATGATGCGCAGAGGCGGATAGCGGGCTTGCTCGCCCCTGCCAAAAGCCGGATAATCCGCGCCTTCCAAATAGGTACGTGGTCGAGCGCAAGCGCTGCGACTGGCGGCCGAACGACAGGACCAGAACTATGAAACCAGGCATCCATCCGGAATACCGCGAAGTCGTCTTTCAGGACATGCAGAACGACTTCAAATTGATCACGCGTTCGACGCTGCAATCGCGTGAGACGATCGAGATCGACGGCAAGACGTATCCGCTGTTCAAACTGGATACGTCGTCGGAGTCGCACCCGTTTTATACCGGCGCCCAAACCCGCATCGTGGAAGCGGGCCGTGTTGAAAAATTCCGTCAGAAGTTTGCAGCCAAGACCGAAGCAGTGAATGCGGCTGCTGCCGAGGCGACGAAGGCCAAGGCTGACGCACGCCGCCGGTGAGCACAATCCTGGATCGCGGACAAGGCAGCTTCGGCTGCCTTTTTTGTTAAATGAGCTTTGAGCATCGTCCCTCGCCGGCTCGCGTCACCGAGGCAGCCGCGGCGAAGCTGCCGCGCTGGATGTTCTTCGGGCTGCTGGCCGTCTACATCGTTCCGGGCCTGTTCGGGCGCGATCCGTGGAGCCTGGAGGACGCGTCCGCGTTCGGCGTGATGTGGACGATGGCTCACGGCGATGCAGTCGCGTGGTGGTTGCCATCGGTGGTCGGAGAGCCTCTGCCCGAAGAAGGTCCGCTGCCGTTTTGGATCGGCGCGTTGATGATTCGACTGTTCGGCGGAATCTTCGGCGACATTGTCGCTGCGCGGCTGGTGACGGTGTTGTGGTTCGTCGTGGCGACGACCAGCCTCTGGTACGCAACGTATCGTCTGGCGCGCCGTCCTGAAGCGCAACCCGTGGCATTTGCGTTCGGTGGCGAAGCCAATCCGCGCGATTACGGCAGGATGTTGGCCGACATCGCAGTGCTGCTGATGCTCGCGACGATCGGAATCGTGTTGCGAATGCATGAGACCGTTGCCGAAACCGCGTTGTTCGCCTTCGTGTCGGTTCTCGTGCTCGCATTGGCGGTCTCGCTGGAAGACCCGTGGAAAGGTACCGTCGGCGCCGGCATCGCGCTGGGCGCGATTGCCCTCACTCGCGGCATGCTGCCCGCCGGGGTACTGACAATCGCAGCATTGATCTTCGTGCTGTCGTTCGGGCGATATCGCCTACTGCGAGCGATCGTAGTAATCGTCATTGCCGCGGCGCTGTTTGCCGCGTGGCCCTTCGCTGCGGAAAAGGCCACTCCACAAGCGGTGCTGTACTTCGATGCCTGGTGGGCATGGAACGCGCGCGAGTTTTACGGTCCTAACTTGGCGAGCGTGATGTGGTTTGTCCGCAATGTTGGCTGGTACACGTGGCCGCTATGGCCGTTCGCGCTGTGGACTTTATATTCGTGGCGCAGCGTTTGGCGCCGCCCGCACGTGCTGTTGCCATTGCTGGTTACAGCAGCGTCGATCATGGCGGTGCTGCTCGTCGCCGACGCAAGCGATCGTGAGTTGATCGCCGCGGTGCCAGGCCTGGTTGTGCTCGGCGCCTTTAGCGTATCGACGCTGCGGCGCGCGGCCGACAATGCGATCGACTGGTTCTCGCTCGTGCTGTTCACGTTGGCGCTTCTAGCTATTTGGATGTACTTCGGCGCGTGGAATGCCGGCGTACCTCCAAAAATGGCCGCTTCCGTAGCGCGCCTTGTTCCGGGGCTCGACCCTTCCGTACCGCTGGTTGCGACTGCGATCGCGATCGCCGCCACGGCGGGTTGGCTCTTGCTCGCGCTGTGGCGAGTGCGACGCAGACCGAAGATGCTATGGCGTGGGCCTTTTTTTGCAGCGGGTGGTCTAGCCGCTGTGTGGCTCGTCGTCGTCTCGCTCTACGGTGCTCCGATCGAGTACACACGCTCTTATGCCTCGACGGCGGCCGTTCTCGCCGCACAGGTAAAACGTGTCGGGGGAGACGGCTGCGTGCAGGGCCATCACTTGCCGATCGGCATCCGAGCAATGTTGGCTTACCACGGGGGCGTGAACTTCGGGCCGCAGTTCGCTGCGCCGATTTCGTGTCGAGTCGCAATTCATCGGGACAGCGAGCGTACGACTAGCGACGACGAACCGTTGCGCGGCTGGAAGGTCGCTTACGAGTTCACGCGTCGCGCGCGCTATGACGAGGTGTTCAAGGTGTGGGTGCGCGATCGATGAACACTGCGCAGCACGCTGCGCGGCACGATCCTCCCGACACTTCGACACGCGCTTTTGTCAAACTCGGGTGGCCGCTTTTCATCGCCAACCTGGCGCTCGTCGGAAACGGCACGATCGACACGATTATGGCGGGCCAACTGTCGGCGACCGATCTGGCCGCAGTGGCCGTGGGTTCGAGCATCTACGTGTCGGTCTACATCGGCTTGATGGGTGTGCTGCAAGCACTTTCGCCGATCGCGGGTCATCACTTTGGAGCGCAGCGCTGGCGCGCCATCGGCGACGATCTGCAGCAAGCGCTTTGGCTGTCGATTTTCCTGACGATCGCCGGCTTGCCGATTGTGCTTGCGACCGACGCCTGGCTCGGATTCGCGCGCGTGGATGCCGACGTTGCCTCGATTGCCACGACCTACTTGCAGGCGATTGCTTTTGGATTGCCGGCGGCCTTGGCAGCACGCGCGTTCGTGGCGCTCAACGCTGCAGTGTCGCGCCCGAAGATCACGATGCTGATCAACGTCTCCGCGCTCGCTCTGAAAGTGCCGCTGAATGCGGTATTCATGTTCGGCGCCGGGCCGATTCCGGCAATGGGCGGCGCAGGGGCCGGCGTCGCGACAGCAGTTCTGGCATGGCTGATGCTGGCACTGAACCTCGGTGTATGGCGATTCGATCCGTTTTTTCGGCGCTTTCACAGTGCACACGTGCATATGGCTCGGTGGCAGAGTCAGCGCGAGCTACTGAAGCTGGGCATTCCGATCGGCCTGTCGGTGCTGTTCGAGGTGACGTCGTTCACGTTCATGGCCGTGTTGATCGCGCGCTTGGGGACAGCATCGGTCGCCGGCCATCAGGTGGTCGCAAATATCGCAGCGTTATTGTTCATGGTGCCGCTCGCGATTGGCATCGCGGCGAGCGTGCTGGTCGCACAATCGCTCGGCGCCGGGCATCCACGGGTTGCCCGCGCCGCCGCGCTCCGCGGGTTTCGTTTGTCGATTGCCATCGCGCTGGTGGCCGCCACCGTGGTGTGGCTAATGCGCGAGCCACTGGTGGCGCTGTATACGACCGATGCCGCGGTCAGCGCGATCGCGCTCACCTTGATCGGCTGGACCGCAGTCTTCCATGTCTTCGATGCCGGCCAGGGGATTGCCGGCTTCGCGCTGCGCGGCTACAAGAACACGCTTTGGCCGATGGTGATCTACGGCGTTTCGCTGTGGGGTGTTGGCCTGATCGGTGGCTACTGGATCGCTTTCAATGACACGTTGTTGGGCGCTCCGCGCGGTGCGGTCGGCTTCTGGGAGGCGGCGACAGTGGCGCTTGCATTCGCTGCGATCTCGTTGGCATGGCTGGCCAACGTAGTCTCGCGTCGGACTGCGCAGAACAGATAAGAAAAAGGCCGGGAAGTCCCGGCCTAAATATGTCAGTAGATGCGTCGGCTCTAGCGGCCCGCGGCTTGCAGCGCGGCGATCCGCTGCTCAATCGGTGGATGGCTGGAAAACAGCGCCAGCATCCCGCTTGGACGCCCGTTGATGCCGAACGTCTGAATCTGTTGCGGCAACTGCCCCGGATCCTGTCCACCGAGCCGGGCCAACGCGTTGATCATCGGGCGGTTCGTGCCCATCAGCGCCGCAGCGCCCGCATCCGCGCGGAACTCGCGTCGACGGGAGAACCACGCCACCACGATTGCCGCCAAAAAGCCCAGTGCGATATCCAGCACGATCGTCGTCAGGTAGTACCCGATACCCGGTGCAGCGCTTTCGTTACGCAACACCATGCGGTCAACGACGTAACCGATCACACGCGAGGCGAACACCACGAAGGTATTCATCACACCTTGCAGCAGCGTCATCGTCACCATGTCGCCGTTTGCGATGTGCGAAACCTCGTGGCCCAAAACAGCCTCGACTTCATCCTTACTCATCGACTGAAGCAGTCCGGTCGACACCGCCACCAGCGCGCTGTTCTTGAAAGCACCGGTTGCAAACGCGTTCGGCTCGCCCTCGAAAATGGCGACCTCAGGCATGCCGATGCGCGCTTTTTCTGCATGTCTCTGCACTGCGCCGACGAGCCAGGACTCCATCGCATTGGATGGTTGGCTAATTACCTGCGCACCGGTCGACCATTTCGCCATCGGCTTCGATAGCAGCAGCGAAATGAAGGCACCGGTGAAGCCGACAACCAGCGAAAAGATGGCCAGGCTGCCGACATTCAGTGTCTGCCCGCCGAGGTTGAAGTTGATGCCGAACACGGAAGACAGCACCGTCAGGAACAGCACCAAGCACCGCCATAATCGCAAGGTTCGTCAAAACGAACAGAGCGATACGTTTCATAAAGTCGTCTCCACAAAGAATGACAAAAATCGGTTAAAAAGCCAATTAAGCCGCGCTAGTAGAAACATCCGCAGTTTTCAATCACACTACATCGTTTTCCCCAGCGCCAGTTGCGCTCAGTTCCCGCAATCACGGCTTTGGACCGACCGAAGCAAAGCGCGTTCGACCAACTTCCGATATGAGGGCGCCGATTCGCGCCTCAATAGCCAGCCATGAACGATAGGAAACCGTCGCCAGATAGAATTTCGGTCCTTCCAACGTCCATCTCTCCAATGTCCGCCACCGAACTACAGCGCGCCACCGTCGCGCCCCATTCCGTTCGTACCGCGGCTGATTTTCGCATCCCGCTGGCTGCAGCTGCCGTTATACGTCGGCCTGATCCTGGCGCAAGCGGTTTACGTCTATCACTTCTGGGTTGAGCTGATCCATCTGTCGAGGCCGCGTTTGGTGATCCTACCGCGTTGAACATGCTGATCAAGAGCATCGGTTATCAGTTGCCTGCGATCGTGAAAGACGGCGGTGTGGTCGGGTACGAGCGGCCGGAGCTCAATGAAACGGTGATCATGCTGGTGGTGCTGGCGCTGATCGATGTCGTGATGATTTCGAACCTTGTTGATCATGGTCATCATCGGCGGCTATGAAACCTTCGTGTCGCGCATGTATCTGGAAAGTCATCCGGATCAACCGGAATGGCTGTCGCACGTGAACGCCAGCGTACTGAAGGTCAAACTGGCCACCGCGATCATCGGCATCAGCTCGATTCATCTGCTGAAGACATTCATCAATGCGGAAAATTACTCGCCGAAGGTGCTGATCGCGCAGACAGTTATTCACTTCACATTCCTGCTCTCCGCGATGGCGGTCGCGTCGACTGATCGGTTGATGATTGGCACTGGCAGGAGCGACGAAGAGAGCACGCATGACGAACAATTCGACAGGACGACTTGATCGAAAGCGTCGCCGGCGCGCTGCAGTACATCAGCTACTACCATCCAGCGGATTTCATCAGTCATCTCGCGCGCGCATACGAAGGCGAGCAAAGCGCTGCTGCGAAGGACGCGATCGCTCAGATTCTGACCAACTCGCGAATGTGCGCCGAAGGCAAGCGGCCGATTTGCCAGGACACCGGCATCGTCAATGTGTTTCTGAAGGTTGGCATGGACGTGCGATGGGAGGGATTCACCGGCTCGCTTGAAGATGCGGTCAACGAGGGCGTGCGCCGCGGCTACGGCAATCCGGACAACCTGCTGCGTGCGTCGATCGTTGCATCCGCCGGAATTCGGTCGCAAGAACACCGGCGATAACACTCCGGCAGTCATCAACGTGCAGCTTGTGCCCGGCGACAAAGTCGATGTCATGGTCGCCGCAAAGGGCGGCGGTTCAGAAAACAAGAGCAAGTTCGTCATGCTCGAATCCGAGCGACTCGATCGTCGACTGGGTACTGCAAACGGTGCCGACGATGGGTGCGGGATGGTGTCCACCCGGAATGCTCGGCATCGGTATCGGCGGCACCGCAGAAAAGGCAATGCTGCTGGCGAAGGAAGCGCTGATGGAGGACCTCGACATGTTCGACCTCAAACAACGCGGCGCGCGCACTGATGTCGAAAAGCTGAGAGTTGAATTGTTCGACAAGGTCAATGCGCTTGGCATCGGCGCGCAGGGCCTCGGCGGGCTGACCACGGTGCTCGACGTCAAAGTCAAGATGTATCCAACGCATGCTGCCGGCAAACCGGTTGCGATGATTCCCAACTGTGCAGCGACGCGTCACGCGCACTTCGAGCTTGATGGTTCGGGGCCCGCGTATATCGAGCCGCCATCGCTCGACCTATGGCCGGACGTGAACTGGCAACCAGACTACAACCGCAGCACGCGCGTCAATCTGGACACGCTGACCAAAGACGAAGTCGCCTCCTGGGCACCTGGGCAGACGCTGCTTCTCAATGGCCGCATGCTGACGGGACGGGATGCGGCGCATAAGCGCATTGCCGACATGCTCGCAAAGAAAGAAAAGCTGCCTGTCGACTTCACCAATCGCGTGATTTACTACGTCGGACCTGTCGATCCGGTGCGCAGCGAAGTGGTCGGTCCCGCCGGTCCAACGACTTCAACGCGAATGGATAAGTTCACCGACATGATGCTTGCGCAGACAGGTTTGATCGCGATGATCGGCAAGGCCGAGCGCGGCCCGGTAGCGATTGAAGCAATACGAAAGCACAAGAGCGCCTACCTGATGGCCGTCGGTGGCGCTGCGTATCTGGTCGCGAAAGCGATCAAGAGCGCCAAGGTTGTCGCTTTCGCGGATCTCGGGATGGAAGCGATCTACGAGTTCGATGTACGCGACATGCCGGTAACAGTCGCAGTCAGCGCTGACGGCACTTCAGTGCATCAAACCGGCCCACGCGAATGGCAGGCGAAGATCGGCAAAGTGCCCGTTGCTGTCGCATGACGGATGTGTCAGCCGGGGAAAACTCCAGTTGATAGATAGCGGTCGCCCCTATCGCACACGATGAACACGATCGTTGCGTTCTGGACTTCGGCCGCCACGCGGAGTGCAATCGCGCACGCTCCACCGGCCGAGATGCCGCAAAAAATCCCCTCTTCGGCTGCGAGCCGTCGAGCGAACGTCTCGGCCTCGGCTTGCGCTACCGATTCGATGCGGTCCACACGTGACGCATCGTAGATCTTGGGCAGGTATGGCTCGGGCCATTTTCGAATGCCGGGGATTTGCGAGCCCTCTGCTGGCTGCGCGCCAATGATTCGAATCGCGGAATCCTTTTCTTTCAGATAACGCGAAACTCCCATGATGGTGCCGGTGGTCCCCATCGCGCTGACAAAGTGAGTGATGCGGCCGTCGGTATCACGCCATACTTCCGGGCCGGTCGTCTCGTAATGCACGCGCGGGTTGTCCTCGTTTGCGAACTGGTCGAGTACGACGCCTTCGCCCCGCGCTTGCATCTGCAATGCCAAGTCTCGCGCGTACTCCATGCCACCGTGGTTTGACCCGGACGCCGCCGGTGTCAGCAGAAGCTCCGCGCCATACGCGCGCATGCTCGAGCGCCGTTCGAAGCTCAGGTTATCCGGCATGATCAACGTCATGCGATAGCCCTTCATTGCAGCGATCATTGCAAGGGCAATACCTGTATTGCCGCTGGTCGCCTCGATCAGACGATCACCCGGACGAATGAGTCCGCGCTCTTCAGCGCGCACGATCATCGACCAGGCGGGCCTGTCCTTTACTGATCCGCCCGGGTTGTTGCCTTCTAGTTTGCCGAGAATGACGTTGTTGCGTCTCAGGCTTTGTTCCGCTCCGATGCGCTGCAGCCGTACCAGCGGTGTATTGCCGATCGTTTGCTCTATTGTCGAAAGGCACTGCGTTGGACCGCAGTCATGATGCACCCTGGGCGCTACGCGCCGTCCCGCCAAGCGGGAGCGAACCCTCCTTGGGCGGCCCGGCGGAGGGCTCACGCGACGTCCAGTTCCTCGACACGTCGCGGGGGATAGCTGTCCCAACTCGTGCAGCCAGGGCAGTTCCAGTGAAACTCACGCGCGCGAAAGCCGCACTTGCTGCAGCGGTATCGAGCAAGCTTTTGGGTGTGATTACTCAGCAGCGAGCTGAGCAATCGCAGTTCATCGTCGTCCTTGCCATTACTCTGATTATTGGCCATTCGGGCTTCGAGCAGCCGCTCAAAACCCAGTAGCGACGGATGCCGCTGCGTTTCCTTGGAAATCAGCTTCTCGGCAACAGCAGCACCGCGCCACGCCGTCGCGCGATGCGCAACGACATCCAGCAGGTCAATCGACGGCGCTTCGCGCAGTGCGTGCTCGAGCCATTCAAGTGCATCCTGCTCACGGCCTTCGGCCGCCATCGCATCAGCGACGCGAGCCGCGATCAGTGGCACATACTCAGCAGAAGCTTCCTCGACGCCGCGCCACTGGCGCAGTGCTTCTTGCAGCTCCCCGCGCTTGGCCGCAAGGTCACCGTTGAGTATTAGGGCACGAACCGATTTGCGGTTGGCCGCGAGCGCCTGATCGATCGTCCGTTGCGCGTCATCCAACGCATTGCGTGCCAAGGCATCGCTCGCAAGCTCGCAGTAGTAATGCGAGATTGCAACGTGGTGAGACTCTCCGGCTTCGCTTTCCAGTTTGCGCGCGCAATCGACTGCCTTCAGCCACTCGCGCTCTGTTTGATAAATGCGCACCAGTGCGCGCAACGCGTCAAAGCGATGATGCCGGTCTTCAAGGAGCTGTATGAAGGCGTCTTCGGCACGGTCGAGCAGGCCCGCTTTCAAATAATCCTGTCCGAGCTCCTCCAGCGCGTTTGATCGCTGCCGTGCAGGCAGATCCGCCCGATTCAGCAAGTGCGTGTGAATGCGGACCGCACGGTCGAATTCGCCCCGGCGGCGAAAAAGATTGCCCAGCGCCTGATGCAGCTCGATCGTTTCGGGGTTGAGCTTGACGACCTCGATGAATGCATCGATCGCCTTGTCTGGCTGATCGTTTAGCAGGTGATTGAGACCGCGGAAGTACGACCGCGGCAATGCGGCGTTATCGGTTTCACTGACGCGTGACTCGAATCCGCGGGCTAGCCAGCCGGCTACAAACAGGAAGGGAAGAGCCAGCAGGTGCCAAAGCTCAATCTCCATGTGACCAGGCTCTCGGGCCGTCAGGTCCGTTCGCCAGTTCCCAGTTCAGCTACCGCGCCCGATTGACGTGCCGCGCTCGCCATGCGCTCCTCGGATGATTCGGAAGCCGATGGCATTGGACTCAATCGCCTCAATTGCGCAACTTCGCGGCGCATCTTGTAAATCGGAAGCGACAGAGCCAACGCACCCAGCAGCGCACCGATCGCCACACAGATCACCATCACCACGATCAAAGGTACATGCTCCAAGACAAGCTCAGAGTTGAAGCGCACGGGAACCGGGGTCGTGTTCTGGAGTGCGAACCACAACACCAACAAGAAAAATCCGAGCTTGAGCAACCACGCGGCGAGCTTCATGCGGCGAGCCCTCGGCTATTCACAATAACTTCATTGTAGGGAATGCGGGCAAAAAAAAGGCCGCAGGCAATCGCGGCTTTCTTTTCGTAACCTGTAGCTACTCGTCAAGCTCGCCGTTGACAGTAGAGCTGGTCGCGTCATGTCCGTCGACCCGCTCACGCAATTCCTTGCCTGCTTTGAAGTGCGGGACATGCTTTGCCGGCACCTGTACGCGATCGCCGGACTTCGGGTTCCGTCCCACACGGGGCGGCCGATAGTTCAGCGCAAAGCTGCCGAACCCGCGAATCTCTATGCGATGACCGGTCGATAAGGCTTCGGTCATCGTATCGAGCATCGTATTGACTGCTTCGTCGGCATCACGCGCAACCAAACGAGGATTGCGCTCCGCCAGACGCGCAATCAGTTCAGACTTCGTCATAGTTTTAGTCATAGACAGGGGCGCCGGCGCTGGCGCGCCGGCAACTTACTTGTTGTCTAGCTTCGCTTTTAGCAGTGCCCCTAAATTCGTGGTGCCGGTTTGCGCCTCCGACTGCATCCGCTCGATGGTGGCAGCGGTTTCCACGCTGTCCTTCGCTTTTACCGACAGGTTGATGTTGCGATTCTTGCGGTCGATGTTGATGATCATCGCGTTAACCGCATCACCCTCCTTCAGATGATTGCGAGCGTCCTCAACGCGATCGGCCGAAATTTCGGAGGCACGCAAGAAGCCTTCGACATCGCTTCCCAGATCGATCACTGCGCCTTTTGCATCAACCGACTTGACGGTGCCTTCCACCATCGCGCCCTTCTCATGGCCGGCAGCGAAGTTGGTGAACGGGTCGCCGGACATCTGCTTGACGCCAAGCGAAATGCGCTCGCGCTCTGTATCGATCGCCAGCACCATCGCTTCGATCTCGTCGCCCTTCTTGTAGCGCCGCACGGCTTCTTCGCCGGGCTCGGACCACGACAGATCGGATAGGTGTACGAGACCGTCAATGCCTCCAGGCAAGCCGATGAATACGCCAAAGTCGGTGATCGATTTGATCGCACCGCCGACCTTGTCGCCCTTCTTGTGCTGTTGTGCAAAGTCTTCCCACGGATTGGGCTTGCACTGCTTCATGCCAAGTGAAATGCGGCGCCGATCCTCGTCGATCTCGAGCACCATCACTTCGACTTCATCGCCCAGGTTGACGACTTTCTTCGGATCGACGTTCTTGTTGGTCCAGTCCATCTCGGAAACGTGCACCAGACCTTCGATGCCCGCCTCGATCTCGACAAACGCGCCGTAGTCGGTGATGTTGGTGATCTTGCCGAACAGCCGCGTACCTTGCGGATAACGGCGCGCAAGGCCCACCCACGGATCCTCACCGAGCTGCTTGACGCCGAGTGAGACGCGGTTCTTCTCCTGGTCGAACTTCAACACCTTGGCCGTGATTTCCTGGCCAACCTGAACTACTTCGCTTGGATGACGCACGCGGCGCCACGCGAGGTCCGTGATATGCAACAAGCCATCGATGCCGCCGAGATCGACAAACGCGCCGTAGTCGGTGATGTTCTTTACCGTGCCTTTGACAATTGCGCCTTCTTTCAGGTTATCCAGCAGCTTCGCGCGCTCTTCACCCATGCTGGCCTCAACCACGGCCCGGCGTGAAACGACAACGTTATTGCGCTTACGATCGAGCTTGATGACCTTGAAGTCCATCGTCTTGCCCTCGAACGGTGTCGTGTCCTTAACGGGACGCGTATCGACCAAAGAGCCCGGCAGAAACGCACGGATGCCATTGATCATCACCGTGAGGCCGCCTTTGACCTTGCCGGTGATCGTGCCAGCCACCAGCTCGGCTGACTCAAGAGCCTTTTCGAGATTCATCCACGCCGACAGACGCTTTGCCTTGTCGCGCGACAAAATGGTGTCGCCGTAACCGTTCTCGAGCGATTCGATCGCGACCGAAACGAAATCGCCGGGCTTGACATCAAGCTCGCCGTTATCGTTCTTGAATTCTTCCAGCGGGATGTAGGCCTCGGATTTGAGACCCGCGTTGACCACGACGAAGTTGTAATCAACCCTGATCACCTCGGCGGTGATCACCTCGCCCTGCTTCATCTCCTGCCGATTCAGGCTTTCTTCGAACAGTGCAGCGAATGACTCGCTGTCGAAGGACTCGGTGGTCTGCCTGTTGATAAATCCTTTATTTTTGCTGCTGCTTTGCGTTTGTGGGGATGCCATGCGTACCTGGTGAGTTCCTAAAAACATCTCGCCCTCGGCCTTGCGCCAGAGGCGGTGTTGATCAATAGCAGAGGAAAGTCCCCTGCCCCGTTTTTATATCTACTTCTGTTGTCCGGCCAATTTCTGCGACTGCGCATACCGACTCAACACGAGCGCCACAACCTCGTCGACCGACAGCTCGGAAGAATCGATGCAATGTGCATCTTCTGCAGGCTTTAATGGCGATGCCGCTCGCTGCGCATCCCGCAAGTCACGCGCTTCAATATCGAGCCTGACCTGTTCCTGCGAAAGGGACGGGATACTAGCCGAAAAACCTTTTTCCATCAACTGCTTATAGCGGCGATCCGCCCGTGCCGGCACGCTCGCCGTCAGGTAAATCTTGGGATTCGCCTCTGGAAAGACAACCGTGCCCATGTCACGCCCATCGGCCACCAGACCCGGTGGTCGACGTTGGGATCGCTGCAGCTTGAGCAGGGCCTTCCTGACGCCGCTCAAAACGGCTATCCGCGAAGCAAGCTGGCTCACGTCCTCGCTGCGAATGGCGTCTGTTACGTCCTCCCCGTCCAACTTGACGCGTCCACCAGAAAAATTTGGAGCGATGGCTGCAGCCACCGCGGACAACCGGTCTGCATCATCAGGACCAAGCCCTTCCCGCAGAGCACGCAACGCCACGAGCCGATAAAGCGCGCCACTGTCGAGGTAATTGAATTGCAGCGCGTCGGCCACGCGTTGCGCAATCGTTCCCTTGCCCGACGCAGTGGGCCCGTCGATGGCTACCACCGGAATATCGCTCATCGAACAAGCTCGGCGAGGCGCTCGAAATAATCGGGAAACGTCTTGGCAACACATCCAGGATCCCGAATGTGAACCGCAACGCCGCCAGCAGCCACCAACGAAAAACACATCGCCATGCGGTGATCATCGTAAGTATCGATAGTCGCCTCGCGAAACTGTTTCGGCGGAACGATGCGGATCGAGTCGGGACCTTCATCAACTTCTGCGCCGACCTTGCGCAACTCGGCTGCCATGGCCGCAATACGGTCGGTTTCCTTGACGCGCCACGAGCCGATGTTGCGCAACGTGCTTGGACCATCAGCGAACAACGCGACGATTGCCAGCGTCATTGCAGAATCGGGAATGTGATTGCAGTCGATATCGATAGCCTTCAGTCGTCTCCTGACAGGCGCACGGACCTCAATGTACTGCTCACCAATACTATTTGTGCGCCCATTTTCTTCAGCGCATCAGCGAACCGAACGTCGCCCTGCACACTGGTGCTTCCGACTCCTTCAATGCGTACTGGCCCGGCAGCGATCGTGCCAAGCGCGAGAAAGTACGAAGCACTCGAAGCATCGCCTTCGACAACAAAGCGGCCCGGCGAGCGGTACGACTGCCTGGCGAACAAAGCAATTGTCATGCGCGTGCCACGTCAATACCGAACGCTCGCATGATGGTCAACGTGAGTTCGACGTAAGGCTCGGAGATCAGCTCGCCGTCAATTGAGAGCCGAAGCCCATGCTCAAGCGCAATGAGCGGCGTAGCCATCAGCGATCCACTGACAAACTGACTCGATACGTCAGCCTTGATCGATACCTCGTCGGTCGACAATTGATAGGCCGGCTCGATCAAGAGCGGCGGAAAACCGGGTTGACCGAGATAACTGATCCGCGCGCCGAGCCGGTTCAATGCATCCACCAGATCGCCGATCGGCCGCTCGCGCATGCGCGGACACCATCAAGTCGTGTAACGCCCACCGGAAAACGCCAACGCAGCGGTTAGCGAGCGAAACGCGGTACCGGCGTTGCCGAGGAAAAGGTTCGCATCCCGTGTCGGGAACCCGCCTGCGCATCCGTTGACCTGATTCCTGCCGCCTCTCGCGTAAAGACACCCCGAGCTCGCTAACGCGTCGCGCATCACGCGCGTGTCATCGGCGTCAAGCAGATCAACTATGAGGGTGCGGCCCGTTGCAAGGGCGGATAACAGTAGGGCCCGATTGGAAATACTCTTGGAGCCAGGCAATCGAACCGCGCCAAAGGCGCGGATAATCGGCTCAATAGTGAGGACGGCAGGCGAAGCGGTCACGCAGCGATGATGACATGCCGCGTGACAAGAAAATAATCGTCAACGGTTCCAGCAAATATCCTGCGTTCCGCCCCCACCGGTAGTGAAAGTGCGTTGACCCGTCTGGTCGATCACCAGCGTCGTGCACGCGTCGCCTGCCATGACCCCGACTGCCGTTGCCGTGAAGGTAAAGGTGGTGGCGGTCGCCGCCCGCACGATCGTGTACTTTGCGGTCGCCGGCAGAGGCGGAGATTGCACCCAGTTAGCCGGAAATGGCGGTGACGGCGGCGGATTGTTGATGTTGCCCGGATCGTCATAACGTCCGCGCTCCGTACGCCACCGCTCCATCCAGACCGACATCTCCAGCAACTGATTGCGAGCTTCGCTACGGTTGCTGCGCTGAATGTAGGCCGTGTAGTTGGGAAGCGCGATGGCGGTCAAGATGCCAATGATCACCATCGCGATAATCAGCTCCATCAGCGTGAAGCCTTGCTGCGCTACTGAAGACGGCGACCGCCTATCGCACTGGCCGCCAGGTTCTAATCGGCACCAATCCGGCGCACGCCGTCGGAATGCGCGCCATCGATCCGTCGACTTTCAGGCCGACGTGCGCACACGTTCCTTGCGCCCCTGTTCCGGTAGCGCGGCCACCGGACTGTTTGTATGCCGGATTTTTCATCATCGCCGTTGCCTCAGCCGCCGTCATCGCTCCTTCGTCGGGCCCACCACGGAGCCGGCTCATAGATCGGCGGTGCGGAGCTGACCAGACCTGGCTGAATGCGCCGGCCAGCCACCGCCCCGAGCAAACTCGGATCCCCAAGAATCCAGAAGCCCGCTTGCCCAGCCCCCCGATCAAGTTGAGACGATACAACGACGTGCCGCCTGGCGTACACAGGTCTCCCGTCCACCAGCCGCTCTGCTGCGCAAACGAGGTGAAAGACAACACACCTGCATCGAGAAACCCCGACGAAAGGATCCGCTCGCCGTCAGGGGTGCCTAGAGTCAGCGGTATTAGAACCCTTGCGTCGTCCAATCGTAGGCGGCAAGGTCGCGCCGGGTTAATCGCCGAAAGTCTCCGGTGGCCGGTAGTCCGTTCCGGTGAGAGGATCGTGACATCGTGATTCCAGGGCGTCTTGCAGCCTGATCCGCTGCAAGCTCGGCTTCGGAATCGTCGGGATCTGTCCTTTATCCCATAGCACGTAAAGCGATTGCTCCTGGGTGCTGATCCGATCACCGGGCTCGAACATCTTGCCGGTTCCAAATCCGACATGTAAACCCGAGACGCCGTGTGGCGTTATGCGCGGAGCAGCTGTAATGGGCTGCGCACTCCGCCCGACGGAAAACCATCAGTGGCGACAAACAGTGGTGCCGGAGTAGCCACCGACCTGGTTGAAAATTTCCCAGCCCTTCTTGGCCCTGCACCGTCCGGTTATTCATGGCGACGGCGAGCTGAAGTCGAACTTCCACATATTTCCCAGCTTGTCTCCGCCGTAGACCGCGATATGTTGCGGGCGCCGTCGAACACCGGTGTGATACCGCCGAGCCCATTGGGAGTCGCGGCGCCACCGACGTTGGTCTTAATCGCCTTGATCAGACTTCCGTTAAAGACGTCGAACACGAACAGTGTTGCTTCCTTGCTCACGCTCTCGTAACCGTTGCCCACGATGTAGACCCATCGTCCCTGACCGTTTGCTGCGGTGTTGTCCTTGACGCTGCCGATGATGCCCGGCTGCAGAATATTGCCTAGATCGCTCACGACCACAGGATGCGTGTGTTCGGAAGGCACGATGTCCCACAACAGATTCGATGCGGTCATTCCGCTCTCTGGCGCAGTTACATCGATCGCGAACACACCTGCGCGAGCCAGCGCCCGTGGTTCCGATCGCGATCGTCTTCCACAAGTTTGGCGTGGCGTGCGACGGCGTTGTAAAGACGTCGCCCTCGATCACCGGCCCGTCAACGTAGAAGCGGTGCGAGTAAGCCGGAGACGACAGCGCACTGAGTGTGGAATACAAAGAGCGGGGCACAAAGGCGAAAATCTCGCGCCCAGCCGTGGCTGCGGAGGGACGCGCGCGTCCACCACGTGAAGCATGCCATCGTTGGCGCCGAAAATCGCCACCGGAGCACGCGTCGTGCGCTTGGCGGTCACATAGCCCGGATAGAGCGAGCTGCCCTGCGTCGCCGTTGCCAGAGGCAACACCGCCGACGCTGCAGGTTTTCGCAAGTATCCGTGGTCAGCACCTTTCAGAGCAGCGGCGTCGACGAAACGATGTCGCCCAAAATCGAGTTGATTCGGTTCCGGAATGTGCCGCCTGGAAAACGCAATTCGCCAGTCTGATCTCCACGCAGGTAGTCGAGTACCAGGCTTGAACCAAGGTCCGATCGTTGCGCACCCGTAATGCTTGCCCAGTGAAATGGCACCGGGGTGCTAATCGCCGTGGACGTGAAGATCGGCCGAACGGCAGGTGCGGCAAAGTTGATACTCCAAAGGGGGCAGGCGCAATGCCGCCGAATTCGAGATACGCAACTTGCGCCGCTTGATCAAAGGCACGAATGTAGCCATCCCACGTATTGGTTATAAACCCGCTTTGGATGAGCAAGTTGCCTGCGCCGACCGTGGAGCTCGAAAGACCGGGCGATGTGCCCGCCGCAGTGATCGGATCCGATAGCAGCAAATACTGCTTGCAAAGAAGATTTCAGCGCCGTTGGCGAAGTGGCCGAGAAGAAGTCACCGCCGCTTGCAAGTCCACCGCGCAACGTGTCGTTGATGCGGTTGCCCGATGGAGTGACGGTGTGACCACACGCGGTTCAAAGCGGTGTCGTCAGCGTTGTCATCCAACTGCCGGCACGGCTCCTGACCGACTTCGGGCCAGCTAATCGCGTTGCGCGCACCGAAATCGGTTCGAAGCGACGGCACTCGGGCCGGATCGTCTACCGAGGCTGAGACGCCGTAGCCCACGATGTACGACGACATGTGCTGCCAGAACGCCCGGTTGGCGGCGTAGCCTTCAATCGAGTTACGCAAGTCGGGATGCCGGGGCCAGGACGCAAATCATGGCTCCAGTAGTAATGCAAAACGTCGGTCAACGTCTCGGTCTGCGAGCTTCCGAACCCGCCGGTGATCTGGGTTCGGAGGCGGCCAAATACTGATAGTTCAAAATGGTCAGCGGATTGTCCCGATCGGTACCGGTGATCGCCGGCCCATCGATGCTCATTGATACCGAGACCGATCCTGGGCCACCCGACAGGGGTACGTGTACCTGCCAGACTGCCCGACTCAACTAGAGGTTGCGCCCACCGGGCAGGCGTGTCCATTCGCCATCGGTCGCGAGCAGCGTGAAATTGCGCCTGCACCACAGGTGTGCGGACGGCGACTCGCCACCGCCAACACCCGGAATGTTGCCCCACGGACCCCGTGAGTCATCACGCGTGAAATAAATCCGAGCGCCGTGCACGCTTCACGGTTCGGAGTGGGTCCCAGGCCGTTGATCGTGAACAGCCAATTGAACACCTTTTGACGCTCAGGATTTGGTATCGCCGACAACGGAGGATCATTGACCGTGAACGGCCTGACGCCGCGCTCAACGCCGCCGTCATTCGCTCACACCGCCAATCGTCGGCGGAGCTAGCCGGGTTGCGGTCGGTGACGCTCTGAACGTTCCAGGTATTACGCGAATTGGGGAAATAATTGATTCGCCCGTAGCCCATCCGCATGAACTGCTCCGGGCCGATCAATTCCGGAGGTACTTCGGACACGACGCCGATGGCGGCAAATAGCCGGCTCGGTAATACGTGTACCAGTTGGCGTAGTTCTGCGCCTCTTGCTGAAACGTGCACCAGGTGCCAAAGGATGGCTTGCGGGCAATCCGGCCGAACCAGGCAGGCGCCGGCAATCCGGTGACTCCGTCGACGACCTAATACTTGCCAACCGCATTGGACGGATTCGTTCCGCTGGGCACCTGAGTCACACCGTTCCAGCCGAACTTGCGATCGACCATGATCATCCGGTAATTCGATAGATCTTGATTCGGCCGGGTCGCGCGGGTGGACCTTCGTAGATCACGTATCGCGCCGGTGTCCAGTAGCCGCTGTGTAGCGCGCATCGGAAGTGGTCGTGAGGGCGCTGTACCGGTACAAGACGTTGTGCCGGGGCTGCTGCCACAGACCTGCGCGACAGTGGTCGGACACGTCGGATTAGGTGTGCTCGTAACCTGGGTGTACTGGCAGTGCCACAAATACTCGGTCGTCGGCGTGCACACGGCGGGCCGTACACGGCCGGCGGATCGAAATAACAAACCTCTCCGCCGCCCGGTGGACAGGCCACTTCGTAAGGAGGGTGATCCCGAATGAACGGGCCCGCCGCAGGACGGTGTCCCTGCGCGTGTTGAGCCGGTATAGGATATCGGTGATGTGCAGACTTCGCCGCCCGGCCCGGTCATCGCCGGCGGGCTTCCCGGCGGATTGGGGAAACCACTGGTAGTGGTCAAGATTCGGCGTCGTTGCAACGGTCGGCGGTAGATAAATGATGGCCGGGCAGCATGTTCCATCCATCGACGGCCCACCGACGTTGCCTGCGCCGCAGGCATCGCTCGGCGCTGCCCGCCGCTTCCGGCTGGGCAGTACCAGTTGTATAGCGTCGGGGTTAACGTAGAGGTGCAGTTCGGGTTATCCCACGCAATCGTGGAGTTAAACAGGTCTACGCCCGTGGGCGCGGCGGTCGAACTGGGAAGACCTGCATAAGCCACTGAGCCGGCAACCGGCGCAAGCCCAGGAACGTTTTCGCCGTTAGCGTCAATAACGCCGGAATTGGGTGTAGTCAGTTTGCTGAACACTGATCCGCCACCCATCGACGGCGGTAAAGTTCGGGGGTCCCACTCGGTCAGCGGGGCAACAGGGACGTTGGTGGTACCGCCGATGGAGGATTGGGAAGACGAATCCCGTTGTTATTCCAAGGTAAGTACTGAATTGCCGGGTTATAGGCGAGAGGATTGAACGCGGGCGATCGCATGGGCGTCCGCAATGCCGAATTGCCAGCGGTCGTCGTACGCGGCATTGCCGGTCCCCATTGTCTTACCAGCGCATGCCGCTGATTTGGAAATAGCCGACCGTATTGAGCTTAAGGGTCGGGATTGTGGCACGTGCCGAGACTGAAGGTTGGATTGGTACGCCGCAGGCGGGTTCAAGTCCAGCCGGTTCATCGACGCGGAGTCATCGAACATCAACATCACGTTCGGCGGCGCCGCCGTCACCGTGAACATCGGCGTCTGCGATAGCTGTGCAGAAGACACTGCCGGTTGCAGCACCAGCAACCAGATCGTCGCCAGCGCGATGCCTCGCTCCCACAGCGGCCGCGCGCCGTCGCCCGGCCGGCTGTTAAGGTTGTGAGGAGTTCCATTGCAATCTCCGACATCGGTCTAGTCAATAAACAGGCGCAGCTCGCTCTGCGAAAACATGGGGCGAGTGCCGGCAATGAAGTCCGGTGAGGGGTGAACACTTGCGACGTCACACGGAACTTGCGCCAACGCGGATCTAGATCTCCGTTACCGGGACACGCACTGGCGCCGACTTGCCCGGTGGGCGAAATTGGCGGCGCCAGCTCGCACGTGGCATCTTCGATCACGCAGGACGGGTCAGCGCCTTAAGCCCAGGATGGCACCCGCGCCTAGAAGTCCAGCGACGAGGGCGGAGCCCAGTTGGGCGAGCCTGCCTCCACGCGGTAGGCCCGTTGTGCTCGGGGCCACAGTGATCGTCCGCTGTGGCGCCAGTGAGCGCGCTTCGCACCAGCGCAGCACAGTTTGCACCGAGTTATCCAGTTGCACCGTTTCTCGCGTGTTGGCAGCAAGCCTTTCATCCATCGCATTGCGTCGAACTTGAGTCACGATCAGGCCGGTCAATACCGTTAGCACTACGAGCACAACCGGCAGCACCACGCCGATCATGCGATACCGCAGCACCTGATGACGACCGAAAAGCGGGGGAAAGAGGCTTGTTCATGGCTAAATAATCGACGGCGTGGGAGTGGCGCGCGCACGGACGGTGAACACCTGCGAAAACGTGCGCCGGATGCGTCCATCGGTAGTAGGCACCACGTCAGGTTCAAACCCGACTCCGCCTCGGCGCAGTGGCGGGGACAGCGGCTCGCCGTCGCATTAGTAGTCTGGCGCCGACGCCGCCTTGTCGGTTTGCACAGTGATGCACGCGATCACAGCTACCACGTAGTTCCACGGGTCAACGGTCCGCCCAGGAGGCCATTCAGAAAGGCGGCATCACGAATGGAACCGGTGAACGGCACCGCATTCGTTACGCCGGACGCTCCCAGCAAACGCGGCGTCATCGAACCTGTAGAAGAGCTTGAACTCAACGACGTTTTGCAGCAGCGGCCGAAAGCAGCATGCTCCATACCCTGCACAATCAAGCGTGTTGTTGATCGAATCCAACTGAAAGACATTAGTGACGATCGGGCGCACCAGTCCGACGCCGGCCCGCAACTGGGCCGAAGCAGTACCTGATCCTGATGGAGGCCGCTTGCGCCGCAGTCATTCAGCGAATTGCGCGCCAGATCTGCAGGCGCCACCTGCGCGATTACCGAGGCGGCCTGATAGCGAACGTAGAGGGCATCTCCGCCGATGCCCCCGTGCAGGCCAGATTGGGCGGGGCTGGGTTACCGGGAGGGGCGACATATGCCGGGAACGGATTGGTGAATTGCGAGTTGGTACAGCCGCCAGGTGAATGCCGTCCATTAATGTTTGGCCTTGGGCGGCAAAATCAGAGCCGATGATTTCGCCGTACGCAGCCATTTTCAGCGAATCACCGATCATCAGCAGTGCCAGTTGGCCGCCTGCTCGACAGTCGAGATTTCATTCGAAGTGCGCGATAGACCACTGGAGGACAAGTAAAGCGCGGATACACCGATCACGATGACCAGCCCGATCGTCATCGCGATCAGTAGCTCGATCAGCGTGCGGCCGGTTTGAGCAACGCGTGGGAAGACAGAGTTCATCGAGTTAGCTCACGGGAAAACCCGGGTTTCGAAACAGCGATAGGTGGCCGGCATATCCACGACAACGGATAGCGTTGATTGCGCACAGAGGGTCGGCAGCAGTCTGTTGCGGTTCAGGCCAGCCCACCGATACCAGGATCGAGCGCGGATCCGATGGATTCCACTGA
The DNA here is from genome assembly GCA_963801035.1 of uncultured beta proteobacterium. GTDB lineage: Bacteria > Pseudomonadota > Gammaproteobacteria > Burkholderiales > Burkholderiaceae_F > JACCZX01. Next base: position 297,597 of record CAWDDF010000007.1, on the reverse strand, counting down.
AAATAGGCGGCAGAGCCGGGCTCCGTCGGCGGTACTCGGCGAACCACTGGGCCTGATCGCGCGCCGCAATGTTACGCCGGGGTGGAACAGCGCATGCAGTAATCCAGTCGGTGTCGGTGTGCCGAAGTGGAAATCACGTCATAGGCCCCGCTGACCAACCCGATATGGTTGGCACGCACGCGCTCCGCCAACTGAGCCACCATTTCCGCTGCGGTCCGGCGATCGAACGAATCGCGCTGAAAACTCAGGGCGCGCGCTTGCAGTCCCGAGCAAACCAAGCACGCCGAACGCGACGATGGTCATGATACCAGTACTTCGATCATGGAGAGGCCGGCCTGAAGCCGCTTTTGAAAATTTGAGTTGCGATCATCATTTCTCTATGCAGCAGGGCAAGGACCGGTGCCAGGTTTAGCGCAACACGCATTGAGCCAACCGGCGTAATGGGAATGCAACGGCCCGCGTTGGTGAGAGGAACGGCTCCGAAGGCACGGTTTGCAACCGCTGGTGTTGGCACCTGTGCCGTATGTAATCGCAAAGGTTCCGGCGCCCGTAACGCTCACCGGCCCCGCGGGGCAGAAATGCGATCTTCTCTGTCTCCGGGAATATTGGAATGAATCATTGCGCGTACACGCTCCCTTCCGGAGCTGCTTGCTGGCGGAAAATGACTACTTCGCCGGCCTCAAACCGAGCTTATTCGCATTTGGGGGATTTTCTCGAACACGAGCCAGCCAGTTGCCCAGTCGTTGCCATCCACCGTTCCAATAGCGGCGCTGACTGCACAGGCCGGCGTTGCATTCGGGTTCAAGATGCGGCACATCGCAATGGTGTTTTGGCAAGCCGCGACGCTTCCATGCGCGCAATTCCAGATTCGAGATCAGCGTATTAGTGGCATCCGCAATTCGGTTGCGCGTGATCGTCCACTGAAATGAAGGTACGGCAGCCGCGACCAGAATCGCACTGATCGTGATCACCACCAGCAGCTCAACCAAAGTAAATCCCGCGCGAACGCATTGCTAAAGACCTCCAGGCGCCGGAGCTTATCGATCGTTAGCGACAAAGCGCGCTGATACCGCCCAGTGGAATCTCTCTTGCGACGAGCGGATAAGTGATGTCGCGCGCAGCAATGCGCCGCATCGAAAGAATGATTAGCGACGGGCAAGCGGCCGACTTCGATCGATCTTCCAGCAGATGACGCTAATCCGCCGCATTAGCCGTTTAGCGACCCCCGAACGCCGAGGGTCTTCTCCCACCGCCGTGCGACGACCGAGCCCCTGGCGTCGAACGTCACCACGAAAACGTGTGTCGTGGCCATGAGAAATCGCCACTCCCAGGCTGATTGCTGTTTAAGCGGGTTCTTCTCAGTGCAGCCGAGCGGCCGAGCATCACCAGCACATCGAGTTCTTTCATTCCGCGCGTCACACGCTCCAGATTGGCGCGCGTCAGTAGGTCTTCGCGCCCTTGGTACTTGCCCTTGGCGTCGATCTTTCAGCAAAAGCGTGTGCGGCCCTTCGGGCCCCAATGGATAGATTAGGCCTTTGCCGATAGCAATATCGCGCACGGCCGCGGGTGCGCCGAACAGTGCGCGCACGTCCTGCTCACTCGACACACCTTCTGTCAAGCGCGCCAGTCGCAGGTCTTCGAATGCTTTGCCGCGTGAATCGCACGCGACAAGTGCAATCGTCGCCGCGACCAATGCGCATCCCATGAGACCGCGAAAGAATTTCACCGTGCTGACGCGCCAAAATTCGGTTGAACCAGCTTACACACGATACGCGGTGGTACTAGGGAAATTAAGGCAGCGAATCCGACGTATTGAACTGTGATCAAGTGCACGCGAGCGCAGCGCCTGCGTGCGAGAAGACGCTTGTAACGCTTCACGATCGCACTCGTCGATTTCCGCTGCAGGTCTGAAAGAACGTTGCGATGTTGCCTAAGCTCGTCGCGCTTCGCGATGCATACGTCGCCCCACAGGGTCGGGCTCGCCGCGAGACGCGTGCAGTCGCGAAAGCGACGCATCCGGGCCTGTTCGCTGCATCGGCTTCGATAAAAATAGCTTATTGTTGAACAGATTCATGATGCCAAGCTCAACCGCCCGCTTAAGGGTTTCGGGTTATTTAAATCCTGTCGACTTAGTCGCCCCGCGGGCTGCCGCGCAATTCTTTCGACGGACGAGCCGCTGATCATCCCACATCCGATCGGCGCCTCAGTCTTCACGCGCGCGCGCTTCAGCCAGTGCTTGCACGAACCGCTCGTTCTCTTCCGGCAACCCGATCGTGACCGCAGCCACTCGGGCAGACCGTAGTTCGCAACCGGACGCACGATCACGCCGCGCTTGAGCAGTTCCTGTACATACGCCCCGCATCGCCGACCTTGACCAGTACGAAGTTGCCGTAGCTTGGCACGAACTCGAGCGAGCGTGCCGAACGCGTCGATCAGTTGCTTCATGCCAACGTGGTTGAGGTGATAGCTCTGTTCGAGGAAAGTTGTCGCTCAATGCCGCCATGCTGCCGCTTGCGCAGCTGCGTTTACGTTGAAAGGTTGCCGCACGCGATTGAGCAGATCGGTCAGGGCCGGCTGCGCAAAGCCATACCCCACTCGCAGCCCAGCAAGCCCATACGCTTTCGAGAACGTACGCGAGATCAGTAGGTTCGGATATTCACGCACCCACTGAACGCTATCGAAGCGCCGATCCGGCGGCAGGTATTCGTTGTATGCCTCATCGATCACGACCACGACTTGCGGCGGCACGCGCGCGAGGAAACGTGCCATCGCATCGGCTGGCAGATGGGTTCCGGTCGGATTGTTGGGGTTGGCGATGTAAACCAATGCGGTGTCGGCAGCAATTGCCGACGCCATCGCGTCAAGATCATGACCGAGATCCTTCGCCGGCGCCACGATCGCGCGTGCACCGCGCGCCTGAGTCGCAAGCGCATACACGGCAAACGCGTGTTGCGCGTAAACACAACTGCGACCCGGCGACAAAAGAGCTGCCGCAGCCAATTCGAGAATGTCGTTACTGCCGTTGCCGAGCGTGATCCAGTCGGCAGGAACGTTGAATCGTGCGGACAGCGCCGACTTCAACTCGAATCCGTTGCTGTCGGGATAACGCCCGAGATCAGTCATCGCGTTGGTGATCGCGTGCCTTGCCGAGTCGGGCATGCCGCGCGGGTTTTCATTCGACGCCAGCTTGACGATTGATTTCGGATCAAGACCGAATTCGCGCGCCAGCTCGTCGATCGGTTTACCCGCCTGGTACGGCGCGATCTCACGCACGTAAGGCAGCGCCGAGATGTCGCTCATTGCGATTCGGTTCGCTCGGCCGGATACGAGCCCAGGCATTTGTAGAAGGCGCACGCCTGCTGCAGCTCTGCCAGCGCTCGCGCGACCTTGGGCTCATCGACGTGGCCCTCGACGTCGACGTAGAAGTAATACTCCCAGGTACCGACGCGCGCCGGTCTCGATTCGAAGCGCGTCATCGAAACGCCGTGCGCGGCCAGAGGCGACAGCATGTGGAACACCGCGCCCGCTTTGTTCGGCACCGAGAGGATCAGCGAAGTCTTGTTGCGCGCCGATGGTGCCGGTCGCTGCGCAGCTTTGCGCACCGAGGACGGCAAAGCGCGTTCGGTTATGCGTGTCGTCCTGGATCTGCGCCGCCACGGTCTGAACGTTGAAGTGCCGCGCGGCCGATTCACCTGCAATGGCTGCCGTTGTTTCATCGAGCGAAGCCAGGCGAGCGCCTTCGGCATTGCTCGCAACCGGTTGCCGTTCCAGCATCGGCCAATGTTGATTCAGCCAGCCCGCACATTGCGCCAAGGCCTGCGCGTGTGCACAGACGCGCTCGACACCGTTCATCGAGCCGCTCTTGGTAAACAGGTTGTGTTCGACGGATATCGAAACCTCGGCCAACATGCTAAGCGGTGTTGCAAGCAACAAGTCGAGCGTGCGACTAACTGCGCCCTCGGAAGAATTTTCGAGCGGCACGATTGCCAGCTCGGCGCTTCCAGCCTCGGTCGTCCGGAATACTTCGTCCAGTGTCATGCAGGGCAGCCCGGTGACGCTGGTGCCAAATTGGCGCTGCATCGCCATCTCGGAAAATGTTCCTGCCGGTCCGAGATAGGCCACGGTCATCGGCCGCTCCAGTGCGCGACACGCGGAGATCACCTCGCGAAAAATATTGGTGACGTGGTCGCGCGACAACGGCCCGGTATTTACAGCGCCGGCGCGTCGCAACACTTCTGCCTCGCGCTCGGGCCGAAACACCGGCGTGCCCGCGCCGTGCTTGATCTGCCCGACGTCAAGTGCGAGTTGCGCGCGTTCGTTTAGAAGCGCGATCAAGCGCGCGTCGACAGCGTCGATCGCTTCGCGTAATAGCTTGAGCCGATCATCGACTTGCTCTCCGGTAACGGCGCCCGGCTCGCTCATGCGAGGGCCGCCGCGCAGACCGCACAGAAAAGCTGCCGCACGTCAGGCTTGCGGCGGGACGTCTGACGAGCTGCTATCGCTGGCATCCAAAGCCGTTGCATGCCCACCGTTGTTACCGACAGTCTCGCCGTTCACCACATCACTGTCGCGCTCAACCACGCGTTGCAGACCCGAAAGCAGCGTGCCGTCATCCAACGCGATCAGCGTGACGCCCTGGGTTGCACGACCCATCTCGCGAATCTCGGCAACTCGCGTCCGAATCAGTACGCCGCCGGTCGTGATCAGCATCACTTCGTCGTCGTTACGCACCAACGTGGCAGCGACCACCTTCCCGTTTCGCTCGCTGGTGGTAATCGCGATCATTCCTCGCGTTGCCCGTGAGTGGCGCGTGTATTCGATGATCGGCGTGCGCTTGCCAAAGCCGTTTTCGGTTGCGGTCAGCACGCTCTGTCGCTCGTCTTCGGCGACGAGCATCGCAATCACCTGCTGCCCATCATCCAGCCACATTCCGCGCACGCCGCGCGCTTGCCGGCCCATCGGCCGCACATCGTTCTCGTCAAAGCGCACGGCCTTGCCCGCATCCGAGAACAGCATGACATCGTGTTTACCGTCGGTGATCGCGGCGCCGATCAGGTAGTCACCGGCATCGAGATCAACGGCGATGATGCCGGCCTTGCGCGGGTTCGAGAACTCCGTCAGCGCAGTTTTCTTGACGGTCCCCATCGCGGTGGCCATGAATACGAAGTGCTCGGCGTCGAACTGCTTGATCGGCAGCACGACCGTGATCTTCTCGTTCTCCATCAACGGAAACATGTTGACGATCGGCCGGCCGCGCGCATTGCGCTGCCCTTGCGGAACCTCCCAAACTTTCAGCCAGTACAAGCGACCGCGATCGGAGAAACACAGGATCGTGTCGTGCGTGTGCGCGATGAACAGCTGATCGATCCAGTCATCTTCACGCGTCGACGCCGCCTGTTTTCCGCGTCCACCGCGTCGCTGCGACCGGTAGTCGGCCAGCGGCTGGCTCTTTATATAGCCGGCGTGCGACAAGGTGACCACCATGTCTTCCGGCGTGATCAGATCTTCGGTGATCAGATCCTGCGCACTGCGAACGATCTCCGAGCGGCGCGCATCGCCAAACTCACTCTTGAGTGCCAGCAGCTCCTCGGCAATGATGTCGGTAATGCGCGCGGGTGTCGCCAGCACGTTCAGCAGGTCGGTAATCTGCTCCATCACATCGCGATATTCATTGACGATCTTGTCCTGCTCGAGCCCAGTCAGACGCTGCAAGCGCATCTGCAGGATCTGCTCGGCCTGTTCGTCCGACAGCCGATAAAGCCCGTCGTCCATCATTCCGAAGCGTGGGTCCATCAACTCAGGGCGATAGACGTTCATGTCGCGGCCCGCGCGCGTCAGCATCTCTCGCACGACAGACGAATCCCACGCTCGGCTCATCAATCCGGTCTTAGCGACCGGAGGCGTCGGCGCCGCCTTGATCAACGCGATGAACTCGTCGATATTCGCCAGCGCCACTGCCAGCCCTTCCAGTACATGGCCGCGCCGGCGTGCCTCGCGCAGCTCGAACACCGTGCGCCGTGTGATCACCTCACGCCGATGCGACAAGAATGCATCGAGCATCTGCTTCAGGTTCAGCACGCGCGGCTGGCCATCGACCAGCGCCACCATATTGATTCCGAACGTGTCCTGCAGCTGCGACTGCTTGTACAGATTGTTCAGCACGACATCGGGCTGCTCGTTGCGCTTCAACTCGAAGACGACGCGCATTCCGGATTTGTCCGATTCGTCGCGGATGTCGGAGATGCCTTCGATGCGCTTCTCATTGACCATCTCGGCAATGCGCTCGAGCAGCACGCGCTTGTTCACCTGATATGGCAGCTCATCGATGATGATCGCCGAGCGCGTTCCCTTGTCGATTTCCTCGAAGTGCGCCTTCGCGCGCATCACCACGCGACCGCGACCGGTGCGGTAACCCTCGCGCACGCCCTCGATGCCGTAGATGATTCCCGCAGTCGGAAAGTCAGGTGCTGGAATCAGCTCGATCAGTTCATCGATGGTCGCCTGCGGATTGCGCAACAACGTCATGCAGCCGTCGATCACTTCGCCGAGGTTATGCGGCGGAATGTTCGTCGCCATTCCGACCGCGATGCCGGCCGATCCGTTGATCAACAGGTTCGGCACCCGCGCCGGCAACACCAGCGGCTCCTGCTCCTTGCCGTCGTAGTTCGGAGCGAAGTCGACCGTCTCCTTGTCGATATCGAGCAGCAGCGATGCCGCGATCTTCGACAACCGGCACTCCGTGTACCTCATCGCCGCCGGGTTGTCGCCGTCAACCGATCCGAAGTTGCCCTGACCGTCGATCAGCAGATAGCGCAACGAAAACGGCTGCGCCATTCTGACGAGCGTGTCGTAAATCGCCTGATCGCCGTGCGGATGATATTTACCCATCACGTCACCGACGACGCGCGCGCACTTCACATAGGGCCGCGTATGCACGTAGTTGCTCTCGTGCATTGCGTACAGGACCCTGCGGTGAACCGGTTTCAGACCGTCGCGCACATCGGGCAGCGCACGGCCGACGATCACGCTCATTGCGTAGTCAAGATACGAACGCCGCATCTCGTCTTCGAGGGAAATCGGCAGCGTTTCTTTGGCGAATTGATCCACTGAATCTTCCAATGCAGGCCCGGCAGCTAGGCGCAAAATTAAGCTGCGAAGTTTATCAGTGCGAAGCGCTAATTTCGCCTCATAACGCTGCCGTGTGCTGTAATCGCGCGCCCCGATTTGGGTAGCAAATCTCCTCTGCGATGACCGATATCGACACGCTCGTCCACGCCCGCTGGGTCGTCCCGGTCGTGCCGCGCACCGTGGTTCTCGAGCACCACGCGATTGCGATCGCAAACGGTGTGATCGTCGACGTGCTGCCTTCGGCGGAAGCAACGCAGCGCTATCGGGCCGCCGCTACGCACACACTCGCCACGCACGCGTTGACGCCAGGACTGGTCAACTGCCACACGCATGCGGCGATGTCGTTGTTACGAGGCGTTGGAGACGATCTGCCGCTGATGCGTTGGCTGAAGGATCGCATTTGGCCGCTCGAGGCCGCGCTTGTATCGGCGGACTTCGTGCACGACGGCGCACAGCTTGCCGGACTCGAGATGTTGCGTTCAGGAACCACCACCTGCTCGGATATGTACTTTTACCCGGAGGCAAGCCTCCGTGCGTTGCGAGGTCTGGGCATGCGCGCAGTCGCGGGCATCGTGGCAATCGAATTTCCTACCACGTATGCCGCAGACGCGGACGATTACCTGCGCAAGGGCCTCGCGACGCGCGATGCGTTTCGCAATGATCCGCTGGTGAGCTTCACACTGGCGCCGCACGCACCCTACACCGTCGCCGATCAGACGCTGAAGCGCATTGCAATACTCGCCGAAGAGCTCGACCTGCCGATCCATACGCACGTGCACGAGACCGAAGATGAGATCGCGGAGTCGGTGGCGAAGCACGGCTGCCGGCCGTTGCAGCGACTCGACCGTCTGGGACTTGTGTCGGAGCGGCTAATCGCCGTGCATGCGGTGCATCTGAACGAGCACGAAATCGCACTGCTCGCGCAGCGTGGCGCTTCCGTGGCGCACTGCCCGGCGTCGAATCTGAAGCTCGGAAGCGGTTTCGCGCCGGTTGCAAAACTGTCGGCGGCCGGAGTGAATATCGCCCTTGGCACCGACGGCGCGGCGAGCAACAACCGCATTGACATCCTCGCCGAGCTTCGCCTGGCCGCCTTGCTCGCCAAAGGCGTTGCCCGCGATGCCAGTGCGTTCGGCGCTCGCGAAGCGCTTGAAAGCGCCACCTGGTCTGGGGCGTGCGCACTTGGGCTGGAACGCAGCATCGGCTCGATTGAAGTCGGCAAGCAGGCTGACCTCGCTGCGTTCGATCTGGCGGCGGTTGAAACTCAGCCTCTTTATGACGTTGTGTCGCAAATCGTGTACGCAGCCGGGCGCGAGCAGGTTACCGATGTGTGGGTTGCGGGCAAGGCTGTTGTGCATAAGCGACAACCGCTTGCGGATAGCGATGGCGAATTGGAAAAGACCCTGATGGCCTCGGTAGGCGCGTGGCAGAATCGTTGCCGACAAGTTTTGCTCACGAGCGGGGCTGTTTAGGCAGGCAGGTAGAAGCACGCATCAGTGCCGTGCCTGCCCAAACGACCACCGATCGACGCTGGCTTGCCAGGATCGTTCGGTTTGCGCACCGGATGCTCAGTTCCAAAAAATTTTCGAATCTCGAGTGAGGAGCACCAATATGAAATTCATCAAGCTGGGCCTCGTTGCCGCGGCGTTGATGACCGTCTCTGGCATAAGTCTCGCCCAGCAGAAGGACATCAAAATCGTCGATCCGCGCGAAAGCCCGTACGTAATCAGCCCGAACGGGGTAGTAGTAATGAACCCGTTTGGCCTGTGCTGGCGAACCGGTTTTTGGTCGCTGGAGCGCGCTGCAACCACCAAGATCGAGGGCGCGCCGTTCCCGAACTGGACGGTTGGATGCGTATGCGATCGGGCGCTGATGAAGCCCCCGGTCTGCGAGCCACCACCGCCGCCACCGCCGCCGCCCGCACCACCGGCACCACCACCGCCGCCACCGGCGCCGCCTGCTCCGACCAGCGAGAAGGTGACGTTTGCAGCGGATGCGCTGTTCGACTTCGACAAAGCAACGCTGCGTCCGGAAGGCCGCGCGAAGCTGGATGACCTCGTGTCCAAACTGGCCGGTGTCAGCCTCGAAGTGATCATCGCGGTTGGCTACACGGACCGTATCGGCAGCGATGCGTACAACCTGAAACTTTCGCAACGTCGTGCACAGGCTGTTAAAGACTACCTGGTAACCAAGGGTATCGAGCCGAACCGCGTCTACACCGAAGGCAAAGGTGAAGCCAATCCGGTCAAGCAGTGCGCGGATCCGTCGCCGAAGGGTGAAGTCCGCAATCAGAAGCAGCTGATCGACTGCTTGCAGCCGAACCGTCGCGTTGAAGTCGAAGTAGTCGGTACGCGTCCGGTCAAGCAGTAACAAGCCGTTAATAAAAAAGCTTTGCGCAAACTAGCCCCGCTTCGGCGGGGCTTTTTTTTGGCCAACGTTTGCATACGCGCGGTTGCGTAACATTCGGCGCATGGGCGATAACGTCGATCAGGCCGAACTGCTGAAATTTGGTGAGCTCGCGGCTACGTGGTGGGATCGTGAAGGACCGATGCGTCCACTGCACGACATCAATCCAGCACGCCTCCAGTGGATCGATCAACATGCGTCGCTTGCCGGCAAACGCGTCGTTGATGTCGGTTGCGGCGGCGGTGTATTGACCGAAGCGATGGCGCAGAAAAGCGAATTCGTATTAGGCATCGACCTGGCTGACAAGCCGTTGAAGGTCGCCCAGTTGCACGCGCTCGAATCAAAAGCACGTGTCGTTTATCGCGAGTGTGCTGCGGAGGCCCTTGCTGCTGACACACCCGGGGCCTTCGACGTTGTCACGTGCATGGAGATGCTCGAACACGTTCCCGAACCCGCGCAAACAGTGCAGGCATGTGCAACCCTGGCCAAACCTGGCGGCTGGATCTTTTTTTCTACGATTAATCGCAATGCCAAGGCATTTGCACTGGCAATTGTCGGCGCCGAATACGTTTTGAATCTATTGCCGCGCGGAACGCATGAGTACGCGAAGTTTCTTCGCCCGAGTGAGCTGGCCCGGCATGCGCGCGCAGCGGGACTCGAAGTGCGCGAAGTGATGGGTATGCAATACAACCCATTTACCAAGAGCGCGACGCTCGGCAGCGACACCGGTGTCAATTATTTGATGGCATGCCGCAAACCGGAATGAAGCCGGCCGTCCGGCTAGTTCTGCTTGACCTTGACGGCACACTGGCCGATACCGCGCCCGATCTCGCGGCGGCGGCAAACCGAATGCGCATCGCCCGCGGCATCGAACCATTGCCACTCGCCGAGCTGCGTCCGTACGTTTCGCACGGCGCACGCGGTATGGTCGGACGCGCGTTAAACGTTACGCCGGACGATGCGCGTTACGCCGACCTGCGCAACGAGTTCCTGCGTGAGTACGAATCGGCGCTGTGTGTGGAATCTGCCCTATTTGCCGGCATGGACGACACGCTAAAGCAACTGGAGGAACGCGGCATCAAATGGGGAATCGTCACCAACAAACTCGCGCGTTTCACGCTACCGCTGGTGCAAGCGCTGAACCTTTCGGACCGTGCGGCATGCGTCGTCAGTGGTGACACCACGCAGTTTTCGAAGCCACACCCCGCACCGCTGCTGCACGCGCTCGCCTGCTCGGCGGTGGATGCCAGTCTGGCCGTGTACGTTGGCGACGATCAGCGTGACATCGACGCGGGTCACGCAGCGGGCATGCGTACCGTCGTTGCAAGCTACGGTTATCTCGGCAACGGCGTGCCGTATCAACAGTGGGGCGCAGACGCCATCATCGATTCACCAGCGGAGATCTTGCGATTGCTAAGCGGCGATGAGGCGGAGCGAGCTAAATCCGCTTGATTTCGACCCACGGTGCCGCATCTATGTGCGTACAATTTCATTTGACTTTGGGGGCGACCTGGCTTCGACGTGGGTCGTGAAGGATCTCAGGGCATGCCGAGGACCAGTCACCTCGTAAATCCATCTGGAACACTACAAACGCCAACGAAGACGCGTTTGCTTTAGCCGCTTAATACCGGCTAGACGCTGCACTAGCTGGCCCCTGGGCTAGGTTAGGCAACTAACAGCAGCGCCATTTACAGAGGCTGGATGCCGTTGGAGTCATGACGGCGGCATCGAGAACAAGTGACTGGCTGCGCGTCGGCCTGCCGATCGGCCAAGCGCGCGGTGAGATTTAAATAGACCGGCTACGCATGTAGAACTGGATCTGGATCATTCGCGGACGGGGGTTCGATTCCCGCCGCCTCCACCACCATTAGTTCGGCAGGGACCCATAAGTTCTAATTGAGCCAGCGAAAGCTGCGCCAATTACGGGCATTGGGGGGCGTAAAGCCCGTGACGGACTTACGCCCCCGCGTTCTCTATCGGTATTGCCGACCGATGCTACTTCCTTTTGAATCTGAGGAAGCCCAAGGCGAACAACGCGAGCGACAGCAGCGACAGCACGCCGGGCTCCGGTACGATGACTACTTGCTGGCGGTCGCCAATGACCATGTCATCGAAGCCGAATACGTCTGAACCGCCGGTGGTGCTGAATGTGATCGACGTGTAGGAATTAGCCGCGTCGATCATGCCCCAGAACAGAACGTTGCCACCTGCGGTTGGGCCCTCAGTCGACTCCACCGGGATCACCTCCGTGGTCCCGTTCTCCAGCGTTACCGTGACCTGCTGGTCGAAGTCGCCGAAATCGGTGCCGAAGAACCCGAATGCCGCGATGGGAGAGCTGAAGGTCAGCGTCATGCTCGAAGCGTTCTGCAGGTAGTTGTCGCCCGAGGTCGCGAAACGCTGGAAGCCGCAGCCAATGCCATTCACCGTGCCGCCCACAGTCTGGTCGCAGATTCCGCCGCCGCTCGCGTCTGCGCCACTGCTGAGGTTCGCGGTGATCGCGCCGCCCGAGCCAGGGAAATTGATGTTAATACCGGCGCCGCCGATCGATGTCAGGTTGGCGAAGGACTCGAAAGTCTGGTTGCCGACGCCGACCAAGTTGCTAAGAAAACTGTTGCGCGCCGTTTGCGCATTGCCGCCCGCCGGGACCGTGCCGCCGGGGTTCAAGTCTTCACCGAAGAACACGATGGGTGCTGCCGAAGCAGCGGACACTGCTAGAGACAGAATTGCGGCTACTGCCGTGGATGCGAATGCGGGTGTTTTCATCGTTGCGACTCCAGCGGGAAATGACGAAGCGAAGAAGCGTTCATGTGCTCGTCTCGTAACGACGACGCCTGTTCTTTCTTATTGGGACACATTTCAACTTGCCATGCGCAACGCATGAACCGTGCCAGAAGCACTGTTGTTCGACTTATCAACGAGTTATGTCGACGCACCGACACGTCCCGTGCGCCGACTGTGAAAAAAGCCGACACATTCTAAGGAAACGATTGGTTCAAACGGCCTCCGATGGCTTGGGCTCAACGGCTACACGGTGGCACTTGCTCAGGAAACAATTTTGTAAAGAGTTAGCCGACTCCTGAACGAACCCGCCCATGGGCGCGTTTTTGCATCGGCCGCTGATGGGATGGGTTGCGCCTGACTTTATGCGTGTCGCGTGGGATCGGCCGATAGAATCGCTGCATGGCTGATTCGACGGATATCCCCACCCTGCGACGATTGTTGGACGACAGCCGCCGCATCGCCGTCGTCGGCATCTCCGCCGAGTGGCATCGGCCGAGCTATTTCGTCGGCAAGTATTTACTGGAGCACGGCTACACGATGATTCCCGTCAATCCGAAGTACCGCGAAGTGCTCGGGCAAGTGTGTTATCCAGATCTGGCATCGGCGCGCGAGGCAGGTGCGATCGACATGGTCGATTGTTTCCGCAAAGCCGAAGACATTGGCCCGCTCGCAGACCAAGCGATCGCCATCGGCGCCAAGGCGCTGTGGATGCAGCTCGGCGTCGTCAACCAAGCGGCGGCCGAAAAAGCGCGCGACGCAGGGCTCGATGTCGTGATGAACCGCTGCGTGAAGATCGAGCACGGAAGGTTATTCGGTGGGCTTAACTGGGCGGGCGTCAACACGCGCGTGATCTCGGCTCGTCGTCCGCGCCAGTTGCCGTACTACACGCTGATGGCGGACCGCGCGTTCGGTATCGAGACGCTGTGCCTGCATGCAGGCCAGTTGCCCGACGCGGTGACCGGTTCGCGCGCGCAACCGATTTATCAAACCACCAGCTACGTGTTCGACTCGGCCGATCACGCAGCCAGTCTGTTCAATCTGCAAACGTTCGGCAACGTCTATTCGCGCATCAGCAATCCGACGGTCGCGGTGTTCGAAGAGCGCGTCGCCGCACTGGAAAATGGCCGCGCAGCACTTGCAACGAGTTCCGGAATGGCAGCGCAGCTCACGGCGATTCTCGCGATCGTTCAGCCAGGCGAGCACATCGTTGCGTCGAGTCTGCTCTATGGCGGAACGTACTCGCAGTTCGCCGTCACGCTACCGAAGATGGGAATCCAGTCGACGCTGGTCGACCCCGACGATCCCGAAAATTTCAAGCGGGCATTGAAGCCGAACACACGGCTGCGTATATGCCGAAACGCTTGGCAATCCGAAGATCAATGTGCTCGACATCGAAGCAGTGGCCGCAATTGCACACGCTGCGCAGATTCCGCTGATGATCGACAACACGATGGCGTCACCGTATTTGTGCCGCCCTTTCGATTGGGGTGCAGACATCGTCGTGCACTCGGCAACCAAGTACATCGGCGGCCATGGCACGACGATCGGCGGCGTGCTGGTCGAAAGCGGAAAGTTCGATTGGGGCAATGGCAAGTTTCCCGACATGGTCGCGCCATCGAAGGGCTATCACGGCGTCAAGTTCTGGGAAACGTTTGGCGACTTTGCCTACACGATGAAGGCGCGCATGGAAGTGTTGCGCGTGCACGGCTCAGCGCTGGCTCCCTTGTCTGCGTGGTTGCTGTTGCAGGGGCTCGAGACCCTGCATGTTCGAATGGAGCGTCATGTCGAAAATGCACGGCGAGTCGCTGAGTTTCTCGAAGCGCATCCCCGCGTCGAGTGGGTCAACTGGCCCGGGCTTAGGTCAAGCCCCTATTACGCTCTCGCCAGGAAATACCTGCGCACCGTCAACGGCGAACCCGGCGCATCGAGTGTGATGACGTTCGGGATCAAAGGTGGAGCGGCAGCTGGCGAAAAATTTATCGACGGTTTGCAGTTCCTGTCGCACTTGGCGAACATCGGCGACGCAAAATCTCTTGTGATTCATCCCGCGTCGACGACGCACCGTCAGCTTTCGGAAGATGAGCAACGCGCGGCTGGGGTACTGCCCGAGATGGTGCGCCTATCAATCGGCATTGAGTCGATCGACGACATCCTATGGGACCTGGAACAGGCGTTGCAACAAAGTAGCTGATCAAAACCCGACGGCCGCCTTACCTTTCAGTGCCAACATCGTGCGCGCGTCATCGGGTGTCGCGATCTCAAGGCCAAGGCCTTCAATGATCTGGCGCACTGCGCGCACCTGCGCAGCATTCGACTCGGCAAGCTTGCCGGGCCCAAGCCACAAACTGTCCTCGAGCCCGACACGTACGTTGCCGCCCATCGCGGCCGACATTGCAGCGATCGGCAGCTGATTGCGGCCCGCGCCCAGTACGCTCCAGCGATACTGATCGCCAAACAGGCGATCTGCGGTGCGCTTCATGTGCGCAACGTCGTCGGGATGCGGGCCGATGCCGCCCAGAATTCCGAACACACTTTGAATGAAGAGCGGTGCCTTGACGGTGCCACGATCGAAAAAGTGCTTGGCGGTGTAAAGATGTCCGATGTCATAGCACTCGATCTCAAAGCGAGTCGCGTTGTCCGCGCATGACGTCAGGATGTGCTCGATATCGCGAAACGTGTTCTTGAACACGCGATCGAACGAACCCTCGAGATACGGCCGCTCCCAGTCGAATTTGAAGTCCTTGAACCGCGCGAGCATCGGATACAGGCCGAAGTTCATCGATCCCATATTCAGCGACGCGACTTCGGGCTTCAACTGCAGCGCGGGCTGCAATCGCTCTTCGACCAGCATCGTCGGTGCACCGCCGGTGGTGAAGTTGATCACTACGTCTGAGCGGCGCGCGATCTCGGGAGCGAACTCGAGGAAGTACTTTGGGTCTTGCGTCGGACGGCCATCGACCGGATCGCGTGCGTGGAGGTGAACGATTGCCGCGCCGGCTTCAGCGGCAGCGACCGCAGCGTCCGCGATCTCCTTCGGTGTCACCGGCAGATGCGGTGACATCGAAGGCGTATGAATAGCGCCGGTAACGGCGCAGGTAATGATGACCTTGCGTGATGCCTTGCCCGATGCCGCCATTCCGTCTCCTGTTGATTAACTCTTCGTTTCGCTGTCCCGCTTGTGTCGTCGCAACGCGAGCAAGCGGCGATCACGCCATGCGGTGCGCTGGTCGCGTTGTGCTTCCGTCAACGGCGTGCCTATCGCCTCACTGACGCGCGCGGCGCTTTGCTCTTCCCACACTGTTGCAGGCGGGGGGTCGACCGCGAGCCGGCGGTAAAAACCACTGTAACGCGCGCAATAGTCCGACACACCTCCGGGTGCATTCAGCTCGATCGTTTCAAACGGGCCCATGAACGACCATCGCATACCAAGGCCATCGCGCATTGTCTTGTCGAGATCGTCCGGAGAAATAACGCCGTCGGCAACCAGTCGCATCGCTTCGGTCAGCAGCGCACCTTGCAGCCGGTTCAATACAAACCCCTCGATCTCGCGGCGTATCAGCACGGGAACTTGGCCCAGCGATTCCATCGTTGCCCGAGCACGGTCTAGCGTGACTTCGCTGGTCCAAGGCGCACCACACAGTTCAACGACAGGCACCAGATGTGGAGGATTGACCGGATGCGCAACGAGACAACGTGCACGTCCGGCAAGATCGGCCGTGAACTGCGAAGCGACGATCGCCGATGTACTGCTGGCCAATATTGCATTGGACGGCGCTAGCCGGTCGAACTCGGCAAAAGCGGCTCGCTTGACCGACACTTCCTCGGGCAGATTTTCCTGAACCCACTCGGTATCCTTCAGCGCCTCGCTCAGCGTGTTGCAAGGAACAATGCGCGCTAGCGCGCCCCGTGCATCGGTGAGTAACTCCGCTTCTTCCTGATCGGCCAGCGATTGAGCGATCAACTGTCGTGCCGTGGCAAGCTGAGTCGCTACGGCGTCAAAAAGCCGCACCTGCCAGCCCGCGCGCGCGAATACGACCGCCCATGCGCGGCCAATCAGTCCGGCCCCCACAATGGCCGCACTTCTTTTCTCTACATCCACAGTACCTGTCTCCGTAGTTCGAGATTTTCACGCAGCGTCGATGCCGGCCCCTGATGCACGACGCTGCCACGCTCGAGCACATAGGCCCGGTCCGCGAGTGCGAGCACCAAGTCGAGATTGTGTTCGACGATCACGATCGCCAGTTCGGCACGCAATCGCTCGAACGCGGTGAAGAGTTCTTCGATCACCGTCGGTGCCAACCCTTCGAACGGCTCGTCGAGCAACAGCACCCGCACATGACCGGCCAACGCGCGTGCAACCGCGACCATTTGTTGCTCGCCGCCCGACAGAAAGTCAGCAGGTGTGTCGAGCCGTGCCGCCAGCTTTGGGAAGAACTCGGTGATCTTCTCGTCCGACCACGCGACACCCGATCCGCGCTTTGAGCCGTGCCGCTTCAGGCGTGCGAGCTCGAGGTTGTCTCGCACACTCATTCCCGCAAACAGCGCCCTGCCCTGCGGCACGTAACCGACACCCAGACGCGCGATCTGCCACGCCGCAAGTCGGGCCAACGGCAGATCACCGAGCGTGATCGTGCCGTTCGCAGGCGGTACCGTGCCGATGATGGTCTTCAGCAACGTCGACTTGCCGGCGCCGTTGCGACCAAGCAGCGCAACGATCTCGTGCTCGTGCACCGTGAGCCCGACACTCTTGACGATGTGACTCTTGCCGTAAAAGGCATCCACCGCGTCAAGAGTGAGCAGTGCAGGCGCTGCGGCCCGCTCTGCACCGCCGTGAGCACTCGCAGCGAGCGCAGCGGTGCCGGACCCGATATAGATTTCGCGTACCGCCTCGCTCGCACGCGCATCGGCCGCATTGCCGTCAAACAAAACCTTGCCATCGTTCATCACGGTCACGCGATCGGCCAGTGCGAACACTCGATCGATGTCGTGTTCAACCAAGAGCACCGGTAGATCCGACGAAATCCGCTTAACCAATTGCGCAACGCGCTCGCGCTCGGCCGCAGCAAGGCCGGCCAGCGGTTCGTCGAGCAGCAATACGCGCGGTGCACACGCCAACGCCAACCCCATGTCGAGCAGGCGCTGCCCGCCATAAGAAAGTTCACCGGCCTCGGCGCGCTCGATTCCGCTCAGACCGAGAAAGCGAACCAGCTGCGCGGTCTCCTGTATCACTGCTTCGACTTCTGTGGTCCGCGTCCAGCCGTTGAAGCGGCCGCGCGCTCGCGCCTGTACCGCGAGGCGCAGGTTCTCGTGCACGGTTAGCGCTGGAAAAAGATTGGTGATCTGAAACGAACGAGCGACCCCAGCTGCAACGATCCGATGCGGAGTCGAACCCGTGATGTCTTTGCCGGCCAACACGACGCGACCGCGATCAGGTGGTAAGAGGCCGGAAATCAGATTGAAGAGCGTCGTCTTGCCGGCACCATTCGGACCGATCAGCGCATGTAACGAGCGTGCGCCGACCGCGATGCTTGCATCCTGCACCGCGCGAATGCCGCCGAACGATTTGGCGAGGTGCTCGGCTGCGAGCACGGTACCGCTGTCAGTCGCATGCGCGCGGACGAACGCCGGCAGTTCAACGCCTTGCTCGATCGCACGGCCTGCCATCGCCGCAGCTTCGATTCGCCGCTTCCGCAGTGGCGCAGTCACCCGCTGCCACAAACCGACCAACCCGCTTGGAGAAAACACAATGAAGCCGACGAACAGCAGTCCAAAAAACCACAGCCAGTTGGCGGTCCAGATCGACAGGTACTCACGGAACAAAATGTAGAAAAGCGCGCCGAGCGCTGGGCCGAGCAAGCTGCGCATGCCGCCGATGATGACCATCGCCAGCAGCTCGCCGGAGAAGGACACCGCTGTCGGATCGGCCGAGGCAAAACGATGGTGAAACGCGAACAGAACGCCCGCGAAGCCAGTGAGCACGCTCGACAGCATGAACGCCACCAGCTTGTAGCGAGCAGTCGGATAGCCAACGAACTGCGCGCGTTGCTCGTTCTCGCGAATTGCGTTCAACACGCTACCGATCGGCGATGCGTGGAAGCGCGACAGTCCGTACACCGTCGCCAACCCAACTGATGCAACCAGTGCGTAATACACCCATCGGTTTTCGAGATCAGCGCCCAGCCAGTTGGCCCGCGTCAGGCCGCCGAGTCCGTTTTCGCCGCCCGTAAACGCCGTCCACCGAAATGCAACCGAGTACACGAGCGCTGACAAGGCTAGCGTTAGCAACGAGAAATACACCCCGCGCCGACGCAGCACGAGAAATCCGATTGCCGCCGAAGCCAACGTCAGAAATACGAGAGCAAATAGCGTTGGCCAAAGCATTGAGCCCCGAAACCAGTGCAGCTGCGCCAGAGCGGCTGCGTACGCTCCAAGCCCGAACCACGCTCCATGTCCAAACGAAACCAGCCCCGTCTGCCCGACCAGGATGTTGAGCGCCATGCACGCGACCGCGAAAATCACGACATCGGTTGCGCTGGTCATTGTCAGCCCGCCGGCCAGCAACGCGAACGGCAGCACGACGAGCAGCGCGGCCGCAACGAGAATGGGTGAACGCACGAGTGACCTAGGCGGCAGCATCGTCACTCGAAGCGCTGAATTCGCTCACCGGTCAGCCCACGCGGGCGGATCAGCAACACCAGCAGCATCAGCAAATACATTGACGCATCCGCGGCGGGTGGCAGAAAGTAAACCGTCAATCCGCGCACGACGCCGACAATCAACGCCGCCCACACGACACCCCAGAACGAACCCAACCCGCCGATGACAACCACGACGAAGGCGGCAGTCAGAATTTCGGCGCCCATCGCAGGGTGAACACCTGAGATCGGCGCAAGCAACACACCGGCAAGCGCGGCCAGACCCACACTTAGCGCGACGATGCTTGCCATGTACGGCTTCAGCGAAATGCCGAGCGCCGCAACCATATCCGGGTTCTGCACTCCGGCCCGAACGACGCGACCAAACGGTGTTCGCTGCAAGAGGAACCACAGACTCGCCACACACGCGACCGCGACCGCGAGCATCAGCAATCTGTACTTCGAATAAATGAAGTCGCCGACAAACACTTGGCCCCTAAGTGACGTCGGAATCGAAAACGGCAGGGGCGCGGCGCCAAACACCCAGCGCAACGACTGCTCGGCGACCATTGCAAGTCCGAAGGTCAGCAACAAACCCAGGGCAGGATCCTGGTGATAGAACCGGCGAAACAGGAACCGCTCGATCACCAGTCCAATCAGCGCAACGATGATGGGGGAGACAAGCGCGGAGCCTGCGAACCCGAGTCCGAGCCGTTCGGTCACGACGACCGCGAAGTACGCACCGAGCGCATAGAAGGCGCCGTGCGCGAGGTTGACCAGCCCACCAAGCGAAAAAATCAGCGATAGGCCGAGCGCGATCAACAAGTAATAAGCGCCGGCGAGCAGGCCGTTTAGAACCTGCTCAAGAATTTGTGTCAGCACGATACGAAGCGCGGCGCGCGGCTTATCACGCAGCGCGCCGCGAAGCTCCGGTCATTCAGCGATCACGCAGGCATCGTGCAGGGATTTTCCTCGCGCGTAGGTGCAATGATCTCGAGGCTTTGATTGGCCGCAGGTACCGGGGCCGATAGATTGAAAAGCTCCCACTTATCCTTCACCTGCGCCTCGGGCTTGAAGGTGACCGTGTACATCTCCTGCATCAGTTGATGGTCCCACGCGCGGTAATAACCTTCGCGGGTCTTCAGCACATCGAACCGCGCGCCTTTCTCCATGTGCTCGGCCACTCTGGTGGAATCGGTGCTCTTGATGTCGTTCATCGCCTGCGCCAGATGCTTGGTCGAAAGATAATCGCCCCATGCCTGATTCTCGGGAGGCTTCCCGTACTTCTTGGTGAAAGCGGTCGTAAAGCGCTGCGCCGTCGGTTGACTTGACCTGCGAATCCCACACGAGGGGCCAGATCCCGGCTACGTTGCCCTTACCTGCACCCCATGCAGACAGCAGTATCGAAACCGAAACCAGCCAACGGGAACGGTAATCCGAACTCCAGATACTGCTTCATGAAGTTGGTGATCTGCACGCCTGCCAGATTGGAAACCACCAGATCTGGTTTGGCATTGCGAATTTTCAGCAAGTACGGCGAAAAATCTGCAACGTTGGTCGCTACCAGTTCGTCGGCCGCAAATGTCCCTCCGTTCGCCTGCATGAAGCGCTTCGCGACCTTGAGCAGGTCGTGGCCGAACGCATAGTCCGCAGTCAAGCTGTACCAGTTCTTGCCCTTGACCAGGCCATCGCGCAATAGCGCCTGTCCGCACGCGCCGACGTACATGCTGTTCGCCGCCTCCGTATGAAACATATAGCGGTTGCACGACTTGCCACGCAGCTCGTCCGAGTTGCAGCCAGTATTGAAGAACAGGATTCTGTTTCGTTGCGCGACCTGCGCGATTGCAAGCCCCGATGCGGAGCTGATCTCTCCGACGATAGCGACGACTTTGTCGCGTTCGATCAGACGCTCAGCCTTCGTTGACGCAGTCTGCGGATTGACGCTGTCCTCGGCGATCAACTCGACCTTGCGACCATTGATGCCGCCCGCCGCGTTGATCTCCTCGACTGCTAGCCTGACGCCCATCACCGCATACTCACCAAGTGGCCCGAGAAATCCGGTGAGCGGCGTCAGGTGTCCGAGCCGCACAGTGTCGGATTGACTGCGCACGATCGCTGGAAATCCGATAGCGCTCAACGCGCCTGCAGCCCCGGCCGCACCGATCACAGTGCGACGAGTATTCGATTTGGGTTGATCCATTGATGTCTCCTTGTGTGGGCGTCGTCCGGGCAACTCGGACGCCCTATGGTTATTAAACCTGCAACGATCTTAACTACGATCGCCGTTATAGTCGGCCGACCGAAAGCTGTCTATCGGGACACGGAGAACGCATGAACTTGGGACTTGCAACAGCGCGCGTGTTGGTGACTGCGGGCGCGTCAGGGATCGGCCTGGCGATCGCGCGCGAGTTCATCACCGAAGGTGCGCACGTGCATGTTTGCGATGTCGACGCCCGGGCACTTGCTGAGCTTTCTACTACAGCGCCGGCCGTAACCTCATCGCAGTGCGATGTCGCGGACGAGAGCGCCGTCGGTCGGCTGTTCGACGATCTGCTCGCACGACACGGCGGACTTGACGTTCTAGTGAACAACGCCGGCATCGCGGGACCTACCGCACGCTGTGAAGATATCTCGCTTGCGGACTGGGAACGCACACTCGCCGTCAATCTGACCGGTCAGTTCCTTTGCACGCGGTTGGCGATTCCGCTTTTGCGCAAAAGCCGTAATGCGAGCATTGCCAATCTTTCGTCGGCCGCAGGGCGTTTTGGCTTTCCGCTGCGAACGCCTTACGCGGCGTCTAAATGGGCGGTGATCGGACTTACCAAATCGCTGTCGATCGAGCTCGGCAGCGACGGCATACGTGTCAACGCGATCTGTCCGGGATCGGTCGCGGGACCGCGCATCGATTCGGTGTTTGCGAACAAGGCGCAAACGCGAGGCGTGCCGATGGAAACAGTACGCGACGAGGCGCTGGCCAAAACATCGCTTGGACGGCTGATTGCGCCCGAAGACATCGCGCGGGTAATCGTGTTTCTGGCATCGCCTGCCGGCGCGAACATTTCAGGGCAGGCAATCGGCGTCGACGCCGACGTTCAGGCGCTGGTTTGAATTAGCGTTTGGCGCCGCCGAGCAGCGCAGCCACGCGGACCGGCTTGTCCTTGCCTGCAGGACGCGCTGGCTGCGCAGCGGGCGCCGGTACTTCCGCTGAAGGAATACCAGGCTCGTAAGGCTTGCTGAAAAAATCGTCGACCGGGCGTGTACTCGGCGCATGCGCTCGATCCGGCCGGCGCTCGCTGCCCTCGCGGCGCGCCGGACGATCGCGTCGGTCACGTGCTTCGGCACGGTTACTGCTGCGCGACGTCCAGCGTTTTTATGTCGAACTTCTGCTTCGTCAGTTTCTCGATCGCGGCGACGGCACGCTCTTCTGAGCCCGTCATCAGCATGATCGTTATGCCACTCATGCCAGCGCGACCGGTGCGACCGATGCGATGGATATAGTCTTCGGCCGCAAACGGAACGTCGTAATTGATGACGACCGGCAGCTCTGCGATATCAAGCCCGCGGGCTGCGACGTCGGTTGCAACAAGCACTTCGATCGCGTCTGTCTTGAAACCTTCCAGTGCTTTCATGCGCTCGTCCTGCGTCTTGTCGCCATGAATCGCGTCGGCGTTGATTCCGGCTTTCTGCAACTGACGCGCGAGCCGACGGCATTCGATCTTGGCGTTGACGAAGACGAGCACCTGCGTGAGCCGTCCGCCATCAGGACCGCGTGTGGCCAGCAGTTCGAGTAGCGCAGCGACCTTTTCGGACTCGTGCAGCTTGAACACTTCCTGTGTGACGTTATCGGCAGTCGCATTGCGACGCGCAACCTCGATCAGCTGAGGATCCTTCAGAAAATTAGCGGCGAGCTTCTTGATCTCTTCGGAGAACGTTGCCGAAAACATCAAACTTTGACGCTGCTTCGGAAGCAAATTCAAGATGCGTGAGATATCGGGCAGGAATCCCATATCCAGCATCCGATCGGCTTCGTCGAGCACGACGATCTGCACCTGCGAAAGGCTGGTGTTCTTTTGTTGTAAATGATCGAGCAAGCGGCCCGGAGTCGCGACCAGGATCTCAGCGCCCGAACGCAAAGCGACTGTTTGCGGGTCCATGTCGACGCCGCCGTACACCAGCGCGCAACGCAGCGGCGTCTTCGCAATGTACTTTTTAACGTTGTCCGCTGTTTGATCCGCCAGCTCGCGCGTCGGCGCCAGTATCAGCGCCCGCACCGGATGTCGCGCCGGTGACATGCTGGCGCTCGCGTGCGGCAGCAATTTCTGAATGATCGGCAGCGCAAAGCCGGCGGTCTTGCCGGTGCCGGTCTGTGCCGCACCCATTACGTCGAGACCCTTCATCACGACCGGAATCGCCTTCGCCTGAATCGGCGTCGGCGTCGCGTAACCCATCTCGGTGATCGCCGAAAGAATCAGCGGATCGAGGCCGAAATGAGTGAAATCCTTGGGGTCAGACATTAAGTGGTGGGCCTCCCGTGAGTCGAACACGGCACCAACGGATTATGAGTCCGCTGCTCTAACCAAGCATGAGCTAGAGGCCCGGTTACTGGCGTACGACGCTGCGTTCTACTCAAGGAAACTTTTAAGCTTGTCTGAGCGGCTTGGATGGCGCAGCTTGCGCAGCGCCTTCGCTTCGATCTGCCGTATTCGCTCGCGCGTCACATCGAATTGCTTGCCGACTTCTTCCAGCGTGTGATCGGTAGACATCTCGATGCCGAAGCGCATGCGAAGCACCTTGGCTTCACGCGGCGTCAGTGAATCGAGCACGTCTTTAGTAACGTCCGACAGACTGTTGTACTGCGCGGCATCAACCGGAGCCACGGTCGATGTGTCTTCGATGAAGTCGCCCAGATGCGAATCGTCGTCGTCACCGATCGGCGTTTCCATGCTGATCGGCTCTTTGGCGATCTTCAGGATCTTGCGGATCTTGTCTTCCGGCATTTCCATCTTCACGGCCAGCGTTGCCGGATCAGGCTCGGTGCCCGTCTCCTGCAGGATCTGGCGCGAGATCCGATTCATCTTATTGATCGTCTCGATCATGTGCACCGGAATGCGGATGGTGCGCGCCTGATCAGCGATCGAGCGCGTAATTGCCTGGCGGATCCACCACGTTGCGTACGTCGAAAACTTGTAGCCGCGGCGATATTCGAACTTATCGACTGCCTTCATCAGGCCGATGTTGCCTTCCTGAATCAAGTCGAGAAACTGCAAGCCGCGGTTGGTGTACTTCTTCGCGATCGAAATCACAAGCCGCAGGTTGGCCTCGGTCATCTCACGCTTGGCTTTGCGTGCCTTCGCTTCGCCGGTGGCCATCTGCTTGTAGACCTCACGCAGATCCTTCAGCGGCAACACGACACGCTTTTGCAACGCACCCAGCTTGCCCTGCAGCTCCTGCACCGACGGCAGATTACGACGCAGCATCTCGGCGTACGGCTGCTCCGAATCGGCTTCGCGGGATGCCCAGCGCATGTTGGTTTCGTTACCCGGAAACGTCTTCAGGAAATGCGTGCGCGGCATGCCGCATTTATTGACCGTGATCTCGTAAATCTGTTTTTCGATCGAGCGCACTTCGTCGACCTGGCGCCGCAACGTATCCGACAGCCGCTCGACCATCTTCGCGGTAAAGCGCAGGCTCATCAGCTCATCAAGAATTTTTTGCTGCGATTTCAGGTAGCCCGGCGACTTGTAGCCTTCCTTCTCGAACGACACCCGCATCTTGTCAAAGAGTTTCGTCACGTGGTCGAACTTGTCCAGCGCACGCACCTTCAGCTCATCCAACTGGCCGGCGGTCATGCCCGAGGCGCCGATATCGGTCGTCTCCTCGCCCTCTTCGTCTTCCTCATCGCCACCGGCGGTCGGGAAATCCTCCGCTAACGGATCCATCAACCCGTCGACCACCTCGTCGATCGGAATTTCAACGCCACGAATGCGCTCGCCATAAGCGAGAATTTCGGCAATCGTCGTCGGGCACGCGGAAATCGCCATGACCATGTGCTTGAGGCCGTCTTCAATGCGCTTGGCGATTTCAATCTCGCCTTCGCGCGTCAGCAGCTCAACCGAACCCATTTCACGCATGTACATGCGCACGGGGTCAGTGGTACGGCCAAATTCGGCGTCGACGGTCGACAGCGCAGCTTCAACTTCTTCCTCAGCGGCATCATCAGGCGTCGCTGCCGGGACGTTTTCACTCATCAACACCGTCTCGGCATCGGGCGCCTGATCGAAGACCTGCAACCCCATGTCGCTGAACGTGCTGATGATCGCGTCGATGGCTTCAGCATCGACAAGCGCGTCGGGCAAGTGATCGTTGATCTCTGCGTAAGTCAAAAAGCCACGCTCTTTGCCCAGCTTGATCAAGGCCTTTAGCTTATTGCGGCGGGTTTCGAGGTCTTCCTCGGTGCCGTGGTAGCTACGCTCGAGCGCTTCCTTTAGCGCCTTTTCTTTCGCGCGGCGATCCTTGGCGCGCAACTTGGTCGCGCTCATTTTCTCGACGATCTGCACGCTCGGATCGTCGCCGGCGTCTACCGCTTCGGGCACGGCATCGGCGCCACCATTGAGCAATTGTTCGGCGCTTTGCTTGGGCTTACGACCAGGACGTCCTTTGACGGCCTCCGCAGGCGGGCCACCGTTCTTTGCCCCATTGGCATCGGGCGCGGCCGAGCGACCGCCTGGCGATTTAGCAGTCGAGGACAACAGGGTTGCCTCGAGTTTTCTCATCGCACTCCGGGCAACTTTGCCGTGTTCATCGTAAGCCGCTGCGCGAGTGGGCTTTGCCTTCGCTTCGACTTTTCTCACTTCCTGTTTTCTCAATGCCATTGCGTTCACCTGTTTCGACCAGACGGCGCCGCGCGTCCGACCGGTTCGTCAATGCCAAACGCGCGCGCAAGCGATTGAGTCGCCCCGTACGCAGTCGACAAACACATCATTGGGTTCAAATGAGCCTTCTCAACCAAGCCGCGCTTCTACTCACGCAGTACGAGCAAAATGAGGCCGATCTTTACGACGCGCTGCGCATGAGATCCGTTTGAGACCCAGTAACCCAACGTCTGATCCGAGGATCGCGTTTCGGTAATTGCGCAAGCTGTCGCTAAAAATTTGTTACGCGCCACCGATCATTCGCGATCTCCTGGGCGCTCGAGCTCACCGGCTGACGATGGTGAACTGCGAAACCAATGAATTTACCACGATTCGGCCAATTTTGCGGCAAAAAGTTCAATTGCACCATGGGCTTGGCTGCCTGGCCGGCGGTTATTACGCGGCCACCTGCGGCTCGGCGGGCTCGCGGGCCCGCGTGTAGGCCTGATCCGCCGCGCGATAGGCCTCGAGCCGCTGCGGCGACGGATCACGCTCGTAGTCAGCCAGACGTTCTTCGCGATCCCGCTCGAAGCGACGCAGCCTCAACTTGACGTACGCCTCCGACATGATCTGACGCGCCACTTCCACCCCGGTCTCAAGCTCCATTTCCTGGGCTGCCATCGCCCGATACTCGTCCGCGTATTCGCTGTCGCCGAGCATTTCAAGCAAGGCGCCCTGACTCAGGACCGCGGCCTCCGAGGCGGTGGTCGCCGTGGATGTTCGCCAAACTTCGGCAATCTCGCGGTCGATTCGATCGTCACTGTGCAAGTGCTCGTCGATCACATGCTGATTGAACTCACGGGCAAGCATGGGGTGCGCGAGCAACTGTTGCAGGATGGCGAGCTTCAGGTCGCTCACCTCGACGCGAGGTGTATGGCGTTCAACCGGGGCAAAGCGTACTTTTGGCGCCTTGCGCAACCCATAAAGCGCTTCGACTGCATCGTGCGGAGTACGTGACACATCTGACAGCTCTCGCAAGAGTTGCAGGCGCATTGCACCCGGCGGCATCGATAACAGCAGCGGTTTGGCGGCACCCAGCACCGCGGCACGCTCTTCGGCGCTCGTCGGTCGCCGCTCTGCAGTTCCCGTCAAGCTTCGTATAAAAAACTCGGATAGGGGCAGCGCCTGGCTTAGCGCAGACTCAAAACCCTCGCGGCCTTGTTCTCCAATCAAGCTGTCGGGGTCTTGGCCTTCCGGCAGAGACACAAAGCTCGCGCGCTTGGTGTCGGCGATCACCGGCAACGCCGCCTCGAGCGCACGGCGTGCTGCCTTGCGTCCGGCAGCGTCGCCATCGAAAGCGAAGATCACATGATCGGCCGCCTTGAAAAGCGCGCCGACATGAGCACTGGTAACCGCGGTGCCAAGCGCTGCGACCGACTCATCGAAGCCCGCCTGCGCCAGCCGGATGACATCGAGATAGCCCTCCGCCACGATCGCGCGACCACTTTTGCGTATCGCGTCTCTTGCTTCGTGCAATCCGTACAGCTCTTGCCCCTTTCGGAAGACCGCCGTCTCGGGCGAGTTCAAATACTTTGGCTCACCGACATCGAGAACCCGCGCTCCGAACCCAATCACCTGCCCGCGCGTATTGCGAATTGGAAACATCACGCGGCCTCGAAAACGGTCGTAACGCTTGCCTTCGTCGGAAATCACGAGGCCCGCTTCCACCAGCTGCGGATCGTCATAATTGTCGAAGGCAGCGCGCAGCGGCTGCCAGGCGTCGGGCGCATAGCCCAACGCGAAACGAGCGGCGGTGTGACCGGTAATACCTCGCCGCTTCAGGTACTCGATCGCAAGTCGGCTGTCTTTCAGTTGTCCACGATAGAAGTCGGCCGCCCGAGACAATATGTCGGTCAGCCCCCGAGTCTTCGAATGCGAATCGGCTGCGCGCTCGGTTTCCGGAACCTGCATGCCGGCCACTTGAGCCAAATCACGTATGGCGTCGACATAACCTTGTCCGCGATGCTCCATCAGAAACCCGATGGCGCTGCCATGCGCGCCGCACCCGAAGCAATGAAAGAACTGCTTGGATGAACTGACGGTGAACGATGGCGACTTTTCCGCGTGAAACGGGCACAGGCCAACGTGGTTCTGTCCCGCCTTTTTGAGCTGAACGTAGCGGCCGACGACTTCGACGATGTCGACGCGCGCGAGCAGGTCCTGGATGAAGCTTTGGGGAATCATTTTCGTGAAAGTGTACGCATCGCGGACGCGATGGTGCACACCTTCGATCCTGCCCGTTATGCAAAAAGATGCAAAAAGATCAGGACAGCCGCTGCTTGACCAACAACGACGCCTTCCCCATGTCGGCCCGCCCGGCGATGCGCGGCTTTAGCAGCGCCATCGTCTTACCCATTGCTTGCGGACCGGTCGCGCCGGAATCTGCGATTGCGGCATCGATCGCAGCCGCCAGTTCTGCATCTGACATTTGCTGCGGCAGATATTCTTTCAGCAGCTGAAGCTCGGCTCTTTCCTTGCCGGCAAGGTCATCGCGCCCGGCTTTTTCGAATTGCTCGATCGAGTCATTCCGCTGTTTGATCAGCTTCTCGATGATGCCAAGCACCGCGGCGTCATCGACCGCGACACGCTCATCAACCTCTTTCTGTTTGATCGCTGCCAGCAGTAAACGGATTGCCCCGAGCCGCTCGCTCTGCTTCGCGCGCATGGCGCTTTTCATGTCTTCGGTAATGCGGTCTTTCAAAGACGTCGACATTGGATCTTCAGAAAACAAAAGCGCGCCGGGGCGCGCTGTGCAGTAGCCTCTGACCGGTAGGCGGCTAGTTAAGCTAGCTAGTAAAGCTTCTTGGGCAGCATCTGCCCGCGCAGACGCTTGAAGTGGCGTTTGATGGCCGCGGAGCGCTTACGCTTGCGCTCTGCTGTCGGCTTTTCGTAGAACTCGCGCGCCCGCAATTCGGTCAACAAGCCACTTTTCTCGATCGTGCGCTTGAAGCGGCGCAAAGCCACTTCAAATGGCTCGTTTTCTTTAAGGCGAATGGTAGGCATCGGTAAGTTCAAATCCCTCGGATTGACTGGACGATGGGCCGTCCGGAAAGCCCGCGATTCTATCCGACAACCCGCCCTCGGAACAACCGGCAGTTTCCCCTCCTTACACTGTCTGTATGTTGATTCTAGGAATTGAAACCTCATGCGATGAAACGGGACTCGCGCTGCTCGACAGCGAACAGGGCGTGATCGCGCAACAACTGCATTCGCAAGTGGACATGCACGTCGCTTATGGCGGTGTGGTGCCCGAACTTGCGTCGCGCGACCATATCCGCCGCGTCCTGCCGCTGCTGGACAGGGTGCTGCAGAGCGCGGACCGTGACGCTGAGCAGATCGACGCCATTGCGGTCACCTCCGGGCCGGGCCTGGCTGGCGCGCTTTTGGTGGGCGTGAGCATCGGCCACGCTTTGGGATACGCGCTTGAGCGGCCGGTTTATCAAGTGCACCACATGGAAGGTCACTTGCTTTCACCTTTGTTGTCGCAGCCGGCGCCCGCCTTCCCGTTCGTTGCACTACTGGTCTCTGGTGGTCATTCGCAGCTACTGCACGTCGGCGATTGGGGCGATTACAAGCTGCTGGGCGAAACGCTGGACGATGCCGCCGGGGAGGCATTCGACAAGACCGCGCAGCTGCTCGGACTGGGCTACCCCGGAGGGCCTGCCGTATCGCGCCTCGCGGAGTTCGGTGACCCGGGCGCTGTGACGTTGCCGCGCCCGATGATTGGCAGCGGCGATCTGAACTTCAGCTTCAGTGGATTAAAGACCGCGGTGCTGACCGCCGTGCGCCGCGCAGAAGCCGGAAATGTATGCGAACAAGAGCGCGCGAATATCGCGCGAGCGTTCGTCGATGCGATCGTCGACGTGCTCGCCACCAAGGCGATGCGCGCGCTCGATCAAACCGGCCTCAATACACTGGTCGTTGCGGGTGGTGTGGGTGCCAACTCGCAGTTGCGAGCCCGGTTGCAAACAGAGTTAGAGGCGCGCGGAGGCCGGGTATTTTTTCCGCCTCCCGATTTGTGCACCGACAATGGCGCGATGATCGCGCTCGCGGGCTTGGCCAAGCTGAAGCGCACGCGCGCAGCCGCAGACAATCATGAGCCGTTTGCGTTCTCAGTGCATCCTCGCTGGTCGCTTGCGGAAGCAATCAAGTCCTAGCGACGTCCGGCAACCGCGCCATCGCGCGGTTGACCCATGCGTCGCTCAGTACCCGCCAGCAAGTGGCGGATATTTACCTTGTGGCGATACACAGTGAATCCTGCAATCACCACCAAGGCGACGAAGCGTGCGTCAAACCCCCATCCGAACGCGGAATAAAACGGTGCAAAAACGGCGGCGGCGATTGACGCCAGCGATGAATAGCGGAAAAAAAAGGCAACGATCAGCCAGGTCACCGCTGTAGCAAACGCGAGCCATGGATTAAGCGCGATGATGACGCCCGCTGCCGTCGCGATCCCCTTGCCGCCACGAAAGCGTAGGAAAACAGGATACAAATGGCCCAATACAACTGCGATCGCGACCAGGGCGACGCCGGCATCGCCGATGCCGTACGGCGCACCGAGACGCAGCGCGAGCCATACCGCAAGCCATCCTTTAAAACCGTCACCGAGCAGCGTTAGCGCCGCGGCCCATTTATTACCGGAGCGCAGAACGTTGGTTGCGCCCGGGTTACGCGATCCGTACGTGCGCGGATCTGCTAACCCCAGCGCACGACTGACAATGACGGCAAACGGCACCGATCCGATCAGGTACGCGGCGCAAGTTGCCAAGAACAAATTCAGCCAATGCATTAGTCAGTCTAGCCGCGCGGGTGATGCTGCGCGTGCAGCGCCTTTAACCTTGCGCGCGCGACGTGCGTATAAATTTGCGTTGTCGAAATATCGGCGTGCCCGAGTAACAGCTGCACGACCCGCAAATCGGCACCGTGATTCAGCAAGTGGGTCGCGAACGCGTGGCGTACTCCGTGCGGTGACAGCGGTGCGTCGATCGCGGCACGCGCGGCATAGCGTTTGATCAATAGCCAAAACATCTGGCGTGTCATCGAACTCGCACGCTGCGTTACGAACAGCGCATCGGCGACGCGCCTGCCCAGCAGCGCGGTTCGCGATTCTTTCAAATAGCGCTCTAACCAGTTGCGCGCTTCTGCACCCAGCGGAACGATGCGCTCCTTGCCGCCCTTGCCAAATACGCGCACCAAGCCTTCTTGCAGCGACAGCTGCGACAGCGTCAGCCCGACGAGCTCCGAGACGCGCAAACCCGTTGCATACAGAAGCTCCAGCATCGCGCGATCGCGCAGGCCAAGCGTCGTGTCGGTGTCAGGAGCGCGTAGCAGCGCCTCGACCTGCTCCTCGGACAGCGACTTGGGAAAGCGAGGTGGACGCGTCGCGCTCTTCAGCCGGATGGTCGGATCATGCGCGACGCGCCGCTCGCGTATCGCCCAACGATAAAAACGCCGTAGAACGGCAAGCCGCCGATTGGCAGTCGATGCGAGCGTCGTTGCATGCTTGTCCGCGAAGTACTGCGCCAGATCTGCTTCGCGCGCAGCGGCCAGCGTCACGGCGCGCGACTTGAGCCAAATCGATAGTCCACACAGATCGCGTCGATAAGCGGTCAGCGTGTTCTGCGACAGCCCATCTTCGAGCCAGACGGCATCGGCAAACGCATCGATCAGAGGGTCGGTGGTCGCCGCTAAATCATTAATGACTGAATGCTTGGTTGCGCGCGAGGCCATCGTGCCCACTCGCTCAACGTCCCAGTTTGCGGTGCAGGGCGCTGCGCGATACTCGATGCGCACCGGCGGCGCTCACGTCAGACGTAGTTCGCCGCCGGCCTCGTGCAAGAGCAGCCAGCGCTTGATCGCCTCGTAGGCGCCGCCCCGATGATGCGCAAATCCGCCGATTCCTGAAGCCGCGACGACTCGGTGACAGGGAATTGCAAGCGGCAGGCGGTTATCTCCGCACGCTTGGCCGACCGCGCGCGCCTCGGCGTTCAACCGGCGCGCGACTTCACCGTACGTTGCGGTCGAGCCGGCAGGAATGCAGGCGATCTGCTCCCACACCCGGCGCTGAAAATCGGTTCCTTCAATGGCAAGCGGCAAATCGATCGGAGCTGAACTATCGACGCAGTAAGCGAAAAGTCGATCGACGACGCGTTGCGCCAATGCGTTAGCAGCAGCTTTCGGATGCACCGCACCGTGCAGAAAACATATCTCCGTGACTTGCGCCTCGTTCGTACGCACGCCGATGAAACCAAACGGCAGTCGCGCAATGGCATCGAACCTTTCGGTCGCGCCCGATGCATTACGTGATGGCGAATCGAGCGCGGCCGGCATTGCTCAAGCTCCCAGCATTCCCTTCTTCAGCGCTTCGTCGGCCGGCTTTTCGCCGAGCCAGATGCGCAAAACCGCAGAGAAAAAATCGGCGCCCGGGATCGGGTCGCCACGCGGCTGTCCGTTGACGCTGATTCGTGTACCGCCGTCGGGCGTGTAATCGAAGTTAATCGTATCGCCCTTTTTCGCTTCTCCAATCGACTTCAACGTCGTGGTGAGCGAGTCGATCTGAGTTTTTAGTGCCGTCAACTGCGTTTCACTGAGGTTGTTCTTCAAGCCGTCGTTGAACGAATCGATAAAGCTGCCGGCATCGACGTCACGCAGCATTCGCAGCGAAACACGCCGCGCTCCTTTGTCGTTGATCAGCGTCGCAGGATTCGTGCTCTTCTGTGGCACGTACAGGCCCGCAACATAGACCTTGAAGATCGCGCGCTTGCGCAAGCCGACGCCGTTCAGGTTCAAGGTTTGTCCGCCCACCTGCACGCTGGGCTCGAACTTTTGTCCCTCGAGCTCCAGGGGCTGTGCAGCCACCGTTGCCGCAGCCAGGCCGAGTAGTGAACCGACAATCAAGTTCCGATGCCGCCGATTTGTCATTGCTGTCTCCCGTCTTCTGTTTCTTGTTCTAAGCCGCCGCCTTATTCAATCCCTTGGGCAATGGAAATACAACCTTTTCCTGCACGCCGTCGAGCGGGCGCACGCTTCGAGCGCCCAGTTGCTTAAGTCGCTCGATTAACGCAGTGACGAGCACTTCGGGCGCCGACGCACCGGCGGTCACGCCCACTCTGCGCCGGTTCTCCAGCCACACCGGGTCAAGCTGATCCGCGTCATCGACGAGATAGGCCGGCACGCCGAACCTCTGTGCCACCTCGCGAAGCCGGTTCGAGTTAGAACTATTCTCGCTGCCGACGACGATCACGACATCGACTTGCGATGCCATGAACTTGACCGCGTCCTGTCGGTTTTGCGTCGCATAGCAAATGTCGGCTTTTTTGGGCTCGGCGATTGACGGGAAGCGCCGCTTCAGCGCCGCGATGATCGCCGCCGCATCGTCCAGGGACAACGTGGTCTGGGTAACGTAGGCAAGGAGTTCGGGGGACCGTACCTGCAGCCGTTCAACGTCTCCGACGCTTTCGACCAGGTGCATTCCGCCTTCGGACTGCCCCATCGTGCCTTCGACTTCCGGATGTCCAAGATGACCGATCATCACGATCTCGCGTCCAGCGGCGCGCAGTTTCGCCACTTCAACATGAACTTTCGTCACCAGCGGGCACGTTGCGTCGAAAACGCGCAAGCCGCGTTGCTGGGCGTCGCGCTGCACCACCTTTGCAACTCCGTGCGCAGAGAAAACGACGATGGCACCGGTCGGCACCTGTTCAAGCTCGTCGACGAACACGGCGCCCTTGGTTCGTAAATCGTCGACGACGTATTTGTTGTGGACGATTTCGTGACGAACATAAATTGGCGCTCCGTGTACGGCCAGCGCTCGCTCGACGATCTCAATCGCTCGATCCACACCCGCGCAGAAGCCGCGCGGCTGCGCCAGCACCACTTCCATCGCGTTGGATAACGGCTCGGACATCGCGCTACGATCTTTCACTTCCTCAGCAACCAGTTTAGTCGAGACACGCACGTGGCGATCAAGGATTGGCCCGAAGGCGAACGTCCGCGCGAGCGTTTGCTTGCAAGCGGCGCACATGCGCTATCAGACGCTGAGTTGCTCGCGGTGTTCCTGCGAACCGGGACACCCGGACGATCTGCGATCGACCTGGGTCGCGACGCACTGGCGCGATTCGGCGGGCTCAACGGTTTGTTCGCGGCTGATGCCGCAACGCTGGCCGAAATCGGCGGATTTGGACCCGCCAAGTACACGCAGTTGCAGGCTGTGCTCGAACTGGCCCGGCGGGCGCTGCACGAAGACGTCAAGCGCGACACGGTGCTTTCATCACCCGGGAAGGTGCGGGACTACCTGAGGCTCACACTGGCACGACTCGAACATGAAGTATTCATGGCGCTGTACTTGGACTCGCAAAATAAGCTGATCGCGACCGAAGAGCTTTTCCGTGGGACGTTGACCCAGACCAGCGTGTACCCGCGTGAGGTCGTCAAGCGAGCGCTAAAGCACAACGCAGCAGCAATGATCTTCGCGCATAACCACCCGTCGGGTGTCGCCGAGCCGAGTCGCGCCGATGAATTGTTGACGTCCAACCTGAAGCAGGCGCTGTCGCTGGTCGATGTAAAGGTGCTGGATCATCTGATCGTCGCCGGCTCTGCAACGGTATCGTTTGCCGAGCGCGGGCTGCTCTAGCTCACGCCTCGCCAAACCTTTATACTGCGCGGCTTTGCGCAATTTGCACCCGAATTGAAGGGAGTTAGCAATGGCACGCGTGTGTCAGGTGACGGGTAAACGGCCGATGACAGGCAACAATGTCTCGCACGCCAATAATCGGACCAAACGCCGGTTCATGCCGAATCTGCAATATCGGCGTTTCTGGATCGAAGGTGAAAATCGCTGGGTGCGCTTGCGCGTCAGCAACGCGGCGTTACGCACGATCGACAAGCTGGGCATCGACGTGGTCTTGGCGGACCTGCGTGCGCGCGGCGAAATCTAGAAACTGTAAGGAGTACGACGATGGCCAAGGGCGCTCGCGAAAAAATCAAACTCGAATCGACGGCCGGTACCGGCCATTTTTATACGACAACTAAGAATAAAAAGACCACGCCGGATAAGCTGCAGTTCAGCAAGTTCGACCCGGTCGCGCGCAAACACGTCGCGTACAAAGAGATCAAGCTCAAGTAATTGACACTTTTAAACAAAAAAGCCCGGCGCTGCCGGGCTTTTTATTGCGTGAGAGACGCTAAGCGGACGCTTGCCGGTAGCTGCGCATCCTGAGCGCGGCTTCCTGCAGCGCATGAATGCCGCTAGCTTCCGCGCGGTGGATCCAGTCCTGTAAGTGAGTCAGCATCTGCTCGCGCGACGCCGAAGAACGCTCCCAGGTGGCAAGCAGCTCTGTGCGCATTTCTACAAGCGTCTTCATCACGCGGCTGCGCTTCATCATGTCCGACAGCGAGTGCTGCTCATGCGTCGCCAGCTGCGAAACGTCGCCTTTGCGCAATACGCGCCTTAGGCGTGCGAAGCGCGCGTGCTCGTCTTCGGATAGCTGAAGCTTTTGCAACTCGTCACGGTGCGCAACTTTCAACGACCGGGCGTATTTGGCCAAAAGATCGTAGCGATTCGAGATGACGGCCTGCAGCGTTTCGAGATCGATCGATCGCTTGGGCTCGGCAACCCGCGGCTTGGGCGCGACGCGCAGGACTTTCGCAAGTCCCATCGCTTGTAACGCGCGGATATAGACCCAGCCAATATCGAACTCATGCCACTTGGTTGAAAACTTCGCCGAGGTCGGATACGTGTGGTGATTGTTGTGTAGCTCTTCGCCGCCGATCCAAATGCCCCACGGCACGATGTTGGTGCTGGCATCGGGTGAGTCGTAATTGCGATATCCCCACCAGTGGCCAATGCCATTGATGATGCCGGCTGCGTGTACCGGAATCCACATCATCTGAATTCCCCAGATCGCGAGCCCCGCAAAACCGAATAGGATCAGGTTTGCGCCCACCATCAATCCCACGCCCTGCCACGTGTAGCGCGAGAAAATATTGCGTTCGATCCAGTCGTCCGGCGTTCCATGACCGTAGCGCGATAGCGTGTCGAGGTTTTTCGCCTCTTCCATGTAGAGCTCGGAACCAGTCAGCAGCACGGCTTTGATGCCGCGCGTTTGCGGACTGTGCGGGTCTTCGGCGGTTTCAACGCGAGCGTGATGCTTACGGTGAATAGATACCCACTCCTTGGTAAGCATGCCCGTGGTCAGCCATAGCCACACTCTAAAAAACATCGCCGCCGCCGGATGAAGGTCAAGCGCGCGATGCGCCTGGCTGCGATGTAGAAAAATCGTCACGCTCGCGATCGTGATGTGCGTCAGCACCAGCGCCGCCACGATGAGCTGCCACCAATTTAGCTGTAGCAGACCACCATCCAAGAATTCAAGCAGATACATTCAGGTTCCTAGTAATTAAGGCAGGTGCGGCAAATTCAGACCGCGGCCGTCTGGATAGTTCAGCGACCACATAAGGATGCAGCACCATATTGTACGCAGTGCGCGGCCCCGAAAGGCTCGCAATCGGCGTTAGCGCTGCCTTTTTCGAGCAATTGCCCTAGTTTCCGGCGCCACCGGAAGCGCCCGGGACGATTGTCAAAGGCACGGCATTCGAAACCGAAGTGATCCGTACGTCGCGCTGCGGGAATGGGATTTCAATCCCCGCATCGTGAAATCGCTTCAGCACTGTGCGCGCAATTTCAGATCGGATCGGCAGGCTTCCCGCTTCCGGATCGCGGATCCAGAAACCCACCTGCAGCTCGATGCCGTCAGCGCCGAACCCGGTAATGAATGCGCTCGGCGGTGGGTCGCCGAGCACCCGCGGCTGGGCGGTTGCCGTCTCAACCAAAATTTCCAGCGCGCGGTCGACGTCAGCGCTGTAAGCAATCGACAGCTTGACGACGACCTGCACTGTTGAATTGCTGTAGGAGTGATTGATGACCGGTGTGCTCACCAGCATCTCATTGGGGATGATCGTCTCGGTACCGTCAAGCGACTTCATCACCGTGTAGCGTGCGTTGATTTGCGACACTGCGCCATGGAACTTGTCAACGGTAATCATGTCGCCGATCGAGAGGCTGCGATCGAGCAAGATGATGAAGCCGCTGACATAGTTGCTGGCGATACGTTGCAGGCCGAGCCCGAGTCCCACGCCCAGCGCTCCTCCGAAGACCGACAGCACTGTCAGGTCAATGCCGGTCAGCGAAAGTGCCAGTAATACCGCAAGCAATGTCAGTAGTGCCTTGACTAAGCGCGCCAGGACCACGCGCGAGTTCGCCGCGATCGAGTCCGCTCTCATCAGTCGCGCTTCGACGACCGACCCAGCCCACAGCGCTGCGAGAACAGTCAAGACAACGCTAAAGGCACCGGCCAAGACATCCCACAGGGTCAGCGCGGTGTTGCCGAGCGGGAAGCGAATCGCATCGAGATGGCCAATCACGTCGTTGAGTAGGCCGGTGACATGCAGTGCGACGAAGATCCAGATCGTTAGGCCGATGGCGACCTCGAAGGTACCGATCCATGCGGCACGCGGTAACGAACGCCGCAACGCGTAAACAAGCAGTCGGACCGCGGCCATTGCACAAAGCAACAACAATGCGAGACGCAATAGGTGCGCTTGCTCCCAGCGCAACACGCCTGCAAAGGAGAGCGCTAGCCCTCCCAGGACCAGCAGTAGCGTTGCCGTAGTGGGGAAAGCTAAGCGGCGAAAGCCTTCAATTGAAAACTTAAGAACATCGACGCGCACCCCCTGTTTATCGGATGCCGCGGCAGCCAGGCGATCCCGAACGCTCTGCTCAATGTGCCGCGCATAGAACCACGCACCGAGCAGCGCGAGACCAATAAGCACCAGTTGCCACACCTGCGGCGCATGCAAATCGTTGCGCAACGCATGGACAACTTCTTCGAATAGCGTTTGTCGGTTCACTGTCCGATCACCGGCGCTCAAACACGGCGGCGAAAAACCCGTCGGTGCCGTGAACATGCGGCAGCATGACGAAGTAAGGTGCGAAGCGCGCAGCCTGCTCGACATCGACCGACTGGGCGCGCAATACGGTCGCCGCCGGCACCAGCTGAAAGTCGGGATGCTCCGCAAGAAATGCTTCGGCGACGGCTTGATTCTCTTGCGTCAGCAATGAACATGTCGCGTAGACCAGCCGGCCATCTGGCTTGAGCAATCGTGCCGCCGCGCGGAGCACTGAATGCTGCAAGCCGTTGACGCGCTGAAGCTCAGCTTCGCTGAAACGCCACTTCAAATCCGGGTTCCGACGCAGCGTTCCGCTGCCGGAGCATGGCGCGTCGACCAGCACGCGGTCGCACTTACCGTTCAGTCGCTTTACCCGTACATCGGATTCGTTGCGAATCACGACCGGATGAACGTTGGACAGTCCGCTGCGCTTAAGTCGCGGGCCAAGGCCGGCAAGCCGCCTCTCGTTGACGTCGAACGCATAAAGCCGCCCGGTAGAACGCATCAACGCTCCCAATGCCAACGTCTTTCCGCCCGCACCCGCGCAAAAGTCGACCACCATTTCGCCGCGGCGCGGCTGCAGCAGTCGAGCGATTAGCTGGCTGCCCTCGTCCTGCACCTCGATGCGCCCCTCGCGATACGCAGGCCAATTCGTCAACGCCGGCTTGCTCGACAACCGTATGGCGTCGGGCGCATACGGTGTGGCCACCGCTCCTACATGGTGCGCGGCAAGCTCTTCCAGGACTTCCGGGCGCGCCGCCTTGATCGTATTCACTCGTCAAATCGAGCGGCGCGCTTTCTTTCAACGCATCGATCAGCGGCGCTGCATCGTCGTATTGCCGCTCGATCTCTGCGAAGAGCCAATCCGGCAGCTCCGCCTGTACGGCGGCCGGAGCACTTGCTATATCAATTGCCAGCGCATGTTCAACCGCCCTCGCATCGCCGCGCAATGCACGCTGGTCAATCGCTTCCAAGCCGTGCTGCCGCGCAAGTGTCAATAACGCAGCAAAGCGCGCCGCGCGCGCAGGGTGCGCCGGCTGCATCAACCACGCCAGGCTGGCGTAGCGACGCAGCGCAAAGAACACCGCCTCGGCAATCAAGCCACGGTCGCGCTGACCGAGTGACGGGTTCAGACGGAAAAATCGCGATAGCAGAACGTCCGAGGGCCCGTCAAATTTCAGTATCGAAGTAAATGCTGCAGTAAGCGAGTCGACGACCAGCGACGTGATGCGCGCCGATGTGTACGACGCCATTTCGTTAGGCCGCGTTCGCAGTGGTGCGGATACCGACGACACTTTTTCCAGCCGCTCACCGGCGTTCCGACGCTTGGTGTTCGATCGCCCAGATCGAAACTGGTCCGATTCGGAACGTTGACGGCTCCCACGCTTCGAAGATTTGGCTGCAGCGGACTTCATGACGCCAACAGGGATAACTCGCCGTGCTCAATACCGACCAGCACTGCCCGGCGTTCGCTAAAACGCACTCGACCTTCGAGCACATGCCGCACCGCCTGCGGCAACAAGCGATGCTCCTGCTGCAATACGCGTGCGGCCAACGATGCTTCGTCGTCGTCTGCGTGTACAGGCACCGCAGCTTGCGCAATGATCGGCCCGGCATCGACCTCATCTGACACGAAATGCACGGTGGCCCCGTGCACGCGCACACCCGCATCGAGCGCCCGTCGGTGCGTGTCTAGGCCGGGGAAGGAGGGCAAAAGCGACGGATGAATGTTGACCATCCGTCCTGCGTAACGACGCACGAACGCCGGCGTCAGCACGCGCATGAAGCCCGCCAGCACGATCAGGTCAGGCGCGTAACGATCAAGGGTGCGAGCCAGGGCCTCGTCAAACGCAGAACGCGAGCCAAATTGTTCAGGCAGAAGAATATGAACAGGCACGTCGTGCGCGCGGGCCACTGCCAGCGCCTCGGCTTCGGCCCGGCTGCTGACGACAGCAACGACTTTGGCGCCGAGCTCGCTAGACCATCGCTCCGCTTCTGCGCGTGTGAGCAGTGCCTGCAAATTACTGCCGCGCCCGGAGACGACGACGACGATCGGCTTGGGGGTGGGCTTTGTCCTGGACTTGCTGGCGCTTGGATTCTTCACCCGTCAATTGTACTGACGCAGATTGCACGCTCTTCTTAAACGTTCGACAAATCAAGACGATGCACGCTCCGACCGTATACTTCGCGCTCATTTTTCGCATCGCATCAACCGCCCGCTATGAAGGTCTATCGCGGCGCTCCGCGCGCCGCCGATCGTGCGCCATGCGCGCTGACCGTCGGTAACTTTGACGGCGTCCATCGTGGCCATCAAGCGCTGCTGGCGCGCGTCGTCGCGGCTGCGCGAGCGCGCTCGCTGACATCGGCAGTGATGACGTTCGAGCCGCATCCGCGGGAGTTCTTTGCGCCTGAGCGAGCACCGCCCCGGGTATCGAATCTGCGCGACAAGCTGGCCGCCTTCGAGCGCAGCGGTATCGAACGTACGTTCGTTGTGCACTTCAATCGCCGCTTCGCGCAGCTGCCGCCGCGCGTGTTTATCGAAGATGTTTTGGTTGTCGACTGCCAGATGAAATGGCTTCTGGTCGGCGATGATTTTCGCTTCGGCGCCAAGCGCGCCGGAAACACTGCCCTGCTGGCCGATTACGCGGCGCACGGCGCTTTCGAGCTTGAGGTCATGCCGACGCTTTTGCTCAACGGTGAGCGCGTTTCGAGTACCGCGGTACGCCAGGCGCTCGCTGCCGGAGACCTGCACTGCGCGTCGGCGCTGCTGGATCGCAGCTATACGATCAGCGGCCGGGTGTTGCATGGACGCAAGCTGGGTCGATCCCTCGGGTTTCCGACGCTGAACTTAAAGATCGAGCACGCGCGTCCCGCGCTGCAGGGGATTTTCGCCGTCCGGGTGCACGGCGTTGCCGAACGTCCGGTGGCCGGCGTTGCCAGTATCGGTTTGCGCCCGACGCTCGACGACGCAGGACAGTGGATGCTTGAAGTGCACCTTTTCGACTTTGCAGACGCCGTCTATGGTCGGCTCGTCAGCGTCGAGTTCGTCCAGAAACTGCGCGATGAGCAAAAGTACGACACACTTGGCGCCCTATCGGCCGCGATCGGTGACGACGCGGCGCAAGCGCGCTCCATATTGAATGGCGCGGTCGCGTCCTGAGATACACCGTATGCCAGACGAAAAACGAAAACCGGCGCCTGATCCGGCGACACGCAAATATCCGCTGAACCTGCCGGATACGCCATTCCCGATGCGCGGCGACCTGGCCAAACGCGAGCCACAGTGGATCGCCGAGTGGGACGAGCAGGATGTGTACGGGCAGATTCGTGCCGCGTCGGTCGGTCGACCAAAGTGGATCCTGCACGACGGTCCGCCCTATGCGAACAGTGACATTCACATGGGGACAGCAAGCAACAAAATCCTGAAGGACATCGTCGTCAAGAGCCGGCAGATGGCAGGCTTCGATGCGCACTACGTGCCGGGCTGGGACTGTCACGGCATGCCAATCGAAATCCTGATCGAGAAGAAATACGGCCGCAACTTGCCAACTCGCGAAGTGCAAGCTCGTTCACGTGCACATGCCGCCGAGCAAATCGAAATCCAGAAAGGTGGCTTCAAGCGGTTAGGGGTGCTCGGCTTATGGAGCCGTCCCTACAAGACCATGGATTTCAAGAACGAAGCCAACGAGCTTCGTGCGCTGGCCAAGATCATGGCGAAGGGATTTGTCTTTCGTGGCTTGAAGCCGGTCAACTGGTGTTTCGATTGCGGCTCTGCTTTGGCGGAAGCGGAAGTTGAGTATCAAGACAAGGTCGATCTCGCCATCGACGTTGCATTTCCGCTGCGAGACGATCAGCGCGCGAAACTAGCGGAGTCATTCGGACTTCCGGTGTTGCCGGGCAAGCCCGTATTTGCCGTCATCTGGACCACAACGCCCTGGACCATCCCAGCCAATCAAGCGTTGAATGTGCATCCTGATGCGAGCTATGACCTGATCGAGACCGAGCGCGGATTGCTTGTGCTTGCAAGCGAACGAAAAGCGGCGTGTCTTGCAAGCTACGGGCTGAGCGGCACCACGCTTGCGCAGGCGCCCGGCAAGAGTCTCTCGCTGCTGCGTTTTCGGCATCCGTTTTACGATCGTGACTCGCCTGTTTACCTCGGCGATTACGTGGCACTCGATACTGGCACCGGCATCGTCCACTCGTCGCCCGCCTACGGCATTGAAGACTTCGTGTCGTGCAAAGCGCATGGCATGACGGACGATGAAATCATCAATCCGGTGCAGGGTGACGGTGTGTTTGCTCAATCGCTGCCTCACTTTGGCGGGTTGAACATCTGGGACGCGAACCCAAAGATTGTCGATCTGATTCGGGAGCGCGGACATCTGCTGCACGCCGAGAAGATCACGCATAGCTATATGCACTGCTGGCGCCATCGGACGCCGATCATCTATCGCGCGACGTCGCAGTGGTTCGCGGGTATGGACATCGTGCCAAACGAAGGCGGCGCAACGCTGCGGGAGCTGGCGCTCGCAGGTATCGAGGCAACTCAGTTTTATCCGCAATGGGGCAAGGCCCGCTTGCACGGGATGATTGCAAATCGCCCTGATTGGACGCTGTCGCGCCAGCGGCAGTGGGGTGTGCCGATGGCATTCTTCGTCCACAAGGAAACCGGTGCGCTTCATCCGCGCACGCAGGAATTACTTGAACAGGTGGCGCAGCGCATCGAGCAGGGCGGTATCGAAGCGTGGCAGGACCTGGATGCGCGCGAGCTGCTGGGGGACGACGCCGATCACTATGTGAAGAACCGGGACACCCTCGACGTCTGGTTCGACTCCGGTGTTACCCATCAAACGGTTTTGCGCGGCTCGCATGCGGCCGAATCGCACTTTCCTGCAGAGATGTACCTAGAAGGTTCGGACCAGCATCGCGGTTGGTTTCATTCATCGCTGCTGACATCGTGCATGCTGAATGGCGTGCCGCCCTACAAGGCACTGCTGACGCACGGATTCGTAGTCGACGGCAACGGCCGCAAGATGAGCAAGTCGCTTGGCAACGTTATCGCGCCGCAAAAGGTCGCCGACACGCTGGGCGCGGAAATCATCCGGCTGTGGGTTGCAAGCACCGATTATTCGGGCGAATTGACCTTGTCGGACGAAATTCTGAAAAGAGTCGTCGAGAGTTATCGACGACTGCGTAACACGCTGCGGTTCCTGTTGGCTAATGTCAGCGATTTCGACATCGCGCGGGACATGCTGCCCGTCAGCGAATGGCTGGAAATCGACCGCTATGCATTGGCGATGACACGCGAAATGGCCGCGCGCACGCAGGCAGACTACGAGCGGTATGAATACCATCCAGTCGTGGCTCGGCTGCAGACATTCGCATCCGAAGACCTTGGCGCCTTTTACCTCGACATTCTGAAAGATCGGCTGTACACGACGAAGCCCGATTCGAAGGAGCGTCGCTCGGCACAATGCGCGCTGTATCTAATTACCGATACCCTGTTGAAGCTGATGGCGCCACTCTTGTCGTTTACTGCAGAAGAAGCGTGGAAGGTCTTCAAGAAGCGAGCCGGTGGCACGATTTTCACCGAGACGTTTGCTGTACTGCCGTCGTTGGCCGATGAGATGGCGCTGGTCGACAAGTGGTCGCGGATTCGCGCGGTGCGTGCGGACGTTCAGAAGAGGCTTGAGCCGCTACGCGAACGTGGCGAGATCGGCTCATCGTTGCAATCCGAAGTCGAGATTCGCGCGGATGCAGACACGGCCGCTCTGCTGAAAACACTGGACGATGAACTCAAGTTCGTCCTGATCACGTCGGGCGCAAGCTCGACGTTTGTGGCCGAGTCAAGCGATCAGCAAATCATCGTGACGCCATCGCCGCACGCCAAGTGCGGACGTTGCTGGCATTGGCGCGCTGACGTTGGCCACGATACGGACCACCCGAGCATCTGCGGACGCTGTGTCAGCAATTTGTTCGGCGACGGCGAATCGCGGAGCTTTGCCTGATGTCATTCGTCAAGCAACCCACGTGGCCGCAGCGGATGCTGCCATGGGTCGCGCTTGCGGTGGGAATCATCCTTATCGATCAGCTGACCAAGATTACGATCGAGCGGCGATTCGAATTCGGCGAAGTGCTCCCCGTCACGAGCTTCTTCAACCTCGTTCTGACCTACAACAAAGGAGCCGCGTTTTCGTTTCTGGCCTCTGCATCGGGCTGGCAGGAAGGATTTCTGATCACCGTCGCGATAGCGGCCTCGGCATTCATTCTTTATCTGCTGGCGCGCCACGGTCACCAGCGATTATTTGCGCTCGCGCTCGCGATGATTTTGGGCGGTGCAGTGGGCAATGTGATCGATCGTATTGCGTACG
Source organism: uncultured beta proteobacterium (assembly GCA_963801035.1). GTDB lineage: Bacteria > Pseudomonadota > Gammaproteobacteria > Burkholderiales > Burkholderiaceae_F > JACCZX01. The sequence continues at coordinate 253,422 of CAWDDF010000007.1, read as the reverse complement.
GTCACGTCATCGACTTCCTCGATTTTCACTGGCGCGGCTGGCACTGGCCGGCGTTCAATCTGGCCGATAGCGCGATCGTCGGCGGCGCAGCGCTGTTGATTGCCGACGAACTGCGCCGCGTGCGTCGGGCCAGATAGATGAATCTCACGGGCAAGCACCTCGTTGTCGGCATGACCGGCGGCGTTGCCGCGTACAAAGTCTGCGAGCTGGTACGTCGCCTGCAGGACGAAGGCGCAACTGTGCAAGTCGTCATGACCGCAGGCGCTCAGCAATTTGTCACCGCGATCACGATGCAGGCATTAAGCGGGCGGCCGGTCGAAACGGACCAGTGGAAAAGCTTGACCAGCAACGCGATGCCGCACATCGAGCTGACACGTAACGCCGACGCTGTGATCGTTGCGCCGGCGACTGCGGATTTCCTGGCCAAGCTCGTGCACGGGTTGGCCGATGACCTGCTAACGACGCTTGCGCTTGCTCGGGATCGCGTGCGTACGCCGTTACTCGTTGCTCCGGCAATGAATGTCGAGATGTGGGAGAACCCGGCGACGCAGCGAAACGTCGCGCAGTTACGCGCTGATGGCATCACCATTTGCGGCCCCGCCAGCGGCGCGCAGGCCTGCGGTGAAACGGGCTTCGGCCGAATGCTTGAAGCGCACGAGTTGGTGGAAGATGTTATTTCATTTTTTCAACCGAAGCTGCTAGCCGGCAAGAGCGTGCTGCTGACCGCAGGGCCGACGTTCGAACCGATCGACCCGGTGCGCGGCGTTACCAATTTATCGTCAGGCAAGACCGGATTCGCACTGGCGCGCGCTGCCCGCGATGCGGGCGCGCAAGTGACGTTGGTCGCTGGACCGACTGCATTGGTAACGCCGCGTGGTGTTAAGCGCATTGACGTCACGACGGCACGCGAAATGATGAGCGCCGTGATGGAACAGCTGCCAGCAGACGTGTTTATTTCCGTAGCTGCGGTGGCGGACTGGCATGTGAGCAACCCGAATGCAAGCAAGATCAAGAAGAGTGCAAGCGCGACGCCACCGGCGCTGCAGTTCGAACCGAACCCCGACATCCTCGCGACCGTTGCCGCACTTCCGTCAGCGCCTTACTGCGTCGGCTTCGCAGCCGAAAGCAACGATGTGATCGATAACGCTCGTCGCAAGCTGACCGCCAAGAAGGTGCCGCTGATGGTGGCGAACCGCGCGCAGGATGTATTCGGGAGCGACAACAGCGAGTTGTCGCTGATTGACTCGCGCGGCGTCACGGCGCTGCCGACCGCCGATAAGCTCGTGCAGGCGCGGCGATTGATTGCTGAAATCGCTGCGAGGCTGGCACGAGGTCCGGCACCGACCGCGTCGGCGTCACTTCGGCAGCGTGCGACTACTTAGGCGCTTGCACACCCGGACATGATTGACACGCACGAGCCAAAGGACGGCGACTTCATCGCTTACATCGAACAACTGCAGAAAGAGTCAGCCGCGCGGCTACTCGCCAGCACACAGCATCTGGTGACGCAGCTCGACAAGGCACCGCCGGGCGGAGTGAACAAATCCGATCATTTTTTTGCAGGTCGAAAGCCCGCCGACCTGCGCAGCGCCGCGCAATTGCAGGCCACCTTGGCACAGGTGGTTGCCGTACCCTCGTTAGTCGGCCTGTTCGCTTCGATGCTGCCGATCTTGATCGGTGCGTTCCTTACTCTCTATTGGCTGATGGCATCAGCGAGCTTCGTGCCACTGTTGATCGGCATCGTACTGATCGTGTGGGGTACTCGATTGTTCGAGCGAGCGCGACGACGGATTGCGCAGCGGCCCAACAAGCAAACGCAGGCACTGGTTTCGAAAGTCTTCGCAGCACCTCCCGCCAAAGCAAAGTAATGCGCGTCGACGTTCGGCTTCTCGATGCGAGACTGCGCGATCAATTGCCTGCCTACGCGACCGCCGGCGCTGCCGGACTCGATCTGCGCGCTTGCATCGACGCGCCGCTACGCATTGAGCCGGGTGCAACACATTTGATCAAGACCGGGCTGGCGATTCACATTGCAGATGCCGGCTACGCGGCGATGATCCTGCCGCGCTCGGGACTCGGACACAAGCACGGCATCGTGCTCGGCAATCTGGTCGGGTTGATCGACTCCGATTACCAGGGCGAGCTGATGGTCTCTACGTGGAACCGGGGTCGCGAGCCGTTTACGTTGAATCCGCTCGAACGGCTCGCGCAGCTGGTGATCGTCCCAGTCGTGCAGGCGGAGCTCAACGTCGTCGAAGACTTTGCAGCGAGCAAGCGCGGCGCCGGCGGCTTCGGCAGCACAGGAAGGTAATCGGGATCGGTTAGCGGCGCGCCAAGCGCCGCTGCCGTGATGTCGTAGCGCAACGCGCGTAGACGTCACCTCCATGCGTGACGACGGACTTGCTCCGGCGGCATGCATCAACCATAATCACGACGAGGTGCACGTGCGACCGCGAAGCAATCGCGTACACCTCGTGTGCGCTACGAAAGCATATCGGCCCAGATCGTGGTGGCCCAGCTTTGCGCGTACGCGCCTTCGAGCGCCCACGAGGCGCGATCCTGGGACGAGATGCCTCCGGCTCCGGCAACCGGCTCCAGAGTTTTCTTTTCCGGCACCCAGCGATGCACGCTGTCGACGTGTACGGCATTGCGATCATCGACGAAGCTGTAGCAGGTGTTGGCCATCGTCGGCGGAACCACCGTTCTGCCGTTAAGCAAATCGACGATCGCAGCCGCAGCGGCCTTTCCATGTTGATTCGCCATATGACCCGACTTCGGCATCGCCGCCGCTGAGAGCGTGGCGTCCCCAAGTACATGCACGCCCGGCACCTTGATCGATTCCATCGAGGCCCAGTTCACTTCGCACCAACGATTGTTCGCGGTGATCAGCCCGGCGTCGCGCGCAATATTGGCTGCGCGTTGAGGCGGGATGTAGTTGATGACATCACCCCTAACTTTGTCGCCGAGTTCCGTCAGCAGCGTGCCCGACTTCAAGTCGATTTCGTTGACCGGAGACGTGACGCGGTACTCGACGATCCCCTTGTAGTCCTCGCCAAATACGCGCGAGAACAACGGCTTCTTCGATACGTAGTCGGGATTGGCGTCGAGCACAATGAGCTTGCTCTTGGGCTTCGCTTGCTTCAGATACCACGAAATCTGACACGCACGCTCATACGGTCCCGGCGGGCACCGATAGGGTGCGAGCGGAATACTCATCAAGACCACACCGCCGTCCTTCATCTCGGTCAACTGACGCCGCAATGCGACCGTCTGTGGTCCGGCTTTCCACGCGTGGAGTATCGATCCTTCCGCCGATGCAGCCCATCCCTGCAGCCGGTCGTACATGAAATCGACTCCCGGCGACACAACGATTCGGTCGTACGGCAATGTCACACCCGAAGCGAGGCGCACCTGCTTCTTTTCGACGTCAATTGCGCTCACGGAATCGCGCAGACGCTTCACACCGTACTTGTCGAGCCCCGTATAGGCGACAGTGACGTCCGCCAATGTCTTGCTGCCACCAAGCACCAGGTTCGACATCGGGCATGAGATGAAGGCTTCGTTCGGATCAATCAATGTGACGTCGATGCCGCCATCGGACCATAGCCTCAGATACTTTGCCGCAGTGGCACCGCCATAGCCGGCCCCGACAACGACCACCCGGCCGACGCTCTTTTGACTCATCGTTGCGCACGCCGACAGGCTCGATACCAGCACGCTCGTCGAGACGGCCTTCAACGCATCGCGCCGCGAAATTTTTTGCATGTTCATCTCCGTCCCCCTAGCGCGCTGATTTCTGACGCGAAAAGAATTCTGCTATCGCCTCGATCTGCGGGTCGGTATAGCCCTTGGCCAGTTGATGCATGATCGTCGCGGGCCGTTTGCCGTCTCGAAACGCGCGCATCTGTTCGACGATAAAAGTTTTCTGCTGGCCGGCCAGGCTAGGCATCGCGCCCTGGGCGTTGCCCGTCGTGCCGTGACAGTTCGCACAATTGGAGGCGAGAAGTGCGGTCGATCGCGCGTCTGCGTCCGACATTGTCTGCGCGCCAGTCCAGAGCGGCAGCGCGAGCAGGCTCGCCATCATCATTGTTGTTTTCATGGTCTCCTCGTGGAAAGAAAAATGGCCCGCAAAGCGGGCCATTGTGGAGACAATCCAAACGTGCCGTCAACAGACGGTTACGACGATATTCTGATCAGCTTATTCGGCTCCGCTCGCTACTCTGAAAGCACCGGCTCGCCTTGCACTGGCTGCGGCGCATCGCCGTTATCGCTGGGCGGGAAATCGAGCTTGATCTCGCCCTTGTCGTCGACGTCGACATCGACTCGTCCGCCGGTCAATAGCTTGCCAAACAGCAGCTCGTCCGCCAAAGCGCGCCGAATCGTGTCCTGAATCAGCCGCGCCATCGGCCGCGCACCCATGACCGGGTCAAAGCCTTTCTTGCCCAAGTGCTTGCGCAACGCATCGGTAAAGTGGATGTCAACTTTCTTCTCGTGCAACTGATCCTCGAGCTGCATCAGGAACTTGTCGACGACGCGCAGGATGATTTCCTCGTTCAGCGCCTTGAACGAAATCACTGCATCCAGCCGATTGCGAAACTCCGGCGTGAACATGCGCTTGATATCGGCCATCTCGTCGCCCGACTCGCGCGCGTTTGAGAAACCGATCGACGCCCGTTGCAGCAGCTCGGCGCCCGCGTTGGTCGTCATCACGATGATTACGTTGCGGAAATCGGCCTTGCGGCCGTTGTTGTCGGTCAACGTGCCGTGATCCATCACCTGCAGCAGGATATTGAAGATGTCCGGATGCGCCTTCTCGATTTCGTCGAGCAGCAACACCGCGTGCGGTTTCTTCGCGATGGCCTCGGTCAGCAGACCGCCCTGATCAAACCCGACATAGCCCGGCGGCGCGCCGATCAGCCGACTGACCGCGTGTCGCTCCATGTATTCCGACATGTCGAATCGAATCAGCTCGATGCCCAAGGTAAAGGCGAGCTGCTTTGCGACCTCGGTTTTGCCAACGCCGGTCGGACCGGAGAACAGGAACGAGCCGATTGGCTTGTCCGGCTTGCCGAGCCCTGAGCGCGCCATCTTGATCGCTGCCGATAGCGCTTCGATCGCGGGGTCCTGGCCGAACACAACGTTCTTCAGATTGCGATCGAGATTCTTCAGTTGCGCGCGATCGTCGGTCGACACCGTTTGCGGCGGGATCCGGGCGATTTTCGAGATGATTTCTTCGACTTCGGTTTTGCCGATCGTTTTCTTTTGCTTCGACTTCGGCAGGATTCGCTGCGCAGCGCCCGCCTCGTCGATTACGTCAATGGCCTTGTCGGGCAAATGACGGTCGTTAATGAATTTGGCAGAGAGCTCGGCGGCCGCGGCGATCGCGCTCGACGTGTACTTGACGCCGTGATGTTCTTCAAACCTCGACTTCAGCCCTTTCAGGATTTCGATCGTCTGCTGAATGGTTGGCTCGATGACGTCGATCTTCTGGAACCGGCGCGACAGCGCGTGATCCTTCTCGAAGATGCCGCGATATTCGTTGTACGTCGTTGCGCCGATGCACTTGAGCTGTCCACTGGCAAGTGCCGGCTTCAGCAGATTGGACGCGTCAAGCGTTCCACCCGACGCCGAACCGGCACCGATAAGGGTGTGGATCTCGTCAATGAACAGGATGGCGTGCGCGTTCGCCTTCAGCTGCTTCAGCACGGCTTTCAAGCGCTGCTCAAAATCTCCGCGGTACTTGGTGCCTGCCAGCAGTGCACCCATGTCGAGCGAATACACGCTCGATTTTTCGAGAATCTCGGGTACGTCGCCCTTGAAGATGCGCCAGGCCAATCCCTCGGCAATGGCTGTCTTGCCAACACCGGCCTCTCCGACAAGCAGCGGATTGTTCTTTCGGCGCCGGCACAGGATCTGGATCACACGCTCGACTTCGGGTTCGCGGCCGATCAGCGGATCGATCTTTCCTTCTTTTGCCAGCGCATTGAGATTTTGCGTGTATTGCTCAAGGGCCGACGGCTGATCCTTGCCATCTCCCTCGGCTGCCTCTTCGGCGCCGGGCTTCGCTTTTTCTTCGCCCTGCCCTGCCTTGGTGATGCCATGCGAAATAAAGTTGACGACATCGAGCCGCGTTACGCCCTGCTGATGCAGGTAATAAACCGCGTGCGAATCCTTTTCACCGAAAATAGCAACCAGCACGTTGGCACCGGTGACCTCCTTCTTCCCATTGCTCGTGCTCTGCACGTGCATGATGGCGCGCTGGATCACGCGCTGGAACCCGAGTGTCGGCTGCGTGTCGGCTTCCGAGTTGGGCGGCAAAATGGGCGTGTTGTCGGCGATGAAATTCTGCAAATTCTTCCGCAGATCATCGATATTGCACGCGCAGGCACGCAGCACTTCTGCGGCCGATGGATTGTCGAGCAATGCTAATAAAAGATGCTCGACGGTAATGAATTCGTGTCGCGCCTGGCGGGCCTCAACGAAGGCCATGTGCAGACTGACTTCGAGTTCCTGGGCGATCATGCTTCCTCCATCACGCACTGCAGCGGATGCTGATGCTGGCGTGAATAACTACAGACTTGCTCGACCTTGGTCGCTGCGATATCGCGCGGATAGACGCCGCACACGCCGCGGCCTTCGTGATGAACCTTCAGCATGATCTGAGTTGCTTGCTCTCTCCCTTTGCCGAAGAACTTCTGCAGAACCCCGACCACGAATTCCATCGGTGTGTAGTCGTCGTTCAACAAAACCACTTGATAAATGGGCGGTGGCTTGACGCGAGAAGTTTGCTTCTCGACGACGGTGCCTTCGCCCGACCGCTCACTCATCTGGCCGCATTCTATGCAAATCGACCATCCAACACGGGATACAAATAGCGTACCAATCATACGGTAAATCGGTGCGCATCCCGTTTATTCAACCATGTACAAACGTCGAATTGGCGAGGGAAAACACGAGTGCTTTCGCAAACACTTTCAACGCCATATCAAATGTGTTCGCACGACGACTTCTTCAAGTTCGACCGCTCTTACCGTCTGCATTTAACCGCTTAGAGTGGTTCTGCGATGACAGTTTTAGACCAATAATTTCTCCTTAGCGCACCGAACCATCCGTCAGACGTTGTGCGCAGCGCTATTGACCGCCGGCGGAATTACTCGAACAATCGCGGCGTCAGCGTCATGGCGGATTGTTGCCAGGGTGCGACAGCACCAACGAGGTCGTTGAGTGTCGGTGGCTGGTGGGCGGACCGCAACGGGCGCGTGAGCGCCGCGAGGGGTTAACCGCCTCGTCTTTGTCGTGGAGGGGTGAGGGAATGTCGACTGGAACGGTTAAGTGGTTCAATGATGCCAAGGGTTTCGGCTTTATTACGCCGGACGATGGGGGTGAGGACTTGTTCGCCCACTTCTCGGCCATCAATATGAATGGCTTCAAGACACTCAAAGAAGGCCAGAAGGTAAATTTTGAAGTCGTGCAGGGCCCAAAAGGCAAGCAGGCGTCGAACATTACCGGCGGTTAATCTTCCGCTGTAAAAGCCCCGCCGCGGCGGGGCTTTGTTTCTGCTTTTCGCTGTAGGCGGCGTTGCCGGCCGCTACATATTCGCGATCATCACTTCCCCGAAGCCGGAGCAGCTGACCTGTGTCGCACCCGGCATCTGGCGCGCAAAGTCGTAAGTCACTTTCTTGCTCAGGATTGCTTTTTCCATTGAGCTAATAATCAGGTCGGCGGCCGCGCCCCACCCCATGTGCCGCAACATCATCTCCGCGGACAAGATTTCGGAGCCGGGGTTTACGTAGTCCTTGCCTGCATATTTAGGTGCCGTGCCGTGCGTGGCCTCGAACACCGCCACGGTATCCGACATATTGGCCCCTGGTGCAATGCCGATGCCTCCGACTTGCGCCGCCAGAGCGTCGGAGACATAGTCGCCGTTCAGATTCATCGTCGCAATGACGTCGTACTCGGCCGGTCGCAGCAGGATTTGTTGTAGAAAAGCATCGGCGATCACATCTTTAACAACAATGTCTCCATGGGGTGCCTTGATCGTCATCCACGGCCCCCCATCGAGCAATTGCGCACCAAACTCCCGTTGCGCCAGCGCATAGGCCCACTTGGCGAATGCGCCCTCGGTGTACTTCATGATGTTGCCCTTGTGCACCAGCGTGACGCTCTTGCGCTTGTTGTTGATCGCATACTGGAACGCCCTGCGCACCAGACGCTCGGTACCTTCGATTGAGACCGGCTTGATACCGATCCCTGATGTCATCGGGAAGCGGATTTTCTTGACTCCCATCTCGTTCTGCAGAAACGCGATCAGCTTCTTCGCCTTGTCGCTTTCCGCTTCGTACTCGATGCCGGCATAAATATCTTCGGAGTTCTCGCGAAAAATCACCATGTCGGTCTTCTCCGGCTCTTTCAACGGGCTCGGCACGCCTTTGAAATAGCGAACGGGGCGCAGACAGACATATAAGTCGAGTTCCTGGCGCAGCGCGACGTTGATCGATCGAATGCCACCTCCAACCGGCGTCGTGAGCGGACCCTTGATCGAAACGACGTACTCACGCAGAACGGCAAGCGTTTCTTCCGGGAGCCAGACGTCGGGCCCATACACCTTTGTCGACTTCTCGCCGGCAAACACTTCCATCCAGGCGATCTTCTTCTTGCCGCCGTACGCCTTGGCGACAGCCGCATCGACCACTTTGATCATCACTGGGGTGATGTCAACGCCGGTGCCGTCACCTTCGATGTACGGCAGGATCGGTTGATCGGGAACGTTAAGCGTGTAGTCCTTGTTAACGGTGATTTTTTGCCCGGTGGTGGGCACGTGAATGTGCTGAGCCATCAAGTCTCCAGTGCGGTTTATTTTCCTGTGAGTTTACCCAGCGATTCTTTTCATGCTCTGGGTACGGTCAACCGTCGCTCGATCGAAGCCGTTTTTGAGCTGACCCATACGGTCAATACATCCGAGCAGCAGCGAAAGGCAGGCTGCCTTACTGCCCTGTCTTTGTCTGAGTTACATCTTTGTCCGCGTTACATTGAGAAATGACCAAACGCCGAACGCTCGCGGTTTTCCTGTTTGCGCTGCTCGCGCCCCCCGTACTCCTCGCGCAACAAGTGCTGCCGCAGACGACACTGCGCACCACAAAGCTGACGGTGGGTATCCACGTGATTACCGCCGAGCTCGCGACGACACCGCAGTCGCGCATGATTGGATTGATGATGCGCGAGCGCCTGGCCCCGAATCACGGGATGGTCTTCGTGTTTGAGGACAAGTCACAACACTGCTTCTGGATGCGCAACACCCTGATTCCGCTGTCGATCGCGTTCATCGAAGACGATGGGACGATCCTCAGCATTGCCGACATGTCCCCAAAAAGTGAGGCTTCGACCTGCCCACCGCGCGCGGTGCGCTACGCGCTGGAAATGGACCAGGGATGGTTCGCCAAACGCGGCGTCACCGCCGGCAATAAAATTACCGGGCTGCCTCCGCCGCGTTGATAGGTGTCTGGCCTGCCTCTAGCAGGCGCGCATCACTGGTAATTCTTCGATGCGAAGTCCCAATTGACCAGATTCGCAAAAAAGGTCTCGATAAACTTGGGGCGCGCGTTGCGATGATCGATGTAATAGGCGTGCTCCCACACATCGAGGGTTAGCAAGGGCTTGTCGCCTGTCGTCAGCGGTGTGCCGGCGTTGCTGGTGTTGACGATATCGACGCCGTCGCCTTTCTTCACCAGCCAGGTCCAGCCCGAACCAAAGTTGCCGACCGCACTCTTCGAGAACGCTTCCTTGAACGCGGCAAACGCGCCCCATTTTTTATTGATGGCTTCGGCGAGCGCTCCGCGCGGTTCGCCACCGCCCTTTGGTGCCATGCAGCTCCAAAAGAACGTGTGATTCCAAACCTGCGCCGAGTTGTTAAACACGCCTCCCGACGATTTGCGAATGATCTCTTCAAGCGGCATGTTTTCGAATTCAGTGCCCTTGATCAGGTTGTTCAGGTTGGTCACGTACGCCTGATGGTGCTTGCCGTAGTGATACTCGAATGTTTCCTTCGACATATGCGGCTCAAGAGCGTCCTTCGAATACGGCAGTGGGGGCAGTGTGTGTTCCATCGCATCCTCGGTTGTTGTGGGTATGTACGGCGGACCGTACAGGCGATCGGCGATTCTATCGCTCGTCGTCGCTTCGATCATCCTTAAGCACCGATCGCACCTGCACCCGCGCGCCGCCGCGAGCAAACATCAGTCGCAGCTCGTCGTTGCTATGCAACTGAGCAGCGTCGCTGACCGCGTGACCGTCGGGTCCGAACGCGATTGCGTAGCCTCGGGCGAGCACGGCATGCGGATCTATCGCGTGTAGCCGCGCTGTCAGGGCGGTTAACCGCGTCGACTGAATGTTCACGCTGCGCGCAACATGGGCGGCGAGCGTCGCGACGCGTTCCTTCGGCTCGACCGTGAAGCGTGTGCGGCGCCAGCCAAGCAACCGTTCTCTTAGCATTGCCAGTTGTGTACGGTGTGCATTCAGCGCATGCCCCAGCGCCCCCGCCGCCCGCGAGCGCAGCGATCGGACCCTGTGGTCAAGCGCAAGGGTGGGCGTCCGCGGCTTTGCCAGCGCTCGCTGTGCATAATCCAGTCTCTGCCCAAACGCTTGCACGCTAAGTCCCTGCAGTCGTTGAATTTGGCTTATGCAGCGTTGAATATCTGCCTGCAGCACCGCCCCGACGGGCGCAACGAGCTCCGCAGCCGCTGTTGGTGTCGGCGCGCGCAGGTCGGCCGCAAAATCAGCAATCGTGATGTCGCTTTCGTGACCCACACCAACGACGACTGGAACCGTGCAGGACACGATCGCACGGGCCACGGCTTCCTCATTGAAAGCCCATAGATCTTCGATCGAGCCCCCACCACGCACCAACAGCACGACATCGACGCCGTCACCGGCTGCTCGCCTGGATACTTTCCTCAGCATTGCGGCAATCTGACTGCCCGCTCCCGCTCCCTGCACCGGAACCGGGTAAATGACGACGCCCACGTACGGAGCGCGGCGGCAGAGCGCTGTCACGACGTCCGCGAGCGCTGCCGCCTGCATCGACGTCACCACGGCCACCCTGCGAGGTATGCGCGGCAGCGAACGCTTGCGCTCGCTGGCAAAGAGTCCGTCGGCCGCCAGTTGCGCCTTGAGCCGCAGAAACTCTTCGAACAGCCTCCCCTGCCCGGCGCGGCGCATCGACTCGACGCTCAACTGAAACTCGCCGCGCGCTTCGTACAGCGAAACCACGGCACTGACCTCGACCTCGTCACCATCGCGCGGCATCCAGCCGAGCAATTGGTTGCGCGCGCGAAACATCACGCAGCGCGCCTGGGCCTGATCGTCCTTAAGAGCAAAATACCAATGACCGCTCGCCGCGCGTGTCAAATTTGCAATCTCGCCGCGAACCCGCACCAATGGGAAACTTCGCTGCAGCAAGCCCGAAACTGCGCGGTTCAGCGCGGAAACTGTCAGCGCAGCGCGCGCGTTTTCTGCATTCGCGTCCCGGAAGTCAAGCGCCATGCGGGTTTCCGAGACGAACCTGTCCACACATCGAGGCAAACAGCGGATCGCGCTGATGCGTGAGCTTCGTTTTGTGCATGCCTAAGTTAAGGTGTTGAAATTCTTCGACTTTCAAACGCTGCCTAACCGCTGTGCAAGCTGTACAAATTAAATCGCAACAAAGGCTTAGGGCTGCCGGCCACTACTTCTTCACATACTTGTCCACAGTAACTGTGGAAACTTGCTGCGCATGTCCCGCATCTCTACAGTGCGCGCTCGCGCACACGTCCCTACGACAAAGGAATCCCGTTGTTTGCAATCATCGTTGAGCTCGGCTGGCCAATTATTCCTCTGATCCTTGCATCCATTTTTGCACTCGGACTCATTATCGAACGTGCGATCGCGCTGCAGCGCAGAAACGTCGTCCCGGCTACGTTGCTGAGCGACGTGCTAGGTCTTTGGAAGAATAGGAAGATCACGCCAGAGGTCGTTGCCAAGCTCGAGGCCAACTCGCCGCTTGGCAGAGTGCTCGCGGCGGGGTTGCGCAACGACCGCACCAGCCGCGAAGGCGCCATGCAGCAGATCGAGGCGGCCGGCGCCGTTGTCGCCAATCGATTAACGAAAAATTTGACATTGCTGGGGTCGATCGGGTCGATCGCCCCACTGCTTGGGCTGTTGGGAACGGTTGTCGGCATGATCGCCATTTTTGCGTCCCAGCAGGCAGGCTCGAACCCTCAGGAACTGGCGCGCGGCATTTCCGTCGCGCTTTACTGCACGGCACTCGGCATCATCGTTGCGGTACCTGCGGTGCTCGCCTATCGCTACTTCAAGCGGCTCGTGGACGATTACCTGGTCGATATGGAAGAGCAAGCGGAGCGTCTGCTCGAAACGGTGTTCGCGGCGGCACGGCCCGAACGCTCGGAGCGCGGTTGATGCGCTTTCGCCGGGGGCTGGACGAAGAGCCAGAGATCAATTTGATCCCGTTGATCGATGTGCTGCTGATCGTGCTCATTTTTCTTGCCGTCAGCACCACGTACTCACGTTTTGCGGAACTCCAGATCACACTACCTTCGGCGGACGCGACGCAACCCACCGTGCAGCCAAACGAAATCAATGTCGCGGTCACCGCGGACGGTCGCTATGCGATCGAGCGGCAGCTGCTCGCGTCGAACGACGTACGAGCGTTCGCCGATGCACTGCGGGTCGCTGGTAAAGGCGCCGATACGGTGATGCTGATCATAAATGCCGACGCGCAGGCTCCTCATCAGGCAGTCATCGGCGTGATGGAAGCGGCCCGACTGGCGCGGAATCGTGCGAATCAGCTTCGCGACGCAGCGCACCGACGCCGGCAAGTAACCGTCGTCACTGTTAACTCCCTACGAATCGCCGTGCTGCTGCGCACCCGGCTACAGCTCGCCATTGTCGACGCATGGCAGCGACGCGGCGCCCTCGCATTGTTACTGTCGCCCTTATCGGCCGTTCATTTCCTGCTTTACCGCTGCCGCAGCGCTCTGTATGCGCTGGGTGTTTTCCAGCCGGTTCGGCTGGATGTGCCGGTGGTCGTCATCGGCAACGTCTACGTCGGTGGGACCGGCAAGACGCCGCTCACTGTCGAGCTGGTACGCGCACTGCTTGCGCGCGGCTGGCGGCCCGGCATCGTGTCGCGCGGTTATGGCGCCCTGGATAGCGCGCCGCGTCTGGTGAGCGCACAGGATGCTGCGCGGCAAGTTGGCGATGAGCCTCTGTTAATGGTGCGCGCGACCGCAGCGCCGGTGGCAATCGCGAAGCGGCGCGCCGAGGCCGCGCGAGTTTTGCGTGCCGCACATCCGGAGTGCGACCTCATCGTCGCCGACGACGGCCTGCAGCATCTTCAACTCGCGCGTGATATGGAAATCGCCGTTGTTAACTATCGCGGCCTGGGTAACGGCTGGATGCTCCCCGCCGGACCGTTGCGCGAGCCCCGTGGTCGGCTTGATCGGGTCGACGCGATTGTGCTCAATGGCATCGCCGCCGAGATACCCGAGTTGGCGGCGCTTGCGCCACGTTATCGAATGCGAACTCACGTGACCGGTACCTTCGCGCTGCACGACCCGAAACTGCGGATCGAGTTGTCCGCGCTTGCCGCCGAACAGCGATCGAATGGATGGCGCTTGACCGCCGCGGCCGGGATTGGAGCACCCGAGCGATTCTTCGCGATGTTGCGCGCGGCCGGTCTAGTGATCGACACGCTTCCCCTTGCCGATCATTTCGATTACCAGACAAATCCCTTTGCGCACTGCGATGCTGACCGCATCCTGATCACCGAAAAGGACGCCGTAAAATGCGTCGACAATTCATCGCTGGCGACTGACGCGCGCTTGTGGGTCGTACCACTGGTGACTGAAGTGGATGTTGCGCTGATTGATGCCGTTGTCGCGCTGATATCTGCAAAAAGAACGCGAGGAAACGCTGATGGACCATCGCCTGCTTGACATCCTTGTGTGCCCGATTTGCAAAGGGCTGCTCGAGTATCGAAAGGCGTCGCAGGAGCTGGTGTGCAAGGCCGATGCGCTGGCTTACCCGATTCGCGATGGCATTCCGGTGATGCTTGAATCTGACGCGCGCAAGGTTGAGCCTGCCGAAATCGGCCGGTAATTCGCGTGGAATTCGTTGTCATCGTGCCAGCGCGGCTGGCTTCCACTCGGCTGCCCAACAAACCGCTGGCCGATCTCGGCGGCGTACCCATGGTGGTTCGAGTTGCGCGCAACGCGAAAAAAAGCGGCGCGGCGCGCGTCATCGTGGCGGCTGACGATGGTGAAATCGTTGCCGCTTGCGGCGCGCACGGCATCGATGCGCTGCTGACATCGAAGTCGCACCAGAGCGGTACGGATCGACTGGCAGAGGCCGCGCGCCTTTTGGCGCTCGCTCCACAGACGATCGTTGTCAACGTACAGGCGGACGAGCCGCTGTTGCCGCCTGCGATCGTGCGCGATGTTGCCCAGTTGCTGCACTCGAGCATTGACTGCGAGATTGCGACCGCCGCGCATCGGATCGTCGACGCGAATCGAGTTCTTCAGTCCCGACGTCGTCAAGGTCGTCGTAAACGTCGACGGACGCGCACTGATGTTTTCACGCGCTCCGATTCCCTGGTCCCGCGACGGCTTTGCGGAAAAGCGTGACGTATTGCCCGCCGGACTGCCCGCGTTTCGCCATGTCGGACTCTATGCCTATCGCGCTGCGTTCCTGGCGCGCTTTCCAGCGCTACCGCGCTCGGCACTCGAGGAGCATGAAAAGCTCGAGCAGCTGCGCGCGTTGACGCAAGGGATTGGAATTGCCGTGTTGCAGCTCGATTCTGCGTTACCGCCGGGCGTCGATACGCCGGATGACTTGCGGCGCGTACGGGCGCTGATCCCGGACTAAACTCATCGACACTCGTTTGAGATTCTTCGGGAGGTCTTCATGATCAAACGCCATCTTGCAATTTTTGCTATGGCTGCTGCGTTAACGGTCAGCGCGGCCGACGGCAAGACACTGCGCTGGGCGTCACAGGGTGATCCGCAGACCGCCGACCCGTTCTCGCAGAACGAAGGCCTGACCAACATGTTTTCGCAGTCTGTGCACGACACGCTCGTGATGCGCGACAACACGCTGAAGCTTATTCCCGGGCTTGCGACCAGCTGGCAACAGGTGAATCCGACGACCTGGAGGTTCACGTTGCGCCAGGGCGTGAAGTTTCACGACGGCTCGCCGTTTACCGCCGACGACATTGTTTTTTCGTACGAGCGCGCAAGCCATCCGAACTCGCAGCTGCGCCAGTATGCGATTCCGGTCGGCAAGCCGCGCAAGATCGACGACTTCACGGTGGAGTTTGTGCAGGACAGGCCCAATCCGATCACGCTCGAACATGCGACCTTGATCTACATCATGAGCAAAGCGTGGGCGACGAAGAACAAGGTCGAGCGGCCGCTCGATTTCAAGGCCAAGGAAGAAACATTCGCGTCCCGCAATGCCAACGGCACCGGTGCGTGGATGCTGGTCTCACGCGAGCCTGGAATCAAGACGGTCTTAAGGCGTAACCCAGATTGGTGGGGCGTCAAAGACGGTCGCGCTCCGGGCAACGTCACCGAAGTGATGTACACGCAGGTCAGCGCCGACCCGACGCGCACCGCCGCGCTGCTGTCGGGCCAGGTCGATTTCATCCTCGACCCGCCGCCGCAGGACGTCCGTCGAATCGAAGAGAACAAGGGCACCAAGATCGTGCGAGGCCCGGAGAACCGCGTCATCTTTTTCGGCTTCGACCAAACGCGTGACGAGCTGCTTTACTCCAACGTCAAGGGGAAGAACCCGTTCAAGGATGTTCGCGTGCGTCAGGCCGTTTACCACGCGATCGATATCGAGGCGATCAAGTCACGAATCATGCGCGGCTCGGCCCTTCCCACAGGCGGCATTACGCCGTCGATCACTGCGTCGAATCCCGACGCCGAAAAGCGGCTCGCGTACGACACCAACCGCTCGAAGCAGCTGCTCGCCGAAGCGGGCTATGCAAACGGGTTCGAAGTGACGCTGGATTGTCCGAACAATCGCTATGTCAATGACGAGGAGATATGCATCGCCGTAGCGTCGATGCTGGCCAAGGTCGGCATCAACACCAAGGTCAACACACAGCCACGCGCCACCTATTTTCCGAAGCTCGAGAAGTATGACACCAGCATGTACATGCTCGGCTGGGGCGGTGCAATTACCGACGCCCAGACGATGCTATCGCCGGTTCTGCGCTCGAAGGATGACAAGAGCGGCAATGGCTCGTTCAACTATGGGCGGTACGTCAATCCAAAGCTCGATGCGCTGATCGATAGCGCGGCGGTCGAGTCGAATCCGGAGAAGCGACGCGACATGATCCGGCAGGCGATCGCCGAGCACAACTCGCAGGTACACCATGTGCCTCTGCACCGGCAGATGATTCCGTGGGCAATGCGCAGCAACGTCACGGTCGTGCACCGGCCCGACAATGCACTCAATATGGAATCGGTCACGATCGGCAGCAACGAGTAGATGTTCGCAGCATCACAGAGGGCCGGCTCGCCGGCCCTTTTTGTTGCGTAAGTCCATTTGGGTAAACTCGCGCGCTGCTTTGTCGAGACTGCAGCGGTCGCACATAACTAAAAGAGACGTCGGAGACGAAGATGCGACTAATACTGCTCGGCCCGCCCGGTGCGGGCAAAGGCACGCAAGCCGCGTTCATCAAGGAGCATTACAAAATTCCACAGATCTCAACCGGAGACATGTTGCGCGCGGCAATCGCCGCCGGCACTCCGTTGGGCCTGGCGGCTAAGAAAGTGATGGACACCGGCGCTCTGGTCTCGGACGACGTTATCGTGGGGCTGGTCAAGGACCGCCTGCGCGCGCCGGATACGGCAAGTGGGTATCTGTTTGACGGTTTTCCGCGCACGATCCCGCAGGCCGAGGCGATGAAGGATGCCGGCGTCAAGCTGGATTACGTGCTCGAGATCGACGTTCCGCACAGCGACATCATCGAGCGCATGAGCGGCCGCAGAGTTCACGCGCCGAGCGGGCGCGTGTATCACGTGAAGTTCAATCCCCCGAGGGTCGAGGGCAGGGACGATGTGACCGGAGAGCCGCTGATCCAACGCGACGACGACAAGGAAGACACAGTGCGCAAGCGGCTCGCTGTGTACCGCGACCAAACAAGCGCACTGGTGAATTACTACTCCAACCTGGCCGCAAGCGGTAACGCGGAAGCACCCGAGTACCGCCGCATTTCGGGGGTAGGAAGCGTCGACGAGGTTAAAGGGCGGATCTTCGATGCATTGTCCTGAAAGAAGTCGCCGACTTGTCCTACGCAGGTGCAACTGCACTGAAGAAATAACTTTTCACATTCACAACTAGGAGAACAGCATGTCTGGATTGGCACTCGCACTTGCCTGCGGCTTTGCAGCCGTGGTCTTTGGCGTGTGGTCCATTTCGTGGATTCTGAAGCAGCCCGCGGGCAATGCTCGAATGCAGGAGATCGCGGCCGCGATACAACAAGGCGCGCAGGCGTATTTGAATCGCCAGTATCGAACGATCGCAATCGTGGGGGTGGTGCTCGCGGTCATCATTGCGATCGTGCCTCAGCTCGGCATCTGGACGGCGATCGGCTTCGTGCTCGGTGCCGTCCTGTCGGGCGCGGCGGGTTACGTCGGAATGAACGTATCGGTGCGCGCCAACGTACGCACTGCGCAAGCCGCCACACTTGGTTTGAATCCGGCCTTGAACGTCGCATTCCGCGGCGGTGCGATCACAGGGCTGCTGGTAGTCGGACTGGGCCTGATCGGGGTTGCCGGTTTTTACTGGGTCCTGCGCTCGACGCACGCTGCGGCCAGCGTGCGTGAGCTGCTGCACCCGATGATTGGATTTGCTTTTGGCGCGTCGCTGATTTCGATCTTCGCGCGTCTGGGCGGGGGCATATTCACCAAGGGTGCAGACGTCGGCGCCGATCTGGTCGGAAAAGTTGAGGCGGGAATACCTGAAGATGATCCACGCAACCCCGCGGTGATCGCCGACAACGTCGGCGACAACGTCGGTGACTGCGCCGGCATGGCGGCGGATCTGTTCGAAACATTTGCAGTGACGGTAATTGCGACGATGCTCGTTGGCGGGTTCGTGTTTCGCGGCGCCGGTGACGCCGGCATCGTGTACCCGCTGGTCATTTCAGGCGTTTCGATCCTGGCGTCAATCGTCGGCTGCATGTTCGTCAAGGCGCGCCCCGGCGGCAAGATCATGAACGCGCTTTACCGCGGACTGCTGGTCGCAGGCGCAATTTCTCTCGTGCTGTTCTGGCCCGTCACACAATGGATCCTCGGACCGGTGGTTGCGACCGCTGTCTCGTCCAAGGTCACCGTGATGAGCTTGTACTTGTGCGCGGTCGTTGGTCTCGTGTTGACCGCAGCACTGGTTTACATCACCGAGTACTACACGGGCACTCAGTTCAAGCCCGTCAGGTATGTCGCGCAGGCGTCAACGACCGGGCATGCAACCAACATCATCGCGGGCCTCGCGGTTTCGATGAAGTCATGTGCCTGGCCCGTGATTGCGATTTGCGTTGCCATTTTGACTTCGTACTGGCTGGCGGGGCTGTACGGGATCGCCGTGGCGGCAACGTCGATGCTTTCGATGACCGGCATCATCGTTGCGCTCGATGCCTATGGGCCGATTACCGACAATGCCGGCGGCATTGCCGAGATGGCGGGCTTGCCGAAAGAAGTTCGTGACGTGACCGATCCGCTCGATGCGGTGGGCAACACGACGAAGGCCGTGACCAAGGGCTACGCGATTGGATCCGCCGCGCTCGCAGCGCTTGTGCTGTTTGCCGACTACACCGGTGGGCTCGCCGCAGCCGGGACTGAACATCACGTTCGAGTTATCCGATCCGAACGTCATCGTCGGCCTGTTCATCGGCGGTCTTGATCCCGTTTCTGTTCGGTGCGATGGCGATGGAGGCGGTCGGACGCGCAGCCGGTGCGGTGGTGCAAGAAGTGCGACGGCAGTTTCGCGATATCAAAGGCATCATGGAAGGCACCGCCAAGCCGGACTACAGCCGCGCGGTCGACATGCTGACGACGTCGGCGATCAAAGAGATGATGATCCCGTCGCTGTTGCCCGTGCTGGTGCCGATTCTCGTCGGGCTGTTGCTTGGGCCTGCGGCGCTTGGCGGAGTACTAATGGGCACGATCATTACCGGGCTGTTCGTCGCGATCTCGATGACGACCGGCGGCGGCGCGTGGGACAACGCCAAAAAGTACATCGAAGAAGGACACCACGGCGGCAAGGGCTCGGACGCACACAAAGCGGCCGTGACCGGCGACACGGTAGGCGATCCATATAAGGACACCGCCGGTCCTGCCGTCAATCCACTGATCAAGATCATCAACATCGTCGCGTTGCTGATCGTTCCTATCATCGCCAGTGTGTACGGTGGTCGCCCGGTAACTGGCAACGCAGCACCCGCCGTTGTGCCGACGACGCAGGTCGCGCCGTCGGCGGCGCCCGCGCCCATCGTGCTGCCAGCCAAGTAAACGCAACCTGGCGATGCGAATACGTCCGGCCGTTGAGGACGATCTGCCGGCGATTCAGGCGATCTATGCGCATCACGTCGCGACCGGTCTCGGCACTTTCGAGACCGAGCCGCCCGACGTGCCGGAGATGCGGACTCGTCATGCAAGGATTGTGCAGACTGGCCTACCGTATTTGGTCGCCGAAGACGAGGGCCGGATCACTGGCTACGGCTACGCCAGCGAGTTTCGCCCGCGCGCGGCGTACCGCAGCACTGTCGAAGACTCGATCTACGTCGCCCAAGATGCGGTCGGACTCGGGATTGGCCAGGCATTGCTCAATGGCGTCATCGACGCATGCACTGCGCTCGGTAAGCGCCAGATGCTGGCGGTGATTGGCGATTCGCAGAACGCGGCGTCGATCGGCGCGCATCGCGCGTGCGGTTTTTCATATGTCGGCGTGCTCGACGTCGGTCGGACGCAAGTTCGACCGATGGGTCGACGTGGTCATCATGCAGCGCCCACTCGGTGCCGGCGATACATCGCCATTGCCTTAGCCGCGCTGGCGCGCGACGGTGTTCATTCGTTCGGACGCACTCACTTCTTGAATTCACTAATACTGCTGGCGCGTTATTTGCTCGCTCGTCACCCGCTATAGTCATCCAACTGGCCACTTGCAAACGCGTCTCAAAAGAGTCAGATTGTCGCTACTGGAACACGAACGTTTAGATCGAAAAAGGATTTACGTGTCGCCCAGCCGAACACCGTTGCTCTCGATGCTCGGACCGATCCTCGGTCTGTTGCTCGCTGCTGCCGCTCCGCCGAGCGCAGCGCAGTTAAGACTCGACGTGTTGCCCGAAGCAGCGTTGCCCGGACATCAGCGCTCAGCCTCCACTGCGTCGGCGCTGTCTCTACCCGCCACAACATCGCGATCGTTCACGGCTTCCACTTCAAGTTGGCTCGGCTCCGCAATTCAGTTGGAAGAACCGCGCGCCACAAGCACCGGCCAGTACACACGTCCGAAGTTTCACGTCGGCATTCCGTCCGAAACAATGCGGGGATTTATGAACTCTGCGGGCTTCGACACCGACAAGTGTCAGTTGCCGATGGTGCGGGCACGCACCAAATCGAACGGCGACGGCAACATTAACGGGACGCTTTGGCTGTTCGCACGCTGCACGTTCCGCTGATCGCGGCCTGACTCTAGAATCCTCCGCTGGCTCGGGGGATTCATGCAGATCGACAAAAACGTTTTCATCGTCACCGGCGGCGCCTCCGGGCTCGGCGGCGCCGTATCGCAGATGATCGCTGCCAATGGGGGCCAGGTCGTCATCGCCGACGTTCAAGCCGACAAAGGCGACTCAATGGCGCGCGAGCTTGGCGCCACAGCGCGCTTCATACGCTGCGATGTCACGAGCGAGCGGGATGCTCAGGCCGCGGTAGAAGCCGCGAGCGCGCTAGGCCCCCTTCGAGGGCTGATCAACTGTGCCGGCGTCGCGATCGGCGAGAAAACCGTCGGCAAGGACGGTCCGCATGCCTTGCCTAGCTTCGCGCGCGTGATCGGCATCAACCTGATCGGTACCTTCAACATGATCCGCGTGGCAGCCGACGCGATGTCGAAGCTGGACGCTACCGGCGATGGTGAGCGTGGTGTGCTGATCAACACTGCATCGGTTGCGGCCTACGACGGGCAGATCGGGCAGGCCGCCTACGCAGCGTCCAAGGGGGGCGTGGTCGGCATGACGTTGCCCATCGCGCGCGACCTTGCCCGCCAGGGTATTCGCTGCGTAACGATCGCGCCCGGATTGTTCGCGACGCCGATGTTGTTAGGCATGCCGCAGGAGGTGCAAGATGCTCTCGGCAAACAGCCACCGTATCCGTCGCGGCTCGGTAGGCCCGACGAATACGCTGCCCTCGCGAAGCACGTGATAGAAAACGTGATGCTCAACGGAGAAACGATCCGCCTCGACGGCGCAATCCGACTGCCGCCAAAATAAAAGTAAGAGGAGACGATGAGTTCGAAAATGATGCGCTATGCATGCCCCATCGCGGCTGCCGCACTGCTGCTGGCGTGCGCCGCACCGAGCGATCGGCCGTCTCAGCCCGAAGCATCGTCGGCGTTTCGCGTCGGGCTGAACAGCGTCATCGCGAGCAAACACATGGCGGCGTCGGCCAATCCGCTCGCAACGGAAGCCGGCCGCGAAATTTTGCGCGCCGGGGGCAGCGCAGTGGACGCAGCGATTGCGATCCAGATGGTGTTGACGCTGGTCGAGCCGCAAAGCTCGGGGATTGGCGGTGGCGCGTTTCTGATGCATTGGGACGGCCGCAAAGTTATCGCCTATGACGGTCGCGAAACCGCGCCGATGGCGGCCGATGAAAAGCTGTTTTTGCTGCCGGATGGCAAGGCCATGCCGTTTTATGACGCGGTCGTCGGTGGACGCTCAGTCGGCACGCCTGGCACGGTCAGGATGCTCGAAGTCGCGCACAAGCAGTACGGAAAACTGCCCTGGGCGCGACTGTTCGAGCCTGCGATCCGGCTTTCCGATGCGGGCTTTCCGATGTCAGCACGTCTGAACGCACAGCTGGCCGGCGAAAAGTATTTGAAGAACGATCCCGCTGCCGCAGCTTATTTTTACGCCGCAGACGGCACACCTAAGCCGGTCGGCACGATGATGCGCAATCCGGCGCTGGCGGCAACGCTCCGGGCGCTTGCGGCAAATCCGAACGCCTTGTATGTCGGCGAAATTCCTGCAGACATCGTCAAGGCGGTCGGTGCGCACAAAAACGCCGGGCGGTTAGCTGTTGCCGACTTCGCTGCGTATCAAGTCAAACAACGTGAACCGATCTGCACGGATTACAAGCAATGGCGTGTCTGCGGTTTTCCGCCGCCCTCCTCTGGGGGCATCGCCGTTGCGCAGATGCTCGCGATACTGTCGGCGCGCAACATTGCAGCGTCGCCGCCGGCGGGCGCAATGGGGCCCGCAGCCAAGCTCGAACTGCCGTCCGATGCTGTGCATCTGTTTTCCGAGGCCGGACGCCTGGCGTTCGCTGATCGCGGTCTGTATGTCGCCGACAGCGACTTCGTCAAAGTCAATGTTGCAGGGCTGCTCGATCCAAACTATCTGAAGCAGCGCGCGCAACTGATCGGTGATCGCAGCATGGGCACCGCGAAGCCTGGGGTTCCGCCGGGTACCCCTACCGCAGCCGCTGAAGACCCATCTGAGCATAAGGAAG
This sequence comes from uncultured beta proteobacterium, assembly GCA_963801035.1. GTDB lineage: Bacteria > Pseudomonadota > Gammaproteobacteria > Burkholderiales > Burkholderiaceae_F > JACCZX01. The sequence goes on along the minus strand of CAWDDF010000007.1, from coordinate 230,641 downwards.
CGACATCGCACATCTCGGTGGTCGATGGCTTCGGCAACGCGCTGTCGATGACCACGACGATCGAGGATGTGTTCGGCGCGCGCATGATGGTGCGCGGCTTCCTGCTGAACAATGAGCTGACCGATTTTTCGTTTACACCTGCGGCCGACGGAGTGCCGATTGCCAATCGCGTTCAAGCAGGCAAGCGTCCCCGCAGCTCGATGGCACCTGCACTCGTGTTCGATCGCGCCAGCGGACAGCTGGTGGCGACCGTGGGGTCACCCGGCGGCTCTCAGATCATCGGCTACGTGACCAAGACGCTGGTCGGCGTGCTCGACTGGAACCTTGACATCCAACAGGCCATCTCGCTGCCCAACTTTGGGTCGCGCAACGGACCAACCGAGCTGGAGCGAGGCCAGTTCGGCCCGACCATGGCCGAGGCGCTGAAAGCGCGCGGCCATGATGTGCGCGAGATCGATATGGGAAGCGGGTTGCAGGGGATTGTGCGAGCGCGACTGCCGAACGGTTCGGTCGGCTGGGCGGGAGGCGCCGATCCGCGGCGCGAAGGCGTAGCGCTCGGCGATTGAGCGTTGCTCGTGTACGCGACGCAAGCGGTCGCACGTGCACTCGCAACGACGAACGACATGCCGGGGGCATGGCGCCGGACATCGCGGCGCAGCCGCGGTGGTCCCGCAAGCTCGATGCGGGATTCGCGGTTCGCGCCAGACGAACTGCGAACATTAGCTGGGCGCGCTCCCTTCGGAGCGGCCGCGCGTGCGCGCGTAGTACAAGTGCAGAAAAGCGCCAGCGCGGTAGACTTTCGCTTCTAGTCGATACCATCACAGGAATCTGAACATGACGATCAAAGTTGGTGACAAACTGCCCGAAGGCGAGCTGCAGGAATTCGTCGATACCGAAACCGAAGGCTGCTCGCTCGGTCCCAATACCTTTAAAGTGCAGGACCTGACCAAAGGCAAGAAGATCGTGATTTTTGGCTTGCCCGGCGCGTTCACACCAACATGTTCCGCGAAGCACGTGCCCGGCTATGTGCAGCAGCTCGACGCGCTCAAACGCAAGGGTGTCGACGAGGTGTGGTGTCTGTCGGTCAATGATCCTTTCGTGATGGGCGCATGGGGCCGCGACCAGAAAACAGGCGGCAAAGTCCGGATGATGGCCGATGGATCAGCCGCGTACACGAAGAAACTTGGCCTCGAACTGGACCTGACGGCGCGCGGCATGGGGGTGCGCAGCCAGCGTTTCTCAATGCTCGTAGATGATGGTGTCGTCAAGGGTCTGAACGTTGAAGGACCTGGCAAGTTTGAAGTCAGCGATGCCGATACGATGCTGAAACAGATGAACTGAACCAGCGAACCCAAGCGGAGGCGTCATGAAGACACTCGAAGACCAGATGTCGGTCTACCTGCGCTATCACCGCAATCCAAAAAACCGGCTGACGCACTTCGTCGGTGTTCCCCTGATCATGTTCTCGCTGTTCGTTCTGCTCGCCCTGCCGCGCGCCGAGCTTGGGGGGTTTTCTGTGTCAGCAGCAACGGTGCTTGCGGTCATCGTGCTGATCTACTACTTCCGTCTCGACGCAGTGCTCGCGGCTGCGATGACGCTGTTCGTCGCGGTGCTGCTGGTCGCTGCACACAGCGTCGCAAGCGAAGGCGTGCGACCCGCACTCATCGTCTTTGCTGCAGCCTTCGTCGGCGGCTGGGCACTGCAGTTGATCGGGCACGCGTTCGAAGGCAAGAAGCCGGCGCTGATGGACAACTTCTTTCAGGTTTTCATTGCACCGATATTCCTGATGGCCGAGGTGTTCTTCGCCTTCGGGTACAAACGCGACGTTGCCGAGCGCATGGAGCAACTGGCCGCGCGTTCAGAACCCAGCTAGGTCCGACGCACGCGAAAGTCGGTCATCCGAAAGCCGAGCGCGAACAGTGCGGTGAAGTAGCCCGCAGTACCGGCGCCAATCACTGCAGCAAGCCACGCAACGCGCTGCCACGGCGCATCCTGCATTGCAGTCCAGTCGAGCGGCCGCTGCGTCCACCACAACAGTCCCGCCAGGATCACGAGCGCGATCGCAAGGCGCGCGACAAAGGAACCCCAGCCCGCAGCGGGCTGATACAGCTTTCGCCTTCTGAGACCGATAAAAAGTGCAAATGCGTTCGCGCATGCTCCGAGTCCGACGGACAGCGCCAGCCCCGCATGCGCGAAGACGGGCACCAGCGCAACGTTAGCGAGCTGTGTCGCGATTAATACGACGACCGCAATCTTGACCGGCGTTCGAATATCTTTCTGCGCGTAAAAGCCAGGCGCAAGAATCTTTACGGCAATCAGTCCAAGCAGACCGACGGAGTAGCCGATGACTGCCACCGCGGTCTGCCGAACGTCGAACGCGGTGAACTCTCGTCCCTGAAACAAAACCGATACGATGCCTTCAGCGGTCATGCCCAGCCCCACCGCAGCCGGCAGCGCCAGCAGGAAAACCAAGCGCAATCCCCAGTCGAGCAGGTGCGAATAGTCGTTGACGCGCTGCTCGGCGAAAGCCGTCGACAGGCTGGGCAGCAGCACGGTGCCGAGCGCAACGCCAAGCAGAGCGGTCGGAAACTCCATCAGGCGATCGGCGAATGCCAGCCATGTCACGCTGCCGGTTGCCAGATGCGACGCGATGTTGGTGTTGATAATGATGCTGATCTGCGCCACCGAGACCGCGAACAGCGCAGGGAGCATAAGCCCGCCGACCCGGCGCACGTCAGGATCGCGAAACGCGGCGAGCGGCGATGACCAGCGAACGCCGACGCCGATCGTGCGCAGCGCCAGAAATTGCATCGCCAGTTGCAGCACGCCGCCGATAACGACAGCAAACGCCAGCGCCACAATCGGCCGCTCCAGATGCGGAGCCAGCCACAGCGCGCACGCGATGAACGAAAGGTTAAGCAGCACCGGAGTCGCTGCCGGTACCGCAAACCGACGGTAAGTGTTCAACACTCCGGCCGCGAGCGCGACCAGTGACATGAACAGGATGTACGGAAACATCCAGCGCGTCATCACGGTCGCTAGATCGAACGCATCGGGGTTACGTGCGAGTCCCGAGGCGATGAGCCAAACGAGTATCGGCGCGGCGATGACGCCGAGCAACGAAACGGCGAGCAGTACCCAAAACAGCGCCGACGCCATCCGTCCGACAAATTCGCGTGTGCGAGTCTCATCCCGGCTGCGAATATCGGCAAGCATCGGTACGAATGCCTGCTGAAACGCGCCTTCGGCGAACATTCGGCGCAGCAGGTTGGGAATGCGAAACGCCACATTGAAGGCGTCGGTCTCTGCGCTGACTCCGAAGATCCTGGAGATCAGCATGTCCCTGGCCAGTCCCGTGACGCGGGAAACGAGGGTCAGGCCGCTAACGGTGGCAAGGGCGCGAAGCAATGGGCAGTGTGTCGATAAATTTAGAGTTAAATGGTGTCCGGTTTGCTATAGTGCCGCCCCTTTGTCAGCACACGCGGAGTGTTCGCTTCGCCGCCGACCATGAAACCGGAATCTTATGGCTAATACCAAACAAGCCCGCCACCGGGCACGTCAATCGACCGTGCGCAACGCACACAACTCGGCGCAGCGTTCGCGCCTGCGCACTGCCGTGAAATCCGTCCGCAAGGCAATTGAAAGCGGCGACAAGAAAGCTGCGCTCGAAACATTGCACCAGGCCACCAGCGTGATCGATTCGATCGCCGATAAAAAGGTCGTTCACAAGAACACCGCTTCCCGCAACAAGAGCCGCCTGGCTGCCGCTATCAAATCGATGGGCTAGCGGTACGGGCGTACGCGAAGCTGCGCCCCGCATGGCCAAGCCGTCTTCCAAGGTGCTTGTCATCAATGACGAGCCGTTGATCTTGCGCGAGCTGCTGAAGGGCCTGAACGGCGCGGCGCGCTCGCTGGACAATCCATACGGAATTTCGTTTATTGGCGCGCTGACCGCCAAGGAAGGGCTCGCGCTGATCGAGCGCGACGGCGACATTCAAACCGCGGTGGCCGACGACAAGCTGTACGCGGTCGACAGCAAGTTAAACGGCAAACCCGGTCGCAAGAACGGTGAGGGTCGGCGCAACCTGCAGGTATCCGCGCTGAAGCTCGTGCAGCAGATCACGTCGCTGCGACCCGAAATCGACATCTACATCCTCATTGACAAGGAGAAAGAGGATCAGGTGGTCGATGCGCTGTTTACCGAGGCGGTGGATGGTTACTTTTATCGCGAGGAGCGTGACTATCGCGGAATGTACCGGATCCTCAATGCACAAATCGCCGAGCGCGCGCGTACGCCTTTTTACGATGCGCTCAAAGCGTACGTGATGGCGGCCAAGGACGCGTGGCACACGCCGGGGCATTCGAGCGGAGATTCGATGCGTGGCAGCGCATGGGCCAGCGAGTTTTACGACTTCATGGGCGAACACGTGTTCGACGCCGATTTGTCGGTGTCAGTGAAGGCACTTGACTCGCTGATGGAGCCCACCGGCGTTATCGCGGAAGCGCAACAGATGGCCGCCCGTGCGTTCGGTGCCCGCCGCACATTTTTCGCGACGAACGGTACGTCGACCGCAAACAAGGTCATCCTGCAAACGATGATCGCGCCGGGCGAGACGCTGCTGCTCGATCGCAACTGCCATAAGTCGGTACACCACGGGGTCGTGCTGTCCGGCGCGCAGCCGATCTATCTCGATTCTTCGGTCAATCGCAAGTACGGCGTGTTCGGACCCGTCCCGAAGAAAACGATTCTGAAGGCAATCGAGCAGCATCCCGAAGCCGAATTGCTCGTCTTGACGTCGTGCACGTACGACGGCTTGCGCTATGACCTGAAGCCGATCATCGACGCTGCGCATGCGCGCGATATCAAGGTGCTGATCGACGAGGCCTGGTTTGCGCACGCGCGTTTCCACCCTGCGCTGCGCCCTACCGCGCTCGAATCGGGTGCGGACTACGTGACGCAGTCAGCACACAAGACACTGTCGGCGCTATCGCAGGCTGCGTACATCCACGTGAACGACCCGACCTTCAACGAGCACATCTTTCGCGAGAACTTCAACATGCACACATCGACCAGTCCGATGTACAGCATGATTGCAAGCCTCGATGTCAGTCGAAAGCAGGCGGTGCTCGAAGGCTACAAGCTACTGCAGCGGACGTTGATGCTGGCCGACGAGCTGCGCGAGCAAATTAACTCGACCGGCGTGTTTCGCGTGCTCGAGCTCGACGATCTGCTGCCCGACGAAGTCAAACACGACGGCATTCGCCTCGACCCCACCAAGATCACGGTCGACGTAGCATCGTGCGGAATGACGGTCGACGATCTGCAGAACGAGCTCTTCACGCGCTTCAATATCACCGTGGAAAAGTCGACGTTCAACACGCTGACTCTGCTGCTGACGATCGGCACGACACGCTCAAAGTGCTCACGGCTCTATGACGCGCTTATGCGAATCGCGCGCGAGAAACGGGCGCCCCGGCACCTGTATAGGACGCCCGATCTGCCGCCGTTCACCGAGCTTGCTTTTCTTCCGCGCGATGCGTACTACGCCACAGGCGAGCTGGTGCCTTTGCTTGACGACAACGACCAGGTGAACCGCGAGCTCGCAGGGCGAATCTGCTGCGATCAAATCGTCCCCTACCCGCCCGGCATACCGGTCCTGGTCCCAGGTCAGCGCATCACCGATAACATCGTCGAATACCTGGTGCGTTATTTACGCGTGCAGAACAAGGTCGAACTGCACGGCGTCGTGTATCAGGGCTACGTACCGTCGGTCCGCGTACTGTCGACCGATGAAGAACATCAGTTGATTGCGCTGGTAGCGAGCCGCCCACAGCGACGTCGAGCGGCTTAGCGCCGGCGCCGCATCCATTCAGCTGCGGTCGCTCATATAATTGCCGAGCGCGGCGACGGAACGATGATCCGCCGCGTTTCTTTTTGGCCAGCAAGGAGTGCGAACGATGACGCACCTGATGAATACATACAACCGGTTGCCGATTGCTTTTACGCATGGCAAAGGTGTGCGCTTGTACGACGAGCAGGGCAACGAGTATCTCGATGCGCTGGCAGGAATTGCCGTTAACGGCCTTGGCCACGCGCATCCGCAGTTGACGGCAGCGCTGACTGATCAGCTGGGGCGACTGATACACACGTCCAACGTCTACCGCGTACGCGAGCAAGAGATCCTGGCCGATCGCATCTGCGCGCTCTCAGGTATGCAGGAAGTCTTTTTCGGCAACTCCGGCTCCGAGGCCAATGAAGCCGCGTTGAAGCTGGTTCGCATGTTCGGACACAAGCGCGGCGAACCGTCCGCGCAGACGATCGTGATGGAGCGCGCGTGGCACGGCCGCACGCTCGCAACGCTGGCCGCGACCGGTAGTGAAAAGGCGCGCGCGGGCTTCGCACCGTTTCCGACCGGCTTCATCAGCGTTCCGTACAACGATATCGAAGCAGTCAGGCGCGCTTGCGAGGCCGATCGTCGCGTTCTTGCCGTCTGGTTGGAGGTATTGCAGGGCGAAGGCGGAATCTACGTAGCCGATCTCGAGTACGTTAGAGCACTGCGGCAGTTGTGTGATCAACGCGGTCTGTTGCTGATGATCGACGAGATCCAGAGCGGTATCGGTCGCACCGGCAAATGGTTCGCGCATCAATGGGCCGGTATCAAACCCGACGTGATGACCTTGGCGAAAGGGTTGGGCTCCGGGGTACCCGTCGGTGCTTGCGTTGCAGCGGGTCCGGCAGTCGGAGTCTTCGGACCCGGCAACCACGGCACGACGTTTGGCGGCGGGCCACTTGCGATGCGCGCCGGGATCGAGACGCTTGCGATCATCGAGAAAGACGGTTTGATGGCAAACGCCGCCGCGCAGGGCGAGCGGATCGTCAACGGCTTGAAGCGCAGGCTGGCTGGCGTCAGCGGCGTTGTGCAGATACGCGGCATGGGGCTGATGATCGGCATCGAGCTCAACCGGCCCTGCGGTGAACTCGTGCGCCAGGCGCTGGCCGCAGGTCTGCTGATCAACGTAACGCACGACACGGTCATCCGTATGCTGCCGCCCCTGATTCTGCGAGCCGAGGAAGCTGACATGATCGTGGAGCGCTTGGCGCCGTTGATCGCAGATTTCCTGCATCAGCAAGCAGTGGCAGCGCCGACAACCGCGAAGGCGGCTTAGGTTGCATGGCCGGCGGCATTCGCCATTTTCTGCAATTTGCCGACTTCGACCGCACCGAGCTCGAGTGGGTGTTCGAACGCTCGCGCATTATCAAGGACCGCTTCAAGCGCTACCAGTTCTACCAGCCGCTCGCCGACCGCACGCTGGCGATGGTGTTCGAAAAGGCATCGACGCGCACGCGTGTGTCGTTCGAAGCAGGCATGTATCAAATGGGCGGATCGGTCATCCACATCACGACCGGCGATTCACAGTTGGGGCGCGCCGAGCCGATCGAGGACACCGCGCGCGTCATCTCGCGGATGGTCGATATCGTGATGATCCGAACCTTCGAGCAGGCCAAGCTCGAGCGCTTCGCTGCACACTCGCGCGTGCCGGTGATCAACGGGCTGACCAACGAGTTCCACCCGTGCCAGATTCTGGCTGACATCTTCACGTTCATCGAGCACCGCGGGCCGATCACCGGACGCACGGTTGCGTGGATCGGCGATGCGAACAACATGGCGTACACCTGGCTGCAGGCGGCGCAGAGTTTGCGTTTTCGTCTGAACGTCTCGACGCCGCAGGGTTATGCACTCGATCCGACGCGCGCCAGTCCAGGCGAGCATTTGTACGTCTTTGCCGATCCGATGGAAGCGGCGCGCGGCGCCGATCTGGTCACTACCGACGTTTGGACCAGCATGGGCTACGAAGCCGAGAACGAAGCTCGCATCAAGGCGTTCGGCAACTGGAAAGTGGACGCGAAGATGATGCGGGCGGCCGGCCGCGAAGCCCTGTTCATGCATTGCCTGCCAGCACATCGCGGCGAGGAAGTCGACGCCGACGTGATTGATGGTGAGCAATCGGTTGTGTGGGACGAAGCGGAGAATCGCCTGCATGTGCAAAAGGCGCTGATGGAATTTCTGCTGCTCGGCAAGAATGTTGTATAGGCACTGAGGAAACGGCGTCGTCACACATGGCCACGATCCTGAAACATCTTCCCATCGGCGACAAAGTGGGCATCGCGTTTTCAGGCGGGCTCGATACCAGTGCTGCACTGCTGTGGATGCGCGAAAAGGGCGCCATCCCCTATGCGTACACCGCCAATCTCGGACAGCCGGACGAAGCCGACTACGAAAGCATCCCTGCGCGCGCGCGCGAATACGGGGCAGAAAAGGCGCGGTTGATCGACTGCCGCTCGCAACTTGCGGCAGAAGGCATCGCAGCCTTGCAATGCGGCGCATTTCATATTTCCACAGCGGGAGTGACTTACTTCAACACGACGCCGCTCGGTCGCGCAGTCACCGGCACCTTGCTGGTCGCCGCAATGAAGGAAGATGAGGTCAACATCTGGGGCGACGGCAGTACGTACAAGGGCAACGATATCGAGCGCTTTTATCGTTACGGCTTGCTTGCGAACCCGGAGCTCAAGATCTACAAGCCATGGCTCGATCAGACCTTTATTGACGAACTGGGAGGACGCGCCGAACTCTCCGAATTCATGCGCTCTCGCGGACATGCCTACAAGATGTCGGCGGACAAGGCGTACTCGACCGACTCCAACATGCTCGGTGCAACGCATGAGGCGAAGGAGCTTGAACAGCTGTCGAGCAATGTGCACATCGTCGATCCGATCATGGGCGTTGCGTTCTGGCGCGATACGGTGCCGGTGGCACGGGAGGAAGTGAGTGTCCAATTCGAACAGGGCCAGCCCGTCGCCCTGAACGGTATTCAGTTCGTTGATTTGGTGGAGCTGTTGCTGGAAGCGAACCGGATAGGCGGGCGGCACGGATTGGGAATGAGCGATCAGATCGAAAATCGCATCATTGAGGCGAAAAGCCGCGGCATTTATGAAGCGCCCGGCATGGCGTTGCTGCACATCGCCTATGAACGCCTGATCACCGGCATTCATAACGAAGACACGATCGAGCAATACCGTGATGGGGGACGGCGCCTGGGGCGATTGCTTTATCAAGGGCGGTGGTTCGATCCTCAGGCGATCATGCTTCGCGAAAGCGCACAACGCTGGGTAGCGCGCGCCGTGACGGGCGAGGTCACCATTGAACTGCGCCGAGGCAACGACTATTCCGTCCTTGATACAACGTCGCCGAACCTGACCTATCAGCCAGACCGGCTGACCATGGAAAAGGGTAATTCAAGCTTCACCCCAGCCGACCGCATCGGCCAACTGCAAATGCGCAACCTCGATATCGTCGATACGCGACAGAAGCTCACCCACTACGCGCGTGCGGGACTGTTGACGTCGGGAACCGGTTCCGCGTTGTCACGGCTGACCGACGACAGCGACAACAAGTAGCAAGCGGATGGGCGAAGCGGTGCTCGAGACGAAGACACCACCGATGGTTTAGTTGCAGAAGCGCACGGTCGATCATGCAAAGTTACCGACCGGCTGTCGGTAGAGCGGGAAAATGGCCGTTTGGATGAATGCGCAAAGCGCAGCCGCTGTTTATATTTCGCTTGTCTGTGGTGTTGGTGCTCTCCCGCGTACTCCTCCGCATTCGAGCTCTCCGACCGATACCTTAGACACCGCACGTTCTAACCTTTGGCCCGCTCTTGCGGGCCTTTTTTTGCTTGCTTCGAAGGAAACCCGCTAGCATGCCGGCCCATGGAAAAGCGCGTGCGCTTCCGCTCTGCGTGGCTGCCTTGGGCGTTGCTGGCACCGCAACTGGCAGTGATCGGCATTTTCTTCTTCTGGCCCGCTGCACAGGCGTTGCTGCAGTCGGTGCAAATTCAGGATGCGTTCGGTGCAACGCGCGAGTTCGTAGGGCTGGAGAATTTTCGCCGGCTCTTTGCCGACGAGACATACATCGATTCGTTCAAGACCACGGCGATTTTCTCGGCGCTCGTTGCTGGCTTTGGCATTTCGATCGCATTGCTGCTCGCCGTCTTCGCGGACCGCGCGCTGCGCGGCGCCGCCGTCTACAAAACACTGCTGGTCTGGCCGTACGCGGTAGCACCGGCGGTAGCCGGTGTTCTGTGGCTGTTCATGTTTGCACCATCGATAGGCATCGTGCCCTACGCGTTGCGCCTCGTCGATTACGAATGGAATCACCTGCTAAATGCCGATCATGCGATGGCGCTGATTGTGATGGCAGCGGTCTGGAAGCAGATCAGCTACAACTTTCTATTCTTTTTGGCAGGGCTGCAGGCAATTCCCAAGTCGCTGATCGAAGCCGCCGCTATTGACGGCGCGGGACCGTGGCGGCGCTTCTGGACGATCGTATTTCCGCTGCTGTCTCCGGTGACGTTTTTTCTGCTCGTGATCAACATCGTCTACGCGTTCTTCGAGACGTTCGCGATCATCGATGCCTCGACACAGGGCGGGCCGGGCAAGGAGACCGCGATCCTTGTCTACAAGGTTTACTACGACGGTTTCAAGGGACTCGATCTTGGTAGCTCGGCGGCGCAGTCGGTCGTCCTGATGGCAATCGTGATCTCGCTAACGGTCGTGCAGTTTCGTTACGTTGAAAAGAAGGTTCAGTACTGATGAAGCGCGACGGGCCTCACTAGATTCGCTGTCCGCTGAGGAGGCGCTTCGGTACCTTCGGAAGGGCCGACGGTACTGACATGGTCGAACGCCGCCCTGCCCTGACCGTTCTAACGCACCTTGTATTAATCCTCGGCGTGCTGATCGTCGCGTTTCCGGTTTACGTGACGTTTGTCGCGTCGACTCACACGGCGCAGGCGATCGTGCAGGCGCCGATGCCGCTCGTGCCAGGTGATCAGATGCTGCACAACTACAAGGCGGTGTTGATTGGTAGCGATGCGGGCGCGGGCTCCGCGGCGCCGGTCGGCCGCATGATGTTTGTGAGCATGGTCAGCGCGCTGACGATTGCGCTCGGCAAGATCGCAATCTCGCTGTTGTCGGCCTTCGCGATCGTCTACTTTCGGTTTCCATTTCGCAATTTTTTCTTCTGGGCGATCTTCGTCACGTTGATGCTGCCCGTCGAGGTGCGCATCGGTCCGACGTACGAGGTCGTCTCCGATCTGGGCATGCTGAACAGTTACGCGGGGCTGACCGTGCCGCTGATCGCATCAGCCACCGCGACGTTTTTATTCCGGCAATTCTTTCTGACGGTGCCGGACGAACTCGCCGAAGCTGCGCGGATTGATGGCGCCGGGCCGATGCGCTTCTTCTGGGATGTATTGCTGCCGCTGTCGAAGACCAGCATGGCCGCACTGTTCGTGATTCAGTTCATTTATGGCTGGAATCAGTACTTGTGGCCGCTGCTGGTCACCACCGAAGAGAACATGTATCCGGTCGTGATGGGGATCAAGCGAATGATCGCCGGCGGAGACGCAGCGAATGACTGGAATCTGATCATGGCCACCGCAATACTCGCCATGCTGCCGCCCGCCTTTGTCGTGTTAGTGATGCAAAAGTGGTTTGTCAAAGGTCTGGTGGAGACAGAAAAATAATGGCCGCCGTTGAATTTATCGACGTTCGCAAAAGCTACGGCACCTTGCAGGTCGTACACGGCATCAACGTCGCGGTCACCGACGGCGAGTTCGTCGTGTTGGTGGGGCCGTCGGGCTGCGGAAAGTCGACGCTGCTGCGAATGGTCGCCGGCCTCGAAGAGATCAGCGCAGGCACGATTCGCATCGGCGACCGGGTGGTCAATGATCTCGAGCCGAAGGATCGCGATTGCGCAATGGTGTTCCAGAACTACGCGCTGTATCCGCATATGAGCGTCTACGACAACATGGCGTATGGCCTCAAGATCCGCGGCTTGGCCAAGACCGATATCGATCAGCGCGTCAACGCTGCCGCATCCATTCTCGAACTTGGGAACTTCCTGCAACGTAAGCCACGCCAGCTATCCGGAGGCCAGCGGCAGCGTGTCGCGATGGGCCGCGCGATCGTGCGTGAGCCCGCCGTATTCCTGTTCGACGAACCACTGTCCAATCTGGATGCGAAGCTGCGCGTGCAAACGCGTCTCGAGATTCAAAAGTTGCACCGCCGATTAAAGACGACGAGTCTCTACGTGACCCACGATCAGGTGGAGGCGATGACGCTCGCCCAACGGATGATCGTGATGAACGCGGGGCGCGCCGAACAGATCGGCACACCGGACGACGTTTACTCCCGACCGGCCACTACCTTCGTCGCCAGCTTTATCGGCTCGCCACCGATGAATCTGTTCAAAGGCAAGGTGGCAAGCGACGGCACTACGTTCGAGGCACTCGAAACAAGAATTGTGTTGCCCGAAAACGCGATGGCGCTCGCCGGCCGCGAGTTGATACTCGGCATTCGCCCGGAACACATGAAGCTCGGCGGCAACAATCTATCGATGGAAGTCGAAACCGTAGAGATGCTCGGCGCCGAACATCTGATACACGGCACCGTCGCGGGTCACGACACGATCATACGCACGGGTCCGCACGACAACCCGGCACCAGGTTCTCTCTTACAACTGGGATTAAAAGCCGGAACTGCGCACTGGTTCGATCCGGTGACAACGCAACGTATTTCTCAGTGAGTTTACGCAGCAGCGGCTGGCGCAGCTGCGCCGCCTACGTCGTCGGCCACTTAAGTGCCGACCACTGCGGTACTCACAACGCCGGCGCGAAATAAGGCTAAAGCGCTTATTTCGCTTAAAGGCCCCGGCGTTGCTCCGCTCCTCGGGCGACGACGCAAAGGCGGCGCATCTGCGCCAGCCGCTGCTGTCGCGACGTTGTCCTCGATCCGAGATGTTTTTATCTTTTTACCCCAACCCAAGAGAATGGTGCCGGCGCAAGCGTTTGGCGGCGCGGCGCTGCCTTGGGCGTCGTCGAGGAGCGGAGCCGAGCCGGGGCCTTTGAGCAAAACAGCGCTTTAGCCCTGTTTTGCGCCGGCTCGGCGAGTACCGCAGAGCAGGGTCGAAGACCCCGACGACTCAGGCAGCGCAGCGTCGGCAAACGCTTGCGCGCCGCGTCGCTAAACGCTTGCGCGCTGCAACGCTATTCCTTCCGTCGAAATTCGCAATTACGCTTAGTGCAATCACCGTATAGCGCCAGAGCATGCCCATGCAAGCGGAAGCCGCGCGCGGCTGCTATATCGTGCTGCCGGTTTTCTATTTCGGTATCGACAAACTCTTCGACGCGCCCGCAGGTGAGGCACACCAGATGGTCATGATGTGGGCCTTCATTCAACTCAAACATCGCCCGGCCGCCCTCGAAATGGTTGCGCGCCAGCAACCCCGCCTGCTCGAACTGCGTTAATACCCGATACACCGTGGCGAGTCCGACGTCGATGTGCTCCGCCATGAGCGCCTTGTAAACATCCTCGGCGCTCATGTGACGCACGCCAAGCTCTTCCGAGCTGCGCTGAAAAATTTCGAGCACCTTGAGCCGCGGCAGAGTTGCCTTGAGGCCAATGCTCTTGAGTTCGCTGGACGATGGCGGAATGCGTGTCATTGCAGGTGCGATTGTCGGCCCATCGGCGGCTGATGTGCAGGGAACTGCCGGCCCGTAGCCCACTCATTGCCAGCTGAATTGCCGGCTCATTGCCGACTATGATACGAGCTTCGTCTTGTAATTGCCTCGCACATGACCCGTCGCGCCTCACTCTCGTTGTTGATTTCCTGCGTCGCGTTAGCGGCGTGTCAGAGCGTGTCGAACGTCGCGTCCTCGGTAGCAAGTTGGGGGCCGACGTTTCTTGGGCCGTATCGACCCGACGTGCACCAGGGCAACATCATTACGAAGGAAATGGTCGAGCAGTTACGCCAGGGCATGGCGCGTGAACAGGTGCGCTTTCTTCTCGGCACGCCGCTGCTGACCAGCGAGTTTCACAAGGATCGCTGGGATTACGCGTACTACCTGAATCCGCGCAAGGGCGAGGTGCAGAACCGTCGCCTCACTATTTTCTTTAAGGACAACAGGCTCGACAGCTTCCGAGCTGACGAGATGCCGCAGGAACAAATGGCCGATGTGCTGATCCTCGGGCCCGACGCTCGCAAGAAGCCCCGGCAGGCGCCAAAGCAGGCAGAAAAAGCGCCTGACATTCAGACACCTGCGCCAGGACGCGAGCCTTCCAATTGAAACTTGCGATCGCCGGTGCTTCCGGCCGCATGGGTCGAATGTTGATCGAGGCGGCGTTGGCGCAGCCCGACGCGACGATAACCGCTGCACTCGACCGATCCGACAGCGACACCGCCGGGCGCGACTGCGCCGAGTTCCTGGGACGCTCGACCGGAGTTGTGGTGGTAGCCGACTTGTCTTCTGTCGGCGATGCCGATGTGCTGATCGATTTCACGCGGCCTCAGGCAACGCTTGCGCACCTTAAGGCTTGTGCGGCTGCAGGAGTCAACATGGTGATCGGCACGACAGGTTTCGATGAAGCCGGCAAACGTGCGATCGCTGAGGCCGCTAAAAAAATTGCAATCGTTTTTGCTCCGAACATGGGCGTCGGTGTCAATGTCGTGCTGAAGCTACTCGATCAGGCAGCCCGGATCCTGAACGCGGACTACGACGTTGAGATCATTGAAATGCACCATAAGCACAAGGTGGATGCACCATCCGGCACCGCGTTAAAAATGGGCGAGGTCATTGCCGAAGCCCGCGGCGAAAAGCTCGAGAACGTTGCCGTCTACGCGCGCGTTGGCGAGGTCGGGGAGCGAAAAGAGGGCGCCATCGGCTTCGCCAGCCTTCGCGGCGGCGATGTAATCGGTGATCACACCGCGCTTTTTGCCGGCATCGGCGAGCGCATCGAGATCACGCATAAAGCGTCGAGTCGAATGCCGTACGCACTCGGCAGCATGCGTGCGGCGCGTTTTCTCGTGGGTCGCCGAACGGGGCTTTACGACATGTTCGACGTGCTGGGGATCAAGTAGGCCCGCACGGCGATGGAGGCGACGGCCCTTGGACTATCGCACTTCTGGGCGCAGGCCGACATCGTTATTCGGCTGACGGCGTATTTGCTAATGCTGATGTCGGTGGCGAGTTGGTTCCTGATCGTGTGGAAAACGTGGGCCTGGCTCCGTGTGCGTCGAGCATCGAAGCAACTCGAAAATTTCTGGAGCGCCAGTTCCGTCGAGTCAGCGGTTGCACAATTGAAGCCGCACGATCGCGAGAATATTTTCGTCCCCCTGGCAAATGGCGCAGCCGGCGCTGCAACTCATCCAGCGTCTGAAGGCAGCCTGGCAGCGCAGATCGACCGCTCCGAGCTGATCACTCGTGCGCTGCGCCAGCGTATCAACGAAGCGGCCGGCAAGCTCGAATCGGGACTGACCGTGCTCGCGTCGGTTGGCAGTACCGCGCCATTCGTCGGGCTGTTCGGCACCGTATGGGGCATCTATCACGCTCTGATCAACATCGCGAGGTCGGGTCAGATTGCGATCGACAAGGTCGCCGGTCCGGTTGGTGAAGCGTTGATCATGACCGCTGTGGGACTTGCCGTTGCAATCCCGGCGGTGCTTGCCTACAACGCATTTACTCGCGTGAATCGTCTCGTCCTCGGGCAACTAGATGGTTTCGCGCACGATCTGCACGCGACGCTGACAATGGGCTCCCGGTTGCCGGCGGAGGCTTAGCCCGATGAACTGGTATCACCGGACTGATGGCATTCGGCGGATTCCAGCGACACGGCGGTCCCTCGCTGCCGATGTCCGAGATCAATGTCACACCCCTGGTGGACGTGATGCTGGTGCTGCTCGTGATTTTCATCATCACTGCGCCGCTGCTGTCGTATGCAATCAAGCTCGATCTGCCGAATGAGCCCGCACCTGCCGCGGAAGCAGCACTGAACACGATCAAGCTGTCGATAGACGCCGACGGCAAAATTTTCAGCGACGCCGAACCGATCACAGATGATCAGCTGCGCGCGCGCTTTGCAACCGCGGCAAAAACCTCGCCGGCACCCGAAGTGCATGTGCGGGCGGACAAAGCTACTCGCTATGAGCGCGTTGCGTTCGTGATGTCGGCGGCGCAACAGGCCGGCCTGATGAAGATCGGGTTTGTTACCGAACCCGTCGGCGCGCCGCCGAGCGCGCCGGCTCAGCGTTAGCTCGCACTTCCGTTCACTTGCGCACCCCAGTGTTACCATCAACGCATGCTCGGTGACCTCGACAATTTGGCAGCGAAGATCAAAGAACTAGCCGCGATGGTGCAATCATTGCGCGCCGAAAATCAACAACTTCGAGCGCAGCTCGTTGCTGCATCGTCCGAGCTCGAATCGATGAATGGTCGCGTCGACGAAGCGGCACGCCGCCTCGACGCGCTTCTGCAACGCCTACCGGACCCCATCAAGACGTCGGCAGCTCCAACGCAATGGAAAACCTGAGCGTTTCGATTCTTGGCCGCGAGTATCGGCTCGCGTGCAGCCCCGACGAAAAAGAGGCGTTGCTCAAGAGCGCGCAGCTGGTCGATTCGAAAATGGAGGCAATCCGCGAAGCCGGCAAAGTTATGGGCGCCGATCGGATTGCTGTGATGGCCGCGCTGCAGTTTGCGCACGAGCTGCTCAACAGTCGGGGCAGCGATGGCGTCGAAGTGGGCGAGATTCGCCGCCGCGTTCGTGACCTGGTGCAGGTTTGTGACGAAGCGCTGTTACCGCAGGAAAAATTGTTCTAATTCGGAAGCTTCGTTGCAGCCGAATCACACTGCGGAAGCGCTAAACTGCGCGCAAGCGTTCAGCAGTTGGAACGCAAAGAATTCCCTGCGGTGTTCGCGCAAAGGCCTCATAGTTCCTTGAACCAATGCGCTGTGCGCAAGGTTGCTGGCCTCGCGCCGTGGTGCGATCGGCACGCGTTTGCTGAACCTAAGCGGCGTGGACAGCGACCACCCTGAACCGATGGTTCAGGACATTTGGCCGGGCGGCACAGGCGGGGATCTCTTTTTAGCTGCAAGTGCAACGGACTTGCGCCTCACTCCACCTCCGGACTCAAAAAGCGGTGGACTGACTGCACAACAACCGATCCTTCCCCCACCCCGGAAGCGACGCGTTTCACCGAACCCGACCGCACATCGCCGACGGCGAAGATTCCTGCGGCCGTCGTCGCGTATGCCGAATCAAGCGCGCGCCCTTCTTCATCGCGGCCGGTAATGATGAAGCCGCGCGCATCGAGCGCGAGGCAACCATCAAGCCACTGGGTGTTCGGCTCTGCTCCAATCATCACGAACACTGCACCGACGCGACGCGTTTGATGCGCGCCGGTTTTTCGGTTGGTCCACGTCACCTCGCGCAAGATCGTATCGCCCGCAAGCGCAGTGATCTCGCTAAACGGGTGGAGCGTGATCTTCGGCGACGATTCGATTCGCCGCACCAGATAATCAGACATCGTCGCAGCGAGTCCAGCGCCGCGAACGAGGATGTGCGCGTGCTCGACAGTCCGCGATAGATAAATGGCTGCCTGTCCTGCCGAATTGCCGCCGCCGACGATCACCACCTCCTCGCCTTCGCTGAGCTGCTGTTCCATCGCGGTGGCGGCGTAATGAATGCCCTGCCCCTCGAAGCGAGCGTAATCTGGCACGTCCAGCTTGCGATATCGGGCGCCGGTGGCAATGACAATGGCGCGCGCCGCCACCGATCGCTCGCCTTCGAGATGCAACCGGTACGGTTTGTGATCGCATTCAATGCCGATTACCGCGCGCGAAATGGCAAGACGTGCGCCGAATTTCTGCGCCTGTACCTGCGCGCGCCCTGCAAGCGCCTGGCCGGAAATTCCGGTTGGAAATCCCAGGTAGTTCTCGATCTTTGAGCTCGTGCCTGCCTGGCCTCCCGGCGCGAGTCCTTCCAGCACGATTGTGCGCAAGCCTTCTGACGCCGCGTATACCGCCGCAGCCAGCCCGGATGGGCCCGCGCCAACCACCGCCACATCGAAGACCTCATCGGCGTCAAGGTTCTCGGTCAAACCGAGCATATCGGCAAGGGCGATCGTGCTCGGATTGCGCAAGACCGCTTTGCCGACAACAATCACCACCGGTAGATCAGACAACGAAACGTCGTGGCGCGCAAGAAGTGCATCCGCGGCGCGATCCGTGTCGACGTTGAGCAAACGATGCGGATAATTGTTCCGGCTCAAAAAGCGCTCCAGGCGCAACGTATCGGCACCGCGAGCAGAACCGATCACTGTGACGGCACCCTGCGAATATCTAATCAACCCAACGCGTCGCAAGATAAAGGCACGCATCACAATCTCGCCGATATCCGGCTCGGCGCTTAGCATCTTCCGAAAATCGGCACGCTTGACGCGTACTACCCGGCTATTCATCCCGGTGCGACCACAGACCAGAATTTGCTGATCGTTGAACAGGTCGAGCTCGCCGGTGAATTGACGCTCACCGTGCACCGTCAGCACATGCGGCTCGCCTTCGGTGTCCACATCGAAAATTTCAATATTGCCTTCAAGCACCAGAAAGAAGTCAACACCGCGCTGGCCGCGCTCGAACAAACGCGTGCCTTTACGCAGCCCCTGTTCGACGCCGTAATTGGCCACGCGATTTGCAGCATCAACACTAAGCCGCGGAAACGTCTGTGCTTCTCGCGCGTACGGATCGCTAGGGTCGACCTCACGCTCAGGTTCGGATACAACTGCGGAAATCGTTTCGGACATCGTGCAAGCCTACGCCACGCAGGTGACAGGGACTCTCTATCGAGGCATCTAGAATAACTGCTGCCCGACTGGATGAAGACGCATGGTCAGTGCATGTGTTGCTAGGCTTGCCTCGATAAGCTGATCAGCGTGGAACCGATCCTGTATGCCGCCGCGGCGGTCCTCGCAATTACCGCGCTGGTCAGCTGGATCGCGCGAAGCATCGATGTTCCAAGCCCCATCGTTTTGGTAGTTGCGGGTGTCATTCTCGCGCTCGCTCCAGGCCTGCCTCGGATCGCGCTGCCGCCGAACCTGGTACTGCTCGTTTTTTTGCCTCCGCTGATTTACTACGCGGCATTCGGCATGAGTTGGCAGGCGTTTCGCGACAACCTGAGCGAGATTTCGATGCTTGCCGTCGGTTGTGTCGTGTTCACAACAATCGTTGTTGCGGCTGCCGCGCACTGGCTGATAGGGCTGCCGTGGGCCGTCGCATTTGTACTCGGTGCCATTGTTTCGCCGCCCGACGTAGTAGCGCCGCTGGCGATTGCGCGGCGGCTGGGTGTTCCAAGTCGCATCACTGCGATCCTGGAAGGCGAGGGTCTGGTCAACGATGCGACTGCGCTTGTACTTTTCAAATTCGCCCTGGCTGCCGTATTGACCGGCGTGTTCTCTCTCGCGGACGCAACGATGACGTTTGCCGCGATTGTCGTCACCGAAGCGCTGTGGGGGTTCATCGTCGGTTGGCTGATGTTGCGGTTGCGCTACTGGGCCAACGAGCCGCGCATCGAAGTCACGCTGTCGCTATTGACGCCTTTCCTTGCGTTCTGGATCCCGCACGCTGCTGGCGGTTCGGGTGTTCTTGCCACGGTGATCGCTGGGTTGTATGTCGGTAACAAGGGCGTCGAGCTCATCCGCTCGAAGACCCGGTTGCAAGCAATATTCTTCTGGGATTTCCTTACGTATCTCATCGAAGGTGCGATTTTTCTATTGACGGGACTTCAGGCGCGCGTCGTCCTCGAGGGATTAGCTTCGATCTCATTGGGCCAGCTTTTTCTTTACGCCATTGCGATTAGTTTTGTTGCGATTGCCGTACGTTTTGTTTGGGTCTTTCCTGCGACCTACGTGCAGCATTGGCTCTCGCCGAACCGAAGGGCGCGTGACCCGCTACCTCTCTGGCAGCACCCGTTCATCATCTCCTTCACCGGTATTCGCGGTGTCGTTTCGCTTGCTGCGGCCCTCAGTATTCCGGTAATGATCGGTGGAGATCAGCCGTTTCCGCATCGGCATCTGATTCTGTTTCTGACGTTCAGCGTCATTGTGGTGACGCTGGTAGTGCAAGGGCCGGTGCTGCCATGGCTCGTGCGAAAGCTCGGCTTGACCGACTCGGGCAGCAAAGAACAGCTTCTGCAACAGCAACAGGAGGCCGATGCTCGCCTAGAAGCAGCACGGGCCGCGTTCGTTCGGTTACCGGAGCTCTCCGTAGAAATCAACCTTCCCGCAGAGCAAATTCGGCAAGTGCGAGAGTTGCATCGCGACCGAGTGAGCCAACTCGAACATCGGCGTGACCTGTGTGGTGAAGGTAGCGAAGTTGCAGCGCGAGTCGATCGCATCGAGCTCGCGTTGATTCAGACAGAACGCGAATACGTGAACGGCCTGCTGCGTAGCGCTCGCATCAGTGATGAGGTCAGACGCCGGATCGAACGTGAACTGGATCTCCGCGAAGAAGTGATACGACGCCGTCTCGATTCAAACAGCGAGAGCGCATCGACTCGCGCATCTACCGGTCGGCGGCGTATGTGATCGTGAGGTCGCCCACGCCCTCCACATGACCTTCGAGCGTATCGCCTTTCTTAATTGCCCCGACACCCGATGGCGTGCCGGAAAAAATGAGGTCGCCCGGTTGAAGCGTCAGCAGGTTCGACAGGTAGGAGATCTGCTCGGGAACACTCCAGATCTGCTGTGACAGATCACCCTGTTGCTTGACCTCACCGTTCACCTTGACCTGGATTGCACCCCTCGTCGGGTGGCCGATTTCGCTGGCCGGACGCAGCGCCGAGCACGGCGCTGATTGATCGAAGCTCTTTCCCATCTCCCATGGGCGGCCCATCTTCTTCGCTTCGCCTTGGATATCCCGCCGCGTCATGTCCAGCCCGACTGCGTAACCCCACACGTGATCGAGTGCTTTATCGACGGCGATATTTTTTCCACCCTTGCCTATCGCAACCACCATCTCGATCTCATGGTGCACATCCTTGGTTCCAACCGGGTACTCGATTGTCGAGCCGCTCTGCACAATCGAGTTGGGCGCCTTCATGAAAAAAAACGGCGGCTCTCGATCCGGATCATGGCCCATCTCTCGCGCGTGTTCGGCATAGTTGCGGCCAACGCAGAAGATGCGTCCTACTGGAAAGCGCAGGTCGCTGCCCGCGACAGGCAGCGATGGCCGTGGGCCGATATCAATGACGTAGGTGGCTTCGCGTAAATCGTCTTTTCCCATGATCTTCTCTGTTGAGTATTAATCGAGCTTGATACCGATCGCTTTGGTGATCTTGCCGTATTTGTCCACCTGACCGCGCAGCATCTCGCGAAATTCGTCCGGTGATTTGCTACTGATCGGCTCGGCGCCGTTGGCGTCCATCGCCGCTTTGAAATCGGGAGTTGAAACTATCGCAACGATTTCCTTGTGTAGCCGATCGGCAACGGGCTTCGGCATATTAGCGGGGCCCATGACGCCAAGCCATAGCGCGGCCTCGAAGCCTGGATAACCCTGCTCGGCGACAGTCGGAACGTCGGGTAACGCCGGTGACCGCGTGGCGGTTCCAACCGCGAGCGGACGTACCTTGTTTGCTTTGGCGTTTTGCAACAGTGCCGGCATCGAGCCGAATACAACTTGCACATCGCCCGCGAGAATCGCAGCGTCTGCCGGCGCATTGCCCTTGTAGGGAATGTGCACGACGTCGATCTTGGCTGCATCCTTCAGCATTTCCATTGCAAGGTGTGTCGCTGTGCCGTTGCCGGCGGACGCGTAGTTCAGCTTGCCAGGCTGGCCCTTCGCGAGAGTCAGAAACTCGTTCAAGTTACGCGCTTGCACTTGCGGATTGACCACCAGCAAATAGGGGGTGATTGCCACCAGCGAAATCGGTGTGAAGTCTGTCACAGGGTTGTACGGCAGCTTCGAATACACGCCCGGCGCGATTGCGTGCGTGCTGGTGGTACCAAGAGTCAGCGTGTATCCGTCCGCCGGTGCCTTCGCCGTAGCGTCGGCTCCAATCGTTCCGCCAGCGCCAGCCCTGTTCTCAACCACGATCGTTTGGCCGAGCCGCTCGCCTAACTTCTGCGCGACGATTCGACCAATGATGTCGGTCGAGCCGCCCGGCGCGAAGCCGACGATCAATTTGACAGGCCGATTCGGATAATCAGACTGCGCCAACGCAGCCAGCGGCGCCAAAACAATCGAGGCGCCTGCGAGGACAGGCGCAATCCATCTTGCGATGCTAAACATGGTTTCCTCCTCGAAACTTGAGTTGCATTTTGCTGCCGCTGGCATTCTAGGTCGGCAGGACCTTGCCGTCCGCGGCAAACCGTATGCCAGACGCTTTTCGAAGTCTACGGTTGCCCTATGTCTCCCGGGTGCTGTTTGGCAAACTGGCGGTGTTGCTGCTCGGATTGCTAGACGAAGCAAACGGACAACGCGATGATGAACTGCAAAGCTTGGGAGAAAGAATGATCAATCCACGAAACTGGGCGCGTCGGGTCGGCTTGGTGATCTGGGTAAGCCTCGCAGTCGGCTGGACCAGTCCTTTAAAGGCACAGGATTACCCGTCGCGGCCGATTCGGATCGTTGTGCCCTTTTCTCCCGGAGGCGCCGTTGACGGACCGATACGAATCGTCGCGCAGGAGCTTTCGAAACGCCTGAACCAGCAAGTTGTCGTTGAGAACAAGCCTGGCGCGGGAGCGACGATCGGTGCCGAGCTCGTCGCGAAATCGCCGCCGGACGGTTACACGCTGCTTCTCGCGTCGCAGACCAATGCGATCAGCGCAACACTGTATTCGCAACTGAAATTTAATTCTCTCGATGACTTCGTTCCCATCACCTTGATCGGACGTGAGCCCGGCGTACTGGTAGTGCACCCGTCGCTTCCTGTGCAGACGATCCAGGAATTGATCACCTATGCAAGGGAACGGCCAGGCGCATTGGATTACGCATCGTCCGGAAACGGCAGCGGCCAGCATTTGTTTGCTGCACTTTTTCTGTCGCAGACCGGACTCAAGATGAATCACATTCCGTATCGCGGCAGTGGCCAGGCGACGACCGACTTGCTGGGCGGCCAGGTCTTGGTGTCATTTCCAGGTCTGGCCGGAATGCTCGGACACATCAAGGCGGGAAAACTCCGCGCACTAGCCGTAACCAGTGCCAACCGCTCGCCACAATTGCCCGACGTGCCGACGATTGGCGAAGCGGCCGTGCCCGGTTACTCCGCTTACGTTTGGCTAGGTTTGATGGCTCCGAAGGGCACACCCACGCAGATCATCGAGAAGCTGCATCGCGAGCTATTGATTGCGATCGCAACACCTGAAGTGAAAAACTACATGTCTAATGCCTCGATAGAGATCGTCGCGTCGACACCCGTCGAGTTCGGTAACTTCTTTCGGGAGGAGATCGACCGTTGGGCGAAGATCATCAAAGGAACCGGTGCGAAGATCGACTAGAGAATCGTCACCTACCGCCAAACAATGTCAGCACATTCTGTCAATGACGCGCCGGTGATCGGCGTCGAACACTGGACCAACAAAGGGGAAGTTCGCCTCTTTCTGTGGGAGAAATACCTTGAGCGACCGGCGCAGAAGCCCGCGGTTCTCTTTGTGCACGGCTCCTCGATGGCGTCGCAACCTACGTTCGATTTGAAGGTGGAGGGGCGTGCCGATTCGTCGGTGATGGACTGGTTTGCTCGGCGCGGTTTTGCGTGCTGGAGCGTCGATATGGAAGGCTACGGCCGCTCGGACAAGACCCGCGACATTACGTGTGACATTGCCAACGGCGCAGACGACTTGACCGCTGCCACGGACTACATTCGTCGGACTCGCGGAGTGCAGCGCTTCTTCGTGTACGGCATTTCTTCGGGCGCGTTGCGTGCTGCATTGTTTGCGCAAAGACATCCGGATCGTGTCGCGCGCCTGGCGCTCGATGCATTTGTTTGGACCGGCGAGGGAAGCCCGACCCTTGAGCAGCGGCGCAAGAAGCTGCCCGAATTTCTGAAAGCAAAGCGCCGGCCAATCGACCGTGCGTTTGTATATTCAATTTTCGAGCGCGATCATCCCGACTGCGCTGATAAGCACGTCGTCGATGCGTTCGCTGATGCGATCCTCGCACTGGATTCGTCGATGCCCAATGGCACTTACATCGACATGTGCTCAAAGTTACCTATCGTCGATCCGGCAGCCATCACAGCGCCGACGATTCTGATGCGGGGCGAGTTCGACGGCATCGCCGGCCTCGACGATCTGATCAAATTCTTTGTGCGGTTGCCTAATCCGGACAAACAGTTCACTGTGATGCCCGGAATCTCGCATGCCAGTTTCCAGCAGAAAAATTATCTGACCGTCTATTACATCCTGCACTCGTTCTTTTCCCGGCCCACGCCTGTTTACACGGCTGTGCGCGGCGCAGTAACCGCTTGACATCGTAGTCAGTGGTAGTTCGCTGAGCGAAGCAAAGGAGGAACGATGCCACTTTGGGCACGTGTCAGTCACCAAGGGCGCGAATGCTTCGGCACGATCGTCGACGAAGCGATACAGGTCCATGCGGGCGACCTCTTCGCCAATGCGCAACCGACCGGCCAATCGATTCCACTCAGCGTGGCGAAGCTGCTGACGCCGACACAACCCAGCAAAATGGTGGGCCTCGTCGACAATTACCACGCGCTGGTGGTCAAACTCGCGCACCCGGTTCCAGCCGAGCCGCTTTACTTTTTGAAAGCCAACAACTCGTTTCTTGCTGCAGGCGAATCGATTCGGATACCACGATCGTACACAGGCAAGATAGTGTTCGAAGGCGAGCTTGGAATCGTCATCGGCAAGCGATGCGGCGCGGTGAACGAGCGCGATGCGGCGAGCTACATCTTCGGCTACACGTGCGTCAACGATGTCACCGCCATCGATATCCTCAATCAGGACACCGGATTCAAGCAATGGACACGTGCCAAAGGTTTCGACACCTTCGGCGTGTTCGGTCCGGCAATCGCCACCGATCTCGATCCGGCCAAATTGTCGGTGAGAACGATTCTGAACGACCAAGAGCGCCAAAATTATCCAGTCGCAGATGCCATCTTCTCCCCCGCCCAATTAATAAGCCTGATCTCGCGTGAAATGACACTCGAAGCGGGCGACGTCATCGCCTGCGGAACCTCAATCGGTGTTGGAACGATGAAGCCGGGCAGCACGGTGAGCATCGTTATCGACGGTATCGGCATGCTCACCAATAGGTTCGAATGATGCGGATCGCCGTCGTTGGTGCCGGCGCAATAGGAGGCATGCTGGCGGTACGCCTAGCGCTCGCAAGTCACGCAGTCACCGTTGTCGAACAGGGTCCGCACCTGGAGGCGATTCGCGACAACGGCCTCAAGCTCATTCATCCTGACGGAACGGAGGAATTGGCGGTCGACCTGCGCGCCGTAGCAAGCTGCGCCGACGCTGGCGTGCAGGACCTCGTGCTGCTCGCGGTAAAGGCTTACACGATTGCCGCGGTCGCACCACAGATGCGTGCGATGTTTGACCACGACACAATCGTCATGACGCTACAAAACGGATTGCCCTGGTGGTATTTCCAAAATTTTGCCGGCCCGCATGCCGGCTATCGACTGAAGTCGGCCGACCCACAAGGAATTATTGAAGACAACATCGAGCCGCACCGCATCATCGGCTGCGTCGTCTACCCAGCAGGCGAGATCGTCGCCCCAGGCGTGGTAAAGCGTCTCGAAGGGGACCGATTCCCGCTCGGCGAGCTCGATGGAACACAAAGCGAGCGGGTGATCCAGATATCTGAGGCGCTAATCGGGGCGAACTGGAAGGCACCGGTACTGACGGACATTCGCTCCGAGATCTGGCTCAAGCTGTGGGGCAACATGAGCTTCAATCCGATCAGCGCTCTCACGCATGCGACGCTGGTCGACATTTGCCGCGAGCCTGCAACACGCCAGCTGGCCGCCGACATGATGCGCGAGGCGCAGGCGGTTGCCGAAAAGCTTGGCGTGACGTTCCGCGTTCCGCTCGAAAAGCGCATCGAAGGCGCCGAAAAGGTTGGTGCGCACAAGACCTCGACATTGCAAGACGTCGAAGCCGGGCGCTCGGTGGAAGTCGATGCCCTGATCGGCTCGGTGATCGAGCTTTCAGAGCTGACGAAGACCCCTGCTCCCGCATCGCGCGCGGTGTACGCGCTTCTAAAGCAACTCGTCGCAACGATGCAGGCCCAGCACGCACGCGTGGTACTGCAGAAGGTTTAAGCCTTACCCACGCCAGAACAGCTGCCGAGGCAGAGGTGCCAGCATCGCAGTGGCGCAGCCCGTCGTCGGCCTATGGACGCCGTCCGTGGAGCTACCTCGAACAGAGTCAAGGCACGATCTGCGAGCGGACAGAATGGATCGTCGCCCCATGGGAGCCTCAAGACGGCGCCGGCGTCATCTCATACGGGTTATTCCGGTAGAAACGAACATTGCATTGCGCCACGCTGCGTGACCGCGCGCCCGCAGCCGGTAATTGACCGCGATCAATTACCGGGTGCGGATTTTCGGACGATGATGCGTGTCTAGTCGCCAGATCCGCATGCGAGCGGCAAAGAGTGTTTATAAATTGAAACGGGAGACGTAATGAACAGATATTCACCAAAGACACTGAAGCGCGCTTTGTTCGCGCTGACGGCTGTAGCGTTCGCTGCAGCTACTCCGATCGCATTTGCTGCGTGGGAGCCCACCAAGCCGGTCGAGTTTGTGGTTCCGGCCGGAACCGGCGGCGGTGCTGATCAGATGGCGCGCCTGTTGCAAGGCGTAATCACAAAAAACAATCTTGCAAAGCAACCGCTGATCGTTGTCAACAAGTCAGGCGGCGCTGGAGCCGAAGGCTTCCTTGCGGTCAAAGAGGCAAAGGGTGATCCGCACAAGATCATCATCACCTTGTCGAATCTGTTTACGACGCCGCTCGCAACCGGCGTTCCGTTTAACTGGAAAGACCTCACGCCAGTGGCTATGCTGGCGCTCGATCAGTTTGTACTGTGGGTGAACGCAGACTCGCCGTACAAGAATGCGAAGGAATATCTCGCGGCGGTAAAAGGATCCAATCCACCCAAGCTGATGGGCGGGACCGGGTCGAAGCAGGAAGACCAGATCATCACCGTTGCGATCGAAAAGTCTGCCGGCGTCAAGTTCAATTACGTTCCATTTAAGGGCGGTGGCGACGTCGCAGTGCAGCTGGTCGGCAAGCATGTCGATTCGAGTGTGAACAACCCGATCGAGGCCGTTGCTCAATGGCGCGCAGGAAAGCTGCGTCCTTTGTGCGTGTTCGACGATGAGCGCATGCCCTATAAGACCAAAGTAACCGACACGATGTCCTGGAACGACATTCCGACCTGCAAGGAGTCGGGGGTACCGACGGACTACGTGATGTTGCGCGGTATCTTTATGCCGGGCGGCGTCACGCAGGAACAGGTCGCTTACTATGTCGATCTGTTTAAAAAGGTACGCGAGACGCCCGAGTGGAAAAAATTTATGGAAGACGGTGCGTTTAACCAGACCTTCATGAGCGGCCCCGACTACGCCAAGTGGGTCGAAAAAACCGAAGGGGTGCATCGCGAGTTGATGCGCGAAGCGGGGTTCCTCGCCAAGCCCTAGTGACCACCGAAGACCGCGCTTCAAGCGCGGTCTTCGCATTGTCTGTTGCAATCAATGGAAGAAAATCAACCGCTAGCCGACGGCGATCGTGCGCTCGTTTCAACGCGGACAGTCGAAATTGCCGTCGCCCTGATTTTGTTTGCAGTCGGCGCGCTGGTGGTCTACGACAGCTATCGTCTGGGGTCAAAGTGGGGTAGCGACGGACCGCAATCGGGTTATTTTCCCTTCTATATCGGGCTACTGATCTGCATTGCGAGCTTCGTGACGATGGCGCAAGCGGCAGTAAACAAATCGAGCGGAGGCAAGCCCTTCGTGCTGTGGGGTCCGTTCAAGCGCGTACTTACCGTACTGGTGCCCGCTGCGATTTATGTTATCGGCGTCAAGTTCGTGGGGCTGTACATCGCCTCGGCGATTTACATCGCGATCTTCATGTTCTGGCTCGGCAAGTACGCATGGTGGAAAAGTGTCGCGGTCGGCGTCGTCATCAACGCCCTCTTTTTTATGATGTTCGAAGTGTGGTTCAAGGTGCCGCTGTTCAAGGGCGTGCTTAATCCGCTCGGCTTTCTCGGTTACTGATGATGCGCAACGCCACAGCACGGAGCAGCAGTTGCTCGAATTGAACGCCTTGTTCCACGGTTTTGCCGTGGTTCTGACTCCATTTAATTTGATGTTGATGATGATCGGCATCATCCTCGGCGTCATCATCGGCGTGCTACCGGGCCTGGGCGGAGCCAACGGCGTCGCAATTTTGCTGCCGCTAACTTTTACGATGCCGCCGACCTCGGCGATCATCATGCTCTCCTGCATTTACTGGGGAGCACTCTTCGGAGGTGCCATCACGTCGATCCTGTTCAACATTCCAGGTGAGCCGTGGTCAGTCGCCACGACATTCGACGGTTATCCAATGGCACAGCAGGGACGCGCCGGCGAAGCACTGACTGCCGCCTTCACGTCGTCGTTTGTGGGGGCGTTCGTCGCTGTCGTGATGATTACGTTTCTCGCACCTCTGGTTGCGCAATTCGCATTGCAATTCGGTCCGCCGGAATTTTTCTCGGTCTATTTCCTCACGTTTTGCAGTTTTATCGGCATGGGCAAGGGATCACCGTGGAAAACCCTGACGTCGATGATGCTTGGTTTTGCGCTCGCCGCCGTCGGCATGGACACGGTCACCGGCCAACTGCGGCTGAACTTCGGCTTTCTCGAGCTGATGCGCGGGTTCGATTTTCTGATAGCGGTGATTGGGCTGTTCGGCATCGGTGAAATCCTGTTGTCGATGGAGGAAGGACTGTCGTTTAGCGGCAAGACCGCGAAGCTCAATCCGAAAGTCGTGTTCGAAACGTGGGCCAAGCTTCCGAAGTACTGGATGACGTCGCTGCGCAGTTGTTTGATCGGTTGCTGGATGGGAATAACGCCCGGCGGCGCGACCCCGGCGTCGTTCATGAGTTATGGCGTTGCCAAGCGCACATCGCGCAGACGGCGCCAAGTTCGGCAGCGGTCAGCTCGAAGGCGTCGTCGCACCGGAGACCGCAGCGCATGCCGCCGGCACGTCCGCGCTATTGCCGATGCTCGCGCTCGGCATCCCCGGCTCGCCGACTGCGGCGGTGCTTCTTGGCGGCTTGTTGATTTGGGGCCTGCAGCCTGGACCGCTGCTGTTCGTCGAGCAAAAAGACTTCGTATGGGGACTGATCGCGAGCATGTATCTCGGCAACATTGCCGGACTGATTATCGTTCTGACGTGTGTACCGCTGTTTGCTGCGATCCTGCGGATTCCGTTTTCGATCATCGCGCCGGTCATCATCGTGATCTGCGCGATCGGCGCCTACACGGTGCACAACGCGATGCTGGATATCTG
Source organism: uncultured beta proteobacterium (assembly GCA_963801035.1). Lineage (GTDB taxonomy): Bacteria > Pseudomonadota > Gammaproteobacteria > Burkholderiales > Burkholderiaceae_F > JACCZX01. Next base: position 201,239 of record CAWDDF010000007.1, on the reverse strand, counting down.
GCTGATGCTGCTGTTCGGCGTCATTGGCTACGTGTTCAAGAAGCTCGACTATCCACTCGCGCCGCTGGTACTCGCCCTGGTGCTGGGGGACCGTGCCGAGGACTCGTTCAGGCAGTCGATGATCATTTCGCAGGGTGATGTGCGGGTGTTCTTTTCAAACTGGCTGGTCGGCAGCATCACGGCACTCGCGCTGGTGATGCTGTTCTGGCCGCTAATCGGGCGTAGTCTCGCCCGCGTGCGCGCGATGCGCCCTGCCTAGCCGCGACAGCGTCTCGGCGGACAGATTAAGGTACGACGCGAGTTCTTTCTGCGGAACGCGGTCGGCGAGTTCGCCGTGCTTTCGCATGAAGCGCAGCACCCGTCCCGGCGCATCGAGTAAATGCAGCGTGATCGTGTGCGCCATGATTTCACTCATCAAGTGCATCACTTCGAACTCGAAAACCTGCTTCAGGTCCGGATGTCGGTCGAGAAAGGCGGCCCACTGCGGCAGCGGTAGCTTCGCTACGCGCGCTTTTGTCACCGTCATGATGCTGTAAGGCGCCGGCGTGTTAAGCCTCCACGCCGCGTAACTTGTTTCCATCGCACCCGCGTCTGCAAAACGCAGGATCATTTCCCTGCCCTGCTTATTGGCGACGACGCGTTTCAATATGCCGTCGAGCAAAAAATACTGTTCCATGTCGAGCGCACCCTGGCGAATCAGGCATTCGCCTTTGTGGCAATCGACCACCGATAACAGAGGCTCGAGCTCGGCCATCGCACTCGGCTTCATCTGCTTGAGAACAACGTTCTCACGCAGCTGAGCGCGAAGCCGCACGCTTTCGGGATGGTTCGCAACGAGAGTCATGGAGCGCATCGGCAGCAAATTCAGGTCAAGCCTGACAGCCCGACTCTTGGCGTGAGAAATTGACACGGGTCAATGACCCCGCTTACCCCAATAATATAGGATGGATTTTCTCAATTCGCCTCCCTAGCTAATGTTGCCCATCACCGAACGTTGCGCGTTCGGTGGCGCGAATGAGTTTGCGCACAGATGATGCAGGGCGGGTAACGAAAACGCCGAGCCAGATCCATCCACAGGAACAAACTATGTCTTCAGTCATCGCAACCAAGGCGACCACCGACGAAGCGCCGAGAATGGCCACTGGCAAGATGGATTCGCAGTCACAGGAAATTGACGGCTTTCAGTTGGTCATCGATGCCCTCAAGCTCAACGGCATCGACACGATCTTTGGTCTGCCCGGTATTCCCATCACCGACCTCACGCGCAAGTTGCAGGCCGCAGGCATCCGCGTGATCTCGTTTCGCCACGAGCAGAACGCCGGGTATGCCGCTTCCATCGCCGGCTTCATGACGCAGAAGCCGGGTATTTGCCTCACGGTGTCCGCTCCCGGCTTTCTGAACGGATTGACTGCGTTGGCCAACGCCACCACCAATTGCTTTCCGATGATCCTGATCAGCGGCTCGAGCGAGCGCGAGATCGTCGATCTGCAGCAGGGCGACTACGAGGAGATGGACCAGCTTGCCATCGCCAAGCCGCACGCCAAGGCCGCGTTTCGCGTCTTGCACGCCGAGGACATCGGCGTAGGCGTGGCGCGGGCCATTCGTGCTGCCCTCTCCGGTCGTCCGGGCGGCGTGTATCTCGATCTTCCGGCCAAGCTCTTCCCGCAGACGATCGACGCGACGGCAGGTAAGGCGTCGCTAATCAAGGTCGTCGATCCGGCGCCGCGGCAGATTCCGGCACCCGATGCCGTCAAGCGCGCGCTCGATTTGCTTAAGAGCGCCAAGCGTCCGCTGATCATTCTCGGCAAAGGTGCAGCGTACGCGCAGGCCGATGCCGACATTCGCGCGCTGGTGGAAAGGACGGGCATCCCTTATCTGCCCATGTCGATGGCCAAGGGCCTGCTGCCCGACACACACGAGCAGTGCGCCTCCGCAGCGCGGTCGTACGTGTTGCCCGAGGCGGACGTTGTGATGCTGATCGGTGCGCGACTCAATTGGCTGCTTTCGCAAGGCAAGGGCAAGACGTGGGGCGGTAAGAGCGCCAAAGCCTGGGGCGGCCAGAAGTTCGTTCAAATCGACATCTGGCCACAGGAAGCGGACAGCAACGTCCGAATCGATGCGCCGGTCGTCGGCGACATTGGTTCGTGCGTCTCGGCCATGCTCGGCGCGATGGATTCGAACTGGCCGAAGCCAGCTGCCGAGTGGCTCAGCGCCATCAGCGAGCGCAAGGCCAAGAACGTCGCGAAGATGGGCGAGTCGCTCGCGCAGAATCCGACGCCGATGAATTTCCACAGCGCGCTCAATGTCGTGCGCGACATCGTCAAGGCGAATCCGGATGCGATTCTCGTTAACGAGGGCGCGAACGCGCTTGACTTCACCCGCAGCATCGTCGACATGCACAAGCCGCGTAAGCGGCTTGACGTCGGTACGTGGGGCGTCATGGGCATCGGCATGGGCTTTTCGGTCGCCGCGGCTGTGGTCAGCGGCGAGCAGGTGATCGCGATCGAAGGCGACAGCGCCTTCGGATTTTCCGGCATGGAATGCGAGACGATCTGCCGCTACAACCTGCCGGTGTGCATCGTGATCATGAACAACAACGGTGTCTACCGCGGCGATGAAGTGAATCCGACCGGTGGCCGTGATCCTTCGCCCCTGGTATTCGTCAAGGGGGCGCGCTACGAGATGCTGATGCAGGCCTTCGGCGGCGTCGGTGTACTAGCCAAGACGCCCGCCGAGCTTCGCAGCGCGATGGAAGAAGCGATCCGCTCGCGCAAGCCGACGCTGATCAATGCGGTCATCGACGAAAAGGCGGGCACGGAAAGCGGCCGCATCACGAGTCTCAATCCCGCTGCAAAGAAAAAACCCTGACGAATGTATAGAGGACGGTAATGGGCAAGGCATTGGACGGCGTTCGCATCCTGGACTTCACCCACGTCCAGTCCGGGCCGACGTGCACGCAACTGCTCGCCTGGCTCGGCGCCGACGTGATCAAGGTCGAGCGCGCCGGCGAAGGCGACATCACGCGCGGCCAGCTACGCGACATTCCGGGCGTGGACAGCCTCTATTTCACGATGCTGAACGGCAACAAGCGCTCGATCACGATCGACGCTAAGAAGCCCAAGGGCAAGCAGGTACTCGAGGCGCTCGTGAAGAAATGTGACGTGCTGGTCGAGAATTTCGCGCCGGGCGCGCTCGACCGCATGGGGCTTACCTGGGAGCACATCCAGAAGCTCAACCCGCGCATGATCGTCGCGTCGGTGAAAGGCTTCGGTCCAGGTCCGTACGAGGATTGCAAGGTGTACGAAAACGTCGCGCAATGCGCCGGAGGATCAGCGTCGACCACGGGCTTCGACGACGGCCCGCCGCTCGTCACCGGCGCGCAGATCGGCGATTCGGGCACGGGATTGCACCTCGCACTCGGCATCGTCGCGGCGCTCTATCAGCGCAATACGACGGGACGCGGCCAGAAAGTGCTCGCGGCGATGCAGGACGGCGTGCTCAATCTCTGCCGCGTGAAATTGCGCGATCAGCAGCGCCTCGATCGCACGCACGTGATGGAAGAGTATCCGCAGTACCCGAACGGCAACTTCGGCGACGCCGTGCCGCGCGCCGGCAATGCGTCGGGCGGCGGCCAGCCCGGCTGGATCCTCAAGTGCAAGGGTTGGGAGACCGACCCCAACGCTTACATCTACTTCATCACGCAGGCGCCGGTGTGGAAGGACATCTGCGAGGTGATCGGACGGCCGGAATGGCTCGAGGACCCGCGCTACGCCACCCCGAAGGGTCGCTTGCCGCATCTGATGGAAATCTTCGGCGAGATCGAGAAGTGGACCATGACCAAAACCAAATTCGAGGCCATGGACATTCTCAACAAGCACGACATTCCGTGCGGGCCGATCCTGTCGATGAAGGAGATCGCCGACGAGCCGTCGCTGCGCAAGACAGGAACGGTCGTCGAAGTCGATCATCCGAAGCGCGGCAAATATCTGACCGTCGGCAACCCGATCAAGATGTCCGACAGCCCAACCGAAGTCACGCGCTCTCCTCTCCTGGGCGAGCACACCGAGGAAGTGCTAACGGAACTCGGCTACAGCAGTGGCGACATCGCCGCATTGCGCGCCGACGGCGCGATCTAAATCTGCGACAAGGAACCGCACATGGCTTACGACAAGACGAAAGTTCGAAAAATCCTCGACGCAGCCAAAGCTGCGGGGCGCACGTCGCTGACTGCGCCGGAAGGCAAGGAAGTGTGCGACGCGTACGGCATTCCGGTGCCGAAGGAAGGCGTCGCGACATCGGCCGCGGAAGCGGCAAAGCTCGCGTCGGGCATGAGCTTTCCAGTCGTGCTGAAGATCGTCTCGCCGGAAATCCTGCACAAGACGGAAGCGGGCGGCGTCATTGTTGGCGTGAAGAGCGCGCAGGAGGTCGAGCAAGGCTTCGCCACCATCATGGCGAACGCCAAGAAGTACGACGCGAAGGCAAACCTTCTCGGCGTGCAAGTGCAGCAGATGCTCGCCGGCGGTCAGGAAGTGATTGTCGGTGCGGTCACCGATCCGTCGTTCGGCAAGCTGGTCGCGTTCGGCCTGGGCGGAGTTCTGGTCGAGGTGTTAAAAGACATCACGTTCCGCCTGGCACCAGCAACGCGCGAAGACGCGCTGTCAATGCTCGATGGTATCGCCGCAGCGGAAGTGCTGAAAGGCGTGCGGGGCTCTGCTGCAGTAGACCGCAACGCATTGGCAACGTTGATTCAGAACGTCTCGCAGTTGATAACCGATTTCCCCGAAATCTCGGAGATGGATCTGAATCCGGTGTTCGCGACGAAGAGCAGCGCCATAGCCGCCGACGTGCGCATCGTCGTCGATTGGAATCCGCCCGAGCCTCGTTATCGCCCGAAGCACGACGACATCGTGCGCGATATGAATCGGATCATGAAGCCGGATGCTGTGGCCGTGATTGGCGCGTCGGGCGAGACCGGCAAGATCGGCAACTCGGTGATGAAGAACCTGATCAACGGCGGCTACAAGGGAAAGATCTATCCGATCAACCCGTCGGCCGATGAGATCATGGGAATGAAGGCCTACAAGAGTGTCAAGGACGTTCCCGGCGATATTGACGTTGCCGTATTCGCGATTCCAGCCAAGTTCGTAGCTGCCGCGCTGGTTGAATGCGGTGAGAAGAAAATTCCAGGCGCAGTGCTTATCCCGTCTGGCTTCGCCGAGACCGGCAACGTCGAGGGGCAGAAGGAGATCCAGCAGATCGGTCGCAAATACGGCGTGCGGCTGATGGGGCCGAACATCTACGGCTTCTATTACACGTGGAAGAATCTATGCGCGACCTTTTGCACCGCGTACGACGTCAAGGGCCACGCGGCGCTGTCGTCGCAGTCGGGCGGCATCGGCATGGCGATCATTGGCTTTTCGCGTTCGGCCAAAATGGGCGTTTCGGCGATTGTCGGGCTGGGCAACAAATCCGACATCGACGAAGATGACTTGCTGACATTCTTCGAGCAGGACGACAACACCACGATCATTGCGCAGCATTGCGAAGACCTGAAAGATGGGCGCGCGTTTGCGGAAGTCGCCAAGCGCGTGTCGAAGAAAAAGCCGGTGGTGATGCTGAAGGCGGGCCGCACCAGCATGGGGGCGCGCGCCGCGAGCTCGCACACCGGCGCACTCGCCGGCAACGACAAAATTTATGAGGACGTTTTAAAGCAGTCGGGCGTGATCCGCGCACGCAGCCTGCGGGACCTTCTCGAATTTGCCCGCGCGATTCCTGTGCTGCCGACGCCCAAGGGTGAGAATGTCATCATCATCACGGGGGCCGGCGGTTCGGGTGTCCTCTTGTCGGACGCGTGCGTCGATAACGGACTGTCGTTAATGGCGATGCCGCCCGATCTGGACGCTGCCTTTCGCAAATTCATCCCACCCTTCGGTGCCGCGGGCAATCCGGTCGACATTACCGGCGGCGAACCGCCAAAGACTTACCAGAACACCATTCGCCTCGGACTCGAGGACCCGCGCATTCATTCGCTGGTGCTCGGCTATTGGCACACGATCGTTACTCCGCCGATGGTCTTTGCCAAGCTTGTCGCGGAAGTGGTCGAGGAAATGAAAGCCAAGGGCATCTCCAAGCCGATTGTCGTATCGCTCGCCGGTGACGTCGAGGTTGAGGAAGCGGCCGAGTACCTGTTCGATCACGGCGTGCCGGCGTATCCGTACTCGACCGAGATGCCGGTAGCAGTGCTCGGTGCGAAGTACAAGTGGGCGCGCGGCGCCGGTGCAATACCCAAGGCGGAAACTGCCGACTCACCGAGCCGATAGGCGCTGGACCGCAGCTAGCGGGCGCCGTGGTGGCGCCTGCTAGTCCGTTGTGTCAGCGCGCGTTGTCTGTTCGACCGCACTGCCAACGGCCGGTGGTTCAGACGCTGACACATACATGGCGCGCACTTCGGCAAGATTCTTGCGAGGCGAAGCTGCTTTGTCTGCCGCACGCAGCGCCAGTTCGTGTTCCGCGGCAACTGCACGCGTTACGGCGCCGATCGTGTCCGTTATTCCGCCGTGATTCCGGCGGTAGATCTGCTTCAAGCGCAGTGTGTGAGCCATCGTTACTCCCATCGTTCCCATCGCTCCAGTGTTCGCACGACTTGCGGGGTCTAACCTGTCAATCGCAAACGCGCTGGAAAAGACGACAAGGGCGAACGTCTAGTTCCTGAAGTGGATGTTCGATCGCTCGACACTGAACTGCAGCAGCTTCTACCGCACGCTGGGTGCTGAATATTCACGTCGCAGCGTCGCAGCTGTCGGCGCGGCTAGACTTCACCGGATGACTACCAGCGAAATCCCAGTCCACGTCGGAGGTGCGATCACGATTGCATTGATCGTCGGCCTTGGAATTTTTGTCTATCCGTCGCTGCTCGGACGCCGTTACGGACCGTGGATCGTGGCCGTGATAACGCTGCTACTGGGAGGACTATTCGTAGCCTTTCAGTTTGGGTCTTCCGGAAGCGGCTCCAGTCTCTATTCGTTCATCCTGGCAGCACTCTGGGCGCTGGGCCCCGTCATCGCCGGCGTTATCGTTTGGCGAATCCAGCGCAGCAGCGGAGGAGGAACTACCAAGTGATGCGTGTCGGATCTAGCCGTTCACGGCTGTTGGAAGTGGTCATGGCGTTTTCCGCCGCGTCTATTGCGCTGGCAAGCCCGCCAGTGGCCGCACAGTCGCTCGACCAACTGAGCGGCCGCGATGCGACCGCGGGACTGAAAGCCGCTCTTAACAGCGGCGCCGCAGCCGCGGTGGAGAGCCTGGGCCGGACTGACGGGTTCTGGGCAAATCCGAAAGTGCGAATTCCATTGCCCGACCAGCTGCAACGCGTGCGCAGTGCACTGAGGCTTATAGGCAAGGCCGAAGAGATCGATGCGCTAGAGCTCGCGATCAATCGCGCTGCCGAACAGGCGGTGCCGCAGGCGAAAACATTGCTGGGCAATGCGGTGAAGTCAATGAGCGTCGATGACGCAAAACAAATCCTGCGCGGCGGTGATGACTCAGTCACGCAGTTTTTCAAGTCAAAGACAGCGCCGCAACTGTCCGAGCGATTTCTTCCGATAGTGCGGCAAGTTACGCAGCGAAGCGGCCTGGCGCAGCAATACAACGCGCTTGCAGGCCAGGGCGCCGCGTTGGGGCTGGTCAAGCCCGAGCAGGCAACCGTCGAGCGCTACGTGACGCAAAAGGCACTCGATGGCCTGTACACGATGATCGCTGAAGAGGAGAAGAAGATTCGAGACAACCCGCTGGCAGCCGGCAGCGACATCATTCGCCGCGTGTTCGGAGCTCTTTAACTAGCGATGAACTACTGGCTGATGAAATCGGAGCCCGATGACTGCTCGATCGACGATGCGCTCGCCGCGCCGCGCGCGACCGTGCCGTGGACGGGCGTGCGTGGCTACCAGGCCCGAAACTTCATGCGCGATCGAATGAACCTTGGCGACGGCGTGTTCTTCTACCATTCGAGCTGTGCGGAGCCCGGTATCGTCGGACTCGCCGAGGTTGCGAGTGAGCCCTATCCGGACCCTACGCAGTTCGATCGCAAGAGCAAGTACTACGACGCAGAGTCAAAGCGTGACGCGCCCCGATGGACGCTGGTCGATATCAAGGCGGTGAGGAAAACACGGCTGGTACCACTCTCGGAGCTGCGCGCACAGCCGGCGCTGGCCGACATGGTTGTTCTGCGGCGCGCTAACCGGCTGTCGATTACGCCCGTGACCGCAAGCGAATGGCGCTACATCACGACCCGACTGCTCGCGGCGCCTCCAGCGTAATGAAGCGTGTTCGCAGTGGTTGCTGCATGACATAGCCTGGAGGGTTGGGTACGCCTGACGGTGATCAGTTGGCCGGATGCCCTGGACACGCGATAATCGGCTCAGAATAGCGCCGGGGCGGGAAGCGATGACTACAGAACAAATGATCGGCGCCATCGGCGACCCGATGGTGCGAGAGCTGGCAATGCGCGGCCAGACCCGCACGTTTCCGAAAAATGCGGTCATCATCAACGAAGGCGACCGCGGGGATTCGCTGTTCGTCATTTTGTCAGGGAAGGTGAAGGTTTATGTCTCTGACGACGATGGACGCGAGATGATTCTGGATACGTATGGCGCGGGCGACTACGTCGGCGAGATGTCGCTCGACGGACGACCGCGCTCGGCGTCGGTGATGACACTGGAACCGACGACGTGTGCAGTGGTAATGCGCGAGGAGCTGCGCGCCGCGATCGCGCAGAACCCGGACGTCGCGATGACGCTGATCAGCACGTTGATCGATCGTGCGCGCATCGCCACCGACAACGTCAAGAACCTCGCTCTGATGGACGTCTATGGCCGCGTAGCCCGGTTGTTGCTGTCACTCGCGAAGGAAGAAGGCGGCAAGCTTGTCGTGCCCGAGAAAATGACGCAACAGGACATCGCGGACAGAGTTGGCGCATCCCGCGACATGATCAGCCGCATCTTCAAAGACCTGACGATCGGCGGCTATGTAACGATCGAAAATCGCCAGATCACGATCAACAGAAAGCCGCCTTCCCGCTGGTAATTCAGCGCTTATCGCGCACCTTGTGAATATTCGGCGGCGGCTTCACGTAACCGTCGGCTGCGCCAGCCCCGTACAGGCTCTAACGTTCGCTCATTCCTGTAATGCGGGGGCTACCCAGGAGCGGACATGTCGAACACGATCACTTTTGTTCTGACCGGAGCGTCACGATGATCCCGGCCGGCTTATTGACTAGCGGGTTGAGCAGTACCGACGAAATTGTCGTTGTTCCGCACGACGCCGCGTGGCCCGCCCGATTCCGTATCGAATCGCAGCTGCTCCACGTGGCCCTCAGCGAGCTGAAGCCTTCAATCGAGCATATTGGCAGCACCGCGGTGCCCGGCCTCGCCGCCAAGCCGATTATTGACATGCTGGTCGGTGTCGAATCCCTCGCAGCTTTCGAAACCCAGTCAAAACGGTTGGCCGTTTTCGGCTATCAATACATTCCCGAGTACGAGCGCGCGTTACCCGATCGCCGGTTTTTCAAGCGCGTCGTCAACGGTGTACGTACGCACCATGTGCATGTGGTCGAGAAAAACGGCGTGTACTGGAAGCGATACATGAAGTTTCGCAACAGCTTGCGCGACGATGCTTGGCTTGCCGCGCGCTATGCGGAGGTCAAGCGGCGGCTTGCTGCGCGCTACGCGTTTGACCGCGACGCCTACACCAACGGCAAGACTGGGTTTATTGAGGCAGTGTTGGCGATGCCGCCGCGTGGTGCCAAAAGCGTCCCGATGGTAGCGGCCGCCGTTTGGGTTCAGTTCGCCGCAGCCCGTTCCTTTGGCGCGTTGAACGATTCCTGGTAGCGCTCGCGCAAAACATTTTTCTGGACTTTGCCCATCGTGTTACGCGGCAAATCGTCGACGACAAAAACACGCTTGGGCACCTTGTAATTTGCGATGCGGCCCTTTAGCGCATCGACGATCGTGTTTGCACTAAGGTGGGCGTGGGGCTTGGCGACGACGACAGCGATTACCGCTTCGCCAAAGTCCGCATGCGGCACACCGACCACCGCCGATTCGATGACATCGTCAATCTCGTCAATGTATCCCTCGATTTCTTTCGGGTACACGTTATAGCCGCCCGAAATGATCAGGTCCTTCGAACGGCCGACCAGCGTCAGGTAGCGATCCGGTACATCCTTGCCGCCAAAGTGGCCGACATCACCGGTACGAAACCAGCCATCGGCGGTGAACTCCTCCTTCGTCTTGTCCGGCATTCGCCAGTAGCCACTGAACACGCTCTGCCCTTTAACCTGGACCGCGCCGATCTCGCCGACCTTGCACTCAGCCCCATCGTCGTTGACGATGCGTACGCCGATGCCGGGCAGCGGCACGCCGACCGTTCCTGCGATGCGCGGTCCATCGGTTTCGAAGTACGGATTGGAAACCAGCATCACGGTTTCAGACATCCCGTAGCGCTCCAGAATTCGATGGCCAGTGCGCTGCTCGAATTGCTGATGTGTTTCGGCGAGCAGCGGTGCAGAACCCGCGACAAAAAGGCGCATCGAGCGACAATGTTCGCGGCCAAAAGTCGGGTCGCTCAGCAACCGTGTGTAGAACGTCGGCACGCCCATCATTACGGTGGCGCGCGGCAGTCGTTCCAGCACGCGAGCGACATCAAACCTTGGCAGCATCAGCATCTTTGCTCCGCCAAACAGGGCGGCGTGCGAAGCGACGAATAATCCGTGCACATGAAAGAGGGGCAGCGCATGCAACAGCACATCGCGCTTGCCCGCATCACGCGCGGCCCGAAAACCCCAGAATTGATCGAGCGTGATGGCATTCGAGGACAGGTTTCGATGCGAGAGCATCGCGCCCTTGCTGCGCCCGGTGGTTCCAGACGTGTACAGAATCGCGGCCAGATCGTCAGGTGCGCGATTTACCGTTTCGTGGTGCGGTGAAAATTGAGCTGCAGCGGCGAGCAATGTGCCATCGCGTTGCTCTCCAAGGGTCATCACGTGATCGCAATGCGCGGCTCGGGCGATCGGTTCGATTTCCACCGATCTTGCTGGCGTGCAGACAACGACCGCCGGTTCGGCGTCGCGCAAAAAGTAGTCGAGCTCGGCGCGCTGGTAGGCGGTGTTCAGCGGCACGTACACCAGTCCCGCGCGCAGCGTCGCCAGATACAGCATCAGGCACTCGGGCGATTTTTCGACTTGCACGGCGACGCGATCGCCGCGTTTCAATTTCAGCGATGCAAGCCAGTTTGCGATGCAGCCGCTGGCAAGGTGAATATCCCGCCAGCTGTAGGTCAGTCCCTCGAGTGTTTCAATGCAGCTGCTGTCGAAATCGGTCGGGTAGCGGTTCTCGATCGCCGCGTACATGTTCGCATTGGAGCGCATCGCATTTGCCCGTTCAGCGGCCCAGAAAATTGGGCGGCCGCTTTGCCAAAAATGCGCGCACGCCTTCGTGATAGTCGTGCGAGTCGAGAAACGCAAAGCTCTGATCGAGCTCTTGCTGCGTGTAATCGAGGCCGCGCGATTGAAAGCGGCGGATGTTCGCCTTGTTCTGCCGCGCGGCAAGCGGAGAGCCGGCCGCAATATGCGTAATGCAAAGCTGCAACTCGGCCTCGAACGAGCCCGTCGGCACGACACGCGTAACCAGGCGGCGTGTTTCAGCTTCGTCGGCCGACAAAATGCGGCTCTCAAGCAGCATTTCCGCCGCGACCGCGGGCCCGACCAGACGCAACAGCGGCACCAGCTCGGGCAGCGCCAAGGGAAATCCAAGACGTCCGATGGGCACACCGAAACGAGCCGTATCGGCAGCAAGCCGGATATCGCACAGCGATGCGATCTCAAGTCCGCCGCCGACACAAACGCCCTCTATCGCGGCGATCAGCGGAACCGGACACCGATCGATCGCAGTTAGCGCGTTGCCTATCGTCTCGAGGTGGTACTTGCGCCCGCTCGACGGGTCGTGGCGCACACGCTCGAACTCCTCAATGTCGGCACCCGCGGCAAAGTTGCCGCCGGCACCGCGGATCACGACCACGCGCAGCAGCTCCGCGTCACCGATGTCTTCAAAAACGCGTGCCAAGCCGTGCCACATCGCCACACTGACGGCGTTCAGCTTGCCGGGCGAGTCGAGCGTTACGGCGGCGACACCGCCGTCAATCGAGACGTCGACTTTGCCCGCCATGTCAATCGAGCTTGGCGCCGGAAGCCTGTGTCACCTGTGCCCAACGCTTGATCTCGCTGGTCAGAAACTTTGCAAACTGATCCTGCGACATTGTCGCCGTGTCGGAGCCTTGACTGGCCCAGATCTCGCGCATCTCGGGGCTGGAGACCGCCTTGACGACTTCCGAATGCATACGATCAAGAATTTCTTTCGGTGTGCCTTTGACACCCCAGATCCCGTACCACGTGGACACCACGTAGTCGGGCATTCCAACTTCCGCGGTCGTCGGCAGATTGGGAAAGGCCGGCGAGCGTTTGGGCGACGCAATGGCAAGGGGCTTGATGCGTCCTGATCGGATGTGCTGCGCCGAAGACCCGAGACCATCGAACATCATGTCGACGTTGCCGGCAAGCAGATCATTTAGCGCCGGACCAGCGCCGCGGTAAGGAATGTGAATGATGAACGTCTTGCTTTGAATCTTGAACAACTCGCCGGCGAGGTGATGAGAAGTGCCATTGCCCGCAGACGCATAGTTCAACTTGCCCGGATTCTTGCGAACGAAATCGAGAAAATCTTTGAAGTTGTCGGCTTTGACACGCGTCGGGTTGACGACGATGACCTGGGGCGGATTGGCGATCACCGTGAGCGGCACCAGATCTGTTTCGATGTTGTAGTCAAGCTTTGGATAAAAGCTGGGCGCAATCGCATGGTGAACCGCACCGATGAAAAAGGTGTACCCGTCGGGCGGCTGCTTCGCCGCGACCGATGCACCGACCGTACCGCCGGCTCCGCCGCGATTGTCAATGATCACCGACCTGCCCAATTGCTTCGACAACTGTACTGACAGTGGGCGAGCGAACGCATCAGTGCCTCCGCCGGGAGGAAACGGCACAACCAACGTAATAGGCTTGTTCGGCCAACCCTGTGCGTGAACGGGTCCCACTGCCGCCGCGAACAACGCGGCAATGATGACAAAAATAACTTTCATGCTGTCTCCTTAATTGTTTGGATCGTGTACGGCTCCATCTTCGCGCGAGCCGGCCAGCAGGTCACACGGGACTTATACCAATCGACCAACCGCTGGCGCGTGCACGACGTTGCCTTCAAGGAATCGCTGGTGATATTCCTCGACTTTCGCAAGATCGTACAGATAGTTGACCATCACCCCGAGCGACTGGCGAATGCCGTTTTTGGACAGATCGCCCGCCCAGTTGATGCGCTGCAGCCGCGCGCCATTGCCCAGGTGGAATTTCGCGACTGGATCACCGCGCGTAGTCGGCGACACCAGCGACAAATAGATTGACGCAAGCGTAAGCAACGCGTCGCGCTCCTGATTCGATGCTGCGAGAGGGTCTGTCAGCTTCTCCGTGTGATTGAGCTTTTCAAGCGCAGCCTGCAGCTTTGCCCGCACAGGTTTCAGCTCGCTTGCCGCCACATTGACTTCGTTCAGCCAGTGAACAAAGCCCGGTATAGGTGACAGCGTGCAAAACGTGCGTATCGACGGAAACTCCGCGCGCAGTCGCTCTGCGACGCGCTTGATCAGGAAGTTGCCAAGCGAAACGCCACGCAGTCCCGGCTGGCAGTTGCTGATCGAATAAAAGACCGCCACTTTGTATTGTCTCGGTCTGACCGGCTGTGCCGCCTTTTCAATCAATGGCGCAATCGCTGCGGGCATTTCGGCAACCAGTGCAATCTCGACGAAGATCAACGGCTCGCCGGGCAACTGCGGATGGAAGAACGCAAAGCAGCGGCGATCGGGCTGCAAGCGCCGACGCAAATCGTCCCAGCCATCGATCGCGTGCACCGCTTCGTGCTGGATTATTTTTTCCAGCAGTTGTGCGGGCGAGTTCCAATCGACCTGCTGCATCTCCAGAAACCCCGGATTGAACCAGGACGACAGCAGGTGGAAAAAGTCAGCCTCGACTGCGGCCAGTTCCGGATGCATCGGCAGCGCGCGTAGCAATTGTCTGCGCATCTGCACGATCATTGCGGTGCCACCGGGCGCGCGATTCAGTCGACGCAGCAGTTCCTGTCGCGGAGGCTCGGTAACGGAAGTCAGAGTCTTCAGTGTCTGCACCGTTGGCGTCGCTGCATAGCGTTGAGCGGCTTCGAGCACCTGCGCTGGGTCCAGCCCGAAATCCTGGTCCAGATGCTCGAAGAATCTCAGTTGCGCTGGCTCCGACAGACGCTGGTATTGCTGAAGCGCAGTGGCTGCGTGCGCTGCACTGTTTGCTTCGCCCCGTGCTGACAACAGCTTTCTGCTGGTACGCAGAAACTCGGCGAGTTCCCACCCGAGCGATGGCTTGCGCGCAGTATTTTCCGACACGTCAGACAACGGCTTTATGACGCCGCAGCAGCACGAAGCAAACGATGCCGATGAAGATCATCGGCACCGATAACCACTGCCCCGCCGACATCCCAAGCGGCATGTAGCCGTACAGCGCCTCGGGCTCACGGAATACTTCGCCGATGATGCGCAACAACCCATAAAAGATCAGGAACAGGCTGCCGACCGTGCCGGGTGAGCGCGGCTTGCGCGAATACACCCATAAGATCAGAAACAGCGTCACTCCCTCGAGCAGAAACTGATAAATCTGCGACGGGTGCCGCGCCATTGCATCGCCGGCCTGAGGAAAGATGACCGCCCACGGCAACGACGGATCGGCAGCACGGCCCCAAAGCTCGCCGTTGATGAAGTTGCCGATTCGACCCGCACCTAGGCCCAATGGCACCAGAGGTACAACAAAGTCGGCAACCCGCAGGAACGACTTCCTTCGTGCGCGCGCGAACAGCGCCATCGCAACGATCACTCCAATGATGCCGCCGTGGGAGGCCATCCCGCCTTTCCAGACTGCGAAAATCTCGAGCGGATGCTCGAGGTAATACGACAAAGGTCCGTAGAACAACACATGGCCCAGGCGGCCGCCGACAATCGTGCCGATCATTCCGTAGAACAGCAGGTCGTCGACATCCTGTGGACTCATGTCGCGCCACGGCTCGCGCGCGCGCAACTTGCCTAGCACGAGGAACAATACGAACCCGATCAGGTACATCAGGCCGTACCAGCGAATCGCGAGCGGGCCGATCGAAAATGCGATTGGGTCTAGGTTGTGGACGTAGGGCACACGAGCTCACGCGGGGAAGCGTGCCCTATTATTGCCGATCACCCCTTCGACTCACCAACAGCGATCACCTCATGCCGCATAACGAACGCTCGAAGCACGTCACTCAAGGCGTTGCCCGCTCCGCCAACCGCGCGATGTACTACGCGATGGGCTACAAGGACGAAGACTTCGACAAGCCGATGGTCGGCGTTGCCAACGGGCATTCGACGATCACGCCCTGCAACGCGGGACTGCAGCAGTTGGCGGACGCGGCGATCGCCGAGATCAGCAAGTGCGGAGCGAACGCGCAGGTGTTCGGCACGCCGACGGTCTCGGACGCGATTAGCATGGGCACCGAGGGCATGAAGTATTCGCTGGTGTCGCGCGAAGTCATTGCCGATTCGATCGAAACATGCGTGCTCGGGCAATGGATGGATGGCGTGCTCGTGATCGGCGGCTGCGACAAGAACATGCCCGGCGGCCTGATGGCAATCGCACGCTGCAACGTCCCTGCAATTTACGTCTACGGAGGAACCGTGAAGCCCGGCCGCTACAACGGCAAGGACCTGACGATCGTGTCGTCTTTTGAAGCAGTTGGCGAATTCACCGCCGGCCGCCTGAGCGAAAAGGATTTCAAGGAGATCGAGCGTCGCTGCGTACCGGGTTCGGGCTCGTGCGGTGGCATGTACACCGCCAACACGATGAGTTCGTCGTTCGAAGCGCTCGGGATGAGCCTGCTGTACTCGTCGACAATGGCCAATCCGGACAGCGAGAAAGCGGACAACACTGCCGAAAGCGCGCGTGTGCTCGTCGATGCAATCAAGAACCAATTGCTGCCGCGGCAGATCATCACGCGTCAGTCGATCGAAAACGCGGTCTCGCTGATCATGGCGGTCGGCGGCTCGACCAACGCTGTTTTGCATTACTTGGCCATTGCACATTCGGCCGGTGTCGAATGGACGCTCGAGGATTTCGAACGCGTGCGTCGCAAGGTGCCGGTGCTCGCTGATCTGAAGCCATCGGGACGTTATGTCGCTACGGACCTGCACAAGGCCGGCGGCATTCCGCAGGTGTTGAAGATCTTGCTGGTGAATAACTTGTTGCACGGCGACTGCATGACGATTACCGGCAAGACGATGGCCGAGATGTTGTCCGCCGTGCCGGCCGAGCCACGCAGCGATCAGGATGTTATCCGCCCGTTTTCAAATCCGATGTACTCGCATGGCCACTTAGCGGTGCTAAAGGGCAATCTTGCGACCGAAGGGTGTGTCGCAAAGATCACTGGGCTTAAAAATCCGGCGATAACCGGGCCGGCCCGCGTCTTCGATTCGGAAGAAGCCGCGCTCGACGCGATACTTTCCGACCGCATCCGGGCGGGCGATGTGATGGTGATTCGCTATGAAGGACCAAAGGGCGGCCCCGGAATGCGCGAAATGCTGGCGCCAACGTCCGCTCTGATCGGAAAGGGGCTGGGGGAAAGTGTCGGATTGATTACCGACGGCAGATTTTCAGGTGGCACCTGGGGCATGGTGGTCGGCCATGTAGCGCCCGAAGCGTACGTCGGGGGCAACCTGGCGCTGGTCAGAGAAAACGATTCGATAACGATCGACGCGCACAGGCTCTTGCTGCAGTTGAACGTGGAAGAAGCAGAATTGAACCGGCGCCGTGCTCAGTGGAAGCAACCGACCCCGCGCTACACAACGGGAGTATTGGCGAAGTTTGCGAAGATGGCGTCGACCGCAAGCAAGGGCGCGATCACCGACGAAAAATTATTCGACTAGCGCTATCGACGCGCCCTTGGATTCTTATCGACCTCGAGGCGCTTCTTGATGCGATCCTTCTTCGCCTTGTCGATTTCGTCGAACGCTTTTTTCTTGTCCATGCCAAGCCGCTTTTCGACGAGCTCAAACCACAGAAAGCCGACACCGAACGGCAACGCGACCCACCACCACGATAGTTCAGAGAAGACGCTGACCTCCAGAACTTTCAGGACGATCATCGCTACGCCGACCCAGATAAACCACATAGTGCCACCCAATGCTGAT
Source organism: uncultured beta proteobacterium (assembly GCA_963801035.1). Lineage (GTDB taxonomy): Bacteria > Pseudomonadota > Gammaproteobacteria > Burkholderiales > Burkholderiaceae_F > JACCZX01. Next base: position 183,896 of record CAWDDF010000007.1, on the reverse strand, counting down.
GTAACCGATCGTAAATATAGTCTTCGATCGAGGCGTATACGAGGCGTATTTAAGGTCAACCAGTCGGTGGTATACCCGTTAAACTTGTCAGCAATATCAACGTACGGAGCGATGGATGAACAAGAAATTTGCAGTAGCCGCCCTGTTTGGTGCGTGCGGCATGCTGACAATCGGAGGGCCCGCCGTTGCCAGCGCCGAATTGGCGAAGCAGAAGAATTGTCTTGCTTGCCATGCAACGGATAAGAAGCTCGTCGGCCCCGCGTACAAGGACATTGCGGCCAAGTACAAGGCCGATAAAAACGCCTTGCCCCTGCTGGTGAAAAAAGTTCGCGAAGGCGGGGTCGGCGTTTGGGGGCAGATTCCGATGCCGGCCAACCCGCAGGTCAATGAGCAGGAAGCACAGACACTCGTCAAATGGGTTTTGTCGATGTAGACGCGTTCTGTTGAACGAAAAGAGGCGCTTAGGGCGCCTTTTTTTATGCAGCCACCGCTGGTAACGCGACTGCAGTCGGCCGGCCGCTAATCAGACTCGCAATCAACTCCCCACTTCCAGCGGCCATCGTCCAACCAAGCGTGCCGTGACCGGTGTTTAGGTATAGCGCCCTAATGCGTGTCGCACCGAGGTAAGGAACATTCGATGGTGTCAGCGGCCGCAACCCGGCCCAGTAGCGTGGCTGAGAAAAATCGCATGCACCCGGAAACAGCGCCTCTGTGCGTCGCGTCAGGGCGTCACACCGGGCCGGATTTAGTTCAAGACCAACGCCGCCGAGTTCGACCGTTCCGGCAACGCGCAGACGCAGGTCAAAGCGAGAAAACACAATCTTGTACTCATCGTCGGTCAAGCTGACGTTCGGTGCGCGCTTGTCATCGGTGATATCGAACGTGGCGGAATACCCTTTCGCCGGAATGATCTTCAAACGAATTCCAAGCGGGGCCAGCAGTGCGCGTGTTTGCACACCCAGGCACGCAACGACTGCGTCGGCGCTCAGGCGTGTGATCGTTTCATCGGCGCGCACGATCTCCGCACCTATGCAGCTCCCTCTCTCAACCAGAACGCGCGATACGGTGGTTTCGAGCAAGAATTCCACGCCCCGCTGCTGACAACGCTCTGCAAGCTTCATGGTGTAAGCGTGAGCATCGCCTGATTCGTCGTCGGCACAATAGTCAGCGCCGACGATACGGTCACGCACCACAGCGAGCGCCGGCTCGAGCGCTACCGCTTCGTCGGGCGATATCGAGCGTCGATCACAACCCAGTGAGCGCATCAACGCTGCAGATGTGCGGGCGAGCTCGAAATCGGCGTCATTCGTGTAGAAGTGAAGAATGCCGCGCTCGCTGTACGGATACTCAAGCCCTATCTCAGCACGCAACTGCTTCAAGACAGCGCGGCTGTAAAGTCCCAGCGCAACGAGCCTGCGCGTGTTTTGCGCAGCGCGAGCCGGCGTGCACTCGTGAAGAAAAGACAGGCCCCACGCCCACTGCTCAACGCTCGCCCGTGGACGAAAAAGAAGCGGGGCGTCCTCCCGGCCCAGCCATTGCAAGACCTTGCGCGGTGCCCCGGGATTCGCCCACGGTTCAGCATGGCTGACCGAGATTTGCCCGCCGTTGGCGAAACTCGTCTCACGACCGGGCCCGACCTGCCGCTCGATCACCGTGACGTCATGCCCCGCCTGGCGCAAGAACCAGGCGCAGGTGACACCGACAACGCCGGCGCCCAGCACGAGCACGCGCAATTGCAACTCCCCTTAAATGCCGGAGTGTACGAAGCGACTCATTCCGGCCAAGTGGATTTGGCCGATCCGCCGTGCCTCGCTTGCCGCGCTTTCTACCGTGAGTACAATCCTCGCCGTTCGTCTGCCTGGCCCTCGAACATCGTCTGGCGCTGCGGGCACTGCTGCACAACATTAAGCCGAGGAGAAAACAACCATGAACCATCAGCTTCTAAGACTCGCACCCGTGGCGTTTGCCGCCGCGCTTGCGCTAACAGCCTGCAACCGGCAGGAAACCCCTGCACCGAAGACAGCAACTCCGGCCCCCGCCCCCGCCCCAGCTCCCGCCAAGGCGGCTGGTTCGGATGTGGTCAAGATCGGCCACGTTGGTCCGATTTCCGGCGCCATTGCGCACCTGGGCAAGGACAACGAAAACGGCGCGCGACTCGCCGTTGAAGAGATCAATGCTGCCGGGGGCCTCAAACTCGGCGACCAGACGGTGAAGCTTGACCTCGTGACAGGCGATGACAAAGCTGATCCAAAAGACGGCACGTTGGTCGCGCAGAAGATGATCGACGAGGGCGTTGTCGCACTGGTCGGTCATTTGAATTCAGGCACGACGATTCCGGCGTCAAAGCTGTACTCGGATGCGAACTTGCCCCACATTTCGCCGTCAGCGACCGCGGTTAAGTTGACCGAACAAGGGTTCAAGACCACGTTTCGTGTCGTCGCTCGCGACGACAAGCAAGGCGCTGCCTTGGCGAACTTTGCGTCCGGTCCGCTGAAGGCGAAGACCGTAGCGGTCATCGACGACCGCACGCCCTATGGTCAGGGATTGGCAGACGAGTTCGAGAAATTCGCGAAGGAAAAAGGCATGAAGGTCGTCGGGCGCGAATTCACTAACGACAAAGCAAGCGACTTCAACGCCATTTTGACCAAGATCCGTTCGCTGAAACCGGATGTCGTGATGTATGGCGGTATGGACGCCACAGCAGGCCCGATGGCCAAGCAGATGAAAGCGCTCGGAATGAAGTCGACGCTGCTCGCCGGTGACGGCGTGTGCTCTCCCGAGTTCATCAAGCTGGCCGGCAATGCGGCAGATATCATGAAGTGCTCGAATGCGGGTGAAGCCGTCGAGAAGCTGGCCAAGGGAGCGGACTTCGTCGCCAAGTACAAGAAGCGCTTCAACAGCGATGTTCAGGTCTATTCGCCCTACAGCTACGACGCGGTCTATGTGATCGTCGACGCGATAAAAAGGGCCGGCAAGGCCGATCGCGCTGCGATCGCGACCGCGTTGCGCGATACCAACTATGACGGTCTGACCGGCAAGATTGCGTTCGATGCCAAAGGCGACATCAAAGAAGGCGCGATTTCGATGTTCGAAGTGAAAGATGGCAAGCTGTCGTACGTCTCGACTGTTCGATAGTCACGACAGGCTCATCAAACGGCGCCCATGCGGCGCCGTTTTTTTATCTGGATGCGGTTGGCCTTGCTACGATGACCACCGAAGCTACGGCGGGAGCCAACCCGTAAGGATTGCGGATGGAATTACTTCTGCAGCAGATCATCAACGGATTGGTCCTCGGCAGCATGTACGCGCTGATTGCGCTCGGCTACACGATGGTTTACGGGATCCTGAACCTGATCAACTTCGCGCACGGCGATGTGCTGATGGTCGGAGCCCTGACCGCGCTGTCGACGATTCTGTTTCTGCAGCCGATGTTCGTCGACGCACCCGGGTGGTTGCTGTTGTTGGTAGGTGTTTTGGCTGCGATTCCGGTATGCATCACCATTAGCCTGATCATTGAACGCGTTGCTTACCGACCGCTGCGCAACGCGCCTCGCCTCGCTCCGTTAATCACGGCCATTGGCGTCTCCATTTTGCTGCAAACGTTCGCAATGATCGTATGGGGTCGCAACTTCTTCACTTTTCCGACACTACTTGACGATCGCCCGATCGAATTTTTCGGGGCGACGCTTACGACCACGCGCGCGCTGGTAATCGTCACTTCGGCAATCATCATGATTGGACTGATGGTGCTGGTCAATCGGACCAAGCTCGGCCGCGCGATGCGAGCAACGGCAGAAAACCCGCGCGTGGCGGGACTGATGGGCGTCAATCCAAACTACGTGATCGCTCTTACCTTTGCCATTGGGGCCGCACTGGCGGCGGTCGCGGGAGTGATGTGGGCGTCGACGTATTCCACCGCACACTTTTTCATGGGATTCACGCCTGGACTGAAAGCGTTCACGGCGGCAGTGCTGGGCGGCATTGGCAATATCCCAGGCGCGATGCTCGGCGGCCTGCTACTTGGACTGATCGAGGCGCTGGGAGCAGGCTACATAGGCGATCTAACCAACGGCGTCCTTGGCTCGCACTATCAAGACATATTCGCGTTCATCGTGTTGGTTGCCGTTCTGATCTTCCGGCCGTCGGGGCTGCTCGGCGAGCGTGTGGCGGATCGCGCCTAGACGTGCACATGGGTCTTCTCCTCCCGCGTTTGAGCAAGGATCCGCGTGCTGCGTGGATTGCCGCATTCTTCCTCGCCGCTACGCTGATGGCGCTGCCGTGGGTAGCAGGGTACTTCGGTAACGCTTGGGTTCGAGTTCTCGCGTTTGCGTGCTTGTACGTGATGCTGGCTCTGGGCTTGAACATCGTCGTCGGCTTCGCCGGCTTACTCGACCTCGGCTACATCGCCTTTTATGCGGTCGGCGCCTACATGTACGCGCTGCTGGCTTCGCCGCACCTGACGCAGCAGTTCACGTGGATCGCGCAGATGTTTCCGGATGGTTTGCATCTATCGATCTGGCTGGTGGTTCCGTTTGGCGCGGCGATCGCCGCCATTTTTGGCCTGCTGCTCGGCGCACCCGTTCTGAAATTGCGCGGCGACTACCTCGCGATCGTCACGCTCGGCTTTGGCGAGATCATCCGCATTTTCATCAACAATCTGAATGCGCCGCTCAATATCACCAACGGACCGCAGGGACTCACGCTGATCGATCCAATCACGATCGCAGGCGTCACGTTTACGAAAACCATAAATTTCTTTGGTTACGAGGTGTCGTCGCTGGTGCTGTATTACTACCTGTTTCTAGCCTTGACGATCGTCACGGTCGTCATCTGCATGCGGCTGCAGGATTCGCGGCTGGGCCGTGCATGGCTGGCGATCCGCGAGGACGAGATCGCAGCAAAGGCGATGGGGATCAATGTCCGCAACGTCAAGCTGCTGGCGTTCGCATTGGGCGCAACATTCGGCGGCGTCGCGGGCGCCATGTTCGCTGCGTTTCAAGGATTCGTATCGCCGGAGTCCTTCGTACTGAACGAATCGATCATCGTTCTGGCAATGGTCGTGCTAGGTGGTATCGGCCACATACCGGGAGTGATTCTCGGCGCCATCTTGCTGGCGGTTCTTCCCGAACTTTTGCGATACACAGTTGAGCCCGCGCAGATGTTCTTGTTCGGCACTGTGATTTTGCCGGCCGAAATCTTGCGCATGATGCTGTACGGCCTTGCGATGGTGTTGATCATGCTGTATCGGCCGAGGGGCTTGTGGCCGGCGCCCGAGCATGGAGTGAACCCCGTCGTGCAGCTGCATTCGCGGCTTGTGGCCTGAGCGTCGTTGGCGGTGGCCGACCTCATTCTCAAAATATCAGGCGTTAACAAACGCTTTGGTGGATTGCAGGCGCTGTCCGATGTTGGAATCGAAATCGAGCGCGGGCAGATCTATGGGCTGATCGGACCGAACGGTGCGGGCAAGACGACGTTCTTCAATGTCATCACCGGACTGTACGCACCGGACTCGGGAGCGTTTGAACTATCCGGCACGCCGTACTCGCCAAGCGAAGTTCACAAAGTAGCGGCTGCCGGCATAGCCCGCACATTTCAAAACATCCGGCTGTTTCCCGACATGACCGCGATGGAGAACGTCATGGTCGGCCGCCACGTTCGCACGAAGGCGACCGCGCTCGGCGCCGTGCTGCGTACACGCTCCACCGTCGCGGAGGAGCGCGCGATCCGGCAGCGTTCATTCGAGCTGCTCGAGTATGTGGGCGTCGCCAAGTACGCCGATTATCAGGCGCGGACGCTGGCTTATGGCGACCAACGCCGATTGGAGATCGCGCGTGCGCTTGCGACCGATCCGAAGCTGCTCGCGCTCGACGAGCCCGCCGCCGGTATGAACGCGACCGAAAAGCTCGCGCTGCGTGCACTGCTCGAAGCAATCTGTCGCGATGGCGTAACGATTCTGCTGATCGAACACGACGTCAAACTCGTGATGGGCCTGTGCGACCGGGTCACTGTGCTCGACTATGGCAAGGTCATCGCAGTCGGTACGCCGGGCGAAGTGCAGCGCAATCCCGCAGTCATCGAGGCGTATCTCGGAGCGGCTCACACAAACGTCGCCTCGAAGGCGCCGGCATGACCGGCGTCGTCCTGAGTGTGCGCGGCCTCAAGGTTGCCTACGGTGGGCAGAGCGCTATGCGCTCGGCCCACCCGGGCGGGTATTGGGCTCCCCTCTCCCCAGCCCTCCCCTGCAGGGCAGGGAGCGCGTCCACCCGAAGCGACGATGTCTGAGGTTGTCCTTCGCGTACGTGGCCTGAAGGTTGCCTACGGTGGCATCCAGGCCGTCAAGGGCATCGACCTGGAGGTGCGCGCTGGAGAACTCGTGACGCTGATCGGCGCCAACGGCGCCGGCAAGACGACGACGCTAAAAGCCATCACCGGAACGCAAGCTTGGAGCGGTGAAGTCGATTACATGGGCACTTCGATTCGAGGCCAGGCGCCGTATCAGCTGCTGACCAGAGGTCTGACGATGGTGCCCGAGGGACGCGGTGTGTTTGCGCGCATGAGCGTTACTGAAAATCTTCAGATGGGCGCATACGTACGCACGGATGCTGCCGGCGTCAAGCGCGACATCGATCAGATGTTCACTTTGTTTCCGCGCCTGAAGGAACGCGCCAAGCAACTTGCCGGAACACTGTCGGGCGGCGAGCAGCAAATGCTCGCGATGGCGCGCGCGTTGATGAGCGAGCCCAAGCTTTTACTGCTCGATGAACCGTCGATGGGCCTCGCGCCCATCCTCGTCGAAAAGGTGTTCGAGGTAATTCGATCGGTGGCCGAAAGGAAAGTGCCGATGTTGCTGGTCGAGCAGAACGCGCGGCTCGCATTGGAAGTTGCGCATCGCGGATATGTGATGGAGTCGGGGTTGATAACGTTGTCGGGTGATGCGAAGGCTCTGCTGAATGATCCGAAGGTGCGTGAGGCGTATTTGGGGGAGGCTGCCTGAAAACATGCGCAGCGCGCAAGCGTTTGGCGTCGCGGCGCTGCCTGAGTCGTCGGGGTCTTCGACCCTGCTCTGCGGTACTCGCCGAGCCGGCGCAAAACAGGGCTAAAGCGCTGTTTTGCTCAAAGGCCCCGGCTCGGCTCCGCTCCTCGACGACGCCCAAGGCAGCGCCGCGTCGCCAAACGCTTGCGCCGGCACCATTCTCTTGGGTTGGGGTAAAAGAGAAAAACATCTCGATCGGGCAACGTCGCGACAGCAGCGGCTGGCGCAGATGCGCCGCCTTTTCGTCGTCGCCCGAGGAGCGGAGCAACGCCGGGGTCTTTGAGCAAAAAAGCGCTTTAGCCCTTTTTTGCGCCGGCGTTGTGAGTACCGCAGTGGTTGCCACTTCAGTGGCCGACGACGTAGGCGGCGCAGCTGCGCCAGCCGCTGCTGCCACTACCGCGGAGAGCTTTCTCTCAGTGCTCTACCTGCACGTCCGTAACCCACATCAGCTCGCACGACGTTCCCCCTGTGTCGTCACGCGTCAGCGATGAGCGCCAGGTCCATCCGTCGGCGTGGCGCACGTTGATCAGATAGCCGCTGAGTCTGACGACTTCGCCTTTGCTCACTTTGAGCAGGCGATCCTTTACGGAGTCGTTGGCCGGCACCAGATGCGTGTTGGCCGAGCTTTTCGCCATCAGAGTCGGATCGATGGGCGCCGAACCCTCCCAGCGAAAGTGATACCAGCGATTGCTTTGACTGATGCTGAGTCGGTCGAGCACTGCTGCATCGGACATCGGGCCCCATCCCAGCGCAAAGTCGAGCGGCGATAAATCGGCTTCGCGACCCATTCGATAGCGCTCTATTGATAGCACTCGCGCTCTGATGTCATAAGTGGCCAACGGTTCGATCACGTAGCCGGCTCGCTCTAGTGCGGATTCGCTCGCGCTCGATTGAACAGGTATCTCGGCAACCGGACCGCTTTTTAAGACACGGCGCTCCGCTGCGCGATCGTGCACGTAATAAGCGATGCAGCCGGCCATGACCAGACCGACGAGCCAGGGTTTCAAGCGTTCCATTGCACCTGTTATAGGGCGACGTCATCGGGCGCATGGCGCCGAACAGCGCGTACTTTGCAAGCGTTATTGCTTGAACGGCTGGCTTCCGCAGCGCCGACGTCACACGCGGCGCACCGAAACCTTGACGTCCATTCCGACGTAGTCGGACGCTGCTCCAAACCAGCTGCCGGTCAACGGGGCAGCGAGCTTAGGATCGCGCGCGAACGCGACGCGGATTAGATTCGCGCTCCTGAAGACGGCATTGGTTGGATCGAACGGCACCCAGCCCGCACCGGGAAGATAGACGTCGAGCCACGCGTGCGTTGCGCCGGCGCCAACGATGCCTTCGTCCCCGCCATTGTCCTGCGCAGGGTCATACAGATAGCCGGAAACGAACCGACCCGCCATTCCGAGTCGCCGCACAGCTTCCATCATCAGCAACGCATAGTCGCGACAGCTTCCTGAACCACGTGCCAGCGTCTCATCAGGAGTCTGCGTGCCTTCCTCGTTACGGACTTCGTACTTGAGTCCGCTCTTGATCGCGTCAGCCAAGGACATCAACAGCTCTTTAGTGTCGGGTCGTGCGGCTTGCGAGAAAAAAGGCCGCATCCACTCGTACAGTCGACCGTCAGGATCGAGGTAATGAGGCTCCAGCATCGCACCAAGATCACGCCGCTCTTCACTGCTGTAGTCGAACGGCCAGCGCTCAGCGTGTGCGGCAAGCGGCAGATCCTGCGCGCTGCGAACCCGATGCTGCTCGATCTTGAAGCGGCACTCGATCTTCAGCTCGGCCGATTCGGTCTGCGGTGTGACCAGCGTGACCGAGTTCGATTGCGTATCGAGCATCCAGTCGACGCGCGATGGAACATTGACGTTGACGCCGGCTTCGAGCACCTGCACGTCGTGGCCCTCGCGCGGCCGGAACATCAGGCGATGCTGGCCGAACCTAACCGGTTTGCGATAGTGATAGCTGGTGACGTGTTCGACCGTTAACAGGCTCAGGGGCCCGGCTCCGGGTCCGCTTACAGCCTCGCCGATTTCTGATGGATTGGCGGCCAACGTGGCTTCTTCGCGCTAGTGCGCTTTAACCGGTTCCTTGATCGCTGCTCGAGCGCTGAGTGAGCTTTCGCTGCGCTGACTATCGCCGTTCAAACCGGTGTGCTCGGGCAGACCGAACATCAAGTTCATGTTTTGCACCGCTGCACCGCTTGCCCCTTTGCCTAAATTGTCGAGCCGCGCAACCAGCAGCGCTTGCTCGTTGGCATCATTGGCAAACACAAAAACCTCAATGCGGTTCGTGCCGTTCAAAACTTCGGGCTCGAGGTAAGCGCCGTCGCGCAGCGCGGAGCTGTCATTCAATGGTCGTACGGTAATAAATGGCTCGTCCGCAAAATGATCGACATACGCCGCATGCAGCGATTCGCCAGTCACGCGTCCGGGCAGCTGACCGGTGTGCAGCGGAATCGACACCAGCATCCCGCGCATGAAATCACCGACGTGCGGCGAGAAAACCGGCGCACGGTCGAGAAGTCCCATTGTCTGCATCTCGGGAAGATGCTTGTGCGCAAGATTGAGCCCATACAAGACAATCGTTGCGGGGCGGCCCGATTTGTCTCCAGGCTTGCGCTGGTACGCGTCGATCAATCGGCGACCACCTCCCGAATATCCGGACACCGCGTTGACGTTGATCAGGGTGCTTGGCGGCAGAATCTCGCGCTCACGCAGCGGCCGCAGCAACGCAACGGCACCGGTCGGATAGCAGCCGGGATTGGAAACGCGCTGCGCCGAGGCGATCGTCGAGCGCTGCGTGCGCGTCATCTCAGGAAAGCCATACACCCAATCGGGCGCGGTGCGGTGCGCGCTGCTCGCGTCGATGAAGCGCACTGCGCCCTGTCCGGCCAGCGCCACCGTTTCCCGTGCAGCATCGTCGGGCAGACACAGGATCACCAGATCCACGTTGTTCAGCACGTCAAGCTTGGCAAGCGCATCCTTGCGATGCTCGACCGGCAAGCTCACCAGCTCGATGTCATTGCGTGCGATAAGTCGCTCGCGAATCTCGAGCCCGGTGGTTCCGTGCTCGCCATCAATAAAGACCTTCGGCTTTGCCATCTTCGCTCCGTCAAACACTCGCACCGACGAGATCTGCCTGCGTCGTGAACGCGTCGGCAAAGAACTCGCTATCCGGTAACCCGCATTGTCCAACGAAGTCACGACGTGCCGCGTCGATCATCGCTGGTGCGCCACATGCGTAAACCTGGAACGCCGAAAGGTCCGGCAGATCGTCCATCACCGCACGATGGACGAATCCAGTCCGACCTTGCCAGGAGTCTTCCGGCTGCGGATCTGATAGCACCGGGACGTACCGAAAGTTGGGCTGCTCGCGAGCCCATTGTTCCGGAAGCTCCGGCATATACAGATCGGGCCGCGCGCGGGCACCCCAGTAGAGGTACACATCGCGCGCTGGCTTGCCGGGTTCATCGCGGTTGATCCGTTTATGGAACACATGCTCAGCAATCGCCTTCACTGGAGCAAAACCGGTTCCACCCGCAAGCAGCACTATCGGCCGCGTGTTGTCTTCGCGCAGAAAGAACGTGCCGAGCGGCGCTTCGATACGAAGAATGTCGCGCTCCTTGACCGGCGGCTCGACGGCGCCGAATAGCCGATCGGTGAAGACGCCACCAGGCGTGCGGCGGATGTGCAACTGGATGAGCTCGTCGGCGTGCGGCGCAGTCGCAATCGAATACTGGCGGCGCGCGCCATCCGCCAGGATGAAGTCGAGATACTGTCCCGCGCGAAACTGCAGCCGCTCGTTGGTAGGCAGCTGCAGCGATATGACGGCGACATCAGGCGCCGGCCATTCGATCTTCGCGATACGCGTCGGCATTTTGCGAATCGGAATATCACCGAAGCCGGTGAGTTCGCGCGCCTCGATCACGATGTCACTCAAAGGGCGTGACGAGCAAAAGAGTGCGAAGCCTTTCGCTTGGTCGTCAGGAGACAGCGCGGACGACGAGTGCGCCCGGTGTACAAGCTGGCCCTCCAGCAATTTGCCTCGGCAGGTACCACACGCGCCGTTCTTGCATCCATAGGGCAAACCGACGCCGCTGCGCAGCGCGGCCTCAAGCACGGTCTCGTCGTTCTCGACGCTAAACGTGCGGCCGCTGGGACGGACCGTGACGCTAAAGCCCACTTGCTTAAGGCTTCAGGTACGCGTAACCCTCGCGGCTTTGCAATTGCGTGATTCGTTGCACGCCCGATGGCGTGTACGTCACCTCCGGAATGAATTGCTTTTGCTCAAGCTTCCGATTGCGCAACGTGATCTGGCAAATTTCAAAAGTCACACCTTGCGACTTCAGGTCCTCGACGATCACGTTGTACGGATTCTTGTTCGCATCCTGTGCCCCGTTCATCAGAAAATCGACGCCTTGAGCGTGAGCGACGACCACGATCTTGGCCTTGGGGTCGACTTCCAAATGGTTGCGGATGTTGCGCAAACCATTCGTGGCCTGCGCCAGACCCTCGCCGAAGTGATACACGACCTTGTCCTGCGCAAACGCCGCACACGAGAACAGCGCGGCGGTGATTGCTATCAGTAACTTGTGGTTGAACATATTCACTCCTAACACGATGGTCGAACTCGCAAAACTGTTGGTGCCGCTGAGAGGAGTCGAACCTCCGACCTTCGCATTACGAATGCGCTGCTCTACCAACTGAGCTACAGCGGCCGATGTTTGTTGGCTCTCGCTAAGTCGAGCCGCGAAGTATAAGGGGCCCTTGTTGCACCGCTCAGTGTGCGACGTGCTGCGCCAGCGCCCATGCCACGTGCTCGCGCACCAGTTCGCTGGGATGCTCTGCATGCGTTCGCAGCGCAGCGATCACTTCGGGACTTGTCGGCGCATTACCGAGCGCCACCGCAATATTGCGCAGCCATCGTTCGTGACCGATACGGCGAATCACCGAACCGGCATGCCTGTCATTGAACTGCGTTTCGTCCCATGCAAACAACTCGATCAACGTGGCGCAATCGAGTCCGTTGCGTACATCGAAGTCGGACAACTCGGCCGTGCGTGCAAACTTGTTCCATGGGCACACGAGCTGGCAATCGTCGCAGCCATAAATGCGATTGCCGATCAACGGCCGCAGCTCGGGCGGAATCGAGCCATGGTGTTCGATCGTCAGATACGAGATGCAGCGTCGCGCATCGAGGTGATACGGCGCGGTGATCGCGCGTGTTGGGCACACATCGAGGCAACGCGAGCAAGTACCGCAGTGATCGCCGGTCGGTTCATCGACCGGCAGAGGCAAGTCGGTCAAAATCTCGCCGAGAAAGAACATCGACCCGGCGTCCTGCGATAGCAAAAGCGTGTGCTTGCCGCGCCAGCCAAGCCCCGCCTTGCGCGCCAGTTCAACTTCAAGCACCGGCGCCGAATCGGTCGCAACGCGATACCCAAGCCGGCCGACCTCGTCTTCAATGCGCGAAGCAAGCTCTTGCAAGCGGCCGCGCAGTACCCGGTGGTAGTCGCGACCTCGCGCATAGACCGACACGACAGCGGTGTTGCCTTTACTCAATTGGTCGAACTCGTGCCGTGCCCAATCGTGCCGTGTGTCGCGAGGCAGATAGTCCATGCGCGCGGCTATCACCCGAACCGCGCCGGGTAATAGCCGTGAAGGATCCGCGCGCAACGCGGCATGGCGCTGCAGGTACTCCATATCGCCATGCAGCCCGTCGGCAAGCCATCCGCCGAGACGAGCAGAAGCTTCCGCCACATCGACATCGGTGATGCCGATGTGTGCGAAGCCGAGCTCTTTGCCCCACTGAACGATCCGCGCCGCAACGGCGCTTAGGTCGTTCCGATACACCGACGCGTTAGTCGCAGCGGCGTGCAGTCCGTTAGCCACTGGTTCCAAATCTCACTGCCGCCTTGGCTTGCGCACGCGCTGCTTCAACCTCGCGGTCGCGCGGGTCGGCGGTAGTCACCAGCGACTCGATCAGCACGCGCGCTGCGGTCGCCACGTCTTCGACTGCTCGATCAAAGGCCTCCTGATTGGCCTTCGACGGGCTGTTGAATCCGCTGAGCTTCCTGACGAACTGCAACGACGAGGCACGTATTTCGTCCTCGGTGGCCGGTGGCTCGAAATTGAACAGGGTCTTGATGTTTCTACACATGTTGTCACTCCATCGGCGTGCATTGACGCGTTGGAAATGCGGGTCAGTAGGATAGGACACTCCTATTGAACTAGCGCGCGGCTTCCGTGACCACCGTACTGACTCTCGAAGATGCCGACGCAACTGATGCTTTCGGACGGTCTCTGGGCATTGCGATTTGTCAGCATCTGGACGCGGTCCGTGCATTCGGATTGCACATCAATCTCTCCGGCGACCTCGGAGCGGGCAAGACGGCGCTGGTGCGAGCAATGCTGCGTCGACTGGGCGTGCAAGACGCGGTCAAAAGCCCCACGTTTGCCCTGCTTGAACCTTATACCGTTTCGAGCTTAGACTTCTACCACTTTGATTTTTATCGGCTTAGGGAGCCAGCCGAGTTTGGCGAAATGGGATTTCGGGAGCTGTTCGGGCCGGGTCGAATCTGCGCTGTCGAGTGGCCGGAGCGAGCTGGCCCGCGGCTGCCAACCGCCGATATCTCCATCGCGTTGACCGTCGACGGTGACGGCCGACTGGCAACGATCAGCACCGCAAGCGAACTGGGCGACACATGTCTGAGGCAAGCGATGACGAAGTTCGAAGCGAGCGCCGGCGATTCCTCGCCGCCGGCGCCGGCACGGTCGTCCTCGCGCTGACGCATCACGAAATCGCATTCGGCGCGACGCTGCTCGCGGTGCGCGTGTGGCCCGCCGAGGATTACACGCGTGTCACGCTCGAACATGATGGCCCGCTGACCTTTTCTCACTTCATGCTGCGCGATCCGGCGCATCCGCTGCGGCTGGTTGTTGAAATCGACGGGCTTGATCTGACGTCGACCTTGAAAGAGCTGGTCGGCAAGATCGAAGCGAACGACCCGTACATCGCGCTAGTACGAGTCGGACAGAACCGCCCAAAGGTGGCTCGCCTCGTGATAGAGCTCAAGGAGGACATCAAGCCGCAGGTGTTTTCGCTCGAGCCTGTCGGGCCATATCAACATCGCCTGGTAATGGACCTGCACCCCGTGAACCCGCCCGATCCCTTGCTTGCGTTGCTACGCGAGCGCGTACCGGGCAAGCCGCCAGTCGCGGTTCAGCGGCCGCATGATCAGGTCAAGCCAGCTGACGTGCAGCGCATAGTGACCGTCGTCATCGATCCCGGCCACGGTGGCGAAGACCCCGGCGCGGTCGGCCGCGGCGGCACGTACGAAAAAACGGTCACGCTGGAAATTGGCCACCGCCTGCGAGACCTCATTGCGGCCGAGCCGCAGATGCGCGTGGCGATGACGCGCGAGGGTGATTTTTTTGTTCCGCTGCGTACAAGGGTCGCGAAAGCGCGAGCCGTGCACGCCGACCTGTTCGTTTCGATTCACGCCGACGCCTGGATCCGGCCCGATGCGCGCGGCTCCTCGGTATTTGCGCTGTCCGAACACGGTGCATCGAGCAGTGCCGCTGCCTACCTCGCAAAGAAGGAAAACAATGCCGATCGCATCGGCGGCATCAACCTGGCTTCGAAAGACCGGCAGCTACAACGAGTTTTGCTCGATCTGTCGACCACGGCACAGATCAATGACAGCCTGAAGCTTGGCAGCGCGGTATTGGGCGAGCTCGAGCGCGTCAACCGCCTGCACAAACCGAGAGTCGAACAGGCCGGCTTTGCGGTTTTAAAAGCGCCCGATGTCCCGTCGATCCTGGTCGAGACCGCGTTCATCAGCAATCCCGAAGAAGAAAAGCGCCTGCGCGACGATGAATATCAGGACCGAATGGCGCGGGCCATCCTGGCCGGCATCAAGCGGTACTTCGCGAAGAATCCCCCGCTGGCTCGAGGTCCTTTGACCTGATTACTTGAACGCGCGTCTCCGCGTGCGGCGCAGAAGCTTTAGCAAGCCCGCGAGCATCAGCGGCCCCACGACGGCGCCGATGCCGACAACGAGGATGATGCCGAGGTTGTCGCGAACAAGCGGTATGTTGCCGAACAGATAGCCGCCATAGACCAGCGAGACGACCCACACGCCGGCGCCGACGACGTTGAAAAACTGAAACCTGTGGAAGTCCATGCCGGAGGCGCCTGCTACCAGCGGCGCAAACGAGCGCACTACCGGAACAAACCGCGAAATCATCACCGTCTTGCCTCCATGGCGCTCGAAGAAGGCGTGTGTTTTCATCAATGCCTGCTGATCGATCCAGCCGATCGTGCCGTCATAGACCTTTTTTCCAAGCCAAGCGCCAATGAAGTAATTGAGTGTGTTACCCAACACTGCGGCTACGGCGATGATCACGACCAGCAGATGAACATTGAGTCCCTTGAACTCAACTGCCGGAAGCGCTGAGACCGCACCGGCCACGAACAGCAATGAGTCGCCCGGCAGAAACGCCATGAACACCAGCCCGGTTTCCGAAAAGAAAATCGAAAACAGCACGACGTAAACGAGCATCACGTTGCGCTCGACGATCGCGGACAGAAAGCGATCGGTCGCCGTGAACAGATCAAGCCAGTTGATGCCTTCCATGGAGCAATTGCAGCGGCGCGAACGCGCGGGGCTAGAGGTGCGAGCAGCGCGGGATCATACGTGAGCAACGAGGCAGCTAACGCTGGCGCCACCTTCATATAATCCCTGCCATGAGTGCCACCCTTCGTCGCGCAATTCGTCCGCTGGAAGATGCGCTGATCAGCCAGATCGCCGCCGGCGAAGTCGTCGAGCGCCCGGCGTCGGTGATCAAGGAACTGCTCGAGAACAGTCTCGACGCGGGTGCGACGCAAATCGATGTCAGGCTCGAGGGCGGCGGAGTCAAACGCATCGTTGTGTCTGACAACGGCACCGGCATTCCGCGTGATGAGTTGCCGCTCGCGCTCGCGCGGCATGCGACCAGCAAGATTGCGAGCCTCGAGGACTTGGAAGGTGTCGAATCGCTTGGTTTTCGCGGCGAAGCACTGGCATCGATTGCCTCAGTGGCGGATGTCGCGATCACTTCACGCGTGGCGGGAGAAGACAGCGCGTTTTGTGTGCGCAGTGGCAACCATGCCGCCGACGGTGAGATAGAACCCGCTGCAGGCTCGATCGGTACGCGGGTTGAGATCGCAGACCTGTTTCACAAGACGCCGGCGCGACGCAAGTTTTTGCGAAGCGAGGCCACCGAGCTCGCGCACTGCATTACGCAAGTCGAGCGCGCGGCTGCAGCGCACGCGTCAGTGGCTTTCACGATGACGCATCAAGGCCGCACCGTGCTGGCGCTACCCGCACAAGCGCCGCGCGAGCGCGCGTTGCGGCTGATGCCCGAAGAATTCGCAGTGGCGCGGCGCGAAGTCGAGCAGGATGCCGGTGCGATCCGTGTGCACGGCTGGGCCGGCGCACCCACTGCCAGCCGTGCGCGCGCCGACGCACAGTATTTTTTCGTCAATGGCCGCTACGTACGCGATAAGGTGCTAACGCATGCCGTTCGCGCCGCCTATGCCGACGTGCTGCACGGTGCGTCGCAGCCGATGTACTGCCTGTACCTGACTGTCGATCCGAAGCGGGTCGACGTCAACGTACACCCGACCAAAACCGAAGTTCGCTTTCGCGACTCGTCGAGCGTGCACCAATTCGTGCTGCACGCGGTGCAGGCCGCCCTCGCGCAAGCTGTACAGCCGAACGCACTGGGAGCAGGCCGCGCCGGCGGCAACACCAGAATCGGATGGTTATCGCCTGACCCACCAAACGTCATTTGGCGTGGCACAGACCGTTGCAAACTACCTTGCGTTGCTGGCCGAGCGGCCGGCGCCCGCGGCAAGCAGCTACGGATGAAGCACCGGCCGAAGTGCCGCTTGGATTTGCCGTTGCGCAACTTTCCGGGATCTATGTCCTGGCGCAGAACGAGCGCGGGCTGATCATCGTCGACATGCACGCGGCGCACGAGCGCATCGTCTATGAGAAGTTGAAGCGGCAACTCGATCAACGGCAGATACCGCAACAGCGCCTGCTGATACCGCAAGTATTCGCCGCGACGGCCGTCGAGATCGCGACCGCGACCGAGCACGCCGAGCTACTCGAGCAACTTGGACTCGATGTTTCGCTCGCTTCGCCGACGCAGCTTGCACTTCGCGGCGTGCCCGCCCTACTCTCGCAGGCCGACGGTGCGCAACTGACGCGCGACGTTTTGCGCGACGTCCGCGAATACGGCGGATCGCGCGTACTCACCGAGCATCGAAACGAGCTGCTTTCGACACTGGCATGCCACGGTGCAGTACGCGCCAATCGTCGATTGACAATTGACGAGATGAACGCGCTGCTGCGTGAAATGGAAGCGACAGAGCGCGCAGATCAATGCAATCACGGCCGCCCCACCTGGGTTCAGCTCGCCGTCGGAGATCTCGACAAGCTATTCCTGCGTGGCCGATGACCGGCGTTTCAGTCGCGCCCAGCGCGTCGCGGCTTGCCGCCGCAGGTCTGACGGCTACAACTGTCTTGCTGCTGACCGCCGGCCTGTCGATGCTGCAGCCGGCGTCGACGGACCTGTACCTGTCAACTCTTCCTGGGATCGCTGAGTACTTCAACGCGAGCGTGGCGTTGGCGCAGTCCACGCTGTGGATATTCATTGCAGCGTTCGGGTTCTGGCAGCTGGTTGCTGGGCCGCTGTCAGATCGCTTCGGTCGTTATCCGGTGGTTGTAGCGGGAGCGTTCACCTACTGTGCTGCCAGCGTGCTGGCCATGTTTGCGCCATCGCTGACGGTGCTGATCATTGGCCGCGTGCTGCAAGCAATCGGCGCGTGCACATGTCTTGTTGGCGCCCGCGGTTTCGTTCGCGATTTATATCCACCGACCGAAGGCGCAAGAATGATCGCCGGCGCCGCAACGCTGATGAGCCTTGCACCGCTGATTGGTCCGCTGATCGGGGCGGCGTTGTACGTGGAGTTTGGTTGGCGTTCTTCATTCGCCGCGTTGGCTGCGTTCTCGCTGGTACTGGCGTGCTTCGCAACGGCGAAGCTCAGAGAGACGAACACCCGGCGCAATCCGCATGCGCTGCAGCTGGCTCCGATGCTGCACACTTACGCGGCCGTGCTGCGGTCGGCTCCCTTTCGCGCGTACACGCTGTCGGCAGCGGCGACTTACGGCGGCTTGTTTGCATTTCTCTCCGGCTCATCGTTCGTCTTTATCGATGTGCTCGGGCAGACGCCAATCCACTTTGCGCTCTGGTTTTCCGGCATGGTGCTGGGTTACGTGATCGGCACACTGATCTGCCGCCCGCTGCTCGCAGCGCACGGTATTCAACGCACTGTCTACGCGGGCGCCACGCTTCAGCTGACCGCAGGAATGACGATGGCGGCACTTGCCTTGGCGGGTGTGCATGCGCCACCCGCGATAGGCATTCCAATGTTCTTCGTCGGCCTGTCCCACGGCGTGATACAGCCGCCGGTGCAGTCCGGAGCGGTTGCACCATTCGCCCACGCGGCGGGGGCTGCGGCCGCGTTGCTCGGCTTTACGATGATGCTGGTCGCAACAGCCATCGGCATCTGGATTGGCGTCACTTACAACAGCACCGTTTATCCGCTGACGTTGACGATCTGCGCGTGCGGACTCGCGTCGGCTGCGATCGCGTTCACGCTCGTGCGCAGGGACGGCGATATCACAGCGCATGGATGAGAAAGTCGACGCGGTATTGCTGCTCGGCCCGACAGGCAGCGGCAAGAGCGCTCTCGCACTGCAGCTCGCTGAAACGCTTCCGCTCGAAATCGTATCGGTTGACTCGGCGCAGGTGTATCGCGGCATGGACATCGGCACCGCGAAGCCAAGTGCGACCGATCGCGCAGCCGTGCCGCATCATCTGATCGACATCCGCGATCCGGCCGATCCATATTCAGCCGCTGACTTCGTGCGCGATGCGACCCTCGCGATTCGCGAAGTACGAGGCCGCAGCAAGCTGCCTTTGCTGGTCGGCGGAACAATGCTGTACGCGAAGGCACTGCGCGAAGGCCTGTCCGATTTGCCGTCGGCCGATCCGAGTCTGCGTGCGCGAATCGAAGCGGAAGCGCGCACGGTCGGCTGGCCTGCGCTGCACGCTCGGCTCGCAAAAATCGATCACGTGACCGCCGCACGCTTGAAGCCCAACGACAGCCAGCGCATACAACGTGCGCTCGAGATCTACGAGACCTCGGGCACGCCGATGTCCGCGCTGGTCCACCGGGAGACGTCACCTCGATTGCGGCTATCTGCAATAGCGCTGGTGCCAAACGATCGCGCGTTACTGCACGCGCGCATCGCGGAGCGCTTCGACGCGATGCTGGAAGCCGGATTGGTCGACGAGGTTCGCACTTTGCACGCGCGCAGCGACCTTCATCCAAATTTGCCTTCAATGCGCAGCGTCGGCTATCGACAGGCGTGGCGTTTCCTCGACGGTCAACGTACCTTCGACGAGTTTCGTCAAGAGGGCATCGCCGCCACGCGGCAGTTGGCTAAAAGGCAGATGACGTGGTTGCGCTCGATGCCCGAGGTCACGGTCATCGAGCCGACAGCGAAGGCCGCCCTGTCGGCGCTGAAACTGTTGTAGCGTTTCGACTTTCCATTTTTGACGCTTCAGCAATGCGCCACCTGTCCGTGACGGTCCTGGCAACAGCAGCCATCGCGCTGCCGGCTGAAGCGCCGGCAGCCGATTTCTCGGGTCATTGGAGATTCTTTCAGCGCGACGCGATACAAATCTCGCCGCAGACTTACGATCATTCTGCCGATTTCATCTTCTGGCAGCGCGGCGATCGCGTTTACGGCACCTGGAGCGAAAGCGGACATCGCGCATCACACGGTTGCGTAAAAGGAGTCGTAAAGGGTCGCTCCGTGCAAGTGCAGATGTGCCTGGAAGAGGGCAGCTTCGGAAGCGAGAGCGCAGCGGTCTGCCCCAACTACGCCCCTTCTGCCGATCGCTTCGATCTGTCCAGAAAAAAGCTAACCTGGTATCGCTATAACGATCCAGCTAGAAAGTGGGAAAAGCACGTTACGTTGACCAAGCGCAACTCGCTTTCGACTAAGCCCTGGCCGAAGGAATGCGGAGTGGCCGACGGCGCGAGTTGATCGCAATCGCTCCTATCGCCGCAGCCCCGCACGCGCGGCTTCGATCGCACGACAAAAGCGGAGCCGACAGGCCGTCGGCCTCGTACTGATCCGCAGCGTCAAGTCTTGGGAAGTGTCACGCCGCGCTGCCCCTGATACTTTCCGCCTCGATCCTTGTATGAAGTCTCGCAAACTTCATCGGACTCGATGAAGATCACCTGCGCGCATCCCTCGTTCGCGTAGATCTTTGCCGGCAGCGTAGTCGTGTTTGAAAACTCGAGCGTCACATGGCCCTCCCACTCGGGCTCGAGCGGCGTCACGTTGACGATGATTCCGCAGCGTGCGTACGTCGACTTTCCAAGGCAGATCGTCAGCACGTTGCGCGGAATGCGAAAGTATTCGACGGTGCGTGCGAGAGCGAACGAATTGGGCGGAATGATGCAAACATCGCTCTTCAAGTCGACGAACGAATTGGGATCGAACGCTTTCGGATCGACGATCGTACTGTTGATATTGGTGAAGATCTTGAATTCCGCGGCGCAGCGAATGTCGTAGCCATAGCTCGACGTACCGTAGCTGACGATGCGTTCTCCGTTGACGTGGCGAACCTGCCCTGGTTCGAATGGTTCGATCATGCCCTGCGCGGCCATGCGGCGAATCCACTTGTCGCTCTTGATGCTCATCGATTGCGTCGGTTGCGGAAATGACGCGCGATTCTACGGTCCTTCGTCGATACACTTGTGCGAATGAATTCCAACTGGATTCCTGCCCGCGTCGGCGACGCGCTGATGGATGTCGACACACCGGCGCTGATTCTCGATCTTGACCGGTTCGAAGCGAACCTGTTGCGACTGATGAGTGCGGTCAAAGGACACGGCGTGGCCGTACGTCCGCACTCCAAAAGCCATAAATGCGTTGAGATTGCGCGCCGCCAGATTGCGGCGGGCGCGATCGGTATCTGCTGTCAGAAAACGTCGGAGGCGGAGCCGTTTTTGGCAGGCGGCGTTGTCGACGTATTGATCACGAACGAAGTCGTAGGCAATCGCAAAACGTTGCAGCTCGCTCAGTTGGCGGCCCGCTATTCCGATGCCCGAGTCGGTGTGTGCGTCGACGATGTGCGCGCTGTCGATCAGCTGGCGCACGCCTGCGAGACAACGGGAGTGAAGCTCGACGTTTATATCGAACTGGACGTAGGCCATCACCGTGCGGGCGTGACAGATGTCAGCGAAGCCGTTGCGCTCGCGCGCGCAATCGTGTTGCATTCGAATCTGTCGCTGCGTGGCTTGCATGCGTATTTCGGCAGCGCGCAGCATCGGCGCAGCATTGCCGAGCGCCGCCAGGCGATCGGCGCAGCGGCGGCTTTGGCTCAGTTGACGCAGCGCGCGCTGATTGAGGCGGGCTTGCGATGCGACGTGGTCACCGGCGGTGGCACCGGCACCTTCATGCTCGAAGCCGCCGGCGGCGTGTACACGGAGATTCAGCCCGGCTCGTACGCATTGATGGACATCGACTATGCGAAAAACGAGCAGGAGCTCTCATGGCCAACGTTCGAACAATCGTTAATGATCATGTCGACGGTAATGAGCCGCCGAAACGACGCACATTCCGATCGCGCGACGCTCGACGCGGGCTTGAAGAGCTTTTCGACTGACTCCGGCCCTGCGCTGCCCGCGTTCGCAGGCTGGCAGGTTCGCGGCGTATCGGACGAACACACAGTGCTCGAAAGGCACGGCGCAGGACCCGATCTTTCGCTGGGCGACAAGCCGCTGCTAATTCCTGGACACATCGACCCGACCGTCAATCTGCATGACTGGATCGTCGCAGTACGCGGTGGCCGCGTTGAAGGCGTTTGGCCAATCGATGCGCGCGGAGCTATCTTCTAGCATTGCTTGAAAACACTCGATAGGAGACGCCGCCATGCCATTTGCTCGGTTAATCGCGTTTGCGCTTGCAGTGACATTCGCCGCCACGAGTAATCCGTGTCTTGCACAAGCGTGGCCGAACAAGCCGATCCGCTTGATCGCCGTTTTTCCTCCTGGAGGCTCGGTCGATCAGGTCGCCCGCATTCTTGCGCAGCCTTTGTCGAAGCAGCTCGGGCAAAGCGTCGTCGTCGAGAACGTTGGCGGCGCATCAGGATCGATCGGCACGAACGCAGTGGCCAAGGCCGCGCCCGATGGTTACACCTTCGGCATCGTCTTTGATACACACGGCACCAACGCAAGCCTGATTCCGAACATTGCCTACGACACGCTAAAGGATCTTGAGCACGTGACGCTGATCGGTACATCGCCGATGGCACTGGTGGCGTCCGCCAAGGCACCGTATTCGAAGATGGCCGACGTGACCGCTGCTGCGCGCACGATCAAGGGCATCACGATCGGCTCGATCGGCACCGGCAGTCTCGGTCACCTGGCGATGATTCAGGCCGGGCAGCAAGCGGGCTGGGCGTGGACGCACGTGCCATTCCGCGGCGGCGGGCCATTGATGAACGACACGATAGCGGGCCACGTTCCTCTTGGCATCGGCACCGTGTTCCTGGTGTTGCCGCACGTGAAGGCCGGCACAGTGAAACCGATGGCAGTGACCGGCGCGACCCGCCATCCAAGTTTGCCCGATACGCCCACGCTCGCTGAAGCAGGGGTCAAGAACTTCGAGGCGCTCGCCTATTGGGGCGTGATTGCTCCTGCCAAGACACCGCCCGAGCTTGTGAACCGGATGAACGCGGAAGTACAGAAAGCGCTGAAGGATCCCGCCGTCGCCGAGCGATTGGCAGCACAGGGCATGACGGTGACGGGCCAGGGCCCCGCAGAGTTCAAGTCGTTCATGCAGAGAGAGCTCGACCGCTGGTCGAAGATAGTCAAGCAGCACCGCATCAGCGCAGGCACCTGAGCGACGCTTTGAACTTCTAAGTTTCGGGAGTTATCTGCAGCGCGACCAGAAATCGCGCGACCATGTTGTAGGTGGCGGTGACCGCCACGAGCTCGACGACTTCCGTAGGTGACAGGCGCTGTTTGAGCGCGTCGAACGTCGCGTCCGGGATCTTCACGTTGCGGGTGCTGGCAATCGCAAAGCGGATCACGGCACGCTGTAGCTCGTCGAACTGGCTGCTGGTTGCTGCAATGTCGGGATCGTCGAGCGCATCTAGTTGCGCATCGGTCGCGCCGGCTTTCTTCAACTCAGGCGCGTGATGGTGAAACTCGTAATCGGCGCCGGTCAGTCGCGCGACGACGCAAATCGCAAGTTCGCGCGCAAAGGGGGACAGAGAAATTTCCTGCCTCAACGCGCGCAGATACACATTCCAACCGCGCGCAAGCGGCTCCGACCACAGCAACAAGCGGTCAAGGTTGAGCAGTGAGCC
Source organism: uncultured beta proteobacterium (assembly GCA_963801035.1). Taxonomy (GTDB): domain Bacteria; phylum Pseudomonadota; class Gammaproteobacteria; order Burkholderiales; family Burkholderiaceae_F; genus JACCZX01. The sequence goes on along the minus strand of CAWDDF010000007.1, from coordinate 160,355 downwards.
ACCGCGTCGCGCTTCGATCGCCTTCACGAGTTCGGTGTCACGCGGCGCCAGCTCAGGTGCCCAGGGTTGGATGCGCATAGTGTCTGTCCTCGTTGGTTTCTATTCTCAGAGCGACTCGGCGATATACCGGGTCACCTTCGGCGGCTCAGCACCGATCTGAAACGCATAACGCCGCTCGCGCAAGTCGGCGTCAGCCGCCGTGAAACGATCGAAGCGGCGCAGATGGTCGGCCCAAGATTCGTCCAGAAAATATTCGATGTAGTGGCCAGGCTCGCTCGTGTCGTGAAAAAGCCCCCACGACAGTGCACCCATTTGAAGCCGGTTGGCACGGCTCTCGCGCATTACCGAAGCGAACTCCGCCGCCCTCGACGGATCGATTCGGTAGTCGACCGTCACCATGACAGGGCCCATCTGGTGTTCGACAGGAAACGCTGGCACTGGCTCCTTCAAGATGCGCGCAGGCGTCAAATCCAGCGGTTCGGCGGTCACCGCATGCAAGCGGCCGATCAGCAGCCATAACGTAATTCCTGTGACCGCTGCAGCAACAAATGCCCATGGCACATCGATGCTGCTGGCGACCTGCCCCCACAGTGCCGCGCTGGCAGACGTGGCTGCCATCATTGTCATCATGTAAAGCGACATTCCGCGCGCACGCACCCAATCAGGCAACGCAAGCTGCGATGCCACCGTCAGCGTATTAACGACCGCTAGCCAGGTGGCGCCAGCGACAATCATCGCCGGAATTGCAATCCACACATTGGGTGCGAAGCCCGCCGCCACCATCGCTACCGCCTGCAACAGCGTGCCGTCGCGCAGCAGTCGATCGCGCGTAATCAACACGCGCAAGCGCGGCAGCAGGAACGCGGTGGTAATGGCGCCGAAGCCCAGTGATGCGAGCAAAAGCGTGTAGATCCAGGCACCGCCATCATGCATGCGCTTTGCGACCAGCGGCAGCAAAGCCAGCAGCGCTGTCGATTGCAGGAAAAAGATTGCGATGCGCAACAGCACTGCGCGCATCTGCCGGGACTGCGAGACATACTGAAATCCCACACGCATCGCGCCGAAAAAACGCTCGCCGGGCAGCACGCTCGCCTTGGGCTCCAGGCGCCACCGCATTATCACGAAGCCAGCCGCCAGAGAAAGCACCGCGTTCAACAGGAACACGTAGCCGGTACCGAGGCCGGCGATCAGTGCACCGGCGACCACCGGGCCGACGATGCGCGACATGTTCATCGCGATGCCGTTAAGCGCGATCGCCGTCGACAGCTCGGCGCGCGGCACGAGCTCCGGCACGATCGCTGCATACACTGGCCAGCGCATCGCGAGTCCGATGCCATTGCCGAATGTCAACGCGAGCAGCACCGGCGCGGTCATCGCATCGGCGGCAATGACCGCGCACAGAATCAACGCGTTGGCAGCAACCCAGAATTGCGTAAACATGAACAGGCGCCGCCGATTCAGGATGTCGGCCAGCGCTCCGCTCGGCAACCCGAATAACACCACCGGCAACACCGACGCCGACTGCACCAGCGCGATCATGACCGGCGACGTGGTCAGTGTCGTCATCAACCACGCCGAAGCAACCTCATTCATCCACATGCAGATGTTCGCGGTCAGCCAGGTTCCCCACAGCAGTCGGAACACCGGGCGGCGCAGCGGAGCCCAGGGCGATTCGATGACTTCCGGTGAAGCTACTTCGGTATTGGCAGGCGGCCGCATGCGTCGATTGTATTGACGCGCAAATGCGCCGACAAAGGCGAAGCCGATTCAGTGCAGGTCGCCCGCGATGCTGTTAAGGTTTGAAGGATTCAACCCGACGCACAACCGCACGCTGAAGACGCCGACGAGTGGACGTCAAGACCACCGACATCAAGTCGTTGCACCGCTGGTCGCTGATCGGGGCACTGATCGTTGTTTACTTCCTTGCGGGCAAGCTGGGCCTTCAGTTCGCATTCCTGAATTCGAGCGCCACGCCAGTATGGCCACCAACAGGTATCGCGCTCGCAGCACTGTTGCTGCTTGGCTACCGCCTCGCACCCGCAATTTTCATCGGCGCCTTTCTGGTCAATATCACCACGACGGGATCTGTCACGAGTTCGCTCGGCATTGCAGCCGGTAATACGCTCGAAGCGCTCACGGGAGCCTTTCTCGTCAACCGCTACGCAAACGGCCTTGCTGCGTTCAATCGCGCTCGTCACATCCTGGCGTTCTCGGTGCTCGCGGGCCTTGTCAGCACTTCGATCAGCGCAACGATCGGGGTAACGAGCCTGGCTCTTACCGGCCACGCGGAGCCGGGCCAGTTCGGCGCGATCTGGCTCACGTGGTGGCTCGGCGACGCAGCGGGCGCAATGATCGTTACACCGCTACTGGTGCTGTGGGGCACCTCACGCAACCTGGGCCCGTTACGCGAGCGACCCGGCGAATCGATGCTGCTCCTCGTGACGGTCGCCGGCGCCGGTGCGCTGGTGTTCCTTCATTCAGGCCTTAATCGCTATCCGCTGCCATTCCTGTGCATTCCTCCACTGATCTGGGCTGCATTTCGTTTTGGACAGAGGGAGGTCGCGACCGGGGTCGCGATCCTGTCGGCAATCGCGGTAGGGGCAACCGTCGGCGGGCGCGGGCCGTTCGTGATGGGAAGCGACAACGAATCGCTGCTGCTGCTGCAAGCCTTCATGGGCACCATTGCAGCGATGACGCTTCCGGTCGCTGCGTTGATTTGGGAACGCAAGGCAATCGAGCAGGAGCGCGTCGAGTTGCTCGATCGCGAGCGCAGAGCACGCGCTGAGGCCGAAGCTGCGAATCAGGCCAAAGATGAGTTCCTCGCGATGCTCAGTCATGAGCTACGCAATCCGCTGGCGGCAATATGCAACGCGTCACAAGTCCTGGTGGACCTCAACGAGCAGCACGCATTTGGCGGCCGCTCCGTCGAAATTATCAGTCGACAGACGAAGCACTTGACTCGTCTGGTTGATGACTTGCTGGACGTCGGTCGGGTGACGGCCCGAAAGATCGTGCTGTCCGAACAACGCGTCAATCTGGCCGACGCTGTGCAAAGAAGCCTGGCAATGTTTGTCGATGTCGGGCGGTTACAGCACCACAGGACAGAAGTCGAGCTGGCATCAACCTGGGTCAACGGGGACCCCGACCGACTCAGCCAGGTCATCGACAATCTTCTTACGAATGCGATTAAGTACACACCGGCCGGCGGTCTGATTCGCGTGCAGACTCAGATCGAAGGCGAGGAATCCGTATTGCGTATCACCGATGACGGGATCGGCATTGGTGCGGATCTGCTGCCGCGTGTCTTTGACCTCTTCACGCAAGGTCAACGCAGCCTGGACCGTGCACAGGGTGGACTTGGCATTGGCTTGACGCTGGTGCGTCATCTGGTGGAACTGCACGGTGGGCGCGTCGAGGCCCACAGTGCCGGAGCAGCCAAGGGCAGCACGTTCGTGGTTCGCCTGCCACGCGCGGAGTCGCGACGAACCGATGAGCCGCCGCTTGCAGGCGTTGCGAGTCTCGCGCGCTATTCGTCGGATATTGATCGTCGAAGACGACGCGGACGGTCGCGAGGCGCTACGCATGCAATTGATGCTGTCGGGCTATGAGGTGCATGAGGCAAACGATGGAGAGTCCGGCATCGAACTCGTACAGCGCGTGAAGCCCGACGTGGTGCTGCTGGACATCGGACTACCCGGCGTCGACGGTTACGAAGTGGCGCGGCAGCTAAGGAAAGCAGCGACGTGTCCGCGCCTGATAGCCGTCACCGGTTATGGGCGACCGGAAGATCGTCAGCAGGCGATCACCGCCGGCTTCGATGTGCACTTGACCAAGCCCCTGAACTACGACGAGCTTCACCGAGCGCTGCAGGGGCCCATCTAGCCGACGCAGCACGCAGCTGCCTAAAAGGTCACAACAACCGAATCCGCCGATCTCTTTGCCGGGCCGTGGTAAACCGCCTCGATATTGTTGCCATCCGGATCGATCACAAATGCGCCGTAATAATCAGGGTGGTACTGCTCGCGCACGCCGGGCTTGCCGTGATCTCTGCCACCAGCTGCTATCGCAGCGGCGTGAAAGCGGTCGACTGTCGCACGATCCGGCGCCTGAAATGCGAGGTGCACGTGCGTCGCGCCGGTGGTCGACATCGCATCGCTGCTGACGAAAAGCTCATCCGACCAGAAGTAGCCCTCGCCTTCGCCTTCGATCTTGCGGCCGAGCACAGCGAGCGTGGCGACATAGAAGCGCTTCGTCGCTTCGATGTCGCGCGCGATCAGGTGCACATGATCGATCAACCGCCCGCGGTGCAGCTGATGAGACTCCATCTCGCTACGCCGGGGAATGCTGGCTGAATTCGACCTCCATCCGCCGCTGAGCTTCTGATTCCGACACATCTTCGATGTGCGTTGACAGCGTCCATTGATAACCGAACGGGTCCTTCAACGTTCCCGAACGATCGCCATAGAACTGGTCTTTGACGGCACGCACCTCGGTCGCACCGGCGGCGATCGCCTTCTTGAACGCTGTGTCCACATCAGGCACGTAGATCATCAGAAACATCGGCGATCCGCCAAGGGTGAGCGGGCTCTTGTTACCCCATGCTTCGTTTTCCTCGCTCATCATCAGTGTCGAATCGCCGATGCGGATCTCGGCGTGCGCCACCTTGCCGTCCGGCATGTCAAGCTGCATCGTCTTCTCAGCACCGAACGCACGCCGATAAAAATCTATCGCGGCGACGCAATCGCGCACAGTCATGTACGGCGTGACGGTGTGATAGCCCTGTGGCCTGGTTTCAACTTTGCCCATGATTCCTCCTCTTAAAGATAAAACACAACGCGCATGGTTTTGCGACCAGATGACTAGTACGTCATCGAAGCAGCATTGAGCAATCCGAGTGCAATGGCCATTGCTCCCAACAAAACGCCACTGGATACCTGTCCCTCTCGCATATGACGAGCGATATTCGGCACCATCAGCCGCACGCCCGCGAACGCCGCCAGCTGAACAACTAAAGCGACTGCCGACCACAGCAGCATATCGAGCAGCGAGACACTGTTGACGACAACGCTCGCCAGCGGAAGCGCGAAACCAATGATCGCTCCGCCAAGGCTCGCCGCGGCCGCGGTATTGCCCTCGCGAATCAGCTTTATCTCCGGATACGGCGTGATCCACACATAGAGCACGAGGCATATCGTCAGCAGCAGGAGCGATACGCCGAAGAACGCGGCGAAGTAAGGCAGCCCGGCCAGCGTTTCGAATGCGGTGTTTCTCATTGGTTCTCCCACCTCTTGTTCATAACTACTCGAAATAGTGCGGCACAAAGCGGCTCGTGTTGCGTGTTATCGGCGACGTATCTTCGCGAATACCGATACCTGCCGGTTGTTCGCCCACGACCCACGAGCCGATCAACGCATAGTCATCGCCGAAATTCGGCAGCCCCGCAACCGCCTGGTAAATGAATCCTTCGGCGCCGTAATCACCTTCTGTTGTTCTGACCGTCGCACCGTCGACCATTGACACGTTAGCCCCTTCACGCGCGAGCTTCGGCTTCTTCACATACTTTGAGCCCAGCGCCGCCGGCTCGTAGTAAGCAGGCAGCAAGTTCGGATGCTCGGGATACAGCTCCCAAAGTACGACGAGCATCGCTTTGTTCGACAGCAGCATTTTCCACGCAGGCTCGACCAACTGCATTCCGCTCGCGAGCAGCGCCGGCCCGAAGTCTTCCCGTATCAGCCATTCCCACGGATACAGTTTGACCAGCGCTTCAATCGGCACATTGAACTCGTCCACAAACTTCGTGCCGTTCCAGCCAATGCGCTCGACGGGCAACGAAAACGTTTGCCAGCCTGCCTGCATCGCGGTGTCGCGCAGGTAGTCGAGATTGCCCCAATCTTCCTGACTGTCGGCCACCGCCGTGAAATGCAACCGTGATGCAGTCGACACACCGCGCAGCTTCCGCCAAGCGGCAATCAGTTGCTCGTGCAACGAATTGAACTGATCCGCATTCGGCCGCACGGCCTGCAGCCATTGCCACTGCGCGACACTCGCTTCCAGGCACGCCGTCGGCGTATCGGCGTTGTATTCGAGCAGCTTGGGCGGGGCGACACCGTCGTATGACAAGTCCATCCGTCCAAAGAGCGTGAAGCCGGCGGGCTGTTCGTCGCGATAGGCGTGCCAACTTTGCTCGATCGCCGGCACCCACTCGGGGGGTATCGCAAACTCTTCGTAGCGCTGGGCTGGCGATCACGTGCTGCGCGGCATTCAGCGCCATCTCGTGTAACTCCGCCGTCGCATCTTCCAGTTGATCAATCTCCGAACTCTCAAACACATAGCAGCGTGACTCGTCCCAGTACGTGCCGTCAATCGAGTGGTAGTGAAAGCCGATCGATTCCATGTCGCCTTCCCACGCAGCTCGAGGCGCGAGAAGTTCGCGCCGCACTAGGGCCTGTTCCCACTAAGAACGTGAGATGCGTTGGGCCGCAATGCGGATGGATGCGCGAAGAGTAGCGCGGCGAATGGTGGTTCCATTCGGCGTGCTGCTCGCCAAAGCAGACGCCGCATTGCGGCCCAACCCGCAGGGAAAGACGGATTGCGGGCACATTGCTTCGTTGCCGCTTCGCTTATTGGTATGCACCAACGGCGCTTACGGCGCCTAGCACTGCACCCGCAATCCATCTTTCGCACTCACGTTGTTAGTGGGAACAGGCCCTAGCCGCCGGACGTATACGAGCGTGACGACGTACCGAAACCGCCGCGCGAGGTCGGCGCAGTCGAGGAGCCGATGGCCCGACCCTGCCGCGCCGGATTGGCAAAGTTTGGATTGGCGTTGCGCCGCGCTTCATTCAGCGCGAGGTTGCGTGCGCCAGCCGCGTACAACGGGCCCCAGAATAAAAATCCGCCGGGATAACCCGAGCTTTGCACACGCTCGCAGCTCTCGGGCCGACCCCAGTCGGCCGCACAATCCTCGAGGGAAGCGTAATGATCGCGCGATGACGGTGTTGATTGCTGGCTACAACCGACCATGGTCACGGTGCCGATCAACACCAGGGTGATTTGCGTTGAGCAACGTCGGCGATTCATTCGCAACGTACGTCGCTAGCGCGTCAGGTGTTCGAGACTTTGATCGTCGGCATCTTCAGTGACATGTCTTTCGCTTTCTCGGCGATACGCACGGCCACCTTGCGCGCGATTTCTTTGTAGCTCAGCGCGATCGGACTGCCGGGCTCGGCGATGACGGTCGGCCGGCCGGAATCAGCCTGCTCCCGAATGCGAATATCGAGCGGCAGGCTACCCAGAAAATCGACACCGTACTCGGTCGCCATCTTCTGCCCGCCTTCGGCGCCGAAGATATGTTCGGCGTGGCCGCAGTTGCTGCACAGATGCACCGCCATGTTTTCGACAATGCCGAGGATCGGGACACCGACCTTCTCGAACATCTTCAAGCCCTTCTTCGCGTCCATCAGCGCGATGTCCTGCGGCGTTGTGACAATGATGACACCGGTAACAGGCACCTGCTGTGCAAGCGTCAGCTGAATATCTCCCGTACCCGGCGGCATGTCCACGACAAGGTAATCGAGATCGCGCCAATTGGTTTGCGTCAGCAACTGCTGCAGCGCCTGCGTGACCATCGGACCGCGCCACACCATCGGTTGATCGGCGTCAATCAACAAGCCGATCGAGCTCATCTGCAGACCATGGTTTTCCATCGGCTCGAGCGTGCGATTGTCCGTCGTCACCGGGCGGCCGGTGATGCCGAGCATTGTTGGCTGACTAGGGCCGTAAATGTCGGCATCGAGCACACCCACTTGCGCGCCTTCCGCGGCTAGCGCCAGTGCCAGATTAGCCGCGACCGTGCTCTTGCCAACGCCGCCCTTGCCCGACGCCACCGCGACGATGTTCTTGATGTTGGGCATCACCTTCAGCCCACGCTGCACGGTGTGCGCGACGATCTTCATCGTCACGTTGGCACTGACGTTTGCGGCACCCGCGGCCTTCAGCGCGTCGATAACCGCACGGCGTATCGGCTCGATCTGGCTGGCTGCCGGATAGCCGAGCTCCACATCAACGCTGACATCGTTGCCCTCGACGCGAACATTGCGCGCCGAGCGGGACGCCATCAAATCCTTGCCGGTGTTCGGATCGACGACTTTTTGCAGTGCTGCCTGCGCTTGTTCGACGTTCATGCTCATAGTCCGCGAAGTATGCACGCTCTGCGTTTGCTCAACGCAGCCAGCCGCGATGCTTGATGTACCAGAGCGGGAGGATGGCAGCGCCGAGCGTCAGGCCCATCGAGTAAATGAACCCGTGCTGCCAAGACAACTCCGGCATTACCGCAAAGTTCATTCCGTACAGCGTTCCGATCAGCGTCGGTGGCAGGAACACTGCGGTGACGATTGTGAACACCTTGATGATCTCGTTCTGCTTGATGTTGAGAATGTTGGTGACTGCTGTCTGCAGGTAGCGCACCTTCTCATGCTGAAAGGCCGCGTGCTCCTTCGTGCCGGCGACGTCGGCGCCAAGCTCATTGACCAGCACCTGCAAGTCCTGCTCGGTACGATTGTCAACTTCATCACCGAGGTAGCGCACGGTGCGCCCAAGCGTCAGCTGTGATTCAACGCAACGCAGGATCAGTTCTTCCTTTTCGTTCAAACGTCGCATCGTTCCGCTGAGGTCGCTGACACCCAGCTCGCGGCCGCTCTTGTCGTACCCGTCGGAAATCTCCGAAATCTCGACCGTAGTTTGCACCAGTGCATCAGCCACGTGATCAACCACCGCGGCGGCGCTGTCATTTGCGGTTTGTAGCAACAGTCGCAGCAAGGCCTTGGGACTTTCGGCGTTGCTTGGCTTGCGCTTGCAACGCTGAAATACCGGGACAAACGGCCTGAACTGCGAATCGTCGCTCACTGTGGCAATGAAGCGGTCGCCCAGAACAAACGTCACGCTGGCAAAGTGAGGCTGGCCATTGGCATCAAGGCCGACGAGTTGCGAGCGGAGGTAAAGAAACTCACCCTCTTCGGCGACATTGCCGAGCTGTGCTCGCGTATCCACCCCGAAGCGCGCAAGCAGGCTTGCCGACTCTTCAACTGTCGGCGCGTTGACCTCGAGCCATAGCACGCGGGCATCGTGTTCCGGCGCCGGCAAGCCGTCAACGTATGACAGCTGTTCGCCAGTCTTTAGGACGGTGTGAATCATCCATGGTCTCCTGTCATTTGTCGCCTGGCTTGCCAGGACCTCGCCCGGCGTGCGATGGTGAGCCAGACGATGTGGCCGTTTCCTGCCCCTGCGGCTGAATGTAATGAACAGTCACCATCACGCCCGTGATCACCAGATACAGCACGATGACCGCAACGATGATCTCTCGTTCGAGACTGCGCCGTGGTGGCTTTGACGATGTCGACATGCCTGCCTCCTTAGACGTGCCAGAGGATACCGCCGCACTTTGAGACTTCAGACACTCGGCAACGTGTAGCACGCACGCGGCACTTACAATGCCGCGCTCAATGAAGCGCAATCTGTTCGTCACCACGGCATTGCCGTACGCCAACGGACGTCCCCATATCGGCCACATCATGGAGTACATCCAGGCCGACATCTGGGTGCGATTCCAGAAGATGCGCGGCAATGATGTTCATTTTGTCTGCGCCGAGGATGCTCACGGCGTGCCGAGCATGATCGCGGCGGAAAAGGCCGGCAAGACTCCGCGCCAGTTCATCGACGAGATGCGCGCCGCCCGCCAGCAATATCTCGACGGATTCAATATCGCGTTCGATCACTGGCACACCACCGATTCACCGGAAAACGTCGAACTGTCGCAAGGCATCTACCGGACACTGAAGGCGAATGGCCTGATTGACACGCGCACGATCGAGCAGTTCTACGATCCACAGAAAGGCATGTTCCTGCCCGATCGCTACATCAAGGGCACGTGCCCGGTGTGCGGTGCGAAAGATCAGTACGGCGACAACTGCGAAGTCTGCGGCTCAACCTATGCGCCGACCGAGCTTATCGACCCGTACTCGGTGCTGACCGGCGCGCGACCCGAATTGAAGTCATCGGAGCACTTCTTCTTTCGCCTGTCGGACCCGGAGTGCGTCAGCTTTCTTCGCAAGTGGTCGACCGAAAGTAATCGCTATGGTGAGCCAAGGCTGCAACCCGAGGTGTATGCCAAGACTCAGGAGTGGCTTGGCGCCGGCGGCAAGGGATTGAGGGACTGGGATGTCTCACGTGATGAACCGTACTTCGGCATTCCGATCCCCGATGCGCCGGGCAAGTACTTTTACGTGTGGCTCGACGCTCCGATTGGTTACCTCGCTTCGTTGAAGGCGTACTTCGATCTGGGCAAGGCGCGCGCGAAGGGCGAGCTCCGTACCTTCGATCAGTTCATCGCCGCCGACGATGTCGAGCAGATTCATTTCATAGGCAAGGACATCGTGTACTTCCACACGTTGTTCTGGCCGGCGATGCTGAAGTTTTCAGGCCGCAAGGTGCCGGACAACATCTACGTGCACGGATTCATCACCGTCAGCGGCGAGAAGATGAGCAAAAGTCGCGGCACCGGCATCGATCCGCTGCGTTACTTGCAGCTCGGCATGAATCCGGAGTGGTTTCGCTACTACGTGGCAGCGAAGTTGAACGGGCGGGTAGAAGACATCGAGTTCAATCCAGACGATTTCCTAGTGCGCGTGAATAGCGACCTGATCGGCAAGTACATCAATATCGCGAGCCGCGCGGCGAGCTTTCTCAATAGGTATTTTGAAGGCGTGCTGACTCATCCCTCGGAGTTGACTACGTATCCGGTAGATATCGTCGGCGCGGTCAGTATCGAAGACGAGGTCGCCGAGGCCTACGACCAGCGTGAATTTGGTAAAGCTTTGCGTTTGATCATGGGTTATGCCGACAAGATCAACGAATATTTCGATGCGCAAAAGCCATGGGAACTCGCCAAGGATCCCGCGCAACGCGAGCAGCTTCACCAGGTCACGAGTGTTGCGATGAGCGCTTTCTTCAGGATGACTGTGATGCTGGCGCCGGTTTTGCCGATGACGACCAAACGAGTTCAGGAGTTTCTGGGAGTTTCAGACTTGACCTGGGAACACCTGACGCATGCACCCACGAAAATTCGCAAGTATGAGCATCTGATGACACGAGTTGAACCTAAGCAACTCGATGCGCTCTTTGAACCGATCGACGCCGTCGATGAGGCGCCGCCTCTACCCGGCGGTGCGGCGATCGCCGACACGATCACGATCGACGACTTCGCCAAGATCGACTTCCGCATCGCCAGGATCGTCAACGCTGAGCACGTCGAAGGCTCGGACAAGCTGCTGCGGCTGACGCTCGATGCCGGAGAAGGCCGTCATCGAAACGTGTTGTCAGGCATCAAGGCGGCGTACAAGCCGGAAGACCTCGTCGGCAAATTGACGGTACTGGTCGCGAACCTGGCGCCGCGCAAAATGAAGTTCGGAGTCAGCGAAGGCATGGTGCTCGCGGCGAGCCACGCCGATGAAAAACAATATCCGGGAATTTATCTGCTCGACCCTCACCAAGGCGCGCAGCCGGGCATGCGGGTGAAGTAGCTCGTGACGATTCTGGCGCAGCTGCTGCCGATTGACTGGATACTCGCAGCCGTCGCCCTCTTGCTCACCGTCGGTGCCGCCGGGATCGTTCGCCCGCACAGTTTCTTCCTGGTTGCCCGCGTGCTCTTTCCACTCGGCGCAGCACTGAGCCTGGTGATCGCGATTGCAGCGCTAGCCACACTGTTTTCGGACCCGCAGGTCGCGGTGCTTCCGCTCGGCCTGCCGGGGCTGCCTTTTCACCTGCGGCTCGACGCGCTGTCGGCTTTTTTCCTGTTGCTGTTCGGCAGCACTGCTGCGGGCATCTCGATCTTCGCGTCGGGCTACTTCCGTCGTGGCGAAGGCACAGCACCAGGGCTGTTGTGCCTGCAGTATCACGTCTTCATTGCGAGCATGGCGCTGATCATGCTGGCTGACGACGCCTATGTCTTCATGGTGATGTGGGAGCTGATGGCGTTGTCGTCGTTTTTTCTAGTGACATCGAACCACACGATCCCGGAAATCCGGCGCGCCGGCTACTTGTACTTGCTGATTGCGCACATCGGTGCGCTGGCGATCTTGCTGTGCTTCGGAGTGCTGCAGGCCAATACGGGGGATTACACATTTGCCAACATGAGAGCGCAGCAACTGACGCCCTTCTGGGCCTCAATAGCGTTCCTGCTCGCGCTGTTCGGCTTTGGTGCGAAAGCGGGCATTGTTCCACTACACATTTGGCTGCCCGAAGCACATCCGGCTGCGCCGTCGCCGGTCTCGGCCCTGATGAGCGGTGTGATGTTGAAGACAGCGATCTACGGGCTGCTGCGGATCGGTTTTGAAGTGCTACAGATTCAACTTTGGTGGTGGGGCGTGCTCGCGCTCATTATCGGGCTCCTCACTGCGCTCTTCGGCGTCGTCTTCAGCGCTATCCAGACGGACATGAAGCGGTTGCTTGCATATTCGTCGATCGAGAACATCGGGCTGCTCCTGGTAGCGATGGGACTTGCGCTGCTCTTTACCGCCTACGAGATGGCGGCTATGGCAGCGCTAGCGCTGACCGCCATGCTCTATCACGCACTGAATCATGCGTTCTTCAAGAGCCTGCTGTTTCTGAGCACGGGCGCAGTGCTGCACGGCACCGGTGAGCGCAGCCTGGGCAAGCTTGGAGGCGTGTTGCGCTACATGCCATGGGTTGGTTGGCTCGCCCTAGCGGGCGCCCTTGCTGCGGCAGGTCTGCCGCCGTTGAATGGCTTCGTGTCCGAGTGGCTGTTGCTGCAAAGCTTTCTGTTTACGCTTGGGCTGCCGGGCACCTTCGTGAACATGCTAGTTCCCGTCGTGGCGGCCGGCGTCGCGCTGGTCGCCGCACTGGGTGGGTATGTGATGGTCAAGTTCTACGGCGTGATCTTTCTTGGCCAACCGCGAGAATCGACCATTGCCCACTCCCATGACGCTGGTGTTTCGGAGCGCGTCGGACTTGTATGGCTCGCCGCAGGTTGCGTGCTGCTCGGACTCTTGCCGACGCAGGTCATTGCGCTGATCGATCCGGTCACAAGGGTGCTTGTCGGCAGCGGAGTGGGACCGACCGTCGCCGCAAACGGTTGGTTGATTCTGGCGCCCGTTGCTCCCGAACGAGCCAGCTACAGTCCGCTGCTATTTCTGCTCCTTATAACGGCAAGCTTCGCTTTGGCCTTCGTACTGGTGCGAAGGCTTTATCACGGTCGAGTCCGGCGTGCGCCGGCTTGGGACTGTGGCTTTCCTCTGCTCAACGCGCGCATGCAGGATACCGCTGAGGGATTCGGTCAGCCAATCCGTCTCGTATTCGAACCTTTTTTCCGCATCGAACGGCATCTGCCGACCCCATTTGACACGCAGCCGATGTATCGACTGGACGCCAGCGACCACTTCTGGCGGTGGCTGTATCTGCCGATCGCCCGTGTCGCCGAGAGCGCATCGCGCGTAGTGGGGCTGCTGCAGCAGGGACGCATCACGACGTATCTGCTGTACAGCTTTGTCACTCTGCTGGTGATGCTGGTGCTGGTGTTCCGATGAGCCTCTACAGCGTCGGCGCACAGTTGCTCGCGTTACTGCTGGCCGTGCTGGGCGCGCCGTTGCTGACAGGCTGGGTGAATCAGTGCCGCGCTTGGCTGCAGAACAAGAGCGCGCCTCCGTTGTTGCTGCCCTATCGAACGCTGCACAAGCTCTTCAACAAAGAGTCGATCGTGGCCGAACATGCGAGCCCGCTGTTCCGTGCGACGCCGTACTTCGTCTTCGGTGCGATGGTGCTTGCATGCGGAATCGTCCCGAGCCTGTCCACTGACCTGCCACTCGCGCCCGCTGCCGACGCAATCGCGCTCGTTGGATTGTTTGCATTGGCGCGCGTATTCATGGCGTTGGCAGGGATGGACATTGGCACTGCATTTGGGACGATGGGCGCCCGGCGCGAAATGCTGGTGGGGTTCCTGGCCGAGCCCGCCCTTTTGATGGTGCTGTTCACTGCGGCGTTTATCACCCAGTCGACCCTGCTCGCGAGCATCGTCGAGACGATGGCCACTCAGCCGTTTGCAATCTACCCAAGCCTGGCATTCGCGGGCGTTGCGTTCATGATGGTCTCGCTTGCCGAGAACGCTCGAGTGCCGATCGACAACCCGGCCACTCACCTCGAACTGACGATGATTCATGAGGCGATGATCCTGGAATACTCGGGGCGACACCTCGCGCTGATCGAGTGGGCGGCGAGCATGAAGCTGTTCGCCTATTCCAGCATTGGACTGGCGATATTTTTCCCTTGGGGAATTTCGCACATTGGCGAGCCGGCCGGACTCCTGTTGGCGCTTCCGGCGCTAATCGTCAAGTTGATTGTCGGCGGCGCCGCATTGGCTCTTATCGAAACGCTGTCGGCCAAGATGCGCATCTTTCGTGTTCCGGAGTTTCTGGCAGGCGCGTTCATGCTAGCGGTGATCGGCATGCTGGTGCATTTCTTGTTGGGCGCCTGACATTGACTGCGCTTGCCACCCAGCTGATCAATCTGTTCGCAGCAGTGCTGCTACTTCTGTCGTTTGCGCTGCTGGCGCAGCGTCGCGTGCTGTCGCTGATCCAGCTCTTCACTCTGCAGGGCGTGACGCTGGTGATGTCCACCACCGTAATGGCCTACTTTACTGCGCAGCCGCATCTGTACTACTCGGCGCTGCTGACGTTCGCGCTGAAGGTCGTGATGATGCCGTGGTTACTGCATCGGCTGATCGTGCGACTGAACGTGCGCTGGGATATCGAGACGCTGATCAACATTCCGACCACGATGCTGCTTGGCATTGTCCTCGTGATCTTCGCCTTCAACCTGGCGCTGCCGATTTCGCAGTTGTCCGTGTCAGTCGCGCGCGGCACCTTGGGTATCGCGCTCGCGTGCGTGTTGCTCTCATTCCTGATGATGATTACGCGCAGCAAGGCAATTCCACAAGTGATCGGCTTCCTCGCGATGGAAAATGCGCTGTTCTTCGCGGCCACCAGTGCGACCTACGGAATGCCGATGGTCGTTGAGCTCGGTATCGCGCTGGATGTTTTGGTCGGCATGATCATCCTTGGGGTCTTCATGTTCCAGATCCGCGAGCAATTCGACAGCCTCGACATCCGGAATCTTGAAAAGCTGAAGGAGGAGTGAGCTTGGAGTATCTGCTCGCCCTACTCTGCATTCCGCTCGCCGGTGGTGCCGTACTCGGCGTGATTGGCCACCGCGATCGCGCTCCTGAAATCAACGTTGTATTCAGTTTCGCCACTCTTGTCGCCGCGGGCGCCTTGACAGTACAAATCATTGCGAACGGGCCAATGTTGGTATTGGACAAGCAGTTCTTCGTCGATTCTCTGAACGTATTTTTGGTCGCGCTAACAGCATTCGTGGCGTTCACCACAGCATTGTTCGCGCGCCCCTACATGCGCATCGAGCGCGACCACGGCAAGATGACACCGCCGCGAATGCGTCTGTTTCATAGCATGTATCAGATGTTCACGTTCACGATGCTATTGGCATTGCTGACCAACAACATGGGGCTGCTGTGGGTAGCAATGGAGGCCGCGACGCTGACAACCGTACTGCTCGTGGCCGTCTATCGCACACCAGCAAGCCTAGAGGCGGCATGGAAGTACTTCATTCTGTGCGGTGTTGGTATCGCGCAGGCGCTGTTCGGCACCATCTTGTTGTACCTCGCCGCCGAGCGCGCCATCGGCTCTGAGGGAGTTGGTCTGCTCTGGACCGAACTTGCCGCCGCGAAGACGTTGCTCGAACCGACGGTGATGTCGCTAGCGTTTGTCTTCCTGTTGATAGGCTATGGCACCAAGGTTGGCCTGGCACCGCTGCACAACTGGCTACCGGATGCGCACGCGGAAGGTCCGACGCCGATTTCTGCTGTGTTGTCGGGGTTGCTGCTCAACGTCGCGCTGTACGCAATCCTGAGGTGCAAGATTTTGACAGATGGCGCTCTTGGCACGCGCTTCGCCGGCGATCTCATGATTGGCTTCGGTCTCGTTTCGGTATTGCTGGGCGCCTTTTTCTTGTCGCGCCAGCGCGATGTCAAGCGCATGTTCGCTTACTCGTCGATTGAACATATGGGGCTTGCCACGTTTGCGTTCGGTATGGGCGGACAGATCGCTAGCTTTGCAGGGCTTTTGCACATGACGGTGCACTCCCTTATCAAGTCGGCAATCTTTTTCACCGTCGGGCATGCATCGCAAAAAGCGGGAACGCAGATGATGGACGGCATTCGCGGTCTGATCCGCACCAATCCCACAATTGGCTGGGGACTGATGCTGGGATCACTGGCGATCCTGGGCATGCCGCCATTCGGCGTGTTCGCCAGCGAGTTCCTGATTCTGACTACGGCGATGCGCGACTTTCCATGGGCCACCCCGCTGCTTGTGCTTGCGCTTAGGCGTAGCGTTCGCTGCCGTGCTGGGCAAAGTGCAGCCGATGGTTTTCGGCGAAACCACGTTAAAGCGCCTGGCGCATCAGCCGGCACTGATTCCGGTGTTTGTTCATCTGAGTCTCGGACTGATGCTCGGTCTTTACATCCCGCCCTACCTGAATAATTGGTATCAGCAAGCCGCGCGTCTGCTCGCGGGAGGGTCATGACCGAGCCTGCGCCGCAGTACCACAGTCTTGCCGGTGCGATGCCAATACGGCTGGCCACGGTCACCGAAGCTCAGTGGACTTCGACCGCAGAGGCCTTTGCAGCAGCGGGCAATCCTTTGGTCGCGCTGTGGGGCTCGGACCGACGCGGCGTCGCAGAAGATTTCGTTGTCTGGGCGTCCTATGCAACGCATGATGGGCTGGCCATCGTGCGCCTTAAGGTTCAAGGCGCGCCACCCGAATACCCTGCGCTGAAGTGCTACCCAAGCGCTACACGGATGCAGCGCGCGCTGTTTGATCTACTTGGCGTTCGCGCGCGGGATGCCGCCGATCAGCGTCCGTGGCTCCGCCACGCGGCGTGGCCGGTTGACTTTTTTCCACTGCGACATCGCACCGACGCCGTGCCTATTTTCGAACAACAACAGGAGCACTATCCGTTCGTTTCGGTCGCCGGTGATGGGGTCCATGAAATTGCGGTCGGGCCGATCCATGCAGGAGTCATCGAACCAGGGCACTTTCGTTTTTCGGTCGTCGGTGAAAAAGTATTGCGGCTCGAACAGCGACTCGGTTACGTGCACAAGGGCATTGAAAAGCTGTTCGACGGCATTCCAATTTACGAAGGTCACCGTCTCGCCGGTCGCGTATCTGGCGACTCCACGGTGGCGTATGCGTGGGCTTACGCAATGGCGGCTGAGTCGCTCACGCGCTGCCTGGTGCCACCACGCAGCGCATGGCTGCGCGCTTTGCTGTTGGAGCGCGAACGCGTCGCGAATCATCTGGGAGACCTCGGCGCGCTAGGAAACGACGCGGGTCTCGCCTTTGGCCTTGCGCAGTTTTCACGGCTTCGCGAACAATGGCTCCGGCTCAATGGTGAACTATTCGGTCACCGGCTGCTGATGGATTGCATCGTCCCCGGCGGCGTGACAACCGACATCGATTCCAACGCGCGCGCCAGGATCGCGCAGCAATGCCTCGTGATGGAAAAAGAAGTGCTTCGACTGCGCGCCATCTATGACGAGCACGCCGGACTACAGGATCGGTTTCAGGCAGCTGGGATCGTGGCTCCAGAACTGGCTACGCGCCTTGGTTTGTGCGGCCTGGCTGGCCGCGCGAGCGGTCAAAACCGCGATTTGCGCGTTGATTTCCCATGCTCTCCCTACGATCAGCTCGGTGTCAGGCCCGCGTTCAACACGCGCGGTGACGTCGCCGCACGCATCGCCGTCCGGTTCGACGAGCTAATTGAGTCGCTGCGATTGATACGGCTCACTGTTGACGAGCTGCCGGAAGGCGAAGTACATCTTCCGCTGCCGCGTGTCGATGGCGACGGCTTCGGCGTCGGCTGGGTAGAAGGATGGCGTGGTGAAGTGATGGTCGCGCTTGAGGCCAATGAGTCGGGCGGCGTACAGCGTTGCCATTGCCACGATCCATCGTGGCAGAACTGGCCCTTACTTGAGCACGCAATTCTTGACAATATCGTTCCGGACTTTCCTTTGATCAACAAGTCGTTCAATTTGAGTTACGCCGGGCACGACCTCTGATGCTGTACTTGATGAAGCAGGTGCTGACGAAAGGAATTTGCACCGAACCGGTCCCTGAATCAACAGACGCCTGGCATGTCGAGGGCGCGCGCATACAGGATTCGATTCTCGCGCTGCTCGGCCGTGCTCTGACGATTCGCCATATCGACGCCGGATCGTGCAACGGTTGCGAGCTTGAGATTCACGCATTGAACAACCCGTACTACAACCTCGAGGGATGCGGCATCAAGTTCGTCGCCAGCCCGCGGCACGCAGACATGTTGCTGGTCACTGGTCCCGTCGCTCG
The DNA here is from genome assembly GCA_963801035.1 of uncultured beta proteobacterium. Classification (GTDB taxonomy): domain Bacteria; phylum Pseudomonadota; class Gammaproteobacteria; order Burkholderiales; family Burkholderiaceae_F; genus JACCZX01. The sequence continues at coordinate 141,866 of CAWDDF010000007.1, read as the reverse complement.
CAACATGCAGATTGCAGTCACGCGCGCTTACGATGCCACCCCTTCCCCCAAGCTGGTTGTTGCAGTTGGCGATTGCGGGTGTACTGGCGGCATATTCGGGGAAACATATGCCAGTTGCGGCCGGGTCGCGAATGTGATCCCGGTCAATGTTGCGATACCCGGCTGCCCGCCCCCGCCGCGCGAAATTCTGCGTGGCATTCTCAGCGCCGTGCACCAAACCAGTCGCTAAGCGTGCCGTAAACTGGTCGCAACGCTGAATACAAGCAGCTTCTGTGGTCGCTATGCAAAGAGCTTACGAATCCGACATCACGCGCTTTCTGCGCGAACTGAAGCAGAAAAATCCAGAGATCGAGCGCGGCCAGCGCGAGGGCCGCGCCATTTTCTGGGACAAGAATATCGATGCCGACATGTACAGGCGTTATCAGGAGTCCGACGTCCCGCAGCCCGCCTATGTCTACGGGTCGAAGCTTCCGCCAAGCGAGGCGAAGTAGTTGAACGCCGGCGCATCCGATTTATTCGACAACGAAGAGGTGGCGGTCGAACGACGCGCGGCCGGCGGCCCGCCGGATACAGTTGATAACGTCGCGCTCGCCCGGCTCTATGGGGAGCCGCTGTTTCGGCTTCCCGACGATTTGTACATTCCTCCCGATGCGCTCGAGATTTTTCTTGAGGCGTTCGAAGGGCCGCTCGACCTGCTGCTCTATCTGATTCGCAAGCAGCATTTCAACGTGCTCGATATCCCGATGGCGCCGCTGACGCTGCAGTATTTGACGTACATCGATCAGATTCGCGCCACGAATCTCGAGCTAGCGGCCGAATATCTGCTGATGGCCGCCCTGCTGATCGAGATCAAGTCGCGCATGTTGTTGCCCGTACGCAAGGCCGACAGCGGGGAGGACGTCGAGGACCCGCGTGCCGAACTCGTGCGAAGGCTGCTCGAGTACGAGCGCATGAAGCTAGCCGCGCAGCGCCTCGACGAATTGCCGCGTATCGGTCGCGACTTTCTGCGCGCGGCGGTCGTGATCGAACAGTCGCTCGAAAAGCGCTTTCCGCAAGTCAGCGTGATCGATCTTCGCGATGCGTGGTCTCACGTCGTCGAGCGCGCCCGACTCGTTGCCCGGCACCATATAAACCGCGAAGAGCTCTCGGTGCGGGAGCACATGAGTTCGATCTTGAAAGCGCTACAGGGCGCAAAGTTCATCGAGTTCGGTGACCTGTTCGACCCCGCACGCGGCGCCGCGGTGGCGATCGTTCATTTTCTCGCGCTGCTGGAACTTGCACGCGAAGCGTTGATCGATATCACTCAGGCGGCGCCCTTTGCTCCTATCTATATTCGACTGGCCTACACACCCAGCTGATCCTTTGCCTGGCGGTACACATGATGACCTCTCGCTTGCTGCTCGTTTTCCTGTTGCTTTACGCCGCTACCGCTGTTGCGCAGATGAAGTCGCCAACTCCGTCCACGTCGGGTGGTTCGGTCACCATGCCGGCCGGCGACTCGTCCAATGCATTTCGCGAACTTGCCGCACAAGCTGCCGGCGAGAAGTGGCTTGGCCTCCTGGACCGCGGCGAGTACGCGAAGGCGTGGGAAGAATGCGCACAGCTTTTCGTCAACGCGTAACGCGCGAACAATGGGTCGAGCTCGTTGCCGTCCACGCGGGCACCCTTTGGTGCAATGAAGTCGCGCAAGGTCGAAGCTGCTGGTTACAAGACGTCTTTGCCTGGCGCACCGGATGGCCAATATGTCACCGTTCGTTATCGAACGAATTTTGAAAAGAAAGACAGTGCCGAAGAAGTGATCACGCTGGCCTTCGAGGACGGCGTCTGGCGGCCGACGGGATACTCTATCCGATAGCCTAGTGGTCGACGTACAGCAAGCGTTCTTGCTCGGAGCGCTGTTCTTCGCAGCGTCGGTCCTGTATTCGTCGGTCGGGCATGGCGGCGCCTCGGGCTACCTGGCTGCAATGGGGCTGTTTGGAATTGCTCCCGCAGTCATGCGGCCTACAGCGCTCGTGATGAACATTGCAGTGGCGTCGATCTCGCTCTACAAATTTTCGCGTTCAAGCGGATTTGACTGGCGACTGTTCTGGCCCTTCGCCATTACCGCCGTTCCAATGGCATTCGTGGGCGGCAGGATTCAACTTCCCGTTCTCTGGTTCGGTGTTCTGGTCGGATGCGTCCTACTGTTCTCGGCAGTCCGGCTTTTTATCGAGACCATAGTCAGTCAGCAGCGAGTTCGAACTATCGTCGGTCCGCCGCCGATCGCCTTCGCGCTGGCACTGGGTGCTGCGATCGGCCTGCTGTCGGGACTAACAGGAGTAGGCGGTGGAATTTTCTTGAGTCCGCTGCTGGTGTTGACCGGATGGGCCACGGTGCGCCAGAGTGCCGCGCCGACTGCAGCATTCGTACTGATCAATTCGATCTCGGGTCTACTTGGATTGCTTAGCAGACAGCCGACTCTGCCGGACGCGCTTCCTTACTGGGTCGGCGCCGTCATCGTTGGCGGGCTGATCGGTGCGACCTACGGATCGCGCCGGCTTGGCAACAACGCAATGCGTCAGGCTCTTGCCGTCGTGCTCGTGATAGCAGGCGCGAAGATGATTCTGTAGTGCTCGTCACACCTGTCGCGGCTTCAGCGGGCCGCTACGCCCCGTCACTCCGCAGTAAAAAACCCCTTCATCTTGTCGACGAAGCTCTTTGATCGGGGCGAATGCTTTTCGCCACCGTCTGCCAGTGATGAATCGAACTCTCGCAGCAGCTTCTTCTGCTTGTCGGTGAGGCGCACCGGAGTCTCGACGACGATGTGGCAATAGAGATCGCCCGGGTAACTCGCTCGCACACCCTTGATCCCCTTGCCGCGCAACCGGAACGTCTTGCCGGTCTGCGTGCCTTCGGTCACATTGATAGTGGCCTTGCCGCCGAGCGTCGGCACTTCGATTTCGCCGCCCAATGTTGCAGCAGGAAAGCCAATGGGGACTTCGCAGTGCAAATCGTCGCCGTCGCGCTGAAACACATCGTGCGGCTTGATATGAATCTCGACATACAAGTCGCCCGGCGGGCCTCCGTTCGTACCTGGCTCGCCTTTTCCGCTGAGACGGATGCGCTGGCCTTCGTCAATGCCGGCCGGAATATTGACTTCGAGCACCTTGTTCTGCTTGATTCGTCCGGCGCCCTGACAATTCGTGCAGGGGTCAGGAATAACTTTGCCGGAGCCGCGGCACGTCGGACAGGTCTGCTGGATTGAGAAAAACCCCTGCGACATACGCACGTTGCCCGCGCCGTTGCAAGTGCCGCACGTCTTGCTACTTGTTCCGGGCTTTGCACCGGCCCCTTTACACACGTCGCACGTTTCCCAACTCGGTACTCTTATGTCGGTGGCATAACCGTTGGCCGCTTGTTCCAGAGTGAGATCCATGCTGTAGCGCAGATCGGCGCCGCGATAGACCGCGCTCCGGCCACCTGCACGGCCAGCCGCGCCAGCGCCGAAGATGTCGCCGAAAATATCGCCGAACGCATCAGCGAAGCCGCCAAAGCCTTCAGCTCCCGCGCTGCGTCCAAAGCCGCCCATGTTCGGATCGACGCCGGCATGACCGAAGCGGTCATACGCCGATCTCTTCTGCGGATCGGACAGCATCTCGTAGGCTTCTTTGGCCTCCTTGAATTTCTCTTCCGAAGCTTTCGACGATTTTTCGTCACCTTTGCCCTGATTGCGGTCAGGATGGTGCTTCATCGCCTGCTTGCGATACGCCTTCTTGATGTCTTCGTCTGAGGCGTCTTTCGCGACACCCAGCACGTCGTAATAGTCCCGCTTAGCCATCGCCCCTCAATTCTCCAGCGCACTTAACACAATCTACAAGGCAACCCCACAACGTAAAACGCCGAGTTAGGCGGCGACAACGTCGTCCGCCCGAACTCGGCGAGTCACGCGCGGTAAAAATTAGCCGCGCTTGACCTCTTTGAAGTCGGCATCGACGACGTCTTCATTGTTCGAAGTCGCATCGGCGGTGGCCGCTTCGGGTTGCTGTGCAGCGCCGGCACCCGCGTCCTGCTGCGCCTGCGCGTACATCTTCTCGCCGAGTTTCTGCGAAGCTGTCATCAGCGCCGCGGTCTTCGCCTCGATCGCGTCCTTGTCATCGGCTTTCAACGCCTCTTCGACATCCTTGATCGCGGCTTCGATCGACTCTTTTTCGCTCGCCTCGAGCTTGTCGCCGTGCTCGGTCAGCGATTTGCGGATCTGGTGCACGCTCGAGTCGGCCGCATTGCGCGCCTGAGCCAGCTCGAAGCGCTTGTGATCTTCGGCCTTGTTGGCTTCGGCATCCTTGACCATCGCCTGAATCTCGGCTTCGGTCAGGCCAGAGTTCGCCTTGATCGTGATCTTGTTTTCCTTACCGGTCGCCTTGTCCTTGGCACCGACGTGCAGGATGCCATTGGCGTCAATGTCGAACGCGACTTCGATCTGCGGCATGCCACGCGGCGCCGGCGCAATGCCTTCCAGGTTGAACTCGCCGAGCAGCTTGTTGCCACCGGCCATCTCCCGCTCGCCCTGATAGACCTTGATCGTCACCGCTGGCTGATTGTCGTCGGCCGTCGAGAACGTCTGCTGAAACTTGGTCGGGATCGTCGTGTTCTTCTGGATCATCTTGGTCATCACGCCGCCGAGCGTTTCAATGCCCAACGACAGCGGCGTCACGTCGAGCAGCAACACATCCTTGCGCTCGCCCGACAGCACCTGACCTTGAATCGCGGCACCCACCGCAACCGCCTCGTCGGGATTGACGTCCTTGCGCGGCTCCTTGCCAAAGAACTCCTGAACTTTTTCCTGCACCTTCGGCATGCGAGTCATGCCGCCGACGAGAATGACGTCGTCGATGTCGGTCGTCTTGACACCGGCGTCTTTGATCGCGATCTTGCACGGCTCGATCGTCTTGGCGATCAGCTCCTCGACCAGCGACTCGAGCTTGGCCCGGGTCAGCTTGATGTTCAGATGCTTCGGTCCCGATGCATCGGCCGTGACATAGGGAAGATTGATGTCGGTCTGCTGGCTCGACGACAGCTCGATCTTGGCTTTCTCGGCCGCGTCCTTCAGACGCTGCAGCGCGAGCACATCCTTGCCGAGGTCAACGCCCTGCTCTTTCTTGAACTCGCCGATGATGTAATCGATGATGCGTTGATCGAAGTCCTCGCCACCGAGGAAAGTATCGCCATTGGTCGACAACACTTCGAATTGTTTCTCGCCGTCGACATCGGCGATTTCGATGATCGAGATGTCGAACGTGCCGCCACCCAGGTCATACACCGCGATCTTGCGGTCACCCTTGTGCGTCTTGTCGAGCCCGAACGCGAGTGCTGCCGCGGTCGGCTCGTTGATGATGCGTTTGACGTCGAGGCCCGCGATGCGGCCCGCATCTTTGGTCGCTTGTCGTTGCGAGTCATTGAAATAGGCCGGGACGGTGATCACGGCTTCGGTCACCGGCTCGCCGAGGTAGTCTTCGGCGGTTTTCTTCATCTTGCGCAGCACTTCGGCACTGACCTGCGGAGGCGCAATCTGCTTGCCGCGGACTTCGACCCAGGCGTCACCGTTGGGCGCCTTCACGATCTTGTACGGCATTAACTTGATATCTTTCTGCACTTCCTTTTCATCGAAGCGCCGGCCGATCAATCGCTTGACCGCATACAACGTGTTCTTCGGGTTGGTAACCGCCTGCCGCTTGGCCGAAGCCCCAACGAGAATTTCCCCATCCTCCTGATACGCAACGATTGATGGCGTCGTACGGGCGCCTTCGCTGTTCTCGATGACGCGAACCTGGTCACCCTCCAAAACGGCGACACACGAGTTCGTCGTGCCGAGATCAATGCCGATGATTTTTGCCATTTTTCGTTTCCTTAACTCTGTGGTTCTGTACGCCAGAACTGCTTATGTCCGATGTAGGGGAGTTGTGACCAACTTCAAGCCTGCGCCACGGTAACCAAGGCCGGCCGCAGCACACGATCGGCAATCGTCCAACCTTTTTGCAACACTGAAACGACATGATTCGGAGGCACACCCTCCGCGGGGACAGTGGCAATCGCCTCATGAAAATGCGGGTCGAACTTCTGTCCGGCCGGGTCGATTTCCTTCAGATTGCCTTTGGCAAACGCCGCCAACAGCTGCTTCAACGTCAGCTCGACACCTTGGCGCATTGCCTCGGGTGCCGCGTCGTCACTCTGCAACGCCTTCTCTAGCGAATCGACCACCGGCACCAACGCCTCGGCGAATGACTCGATCGCAAACTTGTACGCCTTCGCGACGTCTTCCTGACCGCGTCGCCGGACGTTTTCCGCTTCGGCCTTGGCGCGCAGAAATTGGTCCTGATATTGGTCTGCGCGTGCGAGCGCTCGCTGCAACTCCTGCTCGGCATCGGCTGCCGTCTCAGCCCCGTCCGCACCAGTTTCGAGCGTTTCGTTGGCTGCATCTTTGACCGGGAAAGCGTCCGGGTCGTGCATCAGTCCTCCAAAAATCTGTTTCTTCTCAACGATTTAAAAATGTTGGGTCACGGGTCTGCTTTTCAAGTTAACAGCAGCAGATTTAGTTCCATATGGTGTAGGCCGACCGCCTTCGCCGGAACATGGGATCGGATGACCTATGCGGTCAGCGGTCTCGCCCGCTACAAAGCGGGTCATGGAACCCGGTTCGATCGCCCCCTCAAGCGCGCAAAAAAATGCGCCGACGATGCACCTGCCTGCGCGCGATACGTTCACCGCGCAGACGCCGCTGGTAGTCATCGGATTGGCTGCGATTGGAATGATCTTTCTCATTAACTCGCACGCACGCCCCACACCCACGCGCGAAAAAGTGATTGTTTATTCGTGCTCGGAGTGCGGAACGGTGACATCGGTGCGCAATGCACCGAACTCCGATCCTTCGTTCATCGTCGAGGTCCAGATGCTCGACGGCTCGCTGAGAGCCATTCGGCAAACGGCCAGCACCCTCAATGTGGGCGACATCGTGCGCGTAAACGGCCAGGCGCTGACGCTGCGATCGGGCCCGTCATGATTCGGTGATCATCAGTTGTCGGCACCCATCCGCCGCGCTCTTTCGCGGCTTTTTTGTGCCTCGGTTTCCCGAACCCCAGCCTCGGATTTGAGTGTCGAGGGAACCGGCCAGCCCCGCATCTGCTCCTGCACGAGATCTGCCAGCGCTCCAATAAACCCCGGCGCATCGTTCAGGCAGGCAATGTAGTGAAACTGCTTGCCCCCGGCGGACAGGAAGTCATTTTTCGCCTCAATAGCAATCTCTTCCAGCGTTTCCAGACAATCAACGACAAAGCCCGGACAGATCACATCGACGCGCGAACAGCCATCGGCTGCAAGCTTTCGCAGCGTCGGCGAGGTGTACGGTTGCAGCCACTCGGCACGGCCGAAACGAGACTGAAAGGTGACTACGTAGTCGCTGGCGCGCAGCCCGAGCGCATTGGCCAGCAAGCGCGCGGTCTTTTGGCACTCGCAGTGATATGGATCTCCCAGTTCCAGCGTTCGCTTCGGTACACCGTGAAAACTGATGACAAGCTTGTCGCCAGCGCCAAGCGCACCAACTCGACGCCAATGATCGAGCACCGAGCGCTTTAACGCTTCGATATAGCTCGCATGATCATGAAAGTGTTTGACCCAGCGAATTTCAGGAACATTGCGAAGCGTTCTGACCTGATCCGCAATTGCGTCGAACACGGATGCTGTCGTGGTCGCCGAATACTGTGGATACATCGGCAGCACCAGCAGCCGATCAACGCCCTTTTGTCGCAGCTCAGCGAGCACGGACGCAATCGACGGTTCGCCATAGCGCATCGCAAGCGCAACCTCGATGTCGAGCCCGCGCTCGCCTAGGTAGCCACGCAACAGCAGCGCCTGCTGCTGACTGTAAGCCATCAACGGCGAGCCCTGCTTCGACCAGATTGCTGCGTACTTCGCCGCGGTCTTGCGCGGGCGCAACGGCAGTACCAGGCCGTACAAAATCGGCAACCAAATAACGCGCGGAATCTCGACAACGCGTGGATCGCTTAAAAACTCGCGCAAGAACCTTCGTACAGCGGAAGCATTGGGAGCGGCCGGTGTCCCTAGATTGACTAGCAAAGCCGCGATGCGGCTTGTGGAGCCGTGCTCGTAAGGGGGTTCGGGGGAGAACGGCATCGGTTGTTATTCTAAGGATGTGTGCTCGAAAGACTTCGTAGGGGGCGCAAGCGTTTGGCGTCGCGGCGCTGCCTGAGTCGTCGGGGTCTTCGACCCTGCTCTGCGGTACTCGCCAGCGCCGGCGCGAAAACAGGGCTAAAGCGCTGTTTTGCTTAAAAGCCCCGGCGCGGCTCCGCTCCTCGACGACGCCCAAGGCAGCGCCGCGTCGCCAAACGCTTGCGCCGGCACCATTCTCTTGGGTTGGGGTAAAAAGATAAAAACATCTCAGATCGAGGCAATGTCGCGACAGCAGCGGCTGGCGCAGATGCGCCGCCTTTTCGTCGTCGCCCGAGGAGCGGAGCAACGCCGGGGCTGTTGAGCAAAAAAGCGCTTTAGCCCTTTTTTGCGCCGGCGTTGTGAGTACCGCAGTGGTTGCGCACTTCAGTGCCCGACGACGTAGGCGGCGCAGCTGCGCCAGCCGCTGCTGCTACGAGAGAACGACAAAACTAGGTCTGCGATAACGCATTAGAAAGAAGCTTAGCCGTGATATCGACGATCGGAATGACGCGCTCGTATGCCATTCGCGTGGGGCCGATGACGCCGAGCGTGCCTACGACCTTGCCGTCGACTTCGTACGGTGCCACCACCATGCTCAGGTCGTCGAGCGGGACGGTTTGCGATTCACCGCCAATGTAGATCTGCACACCGTGTGCACCGATCGATACGTCGAGCAATTGAATCAATCGCGTCTTGTGATCGAACAAGTCGAACATGCGCCGCAACTTCGCCATGTCGGTCGCCAGATCGCTCAATCCCAATAGATTGCGCTCGCCGGAGATAACGACCGGCTCTGACTCGGCAGCCGCATCGCTGCCTGCCTGCACGGCGGCCTGAAGTAGATGAGTGATGTCCGCGCCGAGCTGCCGCAGCTCTCCGTGCAAGCGCGTCCGTGCGTCGTTGAACGAGAGCCCTGCGTAGTGCTCGTTCAGAATATTCGCAGCCTCCACCAGTTGTGACTGAGAGTAAGCGGCGTCGGTCATCAGAACGCGGTTTTGCACATCGCCTTCGGGTGTGACGATGATCAGCAGCACGCGGCGCTCCGACAACCGAACGAATTCAACCTGTTTGAAGCTCGACGCACGGCGTGGCGTCAGCACGACACCCGCAAACTGCGACAGGTTCGACAACAGTTGCGCAGCCGACTGCATCGCGCGCGCCGGGTCGCCGATCTGCAGCTGGCCCTGCATGATCTGCGTCTGCTGCTGCTCGAGCGGCGTAACGGTCAGCAGGGAATCAACGAACAGCCGATAGCCACGCGGTGTCGGTACGCGGCCGGCGGAGGTGTGCGGGCTGGCGACAAAGCCCATTTCTTCCAAATCTGCCATCACATTGCGGATCGTCGCCGGCGACAGCTCCAGTCCGGAAATGCGCGACAGCGCGCGCGACCCGACCGGCTGCCCCTCGGCGATATAACGCTCGATCAGCGTTTTTAGTAGCAGACGCGCTCTATCGTCCAGCATCATCGACCCCATCGACAAAGTGTACGCAAGGTGTAGTTCACCTCCTGCATAATCGTTTCATGTCCAGGCCATTTAGCAACGTTGCTCTCTTTGGCAAGCCGCGCGCGGAAAATATCCGTGAACCGTTGGTGACGATCGCAAAAATCGTCGAGTCCGCCGGCGCCAAAGTGCTGATGGATTCCGTAACGCGCGAACATGTGCAGCTCTCCGATTACGTCGGTCACAGCGTGCATGCAATCGGCAAGGAGGCCGATGTCGCGATCGTGCTTGGCGGCGACGGCACGATGCTCGGCATTGCGCGTGAGTTGGCGCCGTACCGAGTTCCGCTGATCGGTATCAACCACGGCCGGCTCGGATTCATGACCGATGTGTCGCTCGATCAGGTGTCCGACGTACTTACCCCAATGCTGCGGGGCGCATACGAGACAGATCGTCGCATTTTGCTGGATGGCGAGGTGCGCCGTAGTGGCACAGCCATCTTCCACGCAGCCGCGCTGAACGATATCGTCGTATCGCGCGGCGTTACCGGCGGTATGGTCGAGTACACCGTGCGCGTAGACGGAGCAACGATGTACAACCAGCGAGCCGACGCCGTCATCGTCGCGACGCCTACCGGATCGACTGCGTATGCGCTGTCGGCGGGAGGCCCCATTCTGTACCCGTCATTGGCCGGCCTGCTGCTAGTCCCCGTCGCGCCGCAAACACTTTCGAATCGGCCGATCGTCCTGAACGACGATGTGGTCATCGAGATCGAAATCACGGACGAACGCGACGCGATGGCGCACTTCGACATGCAATCCTATGAGCAACTCGCATCCGGCGACATTGTGCGTGTCAAGCGCAGCGCGCACGCGGCCACGTTGCTGCACCCGGTCGGCTACAACTTCTTCGCGACCCTGCGACAAAAGCTCCAATGGAGCGTGATGCCGAGCGAGCCGCACAGTCGCGCTTGATGCGCGACTGTGTGGCTCGCCGTGCTCGCATTCATGAGCTGCAAGGGGGCTGGGCTGGCCCCCTTGCGCTCCCCCAGCCAAAATAACTGTCTAACGTAGGTTGCCTTTGCGATGCTTCTGTCACTTTCGATCCGCAATTTTGTGATCGTCGAGGCGCTTGACCTGGATTTCGCGCCCGGGTTCACGGTGCTCAGCGGCGAAACCGGAGCAGGGAAGTCGATCCTGATCGACGCCCTGTTGCTTTCCCTGGGCGAACGCGGCGATGCCGACGTCGTGCGCGAGGGTGCGCAGCGCGCCGAAATCTCGGCCGAGTTTCGCCCAGGCGAGCATGTTCAGCGTTGGCTAGCGCAAAACGACCTCGCGAGCGACGATGGCGCACTGATCGCTCGCCGGACGATCGACGCCACAGGGCGCAGCAAATCATTCATCAACGGCTCTGCGGTCACCCTTACCCAATTGCGCGAACTCGGAGAAAGCCTGATTGACGTGCACGGTCAGCATGCGCACCAGTCGCTGCTGCGGCCTGCGTCACAGTTGCAGCTGCTCGATGAGCACGGCGGGCTGATGCTGCCAAGGCGCGCCGTTGCGGAGGCATTCGCTTCCTGGAAAAGCGCGCAACGGAGTCGTGAAGAAGCCGAAACGATGGCAGCAAGCGCGATGGCAGAGCAGGAGCGGCTGCGCTGGATCGTCGACGAGCTCGACGTGCTGGCCCCTCAGCCGCGCGAGTGGGAAGAAGTCTCGATAGAGCACAAGCGTCTGTCACATGCGGCGGGATTGCTGGAAGGCGCACGCGCTGCAGTCGACACGTTGAGCGAAGCCGACATGTCGGCAATTTCGCAGGTCGCTGCGGTTCACGCGCGGCTGACGCAGCTTGCGTCGTACGACGAGCGGATAACTCCAATCGCGGAGTTGCTTGATGCTGCACAGATTCAGCTCGACGAGGCGATCTCGGCATTGACACGCTATCTGGACAAAACCGATCTCGACGCTTCGCGGCTGGCGGACGTCGACGCTAGGCTGTCGGCGCTGCACGCCGCAGCGCGGAAGTTCAAGACGGCGCCCGAAGCATTGACCGAAACCTGGCACAGCGCCAAAGACAAGTTGCAGGCGTTGTCTGCGGCGAGCGATCTCGATGCACTTCGCAGAAGCGAAGCGGCGGCGTGCGACGCCTACCGTAAGGTCGCGCAGGAATTGTCCAAGGAGCGAGCGAAGGCGGCCAAACAGATGAGCGGCGAGGTCACGCGCGCGATGCAGGATTTGAGCATGGCAGGCGGTCGCTTCGACGTACAGCTGAGTGCCATTGAAGCGAGTGCGTCCGGGATCGACAAGGTCGAGTTTCTGGTCGCAGGTCACGCGGGTGTCAGTCCGAAGCCGCTCGCTCGCGTTGCATCGGGCGGCGAGCTCGCAAGAATCAGCCTCGCAGTTTCGGTGATCGCCGCCAGCGCAACGCCAGTGGCGACGCTGATCTTCGACGAGGTTGACGCCGGTATCGGTGGCGCAGTCGCGGATACGGTCGGCCGGCTGTTGAAGCAACTCGGTCAAAGTCGACAAGTGCTGGCGGTAACGCATCTACCGCAAGTCGCTGCGCACGGCGATCAACACTATCGCGTCACCAAGGAGGATAGCGCCGACGGCCGACCGGTATCGCGCATGATTCAGCTGGACCGCAAGACGCGCATCGAAGAAGTCGCGCGCATGCTGGGCGGGCAGGAAATCACCGATACGACGCGCAAACATGCGCGCGAGCTGCTCGCCGGCTAACTACGAACCGCTGACGCGGATCAGCATCTGTGCTGCAGCCAGATCCTCGATCGCAGTTCCGACCGACTTGAAAAGCGTGATCTCGTCTGCTTTGCTTCGACCCGGCGCACGACCTGTTACCAAGTCTGCAAGTTCGCCGCGCAGATCAGTGCGGGCGATGACACCACGCGCGATCGGCTCGATGATGTCTGCCGCTTCTGCAAGCACCCCCGCGAACGTGTCGACGTAAACGCTTGATCGCGCCACGGCGTCATCGTCGACCTCGCGCATGCCCAGCTTGAATGCGCCGACAAGGTCGAGATGCGTCCCGGGCTCAAGCCACTTACCTTGCACGACCGGCGACGTAGCGGTGGTTGCGCAGCTGACGATGTGTGAGCGCTGCACGGTACGCTGCAGATCGTCGACCGCCTCGGCCGGCAATCCTTCCTTGTTCAATACCGCCGCGATCGATTGCGCGCTGCTCGCGCTGCGGCCCCAGATGAATAATCGCTCGATGTTACGGCTGGCACAGTGCGCATGCGCCATGAACCGCGCAAGCCTGCCGGTGCCAACGATTAACACCTGGCGTGCGTCGTTTCGAGCGAGATAGCGCGCCGCCAGCAGTGATGCGGCAGCAGTCCGCCGCAGCGTCAACGCTTCGCCATCGATGACGGCACACGGCTCGCCATTGTCAAGATCGAACAGTACGTACAGTGCGTTTACGGTCGACAAGCCGCGTTGGCTGTTGCGCGGAATCACGGTGACCAGCTTGACGCCGATCGCGCCGTGTCCACCGGCACTCCACGCCGGCATCAGCAGCAGTGAATCGGTGTCCGAAAGCGCGTGCGCGTGCCGTAGCGGTGCAACTGTTTCCGCCTTCAGCGCTTCGGCGATCGAATCGGCGAGCGCCGGGAGGCGCAGCGCAGCATGGACTTCATCTGCCGAATAAAACCGCACGAGGCGCGATCAGGTCTCGGCCACGTAGCTGCCGGACTTGCCACCGTGCTTCTCGAGCACCCGTACGTCGCCGATCACCATGCCGCGATCGACCGCCTTACACATGTCGTACACAGTCAGCAAGCCAATCTGCACCGCGGTCAGCGCTTCCATTTCGACGCCGGTCTGGCCATGCGTTTCGACCCTAGCGCGGCATTCAATCGAATTCGTCGCGGTTTGAACTTCAAAATCGACTGCGATCTTCGTGATTGCCACAGGATGTGCCAGTGGGATCAGCTCCGGCGTGCGCTTCGCGCCCTGAATCGCTGCGATACGGGCGACACCCAGCACATCACCCTTCTGGGCGCTTCCCGAGCTGATGAGTTGCAAAGTCGCCGGCTGCATCGAAATGCGCCCACTGGCGACGGCGACGCGATGGGTGACGGCCTTGTTGCCGACGTCGACCATCTGCGCCCGGCCCGCGCCGTCAAAGTGAGTAAGCGAATTCATTCGTCAATTGTCGGCCAGGGGGCATGCAATCGGAGCTGGAACGAAACCCACATCTGGCTATCATACAAACGGTAACGTTACCCTCGGTATCTTTCCTGACGTGCGCTCGTTCCGACTGCTAGTCGTCGCCCTCTTCAGCTTCACGCTGAACGCGCCGCCTGCGCTCGCCCAAACGATAGATTTGCCTTCGCTCGGCGATGCCGGCAGCGAAGAGCTGTCACCTGCCACCGAACGAAAGCTCGGCGAGCAGATCATGCTGGAAGTCAGGCGTGACCCCGCCTATTTGCCCGACACGGAGACATCGGAATATTTGAATCACCTTGGCTACCAGCTCGTGTCGGTCAGTCCTTCGCGCTCGCTCGACTTCGTGTTCTTTGCGATACGCGATCCGATGCTCAACGCGTTTGCGCTTCCCGGGGGCTTTATCGGCGTGCACACCGGTCTCGTGCTTGCCGCCCAGACCGAGTCGGAGCTGGCCGGGGTAATGGCGCATGAAATCGGCCACGTCACGCAGCGGCACATCGCGCGCATGTTGGCGAAGCAACGCGAGTCTGCTGCGCTCGCGCTCGGAGCGCTGCTGTTGGCGTTGCTCGCGTCGCGCTCAGGCGGTTCGTCGAGCGGCGACCTTGCGCAGGCGGCGATCGTCGGCACGCAGGCCGCGATGATCCAGCAGCAGTTGAACTTTTCGCGCGAAGCCGAGCGCGAGGCTGACCGCGTCGGATTTCAGACGTTGACCGATGGCGGATTCGACAGCCGCGGCATGGAAGGTTTTTTTGGCCGGCTGCAGTCGGGCACTCGCATTTACGAAAGCGCCGCACCTTCGTACTTGCGTACCCACCCTATGACGGTCGAGCGCATTTCGGATATGCAAAATCGCACGCGCAATTTGCGCGTGAAGCAGCGAGCCGACAGCCTGGACTTTCAGTTGATCCGTGCACGGGTGCGCGTGTTGCAGGAGACGACGACGCAGGGTTGGCGCGACGCACTGGAATATTTCAACGGGCAGTTGAAGAATCAAACGACCGCTTCGGAGATTGCGGCACAGTACGGAATCGCCGTCGCCGCTCTTAAATTGAACCAACCCGACCTTGCAGTGCAGGCCGCGCAGGCTGCTCGCCGGCTGTCTGCCGCGCCATCTCCAATGCTGGACAAGGTCGTCGCCGAAGCGCGCCTGGCGGCTGCCCGTACGGCCGAAGAGCGCGCCGCGGCGGTCAAAGTGGCGAGCGATAACGCTGCGCGCTACCCGCTGTCGTCACTCGCGGTGAGTCACTACCTGGACGTGTTGAATCAGACCAACGAACACGAAACGGCGATCGCGTTTTTGCGCAAGCAGGAAGCCATCTCACGAACTCAGCCGGCGTACCACGCGTTGCTGGGCCGGTCGTATGCGGCGCTGAATCGCCGCTCGCTGCAACATCAGTCGATCGGCGAAATGTATGCGTTGCTCGGCGCTCCGCAAGCAGCCGTCAATCAGCTCGAGCTTGCGCGGCGCGCTAACGATGGCGACTTTTATACGATGTCGGAGATCGATGCACGAATGCGCGATCTACAGGCGGAGGTCAAGCGCGATCGCGAAAATTTCAAGGAAGTCTCGAAGCGCTAGTTCCAGGCTTTCGTGGTAGCAGCGTCGCATCCGTACAATTGCGATTTGCGGCGCTTCCGACCATCGGCTCTGAGCGCCAACTCTGAGCATCCAATGAAATCCGAGAACGAATCACTGATCGCAGCGACCGCTTCAGCTGCGCAACCGATTGAAACCGACGCCGTGATCGTCGGTGCCGGCCCGGTCGGGCTGTTCCAAGTGTTTGAGCTCGGCCTGCTCGAGATAAAGGCGCATGTCGTGGACTCACTCCCCGAAGTCGGAGGCCAGTGCACCGAGCTTTATCCCGACAAGCCGATTTACGATATCCCGGCTATTCCGGTGTGCAGCGGCAAGGAGCTCACAGATGCGCTGCTCGCTCAGATCAAGCCGTTCGGCGCCACGTTTCACCTGGGCCATGAAGTCACGACTGTTCAGAAGCAGGAAGACGGACGTTTTTTCGTCGAGACCGGTAGAGGAACGAGTTTTCTTGCGAAGGTCGTCATCGTTGCGGGCGGTGTTGGATCGTTTCAGCCACGCACGTTGAAGGTCGAGGGCATCGATCGGTTCGCCGGCACGCAATTGCACTATCGCGTCAGGGATCCGGGAATGTTCGCGGGCAAGCAATTGGTCATCGCAGGCGGCGGCGACTCGGCGCTCGATTGGGCACTCGAGTTTGTGGGTAAGGCAGAAAGTGTCGTGCTGGTGCATCGTCGCGACGGCTTTCGTGCCGCGCCCGCCTCAGTGGCAAGAATGAAGGCGCATTGCGATCAGCATCAGATGCAGTGGCTGATCGGCCAGGTCAGCGGGTTCGAGGAAAGCGACGGGCGAATGAGCGAAGTGCGCGTTACCTCGGCCGACGGCGTGACGCGCCGCGTGCCGCTCGATCACTTGCTCGTCTTTTTCGGACTATCTCCGAGGCTGGGCCCGATCGCCGGATGGGGCTTGGACCTGGAGCGCCGGCAGGTGCGCGTCGATACAGAAAAGTTTGAAACCAACGTTCCCGGCATTTTTGCCGTCGGCGACATCAATAGCTATCCGGGAAAGAAAAAATTGATCCTCTCCGGTTTCCATGAAGCCGCGCTCGCTGCCTTTGGCGCCACTCGCTACGTATTCCCGGACCGCAAGGTTCATTTGCAGTACACGACGACCAGCCCGAAGCTGCACAAGATCCTCGGCGTCGAATCGCCGGTTTTTGACTGACCGTTAACGCTAACCGTTAGCTTCTTTTCGAAGACTGCGGCGTTCTCATAAATCCGAGCACTTCGGGTACACGCGCCGACTTGATGCGCTCGATTGGCACATGATTATCGTGATTGACGTGAAGCCCCTCGGTTTTTAGCTCGGCGGTGATCTGACCGGCGTTCCACTCGGACAGCGCGTTGTCATCCAGCACTTTGCCGTCTTCGTCGACGATCCGCTCCGAGAAGTCGAGCGTGTCGCGGTCATCGAGCACGCCCGGGCCTAATTCGGTTTCAAAATAAAGCCTGCCTTTTTCATCTGCGAATGCCTGTCGCAATTCGCGCGGATGAGTGCCCGTGTGCGTCTCCAGCCTTTTGAATTCGTCGAGCCGGTAGACCCACGGCGCAATTTCTAGAGAGACGTAGACGCGCTGCGGGCCATTTTGGAAAAACCAATTGCCGCAGCCGTCATTCATGTAGTTGCGACCTATGAACTCCTTGATCGCTTCGTTTTCGATCGGATCGTCCTTGATACGCCAGTCGCCGCGCCCGCTCAATGAAAGCCAGCCGAACACCGCGGGAACGTTCGGCCACTTGGCTATTGCGGCCTTGACAATGTCATCCATGCAATCTCCTTAGCGAGGCCCACACGTTAGCGTAGCGGGTTACGTGCCCATTCGGCTATGCAGTGAGGGTTCACGTTGTGTAAAAAAATTATGCAGACGCTCGGCAATGAAGTCGATTCGGCCTGGCCATGGACCGCGCGCGAAGCCAATGTGCCCACCCTCGGGCGGCTGCTCGAGCTCTACCATGTTTGACACCTCGTAAGGCTGCGGCAGACTCGTCTCAGGAACAAACGGGTCGTTACGTGCATTAAGCACCAGGTACGGAATGCCTACTGCTCGCAGCCACGGTTTGCCGGACGCTCGGTCCCAATAGTCGTCGGTATCGCGAAAGTCGTGGATCGGCGCCGTGTATTCGTTATCGAACTCGTATAGGGTACGGCTGCAGCGCAACCTGTGCATGTGATTGGCGTCACGCGCGATGTCCGGAAACCGTTGCAATTTCGCCAGCGCCTTGCTCTTCAACGTTGCGAGAAACACTCGCGTGTAAATTTTGTTCAACCCGCGAGCGAGCGCAGCGCCCCCGGCCGCGAGGTCCAGCGGCGAACCGATCGAAGCTGCTGCAGTAACAAACGACGCATCCTTCTCGCGCTCGCCGGCCCATTTGGCCAACATGTTGCCGCCAAGCGAGATGCCGACTGCGTACAGCGGCGCCTTTGGCCAGCGCTGATGTATCGCGCGCAAGATCCAGTCGCCCTCCTCCGAATCGCCGGAGTGGTAGGCCCGCGGTAGGCGATTGGGCTCCCCCGAACATCCGCGGAAATGCACGACCAGGCCGCGCCATCCATGATCAGCAAACCAGCGCATCGTCGATCGTGCGTAATGGCTGTGCGAGCTGCCTTCGAGTCCGTGAAACATGACGAGCACAGGTGCGTTGGCGGATAGCGGCTCGGGCGATGCGAAGTCGATATCTATAAAGTCGCCGTCATGCGTATCCCAGCGCTCGCGCCGATACTGCACGGCAGGTCGATGCATCAACACGGACGGCGCGATTGTTTGCAGATGTGCGCCCGGCAACCAGGACGGCGCCACATAGGCGCTACTGATCAGCGGCACGCGAAGCGCTCGGCTTCGTTGGCTGGATTTCGGTAGAAGTGGAAATCAGTGCAGCACCCCGTACGACTCCCTGGACTCGGTGGACGCGGTGACTGCGCCGCCCGGAGCCGATGACGCGTGATGCAGCACCATTTTCCAACCCGCCGGAGTTTTAACGTACACATTCGTTGCAAGCACTCGCACCACCTCCTGCTTTGTGCCCGAACCCACAACGACTTCTTCGACAACGTTATGCAACGCCACCGTAGGTGTTTCGAGTGACTTGGCCAGCGTGCACCGCGCGTGTAGCGGCCCATTGGCAAGGATCGAAGTCCACGATGAACGTACCGCCGCAAATCCCGTTAAGCGAGGGCCGCCAGGATGGATGCAAACCACATCGTCGTCTTCAAGCCAGAGATCGACGACAGCTTCACTGTCGCCTGCCTCGAGTGCTTCATAAAAAGCTTGCTCGCACTCTTCGGGCGACGACAATAAAACAGGTTTCGCTACAGGCATCGCCGGCAATCCTCGGTCGTCTCTCAGTGATCCTTGATGATCTCGCCCGCCTTCAACACATACACGGTGCCACAGTACGGGCACATCGCCTGGCCGGTCTTGGTCACGTCAAGAAACACGCGCGGGTGATGGTTCCACACCGGCATCGCGGGATTGGGGCAAAACGCCGGTAGATCACTGGACTGTAACTGGACGATTGGATCTTCTTGGGTCGCGCTCATTGGCACTGCCTTCGTTGACGGGGGTGAGCCAGTGTTTATATTTCGGAGCGCGGCCGTTGACCACGTCGAAGAACAGCGTCTGGATTTTTTCGGTGATCGGCCCGCGTTTGCCGGCACCCAATGTGCGTCCGTCGAGCTCGCGGATCGGCGTGATCTCCGCCGCGGTTCCGGTGAAAAACGCTTCGTCGGCCAGATAGACGTCATCGCGCGTCATCGGCTTTTGCGTGACCGGATAGCCGAGATCGCGCGCGAGATCCAGCACAGTCGCACGCGTGATACCGGTCAAACCCGACACCATCTCGGGCTCGAACACCTGACCGTCCTTGACGATGAACAGGTTTTCGCCAGCGCCTTCAGCCACGAACCCCTGCGTATCGAGCAGCAGCGCTTCGTCATAACCATCGTTGAGCGCTTCCATGTTGGCCAGAATCGAGTTGACGTAATGACCTGCGGTCTTGCTGCGAACCATCGATACGTTGATGTGATGGCGCTGGAATGACGATGTCTTGACGCGGATTCCTTTCTCCAGCCCTTCTTCGCCGAGATATGCGCCCCATGGCCACGCGGCGATCGACACGTGCACCTTGTTGCCCTTTGGGCTGACGCCCAATTTCTCCGAGCCGTAAAAAGCCAGCGGCCGCAAGTAACACGATTCGAGCTTGTTCGCGCGCACGACCTCGCGCTGCGCTTCGAATAGCTGCTCGCGCGTAAACGGAATCTGCATCATGAAGATCTTGGCCGAGTTGAACATCCGCTCGGTATGTTCCTTCAGGCGGAAAATGGCGGGGCCGGATGGCGTGTTATAGGCGCGCACGCCCTCGAACACCGCGAGTCCGTAGTGCAGCGAGTGCGTCAGCACATGCGTCGTCGCATCGCGCCACTCCACCAGCTTGCCGTCGTACCAGATCAACCCATCGCGGTCGGACATCGACATTGCTTATCTCCCAGAATTCCCGCCTATGCTGTGCAGCCGGGCATTCTAGCGAACCGCTGCTTCTTATAATTCATAGCAATGAAGGCATTGTTCGGCTCGCGTCCGGAGCTCGCGCGAGTACGGCGAGATGGTTTTGCACGCGGCATCCGCACCGTTGCGCCGCTATTGATCGGTACCGGAATCTGGGGCCTGGTGACTGGCGTCGCGATGGTCAAGGTTGGCCTCACGACCGCTCAAGCGATTGCGATGACTTTGCTGGTGTTCTCAGGCACCGTGCAACTTGCATCGCTGCCTCTGATCGCAGCCGACGCTCCGCTGTGGGTCGTAATGCTGACGGCAGTGGTCGTCAATCTCCGGTTCGTCATTTTCTCGGCGGGACTGCATCCTTTCTTTCGCCGATTTTCGATGGCACGGCGGTGGCTGCTCAGCTACTTCATGGTCGATATGAGTTTCGCGATGTTTCTATCGCGTTTTGCCGATGCTCCTCATGACCAGCGCGGCACCACCGAACAAGTGTGGTTCTTTCTCGGCATGAGCGCAGGCAGCTGGATCGTGTGGCAAACGATGTCGATTATCGGCATCGTGCTTGCAGCCGAGGTACCCGCTCAATGGGGTCTCGAGTTCACGGCGATCCTGGCGCTGATTGCGATGACGTTGCCGTTGATTGTGGGCAAGCCCGCGCTGGTCGGCGCCGTCACTGCGGGTGTTATCGCTGTGGCGGCGGCAGGCCTGCCTTTGAAGCTCGGGTTGCTGGTAGCGGTCGTAGCCGGTATTGCAGCGGCGATGGCTACCGAAATCATGCTTGAGCGGCACAGCAACGAGGCAGGAGGAACAACTTGAGCAACGTCGAAATCTGGCTCGTGATCATCGGACTCACGGTCGTCACCATCCTGATGCGCTCGAGTTTCCTGATGCTCGGCGACTACTTTCCCCTGCCGGAAAGGGTGCAGCACGGGTTGCGTTACGCGCCGGTATGCGCACTGGTCGCGCTCGTTACCCCTGAACTTTTCCTGACGCAAGCGGGATTCAATCTGTCGATTACCAATCCAAAGCTCGTCGCAGGTCTGGCCGCGGCGATCATCACGCTGACAACGCGCAGCATGATCGCTGCAATGGCGGTCGGAATGCTGATCCTTACGTTAATGAGGCTTCTTCCGCCGACGTCGTAAACACCGAATTCCAAAGCCTAGTAACAACGGCAGCTTCCCGTTCGACTTCGGAACGCGCCACACGCGCACGTTGCGCACCGTTCAGTCGCAGCCGATGTTGAATGCTGCGAAAGGTTCGATAGGCGTCGGCCACGTCGCGCGCCAGCGCCGCGTCGATCAGCTGCAGGTCTCCTGCTATTTGAAGCAATGCGATATTGCCGGCGTTGCGCACCAGCCCGGGGTGCTCGTGCGCATGCGCAAGCACAAGAAATTGCACGATGAACTCGACATCGACCATGCCGCCCCGGTCGTGCTTGACGTCAAATAACGAAGTGGGATTCGGATGGCCTTGCAGCATTCGTTCACGCATTTCAAGCACGTCGGTGCGAAGTTTTTGCGTGTCGCGACGCTGCATCAGGATCAGACGCCGCTCGCCTTCGAAACGCTCGCCGATGTCAGCATCGCCGGCCGAGTAGCGTGCGCGGGTAAGCGCCTGGTGCTCCCATGGCCATGCGCCATGGCCATCTTCATTGCGCTGGTAGCGTGAAAACGCAGCCAACGAAGATACGATCAAACCCGCATTACCGTCCGGCCGCAGCCGCAGATCGATTTCAAACAGCTTGCCCGACGATGTCTGCGCGGTAAGCCACGTCATCAAACGGCGCGCCAACAGCGAGTACGCCTCGGGAGCAGCAGGATCTTCATCGTCGTACAAAAAAATCAGATCCAGATCGGACTCGTAGCCCAATTCCTTGCCGCCGAGTTTTCCGTAGCCAATCACCGCGAAGCGAGGAACATCGCGGTGTCGCCGTGCCAACGAACGCCACGCATAGTCGATCGCCAGAGCAAGCGTCGAATCGGCCAGCGCAGAAAGGTGATCGGCGAGCCGCTCGACTGTAAGACGTCCATCGATATCTGCTACCAGCAGGCGGAAAATCTGCGCGTGATGTGCATCGCGGAGCAGATTCATCTGCCTCTCCTGATCTCCATCGGCTTCTGCCAACTGCTGCCGCACAGCAGAGGACCAGGACGGCCAGTCGGGCTCGTGCTCGAGTAAACGCTGATCCAGCAGTTCGTCGAGCAGGATCGGGTGGCGCACCAGATAATCGGTGGCCCAGCGGCTTGCCGCGAGCATTCGCATCACCTTGTCGAATGCCTGCGGAAACTGATTGAGCAGTGCGACGTACGTATTGCGTCCCGCGATGACATCGGCCAACAGGGCAAAGCGCGCGAAATGCTCATCGGGGCCGATATCGTGCGCAGCGCCGCCTTCCTGCGAACGCTCGATCGCCGCCTGAAGTGCACGCCGCAGTAGACGCTCAATGCCCGTGCGTGCAGAACCGGAGGTCGACTGCATACGGCGAGAGTCGATTACCGCTCGCAAGCGCTGTGCCGTGGCCAACGGATCCATAAACCCGCGTACGCGCAGGTCCTCTATCAGCGCGCCGTCATCAGATACCCCTGCGACGTTTACGGAAGGCAGTGAAATCTCGTCCTCGTCGACAACCGGTTCGGTAAATACACCGTCGAATACTTCCGCTACGAGCACCTGCACAGCTCGATACTCGGCAATCATCGCTTTGCCGCTGGCAGCGCCGAGGAGCCGTGCGACGCGATCACGCGCTTGATCGTCGGGCGGTACCCGATGCGTCTGCGCGTCGTCGACATACTGCAGCGCGTGTTCTAAGTTGCGTAAGAAGACGTAGCTCGATGCCAGACGTTCACACGTTACTGCCGGCAAAACACCCAGCTCGGCAAGTGCTGTCAGCGTTTCCAGCGTCGACTTCGACCTCAGCTTTGGCTCGCGGCCGCCGCGCACGACCTGAAACGTTTGCGCAATGAACTCAAGCTCTCGAATCCCGCCGCGTCCGACCTTGACATCGTCGGTACGGTCCTCGCGCCCCGGTCGTTCCGCCGAGCGGCGCACTGCCTCGGTTCGAATCATCTTATGAAGTTCGCGCAGAGCGGCGATTGCACCAAAGTCGAGGTACTTGCGAAAGACGAACGGCCTGACAATCGCCTCGAGGGCGGCAGACTGCGCCTCGAACTGCGACGCGGAGGCGAATACCGGAGACGAAACAATCCGACCCTTCAGCCACGCGAAGCGCTCCCACTCACGACCCTGCGCCATCAGATATTCCTCAAGCATCGCATTCGAAACCGCAAGCGGTCCTGCAGCGCCATTGGGCCGTAAACGCATATCGACGCGAAAGACGAAGCCGTCGGCCGTCACATCATTGATCAGCGCAATGACACGCCGACCAAGCTGCGCAAAGAATTCGTGGTTGGTGATGGAGCGACGAACGTTCGCACCGTTCGTTTCGCCGTCCTCGTCGTAAACGAAGATCAGGTCGATGTCGGACGAAACATTTAACTCGCGACCGCCAAGCTTTCCCATGCCAATGACAAGCAGGTCTTGCGGCACGCCGTCAGCCCCGATTGGAGTTCCATATTGACTCGCCAATTCGCCCGCGATCGCCGACACAGCCGACTGCACTGTCAATTCCGCAAGCGACGTCATCGTTGCAACCACCTCTGCCAGGTCGGCGCGGCCTGTCACATCGCGTGCAATCAGCGCCAGCAACACCCGTCTGCGCAGCCTGCGCAGCGCCACAGCAAGACGCTGCGCATGGTCTCCGCTTGCCAGCAGCAGCAACGATTGCAACGAATCGCCAAGGCTGCGCTGCGGTCCAGGCACTCTCGGCCCAATGTTCCAACGTCCTAACGACGGGCGAACTTTCCGGTGTCGTCGCAGATTCCGCCTGCAGTGCACGCTGGACGTAGTGCGATAACGCGGGCAAATCGGCTAACGCCGCGCGCTGCCCGCGCCAATCGTTCGGTCCGACGAACTTCGGTCTGCTCGTGAGGGAATCTTTCACTGGGTAATGCGGTCGTATCGTCAGCCCGCTGTGATAAGGTGACCGCGGCTCTTCGCTCCTATCGATCGTTCATTTTACGTAGCGGCGCCCTGTAGCGCGCTCGCCATGACAAAGCAGCTAAACATCACTGAACGCGCTGACAGCCACAGCACATCACGCGCGCGCCGTGGTCTGCGTTTAGCTTGGCTGTCGCTTGCGTGGACACTCGTCGCGCTCTTCTTTATCGCCGGCACACTGGTGCTGGTTGTGCGTTACGTCGCGATGCCTCGCGTGGACCAAATGAGGCCACGCATCGAGCAGATCGCTTCGCGTGTGGTCAAGGCCCCCGTAACCATTGGCCGCATCGATGCTTCATGGCGCGGTTTGAATCCGCATCTAGCGTTGCGACAAGTTCGTATCGCCAGCGGCAGCGATCGGCCGGATTTGTCGCTGCCCCTGGTCGAAGGAACTGTTTCGTGGCTTAGTGTTGCGGCACTCGAGCCTCGCTTCGCGGAGTTGCGCGTCGAAGCGCTTGATCTGGACATCGTGCGCCTGTCGGGCAATCGATTTTCCATCGGTGGATTCCTGTTTGATCCGAATCAAAAAGGCGAGGACTCCGGCGCGTCCGATTGGATTCTCGCGCAAAGCGAGGTGGTAATCCGCGATGCGCGCATTCGATACAGCGATCGCCGTGACTCCGCGAGAGCGAACGACTTCGAGCTTGCGCACGTCAACCTGCAGCTTGAAAACGTGTTCGGGTCGCACATCGTCGGTTTGCAGGCGCAGCCCACCTCCACAGTTGCGGGACCGATCGATCTGCGCGCGCGGTTTCGTCATTCGCCGTTTTCACGGCCTTCCGACTTCAACGGCTGGTCCGGTGAGGTGTTTGGTGCCGTCGACTACGCCGACCTTGCGGCGGTCGCGCTAATGTTCGAAGCACCGGCCAAGATCACGAGTGCGCAGGGCGCGGTACGCAGCTGGGTGTCCTTCGATCATGCGCGCATTACGCGCGTCATGGCCGATGTTGCCTTGACGAACGTGAATATCACGCTCGCCGACGACCTCGACCCGCTAACGCTCCAATCATTGCAAGGTCGTGTCACGCAACGCCTATGGGGCACCGATGATGGCATCGGTGGGCAGGAGTTCGAAGCCAATCGACTTGCGCTCGTCACGGCTTCGAACCAGACCATTGCCCCCTTCGACTTCAAGGTGCGCACCACGCGTGCCCAAGGCGCGAACCCAGCGCGTACACAGGTACAGGCGAACCGCATCGATATACCCACGCTTTCATGGTTTGCAATGCACGTTCCTGTCTCTGCCGAGTTGCGCCAGACGCTGAGCAAACATGCACTCGCAGGGACCTTGACCGGTCTAACTGCCGGCTGGCCTGGGTCGGCGCCTGAGCTCAGGACGTTGTCGCTGAAGACCCGATTCGAAGGATTAGCAAGCGCTGCGCAGCCGGCTGCATCACAAGACAATCAAAATGCCAGGCATCCACTCGGATTGCCTGGCTTCGAAAACGTGAGCGGAAGCATCGACATTGCCGACGGTGCAGGATCGATGCAGCTTGCGTCGAAGGATGCGACGCTCTTCCTGCCTGGTGTGTTGTCCGAGCCGCGCGTCAAGCTTGCGAAACTGACGACGACAGCGCGCTGGAAGTGGCAGCCCGGCTTAGAGGTGCGCGTCGACTCCGCCTTCGCTTCCAATGCAGATATTGAACTTGAAGCGACCGGCACTTATCGTGCGGCGAGCGGCGACAAAGACGGCCCCGGCTGGCTCGACCTCACCTCTCGTATTGCGCGCCTGAACGCACCCGCAGCGCACCGCTACGTACCTCTGGTCGTGGGAACTACCACGCTTCAATGGCTTCAGCACGCATTGGTGACAGGCCGCGTCACCGACGGCACAGTTCGCATCAAAGGCGATCTGGCGCGCTTTCCGTTCGAGGGCGAAAACGATGCGGAGTTTCGCATTGCCTTACACGTCACCGACGCGTCTCTCGACGTGCATCCCGGCAAGGTTCAGGGCGATGGATCCGCTGAAACGCCGCGGGTCTGGCCGCTGCTGAAAGACATCGACGCCGATCTTCTTTTCGAGCGTCGTTCGATGACCGTGACCGCCCAGCGTGGCGCGGCCTACGACGCGAAGCTCAGCAATGTCGTCGCACGTATTCCCGAGGTTGGGCACAACGCAACCCTGGATGTGCGTGGCGTTGCCGATGGCCCACTGGCCGACATGGTGCGCTACGTCAACAGCAGCCCAGTGTTGCGCTGGACGGGCGGCATCACGGCGAACGCCGCGGCAACCGGTAACGCCAAACTCGACCTGCGCCTCTCGATTCCGCTGGCGCATGCGTCCGACAGTCAGGTCGCAGGCACGCTTAACTTCGCGAATAATGATGTGCAGCTGGCTGAGGGCCCACCGTTTTCGCGCGTGACCGGAGCGCTGCAATTCACCGAGGCCGGTGTGCAGAACATAAGTTTGAATACAACGGTTCTCGGCGGTCAGAGCAGGATCGAAACCAGCAGGCGCGCCGACGGCGAACCGATTTTCACCGCGACCGGCATCGCTACCGTACCCGCACTGCGGCGCGCGGTTAGCGTGGCGCCGGTGCAGCAAATACTCGATCGTTCGCAAGGGCAAGCGCGCTACATCGCAACGCTGACACTGAAGCCGTCGCTTGAATTCAAAATCGACAGCGATTTGATTGGCCTTTCGGTCGATGGTGTCGCACCGCTTCGCAAGACGCCTCAGGAAGCGATGCCGTTGCGCATCGAGCGCGTTCCGCTCGGCGACGGCGACGAGTGGCGCATCGCGGCGGGCCGCGTTCTGGGGGTGCGCATCGAACATCGTCGCGAACGGGGTGAGCTGCGCATCACGCGTGGCGTTATCGCGCTGAACGAGCCGGCAAACCTGCCCGAAGCGGGCCTGTTGGTGCTGGCTACAGTCCCTCGCCTCGATGTGGAAGCGTGGTCTGCTTTTCTCGGGGGCGGTGAAGTGACGCCCAAGTCCATCGGAGCGCCACCGGCCGGCTCCTCCGTGCCCGCGATCGACCTGTTTGCGATTCGAACACCCGAGCTGGTGTTAATGGGCCGCACGTTCCGCAACGTGACGCTCGGCGCATCGCGCACCGCGGATGGCGGCTTTAACACCAATATCGTTTCGGACGGCGTGTCCGGTTATGTGGCATGGAAACCCGAACAGATCACGGCGCGCCTGTCACGCTTGTTAATTCCTGCAGCGCGAAAGAGCGAAGTCGTCGAAGCGCTCAACTCGCCGCAGGCAGAACTGCCCTCCCTCGATATCACCGCCGAGCAATTCGAGTTGTCTGGGTTGAAGCTCGGTCGACTGGAGTTGCTTGCGCAAAACGCGGGAGGCTCGAGCGCACCCGCATGGAGCGTGCGGCGCTTCGACATCACCAATAGTGACATGAAGTTTTCGGCGACTGGCGAATGGGCTGCAGCGAGCGGCAAGGCGCGACATACCAAGTTGAACTTCAGGTTCGATGCTCGCGATGCAGGTGCGACGCTTGATCGACTCGGATTTCCAGGCGCGATGGCTGCCGGTCAGGGCGCGCTCGAGGGCGATATCGAATGGCAGGGATCGCCGCTCGACCTCGACTACGCGACTCTGTCCGGCAAGCTGGCACTAAGCGTCGACGAGGGGCGGTTCTTGAAGGTCGACGCTGGTAACGCGGCTCGCTTGCTCGGCCTGCTCTCGCTGCAATCGCTATCGCGCACGCTGCTGTTCGACGCAGGGCGTCCATTTTCGGAGGGCTTCGCCTATAGCTCGATACGCGCGGACGCGACGCTCGCGCAGGGCGTCATGTCGACCAGTAACTTTCGTATGACCGGGACGACTGCGACGGCGTTGATGTCGGGCACGATCAACCTGCGCAACGAAACGCAACAATTGCATCTCGTCGTGTTGCCTGAAATCGATGCAAGTACGGCCGCACTTGCCCTCGGTGTCGCCAATCCGATACTCGGCCTGGGCGCGTTTGTCGCGCAATACGTACTGCGTAATCCACTGTCACAAGTGTTCGCGCTCGAGTACGACATTGCAGGAAGCTGGACCGATCCCACTATCACTCGTCGAGGCAGAGTCCCGAGCGTGAACGCGGAGTCGATCAAATGAAATCCACGGTACGCGTCGCCGGTGTGCAGATGGTTTCGACTACCGATGTCGACCAAAACCTGCGTGCCGCTGCAACATTGATCGCCCAAGCCGCTGCCGGTGGCGCACAGGTCGTCGCGTTGCCCGAATACTTCTGTCTGATGGGCCAGCGCGATACCGACAAGATCGCATTACGAGAAGCCGATGGGCACGGACCCATCCAGGATTTTCTGGCCAACCAGGCGCGTCAGCATCGCGTGTGTCTGGTCGGCGGTACGTTGCCACTGGTTGCGCCGGAAGATGATCGCGTTCTGAACACGCTGCTCGTATACGGCCCCGCGGGTGAGCGCGTGGCCCGCTACGACAAGATTCACCTCTTCCGCTTCAACAAAGGCAAAGAGAACTATGACGAGGCGGTGACGATTGCTCCCGGAAGTGAAGTAGCGAGCTTCAAGCTGGCGACCGAAGACGGCGTTCGCCTGCGCGTTGGGCTTTCGATTTGCTACGACTTGCGTTTCCCTGAGCTTTACCGGGCGATGCCGCGGCCGGATTTGATCCTGGTTCCTTCAGCCTTTACCGCCACGACCGGGCGCGCGCACTGGGAGGTTCTGCTGCGCGCCCGTGCGATTGAAAACCTTGCATACGTCCTGGCCCCGGCGCAGGGTGGTCGGCACCAAAACGGCCGCTCGACCCACGGCCACACGATGTTGATCGACCCATGGGGCACGGTTGTTGCAGAGCGGGCGGACGGCGAAGGGGTTGTGTTCGGCGACATTGACCCACAATTGATCGCTGATTCGCGTGCTTCTTTGCCTGCCCTTGAACACCGAGTGATGCACTGACGCCCGTACAATTGCCGATTCCGCAGTGCAACGTTCAATGAAAATCTCAGACCCTACCCTCGCCCGCCTTGCGACCGCCAAGCAGCTGCTGCTCGACCCTTTTGGGCTAGACGAGGCGCAGCTGCAGCGCGTACTGGCGACTATTTTTGAACACCGCACCGATTACGCCGATCTGTACTTTCAGTATTCGCGCAGTGAATCATTTTCGCTTGAGGAAGGCATCGTCAAGAGTGGCAGTTTTGATATCGAACAAGGCGTCGGCGTGCGGGCCATCGTCGGCGACAAAACTGCCTTTGCCTACTCCGACGACATCTCGCTCGAGTCATTGACCGAAGCCGCAATATCGGCGCGCTCGATCGCACGCCACGGCGCTGGCAAAGTAAGAGTCGCACCGAAGGTTGGCGTGCGATCGCAGTTAGCCCGCTACGCCGACGGTGACCCGGTGGCGTCACTCGATGCGGCGGCCAAGGTGCGGATGCTGGAGAAGATCGAGCAGCTGGCACGCGCGCGTGATCCGCGTGTCAAGCAGGTGATGGCAACCGTCGGTGCCGACTACGATGTGATCCTCGTCGCGCGCAGCGATGGCGTACTGGCGGCCGATGTACGACCGCTGGTGCGCGTGTCGGTCAACGTTATCGTCGAGCAGGACGGAAAGCGAGAACAGGGACATCACGGTGGCGGGGGCCGGCACGATCTTTCGTACTTCACCGACGAGCATCTGGCCGAATATGCCGATCGTGCCGTTCATCAGGCGTTGATCAACCTTGTTGCGGACCCGGCGCCTGCGGGCATCATGCCGGTCGTTCTCGGCCCCGGCTGGCCGGGAATTCTGTTGCACGAAGCCGTCGGGCACGGTCTTGAGGGCGACTTCAATCGCAAAGGCTCGAGCGCTTTTGCCGGCAAGGTTGGGCAGCGCGTTGCGTCGAAGGGCGTCACCGTGGTCGATGACGGCACAATCGCGAACCGCCGCGGCTCGCTGAGCATCGACGATGAAGGCAACGCAACACAGCGCACCGTCATGATCGAAGACGGAATTCTGCGTGGCTACATCCAGGATTCGCTGAATGCGAGGTTGATGAACGTCGCACCGACAGGTAACGGCCGGCGCGAGTCGTTTGCGCACCTTCCAATGCCGCGCATGACCAACACTTACATGCTCGCCGGCGACAAGGATCCTGATGAGATCGTGCGCTCGGTCAGCAAAGGGATTTACGCAACCAACTTTGGCGGGGGGCAGGTCGACATCACCAACGGCAAATTCGTGTTCAGCATGGCCGAGGCGTACATGATTGAAGATGGAAAAGTCACACGCCCTATCAAAGGCGCGACGCTGATCGGTAACGGGCCCGATGCATTGACACAGGTGACGATGATCGGCAACGACATGGCGCTCGATCCGGGTATTGGCACGTGCGGGAAGGATGGGCAAAGCGTGCCGGTCGGCGTCGGTCAACCGACGTTGCGCATCGAAGGACTGACGATCGGCGGTACCGCGTAACAACGCGTTCTATTGTTTCGGCTCCGGTTTGGGGCAGTTGCAAACCGGCGAGCCGCTATCAAACACGACGCGCCATACTCCCGGCGCCTCGAGCCGCCAGGTGGAGTTGAATCGTGCGAACACGACACCCTCGGCATTCGCTACCGGGCCTGTCGAATAGGCGAGCGTCCCCGACGGCAAGACCTCCACCAGATCTGGCTTCCATGAAAAAGGCGCACGCGGCCCGTCATAGAATTTCTTCCAGTCGGCGGCGATAGCTGCCCGTCCGCGAACGGATTTGCCAGCGTTGCTGAACACCGCTTCCTCGGAAATGAACTCCGAGAACGCGGTGTGGTTTCGATCAGCCATTGTCTTTGCGAACGCAAGTTCGGCAGCGGTGACCTGCGCCGTCAGCTGCTCTTTATCAGGACTGACCGACAGTGCCGCAGCCGCCCAAGATGACGGACACAACGAAGAGCGCAGCCAGGTGACGTTTCATTTTTCTCGATCTCGACTGGTTAAGGTGCCGCAGGCTGGGTGTTCTGTAGTTTCGCCAATAGCGAATCGTAGTCATAGCAAGTGATCTCGAAGGGATTTCCATCGGGATCGCTGAAGTAAAGCGACCATGCCACCTGGTGATCGACGGGCTGCATTGGTTGCTTCAGTACCTCTGCAAGGTGACTGCACCAAGCTAAAAACTGGGTCGCGTCTGCCGCAAAGGCAACGGTCGATCGACACGGTTGCCTGGGTTGTTCGAACAATGCGAGATGAATGCTTCCCGATTCATCGGCGATAGTAAGCGGACCGCCCTCGGCAGCCCAGAACTCGAGCCCCTTGATCCGACGAAAGCCCAACGCGTCGGCATACCATCGTTCCGCTTGTGCTCGATCACGGACGTAAACGTGAACATGATCGACTCGCTGCAAAGTGGGTGTCATCGACGCGCCAGCACCTCTGCTCAGATCAGCCGTCGCTTGGCCGCAGTGGCCGCATCGCCGGTGTTGGGGGTTCCCGCAGGCTCGATCAGCAGCAGATGCACTTCTTCGGTAGCCACCGGTCGATGCTCCTGACCGCAAGGCACTACGAACATTTCTCCGGCCTTCAGCGTCACGTCCCGGTCTCGCAGTTGGATCGTAAGACAGCCTTTTAGAACCAGAAAGAAGTCATCCGTGTCATCGTGCTTGTGCCAGACGAACTCGCCTTTGGCCTTGACTACCATCACATCGTGTCCATTGAACTGCGCCACGGTTCTCGGCTGCCAATGTTCCGAAAACGAAGCTAGTTTGTCTTCGAGGTTGATCTGTTCCATCTCGTCATTGCGTGCGGCTGCGATTGTGCGGATCTGTGGACTCTGCCCTATTTTGTCTCGCTTTGCTCAATAAGCGCGCTCGCTGATAATCAGCGGCTCTTCGCAACCGTCAGTCAACACCCCGTTCTCACGTGAAACTGCTGCCTCCGATCGTCTGGCTGGTGCGCCTGCTCGTCGGTGCGTATCCGCGCTGGGTAGGTTCGGCTCCGACCGCGACACAGCGCGTTTATTTTGCCAACCACACGAGCCACATGGACACGATCGTGCTGTGGGCCGCGCTCCCCGGTGCACTGCGCGCCAATACGCGGCCTGTAGCCGCGCGTGATTATTGGGACAAGCCCGGTATTCGCGGCACGATTGCACGGAACGAGCTGAACGTCGTGATGATCGATCGCAGCCGGGCTGATCCCGACACGGATCCGCTGGAACCGTTGCGCGACGCGCTCGAGCACGGCTTCTCGTTGATCATCTTCCCCGAAGGTACGCGTTCGGCGCAGCCGCTGCCTGGGGAATTCAAATCGGGCCTGTATCACCTTGCCACCGCGTTTCCTGCCGTTGAACTGATCCCGGTTTACATCGAGAACCTGCATCGAAGCATGCCGAAAGGGGCCTTGCTCCCGGTGCCGATCATCTGCACCGTGCGTTTCGGTGGCGCGCTGAAGCTACAGGCCGGCGAAGACAAGGACGAATTTTTGCGCCGCGCGCGCAACGCGGTTGCGCAGCTATCCGGTTAAGGGATGAAACCTCCACGCTCACTTCGTTCGCTGCCCTTAAAGGGCGCGCACCAGTGCCTTCGGACAGCCCGGCGGTCCTGACATCGGTATGACACTTAACGAGACATTCCTCGCCATTTTCTGCGCGCTTGCGATTCTCTCGCTTGTTGCGACCGGCGCCGGACAGTGGCTTGCATCGCGCACGATGGACACGATGCGACTGGCGCGTTTGGCGGTTGTCAACTCGCGCGTGCGCTCCTCATGGTCTGTGCTCGCCCTGTTCACGGTGGCCTTTGTCATCGGCCCCAATGCACTGCTCGTCGTTTTCGCGCTGGCATCGTTCTTTGCACTGCGAGAGTTCGTATCGCTGACGCCGATCAAGCCGTCAGACCACTGGGCGCTCGTGGTCGCGTTCTACCTGGTGATTCCGGCGCAGTACGTGCTGCTCGGATTCGGACGCACCAACTTGTTCGCTGTCTTCATTCCCGTTTATGTGTTTCTGCTGATGCCGGTCGTAATGGCCATCAAGCAGGACACAGAGTTGTATTTGCAGCGAGTCGCCAAGGTGCAATGGGGTTTGATGGTCAGCGTTTACTGCGTGAGCCACGCACCTGCGATTGCCACGCTACCGATCCGTGGTTACGACGATCGTGGTCCGCTGCTTCTGTTGTTCTTCCTGCTTATTCTCTTCCTGACCGATCTGCTGCAGGTGATCATGAGCACGCTGCTTGGTGGCGTTCCATTGACCGTCAACGTAAACAAGACGGCGAAAGGTGCGCTGGCCGGGGGTGCGCTGGGAGTATTGCTGGGCACCGCGCTGTGGTGGATGACGCCATTTCTGTGGTGGCAGGCATTTTTGATGTCTGCGCTGATCGTCGTCAGCGGCTTCATCGGCACCGTTGTTTTGTCGCTGGTGAAGCGCAGCCTTGGGGCAAAGCAATGGGATTCAGAGTTGGTGCTTACGCGTGGAGTCCTCGAGCGGCTCGACGCCTTGATGTTCGCGGCGCCGGTGTTTTGGCAGGTGACCCGCTATTTGTGGGTAATTCGGGCGGATGTTTGACTTGCAGCCGGACCTAAAGCTCAGGTATCTTGCGCGCATGAGCGTTTTTGCGCACCGCTTCTTCTTCTACTTTTACGGCTTTTTCCGGCCACTGGCGGAACGAGTCGAACGGCGCGCGTAGAACACACCGAATCGACCCCAACCGCCAGGCAGACCTGGCGGTTTTTTTTTGGTGAGTACACATGGACGGAGCCCGAGCGATGCGCTACATGACAGATGACCTGCGGATCAAGGAGATCAAGGAGCTCGCGCCGCCGTCGCACCTGCTGCGCGAGTACCCCTGCGACGAAAAAACATCGCTGACTGTGTTCGAGGCGCGCGAGTCGATCCACCGCATCCTGCATGGAGAGGACGACCGCATCGTCGTGGTAGTCGGCCCGTGCTCGATCCATGACCCGCAAGCCGCGCTCGACTACGCGCGTCGGCTGAAGGTCGAGCGCGAGCGTCTGAAATCGGAGCTGGAAATCGTCATGCGCGTTTATTTCGAGAAGCCGCGTACGACAGTGGGCTGGAAAGGACTGATCAACGACCCAGACCTCGATGGCAGCTTTCGCATCAACCATGGCTTGCGCGTGGCGCGTGAGTTGTTAATGGGAATCAACGTGGCGGGCATGCCGGCCGGCAGCGAGTTTCTCGACATGATCACGCCGCAATACATCGCCGACTTTGTTTCGTGGGGCGCGATCGGCGCGCGCACGACGGAAAGCCAGGTGCATCGTGAGCTCGCGTCGGGGTTATCGTGTCCGGTTGGGTTCAAGAACGGCACCGATGGCAACATCAAGATCGCTACCGACGCAATAAAAGCCGCGCAACAGCCGCATCATTTTCTCTCAGTCACCAAGGGCGGCCATTCGGCAATCGTATCTACCAAAGGTAACGACGATTGCCACATCATTTTGCGCGGTGGGAAAAAGCCGAACTTTGACGCAGCAAGCGTCGCGGCTGCGTGCGCCGAGTTACGAGCTTCCGGCCTGCCCGAGCGACTGATGATCGACGCGAGTCACGCGAACAGCCAGAAGGATCACGCCAACCAGATCAAGGTATGCGCCAGCATTGGGCAACAGCTGGCAGCGGGCGAATCTCGCATCATCGGCGTAATGATCGAAAGTCATTTGCTTTCGGGCAAGCAGGACCTGGTCGTCGGCAAGCCGCTTACGTACGGGCAGTCGATTACTGACGCGTGCATCGGGTGGGACGACAGCGTCGCTGTGCTCGATTCGCTGGCCAAGGCAGTGCGTGACAGGCGAGCCAGCAAAGGCAGCCACTAGCTAAACCGACAGGCGTCATCTCTCCGCGTCGCTGCCGCCGAACGGTGGCTTTTGCGCTCGTCAGGCGCTGGGAGCCATTTGCCTACCGTCCGTCCGGCCGAGTTGACAGGCCCGCTGCCTTCTATCAAAGTGATATCACTTTGATAACGGAGGGAAGGCATGCAAAACGCGCCGATCACGAAGGAGATCGAAAGAACGAGCGGAAGCGGCTATGTGTGGGCTGCGATCGGCATCGTCTCTGTGCTTGCCGGGATTTACTTGGTGGTGCGGCCGATGGGGCTGATCGCGATCGCATTCGGCGTCGTTCTGATTCTCCTCGGAGCGCTGCTGCTTGCGGGTCTGTACATGCTGCAGCCGAATGAAGCAGCGATCCTGTTGCTGTTCGGAGAGTACGTGGGCACCGACCGTTCGGAGGGGCTGCGCTGGGCCAATCCGTTCTACCGGAAGCAAAAGATCAGCTTGCGCGCGCACAACCTGAACGGCGAGCGGCTCAAGGTTAACGACAAGCGCGGCAATCCGATTGAAATCGCGGCAGCAATCGTTTGGAGAGTACGCAACACCGCGCAAGCAGTGTTCGACGTCGAGGATTACGACGAATATGTGCGTGTGCAGGCTGAAACGTCAGTGCGTTATCTGGCGTCGAGTTACGCCTACGACGAAGGCGAGCATGAAGGCTCGGACGAGCCCACTTTGCGCGCCAGCCAGTCGAGAGTTACGGCCGCACTGATACGTGAGCTGGCAGACCGGCTGGAGCCCGCGGGCATCGTCGTCGAGGATGCAAAGCTCACTCACCTCGCCTATGCGCCGGAGATCGCTCAGGTAATGCTGAGACGGCAACAGGCCGAGGCAATCATCGCCGCGCGCAGCAAGATCGTGCACGGCGCCGTCAGCATGGTTGAAATGGCACTCAATGGCCTGTCAGAGCGCGGCATCGTTGATCTCGATTCCGAGCGTAGGGCAGCGATGGTGTCGAATCTACTGGTCGTGCTCTGCTCGGAGAACGATACGCAGCCGGTGATCAACACCGGCACGCTGTATCAATAAGCAAGGCGATGAATTCGTTGGTGCTTTGGATTCCCGGAACGCTGTTGGTCATCGTCGGAGCGATGCTGCTCGCACTCGGACGACTTGACTTCGAGGTCGGACTTGCGGTGATCGGCGTCGGCATTGCTCTTGAAACCGTCGGCACGCTTCTTTGGGTCCGCCAGCGCAAGCCGCCGCCGGGCCGCTGAGTTCGCTAATTCGCCAAGTATCAAAAGTGACAGGCGCAGAGAAGAAGGCGTTCCTGATGCGAGTCGATCCGGCCCTGTGGGCCGAGCTCGAGCGGTTGGCGTCCAGCGAGCTGCGATCGGTGAACTCACAGATCGAGTTCATGTTGCGCGAGGCGCTCGAGCGCCGCGGCGTCCGCCCTAAAACGTCGAAGAAATCGCGCACCGCATAACTCAGGCAGTGCGCGCTCCGTCGACGGGAAACTCGACGCCGGAAATGAATTCGGCGGCGTCACTTGCCAGGTAAACGGCCGCCGCGGCGACATCCGAAGGACGGCACATCCTGCCCAGCGGAATCGTCGCCAGAAACTTCGCCCGGTTGGCCGGCGTATCCGGCATTCCCATGAATTGTTCGAGCAGGCCGGTTTCGCCGATTACGGGGCAGATCGCGTTGACACGAATTCGATCCGCGCCGAGTTCGACGGCCAGCGATTTCGAGAGCAGATTGACCGCGCCCTTGCTGGCGTTGTACCAAGTCAGACCTGGCCGCGGACGAATGCCTGCGGTGGAACCTATATTCAGGATCACGCCACTTCCCCGCTTGCGCATCAACGGCACGACTGCAAGCACCATGTGATAAATCGATTTCACGTTGACGGCGAACACTTTGTCGAACGTCGCTTCGTCGACGTCGAGCAGCGGCATGTTGGTGTGCGTTGTGCCGGCATTGTTGACGACGATATCCGGCACGCCGAACCGATCAACGCATGTGTGTACCAGCACGTCAATATCGGGCCGCAGCGACACATCGCAGCGCACGAACACGGCAAGCGGCCCAAGCTGCCGCGCCAGCGCTTCGCCCTTGCCGCGCTCGAGATCGGCAATCACCACTTGCGCGCCCTCCGACACGTACGCGCGCGCGATGCCCTCACCAAATCCGCTGGCACCGCCCGTGACGATCGCAGTCTTGCCTTCAAGCTGCATCACGGTTCAAAGCTCATCGACGGCCTGTGATCTCGGCATAAAAAGCGTCACTGCTGGGTTTGCGACCTAGAAAGGCCTCGACCAGTGCCTGCGGCGGGCGCTGTCCGCCCGACGCGAGAATCGTCTGCCGGTAACGACGCCCGACTTCGGGGCTCATCAGCTTGCCGCTCGAACGCCGACAGCATGTCGAGTGCGAGAACTTGCGACCACATGTACCCGTAATAGCCCGCGGCATAGCCGCCCATCAAGTGGCCGAAGCTTGCAGGCAACATCGATCCGTCGACGTGGCCCAGCCTTGTCTTACTTTCGAGCTGGGCCCAGGCCGGCATCGCTGCCGGCGGGACGCCACTATGCAGCTTCATGTCGTAGGCGGCGTATTGGCGCTGCCGCTCATAGCGAATGCCCTGTCCGTACTTGCGCGCCGCATCGAGCTGTGCGATCTGCGCGCTGGTCAAGCGCGGGCAACCAGGACAGATCTCCGATATCAGGCTGAGGGCTTCCTCGCGTCGCGCCCACTCCTCTAACATCTGCGATGGCGCTTCGACAAAGTCGCGCTTGACGGACGTGCCACTTTGATCGGCGTAACGCGTCTTCGAGAGAACGCCGTGCAACACATGTCCAAATTCGTGCAACAGCGTTT
The DNA here is from genome assembly GCA_963801035.1 of uncultured beta proteobacterium. Taxonomy (GTDB): domain Bacteria; phylum Pseudomonadota; class Gammaproteobacteria; order Burkholderiales; family Burkholderiaceae_F; genus JACCZX01. The sequence goes on along the minus strand of CAWDDF010000007.1, from coordinate 104,350 downwards.
CAAGCTCGTCGTGGTTCAACCCCTTGCGATCGAAGTTGGTCACCAGCACGGAAATGGGCGTTCGCTGCGTCAACGTTGATCCACGTCGCACCGGAAACGCCGCTGCGTGGTTGTACTTGCCGTCGCGCGGGTATAGATCGAGATACACACCGCCGACGAATTCGCCCTGTTTTCCCCGCGAATCCGTCGGCAGGCAGTTGATCGAAGACGTCGAAGTAGCGTACGTCTTTGTGCCACGTAGGCACCTTGCGCTCGACAAAGGTCAATCCGAAGAGCCGCTCTGCCAGCTTGATCGCGAATTCAATGCTCTTGTCGGTGGGAAAGTAGACGCGCAATGCTTCCTGATCGATCTTAAAGCGGGCTCGGCGCACACGCTCCTGATGGAACGTCAAGTCCCAACGATGAAACAGCGGCGCAGCCGGGTCGGTGCCGGTGAACTTTGCCTTGTCGGCACGCAACTCCGCGAGTTCCCGCGCTTCGACTTCGTCGACGGCTGCCTGCACCTTGGCGAGGAATTCGTTCACCGCCGCGGGCGTCTGCGCCATGCGACGCTTTAGCGCGTACGTTGCATAGTCGGGCATGCCGTGCAGCTGCGCGAGTTCATAGCGAAGCTTTAAGGTTCTATCAAGCAGCGTGAGATTTTGCTCGCCACCCTCGCGGTTCTTCGCCATCCACACTTTGCGCCGCGCCGCTTCGCTGGTCGCGTTCTGCAAGAACGGCACCACGGTCGGTGAGTCGAGACCTAGCACCAGATTGCCGCCTGCATCGCGCCTTCGTGCCGCAAGCCAGGCGTCCGGCATCCCTGCGGCTTCCGCCGGGGTCAGTACGACGGTCGTCGGATCTTCGTTGACGTTCTTGCCGAACTGCAAGTCGAGGCGCTCGATCTCATCAGCGATCTCCTTCGCTCGTTTGCGCTTGTCGGGCGGCAGCGTCGCTCCACCGTCTTCAAACTTTTCGATCAAGTCCTGCTTGAACGTCTGATCTATCGCGTCCTTCGGCTGTGACCGCCAGCACGCGGCGATACAACGGCTCGCTTTGCGCCACTTCCGTCTCGAACGGCAAAAGTTTTTCCAGACACGTCTGTGCAGCATCACGCGTTGCCTTGTCCGCGGCGACGTTTTGCAGCAGGTAAACCGGGTATGCAAAGTCGGCATATTGAATTGACAACCGGTTCCAGTCGGCAAAAACGCTTCCGCCCTTTTCCGATTCGATCGCCTTTTTGGTTGCGCGCGCCTTCGCGAGCTCGCTGTCGCAGCGGGCAGTAATAGTGGCTGCGTCATATAGCGGTATCAGCGGGCGCTTGGGAGCGCCGCCCGCGGTTCCAACCATAAGGGCGCCGACAATTGCGCCGAGATATCTGATGTTCATCACGGCATTCGTTATTGGTTCTTGCGTTGCTGCCACTGTACGTCGGTGCCGCCCGCCTCCCGGTTCAGCACACGCGCCAGCACAAAAAGCAAATCGGACAGTCGGTTCAGATACTGGCGCGGCCCGTCGTTCACTGTGTCCTGCTTGCCGAGCGCCACCAGCGCACGCTCCGCGCGCCGGCACACCGTACGGCACACGTGGGCGACCGCGGCGGAATGTGAACCGCCGGGCAAGATGAATTCGGCCAGCCGCGGAAGATCAGCGTTGTAGTGCGCCAACCGCGCGTCAAGTCGCGCCACCTGCTTGTCGGTGATCATCGAATAGCCGGGAATCGCGAGCTCGCCGCCGAGATCGAACAGGTCGTTCTGAATCGCTGACAGGTCGCTGCGAATCGAATCTGAAAGCGCTGCTGTCAGCAGCACACCGATGCTCGAGTTGAGCTCATCGACATCGCCCATCGCGGCGACGCGAAGATGATCCTTAGTGACACGGGTGCCGTCGGCAAGGCCGGTGGTGCCATCATCACCGGTGCGCGTTGCAATCTGCGAGAGTCGGTTGCCCATAGAATGGCCCCGTAGCCAGACAAGGACGCCATTATGAATGCGCCTTTATCCTCGCATGTGTTGCGTAAGCCATTGACGGCCGAATTCATGGACGGCCTGCAGGCGATTTTCGGCGGGCGCCTGTCGATCGCTGACTCAGTTCGCGAGCACCACGGGCGTGACGAGTCGCCATATCCACCGATGCCACCGGACGCGGTCGTTTTCGCCCACTCGACCGAAGAGGTCGTTGCGCTGATGAATCTGTGTTCGCAGCATCGAGTGCCGCTGATTCCCTACGGTGTCGGCACATCGCTTGAAGGTCATCTGCTCGCACTGCAGGGCGGTGTCAGCGTGGATCTGTCGCAGATGAACAAGGTCCTCGCGATCAACCCCGAAGACCTGACGGTGACTGTGCAGGCAGGCGTGACGCGCAAGCAGCTGAATCAGGAGATTCGCGATACGGGTTTCTTTTTTCCGATCGATCCCGGTGCCGACGCGACGATTGGCGGTATGAGTGCTACCGGCGCGTCGGGCACCAACGCTGTCCGCTACGGCACGATGCGTGAGAACGTGCTGGCACTGACGGTCGTCACCGGCGAAGCGAAGGTCGTTCGCACTGCGCGGCGGGCAAAGAAGTCGAGCGCAGGCTACGACCTGACGCGCCTTTTCGTTGGAAGCGAAGGCACGCTTGGTGTGATTACCGAAGTCACGGTGCGGATTTACCCACAGCCCGAGGCGGTTTCCGCTGCGTCGTGCTCGTTTCCAACGGTTGAAGACGCGGTGCGAACGACTATCGCAACGATCCAGATGGGCATTCCGATCGCTCGCTGCGAGTTGCTGGACGCGCTGACTGTGAAGGCAGTCAACGCGCGCGACAAGCTCGGACTGCCAGAAATGCCGTTGCTACTGTTCGAATTTCACGGGTCCACAGCAAGCGTCGCGGAGCAGGCGACGACCGTCGAGGAAATCGCGCGCGAACACGGCGCTGCGGCTTTCGAGTGGGCCACGCGCCCGGAAGACAGGACGCGGCTCTGGGAAGCCCGTCACAACGCGTACTTCGCGTGTCTGCAGTTGAAGCCTGGATGCCGCAGCTTCACCACTGACGTGTGCGTGCCAATCTCGCGCCTCGCGGAGTGCATCGCCGGCGCCGTTCGCGACACCGAGCAGTCTTTCCTGCCAGCCCCGATTCTTGGTCATGTAGGCGACGGAAATTTTCATTGCGCGATTCTTGCCGACACATCGAAGCCCGAAGAACTCGCCGAGGCCGAGCGTCTGAACAAGCTGATCGTCACGCGCGCGCTGGCAATGGACGGTACCTGCACCGGCGAGCACGGTGTCGGCATGCACAAGATGGATTTTCTGCGCGAGGAGCATGGCGACGATGCGCTCGAACTGATGGCACGCATCAAGCGATCATTCGATCCACTGGACATTTTGAATCCAGGGAAGGTCGTGCGCGTCTAAAGTTGGACGTGGTTCGGGTTGGGGAGTGTCGTAGCAACAGGCAACGACTTCAATCCAAGCGCGGAGCGCTGCGAGTCGCTCAGCCCGCTGAGCAATTCGATCGCGTGGTCGTACCCTTGTTGGACGATCTGGTCAAAGCGTGACCATTGAAGCAATCCCACCCTTTGCAGCGGCGGACTGAAGTACACATCGGTCAGCTGACGCAACTGTTGCTGGCGCGATGTGCTGTACAGAATAGTGACGTTCAGCAAGTACGCCATCAACGATGGCACGCGGTAGCGTCGTTTGCTGCGCGGCCGCAACCGATCCAGCAACAGCTTCCACCCGCCGGGCATTTCGTCAAACTCGAGACGGCGCGGATTGCGCGCGCCAAGGTCAACACCAAGCACCGTGCCGACGCCGCGCATGTCGCGCATCACATCAACGGGAAAATTGTTGAAAGTGCCGCCGTCGCACAGCAGGTCGCCGTCGTGCACAACCGGCGGCAGTGCGCCCGGAATCGCGATGCTCGCCAACAGTGCCTGCGTGAGATCGCCACTGACAATCCGCTGCTCACGCGCCTGCGAGTAATTGGTCGCGACGCAAAAGTATGTTTTCCATAAATCCTCAACCGCAATCGAAGCACCGACGAGCTCGGTGATGGATCTGTCAATCGCGGCCCGCACGCGTCGTCCCTTGATCAGCGAAAGCAACGGTAACCAGTTGAAATCACCGGTCGGATTGGTACTGAACGCTTTGCGCGAGATGTTGATCGCGTTTTCAACGGGAGGATCAGCAGCGACCAATGCGGCCAACACGGCACCAATGCTGGTGCCGCCGACGCAGTCGATCTCGACACCGTGCTCCTTCAGCGCGCGCCAGACACCAAGATGAGCGAAGCCGCGCGCACCACCACCGGCGAATACCAGACCGACCCCTTTACGCGCGAGCAGTCGGGCCATGCGCCCAACGTCGCGCTCCAGGCCCATGCGGACATGAACGTGCCCGGTCACTGCGCGCCGTGCCAGCCACTCGCGCGTGGCCTCCGGCGTCGTTAGCTCTGCGGGATGCAACAAGACCAGGATCTCTGCCGCTTCGCTGCGCGCTGGACGATCGGTGAGGCAAGTCTGCTCAATGGGATGTACGGCCGGCGGCTGCGCGGCGTCAGCGATCAAGAGAAGCTCATCACTGTGACTGATACAGCGCCGCGTCCACGAAGTGGGCCTTGAATCCGCCTGCAACAAGACGAAGTCGTGCTCCGCTTCGATCGCATCGAGTGCCAGTGCGATGCTCTGCTCTGCCCGTGCATCGGTGTCCAGCGCAGTGCCAGGCGCACCGAGCATGCGATCGATTTCTGCAACATCAATTACACACACTCGCCCATAGCCTTTCAATTGCTGGGCCAATCGGTGCGCGAACTCTTCGAGTGCAATACCGTCCGTAATCGGCAGCAGGCCAATTGTCACGGGCGGCGCCACCGGCCGATGTTGATGTTCCGTCTGCAGGCGGCGAATGATCTGCCGTGTAAATGTCGTCGACAACTTCGGGCTGAGCGTGATCAACTCGTCGAAGTGCTGCCGGTCCAGTTTCACCAGCACCGAACTGCGCAATGCGATCACCGTGGCGGATCGCGGCTCGCCGGTGTACAGACTCATCTCGCCGATGACTTCGCCACGCGACATCTCGCGCACCATGCGTTGCGAGCCGTCGTCCGCACGGACGTAAACGCGCAATCGCCCGCTGATACACAGATAGGCGGAGTCGCCGGCTTCGCCCTGCTCCATCAGGACCTCGCCTCCGGTCAGTTCGATCCACTGCAGATGCTGCTGCAGGAATGGGAGAGCGAGCGGGGCGGCATCACCCAGCAGCGCCTGCAAGTGTTGCGTCAGAAGCGCGTCACGATGCGGCGGCCGTATCGTTGCCTGTCCGTTCCTCATGTCCGGAAACGTCAGTTGACGGCGTGCGACGCCTGAAGCTCGTCACTCAGCGAGCGCACGCGCGATGCAAGCAGCAAACTTATGTTCAGCAGCAATTTGCCGAAGAGCGTTGGGTGATCGGCAACGAGCCGCTCGTATTGCTCGCGCTTCAGTTCGAGTGCAAGAGCATCGCTTTCAGCTATCGCGTCGGCTGAGCGAGCAACTCCGGCAAGCAGGCCCATGTCGCCGAACACGACGCCCGGTGCGAACGAAATAAGCCGCCTTCCGCGCGCAGTCTCGTCCTCGGTATGAGTCGCCGGCAACCAGATACCGATCTGCCCATGCAACAGGATATACATCGAGTCCCCGGGATCGCCGTATCGGAACACAACGTCGCCCTTTGCAAACCGTCGCTCGATCATCATCGATGCCAGCAACGCGATCTCGTCGGCTTCGATGCCGGACCCCGAGAGAGCTTCTGCAAGTGTCAGTGGCCGGTCTTCGAGGTCTGCGCGCGTAAGCGTCGCCAGCAATTGATCCTCGGCGTGTTCGAGCGCACGGTCGGCGTCCTGGAAGAAGTTGGCATCGGCGAGCCGCCCATTCACGTCCATGTCGCGAATCATGCGCATCCGTTGATTACGAGGCAACAATCCGGCGAACAACAGGTGCTTGCCCGCGCGTCGGACGACCTCGGCCGCCTGCAACAGCACGCGCGCGCCACTGGCATCCACCTCGGTGACTCGCTCGAAGTCGATCAGGATCTGATCCGAGACGTGAACCAGCTTTTCGATTTCTTCGTCAGCCGCCTCCGCGGTGCCGAAGAACAACGCGCCATCGAGCTCCAGTAGCGCGATCCGCTGGCCATGCACTCGCAGCAGCTCGGCATCGGCGGCGGGCCGGACCTTTCGTGACGCGCGATGATTGGCATGAATGACCTGACGGATCGGAGGTTTGCTGTTGCTGCGGATGAACATCAAGATCGAAACGAGCACGCCGACGCCGATCGCAAGTGGCAGTGAAACGAATACTGCAATTCCCGCGACCAGCAGCATCACTGCGTAACTCTGCGCAAGAGCGCGTGGCATGCGCCACCGCAAGCTCTGCCGCAACAAGACGCCGGTGGCACTGCGCGTCCACGCATCGACCAGCGTGTAAGCAACCGCCGCAAAAACACCAGCGATCGCCGCCATCGGCACGTTGCTCATCAAGGGCAGACCAACCACCAAGGCAAACAGCAGTCCGATCGCGAAAAAGAGCCGCGACATACCGGTGGTCCCGCCGGCGTCGACATTGACTTTGCTGCGGCCGACGGCGCCGGCGCCCGCCAGCCCGCCGATGAAGCCAACGGCGACGTTGGCGACCCCCTGTTGTAGTAGTGAACGTCCGCGGTCGTTGCGTTGATGCGTAAATTCATCGATGGTCGAGCCTGCCAATGCTGTCTGCAGGCTCGATACGAACGCGACCGCAGCTGCGAACTGGACGACCACCCACAGCTTGTCGCGCAGCAGACCATCGCCAAGGCGATCAAATAACGGCGCCATCGCATCGATACCAGGCCAATCGAAGCGCGGCGCATTGAATAGCGGGCCGAGCGCGCTCGCGAGCGGCGTAAGCGCCAGTAAGTGATGCAGCATGATGGCTGCCAATAGTCCTATTAGATAGGCCGGCATGCGTCGCGTCCATCGCGGCGGCCGAATTGCGATCAGAAAAGCTGTCAATGCAACGATCGGCGCCAGCGGCTGAGCATTTCGCCACTCTGCCGCCCCTTGCCCCGCCGGCAAACCGAGCAGATATGGCAGCATCGCCAACACCATCAAAACGGCAGTGCCGTTCATGTAGCCGGCATGAACGGGATAAGGCACGTAGCGGACCAAGCCGCCCAGTCTGAGTGATGCAAGCAGCACCTGCATGACGCCGGCCAGTGCCGTCCCAAACGCTATGAAAGCCAGCAGTAACGGTATCGCCGGTCGCCCGTCCGCTGAGAGAAACCGCGGATCAATAACGAGCGCACCAATGAGCGTCGGCACCAGCAGTGCCATGGCGGCGCTGGGACCGCTTAGCAGCGGCCCGCGGCCACCCAGCACGAACATCGTCCCACTGACAATCGCCGCAGAGCAGACGCCGAGCACGAAACCGAGCGGCGCCTGCTCTGGCCCGAGTCGTGAGTAGGCAATCAGCCCGTAGCTGCCTTCGATTGCAAGCAGTACAACGGCGGCAGTCAGGCCACCGGCGACATCACCGCGGGCGATGCCCCGGCTCTGAAACAACGACTCCCACCAGTTTGACCATGCCGCCACCCGGCTCATCTATCTCCCCAAACGCCCAGCGGCACTGAACGAGTAGTCACTTACATGAAGCAGACAGCTTTTTCGGGTAGCGCGCGACGGCGGAGCATACCAAGGCGCCAAAAAGCGGCCGGCAGTGGGCAATGGCGTGAACAACAACCGACCGACGGCGCGACTTAGGCGTTGACGCAACGCGGCTAATTCTCCAAGCTTCGGGGCCGCAATTCCAAAAAGAATGCGCTAAAAGTCCCTGTACTTCAGCTATCAAGCCGGCCCAGAATGCAATTGGCAATTGCAACTCACAGAGGTAACGACCATGCGTTTTTTTAGAGTTGGATTTCTTTTTGCGACGACGATGTCGGTTGCAACTTCAGCGCTCGGTGCAGCCGGAGCGATCACCCCGCAGGTAACGCCGCTGACGTCACCGGTGACTTACAGCGCAAATTCGTCGCCTCCGCTCGAAACATTCGTCGCATACACGCTCAACTTCACCAACACTGACGGCAATACGATCAATGACGCGCGTTTCACTTTTGTGGCGACTGCAACCGATACGGCCGAAACAGTGGCGCTGTTTAATCCAGCGGTCTATCTGCCGGCCGGCTGTGCGCAAACTGGCGTTAATTCTTTCGCCTGCACCAAGAAGCAACTAGGAAGCGGGGAAAGTTTTTTCACTCAACCAATCGTCGTGTTCTTCAAGGCGCCGGTAAAAGCCGTTAACGGTGTGGCTGATGCGCCGGGCTCCGACTTCGTGCAGGTCGGCGGTGATATCGTCTACGCGGAAGGTACGAGCGGTAAGAACCCGCGACCAAATTCGTCCGTGACATGGACCGGGCCGCAGGTGAGCCTCGGGACGACCGACCCAATCAACGTCAGGTCCGCGTTGCCGCAAAGCGGCGGCAGCTTTTTTACCGGCAACGGCGCCACAACCGTGGCCGCAGATCCGTTCGCGGTTAAGGTCACGGTTCCGGCAGCACCGACCTTCTCGACCGCCGAACTCCTCGAATCGGATGTGACCTCGAACATCAATTGCACGAGCCTTGGAAATTTCTTTCGGTGCTTTGGGGTAGAGGTCACCATTCCAGATATCATTTTTACAGCCGCAAGCGGTAGCTTCATAACGTTCGTTCTTCGTGTCGATGCGTCGAACATAAAGACCGGCACGAAGATCAGCGACGTCCTCATTCAGTACAACGATGGCACCAACATCCACAATGTCGGCGCTTGCGCCAATCCGACGACTCCCAGGTCAGATGGCATTCCGTGCATTGCCAAGACTGTTTTCTACAAGAATAAGTCGGTTTCCGGTTGGACACCGGAGCTAAACCTCGACTTCGAGTTCTGGCTGCTCAACATCGGAAACGGCGGCTTCAACATGTTCTGAGTGTCGACCATTACCGGTGTTCCTGATACCCGCGGGCCCGTGCATGCGAATGCCGGACCCGAGGTCACGATAACCTGCATTCAGACCCGGTAGAGTTTCCGGGCCCACTCGCTGGAGCGCGCCGCCGAGACGGAGTCGCCCTTTAATGTGTAGAGCGCAATCGCCTCATCGATAGCCCGGCGCGCGTCGTTCACTTTTTTGCTAACTTGCAGCACCGACGCGAGTTCCGAGAGAGCGTCAGCCTGCAAGCTGGGGGCCTCGGTTCGGCGTACCATTTCAAGGGCGGTTCTTGCGAGCTCCTCGGCCAAGGCGGTATTTCCAGCGCGCGCAACGATCGGCGCCCGGATCGAACGCCACAGCGCCTGCGACTCAATGTCGTCAGCCGCAGTGGTCTCCTCCGCGGTCTTCGACAAAATAAGCGCTTCATCGTCGCGACCTTGGTCACGCACAACACGCGAGAGAAGCGCCGCGATCGTCGACAGGTAATAGGTCTCGCCGATCGTCGCAAGGAATTCGTAGTCGGCGCGGGCCTCACGCTCCGCGATAGTAAGGTCTCCGCCGTGCAGCTCGACGCGTACAAGGTCGATGCCGGTCGACGCGGTGTTTACGCCCTGCCCGAGGTCGCGCAGCGTCTTCCGGCCTTGCTGAAAAAGTCCACGCGCTGATTCCAGTTCGCCATTCATTGCCTTCAGCTGCGCCAGTTTGCAAATGACCATACATTCAACTTGCCGGTCGGTCAGGCCCTCGGCGATCAATTGCTCACACTGGGCAATTGCCTGTGTCACGGGGGTCGGTCCGTATAGCGCGAAGTTCGACAGATAGCCGCCGGTCTTCGCGATCAGGCGGTCGTTCCCCGCCAGCCTCGCGTGTGCAATCGACCTCTCCGCCGCCATGCTTCCCAGGCTGTATTGACCCGCTCTTGCATGAAGAATCACGATCAGCCGCCATGCCGCTGCAAGTTCGCTGTGGGCATCCTCTCGCTCAAGCATCGGAATCAATTCGTGAGCCGTTTTCAGCACAACCTCGCTTGAGTCGACTAGTTCGCCTCTATACAGACGGCTGAATATCCCTACGAGCTTGCTTGACGCCATAAGCCGCAGATTCGACATTCGATCAGCCGCGACGCGGGCCTCTTCGACTACAGAGTGCGCGCCGGCAAAATCGCCAAGCCCCATCAGGGTTTCACCGAGCTCTGGCAGAAACTCGGCGCGCTGCGGGTCGTCCGTAGCGAGCAGCGCTGCAGCGCGTTGGTACAGGTTGGCGGCAGCATGCATGTCCCCGCGAGCGAATGCGCGCCGCGCGGCTGATGCGAGGCGGCGTGCGCCATCTCGCCCTATCGCTGCGCCCGCTTCGTCGATCGGTCCGAGCTCGTCCAGATACTTGTAAGCCTGCTCCAGGTGATATCCGAGGATCGCCTCGAACTCCTGGCCGCGGTCGCTTTCGGCGTTGACCTGGTCGGCCCATTTCACGAACTCGGTGTGCATCGTGGCGCGTGCACGCTTCAGAAGGCCGTTGTAGACGGTGTCGCGCACCAGGTGATGATCAAAGCGATAGCGCACGTCGGAGTCAGCCGCGGTCGCGGGACGGATGAAATGCTTGCGTGACAACGCCGTCAGCTGAATCTCAATGCCGCTACGCAGCGATGGCGGCGCGAGTGCCTGTACCGCGGACTGCGGAAACTCCAGTCCAATGACCGCAGCCGGCTCGGCAGCTGCGCGTTCAGGGCGTTGCAAGTTATCAAGCCGCGCTTCGAGCAGCGCCTGGATGGTCGGCGGTACAGCAATGCTGGCTTGTCCATAGACGGCAACCCATTGGCCCTCCTCCTGTCGTACGGCTCCGGTATCAATCAGCATTGCCAGCATTTGTTCGACGTACAGCGGATTTCCCTCCGCCGCATCAACGATTCGTGTCACCAAAGCCTTGGGAAGACCGGTAGCACCGAGCAGATTCGCAACGACTTGGGCCGAGGCGCCATCGCCAAGCGGATGGAGCACCAGCCGGCTCGAATGCTCGCCTTCACCCCACTGCGGGCGTTGTTCCAGCAAATCGTGACGCGCTGTAGTCACCAGCAGCACCGGTGCATCCTCAGCCGTTTCGAGCAGGTTTTCGAGCAGCTCCAGAAACGCCGTTTCGGCCCAGTGGATGTCGTCGAACAGCGCTAACACCGGCTTCTGCGCAGCTAGACCCTGAATGAAGCGGCGCGCACCCCAGTGGATTTCATGCAGGGGATAGGCAGTAGTACTAAGACCAGCGGCCGACGCGATGCGATCGGCTACGTCGGGATCGCCGGCACAGGCGAGCAGTTTCTCGCGCGCAATCTCTGGCGTGTCGTCACTACGGATTTCCGCCACTGAGACAACCATTTCGCGCAGTGGCCAGAAAGTGATGCCTTCGCCATATGCAAGGCATCGTCCGAAAAGGATGCGCGCGTCACTAGCGACCCGATTTATCAGTTCGCGCACCAGGCGCGATTTTCCGATACCGGCGTCACCGATCACTGTCACCATCTGTACGCGACGCGTGGAGACGGCCGTTTCCCATGCGGAGCGCAGCACGGACAATTCGTCATCACGCCCGACCACGGGGGTGTCGTGCCGGCGCACATTGCCTTGCTGCCCTCGTGCGGAAATCAGGCGATAAGCAGCAACAGGCTGAGACTTGCCCTTTAAGGCCAACGGCTCAACCGGTTCGGCCTCCACGGCGTCGCGCACGAGCCGGTACGTGACTTCGCCGATGTAAATTTCATTCGCTGGTGCGGCTTGTTCCAACCGCGCTGTCACGTTGACCGCATCGCCTGTCGCGAGCTTCTGATCTGCCGTCGGATCGTCAACGGCAACCACCTCGCCGGTGTTTACCCCGGTGCGGTTTGCGAGCACAACGCCGAAGCGCGCACTCAATGATTCGTTCAATCCTCGCAGGACCGCTTGCATGCCGATCGCGGCACGGACCGCACGCAGCGCATCATCCTCGTGCGCACGCGGCAGACCGAACACGGCCATGATGGCGTCGCCAATGTATTTTTCGATCTTGCCGCCGTGGCGCTTAATCTCGGCGGCCATCGCGCTGAAGTAGCGCTCCTTGACCTCATGCAACGCTTCGCTGTCGAGGCGTTCACCGAGCGCGGTGGAATCTTTCAAGTCGCTGAAGATCAGCGTGACGGTCTTGCGCACTTCGTGCAGCGGCTGCGCTTCTCCACTCGTCAGCGGCGTGCCGCAGTAACCGCACAACCTGAACTTGGGCGGGTTCTCCTCGCCGCATCCGGGACACCGGATCATCAACCGCGCGAGCCCCACATCGGAAAATCCTCTACCGGCGTCGTGTGCGTAACGACCTGCTTTCCGTTCCACAGATGCAGTTGAAAGCCCGACGGCTCGAGTGTGAAGCGAATGTCGGCATTGCGCCTGAGATCGAGTGTCAGTTGGTGCGCTGTGCTCGGACACACAGAGGCGACGGTACCGGCAAATCGCGCTTGGATCGTCCTGTGAAAGTGTCCGCTGATTACGCACTGGACGTGGGCATGCCGCATGATCACAGCAGCTTCATCGTCCGAATTTGCGAGACTCATCTGATCCATTATCGAAAGGCCCGTCGCGAACGGCGGGTGGTGTTGCGCGATGATGGTCGGGCGGTCAGACTCAGCCAACGTGTGGTCAAGCCACTGCAAACGCTGCTCGCACAACTGGCCGCCCGGCTCTCCGGGAATGGTCGTGTCGAGCACCACCAGGCGCACGTCAAAGTCGTCAACGACGTACTGCAGGAAGCCGTCGTTATTAACGCGATGAGCGTGCGTGTGAAACACACTCCGTAGCACATTTACGTCGTCGTGGTTACCCGCGACCAGATAGACCGGCATCTGCAACGGCGCCAGCAGCTCGGCCAACAGCTCATATTCGTCAAGCGTCCCGTGATCGGTGAGATCGCCAGTGGCGACGACAGCGTCGGGTAAGCGAGGCAGCGCGAGGATCTTTTGCACGCAACGCTGCAGCATAGGTCCGGTATCGACCCTGCCGTAAGCAAGAGTCCCCCTCGGTACGATGTGCGGATCGCTAATCTGGCATAGCAGCATTTGCACGGAGCGTAGCCGATGCGCAAAAGGCCGCAATGGCACGCCGGGGGAATGGGAAAGAATGCGGTGCGGGCACGCCGGGCCGCCGCCGATGACGCGCAACAGCCGTGATACCTTGCGAGCATGAACGCACCGCTGCTGCAACCTCACGCTTCTCAGCTGCTGGCGGAGCGCATACCGCTCGAGGGGACTGGTGCTGTCGACGTTGATCGGCAGCGCGCCGTGGTTGGTGCGCTGAAAGCATTCCTGCCTGAGCACTGCGTACTCTGGCGCGAAGAAGATACGCGACCGTACGAATGCGACGGGCTGACGATGTACCGGCAGCTGCCGATGATCGTTGCGCTACCCGAAACCGAAGAGCAGGTGGCGCGCATCGCGCGCGCGTGCTTCGAGATGCAGGTACCTATCGTTCCGCGCGGCGCCGGCACTGGTTTGTCGGGCGGCGCGATGCCGCATGGACGCGGCGTGCTGCTGTCGCTCGCCAAGTTCAATCGTATTTTGAACATCGATCCGCTGGCCTGCACAGCTGTCGTTCAGCCTGGCGTTCGCAACCTCGCCATCTCGGAAGCCGTCGCGCATCTCGGGCTGTACTACGCGCCCGACCCTTCCAGTCAGATCGCTTGCACGATCGGCGGCAACATCGCAGAGAATTCCGGTGGCGTGCATTGCCTCAAGTACGGGTTGACACTGCACAACGTGCTGCGTGTACGCGGCGTGACGGTCGAAGGAGAGGTGATCGAAGTCGGCTCCGAATCGTTTGACTCGCCTGGCCTCGATCTGCTGTCGCTGGTCATCGGGTCGGAAGGCATGCTGCTGATTACGACCGAAGCGACGGTGAAGTTGCTGCCGAAGCCGATCCGTCAGCAAGTGGTGATGGCATCGTTCGACGACGTCGGCAAAGGAGGCGATGCCGTTGCCGCAGTGATTGCCGCGGGCATTATTCCGGCCGGCATGGAAATGATGGACCGCCCGGCGATTGCAGCCGTCGAACCGTTCGTGAATGCAGGTTATGACCTGAACGCGGACTCGATACTGCTCGTTGAATCAGACGGCACGCTCGAGGAAGTTGATGAGGAAATCGCCCGCATAGAAGCGGTGCTCAAAGAGAACGGCGCGACGCGACTGGAAGTGTCGCAATCGGACGCTGAGCGCAATCGATTCTGGGCGGGCCGCAAGGCGGCGTTTCCGGCGGTTGGCAGAGTCTCGCCCGATTACTACTGCATGGATGGAACCATTCCGCGCAAGCGTCTCGGCGAAGTACTGAAAGCGATCGTTGCGATGGAGGCGAAGTACGGTTTGCGATGCGCGAATGTCTTTCATGCCGGCGACGGTAATCTTCATCCGTTGATCATGTTCGACTGCAACGATCCAGAGTCGGTGCTGCGCGCCGAACAATTCGGATTCGAAATTCTGGAGCTTTCGATTGCTGTCGGCGGTACCGTGACCGGCGAGCACGGAGTCGGCGTCGAGAAGATTCATCAGATGTGCCAACAGTTCGATTCGGCCACGCTCGAATCTTTTTTTGCCGTCAAGCGAGCATTCGATCCCGTTGGCTTACTCAATCCTGGCAAAGCGATTCCGACGCTGACGCGTTGCGCCGAATACGGCAAGATGCACGTGCACGGCGGGCGACTCAACTTTCCGGAGCTGCCGCGGTTCTAGTGGGCAGGCAATGATGGCGGCAGCGTCAAACGACGTGGTGCGCTCGCTACAGGAGCGTGTACGAACTGCGATTTCCGCGCGCACTCCGCTCGTAATTCGGGCGGGTGGTACCAAAGACTTCTACGGACGCGCAGCTCACGTTGAACATGACGTGCTGGATCCGCGCGCATATTGCGGCGTCATCGACCACGAACCGACCGAGCTGGTAATCACCGCATGCAGCGGCACGCTGCTTGTCGAAGTCGAAGCCGCACTGGCGCGACACAATCAGATGCTTGCGTTCGAGCCGCCGCACTTCGGGACCTCGGCCACGCTCGGCGGCGCCATCGCATGCGGACTCGCCGGGCCGCGGCGAATGGCAGCAGGCGCTCCGCGCGATTTCGTGCTGGGAGCGACGCTGCTCGACGGGCGCGCCAACGTGCTGACCTTCGGCGGTAACGTGATGAAGAACGTTGCGGGTTACGACGTCTCGCGCGCGCTGGCAGGCTCGCTCGGAACGCTCGGCATGATTCTCGACGTCTCGCTGAAGGTCATGCCCCTTCCTCCGACCGAGCAAACGCTGCGCTTCGAGCTAACCGAGGCGGATGCAGTGCGGCGTACCAATGAGTGGGCCGGACAGCCATTGCCGATCTCGGCCACCGCGTGGTTTGACGGCGCTTTGACGGTGCGCTTGTCGGGGGCCACCGCCGGCGTGCGAGCCGCGCAGGCTAAGCTGGGAGGTGATCTCGTGGCAGATGGTGCGACCTTCTGGACGACGCTTCGCGAGCACACGCACAGCTTCTTCAAACGCTCCGATACGGCAACTTTGTGGCGACTCTCGGTTCCGCCTACGACCGTGCCGTTGAATCTCGGCGCGACGCTGACCGAATGGCGCGGCGCCCAGCGTTGGATTTGGTCGAGCGAACCCGCGGCCGACATTCGCTCAAAGGTCCAGGCAGCCGGCGGACATGCAACGGCATTCCGCCAGCATGACCGCAACGATGTCTTTCATCCACTCGCGCCGGCACTTGCGCAAATACATCAGCGGTTGAAAAAGGAATTCGACCCGATGGGAATTTTCAACCCGGGCCGTATGTATTCAGATCTAGGACCTATCTGATGCAAACCGCGCTCGCCGATTTCATCAAAGATACGCCCGAGGGCAAGGAGGCGGACTCGATTCTGCGCAAGTGCGTGCATTGCGGCTTCTGCACCGCCACGTGCCCGACCTATCAGCTCCTTGGTGACGAGCTCGACGGGCCGCGCGGACGTATCTATCTGATCAAACAGGTCCTTGAAGGCCACGAAGTCACCGCCAAAACGCAGTTGCATCTGGATCGCTGCCTGACGTGTCGCAACTGTGAGACGACGTGTCCGTCAGGAGTTAAATACGGCCGTTTGGTCGATATCGGACGCAAGATCGTCGACGACCATGTGCCGCGGCCCGCGGGCGATCGCCTCGCTCGCATCGCGCTGAAGGAAGGCCTGACCAATCCGTTATTCGGGCCGGCAATGCGAATGGGCCAGATGGTGCGGCAACTGCTTCCGCGGTCGTTGCAGAACAAGGTACCCCCGCGGCAGCACGCCGGACTCTGGCCTTCGCGTTCGCATGCACGCAAGGTGCTGCTGCTCGAAGGCTGTGTCCAGCCGTCAATGGCGCCGAACATCAACGCCGCGACATCGCGTGTGCTGGACGCGCTTGGAATCGAAACCTTGCGACCGGCGGCGGCTGGGTGTTGCGGCGCGATCCGCTATCACTTGAACGATCACGACGGCGGACTCGCCGATGCCCGACGCAACATTGATGCGTGGTGGCCATATGTTGCACACGCCGAGGAGGATGGACTTGCAGCAATTCTGATGAATGCCAGCGGCTGCGGGGTCCAGGTTAAAGAGTATGGGCACCTGCTCGCGCGCGATGCCAAATATGCGGGCAAGGCGCGGCGCATAAGCGAAATGACGAAAGATGTCTCTGAATTCCTGCCAGCGTTTGTCGCCGAGTTGCAAACAAGCCTTACCCCTGCCGCCGGCAACCGGGTTGTCTTCCATCCGCCTTGCACGCTGCAACACGGACAACAGATTCGAGGCGCCGTCGAGGGCCTGCTGGCGTCGCTCGGCGCAGTGGTCGCGCCGTTCGCCGAAGTCCAGATGTGCTGCGGCTCTGCGGGGACTTACTCGGTATTACAACCCGAGCTCGCTTATCCGCTGCGGGATCGCAAGCTACGCCATCTTGAAGCGGCAGCACCCGATGTAATTCTGTCCGCGAATATCGGCTGCATCACACACCTGGCCAGCGGCTCCACGACGCGTGTGATGCACTGGATCGAATGGATTGATGAGCGGCTGCAAACTACTTGAGCATGCTGCGCAACATCCAAGCAGTTTTCTCATGGATCTGCAGCCGCTGCGTCAGCAAGTCGGTCGTTGATTCATCACCGCCTTTATCCGCGGCAGGCAAGACGTCGCGCGCGGTGCGCGCCACTGCCTCGTGCCCCTTCGTTAACAAGCGCACCATTTCCATCGCTTCCGGCACGCCGTCGGTTTCATCGATCGATGTGAGTTTGGCGAACTGGGTGTTAGTACCAGGCGCCGGATAACCCAGCGACCGGATTCGCTCTGCGATGTCGTCGAGCGCATTCCAGAGCTCCGTGTACTGCTCCATGAACATCAAGTGCAGGGTGTTGAACATCGGGCCTTCGACGTTCCAGTGAAAACTGTGCGTCTTCAGATACAGGCCGTAGGTATCGGCAAGCACGCGAGAGAGTCCCAACGCGATTTTCTCGCGGTCTTTGTCCGGAATGCCTATGTCGATGAACGGTGCTCCATTGGAGCGCATGTCAGTCTTGTTCTTGCGGGCCATCTGGTCCTCCCTGCTGTTTTCCTGCTCAAGCAGGCATGTTAATAACGCGGCTATCTTGTTTGCCAATCGTAAAATCCAAAAGCTCTGATAGGCACCTTCATTTACCAAGTCTCCGTGCGCGCATCCGGAAGATGAGTTACACCGTTTAGCGTGCATTTCAACACCGCTTGCCTCAGTGCTTCGATTGCAGGTGCGCGCGTAAATGACTTCCGCCATGCCAGCACCACGCGACGATCCGGGCCAGGCGGTTTAAACGGAACATACGCCAGCAGCGAATCGCGCGGTGGTTTTTCCGGAATCGAAGTCATCGGCAAGACGGTTACTCCGAGGCCGGAGCCCACCATATGCCGGATCGTCTCCAGCGACGATCCTTCGAAGGTCTTCTGAATCCCTTCGGCCGACGACGAGAACCGCGATAACTCGGGGCACACTTCAAGTACCTGATCACGGAAGCAATGACCGGTCCCAAGCAGCAACATCGTTTCCTTCTTCAGATCTTCGCTCGGAATAGCTTTTCGCTTTGACCAGGGGTGCAGGCGCGGAACCGCGACGACGAACGGCTCGTCGTAAACCGGCTGCAGCACGAGCCCCGCTTCGGGCAGCGGCAGCGCCATGATCGCCACATCGATCTCTCCGTTCTTCAGCAGGTCGACCAGTTTGACCGTGAAGTTCTCGGTCAGCAGCAAGGGCATTTGCGGCGCGTCTTTCAGCAACTGCCGGACAAGCGCCGGCAACAGATACGGGCCGATCGTATAAATCACCCCGAGCCGAAGCGGACCCGACAACGGGTCCTTGCCTTGCCGCGCGATCTCCTTGATGCGACCCGCTTCGTCCAACGTGCGCTGTGCCTGGCCGACGATGCGCTCACCGGCCGGCGTCATCGTCACATCGTTCGTGCGGCGCTCGAAGATCTGCGTCCCTAATTCGTCCTCCAGTTTTTTGATCGCAACCGACAGAGTCGGCTGGCTGACGAAGCAGGCATCCGCCGCGCGGCCAAAGTGGCGTTCGCGAGCGACCGCGACCACGTAGCGGAGCTCTGTCAATGTCATAGAAAGTTATGCAGTCAAAAATTCGTTGGACGCTGCGTACCAGCGCTGCACATGTTGACGTGCGATATCTGGATTCTCCACGAGCAGCTCGGTTGCCGCATCGCGCGCCTGTTCGACCAGCTGTGCGTCGCGCTGCAGATCGGCAAAGCGTAACAACGGCATTCCGGACTGGCGCGCTCCCAGAAACTCGCCGGGCCCACGCATTGTCAGATCCTGGCGGGCGATTTCGAAGCCGTCGCTGGTTTCGTAGATCACCTTCAATCGCTCGCGCGCCGGTTCGGATAAAGGCTCTTCGAACATCAGGATGCAGAAACTCTGATCACCGCCACGCCCGACGCGGCCACGCAGCTGATGCAGCTGCGCCAAACCGAACCGCTCAGCATGCTCGATCACCATCAGCGTCGCGTTCGGTACGTCAACGCCGACCTCGATCACTGTCGTGGCAACGAGCACGTCAAGCTCGCGTTGCTGAAAACGCTGCATGACGTCGGCTTTCATCGTTGAAGGCAGCTGGCCATGCAGCAGTCCGATCCTGAGGTCAGGCAGCATTTGAGTGATGCTCTCGAACGTTTCGGTTGCGGCGGCGACTTCGATCACCTCACTGGATTCGATAAGCGGACACACCCAGTACGCCTGCCGGCCGGCGGCTACATCGGCACGTATTCGTTGCATCACCTCTTCGCGACGACGCGTTGAGATCAGCTTGGTCACAACAGGTCTGCGGCCAGGCGGCAATTCGTCGATGACTGACACGTCGAGATCAGCCAGATAACTCATCGCCAACGTTCGCGGAATCGGCGTTGCCGAAAGCATCAGCAAGTGCGGCGCATGACCGTCCGCGCCGCCGCGCAGAGCGACGCGCTGGGCTACACCAAAGCGGTGTTGCTCATCGACAATTGCCAGTCCGAGCCGGGCAAACGCGACCGCCTCCTGGATCAATGCATGCGTGCCGACGATCAACTGTGCTTGCCCGCATGCAGTTGCATCCTGGGCTGCGCGCTTGGCCGCAGGCGTCAGCCGTCCAGCCAACCATTCGATTCGTACGCCGATGGGTGCCAGCCATTCGGCGACTTTGCGGAAATGCTGTTCTGCCAAGATTTCGGTCGGCGCCATCAAGGCGGCCTGATATCCGCATTCGATTGCGCGTGCGGCGGCCAGCGCCGCAATGACTGTCTTGCCGCTGCCAACGTCGCCCTGCAACAGGCGATGCATCGGTTGAGCCCGCGCGAGATCGCGTTCGATCTCGTCCCAAACGCGCTGCTGGGCGCCAGTCAAAGTAAACGGCAACTGAGCTCGTAGCTTTGCGCTGATGGAGCCGGCCGCTGCAAGTGCAGGCGCATGCCGGTCCGCTCGCGCCTCGCGAGCGGCACGCAATGCGAGCTGCTGAGCCAGTAGTTCGTCGAACATCAAGCGGCGCCATGCCGGATCGGTGCGGCCTTGCAGTGCGAGCGAGTCTGCATCCGGCGGTGGCCGATGCAGCCGCTCGACCGCATCCTTTAACCGATCCAATCGATGACGCTCGCGCATGTTCGCAGGCAGCACATCATCGATGTCAACGTCACGCAGCGCGCGATCGATTCGCTTGCGTAGCCACGTTTGGGGCACGCCTTCGGGCGATGGATACACCGGCGTCAGTGACCGCGACAACGGATCGGTGCTGTCGCATGCGCGCATGCGCGGATGAATCATTTCAGCGCCCGCCAACCCGCCACGCACGAGGCCGAAGATGCGAAATCGGCGGCCCACTGCCATCTGCTTGATTTGCGACGAGTAGAAATTGAGAAAGCGCAGCATCAGTTGACCGGTCTCGTCGCGCACCGTTACCCGTAACTGCCGCTTGCCGCGATACACGACGTCTGCCGAAATCACTTCGGCCTCTACTTGCGACTCATTGCCGGCAATCAGCTCGGCGATGGGCGTGATGCGCGTTTCGTCCTCATAACGCAGCGGCAGATGCAAGACAAAATCCCAGTCGGAAACAAGTCCCGCGCGCGCAAGCCGCGCTGCGATCGTGTTACTCGGTGCAGCGCTCGCTTCGCTCCGGATTTTGCGCGCGGCCAATGGCTACAGAACCAGAATCGCTTCGACCTCGAATTGGGCGCCACGCGGCAAGCTTGCGACGCCGACGGTCGAACGCGCCGGATAAGGCTTCGGGACCACCTCACCCATGATTGCGTTGGCCTTTGCAAACTGACCGAGGTCGGTCAGGAACAGCGTGAACTTCACCGCGTTCGCAAGCGATCCGCCGCTTGCCTTGGCGACGCCTGCCAGATTTTTAAACGCCTGCCGGACCTGTCCGTCGAAATCCTGTCGCAGCTCGCCGGAGGCCGGATCGATTCCGATCTGGCCGGAGGTGAACACGACCAATCCGGTCTTGACCGCCTGTGAATATGGCCCGATCGCCGACGGTGCATCGGATGTCGAAACGATTTCCTTGTTCATGCGGATCCTCTCTGCGAGCGTGACCAGGCGGCAGTCTAGCGGCGCCGCCGCACCGAGCTCGGCATGTCAAATGACGCGGAGTTCGGGCTCCAGCTCGATGCCGAACTTGGCCCGTACGGCGTCCTGCACCTCGCGCGCCAGTGCGAGGATGTCTGCGCCAGTCGCGCCGCCGAGGTTCACGAGTACCAGCGCTTGTCTCTCGTACACGGCGGCGCGGCCGCGCACCGTCCCTTTTAGTCCGCAAGCATCGATCAGCCAGCCAGCGGCGAGTTTGTAGCGGCCACCACCGATGTCATAGCTGACCAGCGAAGGATGACGCTCGATCAGCGTCGAGCGTTGCTGACGCGATATCACTGGATTCTTGAAAAAGCTGCCCGCGTTTCCGACTGCCACAGGATCCGGCAACTTTCGCCTCCGAATAGCGACGATCGCATCAAAGACGTCGCGTGGCTGCGGCTGAGTGATGTTTCGGTCGCGCAACTCGCTGGCAACATCGGCGTAACCGGTGACCGGGCTCCATTGCCGCGGTAACGCAAGCGTGACGCTGACGACCAATCGCGATTCATTCGTGCGCTTGAATATGCTGTCGCGGTAACCGAAGCCGCATTGATCTGCGGTGAGCGTCTGCAGCGATTGAGACGCAAAATCCCACGCCTGCAACTTCTCAAACCGCTCGGCGAGCTCGACCCCATACGCACCGATATTCTGAATTGGCGCGGCGCCCACCGAACCCGGGATCAGCGCCAGGTTTTCGAGGCCCGGCATGTTCTGCTCCATCAAACGTTCGACGATCGCGTGCCAGTTTTCGCCGCCGCCTACTTGCACCAACCAGCGTGAGCCGTCGTCTTCGTGCTGCACACCGGGAATTTCGACTTTCAGTACGCAGCCATCGAAGTCCTCCGTGAAAAGCACGTTGCTGCCGCCCCCCAGTGTGAGCAGCGGAGCGTCGGCAACGCTGCGGTCGGCCAACACGCGCTGCAGATCTTCAACCGACCGTACCCGCGCAAACAGCGCGGCGCTCACATCGACGCCGAACGTGTTGAACGGACGCAATGAGACGTCGCGCTCGATCAGACCCTTGGCAAGAACCTTCATGGGCCGAGTTTAGAGGGCCGATACACTTGCACCGACTTTTCGGAGACCGCCATGCCGTCGTTCGACGTCGTTTGCAAACCCAACATGGTCGAGGTGCGCAATGCAATCGATCAGGCCAACAAGGAAATCAGCAATCGATTCGACTTCAAGGGCTCGGATGCGCGTTTCGAACAGAAGGACTTCGAACTCACCGCATACGCGGACGATGAATTCAAGCTGGGGCAAGTGCGCGACGTGCTCGCCGCCAAATTGGCCAAACGAGGAGTGGACGCAAGACTTTTCGAATATGAAAAGCCAGAAAAGATCTCGGGAGACAAGCTGAAGCAGCCGATCAAGATCAAAAACGGCATCGAGCAAACACTTGCGAAGAAAATCGTCGCGCTGGTAAAGGAACGCAAGCTCAAAGTGACCGCCAGCATTCAGGGCGACGCCGTGCGCATCGCCGGTGCCAAAAAAGATTCGTTGCAGGAGTGCATCGCACTGCTGCGCGGTCAAATAACCGAATTGCCGCTGACCTTCGAAAACTTTCGCGACTGAACGCTCGGATTTGACCGACTTCGTTACAAAACCGACCGGTCGTCGGCGGCGTTTTGTCATCCGGACGGATTACCCTTAACCTCCGGCGCCATGCGAGCAACGTCTTCCCGCTTCAACGCCTTCGTCGCGTCGATCGATCCAAAACTCGTGGGGCGAGATGCTGCGAACGCTAGCCCACCCGCCCCCACACCTGGGAGCGACACCTGCTTGTCGGTCCTGGAGCGGCGACATCCGGCAGTGATCCAGACGCTGCGGCTGCTGTGGGGTTATCCGGAGCTCAACCAGTATTTCGAAAAGGTCTATAGCGGCCGCGATGCCTCGCTAAACCTCGCTCCTGACGCAATGGCCGAATTGATGGTGCTGGCAAGCGTGCATCAGAGAATCTGTCCGCAGCGCCCAGCGGCTACCGTGCAGGAGCTTTATGGATCGAGCCGCTTGTCAGACCCGTGGAAGCCGGCGCGGCTGCGCCGTTAGCAGCTCATCATTGGCGTAGCCCGCGTAGCCAGCGGTCATACACTCGCTCTGCAACGCGGTTCATGCGCTGCGTACGCTGCTCCAGATCTAAGACGATCTGCTCTGCGCGCTGCACTCCGACGCCGCCCTGGCGGTCGAACGCCTCATCAATTTCGCGACGACCGTAGATATCGCCGACCCAGCCGTTGACGAGTGCGGGCGTCATCTCGACGTGAAATTGCATCGCAAGATGCGCGTGCTCGTGATGGTCAATCACGAACGCCTGATTCGCGCATAACGGTGTCTTCAAGAAGCGCCGTGCTTTCGTAGGCAACGCAAACGTATCGCCGTGCCACTGGAACAGGTCGAACGCCGGCTCGCTTCCGATCCACTCGCGCGCAAGCTCATCATCGTCGACCTCGACGCAGCTCCAGCCGATTTCCTTCATTGGATTGCGCGTCACCGGAGCACCAAATGCTTTGGCGAGCAGTTGTCCTCCCAGGCAGTGACCGATGATCGGCACGCCGCGCTGATCGGCGTCGCGCAGCAAGGCAAGCTCGTCGTCGATCCATGGAAGCTCGTCGTTAGCACTCATGCTGCCTCCGAGCGAACAAATGCCCGAGAACGCATCGGCGGAGCGCGGTATTGGATCGGCGGCGTAGACACGCACAGTGCGATACGGCAATCCTCTGTGCAACAAGTGGGCTTCGAAATGCCCCGGGCCCGCGTCGGCCTCGTGCTGCACGATCGCAATCGGCTTCATTCGACGGCCGAGTTAGTTTTTACGCGGCGGACTGCACGACACGGACTGTTCGTGTCAGCTCGGGAAACCGCACTCGAATCGCCGCGGCGATACCGGCTGCATCGAGACCGCATTCCCTCAGCAGTGCGGCCGGATCGCCATGATCGATAAAGCGATCGGGCAGTCCCAGTTGCAGCACAGGAACCTCGATACGCTGCGCGGCAAGTGACTCGAGACACGCGCTGCCGGCTCCGCCGGCAATGACGTTCTCTTCAATCGTGACCAGCGCATCGTGCGTGCGCGCCAGCTTCGCCACCAGCTCGTCATCGAGCGGCTTAATAAAGCGCATGTTGGCAACTGTCGCGTCGAGTTGGTCGGCCGCCGCGAGCGCAGGCGACACCATCGAGCCGAACGCAAGAATCGCAATCCTGCGACCCGACGCAGCGTTCGAGCTGCGCCGCAGTTCGCCGCGGCCGATCGGCAATTCGCTCATTGTGTGTTCGATCGCAACACCGGGTCCGACTCCGCGCGGATACCGAACCGCAACCGGCCCGTCGTGTTTAAACGCTGTGTACAACATCTGCCGACATTCGTTTTCGTCGGAGGCCGCCATCACCGTCGTATTGGGCAGGCACCGCAAATAGCTGAGATCGAACGCACCGTGGTGAGTGGCTCCATCGGATCCCACCAGTCCGCCTCGATCGAGTGCGAAAACCACCGGCAGGTTCTGAATGCAGACGTCATGTATCAACTGATCGTACGCACGCTGCAGGAAAGTCGAGTAGATCGCGACCACGGGTTTCATACCCTCGCACGCAAGACCGGCGGCGAATGTCACGGCGTGCTGCTCGGCGATGCCGACGTCGAAGTAGCGATCCGGATACTCCTGCTCGAAGCGCACCAGGCCTGATCCTTCGCGCATCGCCGGTGTGATGCCGACCAAACGCGAATCGAGCGCGGCCATGTCGCACAGCCAGTCGCCGAATACCTTTGTGTAGTTGGGCTTGCTCGCGGAAGCCGCCGTGTAGCCGATGCTCGGATCGAACTTCGTCGGACCGTGATAAAGCACCGGATCCGCTTCGGCGAGCTTGTAGCCCTGACCCTTCCTGGTGACGACGTGCAGAAACTGTGGACCGCTGAGTTGGTCGCCGAGCTGCTTCAGGTTTTGCAACGTCGGCAGCAGCGAATCGAGGTCGTGACCATCGATCGGACCGATGTAGTTGAAGCCGAACTCCTCGAACAGCGTGCCGGGCACGACCATTCCCTTCGCATGCTCCTCGAATTTCTTTGCGAGCTCGAACACCGGCGGGAAGCTTTTCAGTACCTGCTTGCCTGCCTGCTTCGCGGTTGCGTAGAACTTGCCGCTCATCAGGCGTGCCAGATAGCGATTCAGCGCGCCGACCGCAGGCGAAATCGACATATCGTTGTCGTTCAGGATCACGAGCAGCCGAACGCTGTCGGTCACGCCAGCGTTATTGAGCGCCTCGAACGCCATGCCGGCACTCATTGCACCGTCGCCGATCACCGCAATCGAGTGACGCGCCGATTGCTGATTGCGCGCCGCGACCGCCATTCCAAGCGCTGCCGAAATCGAAGTCGATGAATGCGCAGTGCCGAAGGTGTCGTATTCGCTTTCCGAGCGGCGCGGGAAACCCGATACGCCCCCGTGCTGCCGCAGCCGTTCCATCTGCTCGCGCCGGCCCGTCAGGATCTTGTGCGGATACGTCTGGTGACCGACGTCCCACACAATGCGATCTTCGGGCGTGTTGAACACATAGTGCAGGGCGATCGTCAGCTCCACCGTGCCGAGGTTGGAGCTCAGATGACCGCCGGTCTTCGACACCGACTCGAGTACGAACGCGCGCAGCTCATCGGCCAACTGCGGCAGTTGCGCCCGCTCAAGCGCGCGCAGGTCCGCCGGCGAATTGATCGTGGGAAGAATATCCATTTGAGTGGAACGCTCGTCAGCTCTTTCGGCAGACAACAAAATCGGCCAATTCTCGCAATCGCTGCGCCTTATTACCGATTCCATCGACCGCTTGCAACGCCTGTGCGCGCAGGCGCAATGACCAAGCGCGAGCCGCCTGCGCGCCCAGCAGCGACACATAAGTCGGCTTGTGCTGCTCGGCATCCTTACCGGCGGTCTTGCCGAGGGTAGCGGTGCTCGCCTCGACATCGAGAAGATCATCGACGATCTGAAACGCCAATCCAATCGCGTCGCCATATTGACCGAGCGCCTCTCGTGTGCACTCGGTGAGCAACGACCCGCGGCCGGACAGTGCGCCCATCAACACGGCCGCTCTCAACAGCGCGCCGGTTTTCATCCGATGCATGCGCTCGAGCTCGGCAATCGTCGGCGTGGTTCCGACGGCAGCGAGATCGATGGCTTGCCCACCGCACATGCCCGCCGTCGACGAGGCATGGGCAAGTTCGCGTATCAACGCTGCAGTTTGTGAGGCGGGCAAAGCGCCGTCCGCGATGACCTTGAACGCTTCCGCCTGCAGTGCATCCCCGGCCAGCATCGCAGTAGCCTCATCAAACTCGACGTGGACGGTCGGCTTCCCGCGGCGCAGGACATCGTTGTCCATGCATGGCATGTCGTCGTGCACGAGCGAATACGCGTGAACGAATTCCACCGCGAGCGCTGCCCGGTCAAGCGCCTCGCCCTCGGCTTCAGTAACCTCGCCCGCTGCGTACACCAGCAGCGGCCGCACTCGCTTGCCACCGTCGAGCACCGCGTAGCGCATCGCCTCGTGCAGCCGTGTTGGCACATCTGTTGCCGGCGGCAACGTGCGCTCCGCAGCATCGTCAAACCGTGCGCCGCACTCGGCTATCCAGAGGTCAAGCGGCACCGCAAACGGCGGCGACTGCACGGCAGCGGTACACGTCATTCCGTACTGCTCTTGTCGATACCACCGCGCAGCTCGGAAAGGTCGAGCGGCTTTAACAGATCCCCTTCCAGCCGCTTGATTTCCTGTTCCGCGTTGGCCAGCTTGGTCTGGCAAAAACGCGCCAGCTCTGCGCCACGCCGGTACGCCGCAATCGATTCATCGAGCGACAGCTGTCCCGATTCCATGCGACGCACGATCGCATCGAGTTCGTCGAGCGCCTGTTCAAACCCGAGCGACTCGGCTGACGCGTTTGAAGTAGTAGGAGCGTTTGCAACAGCAGGTGCCTTCATCGGTGCTGATTCTAGTGCAGTCGCGATTTAGAATTCCCCCGATGGACAACACTGAATACTCCAACATGCTGCTTCGCGTTGAGCAATTGCGCGAGCACTTGAACGATGCGCGCTGGTGCGTCGTCGATGTGCGTCACGACTTGTTTGACGCCGATGCAGGTATCCGCGCCTATCGGGAAGGCCACATTCCCGGCGCCGTGTTTGCAGATATCAATACGCAGTTATCGGGCACCAAGACCGGGCTCAATGGACGACATCCAATGCCCAGCCGCGACGATCTGATTGAAACTTTTCGACAATGGGGCATCAACAACGACACGCAGATCGTTGCCTACGACACGCAGGGCGGTCAATACGCGTCGCGCCTCTGGTGGCTCGCGCGCTGGTTGGGTCATCGACGCGTCGCGTTACTTGACGGCGGCTGGGCGAAGTGGTCGAGCGAGACAGGGTTGATCAGCCGCGATGTCCCGATCAGACCGCGCGGTAATTTCACGGCGAGCGATTCGACGATGCCGCTCGTGAACGTGCAACAGGTGTTGCAGCGGCTCGAAGATTCGAATCGCACACTGCTGGATGCGCGAACGCCGGAACGCTATCGAGGCGAGGAAGAGCCCATCGATCCTGTGGCCGGCCACATTCCCGGCGCGCGCAATAGGCCGTGGCAACAGAATCTGAATTCGGACCAGACCTTCAAATCACCGAGCGCTCTGCGATCCGAGTTCGATGCGCTGCTTGGCGTCCGTAGTCCAAGCCAGGTCACGCATCAATGCGGCTCGGGAGTCACGGCGTGTCACAACGTGTTCGCCATGGAGCTCGCCGGCTTGCCCGGCTCTGCGCTGTACGGCGGCTCATGGAGCGAATGGATTGCCGATCCCAAGCGTCCGATCGCGAGCGGATGAATCGCTAGTGCAAGCCCCCAGTCGCGAGGGCTGCAATCAGAACACCGAGTAAAACGAGTCCGACTTCAGGCAGCGACTTCGCGAGCGATGAGCGCCGCATCATCTCGGGCAGCAGGTCCGACAGCGCAATGTAAATAAAGCTCGCCGCAGCCAGCACCAACGCATACGGCAGCAGGGCTTCCATCGTCTCGAGCACGAAGTAACCGATCACGCCACCCAGTACCGCCGATAGTCCGGAAAGTAAATTGAACATGAAGGCGCGGCGTCGTGTGAAACCTGCATTCAGCAGGATCATGAAGTCACCTATTTCATGCGGGATTTCGTGCGCCATCACCGCAAGCGTCGCGACGACGCCCAGCGTGGTGTCGACCAGAAACGCGCCGGCGATGATTACCCCGTCCGCAAAATTGTGAAACGCATCGCCGATCAGAATCGGCACACCGCCACGGCCTGCTTCCTGCGCATCGTGACCATGATGATGGTGATGCAGATCGCCTTCGTGATGATGCGTGTGATGAATCAGCGAGAGTTTCTCGAGTAAGAAGAAACCGAGAATCCCGATCAGAGTGACCCAGCCCAACGAAAACGGATCGGCCTCGCTGTGAAAAGCCTCCGGTAGTAGGTGCGTAACCGCTGTCGCGAGTAGCAGCCCGGCCGATACCGGCACCAGCTTGTCGATCAGCTTGCCGAGATAACGAAAGCTCAACCAGCCGGCGAGGCCAAGAGAAAGCAACGTTGACAGCAGATTGGCGAGAATGATGTAGCTGAGTGTCATCCGAGT
Source organism: uncultured beta proteobacterium (assembly GCA_963801035.1). Taxonomy (GTDB): domain Bacteria; phylum Pseudomonadota; class Gammaproteobacteria; order Burkholderiales; family Burkholderiaceae_F; genus JACCZX01. The sequence goes on along the minus strand of CAWDDF010000007.1, from coordinate 75,666 downwards.
CGCATCAAATCAAAGGGGCGCTACCAGGTGCGCCCCTATTGCTCACTCAGCGTAACAGCGCTGTCAAGCCTACGTGCTTACGACAAGTATTCCTTGAACCACGCGGTTAACCGCTTCCAGCCGTCGGCAGCGGCCTGGTCACGATAATTTGGTCGGTAGTCAGCGAAAAAGGCGTGCGGCATGTCAGGAAAGATCACCATTTCGGACCGCGTGTTGCCTGTCGCTTTCAGTGCGGCTCCCATCTGCTCGACGGTGTCATTTGGTATGCCGCTATCGGCGCCGCCATAGAGCCCAAGCACCGGTGCCTTGATACGAGCGGCGACCTGCAGCGGTGTTTGGTCGCCGGGGCAGAACGCACGCGCAGTCGGCCCATACCACGCGACGGCCGCAGCGAGATTTAGATTGTGCGCGGCGTACATGTGAACGATTCTTCCGCCCCAGCAAAATCCGGTGATACCCAACTTGCCGCCTCCGTTTCGCACCGCCCATGCAGCGGTTTCGTCGAGGTCGGCCATCACTTGCGCGTCGGGCACTTTGGCGACGATGTCGTTGATCAACGCCCCGGTATCGGTGTACTTGGTTGGATCGCCTTGCCGCACATACAACTCTGGCGCGACGGCGAGGTAGCCCTGCTTCGCGAGACGGCGCGTGACGTCTTTGATGTGCTCGTGTACGCCGAAAATTTCCTGCACGACTAGCACCGTTGCCAGGCCGGTCTTACCGGCAGGCATCGCGCGGTAGGCGGGTATCTGACGATCGCGGGTTGGAATCTGCACTTCGCCTGCGGTTAGACCTTCGCTATCAGTCGTGATCATCAATGCGCCTCGTCCCAATTCGACCCTACGCCCACTTCGGTCAACAGCGGTACGCGCAGATCGGCTACCCGCGACATCAGTTCTGGCAAGCGACGTCTTGTCAATTCGATTTCATCGTCGGGCACTTCAAGCACGAGCTCGTCGTGCACCTGCATTACCAGCCGCGTTCCGAGCTGCTCGGTATTGATCCATTTCGACACTGCGATCATCGCCAGCTTGATCAGGTCCGCGGCCGTGCCTTGCATCGGCGCGTTGATCGCTGCTCGCTCGGCCGCGGCGCGGCGCGGACCATTTGGCGAGTTGATCTCCGGCAACCACAGCCGACGACCGAACACGGTTTCGACATAGCCCTGGCGCTTCGCTAGCGCGCGTGTGGATTCCATGTACTTGGCCACGCCCGGAAAACGGGTGAAGTAGCGGTCGATGATCAGTTTTGCCGCATCTCGTTCTATGCCGAGGTTGGAAGCCACGCCGAACGCGCTCATTCCGTACATCAGTCCAAAGTTGATCACCTTGATGTAACTGCGTTGCTGGCTTGTCACCTCGGAAAGCGGCACCGCGAAAACTTCGGACGCTGTTGCGCGATGAATGTCTTCGCCTTTGCCGAAAGCGTCGAGCAGGCCGGCGTCACCCGAAATGTGCGCCATGATGCGCAGCTCGATTTGTGAATAGTCGGCTGAGACGATTCGGTGGCCGGGCGGCGCGATGAACGCTTCCCGAATGCGCCTGCCCTCCGGCGTGCGAATCGGAATGTTCTGCAGATTGGGATCGCTCGACGACAGGCGCCCTGTGACCGCGACGGCTTGACCGTAACTCGTATGCACGCGGTTGTCGCGATCGGCGGTCATCGGCAATTTGTCGCAGTACGTCGATTTCAGCTTTGAAAGTCCGCGATGCTCGAGCAACAGTTTGGGCAGCGGATAGTCGAGCGCAAGTTTTTCAAGCACTTCCTCATCGGTCGACGGGGTGCCGCTCGCGGTTTTCTTCAGCACCGGCAGCTGCAGCTTGCCGAACAGGATCTCGCCAATTTGCTTGGGGCTGCCCAGATTGAACGGCTGCCCGGCGAGAGCATGCGCCGTCGCTTCGAGCTCTGCGATGCGGGCACCGAGCTCGCGACTCTGTGCATCGAGCTTCGCTCGGTCGATTAACACGCCGGTACGCTCCATCTGGAACAGCACCTGTGCAGTCGGCAGCTCGATCTGTTCATAGACGAAGCGCAATTTTTCGTCGGGGTCAATGCGCGGCCACAGCGCTTCGTGCAACGCGCGAGTGACCTCTGCGTCTTCGCCGGCGTAGTCCGTCGCACGGTCGATGGCGACCTCGTCGAAGCACAGTTGATTGACGCCCTTGCCGCACACTTCGACGTACGTGAGCGTCTTGCGGCTCAGGTGGCGCTCGGCTAGTGAATCGACATCATGATTGCGATGCGGTTCGAGCACATACGACTCGAGTTGGGTGTCATGGGCAACGCCCGCGAGCTCGATGCCTCGGTTCGCCAGCGCGTGCATCTGGTATTTCATGTTGTGGCCGAGCTTTCGCTGATGCGGGCTTTCAAGCCATGGCCGAAGCTGCTCGAGCACATCTTCGAGCGGCAACTGTTTAGGTGCACCCGCATAACGATGCGCCAGCGGTATGTAGCACGCTTGCAACGCTTCGACCGAAAGCGAAATTCCCACCAACTCGGCCGCAAGCGGATCGAGCGAGGTTGTGTGGGTGACGATCGACGTCAGATCTGCCGAGCCGATCTTTGCCAGCCACGCTTCGAGCTGCTCGTACGACAAAATGGTTTCGTAGTCGACGTCGGGACGCGCCAGCGCCGCCGACGATACTTCAGCCCCGGAAGTACCTTCATTCAGAGCTTTGGCGACCGCCGCCCCGTCAAGCTCACGTAGCCACGCTTTGAACTCATAACGCGCGTACAACTCACGCAACTTCTCGAGGTCTTGCGGCTGAACGGCCAATGATTCGATCGACTCGAATTCTTTGCCGAGATCGCAGTCGTTGCGAATTGTCACTAGCTTGCGAGCCGTTGGCAGCCATGGAAGCGCCTTACGCAGATTCTCCCCGACGGCGCCCTTGACGGTGTGTGCATTCGCCAGCAGATCATCGAGTGATCCGTATTCGTGCAGCCATTTGGCGGCCGTCTTCGGCCCGACCTTGTCGACTCCGGGGACGTTATCGACGCTATCGCCCACCAGCGTCAGATAGTCGACGATGCGCTTCGGCGGAACCCCAAATTTGCGCTCGACCCCGGGCACGTCGAGCGTTTCGTTGCTCATTGTGTTCACCAGCGTAACGTGCTCGTTGACGAGCTGCGCCAGATCCTTGTCGCTGGTCGATACGATCGTTCGAAACTGCTGCTCGCTTGCGCGGTGTGCAAGCGTCGCGATCACATCGTCGGCCTCGATCCCGGGAATTTCTATGATCGGCCATCCGAGTGCGCGCACCGCTTCGTGGATGGGCTCGATCTGGCGCCCGAGATCGTCCGGCATTGCGGTCCGATTCGCCTTGTATTCGGAATAAAGATCGTCGCGAAAGGTTTTACCCTTGGAATCGAAAACGCACGCTATGTGCTCCGCTTTCACCTGCTGCCGCAAAACGTGCAGCATCGAAATGAAGCCGCGAAGCGCGCCGGTCGGCTCGCCGCTGGAGGTGCGCAAGTCGGGCAGCGCGTGGTAGGCGCGGTATAAGTAGCTGGACCCGTCGACCAGCAGCAGCGTTTTCACGTTGTTCGTTAAGTTGTGTAATTGATCAGGAGAACGCTGTGCTCGACCATCGAAAAAACATTCCGAGCCTTCGCGCGGTGACCATGCCGGAGCGTGCCACGCAGCAAAAGGCGCGCGAATCGTGGCACTTATGGGGAATTATTTCAGAGTTTGTCGAAGCGACCGAACGGCTGTCTGAAATTCGCCCCGCGGTCTCGATCTTCGGCAGCGCCCGCTCGGCGCCCGAGCAGCCGATGTATCAATTGACAGTCGAAATTGCGCGCAAGCTGTCCGACGCGGGATTCGCCGTGATCAGTGGCGGTGGACCCGGCATCATGGAGGCAGCCAACCGCGGCGCCTACGAAGGCGCATCGCCGTCGGTCGGACTCAATATCGAGCTGCCGTTTGAGCAGTATGGAAATCCGTATCAGGACATCTCTCTCCGCTTTCGCCACTTTTTTGCCCGCAAGGTCGCATTTGTCAAATACGCGGCGGCGTACGTCGTGATGCCGGGAGGCTTCGGCACCGTTGACGAATTGTCAGAGGCTTTGACGCTGATGCAGACCGGCAAAGGCAAGTCGATGCCGCTGGTGCTCGTCGGGTCGCGCTTCTGGAGCGGCCTGATCGACTGGATGCGCGACACGCTGGTCGCTGAAGGCATGATTGCAGCCACCGATCTCGACATGATGACAATCGTCGACAGCAGCGAGGCGGTAGTCAACGCGATTTTCGATTTCTACGACGCGCGCGGATTTGCGCAAACGGCGAGCGAACGCGAACAGATGCTTTATCTATAGAATTTGGCTGCGCGAAGTTACGTGGCGCGGATGTGCGAGGCCTCAGATGAAAATCGTTGCATTGGCAGTGTTGCTGGCGTTGTCGTCAATGGCTTCTGCGCAGGCTCCCGCGCCACCGCCTCCACCGATGCCGGCGGCATCCGAAACAAAGGCGACGAAGCCGACGCCAGCGAAGCCACGCCGCGCGATTGAACTGTCTCCAGCCGAACGTCAGGCGATCGATGAGCGCGAGGCGAAGGCGGTCAAGCCGGCGAGCGTTGAGGAAGCGCTGCAACCGAAGCCCGCAGGCGATCCCGACAACGTAAAAGTCGAGCCGGATTTGAGCAACACGACGCGCATCGAGCAGTTCCGCACTTCCAATCGGATCCGCGAAGTGGTTGTCACGCCTGCCGGTAGCTCGCGCAGCTATTCGATGACCAATAATGAAGCAAGGCAGCCGCTGGGCACGACCCAGATGAGCCCGGGCTTGTCGGTTCCCAGTTTCTTCAAGTTCGAATTCGGCCGCACGACGACGCCGCCACTGCAGGCACCTGCGCCTCCGCCGCAGACCTCACCCACGAAGTGATTCAGCCCGGTGAAAGCCGTCGCGAGCAGGCCCTAGATTGCGCCGAGGAGCGGAAGCGTACGGAGCTACGTTGAGCACCCGCAGGCGCAAGATGCGGACGCGCAGCAGGTTTGCGCCGGGCTGACGCGCGATGGCGGTATTCACCGCGCTATCGCGCGCCGAAGTCAAGGAGTTCCTCGACCAATTTTCTCTCGGCGAATTGACTGAGCTCGAGGGAATCCACACCGGCATCGAAAACACGAATTACTTCGTCAGTACCGATCGCGGCCACTATGTGCTGACCGTATTTGAGCGCCTGACGGCACGCCAGCTGCCGTTTTACCTGCAATTGATGCTCCATCTGTCACACAAGGGACTACCGGTCCCAGAGCCGCAGCCGACCCGCAGCGGAGCGCTGGTCGCCGATCTGAAAGGCAAGCCTGCAGCGTTGACGACGCGCTTGCCGGGCAAGGCCACGACCGACCCGACCGTGGGGCAATGCGCGAGCGTCGGAGAATTTCTCGCGCGCATGCACTTGGCCGGCGTTGATTTCGCGCCGTTTCAGCCGCACCTGCGCGGCATCGGTTGGTGGAAAAGTGCCGTGCCGAAGCTGAAGTTGCACGTACCCGACAACGTTATGCACGTGCTGACCGAAGAGCTGATATTTCAGGATTCCTTTTTTCGCAGCGCACGCTTCGAAAAGCTTCCGACCGGCCCAATCCACGCGGATCTGTTTCGTGACAATGTGCTACTGGTGCACGAGGCGAACGCCGATCGCATCGGCGGCGTCATCGATTTCTATTTCGCCGGCTGCTCGATTTGGCTATTTGACCTCGCCATCACGATCAACGACTGGTGCATCCGGCAAGACAGCGGTGAATTCGATCTTGCGCGGGCACACGCGATGCTGAACGCGTATCACGCGGTACGCGCGCTGACCGAGGATGAGCACGAATGCTGGCGAACCTCGCTGCGCGCTGCTGCGCTTCGATTCTGGATTTCACGGCTGTACGACTACTACCTGCCACGGCCTGCGCACTTGCTGACCCCGCACGATCCCGCACACTTCGAGCGCATCCTGAAGCGCCGCACAGTCGATCCGATATTGCCCTGGGTACATTAGGCGAACGGTATGAAATTTACGTTTGCTGATGGTCGTTAGAACACTTCCCGCGCGCGCCGGTCTGACGTGGCTGCGCGATGCCCTGAAGTTGTACCGACGGCAGCCCTTCGCGTTCACGTCGCTCGTCATTCTGTACACGATCGGCATCTCGCTGCTGGTCTACGTGCCGTTCGTTGGCCTGCCTCTGGCTGCAGTGTTGATTCCGTTCGGCACGCTCGGTCTCACCCTGGCAGGGCGCGAGGCAGAGCGCGGCAAAATGCCGATGCCGACCTTGATGGTAGAACCGTTTCGCGATCCACAGCAGCGCAGGGGGTTGGCGCTGCTGGGCTTCGTTAACGCCGTGTTGGTGCTAATTCTGGTGACACTCGTATCGTTGCTCGCTGCCGATGAGCTGGCGAACTGGCAGCTGGTCGACGGAAAGATCGACTCGACCACCGCGGCACAAAACTTCCCTTGGGATGCGATCGTGGCGGCCGGACTCGCGTACGTGCCGATTCTGATGGTGACGTGGTTTGCGCCGCAGCTGGTGGCATGGCATCGCCTTCCGGTTGCCAAGGCGCTGTTCTTCTCATTCGTTTTGTGCTGGCGCAACCGCTGGCCTTTCCTGCTGCTGGCGGCAGCGCTGTTCGCCTTGTCGTTCGTCGTGATTTTCGTCATCACGCAGCTTCTGCAGATGTTTGGTGCTTCACCTCAGCTCGCGTCGATGCTGTTCGCCCCGATTGCATTGATACTGATCAGTATCGGATACGCCACGCAGTATCCGATCTATCGCAGCCTGATCGAGACTGCCGAGTAGTTGACGATCGCAGAAATAGCGCACACTTCCTTTCCCACTCGATCAAAAGAACCAGTCAAGAACCGTCAGCCATGATCCGTCTGGAACTGCAAGTTGAACTGAACTACCAGGTCGATCAATACGGTGCTGACTTCGTATTCAACATCCATGCGGCGCAAACGCGCAGCCAGGTGATTGCATCGGAGAACCTGCAGCTCAGCCAGCCAATTTTTCCGCAGATGTACACCGATCCGCTGACGGGCAATCGCTACATGCGATTGCGCGCAGAGCCGGGCCCATTGAAGGTGACCTACGCGGCGACCGTCGACCTCACGCACCATTGCGCCGAGCCTTCGCAGCTTGCAGAGGTGCCGATATCGCGTCTGCCTCTCGAGGTAATCAGCTACATCTATCCCAGCCGCTACTGCCAGTCCGACCGGCTGTACAAGCTAGCGAACAATGAGTTCGGAAGTCTGTTGCAAGGCTATAGCCGTGTACAGGCGATCCGCGATTGGGTGAATCGGCGCGTTAGCTTTCGCTCCAACACATCCAATGCGAACACATCGGCGGTCGATACGCTGATCGAGCAGGTGGGCGTCTGCCGTGACTTCACGCACCTGATGATCGCGCTGTGCCGCGCGCTCAACATTCCTGCGCGATTTACGACCGGCACCGACTTCGGTGCCGATCCATCTCTCGGACCACCGGACTTCCACGCCTACGTCGAAGCGTTTCTGGGCGACCGCTGGTACATCTTCGATCCGTCCGGCACCGCGATTCCGATGGGTTTCGTGCGCTTCGGCACCGGGCGCGACGCTGCGGACGTGGCATTCGCTACGATTTTCGGCGGCGTCGTCTCGCAAGCGCCCATTATTCGCACGACCGCTATCGAAGACGCGGCACGAGGCATCGTGCAACCGCATCACTGCGACGAAGCGTTATCGACGGATAGTGTTGGTTAGCTAGCGTCGTTGGTCGCAGTTCGTCAGCGTTTGGCGTAGCGGCGCTGCCTGAGTCGTCGGGCACTGAAGTGCCGACCACTGCGGTACTCACGCCAGCGGCGGGCCTGCAACTCGCTGCGCTCAAACAGGCAGGCCCTTAGATGCCCCGCTGGCGCTCCGCTCCTCGGGCGACGACTCCAAAGGCAGCGCCGCTACGCCAAACGCGGCGCACGGAACATTGTCGCGGCTGGGGGAAAAACATCTCGTGCAACGCAACCTCGCAACAGCAGCGGCTGGCGCAGATGCGCCGCCTTTAAGTCGTTGCCCGAGGAGCGGAGCAACGCCGGGGCCTTTAAGCGAAATAACGCTTTAGCCTTATTTCGCGCCGGCGTTGTGAGTACCGCAGCGGTTGGCACTTTAGTGCCCGACGACGTAGGCGGCGCAGCTGCGTCAGCCGCTGCTGCTACGCCCGGAACCGCGCAAACGCCTTTGACTTGGTCCTCGAACCTACGTCAGTTTCGCGACCGCCAGCGATAGCCACTTCACTCCCTGCGGACCGAAGTTGATTTGAGCGCGCGCGTCGTCGCCGTTTCCCTCGAGGTTGATCACGACACCCTCGCCGAAGCGCGCGTGATTGACAGATTGACCAATGCGATAGCCATGCGTCGGCTTTTCGCGTGCCACTGAAGCTCGCACCGACGGCGCGAGACCGGTGTCGTGCCATTGACCGAATCGCCCACCAGCGCTGGCTTTAACGCGCGGCGTCAGCCATTTGACCGCGCCCTCCGGCAACTCTTCGATGAATCGCGACTTGATGCCATAGCGCGTCTGACCGTGCAGCATCCGACTTTGCGCGAAGCTGATATACAGCCTCTGGCGCGCTCGGGTGATCGCGACATACATCAGACGGCGCTCTTCCTCGGGGCCGCCCGGTTCGTTCATGCTGTTTTCGTGCGGGAACAACCCTTCCTCCAGCCCACCAATAAACACCGCTTGGAACTCAAGCCCTTTGGCCGAGTGCACGGTCATCATCTGCAGTGCGTCCTGCCCCGCCTGCGCCTGGTTGTCGCCTGCCTCGAGTGATGCATGCGACAAAAAGCCTGCAAGCGGCGATAGCTGCGCCGTCTCCGCGTCGCTTTGCGCGCCCGGAGAATCGGCGGCATAGCCCTCCTCCATCACGAACGCCGCCGCGGCATTTACGAGCTCGTTCAGGTTTTCGATGCGTTCTTCGCCTTCTTTTTCGCTCTGGTAGTGCGCGATCAGTCCGCTTTGCTGAATCACTGCAGCAACGATTTCGGACAGCGGCAAATCCGCAGTCTCGCTGCGCAGCTTGTCGATCAGATCAACGAACGCGCCCAGGTTCGACCTCGCTTTGCCGCGTAACGCCTCGACCGCCGTGTACAGCGTTTGCCCATTGGCACGCGCGGCGTCGCCGAGTTGTTCGAGCGTGCGCGCGCCGATTCCTCGCGGCGGAAAGTTCACTACACGCAGGAACGCAGTGTCGTCCGCCGGATTCTCAATCAGGCGCAGGTACGCCAGTGCGTGTTTGACTTCCGCACGCTCGAAAAATCTCAGACCACCATAAACGCGATACGGGATCGCCGCATTGAACAGCGCATGCTCGATAACCCGCGACTGCGCATTCGAGCGATACAGAATTGCAATCTCGCCACGCGAATAACCTTCGGCGATCAGGCTCTTGATCTCCTCGACCATCCACGCCGCTTCGTAGCCGTCGGTCTGCGCTTCGTAAATACGGACTTGCTCACCTTCGCCGGCATCGGTCCACAAGTCCTTGCCGAGGCGGCGCTGGTTGTTTGAGATGAGCGCGTTCGCGGCATTCAGAATGTGCCCGCCGGAGCGATAGTTTTGCTCGAGCTTTATCAGATTTCGAACGCGAAACTCGCGCTCAAAATCGGCCATGTTGCCGACGTTGGCGCCGCGAAACGCATAGATCGAGTTGTGCGTGCAGATGCCGTTGGCAATGAAGTTGTGCGAATCCTCGATGTCGAGGTCGTACACGGTGTGCGATCCGGGTTCGTGCAGCTCGACCTCGCGCACGATGTCGTATGCACCCTTCGCATCCGCAACGGCCATCCCCGCACGCACGTACTGTGCCTGTATTAGCGGCAGATAGCCCTTGCCCATTCGAACGCGCTGGATCAGTCGCCCGCCGAGCACAGCGCGCAAGCGCGACGCATCTTCAATAGCGGTGCCATAGTCGCGGCGCCAGAATTTGGCCGCCCAGCCGCCCTTGCCCTCGGTGATCGCCTTCATCACGAAGCCCGCCTTGAGTGCGTGCTGCATCGAAGCCTCGTTGCAGGTCCGCGCGTAGACCCGGTGATCGGGTTTGTCGCGGCGCGAATCGCTGCACATGCTGATGATCACATCGCCCTCGTCGCCAAACGACGGGCGGCGGCGATCGTCGGGATGGTCGAATGCGAGTCCGCGGTCGGCCAGCAACCATTTGGCGGCGCGCTCGGTGTTCAATTCAAAAAATTCGCGCGGCACGCCCGCCTGACCCTTGCGCTTGCGGCCCGCGGTGAAGGCACGCATCGGCAGACCGTACTTCAGCGACAACACCGCCAGATCTTCCTGAGCTTCTACTGCGCCTTCGTAAGTACCGATGATCCAGATCTGCTCGCCGCCCTCCTTGCGCGCGCGATAGCGAAACCCGGGCGGTAGATACTTGCTGTGCCGTGCGCGGCGATGGCCGGAGACGGCGAGCCGATAGCCGACTTCCGGTTTCATCATCAGGTACAGGAAGAAACGCGCCGGCATGTGACCCACCGCGTAACCGGCGAAGTGCACATGCTCGGGCGTGGTCGTCAGCGTCTTGCCCTTTTGCGTTCGAATCGTGACGAGCCGCGTTTGCTCGGTTCGATAGTGCACGCGCCAGACGCGCGACGAACCCATCTTGCCGCCGCCGATGAACGACCTGACAATATTGCCGACGCGAATCTGCTCGACTGGCTTCACCGTGCCGTCACCCATCGTCACCTCGGTGCCGGCCAACACGCATTGATCGTCGTCGCCGACCGCAAACACCGCGTTATCGGCGCCCGCAAGCTGCTTCAGCCACGCATATTGCAACCGGTTCGTGTCCTGAAACTCATCAACCAGGACGTGGCGAAACCGGTCTTGATAATGCTGACGCAGCATCTCGTTTCGATTCAGAAGCTCGTAGCATCGCAGCAAAAGCTCCGCGAAGTCGACCACGCCTTCGCGGTTGCATTGCGCGTCATATTGCGCATAAAGCTCGACGAACTTTCGGTTGTAGTCGTCATTGACTTCCACCGCATTCGCGCGCAACCCCGCTTCCTTTGAGCTATTGATAAAAAGTTGGACATTGCGGGGCGGGTAACGCTCGTCGTCGATGTTGTTCGCTTTCAATAACCGCTTGATAGCGCCCAGCTGATCAGCCTGGTCCAGAATCTGAAACGTCGAAGGCAATCCGGCATCGCGCCAGTGAGCACGCAGCATGCGGTTGCACAGTCCGTGAAAGGTGCCGATCCACATGCCACGCGTGTTAATGGGCAGCATTGCCGAAAGCCGCGTCAGCATTTCCTTCGCGGCCTTGTTGGTAAACGTGACCGCAAGCACGCCTTGGGGCGAGACCTGTCCTGTCTGAATCAGCCATGCGATGCGCGTAGTCAGCACGCGTGTTTTGCCGCTGCCCGCGCCGGCCAGTATCAGTGCTGATTGATTCGGAAGTGTGACCGCGGCCAGTTGCCGCTCGTTCAGATTAGCGAGCAAATTCATACGAGGGCGCGAGTCTAGGGCATCTACAGTGCCACCCATATAATCGTTCGATGAATCCGAAGTACGAACCGCAGACGATCGAGGTCGAAGCGCAGCGCCACTGGCGCGCGACGAATGCGTATCGCGCAGTCGAGCATGCGACAGACGCACAAGGCAGGGCGAAGCCGAAGTTCTACGTGTGCTCGATGCTTCCGTACCCGAGCGGCAAGCTGCACATGGGGCATGTGCGCAACTACACACTGAACGACGTGTTGTATCGCGTGCAGCGGATGCGCGGCTACAACGTGATGACACCGATGGGCTGGGATGCGTTCGGACTGCCCTCCGAAAACGCGGCAATTGACAAGAAGGTGCCGCCAGCCGAGTGGACTTACGCCAACATTGCCGACATGAAGTCGCAGATGGAACCACTCGGGCTCGCGTTCGATTGGTCGCGCGAAGTAACGACGTGCAAGCCCGACTATTACGTTTGGAACCAATGGATGTTCCTGAAGATGCTCGAGTCGGGCATCGCCTACCGCAAGACTCAGATCGTCAACTGGGATCCCGTCGATCAGACGGTGCTCGCCAACGAGCAGGTGATCGACGGGCGTGGATGGCGATCGGATGCGATCGTCGAGAAGCGCGAAATCCCCGGCTATTACCTGGCGATCACGAAGTACGCCGACGAGCTGCTCAGGGATCTCGAGCGGCTCGACTGGCCGCCTCACGTGCGCGCGATGCAGGAAGCGTGGCTCGGCAAGAGCGTCGGCGTCAACTTCGGCTTTCCCTACACGCTCGATGGCGAGCAAAAGCTGCTGCGGGTGTTCACGACGCGTGCCGACACGATCATGGGTGTCACTTTCGTTGCGGTTGCGGCCGAGCATCCACTCGCTTCGCACTTGGCGCGCGACAAAGCCGAGCTTGCCGAGTTCATCGCCGAGTGCAAGCGCGGCACGACGTCGGAGATCGACGTTGCGACGATCGAAAAGAAAGGGGTCCCGACCGGATTTTTTGTGTCGCATCCGCTAACGGGCGAGAAAGTGCCGATATGGATCGGCAACTATGTGCTGATGGGCTATGGCGAAGGCGCAGTCATGGGTGTTCCCGGACATGACGAGCGAGATTTCGAGTTCGCAAAGAAGTACGGATTGCCGATCAAGCAGGTGATCGCGGTTGCACCGCATCTGGCTCCGGCTGACGATGGCTGCACATTTTCGACCGACGCCTGGCAGGACTGGTATGCCGACAAAGAGCACGGGGCGTGCGTCAACTCAGGAAAGTACGACGGCTTGATGTACGAAGACGCCACCGAAGCGATCGCCGCCGATTTGCACGCGCTCGGTGTCGGTGAAAAACAGATCCAGTGGCGCCTGCGCGACTGGGGCATCTCCCGCCAGCGCTATTGGGGCACGCCGATTCCGATCATTCATTGCGCCGACTGCGGTGTCGTCCCGGTCCCGGAGAAAGACCTGCCCGTCGTGTTGCCAGAACATCTGGTTCCAGACGGCACAGGTAACCCGCTCGCCAATTACGAGCCGTTTTTGAAGTGCAGCTGCCCACGCTGCGGCCGCCCGGCCCGTCGTGAGACCGACACGATGGATACGTTCGTCGATTCGTCCTGGTACTACATGCGTTATTGCTCGCCGGATAACGCCCGCGCGATGGTCGACGAGCGCAACGATTACTGGATGCCGATGGACCAATACATCGGCGGCATCGAGCACGCGGTGCTGCATCTGCTGTATGCCCGCTTCTGGACGAAGGTGATGCGCGACATGGGGCTCGTCAAGTTCGACGAGCCATTCAAGCGCCTCTTCACACAGGGCATGCTGACGGCAGAGTGCTACTACCGTGAAGACGAGGCTGGCAGGAAGCGCTGGTATTACCCGAGTGAAATCGACGTCGAATACGACGATCGTGGCCGACCCATCAAGGTCACGGCTTCGGACGACGGCAAACCCGTGTACTACGGCGGCACCGAGAAGATGTCGAAAAGCAAGAACAACGTCGTCGAGCCGCGCGACATCATTGCGAGGTTTGGCGCGGACACGGCTCGAGCGTTCGTGATGTTCGCCGGCCCGCCCGATCAGAGCGCACCCTGGTCGAGCTCGAGCGCCGATGGAACGCACCGTTTTTTGCGCCGCCTGTGGAATTTCGGCGCACAGATGAAGCAATCGATCGCACAAGCGGGTGCCATCGACGCTGCATCGCTATCGGGAACAGATCGGCAGTTGCGACGCGAGATTCACATGCACCTGAAGCAAGCTGACGCCGACTATGAACGGATTCACTACAACACCGTTGTTTCGGCAGCGATGAAGATGCTCAACGCGTTGGAGGAATCCAGAGCCGGCAACGGGAGTCATGCTCCTGCGAGCGCGGGCGTAGTGCGCGAATCGATGGGCATCGTGTTGCGGGTCCTGTATCCGCTTGCGCCGCACATCACGCACACGCTGTGGAACGAGCTCGGTTACTCGCGCGAGCATCCGGAGATCATCGATGCGCCGTGGCCGCAAGTCGACGCGTCGGCGCTGGTGCAGGACGAGATGGAACTCGTAGTGCAGGTCAACGGCAAGGTGCGTGGCTCGATCCGAGTACCGACGCACGCAGCAGACGCCACGATCACCGCCACCGCTCTTGCCGACGCCAATGTCATCCGATTTGTCGAAGGACGCCCGATCAAGTTTTCGAAGGTCGTGCGACCGAAGCTGGTCACCATCGCGGTTTGATAGATGCGTCGAATTCTCATTGTTAGCGCTCTGGTGCTGTTGATAAACGGCTGCGGCTTCCAGCTGCGCGGCTCGCAAACACTGCCTGTCGAGCGCCTCTATCTCGCACTGCCCGTTAATTCGCCGATCGGCGCGGAAATCAGCCGCGTGGTGCGTTCTTCGACGAATGCAAGCGTGGTGCCAAACAGAAAAGATGCGCAGGCGGTCGTTGAATTGCTCGGCGAGCAGCGCGAGCGCGAAGTGCTTTCGATCAATGCGCAGGGTCGCGCTCGCGAGTATCAGCTGAGATTGCGCACCACGTTTCGCGTTATCGATCAGGAAGGCACGGAGTTGATCGCACCAACATCCCTGCTCGCAAGACGCGATATCGGCTTCAACGAGTCCGAGCTGCTTGCCAAGGAGTCCGAAGAAGCGCTGCTTTACCGCGACATGCAAAGCGATCTGGTGCGGCAGATCGTCAATCGCCTGCAGGGAATCAAACTGAGTGGCCTATAACAGCCAATTCGAAAGTGCCTCTCGCGTCGGTGCGGCCGATTGCTTTGTCGCTCGCCTTGCGAATATGCGTCGGGTCCATCGAAGCGGCTCGCTTCGCGCTCATTTGCACATGCGGGCGCGCCCCGACGCGCCTTTCCCTTCCGAATTGACTGTTACAGGCCACTGTGCAAGTTAGAAACGACGCCTTGGGCGGATTGCTGACGCGCGCGCAGCGCTCGGGATCGTTACCGCCGGTGTTCGTGGTGGCCAGCGACGAGGCATTGCTATCGCTCGAAGCGCAGGATGCGATTCGCGCCACGGCACGCGGGCTGGGTTACTCGGAGCGCGACGTCTTGAATGCCGACGCACGCTTTGACTGGTCGAAGCTTGCGGAGGCCGCGCAAGGCTTGTCCTTATTTGCAGAAAAGAAAATTGTCGAAGTTCGCCTGCCGAGCGGTAAGCCCGGCCTGGCGGGAGCCAAAGCGCTTGAAACGCACGCCTCGAACGCTCTCGACGGGGTGATGACGATTGTCTCGGTGCCGCGCCTGGAACGGCGCGACCGGCAGGCTCGTTGGGTTGAAGCGCTCGAGCGTGCGGGCGTCATGGTCGAAATTGACACCATCGAGCGGGCTCAGCTTCCGCAATGGATCGCGCAGCGGCTTGCAAAGCAACATCAGAGTGCCGGTCGTGAAGCACTTGAATTCATGGCCGACAAGGTCGAAGGCAATCTGCTCGCGGCGCATCAGGAAGTGATCAAGCTGGCTTTGCTTTATCCGGCCGGCCAGTTGACGCTTGGGCAGGTGACCGACAGCGTGCTGAACGTCGCCCGCTATGACGTGTTTCAGTTGCCGATCGCAATGTTGAGCGGCGATGCGGCGCGCGTGCGCAAGACCATGGCTGGACTTGAAGCTGAGGGGGAAGCGACTCCGCTGGTGCTGTGGGTCGTCACCGAAGAGCTGCGCACGCTGTTGCGCGTGAAGGCGCACGTGGACGCGGGCCGCCCGTTTTCCGCGGCGGCGCGTGAGAACCGATTATGGGGACCGCGCGAAAGGTTGTTCGAACGCGCTCTTGCGCGCGTCTCGGCCGACATGCTGGAAGCAGCGCTGCTGCGCGCCGCAGAGATTGACCGGCTTGCCAAAGGTCTGCTCGCGCCAGGAAGTGACAGCAACGTGTGGCTAGAATTGACTGATCTGGCGTTGAGCCTCGCCGGTCCGTCAAGGAGCGCCGTTCAATGAATTCCGCGGTCGTTCGTTCGATCGAACCTGCCAACGTTGTCGACGTCCCGGATTATGTGCGCCAGATTGGCCGTTCCGCTCGCGATGCATCCAGCGCAATGTCAGCTGCGGACAGCCACGCGAAGGATCTTGCACTGCTGAAAATCGCAGCGCTGCTGCGCGACGGGCGGCAACAAATCAAGCGCGCCAACACGCTCGATGTTGATCGTGCGCGTAAAGCGGGTGTGCAAGCTGCGCTACTCGATCGCCTGACGCTCGATGATGATGCGATCGAGCAGATGGCCGTTGGCGTTGAGCAGGTCGCGCGGCTTTCGGACCCGATTGGCGAAATCATCGACGTGAAACCGCGTCCCAGCGGCATCAAGGTCGGGCGTATGCGGGTGCCTCTCGGGGTGATCGCGATCGTGTACGAAAGCCGGCCCAACGTGACGGTAGATGCTGCTGCGCTCTGTATCAAAAGCGGCAACTCAGCGATCCTGCGAGGCGGCTCCGAGGCGATCGAAACGAATCGTGTACTCGCGCAAATCGTGCGCGCTGGAATCGTTGACGCCGGTCTGCCTGCTAACGCCGTGCAGCTGGTCGATACGACCGATCGGGCCGCCGTCGGCGCACTGGCACAGATGACCGAATACGTCGACCTGCTGGTGCCTCGCGGAGGTCGCGGATTGATCGAGCGACTGATGCGCGAGTCTCGCGTGCCGATGCTGAAGCATCTCGATGGAATTTGCCACGTCTACATTGACGGGGGCGCCGATATCGATAAGGCGATCGCGATTGCAGACAACGCGAAGACACAGCGCTACGGCACGTGCAACACGATGGAAACGCTGCTGGTCGCTCAAAGCATCGCTGCGCAGGTTCTGCCGGCTCTGGGCCGCATCTATCAGTCAAAGGGCGTAGAGCTGCGCTGCTGTCCCGAATCGCGGCAGATTCTCGAAGCATCCGGTGTGCAGGGCGTTGTCGATGCGGTTGACGAAGACTGGCGTACCGAATATCTGGCGCCGATTCTTTCGATCTCGACGTTGCCGGGCATCGACGATGCGATCGCGCATATCAACACGTTCGGAAGCAAGCACACTGACGCGATCGTTACCGAGAATTACGCGAACGCGATGCGTTTCGTACGCGAGGTCGATTCGGCGTCGGTGATTGTCAACGCTTCTACGCGCTTTGCCGACGGTTACGAATACGGCCTGGGCGCAGAGATCGGAATTTCGAACGACAAGCTGCACGCACGTGGTCCGGTCGGGCTCGAAGGTTTGACGTCGCTGAAATACGTTGTCTTCGGCAACGGCGAAGTGCGTACCAGTTGACTTTGAATGGGCGGTGGCTATCTGTGGGTCAAGGCAGCGCACATCATCTTTGTGACGAGCTGGTTTGCAGGACTGTTTTATCTACCGCGCATCTACGTCAATCTGGCAACGGTCGAAGATGCCGCGACACGCGAGCGCTTGCTGATGATGGCGCGCAAGCTGCTGCGCTTCACGACGGGACTGGCCGTTTTTGCACTGGCCTTCGGTATGTGGCTTCTCAGTTATGGCGTCGGAATGGGTACGGCGTGGATGAACACGAAGCTCGCTCTGGTGTTGGCGGTGATTGCCTATCACGGCTGGTGTGCGCTCCTTTACGGGAAATTCGTGCGCCGCGAAGTCAGGCACTCGCACGTCTGGTTTCGCTGGTTTAACGAAGCGCCTGTACTTTTGCTGGTCGCGATTGTCATCCTGGTTGTCGTGAAGCCGTTCTAGGAAGCGTATGGACAAGACTGTCGATTACTTCATCACTCCGGTGTCGCCCTTCGTTTACCTGGGCCACGCGCGCTTTCGTGAGATCTGCGCAAAGCATCAGGCGAAAATTAATTTGCGAGTGATGGATCTGGGCAAGGTCTTTCCAGTGTCGGGCGGACTCGCGCTCAAAGACCGGCCGCCGCAGCGGCGTGCTTACCGGATGATGGAGCTCAAGCGCTGGCGCGAACATTTAGGCATACCGCTGACGCTCGAACCCAAACACTTTCCGGTTCCCGCCGAGCCGGCCGCAACACTTATCCTCGCCGTGCTGGAGCGCCACGGCACGACGGCTGCGCTCGACATCGCGGGTGACTGCGGTCGTGCCGTCTGGGCCGAGGAGCGCGACATCAGCGACGCAAGCGTGCTTGCGGAAATCGCCAGCGCGCGCAAGCTCGAAGCCGATTCCTTGCTCGAGCACGCACGCTCGGCCGAAGTCGCGGCGCGATATGTGCAGAATTCCCAAGAAGCCATCATGCGCAATGTGTTCGGCGCTCCGACCTATATCTATCATGACGAGCTCTTCTGGGGCCAGGACCGCCTCGAGTTTCTCGATCGAGCTTTAGTCCAGTGAAACCGCCGAAATGCGCCTCCGCTCGTCCGCGCCTAAGCGGGGAAGACAGGGTCCCCGCCCCCTGTCTTGCGCCGGACGTTGTTGCAAGTGCTCGCCATGGTGCCGCCATGTCTGCGCTTTGCGCCTAGCCCGACGCGACGCTGCACGGCCGCTCGAATGCGATTTGACGGTTTCACTGGACTAGCCCGGTGACCGCTGCCGCGTTTTTCGCGGTCTGCCCGCGCGGACTTGAGGCCGCGCTGTCCGACGAGCTCGTAGCGCTGGGTGCGCAGTCGCTGCGCACCGAAGCGGGTGGCGTGGCTTTCAAGGGCTCGCTTGCCACTGCCTATGCTGCGAACCTTCATTCGCGTATCGCAAGCCGCATACTCTGGCAAGTCGGCAGACGCGGCTACCTGAGCGAGCAGCATCTGTACGACGCCACGCAGGAAGTGCGGTGGCAGGACTTGATGTCGCCGCAGCAGACGCTGCGCGTCGACGTCACCGCATCGCGCTCGCCTCTGCAGAGCCTCGAGTTCGCGATGCTGCGGATCAAGGACGGAATTGTTGATCGTCTCCGCGATTTAACCGGTGCGCGGCCGTCGATCGATCGCTCCAACCCCGACGTGCGTGTTTTCGCCTATCTGGATTCATCCACCGTTACGTTGTACGTCGACCTGTCGGGCGAGCCGCTGTTCAAGCGCGGTTGGCGTGCAGATAAGGGCGAAGCGCCGCTGAAGGAAAACCTTGCTGCAGGACTGTTGGCGCTGTCAGGGTGGACGCCATCATCACCGCTTGCCGATCTGTTCTGCGGCAGCGGCACGATCGTCATCGAAGCCGCGTCGATCGCGGCCGGGCGTCCGCCCGGACTCGAGCGGCACTTTGCATTTGAGCGGCTTAAAGCATTCGAATCTCATTCATGGCGCCGGCTGAAAGAGGCTGCGCGATCAGCGATCACGGACTCGGCGGCTGCAAACCTGGTGGGGTCCGATATATCGACGCGAGTCATCGATCAAGCGATTGCCAACGCCCAACTCGCCGGCTTGCAATCATGGCTCGACGACGGCCGGCTGCAGTTCAACGCAGTCGATGCGCGCACTGCAACCCCTGCGGCCGAAAGCGGCATGATCGTCAGCAATCCACCCTACGGCGAACAGAGCGCGCCACGTTCGGCGTCGGTGGCCGACATGATGCGCAACGTCGGAGACCGGCTGAAGCAGCAGTTCTCCGGCTGGGAGGCATGGTTTCTGACGTCGGATCGCCAGCTACCGAAGCAGATGCGCCTGCAGGAAACACGCAAGGCCGTGCTGTTCAACGGGCCGATCGAGTGTCGATTTTTTCGCTTCGAGCTAGTCGCCGGAGGCTACCGTCCCCGCGCGGCCGCGCTGAAGACCGAAGTTTGAGCAATCAACGGCGGGCTTCGCTACGCCGCCAGTGCGCGCTCGACATCCTTCTCGAGATCTTCTGGCTTGGTCGTCGGCGCATAGCGATCGATCACCGCGCCATCCTTTCCAATCAGGAACTTCGTGAAGTTCCACTTGATTCCTTCTGACCCGAGCAGTCCTTTCTTCTCGGACGTCAGATACTTGTACAGCGGGTGAGCGTTTGGCCCATTGACGTCCACCTTTGAGAACATCGGAAACGTCACGCCGAAGTTCATTTCGCAGAACTCCGCGATCTCCGTGTCGGGTCCGGGCTCCTGCTGACCGAACTGATTGCTCGGAAAACCCAGGACCGCAAACCCGCGAGCCGAATATTTCTTATGCAGCGCTTCTAGCCCTTTGTACTGAGGCGTGAATCCGCACTTGCTCGCCGTATTGACGACCAGCAACACTTTGCCTTTGTAGTCCGCCAGCGTGCGGGTCTTGCCGTCGATCGTTTGTGCGGAAAAGTCGTAGACCGAACTCATCGTTGTCTCCTCGATGTACTGCCTGACGAGTGTAAAGCTGCTGCAGGGAACGCTCCTTGCTAGACGCGCATGAGGGAGGTGTTATGAACCCACTGAATGCAGGCTCGCCCCGGCTTCCGCCGGAGATGTCCCCCGGTGATGAAGCGCCAGCCGGCACGCCAGGAACCGGCGAGAACATCTGCCGCATGTGTGGCGGCACCGGGCGTGTCGATGGTCACACGTGCACCGATTGCGAAGGCAGCGGCAAAGTAATCGAAGGCGTTGGCGGCGCCTAATGTCCCAATAACCTTTCAGATCAAGGAAAACAGATGCAAACAGTTGCCGAAGTCATGACCCCCGACGTCGAAGTAGTAAGGCCTGAAGAGACGCTTGCGCGACGCGGCGCGTGCGATGGCTGATTTAGATGTGGGATCGCTGCCGGTATGTGACGGCCGCAAGCTGGTGGGCGTGATCACGGACCGTGACATCACCGTTCGTGCGGTCGCCGAGGGCAAAAGTGTCGACACGCCGGTCAGTGAAGTGATGACGGATGAGGTCGTGTGGTGCACCGACACCGACTCGATTGACGACGTGCTGCAGCAAATGTCGGACGCTCAGGTCCGCCGCATTCCAGTGGTCGATAGAAATCGTCAGCTGGTAGGCATCGTCGCGCTTGGCGATATAGCCCTGGAAGAGGACGACGACGTCGACGAAACGCTACGCGACATCTCGATGCCGTCGTAGTGTTCGAAGGGCAGAAAAGGCGATTGCAAGCGTAGCGAGCGCGCCAAGGTTGCGCCGAGGAGCGGAGGCGTATGGCTTATACGTTGAGCACCGCAGGCGCAAGATTGGCGCGCGCAGTAGCTTGCAACCGCCTTTTATCCGGTAAGGCCCATGTGCTCGATACCCTTGTGGATACCGGCCACACCGCCGTACAGTTTGCTGTTGAGCTTGATGTTCAACCGCACGTCGTTGACGGAATCGGCGTTGCGTAACGCGTCTTCGTAGGAGATCTGCTCGGTCTCGTGCAGGTCATACAGGCATTGATCGAACGTCTGCATGCCCTGCTCTCGCGAGCGTTTCATCACTTCCTTGATCTCGTGTATTTCCTGCTTGAAGATCAAATCGGCAATCAAGGGTGAATTCAGCATGATCTCGACCGCAGGAATTCTTCCCTTGCGATCCTTGAACGGGATCAGGCGTTGCGCGATCGATGCCCGCAGATTGAGCGACAGGTCCATGAGCAACTGCTGGCGCCGCTCTTCCGGGAAAAAGTTGATGATGCGGTCAAGCGCCTGATTGGTCGAATTCGCGTGCAGCGTGCACATCACCAGGTGGCCGGTTTCGGCAAAGGCAATCGCGTGATCCATTGCGTCACGATCGCGAACCTCGCCGATCAGGATGACATCAGGCGCCTGACGTAGCGTGTTCTTCAGGGCGACCGCCCAGCTCTCGCAGTCGACGCCGACTTCGCGCTGGGTGATGATGCAGTTCTTATGCGGGTGCACGTACTCGATCGGATCCTCGATCGTGATGATGTGACCGTTGCTGTTCTCGTTCCGATAGCCGGTCATCGCAGCCAGCGTGGTCGATTTGCCGGAGCCCGTTGCGCCCACCACAAGCACGATTCCGCGCTTTGCCATTGCAAGCTCGTTGATAATCGGCGGCAGATTCAGCTCGTCGCTGGTAGGGATGTGATCCGCGATCACGCGAAACACGATTCCCACCTTGCCTTGCTGAATGAACGCCGAAACGCGAAAGCGTCCGATGCTGGTCGGGTTGATCGCAAATTGGCACTCTTTGGTCTTCTCGAACTCCGCTGCCTGCCGATCGTTCATGATCGCGCGCACCAGTTCACTGGTGTGCTGCCCCGTCAGCGGCTGATTCGATACGGGCAAGACGCGGCCGTCGATCTTGAACGCCGGCGGAAACTCGGCCGTTAGAAACAAGTCCGACCCTTTTTTGCTGAGCAGCAGCCGCAGCAGATCGTGTACGAACCGTGTTGCCTGATCGCGTTCCATTTGCGCTCTTTACTTTCTGTTGTTATGAAAAAAATCGTCTGGCTCCGCCAGCGATTTTTTCAAACTAATCGCGCAAAAGTAGGGGTGCACTTTTGCGCGCCTATCCGGCAAACGATTCGGGAGTCTTTGCGTACTGCCGCGCTTCGGCCACCGTAATGACGTTGCGTCGAACCAGCTCGGTCATGCAATGGTCGAGCGTTTGCATTCCGAACTGGCTGCCCGTTTGAATCATCGAATACATCTGCGCGATCTTGTTCTCGCGAATCAAGTTGCGGATGGCCGGCGTGCCCACCATGATTTCGTGCGCCGCGACGCGTCCGCTGCCGTCTTTCAGCTTCAGCAGCGTCTGCGAGATCACAGCGACAATCGACTCGGACAGCATCGCGCGAACCATTTCTTTTTCGGCCGCCGGAAACACGTCGACCACGCGGTCGATCGTCTTCGCGGCCGACGACGTATGAAGGGTGCCGAACACCAAGTGGCCGGTTTCGGCGGCGGTCAGCGCCAGCCGGATCGTTTCCAGGTCACGCAACTCGCCGACCAGCACGACGTCCGGATCCTCGCGCAGTGCCGAGCGCAACGCATTTGCAAACGACAAGGTGTGCGGACCGACCTCGCGCTGGTTGATCACCGACTTGCGCGACTCGTGCACGAACTCGATCGGGTCCTCGATCGTCAGAATGTGCCCGTACAAATTGTTGTTGACGTGATCGACCATGGCCGCCAGCGTCGTTGACTTGCCGGACCCTGTCGGTCCCGTGACCAAGACCAGGCCGCGCGGCCGACCCGAGAAATCGGCGAATACACGCGGGGCCTGCAGTTCTTCAAGTGACAGCACGCGCGAAGGAATCGTCCGCAGCACCGCTGCGGCGCCGCGGTCCTGGTTGAATGCGTTTACGCGAAAGCGAGCCAGCCCCGGCAGGTCGAACGAAAAATCGGTTTCCAGATTCTCGTCGTACTGCTTGCGCTGCGCATCGTTCATGATGTCGTAGATCATGCCGTGCACGTCTTTGTGCTCGAGCGGCGGCAGATTGATGCGGCGAACGTCGCCATGCACGCGGATCATCGGCGGCAGTCCTGCCGACAAGTGCAGGTCCGATGCCTTGTTTTTGACGGAGAATGCGAGCAGTTCTGAAATGTCCATGGCGGGCGGCGTTGGCCTCGGCTAAAGTGCTTTGAGTCTGCTTAGAGTCGGCTCCTTCAAAGCCACTCTGGGCCGAAGCGTAGCGCGCGCAATGATCCCGGTGTTCCCGTAAAAAAGCTAGAAATAGCTTGAAAAGACAAGCCTATAGGCTCGTTCGCTCATTCATTTACTGACTCACGTGCCGACCTAATGCTGAGTTTGCCGACTTTGCCCGCGAACTTGCAAGCCAATTTGCAGGCATTGCACGAGCGCATTACCAAGGCTGCGCGAGGCGCGGGACGCGATGCGTCATCCGTGCGGCTGCTTGCCGTCAGCAAGACGTTTCCGGCGACCGTCATCGCGGAGGCGGCGCGAGCGGGTCAGCGGGCCTTTGGCGAAAACTACGTGCAGGAGGCGGTCGACAAGATGGACTCCCTTGCGGGCTCCGCCCATCAGCCGCTCGAATGGCACTTTATCGGGCCGATTCAGAGCAACAAGACACGCACGATCGCCGAGCGTTTCGACTGGGTCCAATCGGTCGATCGCCTAAAAGTGGCCGAACGCCTGGCCGATCAGCGACCGATCAACCTGCCGCCGCTTAACGTACTGCTGCAGGTCAATGTCAGCGGAGAAGCGACCAAGGGTGGAGTCGCTCCTCACGAGCTCGGTGAGCTCGCCGCCGCGGTGGCGCGTTTGCCCAGGCTGCGCCTGCGCGGCGTGATGGCGATTCCGGCGCCCGAGGTCGATGTCAAACGCCAACGGCAGGCCTTCGCCATGACCAACGCGTTATTTCGGCAGCTTCGCGAACAGGGACTGAATGTCGATGTGCTGTCGATCGGAATGTCGGACGATCTCGAAGCTGCCATCGCCGAAGGCTCGACGATGGTCCGAGTCGGCACCGCCATTTTCGGCGCACGCGCAAAGAGCCGATGAAAGTCGCGTTCATCGGTGGCGGCAACATGGCAGGCGCGCTGATCGGCGGCATGCTGCAGGCGGGATTCAAACCGTCTGAGATCGATGTGCTTGAAATCGACGTCGCGCGCGGCGCCGAATTGACCGCACGCCATTCTGTGGTTGCGCACCCGCAGCCGGGAGATTGGTTGCAGACCAGCGAGATCATTGTGCTCGCCGTGAAGCCGCAACAGATCCGCGAGGCCGCTGCATCGATCAAGCCTCACCTGAAGCGGCCGCTGGTGTTATCGATCGCGGCCGGAATACGCGCGCATACGATTTCCGAGTCGCTCGCCACTAACCAGGTTGTGCGTGCAATGCCCAACATGCCCGCTCTGATTCGCGCCGGCATCACTGCGGCAACTTCGCTCCCCGACGTCAGCGCAGCAGAACGAGGTCGCGCCGACAGGATCCTGAGCGCAGTCGGTGCTGTTATCTGGCTCGATGACGAATCGATGCTCGACGCGGTCACTGCGCTCTCCGGAAGCGGCCCTGCCTATGTCTTTTATTTCATCGAAGCGATGCAAAAGGTTGCGCTCGAGATGGGGTTCAATGAAGCGCAGGCGCGCGCACTGACGCTGCATACGTTTGCCGGTTCAGCCGAGCTCGCAATGCAATCGCACGAGTCCGCGGCGGCGTTGCGGCAGAAGGTGACTTCGAAGGGCGGCACCACCGCGGCAGCGCTCGCGAGTTTTGACGACGACAAAGTCGATGAGGCGATTGCGCGCGCGGTTCGCGCAGCGGCGGCACGCGCACGCGAGCTCGGCAGTTAGCGTTGCTCTAAAGCTATCGAAGCGCGTAATCGAGGGCCGTGCCGGCAAATATCGCGGCACCGACCCAGTTGTTGTGCCGAAACGCCCGCATACATCCATCACGCGACCGCGAGCGAATCAATACGAAGTGATAGACTCGCGAACGATGCGGCAACCGCGCATCCTGAATAGAACGGCCACCCCGCACCGATGATGCGGCCAACGATGATCATCAGCGACAGGAATGCAACGTATGACGCCATTACGGCAACCACGTCGAACCGCCCGAAAAAAATCGCCGACGACTTGATTCCAATTCGCAAGTCGTCATCCCGATCGACCATCGCGTATTCGGTGTCGTATGCGATCACCCAGAATGCGTTGGCGAGCATCAAAATCCAGCCGACTGCGGGCACTGTTCCCAATACCGCAGCAAACGCCATCGGAATGCCGAACGAAAATGCGACGCCAAGATAGAGCTGCGGTATTGGAATGAATCGCTTTGCAAGCGGATACGTGGCCGCGATCAGGACTGCAATGAACGCGAGCTGCACTGCCGCCGCATTCAGAAATGGCAGCAACACTGCAGCAGCGATCGCAAGCGTGGCAGCGACCCACAGCGCTTCGCGTCGGCTTACCAGACCACGTGCTACGACGCGCTCCGCAGTGCGCTTTACATGCGAGTCGAAGCGCGCGTCGGCCGCATCGTTAACCGCGCACCCCGCAGAGCGCATCAGAAATGTGCCCGCGACGAAGATCGCTACGAGCATCAGGCTCGGTACGCCGTCTGCGGCTATCCATAGCGCAGTCAACGTCGGCCAAAGCAACAACAAGGTACCTACCGGCTTGTCGAGCCGGGTCAAGCTTGCATAAAGGGGCAGGCGAGCTGCGACCGATGCCATGCTCAAGTGCATTTCCTGCAAGTGCTCGGGAAAGTGCGTAGCAAAAGTTGTTTTGCCCTAAGCACCGAGCGAGGTTATCGTAACAGTCGCGTTATGTTTCGCTGCGACCATTAGGAAGCAGTCACTACAAGAATCCAGGGAGACTTCATGCTTCGCAGATCAGTGATTTCAGCCGCGCTCGCTTCGGCGCTGGCGATCGGACTAGCAACACCTGCTGCTGCTCAGACCGAGATTCAATGGTGGCATTCGATGGGCGGCAACCTCGGCGAGTGGGTCAACGATCTAGCCAAGGGATTCAACGAGAGCCAGAAGGAATACAAGGTCGTGCCGGTATTTAAGGGCAGCTACGACGAGTCGATGACGGCCGCAATCGCCGCTTTTCGCGCCGGTAATGCGCCGCACATCCTGCAAGTGTTCGAAGTCGGCACCGCGACGATGATGGCAGCGAAGGGTGCGGTTAAGCCAGTGCACGACCTGATGAAAGAGGCGGGCTACAAGTTTGATCCCGCGGCGTACGTGCCCGCAGTCGCCGGCTATTACACGGCGCCGAACGGCCAGATGCTGAGCCTGCCATTTAACAGCTCGACGACGGTGTTCCACTACAACAAGGACGCGTTCAAAGCAGCGGGACTCGATCCGGAGAAACCGCCGCAGACCTGGCCCGAAGTCGTGCTCGCCGCGGCGAAGCTGAAGGCCTCGGGACACAAATGCCCGTTTACGACGAGTTGGGTCAGCTGGACGCAGCTCGAAAGCTTCTCGGGATGGCATAACACCGAGTTCTCGACGTTGCGCAACGGATTCGGCGGCACTGGGAACGCGGCTCGCGTTTAACACGCCGCTGCACGTGCGGCACATCGAAAACCTGGCCAACATGTCAAAGCAGGGCCTGTTCGTTTACAAAGGACGTGGCAACACGGCCGACTCTGTATTCGTGTCCGGCGAATGCGCAATGATGACCGGCTCGTCAGGGCTGTACGGCAACATCAAGAAAAACGCTAAGTTTGCGAACGGTATCTCGACGCTACCGTACTACCCCGACGTAGCCGGAGCGCCGCAGAACACGGTGATCGGCGGCGGCAGCTTGTGGGTCATGTCGGGCAAGAAGCCCGCCGAGTACAAAGGCGTAGCGGCGTTCTTCGACTATCTGTCGAAGCCCGAAGTGCAGTCGGCGAGCCATATGCGCACCGGCTACCTGCCGATTACGATGGCCGCGTACAACATGACCGATAAGGGCGGGTTTTACAAACAGAATCCCGGCACCGACGTGGCCGTCACGCAGATGATCCGCAAGACCACTGACAAGTCGCGCGGTGTCCGTCTCGGCAACTTCGTGCAGATCCGCACGATCGTCGATGAGGAGATGGAGGGAGTGTGGTCGGGCAAGAAATCCGCCAAGGAAGCTCTCGACACGGCGGTCAAGCGTGGCAATGAACAGCTGGAGCGATTCGAGAAAGCGAACAAGAGTTAAGGCTCGATTCGTACTGCGAGGCCGCAGCTTATTTCGCTGCGGCCTTTTTATTTGCGCAGCGTCTTCGCAAACTCCACGAAGCCAGCCGACGTCAACGGGCGTCCCAGCAGAAATCCCTGCGCTTCGTTGCAACCGCAGTCCGTCACGAACGACAGCTGCTCGTGTGTCTCGACGCCTTCGGCAACGACGTGTAGTCCAAGTCCGCGCGCGAGACTCGTGAGCGCGGCGACGATCTTGCAATCGGCCGGATCGCTCGGCCCGGCGCGCACGAACTGGCCGTCGATCTTGATCAGATCGACCGGAAAACGACGCAGGTTGGACAGGCTCGAATAGCCGGTGCCGAAGTTATCGAGCGCAATCTTTACGCCCATCGCGTGCAGGCCGGACAACACCTGCTCCGCTTTGGCGCCGTCGCGCATCAAACTCGCTTCGGTGATCTCGATCTGCAGGCGTTCGGCGTCCAGACCTGAATCCACTAACGCCTGACTGACCATTGGCAACAACGAGCGGCCGCGAAACTCGCGTGGCGACAGATTGACACTAACGACCGGTTCGCCAAGTCCTGCTGCAGTCCATTGCATCGCCGCTCGGCACGCTTCGCGCAAAACGACCTCACCGATCGGCACGATCAACCCGGTGTCCTCTGCAACAGCGATAAAACTGCCGGGCTCTTGCAGGCCGTGCTCGGGATCGCGCCAGCGCACCAGCGCTTCGGCGCCGACGAGTGTGCGATCTTTCAAGTTAATGCGTGGTTGGTAATACGCCTCGAACTCGCCCGCTTCGAGTGCGCGTCGCAGTCCTGCTTCAATTTGCAGCCGGCGCACGACTTCTGCATTCATGCGTGGCTCGAACAGTTGAACGTTTCCGCGTCCGCGAGACTTGGCGAACGACAATGCCGCGTCGGCATTGCGCAAAAGCATCTCCGGCGATGCGCCATCGGTCGGAAACAGCGCCGCGCCGACGCTGACACTGATGTTGACCTGCTCAGCGTCGATCTCGAACGGTTCGGAGAGCAGCTCGGCCAGCTTCGCGGCTACATGCTCGGCATCGTCGATGTGGCGCAGGCGTCCCAGCACGATCGCGAACTCATCGGCGCCGGTCCGTGCGACCAGATCGGACGTTCGCACGGTGTCAACCAGTCGCCCAGCGGTCGCGCGCAACAGCGCATCGCCGACGCGGTGCCCTAGTGCGTCATTCAGCTTGGTGAACTCGTCGATGTCGACCACTAGCACCGCCAATCGATCGCCGCCGAGTTGATGGTTGCGTAATGCCTCATCCAGGCGCGACTCGAACAATCGGCGATTCGGCAGCTCGGTGAGCTCGTCGTACAACGCGATGCGGCGCGCACGCTCCTCGACTTCGCTGCGCTCGTACAACTCTGCGACCAGGCGCTCGTTTGACCACGCGAGCTCATCGTGTGCCGCGCGTACGCGCTGCTCAAGATCGTCGCGTGCCTTTGCAAGCGCCGCTTCCATTTCTTTGCGTGCGCTGATGTCGTCGACCAGCCATACGGTTTCGCCGGCAGGCCCGCACGGCGTAATGCCCTTGACCAGCAAGCGCGTCCAGACGCGGGAACCGTCGCGGCGCACGGTGCGCCATTCGATCGCCGGTGAGCCACCGGCCGCCAAAGCATCGCCGATGCGGCTGGCAAACGACTGAAACTCTTCGTCCGACCCGAAAAACGTCGCTGCCGACCGGCCGAGCAAATCGTTGGCCTCCCATCCGAATAGACGAGCCGCACTCGAATTGCATTGAGCAATATTGCCATCGCAAACGACCAGAATGCCGACCGAGTCGTTGGATAGCAGCGCTCGATATTCCTGCAACCGGCGCTCGACTTCGTGCGGCGCCACTGTAATAACAACGTCGTCGATGTCGCGCATGAAGTCGGCTCGGGGGTCTGGCCTCGGAAAGTGCGCGCAGTGTGGCGTAGGCCAATGGCCAGAAAACGCCGATTACGGGCTTGCCAGCCCGTCTATTTGGGATGAATCAGGCTCAAGTATCGGCGTCGTGTTCCGATGCGCCGGCCTAACGCCACAGTACGTCGTTGATTTTTTTCTGCGCCGCGCGCGAAATCATGACCAGGCTGTGCGCCAGACGCCGCCCCGCCATCGGATCACTCGGCTCCGCAGGTCTGCTGCTGGTGTTACGTGCGAGCTGTCGGTCGATCGTCGCCGCCGGCAGACTGCGCTTTTGGTTATGCGCCTGATCTATTGAGCCGTCGTGTTTCACCTTGAAGCGCTGGCAATAAAACCGCACGATCTCCTTGGGCTTCTTGTTCTCCAGCCGGCACACGACGGTTGCAATGTCGATGGTCTGGCCTGCAAAGTTCGGCAGTACAGCCCTGCGACCGAACAGGAATTCCTCGAATGTCGTCTTTGACAACGGAAGTGCGTCGTCGCCGCGCACAAGAAAAATTCGATAGCCGATGCTCTTTTTCACTTTTCGCTTGGTGCAATGTGCGCCGCGTTGGACCGGGCGCGATGCAGACGAGTACTTATTGAACGGGCGATAGTCTCAAATGATGAGCGACTTGAGAACCGGAGGTGGATGACTTGAAACGGCTAAGCCGAAAGCGGGTAAGGCTGCTGCGCACCAGCGCCGAGCTGCCGCCTTCCTCACCTCATCCAGGATCTGATCCGGCTCGACCGGCTTTACCAGATGCAGGTCGAAGCCCGCTTCACGCGAGCGCTGTCGGTCTTCTTCCTTGCCCCAGCCTGATTAGCGCGCTCACTCAACCCCGGAGTCGAAGCACCAAAAGCGGCCTCTGGGCCAACCTGGGTCAGCTTCGTCAAGGCGACCGAGATTCTAAGTACGAACTTGCCGATTCAAAGCGTATTCCGAAAGTCTGCTCGCACGATGTCCCGATACTCGTCGTGTTTTCGGATGTAGTTCATCGCATACGGGCAGATTGGAATGACTGTCTTGGCCTGACCACGAATGTCGTCGAGCATTGAACGCACAAGCTGCGAGCCAAACCCCTTGCCTTCGTATTGCGGCAATACCTCCGTGTGCTTGATCAGGATCGAGGCAGGTGCAACGAGGTCGTACTCGCTGTAGCCGACTTCTTCATCGTTCACCAGCAGGCGGTACCGACGCGCACTCGCATCGTTGATCAACTGAAACTCGGCCGTGCTCATGCTGGGCCGGGAGGGCTTAAAAATTCCTGGCTCGATCGATCATATTCAGCCGTGCGCGTCAGCCGCGCCATCAGAGGTTCCGAAGCCACGTTCGCGAGCTTGCCCGGCGGTGTTCCGGAGAACGTCGCTTGCGCAGCGTCATAGATTGCCTGCACGCTGGCCGCGAAGCCTTGATGACCGCGCAGACAAATGCGTACCCGCCGGCTGGCGAGATAGTCGTAATCGACGAGATCGGTAGCGGGACCGCCGAGAATCAGCGGAAGCCGCACGGCGGCAGCAATCTGATCGAGCTGCGCGCGTGTTTTCAGGTATGGAACGAAGAGCGCACTAACGCCGACCTTCTCGTACGCCTGCAGGCGCAGGACGGCGTCGTCGACATCGGTAACAGCCACCGCACTCGTGCGCCCAAATACTGCGATACCAGAGTCGCGACCGGCTGCTACCGCTGCTCGCATTCTTCCAACGCCTTCCTCCAGCGAAGTCAACGTCGGCTCGTTGGCCGAGCCGAATGCTCGTGGCAAGGCAGTGTCCTCGATCGAGCATCCTGCGGCGCCCGCGCTTGCCAACTCCTCAACCGTGCGCATCACGTTCAATGCGTTACCGTAGCCGTGATCCGCGTCAATCAGCACGGGTAGTTTGCTGGCGCGACAGATGCGACGCGTCTGCTCGGCGAGCTCGGTGGCGGTGAGTAGCATCAGGTCAGGAGCGCCGAGAACAACGAACGATGCCACCGAGCCACCGAGAACGCCGACCTCGAACCCGACGTCATCGGCGATGCGCGCCGACAACGGATCGAATACGGAGCCGGCAATGACGCAGCGCTCCCCTTCGAGCAGCGCTGCAAGCTTTCGTCGTTTTTCTTGCACGTTCATGGATCGCAAGGTACCAGTGCAGGAACACTCCGGTCATCTTTGGAAATAACAGTAGATATCATTACGGTTTCGTAGTAACCTCTACCCATGAAATGGCTTATTCTCGTGTTGTCGTTGCCCACCGAAAACGCGACGGTCCGCATGCGCGCGTGGCGGGCCCTGCGTGCGGCCGGCGCTGCCGTGCTACGCGATGGCGTCTATCTGCTGCCGGCGCGCGACGACGCACGGCTGACGCTCGAAGCAATTGCAGCGGATGTGCAGACAGGCGGAGGCAGCACCCACTTGATGCTCGCCGACGAACCGCCGGATGCCGGGTTCGCCTCCTTGTTCGATCGTAGCGACGAGTACGCCGCCCTGCTCGATGAGATTCGACAAACGAGCGATTCGCTGGACGCCGCGAACGCGCTCGATGTTTTGAAGCAAGCGCGAAAGCTCCGCAAGACATTCACTGCGCTCGCGGCTATCGACTTCTTTGCGGGCGAAGCACAGAAGCAGACCGATGCCGCGCTGCAGGAGCTTGAAATCGCTGCGAACCGCGCGCTCGCTCCCGATGAGCCGCACGCGGTGCGCAGTGCGATCAAGCGGTTACGCATACAGGATTACAAGCAGCGCGTATGGGCGACGCGTCGGCGCCCCTGGGTCGATCGACTGGCGTGCGCGTGGCTGATACGGCGCTACATAGACCGCAAGGCTCGCTTCGTGTGGCTGGCCAAACCAAAAGACTGCCCGGCCAAGGCAATCGGATTCGATTTCGATGGCGCCACATTCAGCCACGTCGGCGCACGCGTCACGTTTGAAGTGATGTTGGCAAGCTTTGGGCTCGACCAGCCCGCGCTCCGGCGCATCGGCGCCATCGTCCACTATCTGGACGCAGGCGGTGTGCAGCCTCCAGAGGCGAGCGGCATCGAAAGTGTGCTGGCAGGACTGCGCGATTCGATCGAAGACGACGATCAACTTGTCAAAGCCGCCGGCACGGTCTTCGATGGTCTGTTGATGACATTCGAAAAAGCAGACGTGGCCGAATGACAGCGGCGCTCGCACCGACCGTCGTTGAGTCGGCTCCCAAACCGATCACTTTCCGACAGGCCTTTCTTTTCTGGCTGAAGCTCGGCTTCATCAGCTTTGGCGGTCCGGCCGGCCAGATTTCGATCATGCATCAGGAGCTGGTCGAGAACCGGCGTTGGATTTCGGAGCGCCGTTTTCTGCACGCGCTGAACTACTGCATGCTGCTACCTGGGCCTGAAGCGCAGCAGCTTGCGACTTACATCGGCTGGCTGATGCATCGCACGTGGGGCGGTGTCGTAGCTGGTGCGTTGTTCGTGCTGCCGTCGCTGCTGATCTTGATCGTACTGTCATGGATCTACGTCGCGTTCGGCAATGTTCCAGTGGTGGCTGGCCTGTTCTACGGCATCAAGCCGGCCGTCACGGCCATCGTTCTGCAGGCGGCCTACCGCATCGGCTCGCGGGCGCTCAGGAATGAAGTGCTGTGGGCGATTGCGGCTGCATCGTTCGTGGCTCTCTTTGCCTGGAACGCACCATTTCCCGCTGTTATCGCAGGCGCGGCATTGATCGGTTACATCGGCGGTCGCGTTGCCCCGCAGAAATTCATCGTCGGCGGGCGACACGACGCGGCGAGCAAATCTTTTGGCGCGGCGATCATCGACGATGACACGCCGACACCCCCTCATGCTGCTTTCAACCGGCGACGCGTGGCATCGGTCG
This sequence comes from uncultured beta proteobacterium, assembly GCA_963801035.1. GTDB lineage: Bacteria > Pseudomonadota > Gammaproteobacteria > Burkholderiales > Burkholderiaceae_F > JACCZX01. The sequence continues at coordinate 42,614 of CAWDDF010000007.1, read as the reverse complement.
CGCTGATCGGGTTCGCGCTGTGGCTCGTTCCGATGTCAGTGCTGATAATGGTCTACGGCTGGAATCACGTGTTCACGCAAATGAGCGCCTTCTTCACGAAGGCGGCGTTGCTGACGTTCGGCGGCGCTTACGCGGTGCTGCCCTACGTCTATCAGGGTGCGGTCGGCCATTACGCCTGGTTGACGCCGACGCAGATGATCGATGGTCTGGCGCTCGGCGAGACCACACCCGGGCCGCTGATCATGGTCGTCGCATTCGTCGGCTTCGTCGGCGCATACGTCGCCGCGCCGCTGGGACCCGAGCACCCGTTTCTTGCTGGCGCGCTGGCGGCGGCGCTGGTGACATGGTTCACCTTCCTGCCCTCGTTTCTGTTCATTCTTGCCGGCGGGCCGTTCGTTGAGAGCACACACGGTGACCTCAAGTTCACGGCACCTTTGACGGCGATCACCGCCGCGGTCGTTGGAGCCATCATCAATCTCGCACTGTTCTTCGGATATCACGTGCTGTGGCCGACCGGATTTACGGGCAGCTTCGATTGGATATCTGCACTGATCGCCGTAGGCGCAGCGTTGGCGTTGTTTCGATTCAAAACGCATGTGATTGCGGTGATCGCGGCCTGCGCGATCGTCGGCTTGTTGATACGTCTTGCTTATTGAAAGGAGAATCGAATGGACAGAATCAGCCCACAGGAGTTGGCCGAATGGCAATCCGCGCATCGAACATTCACCTTGCTCGACGTGCGGCGCAAGGCTGTGCGCGCCGCCGATGCTGCCGATCTTCCGAACGCGATGTGGCTCGATCCGGAGAAGGTGTTGGCCTGGAAAGATGAGATCCCGCGCGATCGGCCCGCCGTCGTTTATTGCGCAAAAGGTCATGAGATCAGCCAGGGCATCGCTGCAACGCTGTGCGCGCTCGGACTGGATGCGCGCTATCTGGTGGATGGCTACGCAGGCTGGCGTGCCGCGCAGATGCCTGTGCACCAGATAAGAATGAAAGAAGGAGAGCAGGCATGAAATGGATTACACGCGAGCGGCCCAAGATCGACCGCATTGCCTGCCCGTGGCTGGTGACACGGTTTATCGATCAGGAACCTGAATTTCTCTATGTCCCGAGCAGTGACGTGCTGAGCAAGGCCGCCGAAACCAAAGCGATTCCCTACGACGTTCCGGGAGTTGAGCTCACGCACGACGGCGAGCTGTGCAGCTTCGATGCGTTCTTGAAGAAATACAACCTCGACGACCCGGCGCTGCAGCAGCTGGCCTTGATCGTGCGTGGAGCCGATACATCTCGTCTCGACCTGACGCCGCAGTCTGCAGGCCTGTATGCGCTATCACTCGGGTTATCGCACGACTTCGACGACGATCATGAGATGCTCAAGCACGGCATGGTGATGTACGACGCGCTGTATGCCTGGTGCAAATACTGCCAGAGCGAATCGCACAACTGGCCACCGGCCAAACCGAACTAGGTAAACGCCCGTGGTCGTTCATGCCGTAGACGGGACTTACGAACTATTCCGGCACTTTTACGGTCTGCGCCGGTTCAACAAAGGCGAGGATCGTCGCTACGGTGCCGTCACCGGCGTGTTGAACACGGTGCTCGAAATGATCGAAGGCGGGGCACTGCATGTCGGCGTCGCGACCGATCACGTCATCGAATCGTTCCGCAATCGCCTATGGCCCGGATACAAGACAGGCGACGGCATCGAACCCGCCCTTCTCGCTCAGTTTCATCCGCTCGAAGAAGCGCTGGATGCGATGGGTGTCGCCGTGTGGGCGATGATCGAGCTGGAAGCAGACGATGCGCTAGCCTCCGCCGCGAAGATCGCTTCCGATGACGAGCGCGTCGAGAAGATTTGCATCTGGACGCCCGACAAGGATCTGGCTCAGTGTGTGCGCGGGGATCGCGTCGTGCAGATCGACCGCAAGACGAAGACCATCCGCGATGCCGACGGCGTGCGAAAGAAATTTGGCGTCGATGCAAGCTTGATTCCCGATTTTCTGGCGTTGGTCGGCGATGCGGCAGACGGATATCCGGGCATCGCGGGAATCGGCACGGTTTCCGCCGCGCGGCTGCTTAACCGCCACGGCGCGATCGAAAACTTTCCCGCGGCGGTACTCGGCGATCGGCTGGCGCAAGCACTGCTGTTCAAGAATCTCGCAACGCTGCGGACCGACGCGGCGCTGTTCAATGACGTGGACGAACTTGAAATGGCGTGGACCCAAGCCCGCGTTTCAAGCATGGACTGAACGAATGCAGGCACCGGCGCTTCTGAAGCGCTGCCTCAAGGCGGCGAGCACGGTCACTAGTGAGGCGAGTTGATCAACCATAGAGTGACACCGCCAATCACGCACCAGATCAAAGGCAGTGGCAGCGCGATCCAGGGCATGCGATTTGAAGCGAGCAACACCCCAAGAGTGGCGACCGCCGTCGGGTCGGGGGCGACGCCGAAGACTTCAAGCTGCTGCCAGTTGCGCCCGGACAGCAACTGCAGAAGCGGCTGAATCATCAGAGCGAACGCGAAGATCGCTACACCGATGCGGGCACGTACGCGCGGAGCCGAGTCGAAGCGCAGACTGTCGCGTACGACTCCGATCCAGATCAGCAGCAATGCTTCGATGGCAAAACCCACCGCAAAGTAGCTTGCTGCCCAGTTGATCGTCGCGTACCGCTGCCAGTGAAACGCCCACGCGACCCAGAGCCAGCACGCCGCCAGCAAGACACCAATGATGCGGCCACTCGACGCCATGCGATTGCGAATCAGCACCAAGATCGCTGCGCCAGCCAGCAGTGCAAGTATCTGCAGCGGCCAGATGTCGATGTTGTACAGCTCGAACAGGCGGTAGTAGGTACGGGGTGCGAACAGCAGAAAGTCGGAGGGCCGGTAGGTCCACCACTCAGACATCGAAGCGTCCGGAGAAGCTAGAGCTTCTCAACGTGCGCGATCAAGCGTTTGCGCATCGACTCATCCGGCAAACGCCCATGACCGGCACCGATGTTTTCGCGCACGTGAGCCACGTTCGACGTCGCCGGAATGACGCAAGTGACCGTCGGGTGCGCAACGATGAACTTAAGCAGCAGCTGCGCCCAGTTTGCGCAATCGATTTCTGTGGCCCATGACGGCAGCGGATGGCGCATCAAGGTCCGAATCAGATGACCTTCGCGAAACGGCCGATTGACGATGACGCCGATTCGTCGCTCGCGCGCCAGGGGCAAGATGCGCTGTTCGATTTCTCGATCGAGGACGTTATAGGTCACCTGAATGAAGTCGAGCGGCTGACTTGCCATGATCTGTTCGAACTCGCGATGACGACGCCCTTCGGAGGTCGTAATACCGACGTATCGCACTCGCCCGGCCGCCTTCATTGCAAGCAACATCGGCAGATGATCCTGCCATGCAAGCAGGTTATGAACTTGCAGCAGGTCGAAGCGCGGCACATTCCAGTGTTGACGCGAGGTTTCGATTTGCGCCGTCCCGCGCGCGCCCGACGAAGTCCACACTTTGTCTGCGGCAAACACGTGCGGTGCCGCCTCGCCCAGCTTGGCAAGGCCGTACCCAATGACCTCTTGAGACGATCCGTACATCGGTGATGAATCGATGACGCGGCCGCCTCCAGCAAGAAAGTTGCGGATTACCTCCGCGCAGTTGTCACGCGCAACGCGGTCGTTGCCGACGTTGAAGGTGATCCAGCTGCCAAGCCCGATCACCGGCATCGCCTCACCGGTCGAAGGGATCGGCCGCGTCAGCATCGGACCCGACTGAGCGCGCGCGGCTAGTGGAATCGTCAATGGCGCCGCACCGAGCGTTGCCAACGAGAGCAATAGTTGGCGCCGATTCACCGCACGCATCCAGAATTTGCCAGCGTCATCGATTCGGATCGTAGCGGGCTGGATCTCTAAGTCAAAAACCGAAACCGCTTCAACGTCGGCTCAGATCGTGGTCCGAGAAGGGGTGTCGAAACGGACGTGCAAAGGATCAGATCGGAAAAACGGATCACTGACATTCAAGCTTGCGATTGGATTTTCCTTGTCAGGATCCCTACCCTGTGTTGCATAAGCAACGCTGTAATAAGAGGATCCGTTATGCAGACTTATCACCGTTTGGACGATGTCCAAATGAGTTCGATCGACCGCGAGCGCGCCAAAGCTCATATGCGAAGTGCGGAGTTGACGATCGACATCATTTTCGCCGCCGTTGAAAAAACCCGCCTAATCAGCGCAACCGTAGGACGACGCCTGGTCGCGCTGCTAGGTCCAAATTTCCGTCAAGCGGGGTAGTAGTTTCGAAGTTGCGCCTTGTATATGTTGCGGTGAATTCTGCGTAAATTGCGGAAGATCGCCGTCTATCGCAGCGTGTACAAATACGCGGCAATATCGCGTGCATCGCGCTCGTTCAATCCGAGATCAGGCATCGCTGATTTTGGATTGATCTTCTGAGGCTCGCGCAGCCAACGAATCATGTTGTCACTGGTGTTCGGCAGTTGACCGGCGATCAGTGCGCGGGTTGCAATGCCGCCAAGCGGTGGTCCCACCGGCACGCTCGCGCCGACAACGCCCGGTATGTCGTGACACGTGATGCAGTAATACTGTGCGAGCGCTTGCCTGCCTCGCTCTGGATCGGGGCGCGCCGGGACTGACGGCGACTGCGTCTGCAAAGGCTGGCTGTGAAGCCGCTGCACCATCTCGGCATATTGTGTCGTCGACAACTGCGGCAGTTTCTTCATGAATGCGACGATCGCCCATAGATCGTCATCACTCAATCGATACTGCCACGCTGGCATGCCGGCAGATTTGATCCCGTGCTTCACCACCCAATACAGCTCGGCTGGCTGCCATTGGCGCCCGGTGTATGCGAGATTGGCCGGAATCGGTGCAAGCCCCATCGCGTACGCCTCCGGTGCAACTGCGGGCGCGCCGTGGCATTCGAGACAGTGCGCGCGATACAACTGCAGGCCGCGATCGATCATCGCCACATCCGCGAGCGGTGGCACGTCGATGTCTTTAGCGCGAGCCTTCACCGACTGGCGCATCGCAGTTTCCAGCAGCCAGTAGAGCACCGGACCATGCTGATGAGTTGCAGCAACGTTGTAGACACCGAAGTAAATCACTGCGGCTCCACTAATCACCGCGGCGATCGAAACAGCGAGCAACGTCAGCAATATCCGCATCACTTCAACTGCGCCAAATAGGCTGCCATGTCGCGCGCTTGCGGCTCGGTCACGCCGAGATTTGGCATTGCCGTCAATGGATCGACAGCTCGCGGATCCGTGATCCATTGCACCATGTGATCGGGCGTGTTCGGAAGAATGCCGGCCAGGTACACACGTCGTCCGATGTCGTCGAGGGACGGACCGACGATGCCGTGCGCATTCGCTACGCCGGGAATGCGATGACAGGCGCCACAGCCATATTGGCGCAACAGCAATGCGCCGCGCTCCGGACTGATCGTCTCCGGCGCTTGATCCTCACACGCCACCGAGTGCAGTGATCAGCGCCAGACAGGCGGTAATCAATCTGAGGCGCACGTTGTCTATCGTCCGTGAGTGAATGTCCGGTGGAGGTGGGCACGGCGCACGAAGTCAAACTACCGGCCGGCGCCACGATTCAGCAGCGGCTGCAACAGATCCATCGGTAGCGGGAAGATCACCGTCGACGCACGGTCGCCGGCAACCTGTGTCATCGTCTGCAGGTATCGCAACTGCATCGCCTCGCTTTGGCGCGACAACATCTGAGCCGCTTCGAGCAGCGCCGCAGCGGCCTGTTTCTCGCCCTCCGCATGGATCACCTTGGCGCGCCGCTCGCGCTCTGCCTCCGCTTGGCGCGCGATCGCCCGAACCATCGACTCGTTTAGATCGATGTGCTTGATCTCGACGTTCGTGACCTTGATACCCCAGGCATCGGTCTGTGCATCGAGGATGCGCTGCACGTCCATGTTGAGGCGCTCGCGCTCCGCGAGCATTTCATCCAACTCGTGCTTGCCGAGTACCACCCGCAGCGTCGTCTGCGCCAGTTGACTGGTGGCCACCAGATAGTGCTCGACCTGAATGATCGCTTTCTGAGGATCAACGACGCGGAAAAAGACGACTGCATTGACCTTGACTGAAACATTGTCGCGTGAAATCACGTCTTGCGGCGGAACGTCCATCGTGACGACTCGCAAGTCGACGCGCACCATCTGCTGGATACCGGGGATCAAGATCACAAGGCCGGGCCCTTTCACGCGCCAGAAACGTCCAAGCATGAATACAACGCCGCGCTCGTACTCGCGCAGGATGCGAATCATGGAAAACAGTAGAAACAACAGCAACGCGAGGAGCGCGCCGTAGATGATCGGAAGATCGAATAACATTTTTTAATCCTTTCATTGAGTCGCGCGCGTAACGTCGAGTATCAACCCGTCGACACCGTCTACCCGCACGGGATCACCCGGCACAAGCGGCAGGCCACTGCGCACTTTCCAGCGCTCGCCGCGCACTTCAGCCCAGGTGATCCCACCTTCGTAGGCAACGACGGTGCCGAGCGCGCCGACCATGTCTTCGCGCCCACTGACCACAGGACGCCGAAGCGACTTCAGCGCGAACGCTCCGAACGCTGCAATCGCCACAGCCGACGTCAACGCCAGCGCCGTTGCCTCGCGCCAGCTGACCCTGAACGCCGGGGCGTCGGCGTCGACCAGCATCAGGCCGCCGACGACGACGGCGATGAGACCGCCGACACCGAGCGCTCCAAAGCTCGGAAGAAACAGCTCGCTGATCATCAACAGGGCGCCGAGCGCCACCAGTGCGACGCCGACCCAGTTCACGGGCAACAGATGAAACGCATACAAGGCCAGCAACAACGCGATGGAGCCGGCCACACCGGGAACGCCGAACCCCGGGCTCGTGAACTCGACAAACAGTCCGTAGATGCCGATCAGCACCAACGCCATGGCCAGCATCGGATTTGAAAGTACGCCCAAGGCTTGAGTCCGCCAGTCGGGAGCAATCGTTTCGATCGATGCCGATTGCAACGCGAGCGTCACTTCGCCGCCTGCCAGCGCGACCTTCCGTCCTTCGGCTTTGCGCACCAGGTCGCGAATATCAGTTGCTATGTAGTCAATGACCTTTTCCCGCAGCGCTTCGTCAGCGGACATGCTCAATGCGCGCCGCACGGCTTGCTCTGCAAAATCGGCATTCCGCCCCCGCAGCTGCGCCAGGCTACGGATGTAGGCGGCTGCGTCATTCACCGCTTTTTCGCGCATCGACTGTGCCGAGCTCGGTGCGGATCGATCTTCGTCGGCCGCCTTAGGCGAGCGCTTGTCTTTCTTTTCTGATTGCGGTCGCTCGGCGGGAGGTTCGCTGCCTGGAGCGCCGATCGCAACCGGAGTCGCAGCGCCAAGATTGGTTGCCGGCGCCATCGCGGCGATATGACTTGCGTACAGGATGTAGGTGCCGGCGCTTGCAGCCCGTGCGCCCTCGGGTGCGACGAATGTCGCCACCGGAACCGGCGACGCCAGGATGTCGCGGATGATGTGGCGCATCGACTCGTCTAGTCCGCCGGGTGTATCCATTTTGATGACGACAAGCCGCGCGGCGCGGCTTTGCGCGCGTTGCAGACCGCGGTGTATGAAATCAGCGGTCGCGGGACCGATAAGACCCTTCAACTCAAAGACAAGTATTGGTCCAGCTGGCTGCGCACGACTGGAGGAGATCACTGACGCAAGCGCCACCAGGGCGAGTAGCAACCCCGGCAACAAAAACGTCGCGCGATGTGCGAATTTCACGGTGGCTCCCGTTCAGAGCCGAATGAAGTATGGACCGTTCCGTATCGGGGTCTGTTCCAGTGGCACCCGACGCGCAGACGGCCGCGGGACTACCTAGTATGTTCAGTTCGCTTAGCTGCCGCTTTCCTACCGCCTTTGCGGCTCGACTCGTGCGTGTCCTTCTTGCCGCGTCCGCTTCCCGACTTGTTACCGCCGCCGGACTCCTTGTTTACGGTTGCCCATGCACGCCGTTCAGCCTCTTGTTCGGACACGCCCTGTTCTTCATAGCCTTCGGCAATATGGTCCGCCTTGCGTTTCTGCTTATCGGTGTAAGCGTCTTTGCTGCCTCTTGGCATCGATCGCTCCTTTCAACTCAAGCGTGATTGCTCGTCAACACGCCTTATCGCGCAGCAATATGCGTACCGGAAACGCGACACAGCAGGCGATCGCGATCACGCCTGGCCTCGCCGCGCAGATGCGTCCAGCCAGCGACTGAACAAAAACAGGCCGCCGAGCACGAATACCAAGCCGGCCGGCACCCACATGATCAGCCCACCCAATTGTTGATCCTCGAGCGGTGTCAGGCCCCAGCTCACGGTGGTCTCGGCATATGCGCGATACAGCGGTACTGGGGCGAATGTAATCAGCGCGCCCAACACCCCGGTGTGGATTGCTGTGGTCAGCAGATAGACAATCGCGATTGCGCGCTGCTGTGCGATGGATAACGCATACCAGAAGATCAGCGCAGAAAACAGGAAGCTGGCGTGCTGCGCGGCGTGAATCCAAGTGTTCGTGACGCTCGCGTCGAACAAACGCGGCACGTGCCAGATCCAGATCGCAAGCGCGTGCAACACCCACGCTGCGAGCGGCGAAGTGACGAAGCGCCACGCGGCAGGCCATCCCGATACGCGTCGCCAGAGTCCCGGCAGCGCCGCCGCAAACGCTGCCAGCGGCCGACTCGCAACAACGAGTGGCGCAGCCAACAACATCAACACTTCGTGCTGCACCATGTGCATCCAGAACACTTGCTCGCCCCAGCCGTCGAGCGGAGACAGCAGCGCGACTGCCAGCGCGCTCCATCCCGCCGAGAACGCAACGATCCGAATGCGCTGCACTGGATGCGACCTGCGCCTGAGTTCGCGCGCACCGATGACGTAGAGCGCCGCGGACACGAGCAGCGCCGCCGCAGTCAGCACCGCGAGAAGTTGATCGGATGAATCGTCGATCTGGTGCGCGCGAGCGCTCGATGCAGCAAACACCGCCAAGACCAGCCAGCGTCTGCTCAGCGCGATGCGCACACGGGCACCCAAAACAGCGGCAGCGCTTCCCACAGCATCGCAACGACCGCTATTGCAGCGACGGCTATCGTCATCCAATCGGCAAAGCCGCGCGCCGGAACTGCCCTGCTGCCGATCAACGCCAGCACCAACACACCGACCACCGTCGCACCGATGATCGTGTACGGAATGGCACTTTCGAAGCCGCGCGTGCAGGCAAGCGCAGTGAAGGCATAGATCAGCAGGAAGTGCGCCGACCAAATCAGCACTCCTGCAAACATGCGCAGCACCGTCCACCCAAAGTGCGGCTCGCTCATGTCAGCAGACGACCGACTCCGTGGACAACCGCGAGGCCGATCAAAACCTGAACTACGGCGTAGTGCCAGAACAGCATCGTGTTGTCGAACGTCGAGCGCCGTTCGGCATTGAGCAGGCCGGCCATCGAACGCGCGATCGTGTAAACGGCCATCATCACGACGATCGCAGCCACAAAGCCATTCAGCGCAATCGTCGTGTAAACGATTGCGCCATACGCCGTTGCTTTCGGCCGCAACCCCGATTCCCACTGCGCATACCAGTCGACTCCGATCGCGCCGATGATCAACACGACCGCGAGGCCGAGCGCGATTCGAACCGGCCACGCGTCGTTTCTTCTCAGCGCGCCGCTCGCATAAGCGATGGCGCCGCTCGATGCGCCAGCCAATGCCGCGGCAACCCACGGGGACCAGGCTGCAGGCCAAGTGTCGCCCTGCGGCCAAACGTCCGGCGACACAGTCCATAGGAACAGGTAAGAGAAGACCTGGGACGCAAAGATCGAGCCGGCGACGAAGATCAGGACAATCATTGCCCACCACGCCTGCGACGAAGGCCCGGTCTGGTAAACCGGCAGCTTGATGCCCCCTCCGATATCTACCGGGGGATGCGAATAACCGGGATCCAGGCTCCATAGCCAAACGATCACCCACACGACCGCGATCACGCCGCAGACAATGGCCGGAATGACAAGCTTGACTGTCAGCAGAAGAAAAAACGCCGCGGTGAAAACCGCTGCGAGTTGCGGGGGCCACCCGGGCATCGGCATTTGCATCAGCCACTGCGGCTTGGCGTCGAGCGGACTCGTCACGATCGTCTCGCGGCCGCCGGTCGGTGCATTCGGCAGGTAGTAGCGTCCCGCTTCGACGTCGTCGGCAAGGTTCGGCTGCTCCCACAACGGATAGCGGCTGGTGATGATCGGAATGCTGCGGTTCGAGTAGTTTCCACTCGGCAGCCATTCGAGTGTGCCGGCGTTCCAGATGTTGCCGGCGTTCTCCTCGCTCGCCATCCGGAACTTGCGCGCGAGATCGAACAGAAACAGTGCAACGCCCGCCGCGATCATGAAAGCGCCGACGGTCGAGATCAGATTCAGCGTGTCCCAGCCGAGCCCGGCGGAATACGTGTACACGCGGCGCGGCATGCCGGCGAGCCCGGTGATGTGCATCGGAAAGAACGCAACGTTGAATCCGACGAAGACGAGCCCGAACACCCAGTAGCCGATGCGCTCCGATAGCGCGTGCTTGCTGCAATAAGGCAGCCAGTAATAGAACGCTGCGAACAGCGGAAACACCATGCCGCCGAACAGCACGTAGTGGAAGTGCGCAACGACGAAATACGTGTCGTGCACCTGCCAGTCGAACGGCACGACCGCGACCATCACGCCGGTCAGCCCGCCGAGCACGAAGGTCACCAGGAACCCCAACACGAACAACGTCGGCGTCTTGATCTGCACTTTGCCGCTGGCGAAGGTCGCGATCCAGGCGAAAACCTGGATCCCGCTCGGAATCGATACCGCCATGCTGGCGGCCGAAAAAAAGCTCAACGACAACTGCGGAATGCCGGTCGTGAACATGTGGTGCACCCACAAGCCGAAGCTCAGAAAGCCGGTCGCGACCAGCGCGAATATCACGAGTCGATATCCGACCAGTGGTGTCTGCGCCATCGTCGGAACGATCATCGACACCATGCCAGCAGCGGGCAGGAAGATGATGTAGACCTCGGGATGGCCGAAGAACCAGAACAAGTGCTGCCACAGCAGCGGATCACCGCCCTTCTCCGCGGTAAAAAATGGCCAGCCGAACGCGCGCTCGAGCTCGAGCAGGATCGTCGCCAGAATGATTGCCGGAAACGCGAAGATGATCATCACCGCGAACACGAGCATCGCCCACGCGAAGATCGGGATCCGATCGAGCGTCATTCCCGGCGAGCGCGTGCGCAGCACGCCGACGATAATCTCGATCGCTCCGGCAATCGCCGAGATCTCGATGAAACCGATGCCGAGCAGCCAAAAGTCTTCGTTGATTCCGGGCGAATACGTTTCGGTCGTCAGCGGCGGGTACATGAACCAGCCGCCGCGCGGTGCGAGATCGAAGAAGATGCTGCAGAAAAAAACCAGGCCACCGACGAAGTACGCCCAGAACGCGTACGCGGACAGACGCGGAAACGGCAGATCGCGCGCGCCCAGCATGTTTGGCAACAGCAGAATTCCCATCGCCTCGACCGCAGGCACCGCGAACAGAAACATCATGATCGTGCCGTGCATCGTGAACAGCTGGTTGTATAGGTTCGGCGACAGCAGATCGTTGTCCGGCACTGCGAGCTGGGTGCGCATCAGCAGCGCGAGGATCCCGGCCAAAACGAAAAAAAGGAATGCAGTGCCGACGTAGAAAACGCCGATGTAGTTATTGTTGATAACCGTCAGGAAGCGGATACCGCGCGGCGGATCCCATAATTTTTTCAGCTGTTCGAGCTCGCCAGGTGGGCGCGGCAACTGCGACGGGAACGAGTGATCGGCGTCGCTCACTTCAAGCTCGCCATGTACTCAGCCAGCGCCTGCAGCTCTTCTCCGCTGAAAACGGCAAACGACGGCATCAGATTGCCTGGCTTGATGTGCTGACTCGACGCGATCCAGCCGGCGATCGTTCCGACGTTGTTTGGCAGGATGCCGGCGCCGATAGACAGCCGACTGCCGACGTGCGTGAGGTCGGGCCCACGATCGCCCATTGCTTCGGTACCACGCACGACATGACAACCGGCGCACGCGCGTGTCAGGAATAATTGTTGACCCCGTTGCAGTCGCTCTTTAGCTGGCGTTGCAGCTGCCGCGCGCTGCTGCGTGCGCCATTGCTCGAATGTCTCCGGCGAGCTTGCAACGACGTAGAGCGCCATCTGCGCGTGCGGCCCGCCGCAGTATTCAGCACACTGCCCGCGCGATACGCCTGCCCGATCGACGGTGAAATTCATTCGATTCACTCGGCCCGGAATCATGTCGATCTTGCCGTGCAAATGCGGAACCCAGAAGCTGTGAATCACATCGGCAGTTTTCAGCACGACTTCGATCGAGCGCCCGACGGGAACGTGCAGTTCGTTCGCTGTGACGAAGTCGCGCCCGCCCTTTTCATCGAGGTAGTGCACACGCCACCACCACTGTTCGCCGATCACTTCGATGCGCACCGCCGGCGCATCGGCTCGAATGAGCTTGGACGTGGCAATTAGCGTGTACACCAGCAGTGCAAACAGCACGATGGTTGGAAACACGACGCCTGCGCCGATGACGAAGCCGGATCCCGTCAGCCATTGCTTGCGCTGCGCCCGCGCAAGAATCGCGTATCCAGTCAACGCCACGACGACGACGAATATCACGGCGCCGCCGACAATCAAGACCCAGCCGAGCTCGGTGATTTGCTCGGCCTGCGGTCCGCGCGGTTCGAAGATCGACTGGATGTTCACAAAAGCAAGTCCTCGCACGCTCGAGAGCGATTATCGTTCCAGCCCAGCTGCGCGGAATGCTGCTCACCGCAAACCGGTGGCCGGCGCACTTGGGAACGAGGATTGCGGCAAGCTCCACATGAAACGCAGGCGCTTGTTGCAGTTCATTGTGGGGTTAACGCTGATAGGCGGCACAACCGCATACGCGGCTGCTTATCGGCAAGTCGAGATCGTCGCGCCTGAAGCCGAGCAGACAATTCACGATAACCTCGGCCGGATGCGAGTCGAGGTCACGGTCGCTCCATCACTGGCGCGCGGACACCAGCTGAAGCTCGCACTCGACGGTGAACCGCTCGATCGCGAGTGGCGCTCTTCGAGCATATGGCTCGAAGGTATTGATAGAGGCGAGCACACATTGCGCGCCTTCGTGATCGATGGCAGCGGCAAGGTTGTCGCAACCAGCGCCCCGGTGACTTTCTACATGTGGCAGGCATCGCGGCTGTTTCCCACCCGCCGCTAACCAAAGCGCACGGTAGTAAGCGCTGCAAGTTACGAAGCCGCAGTCAGGACTCGTCGATATCGATCAGCGCAAGTCCGGTTGCGGGATCGCTTCGGCGCTTCAGTGTCGCCGGCTACTTCGTCAGCACGACCTCCAGCGTGGGACGCACTTCGAGCAAGTGTTGGCCATGAGCGGTACCGACGGGCCGCCTCGCGCCGCGTTCAAGCTGCCCGTTGCAGCGCCACGTTTTCATTCGCGCTCGCCGATTGCGCGTCGATAAAGCGTTCGATACGCGCCGCGAACGCGTCCGCATGCGTGATCGGACCCATGTGTCCGGCTCCCGAGAGCTGCTCGAACGTTGCCTGCGGCATCCAGTGGCGCATCAGCTCGCCGATTCGTCGCGCGACCTCCGTTGTCTTCGTGCCCGTGACGTAGAGCATGGGCATCTTGAGTCGCGCGAGGTCGGTTTGCTGCGTCGGGTCAGCGAAGATCGCGCCGAAGTGGCCAAGTACGGCAGTAACGCGGCACGCAACGGCCACTTGCGCCCTGGGCGACATTGCGCTCCACGCACCGCGCCCCGACCAGAAGTCAACGAATTGTTCAGCGGCACGCATCGGTTGACCTTGCGCGTGCCAGTCCCGAATCGATTGCGCCGCACGCGTGATCGAGATCGCGGCGAGGTCGCGCTGATTGAAGTCAACGAGCAGGCGCAGGAACACCGGCTCGAATACAGCAACGCTAGCAACCCGACTCGAATGCTTGAGTGCAAGCTTTAGCGCGAGCACGCCGCCGTATGAATGACCGACCAGATGGATATGACCGGCCGCGCCGAACAACGGCTCCGCCAGTGCCATGTCATCTTCGAGTCGGAGCGGCCGGTCGCTCGCCCACTCTGGTGTCATACCATGGCCGTGAGCATCGACGGTGACGACGCGGTATCGCGCTCGCATGCGCGCGCTCAGCGTCTCCCATTGACGACCTGAACTGCCGCTCGAGTGCAGCAGAACAACTGTCGGACCGGAGCCGACCGCGCGCAGCGACGACGAAATAACTTTCATGGTCACCTCCCTGTCGGATGCTTACGCGCTGCCGATCGAACCGAGCGCTGCGTTGATGCGCTGGCCTTGGGCCGGCGTGATCATCGATCCGAGAACAGCCAGAAAGCGTGGGTCCTGCACTCCCGAAAAAATGTACTGCCAGCGGTAGGCGCCAAGCACGGTCGCATGGATCGCCTGCTGCTCGTCCATGCTGAAAGTGCGTTTGACCTGCTGCACGAAGTAGTCGGCATCGGCTTTTGCCTGGACTTGCAGAATCCCGTCGACCGCAGCCACCAGTTCGATCAGCTCATCGACGGCTGCATCGCGTTCCGCCGCCGACAGTCGCTCGTTCTCGCGCTTCCACTCGAGCTCGTCGAGGATCGCGTGCTGCGACTCTTCTTTCCAGTGAAACAGGAAGACGTCCTTCCATAGCGGCGATAGCTGCGCGTCGGGCTCGATGCTGGACCGGTAATGCGCTTGCGTGAACAGTTCGATGTCGAGGGTCAGGCCAAGCACTGCCCATGTCGACTTGCCGAGAACGACGTTGGCGACGTCGTTCGGCTGCGGCAGAAATGTGTAGCCCGCAGGCATGCCGGCGGCCGCCATCCGATCGAGCCGTCGAAACAGTTCCTGGTGTTTCAGTTCCTCGTCGGTCATGCGCACCAGCGCCTCGAGCGCGACCTGGTCGCCGAGCCAATGATCGCGGCTGACTTCGAGAATCTTGGCACCGATAAAGCGTTCGACCAAGCCAAACATGTTGGCATAGGTCCGTCCCTGGATCTGGCTGAGGAACACGCGTTCTGCCGGGGTTGCGAATTTGAGGTCACTGACTTTCGAAAGACCGTCGGGCAGGAACTTCATCGAGAAATCGAACTGGCGTCCGCGGATCACATCGGTCTCAATCTCCCAGCGGATTCGCTTGGATACCTCGATGCATCGCGCGTAGCGATCGTGGACCGACGGCTTCGCATTCGTAGCAGGCATGGCTGGGACAACGGTTTCTTCGACAGCTTCCATGATTGACTCCTGTGGTTGGCTAAAGTGATTTGCGGATATCGGGTTTAACTGCGTTCGTGCGCGAGCACGTGCATGCGAGTGAGCTCTGCCGCGCCCGTCAGCTCGACAGCGACCGAGCGCAGCTCGCTGCGCTCGAGACCGATGTCATGCAGCGTGCGTGTATCGAGCTCATCGAGTGCGCGGTAAGTTGCGCGTTGAAGCTGGTAGTGCTTCCACTGCATAGCCCAGCCGCGCGCCTGGTCACGTAGAGCGTCGATCATCGCGGCCAGGATTTCGCGCAGGCTCGCGGACCAGCTCGCGCGTGCCGGCTGGTTATGGACGTGTGAGACAGCGAACGGGACCGGGGCATCGCAGAGTCCGGTCTCTGCAAAGCCGTTCGCCATCGAAGCGCGCTGCGCCCATGCGGCGAGTTCGCCCGTTATCGACTGCGCGCGATCAAATGCAGCGTCATTCGACGCCGCCAAAACTGCCGCGGGCGCGGGCTGGGCGAACAGTGCGTCGGAGCGTCGCTTGACAAGATCGAGGCTCGTTGGAGACTCGGACTTTGCATCCGGGTTATCTTCCGCAGCGATCATCGAGTTCATCAGTGCTCTCCAGCGTTGGATGCCATGGGCCGGCACTGTAGGCAGCGAAGGTAACCGCAGCCTTTCAATCGCGTATCGGCGTGTATCGCTGCGTAACGCACGCATGTTCCGTTGGCGCCTCGGAGTCGCGCGCTTCCTATAATTCGGTAGTTCTGCGCACAAAAACGACAAAACAGGTAGCGCGATGACGATTGCAAGAGTGCTGGTGGTCGACGATGACGCCGCTGTGCGGCGCATGCTCGTTGACTATCTTGGCGCGCACGACTACGCAGTCGACGTGGCCGCCAACGGGACCGAACTGCGCCAGTACTTCGAGCGGCAGACGCCAGACGTGGTGCTGCTGGACGTCGGGTTACCGGGGGAAGATGGTCTATCACTCGCGCGTTATCTGCGCGAGCGTTACGCCGTAGGCATCATCATGGTGACTGGCGCGGACGGCGTAGTCGATCGCGTCGTCGGACTCGAGATGGGTGCCGATGACTACATCGCCAAGCCTTTCGATCCACGTGAGTTACGGGCACGACTGAAGAGTGTGCTGCGACGATTGCGGACGGACGGCGGGTCTCCGCCCGAACGGGCGGCCCGGACGCTGCCGCGAATGGGCCGCTGCTCGCTCGATGTCGACGCGCGTCGATTATTCGGACCCGATGGCCTGGAGGTGCCGATCACGGCGATGGAATTCGAACTGCTGAAGACCTTTCTCGAACATCCGAACAAGGCGCTGACGCGTGATCAGCTGCTCACGCTGACGCGAAATCGTTCGTGGGAACCATTCGACAGGTCGATCGACATACGCATCGCGCGGCTGCGTCGAAAGGTCGAAGTCGATCCGGACAATCCGGTCGCAATTCAGACCATACGTGGTGCCGGCTACATGTTCGTGCCGCCGACCGACTGATCCGAGCGCAACAGGCGCGTTTCGTTTTGTTTCTGTCTCGTAACAGCGCGAGCAGATTGCGCCGTGCGCTCCTAGACTTGGCGCAGGACATTGACGCCGGCCTCCATGGCTGAAGAATCCCGCCCCTCTCTGAACGATGATCGCGACTTGCTCGCGCGGACGACGACGGCGCTTGCAGCGTCGGAGATGAGTCTTCGCGCAGGCGAGGAGCAGTACCGCGCCATTTTCGAGGCGGCCACCGACTCGCTGCAGTTGATCGACGCACAGCTCCGCGTGGTGGACGTAAATCCAGCGTACGAGCGCATGTATGGCAGGCGCCGCGAAGACGTCGTCGGCAAGACCCTGGACGAACTGGTGCCCGTGCCGTTGCGAGAGGAACGTCGAGCGCTCGTCGCGCGCGCCCTTGCCGGCGAGGCAGCCGAGCTGCTGACAACCGGTCTGCGTGGTGACGGCACGCGGTTCGATCTCGAAGTGCGGGTGATCCCATTTCATCATCGCGGCGCACCGCACGTCCTGGGGATCGCGCGCGATATCACCGAGCGGAGGCGAACCGAGCAGGCGATACGCGCGAGCGAAGAGCAGTATCGCGCCATTTTCAACGCCTCCGCCGACGCGCTCGTGTTGCGCGACGCGGAGTTCTGCATCATTGACGTCAATGCAACCTACGAGCGAATGAGCGGCTGGACGCGCGACGAGGTGGTGGGCACCGACCGCGTGATCGCCAACCCGGCTGACGTCGCGCTGTCCATCCGTGCGCTGCATTCGCGCGCACTCGCGGGTGAGCCGGTCGCGCTCGAGGCGCCATTCGTGCGGCGTGACGGCACGCGTTACGAAATCGAGCTGCGCGGAGTCCCTATTCAGCATCGCGGACAACCGCATGTGCTTTACATCGGGCGCGACGTTACCCAGCGCAAGCTGGCCGAGGCCGCATTGCGCGCGAGCGAGGAGCAGTACCGCGCGATTTTCAACGCGTCGGCCGACGCCATGCTGCTGCGTGACGAATCGATGAGCATCGTGGATGCGAATCCGGCGTTTCTCGCGCTGTGCGGGCTGTCGCGCGAGCGCGTGATCGGGCGCGCCGATGCGCCGCTTGTGACTGAACCTTATGCTGCCGCGACGCTTCAGATGCTGCGAGACGCGCTCAATGGTCTGCCGGCGCGCGTCGAGGCCAAGACGCCGACCCATGACGGTACGACGATCGACGTCGAGATCCGTGCGATGCCAATGCAGTACCGCGGCCGGCCACATGTCCTGTCGATTGCCCGCAACATCACAGCCGACAAGCACGCCGAGGCCGAACGCCAGCGCTACGAATCCCGGCTGCGCCAGGCGCAGAAGATGGAAGCGATCGGGCAGCTGACGGGCGGCATCGCGCACGACTTCAACAACATCCTGTCGAGCGTGATGGGTTACGTCGTGCTGGCTGAAGAACGCGCAGCCGACGCGGGCGATACCAAGAGCGCCAACTACCTGAATCAGGCGCTCGATTCGTGCCGTCGCGCGCGTGATCTTATCCAGCAGATGTTGACGTTTTCGCGAGGAGGCCGCGGCGAACCACGCGCGCTGTCCCTGGCAGAGGTCGTACACGAAGCGCTGCCGATGTTGCGGTCGGTCCTGCCGTCGTCGCTCGCGATCGACGTCGTGGCGGACGCCGAGACGCCTGCTGTCCGATTCGATGAGGTGCAGGCAAACCAGGTCCTGTTGAACCTCGCCATCAACGCGCGCGACGCGATGGCAAACGGGGGCAGGCTGACGATCGGCGTGCGTCGGATCATGGTGCACGCTGCGACGTGCGCGAGTTGCCGGCTCGCGGTCGACGGGGCATTTGTCGAGCTCAGCGTCAGCGACAGTGGCGCTGGTATCGACGATCAGTTGCTCGAACGCATCTTCGATCCGTTCTTCACCACAAAAGCGGCAGGCAAGGGCAGTGGCATGGGGCTTTCGATGGTGCATGGAATCGTTCATGAGTCGGGCGGACATGTACTCGTCGAGACGGCAGTCGGACATGGAACGACATTTCGCGTCGTATTGCCCCCGCATCACGTTCAGGCTGCGCGCGACACACCGATCCCCGCGCACCGTCCAGCGCAGACGCTGCTTCGCGGGCGCGTGCTCGTCGTCGACGACGAGCCAAGCGTGCTCGCAGTCCTGCGCGAAACGCTGACATCGTGGGGACTCGACGTCGATGCCTGCGCATCGGCGGAACTCGCCGAGCAGCAATTCGCTGAGCGATCGGAATCGTACGACCTGGTGGTGACCGATCACGCGATGCCGCTCGTGTCAGGAATCGAGCTAGCGGAAAGGCTGAGGAGAATGCAACCGGGACTGCGCTGGCTGCTCTGCACCGGGTATGCCGACGAGGCAAGCGTCACGCGCGCGCGTGCGCTCGGCGCGCTTTCCATCCTGCACAAGCCCGTCGAGGCAGCGCAATTGCGCGCAGCGATCGAGACTGCGCTGCCGCACGCTGTTGTGCCGTAACGCTACGGCGTCTTCCGTCAGACCAGCGACTGTGTTTCTTCTCGTCGCTCAAGACGGAGAGAACGTAACGGCATAGATTTCCCTTCAGGCTGTGTATCCGTGGAAACAATCGCCGTAACAACGCTGGCCGCTCGACATCTCTGCGGCACTGATGGGTCTAGCTTTTCCAACTGTTGGCGTACTGAGGACGAGGGTAACAAGCACGGTGTCTCCGCCGTTTCGTGTCGTCATAGGAAGTCCGCTGCGACGGAGTACTGCAAGCATTGGCCCGTTCTCTTTGAGCACTTCCGCCTCGAACTGAACCACTCCGCGCTCACGCGCGATGCGTGTGAGGTGCTGCAGGAGCCCGCTTGCAATGCCGCGCCCCTGCCAATCCTCTTCAACCACAAACGCGATCTCAGCACTTTGACCGCGCGCCACGTATTCACCGAAGCCAACGATGACTTCCTCGCCGCCGCATTGAACTGTGGCTGCAAGCCCCACGTGCTGCTCATAGTCCATTTGTTGCAGCCGCCGTAGTTCATCGTCGGTCAAGCTCCGCTTCGGATAAAAGAAGCGCAAGCGAATGGTCTGCGGCTCAAGAGCAACAAAGGCTCTGACGAGCCCGTCCTTGTCGTCCGGATGAAGAGCCCTAATCGTTACCGTGCTGCCGTCCTTCAAAATTTCCTGAACGAAATACTTTGCTGCGTTCAGCATAAGAGTCACGTCGGTTGCGCGTTCAACTCAATTCCAGCGCCATCGCGGTCGCTTCGCCGCCACCGATGCACAAGCTTGCAACGCCACGCTTTAGATCGTACTTGCGCAGCGCGCCGATCAGCGTTGCAACAATGCGCGCGCCCGAGGCCCCGATCGGATGCCCGAGTGCGCATGCGCCGCCGTGCACGTTCACCTTGTCGTGTGGCAGACCGTGCTCTTTCATTGCCGCCATCGTGACAACGGCAAACGCTTCGTTGATCTCGTAGAGATCCACTTGGCTTGCAGTCCAGCCGGTCTTGTCGAACAGCTTTCGGATCGCGCCAACCGGTGCAGTGGTGAACCAGCTGGGCTCCTGCGAATGCGTGGTGTGACCGACGACGGTAGCGAGCGGTGCAAGGCCACGCTTTTCGGCGCTCGATCGGCGCATCATCACGAGCGCTGCCGCACCGTCGGAGATCGAGCTCGAGTTCGCCGCGGTCACCGTGCCGTCCTTCCGAAACGCAGGCTTCAACGTGGGGATCTTTTCCAGGTTCGCTTTGAACGGTGGCTCGTCGCTGTCGATGAACTTCGCGTCTTTGCCGGCGGTAATCGCTATTGGGGTCGTCTCCCAAGCAAAAGAGCCCTGCTTGTTGGCGTTTTGTGCTCGCGTGATCGATGCGATCGCGAATTCATCCTGCGCCTGCCTTGAAAATTGATACTTCGCAGCGCAGTCCTCGGCAAAGGTGCCCATCAGTCGCCCTTTGTCGTAGGCGTCTTCAAGCCCGTCGTAGAACATGTGGTCGAGCACTTGGCGCATGGCCCATGCGGAGTCCGGCGCGCGCTTTCGGCAGAATGTAGGGTGAGTTGGTCATCGATTCCATGCCGCCAGCGACGATGACGTTGCCGCTTCCGGACACTAAAAAGGTCGTGGGCGAACATCGCCGCTTTCATCCCGGAGCCGCACATCTTGTTGATCGTGGTGCAGCCGGTGGCGAGCGATAGGCCTGCGCCAAGCGAAGCCTGCCGTGCGGGTGCCTGGCCCTGCCCGCGGGTAACACGCAGCCCATGATGACCTCATCGACCTCTTCTGGCTTGATCTGCGCGCGCTCGACCGCAGCGCGAATCGCTGCGGCGCCGAGCTCGGAAGCGGAAAAGCTCTTCAGCTCGCCCTGAAAAGCGCCCATTGGTGTGCGGGCGAGGCCGACGATGACGATTGGATCTTTGTTCATTGCATTTCCTTCATTTCTGAAAATCGATGACGATGCGGCCGTCGATGTCGCCTGCGTGCATGCGAGCGAAGATCTGGTTGATGTTCTCCAGCGGTTCGCTGGCGACGGTGGCCTTCACCTTGCCCGCACCCGCGAAGTTGAGCGCTTCCTGCAGGTCGGCGCGCGTGCCGACGATCGAGCCGCGAACGGTGATGCCGTTCAACACGGTGTCGAAAATTGGAAGCGGGAAGGAACCCGGCGGCAAGCCGACGAGCGCAACGGTCCCGCCGCGGTCGAGCATCCCGAGCGCCTGCTCGAATGCCTTCGGCGACACTGCTGTAACGAGCACGCCTTGCGCTCCGCCGATCTCCTTCTTCACGAAGGCTGCCGGGTCGGTCTCGCGGGCATTCACTGCGAGTGAAGCGCCGAGCTTCTTCGCGAGCTGCAGCTTGGCGTCGCTGATGTCGACTGCGACGACGTTAAGGCCCATCGCTTTGGCGTACTGAACCGCCATATGGCCGAGGCCGCCGATGCCGGACACGACCACCCAATCACCGGGTCGCGTGTCGGTCGCCTTGAGGCCTTTGTAAACCGTAACCCCGGCGCAGAGAATGGGCGCGATATCGACGAACGAAATACTCGGCGGCAAATGCCCGACATAGTTCGGATCCGCTACAACGTATTCGGCGAAGCCGCCGTTCACGGAGTAGCCGGTGTTCTGCTGCTGCGCGCACAGCGTCTCCCAGCCTCGCAAGCAATGCCGGCAGTGGCCGCACGCCGTATAAAGCCACGGAACGCCGACGCGGTCGCCTTCCTTGACGTGCGCGACGCCCGCGCCAACAGCGGCGACATGGCCGACGCCCTCGTGGCCCGGGATGAATGGCGGCTTGGGCTTGACCGGCCAATCGCCTTCGGCCGCGTGCAAGTCGGTGTGGCAGACGCCGCTCGCCGCGATCTTGACGAGGATCTGGCCGGCCTGTGGGCTCGGCACGGGAACCTCTTCGATGACGAGCGGCTGCTTGAACTCGCGAACGACTGCCGCTTTCATGGTTTTGATCATCTAATCTCCTGCTGGTGATCACTTAGTCGAGTCGGGACGCAGGCGTGCGTGCATTAGATCGCCATCGCGCATACGTGCTCGGACACCGTGAGCTCGGCTTCCGTCGCCTCGCGCACCTGCTCCACCGTCACGCCGGGTGCGGTCTCGAGCAGCGTGGCGCGTCCGCCGGGGAATGCGATCACCGCCAACTCAGTGACGACGAGATCCACCGGCCGCACAGAAGTGAGCGGCAGCGAGCACTGTCTTACGATCTTTGATTGACCCTTCGCCGTGTGCTGCATGGCGACGATCACGCGCTTCGCGCCCGTGACGAGGTCCATCGCACCGCCCATACCCGGAACCATCTTGCCCGGAATCATCCAGTTGGCGAGAAGCCCCGAGGCGTCGACCTGCAGGGCGCCGAGCACCGTCACGTCGAGGTGCCCGCCGCGGATCAGGCCGAACGACATCGCGCTGTCGAAGGTGCAGGCGCCGGGCAGCGCGCTGACCGGCTTTCCACCGGCGTCGGTGAGCAGCGGATGGTGCATGCCTTCCGCGGGCGGCGCGCCGGTGCCGATCAGGCCGTTCTCCGACTGGAAGAACACGTGCACGCCACTCAGGCACAAACTTCGAGACGAGCGTCGGGATGCCGATGCCGAGGTTGACGAGCATGCCGTCGCGCAACTCCTGCGCGATTCGCTTCGCGATGATTGTCTGGGCGTCCATAGGTCAGGCGTGCGAGATGATGTAGTCGACGACCGGCGCCGGCGTCACGACGTTGGTCGGGGGAGATCACGCCAACCGGCACGATGTTGTCGGCTTCCACGATGACCGTATCGGCCGCCATGGCGATCACCGGGTTGAAGTTGCGCGCCGTCAGCGCGTAGTAGAGATTGCCGATGTAGTCGGCGAGAAACGCTTGCACCAGCGCGAAATCGGCGCGCAGCGCAGTCTCGAGCAGGTAGGGCTTGCCCGTCGACCTCGATGCGCTGCTTCCCTTTCTCCACGACGGTGCCCACGCCCGTCGGCGTCAGCACGCCGCCGAGGCCGAAGCCGCCGGCGCGGATGCGTTCGATCAGCGTGCCCTGCGGCACGAGGTCGACCTCGAGCTCGCCGGCGAGCATCTTCTTCTGCGTCTCCGGGTTGAGGCCGATGTGGCTCGCGATCGTCTTCTTCACCGCGCCGGCGCTGATCAGTTTGCCGATGCCGATGCCGGGCAGCGCGTTGTCGTTGGCGATCACCGTCAGGTTGCGCTTGCCCTGGCGCACGAGCTCGTCCACCAGGCGCTCGGGCGTGCCCACGCCCATGAACCCGCCGATCATCACGCTCGCGCCGTCGGGTATCAGTGCCACGGCGTCCTTCAGTAAGATGGTTTTCATTGAGCGGTCCAGCCTCCGTCGACCGGCAGCGCGATGCCGCGGATCTGGGCCGCGGCTTGCGAGCACAGGAAAAGCGCCGCCGCGCCGATCTGCTCCGGCGTCGCGAACTCGAGCGAGGGTTGCTTTTCGCCGAGCAGCTTCATCTTTGCGGCATCGGGAGCCAGCTTTTCCCGGGCAGCGATGTCGTCGATCTGCTTCTGCACGAGCGGCGTCAAAACCCAGCCGGGGCAGATCGCGTTACAGGTGATTCCAGTCGTCGCGGTCTCGAGCGCGACCACCTTCGTCAGGCCGACGATGCCGTGCTTCGCCGCGACGTAGGCCGACTTCTGCGCCGACGCGACCAGGCCATGGGCCGAAGCGACGTTGATGATCCGTCCCCAGTTGCGCGCCTTCATGTACGGCAGGGCGGCACGGATCGCGTGAAACGCGGCCGACAGGTTGATCGCGATCACCGCGTCCCATTTCTCGGGCGGGAAAGTCCTCGACCGGCGCGACGTGCTGGATGCCGGCGTTGTTCACCAGGATGTCGACGCTGCCAAGTTCGCGCGCCGCCTGCACCACCATGGCCGCGATTTCCGCGGGCCTCGACATGTCGGCGCCGCTGTAGTCGACCTTGACCTTGTATTCGGACCGGAACTCCGCGACGAGCTTGTCGATCACTGCCTTGTCGCCGAAGCCATTCAGCACGATGTGCGTTCCGGCCGCTGCGAGCGCGCGTGCGATGCCGAGGCCGATGCCGCTCGTCGAGCCCGTCACGACAGCGACTTTGTCGGAGAGGTTCATCATCACGGGGCTTTGTTGGACAGGTTCACGAGGGAAAGCGTAGGGCGGGCGCTTTGGCGAGTCGTCAGCGAAGCGTCGGAGTTCGGTAGGGATTTCGTTGGTGAGACGCGCTGTGCAGTCGCCGCCAAGAAGCGCGAGTGCGTCCACATCGGTGCTTGTGGGCACCGAACCTAGACGCAACCGCGACGGTTGCGTGACGACGCGATACCGTGGAGCGGTTACGCTGCATTTATGAATTCGCACAACGTCGATCGTCTCAGCAGCAACGTCGAGGTGCTCGCCTTTACTCTGGGAGAGCTGGATGCGATGGCCCGCGGCGACAGTGCCACCGCAGTGGTGTTACGTATGAAGATGGCGGCGCTGACGACCGAGTTGATAGCGGCGGACCTGATTGATCGCGCACGGCACGGATCCGCGAGCTAGCGCACCGCTGCCGAGCGGCACTCGAATCGACGAGCGACCAGCGCAGTCTCTGCGCTCCACAATCGAGCGCAAATGTTTGACAAAAACGTGACGTTTCGCTGACTATCACGCATCGCCTTGCGCCTACTGTTTCAACGCAACCTAAGGCGCTTCGCTAATTCTGTCGCGCTCATGTCGAAGTTCGTTATCAGGCATCGTCGTGAACGCTCGCGGCATTGACCCTTTGCTCCGACTGTTTGCCGACGTACGCGCCGGCGAAGGTGCCCGCCTGCTTGCGCTGGCCAGCAACGCCTTCCTGATACTGACCGCGTATTACGTGATGAAGCCGGTGCGCGAGGTGCTGATCCTCGATCAGCCCGGCGGCGCGGAGCTGAAAAGCTATGCGTACGGCATGCAGGCCGTGCTGCTGATGGTGGTGATTCCGCTGTACAGCAGCCTGGCGACGATGCTGCCGCGACGCCAGCTGATCAATGTCGTCACTGCGTTCTTCATCGCCTGCCTGCCGATCTTCTACCTGCTGGCTGAGGCGAAAGCGCCGATCGCGCTCGTGTTCTTCCTGTGGATCGGCATCTTCAGTCTGATGGTTGTTGCACAGTTCTGGGCCTACGCTAACGACGTCTACACGCCGGACGAAGGCAAGCGCCTGTTCGCATTCATTGCGTTCGGCGCGTCGAGCGGTGCGGTGTTCGGCGCGTGGCTGTCGGGTGAGCTCATTGGATTGCTGGGTGTCAATGCGCTGCTGCTCGCAGCGGCCACCATCCTGGCGCTAAGCCTGCTGCTGTTCAACGCGATCGACCGCGGCGCGGGCGTCGATCGAAGTGTCGCGCGGCAGGCAACCACCGACATCAGCATTGGCGGGGGCGATGCCTTCGCGCTGCTGCTCAAGAGCCGTTACCTCGTCGTCATGGCACTCGTGATTCTGTTGCTCAACTGGGTCAATTCAGCCGGCGAGTACATCCTATCGTCGATTGTCAAACACTCGGCCGACGCCGCCGTGCAGGCCGGTACGATGTCGCGGGGCGATGAGGGGCGCTACATCGGGACGTTCTTCTCGGACTACTTTCAGCTCGTGAACATCATCGGCATGCTGCTGCAGCTTTTCGTCGTGGCGCGCGTGGTGAATTGGGCCGGTGTTCCGGTGGCCGTGTGCATCCTGCCGGTCGTCGCGCTGGTCAGCTATACCTGCGCCGCGCTGCTGCCGACACTGGCGATGGTGCGCTGGATCAAGACCGCGGAGAATTCCGTCGACTATTCGCTGATGAACACCGTGCGCCAGATGCTCTTCCTGCCGACGAGCCGCCAAGAGAAGTTCAAAGCCAAGCAGGTGATCGACAGCTTCATCGTGCGCGTCGGCGACGTCTTGTCCGCCATCACGGTGTACGTCGGCACGGCGCTGCTGTCGCTGACGGTTGCTCAGTTCGCCTGGATCAACGTCGTGCTGGTTCTCGTCTGGCTCGCACTGTCGGTCATCACGGGGCTTGAGTTCCGGCGCCGAGTGTCAGCGCAAGCGGCAGGGTCGGCATGATGCGTTTGGTACTGACGCATGGCTATTGCTGCTTCTCGCCTGCAGCGCAGCGGCGTCCGCTGCCGAGCCTGCGGCTGCGAACGTCGATGCCGCGAAATACCGCGCGTGGATCGTCGAGATGAAGGCGAGCCCGCGCGGTCCCTTCGCTTCGATCCGATGGTTCTGCAAGGACGGCCGCGTATTGCAGCCACAGGACTACGCGTGCGCGCAGAAGGGACAGGGTTGGCAGCACGGCGACTGGAGCGATCGGACGCGGCAGATCCGCGCGGCCGGATATCGCATCGCGACGCTGTTGGCGGGAGCAGACGCCGACAAGCTGGTCGCCGGCGGCGATTTCGACGATCTCTATGCGCAGCTCGCGATCGAACGCTTTCTGGTGGCCGCGGATGACGGCTGGATCCTGCGCCAGGCGCGCTTCTATCGCGGCGCGATTCAGGAGGAGGACGAGCGCGACGGCGCGCGACGGCTGTTGACCGCGATGGCGGCCCGACCCGAATGGGCCGGGCGCCGCTTCCTCGCGCTCTATACCGGCGTGAAGCTGCTGCCGCACGGCACCGATTCGCCGAGTGCGCTGCGAGTGCGCAATCAGGCGGCGGCACTCGCCGACAAGGATCCGGCTTTCGCGCCGCTGCGCGTGAAGATTCACGGCTCGCCCGACGCATCCGACGCCACTGCGGTGCGCGCGTACGCGGCGCGTCAGAGCGACGGCGCGCTGCGCGCGCAGGCAACGGCGCTCGCCGCTGACATCGAGCGCCTCTTTGCGCCGCAGCCGCTCGCCGAATTGCTCGAATCCAGCGCGCGCACGTTCGACGCCGCGCCGTCGCTGCAGGCTGCGCTGCGCTCGTCGCGCGATGTGTTGCGCAAGGACAGCGGGCCGGGCGCGCGCTACCTGGCAACGTCCGCCCTGTTGGCCGACATGCGCGAAGCCCTGCCGTCGCTAAACGGCGGCGCACTGCGACTGCGCGCGCTCGACTTGTCGGCAGCACTGGAAGCGGAACACTTCAGGGCCGCCGTGGAGCTGCGTACGGTGCCGGCCAAGATCTCGCGCGCCGATCAACTCGGGCTGCTCGCCGCCGCGGCGGATGCGATCTACGGGACCGGACTCATCAACGGCCGCGAACGGGCCGAGCTACGCGCTGCGTTCCGTCGCTTGTCGATCGACAGGATCGAGCTTGACCACTATGTCCAGGAGCTGCGCTACCTGGGCCTCGTGTCCGGCTGGGCGACGCAGCAGTTGCGGCTCCAATTCGGCGAGGCGATGGCGAAGCTCAGCGAGATCGAGCCGCTCGCCGATCTCTTCATCCAGGACCAGCTGCGCGGCAGCGCGCTGCTGTTCTTCTCCAACGTGCTGGACGCTCTGGCACGCGACGCCAATCGGGTCGCCGGCGTACAGCACAAGGTGCTGGGACGCGACATCGGCACCGGGCTCAATGCGCTGAACCCCGGCCTCGCACGTGGAACGCTGCGGGTACCGCCGGACATGAAGCGTGCCGCCGACTTCAGCGCCGACGGCATCTATGTGCTGTCGGAAACGGTGGCGGAGCTGCCGCCGGTGGCTGGCATTCTGACGACGGGCGCGGGCAATCCGCTGTCGCATGTGCAGCTGCTGGCGCGCAACCTCGGGATTCCGAACGTCGCGATCGACGAATCGCTATTGCCGACGCTGCGCGCCAGCGACGGCCAGAACATCGTGCTGGCGGTGAGCGCGGGCGGCCTGGTCGAGATCGCCTCCTACGAGCCGAAGTGGGACGCGGTGTTCGGCACTGCGAAGCGCGATGCCGGTGTCATCTTCGAACCCGACATCGCGAAGCTCGACCTGACCAAGCGCGACTTCATCAGCCTCGATGCGCTGCGCGCGCACGACTCCGGCCGCATCGTCGGGCCCAAGGCCGCAAAGCTCGGCGAATTGAAGGCGCGCTTCCGCGAGCGCTTCGCGCCCGGCGTGGCGATTCCGTTCGGTTTGTATCGCGAGGCGGTGCTCGATCGACCGTACCGCGCGACCGGCAAGACTGTTTATCAGTGGATGGTGCAAAGCTTCCGCGCGCTGGAGGCGCTGCCGCAGGGATCGCGCGAGGCCGCGCAGGCGAGCGAGAAGCTGCGCGCGGAGATCTACGCGATCGTCGCCAACACCGATCCCGGGCCGCGCTTTCGCGAGCGGCTGAAGGCGGCGATGGCCAAGGAGTTCGGCGCTGACTTTCGCGGCGGCGTTTTTGTGCGCTCCGATACCAACGTCGAGGATCTGCCGGGGTTCACCGGCGCGGGGCTGAACCTGACGTTGTTCAATGTCGTCGGCCTCGACAACATCGTCAAGGGCATCTCGCAGGTATGGGCGTCGCCGTATACGCAGCGCGCGTGGGCATGGCGGCAGGCGCACATGAAGGGTCCGGAGCACGTCTACCCGGCGGTGTTGCTGCTGCAGACCGTGCCCGCCGATGTTTCCGGCGTGATGATCACGCAGGACGTGACGAGCGGCGATACCGGCGTGCTGTCGGTCGCGGTCAACGAGGGAGTCGGCGGCGCGGTCGATGGGCAGGCCGCCGAATCGGTGCGCATCGATCGTGCGACCGGCAATGTGCGGCTGATGGCGAGCGCCACGGCGCCTCGTCGTTTGGTCCCGCTCGCAACCGGCGGCGTCGCGCGACGGCCGACCTCGGGTGCCGAGACGCTGCTGCGGCCGGACGAGGTGCGGCAGCTGATCGCGCTGGCGGACGAGATACCGCGACAGTTTCCGCAGTTGGGCGAAGACGGCAAGCCGGTGGCCGCCGACGTCGAGTTCGCGTTCGTCGCCGGCCAACTTTGGTTGCTGCAGATCCGGCCGTTCAACGAGAGCAACGAGGCGCGCAGCGCCGCGTACCTGAGGCAGATGGATCGCGCGCTCGATGCGAACCGCAAACGCGTCGTCGACCTGCGTGAGGTACCGAGATGAAGATGAACAAACGGCTGTACGCCGCTGCAGTCGCAGCACTGCTGCTGAACGCGACGGCGGTTGCGCCGTATCCGCTCGACGGCTATGGCGAAACCGGCATTCGGCGGCTCGAAGCCAACCGGCTCGCGCAGGAGGGCAAGCTCAACGACGTGCGGCAACCGCCCGGCGCGCTGCTGCATCTTGCCGATGTGCAGCTGCGCCTCGCGGGCCAGACGTTCGATCTGCCGCCGCCCGACCCGGCGTTCACGCGCGAGGTGCAGTCGATATTGTCCGGATCGATGGAAAGCTATGCGGTCGCCGTGCTCGACCTCACCGATCCGGCGAAGCCACGCTACGCCGAGCAACGCGGCGATCACCGCCAGAACGTCGGCAGCGTCGGCAAGCTGGTGGTCGTGCTCGCGCTATTCCAGGCGCTCGCCGACATCCATCCCGACATCGCGGCCCGCCAGCGCGTGCTGAAGGAAACCGTGGTCACGGCAGACGGCTTCTCGCAATCCGACTCGCACACCGTGCGCATCTACGATCCGGCCGCGAAAAAACTCGACGCGGCGCCCGGTGCAGATCGGCGACCGCGCGACGCTCTATGAATGGGTCGACTGGATGCTGTCGCCGAGCTCGAACTCGGCTGGCGGCATGGTGATGCGCGAAGTGATGCTGCTGCGGCACTTCGGCAAGGCGTATCCGCCGTCGGAGGAGCAGATCCGGACTTTCTTCGCGACCACACCCAAGCCGGAACTCACGGCTCTTCTGCAGCGCTCGTTCTTCGAGCCGGTGACGCGCAACGGGCTCGATCTGAACCTGCTGCGCCAGGGCAGCGTCTTCACGGCGGGCGGCAAGAGGGTCGTGCCGGATGCCGGCAACAGCTATGGCACTGCGCGCGAACTTGTGCGCTTCCTGCTGCGCATGGAGCAGGGCCGGCTGGTGGACACGTTCTCCAGCCTGGAAATCAAG
This sequence comes from uncultured beta proteobacterium, assembly GCA_963801035.1. GTDB lineage: Bacteria > Pseudomonadota > Gammaproteobacteria > Burkholderiales > Burkholderiaceae_F > JACCZX01. The sequence continues at coordinate 12,433 of CAWDDF010000007.1, read as the reverse complement.
CGGCTGATGTACGTGACCGAGCGGCGCATCCGCTACGCGTCATCGCCGGCGCTGGCGGACGCAGCGGTGTACTTCAAGTCGGGATCGCTGTTCCAATGCGCTCCCGAGCCGGGCTTCGTCTGCCGGCCGTACGCCGGCAACGTCAAGAACTACATGAACTCGGTAGCGATCGTCGAATCACCGGCCGTCGGCCGCGAGCTCTACTACATGAGCGCGCTGGTGACCAACATCCTGCGCAAGAACTCCGCCGCCGAGCACCAGGCACTCGCGACGCGAATTCAGCAGTTAATCGCCGCGGATCACAAGAAGAAATAGCGGAAGAATTCAGAATTGCCGCGGTGGCTCCGCACTCGGGTTGCGCTTGCCGGCCAGATTGACCTCGCGAGCCGGCAATCATTTGACCCCAGGAAGCGGACGTTCAATCGTCCGAGACCGACCCACTTCAGACATTGCACCGCCCATAAGGTAAGCCCACAACTACACGTGACGCCACGCCCTCCGCGCTTGGCCTTTATTCCGGCACTCCAGCCTTGCGCAATCCAACAATGAAGTTCGTGCGAATTTCGTCGGTCCACTTCGGGTTGTTCGAAAACTGCTTCTGCTCCAGACGCGAGATCGAGAAATCAGGAGCGAGTCGCATAAGTTCCACTTTGGCTGCCTCGGCCCGCACCATGTCACCTGTCTGTGCGTAGGCAGCAGTCAAATCCAGATAGATCCAATAGTCATTCCCATTGACAGCGGCGCGTCCACATTTGGCTATCGCGTCTCGGAATTGCCCGAGGTGGACATGCGCATGACACGCGAACAGCAGGAAATCGGAATCAGGGGAACCCACCATCGCATTTCGCATTTCAATCGTCTCAAGCGCTTCGGCTGCGTGTCCAATAAGGATGAAGAGGAGAGCGCGTTGCAGCACGAGATTGAAGCGGGTCGGGTCCAGCGCACGTGCCCGATCGTTAGCCTCGAAAGCGGCATCGTATTGCCACTGGTTGCTTAGAGCGTTCGCCCGAGCCTGCCAAGCTCGGGCGTCAAGGCTGTCGAGGGCGAGCGCCCGAAGTGTGTCGCGATCCTGATCTCTCAGAAGCCGTGGGTTACGGCCCTCAGAAAAATTGCTCCAATGCTCGTCAGAGTACGTACGGGAGCGCCCGAGCCACGCGGAGGTAAGGCCAGGATCTTTGTTGATCGCCTCTGTATACAGCTTGCGCGCTGCACGGGTCGTTGCGAGATCCTCCCCCGTAAAAACAGCGTCAGCGCGATCAACCAAGCTCCGCGCGTCAGTTGCTGTCAATGGCTCGGCCGCGATGCGACGACCTTCTGCATTCCAAAACATTCGCCGCGTCGCCGACGTCAGGCGTGCGATCAGCAGATCGTGCTCGCTTGCCGTTTGCGCGCGGGTCATGCGTAGGACCTCACTGCCTGTTTGTTGGGCAAGCACGGTGTCGGTCAGGTGAACTGTCACGCTGACGTCGTCTGCAGCGGCCCGTACCTCGCCTTCGACGAGATATCGCACATTGACTTCGCGCCCAACCACGCGAGCGTCGACTGGCTTGCCCTTGTAGGCGGTGGCGACGCCGGCTGGCACGATCTGCGCTTCGCGCACGCTGTTCGCCAAGGCGCGTGACACCTCAATACCGAGCGTTTCGGCGAGCTTGTCGAGCATCATGTCGGCCGCGGGCGCACTGAAAGGGACGACCATTAGGGAGCGTGGCGGCGGTAAGGAAGCTACCGGCACTGATGCCAGCCTCGGTCGCTCAACAAGTTGCCACAGGCCTATGCCGGCCAGTGTCAACGCGACGACGGCACCAGTAGCCAGTAAAGCGCGCTTCGATGGTCGATTTGGCTGTTTTAGCTGACGTGAGCGCAGCGGTGCCACGCTTGGCCTGCCCGCCACAGTTCCTTTGCTGAGAGCGATCCGATAGACGCGGACGGGCTTCGTGATGTTCTTTACGTACTGCTCGCCGGAATCGATGAACTCGATACCCAAGTCATCGTGGACTTGTTCCCACACAGCAGACCCCACAGAGATCCCGCCGGGTTCGGCCAAAGTCTCGATCCGCGCAGCCACGTTGACGCCGTCGCCAATAATGCGTTCTCCCTCGACGATGACATCGCCGAGATTAATGCCGACTCGAAACTGGATCTGCTCGTCAGGCGGAACGTACAGGTTCCGAGTGCCCATCTCGCGCTGGACTTCGACGGCGCATCGCAGCGCCGCGGTCGCGCTCGGAAACTCGAGCAGCATTCCGTCCCCGGCTGTGTCCACCGTCCGACCCCCGTGTTCCGAGATCTTCGAATCGATGAGCGTTTCACGGATGGCACGCAACCGTTCGTGCGTACCAGCTTCGTCATGCTCCATGAGACGCGAGTAGCCGACGACGTCGGCCATGACGACTGCAGCGAGCCTGCGCTTCACTGGCACTATTGTTCCCGCAAACCGCGTCCTCGCAAGAGGGCTTTGCGGCAGGAGTTGCGTACGCAGGCAGTGGCCAGAGCTACTCCTCCAGCGTCGAGCTCAAGAGATGTGTCGGCGCTTGTAATCCGATCTAGAGAGACAACCACTTTAACACCCCGCTTCGAAAGCAGAACCGCAATTCACGGTGCCTCTGTCGTTGAGGAGTGCGGCAGTCTGTGCAGGCCGAAAAGCCCACGTCCCCGTCGGAGCAATTAGGACACTAAGCGTGCTTCCAGATCCGCGAATGCAAGGTCCGCTAATGGCCGCACTGAGAAATTGCAACCGCTGATTCAAGCGGACATTAACTGACAGCAGCGGCTCGGTAAGCTAAGTGACTTTAAGCGCCGGTGTCCAGAAGCTCGTAGCGCCCCCGCGCTTAGTTCAGCGCAATGCGATCCGACGCGACGATCAGATCGTGCATGCGCGGCGCAAGCTGCTCGAGCCATTGTCCGCCGCTCGGATGCTGTGCGAGGCCGACGATGATGTAGCTCTTGTTGCCGAACTCGACCAGCGCGCTATCCGCGTGGAAGTCGCGCCAGCTGCCGGACTTGCGGAAGATCTGCACGCCGGGGCGGCTGTCGAGCCCCTTAACGAACTTGTGGTGAATGCCGGGCCGCGACAGCACGTCCTTCATCAGCGCGTTGAAGCGCGGCGACAGCAATGCGTCGTTCGCGAGCAGGTAATACAGGCGCGCGACCTGGAAGGCCGTCGCGCCGTGCGACAGGTTGTGCAGCGGATCGCGTTGGAACGCGCCTTCCTTGCCGTACGCCTTGCCAACCCAGAGGCCGCCATTGACCTTGGCGTCGTATAGCGCGAAGCGCTCCGACTGCAAGATTTCCGCGAGACGCGCGCCGCCGATCCAGCTCATCGCACGGCTCGCATCGTCGTTGCTCGAAAAACGGATCATGTTGGTGAGCGTCGCCAGGCGCGCCGCGTCCAGTGTCAGCCGACCGAGTTCCGAGTCGGCCAGCACGCCGAGCAGGATTGCGATCTTGGGCAGGCTGGCCGCATAAACCATGTGGTTGCCGTTCAGCATCGCAAGCCGCGGCGGCGCGCCGTGCGATACGTCGACCAGCGCCAAAGAGAGGCGACTCGCGGCGACTTCGTGATCGAGTCCCAGCCCTTGAACGGTTCGCTCGAGGCCGCGTTGCAGAGATGCATCCTGTGCAAGTCGCAAGTCCGGAGTCGAGACGCCCTGCCCTCGGACGGGCAGGCTCGTGCAAGTCAGGGCGGCGAAAAGGACAACGAGGATGCGACGCATGGCAATTGAGGCTTACGCAACTTCCGAGTATGACGGCCACGCGGTTGGGCCGGTCGGTGGATGCGCGGTGCAAAGGAACCCGAATTATAAAGCATCGAGTCCCCGCGCCGTCCATTGCACCCGCCCTCCACCATCATCTGACGAAGCTGCGCGAAGTGACGGCGACTGGTGTCCGTAAAAGAGAACTGGACCCCAGCGTTTCGTTTCAGACGACATTAGGGGCGGGATCCTTTCAGATCCGCCCATAACGAGCGCATGTGTCAGAAAATGATCCGTGCCAGCGCAAGGCCGGTGATCACCGACACCGACGTCGCGATGAGGCCCGGCAGCATGAACGAGTGATTGAGCACGTACTTGCCGATTCGCGTCGTCCCCGAGAGATCGAAGTTGATCGCGGCGATCAGCGAGCCGTACGTGGGGACAAAGAAGTAGCCGTTTACCGACGGGAACATCGCCGATCAGGAACTGCGGCGGAATGCCGAGCGCGATACCGAGCGGCATCAGCGCGCGCGTGGTCGCGGCCTGGCTGTAAAGCAGCACCGACGCGAAGAAGAGCCCGAACGCGAACGTCCACGGCGCGACCTTCGCCCAGTCTCCAATCGCCGGGACGATCACGTCCTTATGCGCAGCGATGAAGCTGTCGCCGAGCCACGCAAGCCCGAAGATGCCGATTACCGCGACGAGGCCGGCGCGCAGCGTCGGCGTTTTCGGCACGTCGTCGACGTTCACCTTCGTAACGAGCAGCATTACCGCCGCGATCGACATCATGATCACCTCGATGACGATCGGCATGCCAAGCGGGCCCTTGGCTTCGGGCAGAGTGCGCAAGCTGGGAAAGAAGCCGAACAGCACGACCAGCGCAACCCCCGTGAGGAAGACATACGCGGCGAGTTTCGCGGTTGGCTTCAATGGCGGGCGTTCTTCGCGCCGATAGCTGCTGACGACGTCGGCGCCCACTGCTGCAAAAGCGGGGATGCCGACAGACGACGCCTTGGGCGGGCCAACCTTTCCGGCCTTGAGCCTCGCCTGGTATTCCGGATCGTCTTTCAAGTCCTTGCCGACGAACATCGAGACGATCGCAGCTGCGATGACGCCGATCAGGGTCGACGGCACGCAGATCATCAAAATTTCCGCAAGGCCCCACTGCGCGAAGCCTTTCTCTGCAAACAGACCGATCATCGCAGCGGTCGCCGCGGCGACCGGGCTGGCGGTGATGGCCTGCTGTGATGCGATCGTTGCGACCGCCATCGGCCGCTCCGGCCGGATGCCGTTCTGATAGGCCGTCTCGTAGATCACCGGCAGCAGCGGGTACACGATGTGTCCCGTTCCTGCGACGAAGGTGAATGTCCAAGTCGTGAGCGGCGCGACGATCGTCACATATTTCGGGTTCGCGCGAATGAGGCGTTCAGCCACGCGCACCAGAAAATCGATTCCACCGGCTGCGTCCATCACCGATGCCGCCATGATTACCGCGAGGATGATGAGCATGACGTCGACCGGTGGTGACGTGGGGTTGACTCCAAACGCGACCATAAGGACCAGCAGGCCCACCGCCCCCCATAAGCCGAGACCAACGCCAGAGGACCGCGCGCCCAGCCAGATTGCAGCGAGCACGACCGCGAACTGCAGAACGATGCTGATTGTCATGACAAGATCGTTTCTGGAAGCGCTGTTCGAACGCCTGCAGTTCGGTCTTCCGACTTGATCAAGTTTTCGAAACGAGAAAACTTTTCGGTTCGCATGCCCTTGTTCTCCTCTGCGTCAACAGCCGGCGCGCGCGTCATTAGCTACAAAATGCAAGTGATGGAGGTTCACCGACGATAGGTCGGAGTCTGCTTCGGTGTCGTAAGGAAGATGTGACGGTTTGGTAAACAAGCAGCCGCCGTTGACGTAGATCAAGTGATTAGCGTCGAAGCCTTTTTCACAGTGCGCCGGCGGTTCAGCTACCGGCTACTCGGCGCGCTCCGCTGTTGATGACAACAGCGGCGCCGCACTGGCGGATCGCGGCTCTGTTGTTAAGCGATGACCTTCGCTTCGGCGAGTGCCTTAATCAGCACGCTCGCGAACTCGTTGATCGTTTGCTGCATCGACGATGTGGGATTGGTGGTCGATGAGCCAGACCACAGCAGCGCGAGGTCTTTGACATCGAACAGCCGCGTCTCGACCTCCACGTTCTGCACCGTATAGACGTTCGGCGCGGTCGAGAAGGCGCCACTCCACATGCGATAGAAAACGGCAGGGCCGTCGGAATGGCCGGGCGTCACTCTAACCTCCGTGCTCACGCGCACAGTGCGCGAAACAAGTACGGCGTCCACACCGGCATTGCGCAGCGTCGATTTGATGTCCAACGGCGGGACCAGGCCAAGCTCTAGCAGCAGCTTGTACGACGGCTGCGCCTTGATGCCGCGCGCTGCAAGCTGCACGACGATCGCATCCTCGTAGATCCGGCGCGCAGTGTCATCGCGATTGATGCCGATCACGAGTACGTTGTTTATCGCACCCCGTTTGCCAGCTTCATGATTGACCCAGGCGCCATTGATCTGCGTAGTCGACGCGCATGCGGCCAGCAGCGCGACTGTCACTGCTGCGAACAACAGCAGGATCGTGAAGGCGAATCCGCTTGCTAACTTGCGTATCGATTTCATTGCTCCCTTTCTAAAGGACGGTTCGTGCGGCGCGTTCATGCGCATGAAAAGCGCCGGTACGAGGCCGGGCACTGCATTGGCGGCGACGCATCGCGCGGGACGCGCGCTTGGAAATCTGGAACGACCGATAAGCGAGTGTTCTGCCATAGCGCAATCCCTGGTCACGCGAGCGCAGGGTCGCCCGCAACGACTTCTTTTGCTTCTTGCGCAGGAGCCGGCTGACGCTTCACTTTGAACCAGGCGGCATATAGCGCCGGCAGAAAGAAGATCGTCAGGAACGTCGCTATCGTGAGGCCGCCCATGATCGCGAGCGCCATCGGTCCCCAGAAGATGCTGTGCGTGAGCGGAATCATCGCCAGCACAGTCGCTGCGGCCGTCAGCACCACCGGGCGAGTTCGGCGCACGGCCGCTTCCAGCACAGCACTCCAGGGATCTCGGCCAGAGTCCATCTCGGTCTGCACCTGGTCTATCAGGATGACCGAGTTGCGCATGATCATGCCGCAGAGCGCGATGACCCCGAGGATGGCGACGAAGCCGAGCGGCGCCTGGAAGATCAGCAGCGCAGCGACGACGCCGATCAGTCCGAGCGGCGCGGTCAGGAACACCATCGCCATTCGCGAGAAGCTTTGAAGCTGGAGCATAAGGAGCAGCAGGATCGTGACGATCATGACCGGGGCGACCGCTAGGAGTGAGCGATTTGCTTTGTCGCTTTCCTCGACGGCACCGCCGACATCGATGCGATAACCGAAAGGCAGTTTCGCTTCGATGTCCTTCAGCATCGGTCGGATCTCCTGCGTCACCGACACGCCTTGTTCGCCATCCTTGACGTCGGCACGCACGGTGATCGCCATGTCGCGGTTGCGGCGCCACAGCACCGGCTCCTCGAGCACGTGACGAACGCGCGCAACCTGCGAGAGCGCAACGACGGTTCCATCCCGCGTGTACAGGTTGACGTCCTTCAGCGTGTCGATGTCGAGACGCTCTGACGGCACTGCACGCGCGACGATGTCCACCAGGTCCTCGTGCTCGCGCAGCTGGGACATCGTCGCGCCTTGCATCACGGTCTGCGTCACGAAGCCCACGTCTGCCGGCGCCAACCCGAGCGCCCGCGCCTTGTCCTGGTCGATGTCAACCCTCAGCGCGCGAACCGGATCGTTCCAGTCAAACTGGACGTCGCGCACCTTCGGGCTCGAAGCGATCACCGCTTGAACCTCGCGCGCGATCTCACGCACCTTCTGCGTATCCGCGCCGACAACACGGAACTGGACCGGGAAGCCGACCGGGGGACCCAGCTCGAGCCGCGTGACGCGAACCCACACCTCCGGGAATTGCTCGTCCACGCTCGCCATCAGCCGCGAGCGCACGCGTTCGCGCGACTCGGTGTCCTTCGTCATTACGATGAACACGGCGTAGCCGGGGTTTGGCAGTTCCGGATTTAGCGACAGGTAAAAGCGCGGCTGGCCGGCGCCCGTGTACGCGGTAAAGAAGCGCACATCTTCGTCCTTTGCAAAGACCTGCTCCATTCTCTTGACTTGCTCGGTCGTCGCGGCGAACGAAGCGCCTTCCTTCAGCGTCAGCTCGACGACCAGCTCGGGGCGCGCGCTCTGCGGGAAGAACTGCTGCGGTACGAATCGGCTTCCCCAGATCGCTACAGCCAATGACGCTAGCGTCGCACCGATCACGATCCAGCGCCGTTCGAGCGCGACATTGATCCAGCCGCGCAGCTTGCGATAAAACTTCGTGTCGTAGGGATCGCCGCCATGGTGGTGCTTGCCGAAGTCCTTGGGCAGCATCTTGACGGCCAGGTACGGTGTGATGATGCCGGACACAACCCATGAAAACAGCACGGCCGTGCCAACGATCCAGAAAATGCCGCCCGCGTATTCGCCGGTAGTCGACTGCGCGAATCCAATCGGCATGAAGGCGGCGACCGTAATTAACGCGCCAGTCAGCCGCGGCATAGCGGTTGCGGAGTAGGAAAAAGCGGCCGCCTTCACGCGATCCCAGCCTTCCTCCATCTTCACCACCATCATCTCGACCGCGATGATGCCGTCGTCCACCAGCAGGCCGAGCGCGATGATCAGCGAGCCGAGCGAGACGCGCTCCAGGTTCCAGCCCATCGCAAGCATCACAAGAGCGACTACGCCGAGCACGATCGGCACTGATAGTCCGACCACAATTCCGGTGCGCCAGCCCAGGCTCAACAGGCACACAGCGAGCACGATCCCGAGCGCCTCCATCAGCGAGCGCTCGAATTCCCAAATCGATTCGCTGACGACTGTCGGCTGGTCGGCGACGCGCTCGAGCTCGACGCCGTGCGGCAGCTCCATCTGTACCTTGCCAACGGCGTTCTCGATCGCCTTGCCGAAGTCGACGATGTTGCCGTCGTTGGTCATCGTGATGCCGATCATCAGCACCTGCTGGCCGTTGTGGCGCACGGTGTAGGCCGGCGGGTCTTCGTAGCCGCGAGTGATCGTCGTGAAGTCGCCGAGCTTGATAAGCCGGCCGCCCGCAGCGATCGGCACGTTGCGGATGTCGTCGAGATTGTTGAACTGCCCGCTGACGCGAACCAGCACGCGGTCGCCGCGCGTGTCTATCTGACCGGTCGCGTGGACGGCGTTCTGATTCCTCAGACTTTCAGCAATCATGATCGGCGTGATGCCGAGCGCGGCCAGCCGCTGGTGCGAGAACTCGACGTAAACCTTTTTCGCCTGTTTGCCGTAGATGTCGACCTTCTTGACCATCGGCACCTTGAGCAGGCGGCGCTTGACGTCTTCCGCGATGTCCGAAAGTTCCCACTGACTGATGCCGTCGCCCTTGACGGCGTACAGCAGTCCGGTCACATCGCCGTATTCATCGTTGAAGATCGGACCAATAACGCCGTCGGGAAGCTCGAGCTTGATGTCGCTGAACTTCTTGCGCGCCTGGTACCACGCCTCTTGCTGGTCCTCTTTCGACGTACCGCCGACCACGGTGATCGTCATCGCGCCGTAGCCCTGGCGCGCATAGGTCTTGACCTTTTCGAAGTGGTCGAGCTGCTCGAATTTCTTCTCCATGCGGTTGAGCAACTCGTCCTGAACCTGTTGCGCCGTAGCGCCCGGCCAGTAGACGATCGCGGTCATCGACGGTACGGAAAAGTTTGGGTCTTCGAGCTGACCGAGCTTCGTAAAACCCAGCACGCCGCCGATACCAATCACCAGAATCAGGAACAGCACGATGGCGCGGTGACCCAGCGCCCATTCAGTGAGGTTGAACGACTTCATCGAGCGGCCTGCTTTGTTTCGACGTTGCTCGCCATACCCGGAAGCGCAACCTTCAGCCCTGGCGCCATTTTCTGCACACCCGCCGTGACGACAAGCTCACCGGCCGGAGGCCCGGACACGAGCACTTCCTCATTGCGATAGCCGTGGACATTGACGCCGAGCAGATCGACGGTGCCAACCGGTTCGGACCCCGTGCGGCGAACGACCCAGACCGCGGGCTTGCCTTTGTCCTGCGTGATCGCCGAAGCGGGGATCGCCGCCGCCGGCGCCTCACCGACCGAGCGCTCGACGACCAGCGTGGCGGTCGCACCAAGCGGCAGCGAACGCGGATCCGCCGGCTTCAAGCGGGCGCGGAAGGTTCGCGTGGTCGCTGCCGCCTGCGGCGACAGCTCGCGCAACACGACGTCGAATGTCTGCTGGGGCGCGCTCTGCAGCCATGCCTTGTAGCGGGACCCCTTGAATGCGATCAGGTGATCCTCCGGTACATCGGCGACGATCTCCGGCTCGCCCTCGTTGGCAATCGAAACAATCGATTGGCCTTCGGCGACGACCTGTCCGGATTCAAAGCGCACCGCGGTAACTACACCGGTGCGCGATGCGCGCAGCACGGTGTACTTCAGCCGATTGCGCGCCAGCTCGAGCTGCCGAGCCGCGGCCTCGGCGGTCGCCGACGCCGTTTCATGATTGGTCTGCGCTTTCTCGTCGTCGGACACGCTGACCGAGCCGTCGGCTCTTAGATTGTCAAGTCGTTTCCGATCCGACTCGGCCTGTCGTGCCTGCGCGGTCGTGGCGACAAATTGTTGCCGCGCCGCTTGCTCCGCCTGACGGTAATCGGTGTCATCGAGGACCGCGAGCATGTCGCCCTCGCGCACCTTTTGGCCGACGTCGACCTTGCGCTGAATGATCTTGCCGCCGACGCGGAAGGCCTCGTTCACCTCGTGGCGCGACTGCACGGTGCCGACGTAGCGGTTGGTTTCCTGTGACTTGTCGTAGCGCACCTCAGCCGTCCGAACGGCGCGCGGCCGTTCGGCTGCCGGTTTTTCGGAGCACGCCGACAACAGCGCGGCGAAGGGCACTGCGAGCAGCGCAGTGGTAAGGGAAGTTTTCATGGCGGTCCTGTATCGGTCCACGGGTTTCATGATTTGGGCGAAGGTGAGGCGCTCGCGGCGGGCTGATTCGCAGGCTCGAACACCTGCCACCCTCCGCCAAGCGCTTTGTAAAGTTGCACGCTGTCGAGCAGCAGTTGTGTCTGGCTGTCGTTGGCGCTGACGCGCACCGTCAGACGAGTGCGCTGTGCATCGAGCAGCGGCAGCAGATCAATCTGACCGCGGTCGTACAGCGACTGCGCGCGCCCCAGCGCCGCATCGGCGGAAGCCGAAGCGCTCTGCAGCAGCTGCGCACGTTGGCGTTCATCGCGCAGCGCCACCAGCGTGTTCTCGACGTCCTCGAGCGCACGCACGATCCCATCTTCATAGCGGAGCAGCGCTTCGACTTGATTGCTCTCGGCGATGTCGTTGATCGCTCGTGTCCGCCCCCAGTTGAAGAGCGGCATCGTCAGCAGTCCCACTACATTGGTGAACCGCGCGGAGCCGAGATCGAGACCGTTTAGCTCAACGCTTTCACGGCCAAACAACGCGCCGAGAAAAAGCCGCGGAAACCACTCGGCGTGAGCCTGTCGACGACGCGAATTGGCCGCGTCCAATTGCGCGTTCAGCGCAAGAAGATCCGGCCGGCGTTGCAACAGCGTCGCAGGTTGTCCGGACTGTGCAACCGGAACGACGGCGTCGCTGCCAAAAGGCACGATGCTGGCGGCGTTGAACGCCTGGTCGCCGGTCAACACGGCGATTCGGTGCCGCGAAACGGCGACGAGCGTCTCGAGCGGCGGTATCGCTGCACGCGCTCGTGAAGCGTCGGTCTGTGCGCGCTCGACGTCGAACGGCGTCGCGAGTCCCGCGCGGTGCCGAGCAGTGACGAGCCGCAGCGTCTCGTCATGCGCGGCCGAGATCGCACGCACACTTTCGAGCTGACGCAGCGCGCCGGTCAGGATGAAGTAGTTGGTCGCGACATCGGTCATTACCAGCAATCGCACCCCGCGCGCGGTGTGTTCGGCGGCGAGCGCTTCAGCGGCCGCGGCCGAGCTACCGGCTCTCAAACCGCCGGCGACATCGATTTCCCAAGAGACGTCGATGCCGGCTGTACCACTCTTGATATCGGGACTGGACTGCTTCGCGGAGGAATCGTGCCTTGTGTTGCGATCTGAACCTTCGGCGGTAACGCCGATGGTCGGCAGCAGTCGCGAGCGGCTGATTGTCTCTCCTGCCCGCGCCGCCCGCACGCGCTGGGCGGCGATCTTGACGTCACGGTTCTCGAGCGCCGCACGGCGGATCAGGCCGGACAGCACGGGGTCACCGTAGCTTTGCCACCAGGCCGCTTCCGGCTCGACGTCGGATGCCGCAGCCGAGGCAAACTTGCCCGGCACGTCGACCGACTGCTGCAGCACGGGCGTACTGCACCCGGCGAGCGCTGATACGAAGAAAGCGATCAACCTGAGCTGTGCACAACGAGTAAGTAACGTCATCGGATAGCCAGTCAACTGGAATGGATGACAGCGTATCGACCAGCGCGCAGGAAGTTGTCAGTGAAGCGTCGGCGTTCGGTCGGGATTTCAGTCGGATTTGTGAGCACACCGGAGGCGGGAGCGGCCCGCGCCGCACGCGACCGTATGGCTCGATTAATTGAACTCAGGCGGCGCTGGGGCTTGCTGGAGATACCACCGTGAGCGGCACCGGACCGTTGATGCTCGGGCGCGGCT
>CAWDDF010000006.1:0-60380 GCA_963801035.1 uncultured beta proteobacterium | reverse complement strand
GTAACCACCGGTCGGAGTCGCAAGATCGCCCGGCACCGCAAACGCGATGCGTTTCACCAAAGAGGCGCTTCGTAAGAGGCGCGCGCCACATGCGACTCCGCGATCTTCACGCGAATGGCGCCGAGCTCACGGCCATCGCGGCCGAGCTCACCCGCGCGTGCCGCGGAAGCGAGCTTGTCGAACACGTACTTCGCAGGAATTCCGTGGTGGTGTTCTTGCCCTTGAACTCCGGCAGCTCGTCGAGATTGCGATAGTTCAGCGGCTGCAGCACCGACTTGAGCACCTCGTGAGCGCGCCCGATGTCGATCACGATCCCGTTCTTGTCCAGCGTTTGTGCGATGAACGCCACGTCGACGACGAAGGTCGCGCCATGCAGCGCCTGCGCCGGCCCGAACACGGCTCCGCGGAATGAATGGGCGATCATCACGTGGTCGCGCACTTCGACGGCAAACACGAAGACCTCTGTCTCAGGGATAGGAAATGAGCTGGCACAGTACGCCGCCTTCGGGTCCAGGATTTCGGAGAGCCGCTCAGGGAGTTCGTGGAACGGTACTGCGGGCATCAGCAAGGCGTCCAGCCGCGCGTCGGCCAGCAGTTCGATCGCCTGCTGCAGCCGTTGCCGATGCGATGTGGTTGCGCGGCGCGATGGCGCCACCTTGCCCACTTGGCTCGACACGATCTTGAGGCGGCGGCTGTGAAAGGCGCTGCCCAGTGGCACCGGCACGCTGCCTGCGCCGTACCAGCTCATTTCCAGGATCGTCGCTTCGTCGCTCGCGATGTCGAGCGCAGTGGCAAGCCCTCGCGGATCGGCGCTGGTGTGCACAACCAGTTCGCAGTCGACCGGCGCATCGTTCGGTGTAGCGAAATTCAAGCCGAGTGTGCGCGCGAGCTCTGCACGCGCCGGATTGATGTCGATCAGGGTCACCTCCGCGCCGCTCCCGCGCGCACAGGAATCCGACCAATGCACCGACCACACCTGCGCCGACCACCGCGATCGGCCCGGACGGAAGCGGGTCTGCATCCCAGTTTGCGTTCAGCGCAGTCTCCATGTTCGCGGCCAACACCGCGCGCGAAATCGGAACGTCCGTTGGCACGGGCAGAGCAGCGTCGACCGGCACGTCGAACATGGTCTGGTGGGGATGGAGGGCGAACACATCACGTCCGACCAGGCCATCCGGCCCGGCCTCCACGCGACCGACCGTCGAGTAACCATACTTCACCGGGAACGGGAAGCTTCCGCCCATGTGCGGCGACCGCATCCGCTGGTATTCGCTCGATGGCACCTTTCCCGCAGCAATCAGCGCCTCGGTGCCGCGGCTGATGCCGCCATAGCGGGCGCGCACCCGGACCATGCCTTCCGCGAGCGGATCAACCCGTTCCTGCCGGATTTCAGCCCGTCCGGGGCCGACATACCAAAGTGCTTCTGCCGTCAACTCACCGCGCGACACGCACTCTCCCTGGACTCCCCAACACTTCGAAGCGATCCAACGGCAAGGGCCAGCGCTTGATTGCAGCCGTCGGCGCCGGAGATCGGGCGCATCGCTACGAGTCCACCGTCGACGAGAACATCGGACAACTGCCCGCCGGCCTCTTTCAACTTATGCGGCGGGAAATTCGTTGGCCCTGTAACCCAAGCTCAAGCCCGCGTCGGAATTGATCCACGCTGGTCAACGTATGGATGCCGGCGCTTTAGCAATCAGCGATATGCGTGACGAATGTCGGAGCTCCCATTCACTCGTAGTCGCTTTCGGCGCGCTTGCATTTGCCGCACACCCGCGCTGAGTCAGACGCTAGGCTTTAAAACTGCTACGCGCAGCGCGACACCGTCACATGCTGCGGAAGCGCCTGAACCACGTCAGCGCCAAAATTCCTGCAAAGATCAGTGCCAAGGTTCCTGGCTCCGGCACGTCAGTCTCAACCACAAGTGGCGTCATCGTCCCAGTGAAGTCTCCCTCCGAAACGAATGTGAGCCCAGTGATAAACGCAGTTACATCATTCGGGTCGAGGCCGGCGGCCACTCCGATTCCACGATTTGAAAACCGTTCTACTCCAGACGCGCCGAAAAAGTATTGAACCCCGCCAAGCAAGTCGATGCCGCTGTCGAGAAAGGCCGCTCCATTCCACAGGAAAAGGTCAAACATGTTGTCGCCAATTCCTGTCGGCGGCAGAACAGACGCGAATGCCGGATTGCCTGCTCCGATGGCGTAGTGATAGCCGACCGCCACGAACGGGTCAATCAACGTGACCGACGTCGGTCCGACGTTGGTGATAGCGAAGTTGTAGACGCCGTTGACAACAGTCGGCAGGAAGACGTTTGGCGGTCCACCGCCCTGGAGTGGAGTGAAGTTAAAGAATGACGACGATCTGCGAAGAATGTGGGCGTTGTTACCCGTTGCGAGGAAGACCGCGGGGTCGCCCCTCGTGTCAATTAACTGCACATTGAATACATAGTCGCCGCCAAAGTTCAACACTTGACCCGACGACAGCACAGCAGGAATGGTGTACGAACCTGCACTGGGACTGACCTGAACAGAATGCGTGTTGTCTGCCTGGCCGTTCGCCAAGGTAACGCCCCTGTCGAAGATGTTGATTCGAACCGCGTCGGCGCTGAAGTTGTTCGGCACGGTCCACGAGATCGTTGGGCTGAGGCCGGAACCGGAAATGGTCACATTAACCGGGAATGGCACCGCGACTTCCGTACCTGCCAATGAGGGCCCCCCGACGACGACAGGCGCCTCGTTCGGCCGCTGGAAGCGCAAGGACCAAGGCTGCGCAATTCGATTGATCGCAAACGCCGTCGAGTTCCCACAGAAGTTCGGGTTCACCGCGAAGGGACCACGGCTCCTGGGGGTCGGTGAAGCCTGTAGGAGGGTAGCTCGCGCCCAACGTCGTGCCGAGCGAGCCACCGAGTACGCCGGCGCCGTATTGCAGCCGATCGCCCTGCGAGATACCGATGTTATTCGCGCCACGACTGTCGCGGAACATGTTTACGGTCCCCGGTGCCAACTGGATCGGCGCCGCAGCAACGTTGAGAGTCAGAAGAACCGCGCAAATTCCTAATATGGATCGACCCAGCTGAGGCAAATGGCATTTCGGCATCGTGACTCCCCGTTGTTGTTCGCTTTTAGTTCTAGTCGGCGCGCTTGCACTTAAGAAGCGAGCGTGCCGAGCAAAAGCATCGCCACTGCAAACTTATGAAGCATTGATGGCCAATTCACAACGGCGGGAAGGCCCTCAAGCAAGAGTCAGTCCAAAAGCGCGGCGGCACGGCAAGAGGCTGATTGAATAGAGTTTGTAGATGACACATCGGCGGTGCGAATACTCCGATGTAAAGGCCTTCGACATTCGCCGCGGCAGGCGCGGCAATTTTTGACTTCAAGTCGAGGCCGCTTCCTTACCCAGTCAGTTGTCGTGCTCTCGTCCCCGCTTGCCGAGGCGCGCCACTACGTTTCAAGCTCGCCTCATCGCTCGCCTCCGCCCACCACGATGATGCCCTGTTGCTGGATCCGGTAGTTTACGCCGGATTAAGTGAATGGCGCGCGTCGGAGCGCACTATCGTCCACGGCCAAGATTGAACTGCCCGACCTGGAATCACAGACCGACGTCGAGATCGTCAAGGAAAACCTCAAGGCAGCAGGGTTAGCAACAGTGGATTGATTCTATCGTTGAGTTGGTCGAGGCGAGTCGCGCAGCGAGCATGAACACCGGCCGATCAGGTGCCGCGGACGAGCAAGCCATGCTGCGCGGAGAGCACGGCCGCGCAGTCGGCGCGACAGTTGAGATCGAGGTGGGTCGTTCTTGGCGAACGCCCGGTGCCCGCGACCCGGCGGTGATGGGCGACACGAGGCGAGGGCGATGCCGGCCTTGGAATTTGTGTCGATTCGGCCGAGCACGTCCACGCGGGTGCCGACGTATGGCGTGCATGCACTCGGCGACGCGGCACTGATCAGACCGCGCGAGGAGCGCGAAGCCGATGCACTACGCGCAAATGCGGATTGCGCCGACCCTGCATCAAATCAAACGGTTTATCAGCCGAAGTCGGTGAGCCGTGGCGTGGGGTGACACCGGGCGGTGATCTACGGACTCGGTGTTCGGGGCGCGCACGAACAGCCGGAGGCGATTCGCGGGGTCCGGCCGTCACGGCGTACGGTTCACTGGATAAGGTCCGCAAGGGAACGATCGCGGTGACCAAGGCCAAGATGCAGTCTCGCCGATGGGGCGCGCAAGATCGTCGGTCATCCGAATCGGACTACTTCGCCGTGCCGGTGTTTCGGTGTGGCCGACATGCCGTTCTCGGACTCGCTGAAGCATCTCGGCACCTCGCTTGCGAGCTACGGATCGATGGCGATGTTTCACATGGTCGGCGTCACGCCCGAAGCGCAGACGTCTGAAATCGCGTTTGGCGGTAACGCGCCGCGCACTACGATAACCGTCACCGACGAGGATCTCGATGCGGTGTATCGCAGCTATCGCTTTGCCGATGCAGCCAACAACGTCGTCGTGTTCTCCGGGCCGCAGCTGTCGCTGTTCGAGATCCAGCATCTCGCCGAGCTGTTCGCCGGTCGCAGCGTTGCAGCAGGTATGCGTGCGTTCATCACGACCAATCATGCGATTCACAGCGACGCCAAGCGCCTCGGTTACGTGGACACGCTAGCAGCCGCGGGCGTGACGTTCCTGAAAGGCGTGTGCTTCTACATACTCGAGGGACTGTCTCGCATTCGCGAGGAAAGCGGGCGGCCGGGTCAACCTGATCTCAAACTCGGGAAAGCTGGTCAACACGATCACCGCGCATCGTTTCAATACCGTCTTGCGGCGGACCGAGCAATGCGTCGAGATTGCTTGCACCGGGGCGCTGAAGTGACGACGCTCAAGGTGCTGCGCGGCTATGGCGAGCCGGTCGAGGGCGAAGCGCTGGTGATGCGCGAAGGATTCAGCCCGCGCTACGACCTCGATCGTCTGACCGGCGTGATTTCGCGGATTGGTCACAGCGCGGAAGGTCTTTCGATCAAGGATCGAATCCTCGTCATTCCAACGGTCAAGGGCGGCGTCGCGGGTGGATGGGCTTTCTTGGATCTTCTGCACAAGGGTATTGCGCCGAAAGGGCTCGTCTTCGGAAAACTCAATCCGGTGATGGTGCAGGGTGCCGTGCTGGCAAAGATTCCGATCACCGAAGGATGGTCATCGAACGCTCTTGATCAGTTTTCCAACCGAGATGTGATCCGCGTCGATCCAAAGGCGCGCACGATCGCACTGGTACGCAAGGCGGCAGCTGCCTAGTTCCCTCAACTTGCGTTCATAGGCACCTTGTCTAGCTCGGTGCGAGTCGCTCCTAAAAGTCAGCGGATTGCAGGCGAAACTTCACTGCGCCGCAATGGCAGGAGCCTTTCAGTTGCATACGCCCTCCGGGTGATTCGGAGAGCGTACGTCAGGCTGTTGACGGTGGCTGCGCTTACGAAAGTTGAGCTTCAGATGATCACCGAAGCCGACGCGCACGCCGCCAGCTCTGTGCCGCAGCATCCAACTCCTTACGGCTAAGCACAAAGGCAGGCGCATCCTGCAGGCGCACCGCGGCCAGGTCGATGAAGGCGCGTACTCGTTTGGGCTGCGCGGTGCGGCTTCCGTAATAAAGGTGAACCGCATAGTGCGCGCTTATGTTGGGCACCAACATCGGGACGAGACGGCCCGATCGAATGAGAGGCGCAGCCGAAAAGTTCGTGAGCTGCCCGATCACTTGCCCTGAGAGCACCACTTGCAGTTCCAGTTCGAGGTCATTGGTCGAAAACGCCGGTGGCAGATGGTGCTCATGCACGGCGCCGTCGTGACTGAGAAACCAGGGTTCGATCTGTCCGGTCGACGGGTTGCGGAACACGCTGCAGCGATGCGCCGAAAGGTCGGCCGGTGTGGCAGGAACGCCATGTCGTTTTAGATACGCCGGCGCGGCGCAGACGATCAACTGCAACGGAAATAAGCGGCGGGCGACTAACCCGGAGGCAGGGTGATGGACACCGATGCGGAAGCCGACGTCGACCCGATCGAGCACCCAATCGCTGATCGCATCGTCGAGCACCACATCGGGTTGGATGGCCGGGTGCATCCGGCAGAACTCCTCGAGCAGCGGAGCTAGCACCGGCGCGAAGGACGACTTGGGGCCGGCGATGCGAATAGGCCCCGCAATCGTGCGGCGAGCTTCCTTCACTTGTACGAGTGCACCGTCGAGAGCGGCCAACGCCGGCAGCGCTTGGTCCAACAGGTGCCGGCCCTCCTCAGTAGCGGCCAAGCTGCGGGTCGTGCGATGCAGGAGCCGAACGCCGAGTTGACGCTCGAGCTGCGCAATCGTGTGGCTGGCCGCCTGCGGAGTGACGCCCTGAGCCTGCGCCGCTTTACGGATGCTGCCGAGCTCCAGCGCCTTGGCGAAGGTGGCAAGGGCGCGCAGTTCGTTGAATGCCATGAGTCGCCAGTATCAACTTTTATTTGCTACTGATGCAAGCGTTTATGCGCTAGTCGGTTGGCAGGGCGTGCGCCCTACTCTGACGCCAATCCCGATTAACCGATAAAGGAAGCACCCGATGAAGAAGGCAATCGTCTCGCTGGGACTTTTGATCAGTTCATTCACCGTATTAGGAGCAGATATGTCGAATGGAGCAAACAACTTTTACCGCAGCGACCAGGTGACCATGCAGAAGGTCACCTTCAAGAACCAATATCAGATGAACGTCGCCGGGAATCTCTTCATCCCCGAAGAACTTGAACCAGCGCGCCAAGAATCCGGCGATCATCGTTGGCCATCCGATGGGCGCGGTAAAGGAACAGAGCTCGAATCTGTACGCGCAGAAGCTGGCCGAGCAGGGATTCATCACGTTGTCATTGGACTTGTCCTTCTGGGGCGAGAGCGCGGGCAGACCGCGCAACCTCGTTTCGCCGGATATATATGCCGAGGACTTCAGCGCTGCAGTGGACTTCCTCGGAACACGGCCGTTTGTCGACCGGGATCGGATTGCTGTTCTTGGAATTTGCGGCAGCGGAAGCTTTGCGATCAGCGCGGCCAAGATTGACCCGCGCCTGAAAGCCATTGCGACCGTCAGCATGTACGACATGGGCGCTGCGAACCGCAATGGGCTTCGGCATTCGCTGAGCGTTGAGCAGCGAAAGAAGATCATCGAAGAAGCAGCCGAGCAACGCTACGTCGAGTTCACCGGCGGTCCAACGAAATACACGAGCGGATCGGTGCATGAGCTGACGGCAAGCTCCACCGCGATCGAGCGTGAGTTCTATGACTTCTACCGCACTCCTCGCGGCGAATACACACCCAAAGGCCAGTCGCCAAGACTCACGACGCACCCGACGCTGACCAGCAACGTCAAGTTCATGAACTTCTATCCGTTCGAGGACATCGCGACGATTTCTCCTCGTCCGATGCTCTTCATCACCGGCGCGAATGCTCATTCCAGAGAATTCAGCGAAGACGCATACCGGCTTGCCGGTGAACCGAAGGAGCTGTTCGTCGTTCCTGGCGCCGGCCATGTCGATCTTTACGACCGCGTCAACCTGATCCCATTCGAGAAGTTGACTGCGTTCTTCCGGGCGAATCTGAAAGTCGGTCAAGAAGCATCGGCGGAACAAGCGGCTCCGCGCGTGGCGTCGCCCGAACCCGCATGAAGATTTGCCTTCAACTCGACGGCAAGAACCTGCCGGCAACTTTGAACGACAGCGCGGCAGCGCGCGACTTCGCGGCGCTGCTGCCACTGACGCTCACGCTGAAGGACTACGCAGCCACGGAGAAGATCAGCGACTTGCCGCGCCGTTTATCGACGTCGGCTGCGCCGGCTGGAACGAAGCCATCGAGCGGAGACATCGCTTTCTACGCGCCGTGGGGCAACCTGGCGATCTTCTACCGCGGTGCCGACTACGCAGCAGGGCTTATCAAGCTGGGGCAACTGGATGATGGAGTGGCCGAACTACGCGGCGCTGGTCCGCTGAAAGTGACGATCAGCGCCTGTGATCAAAAAGATGGAGATTGAAAATGAAATCGCTAATAGCAACGGCAACGTCGCTCGCTCTGATGGCTATCGTGTCACACGGGAACGAAGCGGCAGCGCAAGCACAGAAGTCTCAGGCCGTAACTCGCGCCGGTTCGCAGCCTTCAGCGAAGGGCCCGGCTGAATACTTCACCGGCAACGTGCGCGTTGACCCTCTGTTCCCGGCAAACGAATCGGCGCCGTATTCCGGCGCGTACGTGACGTTCGAGCCGGGCGCGCGGTCGAACTGGCATACGCATCCGACGGGTCAGCACCTGATCGTCACTCACGGCGTGGGCCGCACCCAGGAGTGGGGTGGACCGATTGTCGAAGTGCGCGCGGGTGACCACGTTTGGTGTCCTCCTGGTGTCAAGCATTGGCACGGAGCCGCTCCGACGACGGCGATGACGCATATCGCCCTGACGGGGACGCGCGACGGCAAGAACGTGGAATGGATGGAAAGAGTCAGCGATGACCAATACAAAGGCGATAGGACGCAAAAATGAACCTTGTAAAGGCAGTCATCGCGTTTCTTCCTTTGACGATCATGCCGTTGGGCCAAGCTGCTGCGCAGAAATTCGAAGCGCGCCCGAGTGCTGCTGACGTTCGAGCAGTCGCGCCAGCGCTCGAGAAGTATCGGCAAGAACGTCTGTTCGGCGATGTATGGAAGCGGCCCGGCCTCGCCCCGCGGGACCGCAGCGTTATCACCGTAGCTGCGCTGATTGCGCGCAACCAGACCGTCGAGATGCCGTTCCATCTGGACCTCGCGCTCGATAACGGCGTTACGCCTGCAGAGCTCTCCGAGATCATCACGCATCTCGCTTTTTATTCGGGCTGGGCAAATGCAATGTCGGCGGTCGCGGTAGCGAAAGATGTCTTTGCCAAGCGCGGTGTTCGGCCCGATCAGCTTCCTGCCGCGTCGCCCAAGCTTCTTCCGCTAGATGAAGCCGCAGAGGCTGATCGAGCGATGCGCGTCAGTCAGCAGTTCGGCAGTGCGGTTCCGGGCGTCGTCCAATACACAACCGACGTCTTGTTCCGCGATCTATGGCTGCGCCCTGACCTTGCGCCTCGCGATCGAAGTCTGGTCACGGTGAGCGCGTTGATTGCTTCAGGGCAGGTCGCGCAGGTTTCGTACCACCTGAATAAAGCGATGGATAACGGATTGACGCAGGCGCAGGCCGCAGAGGCCATCACGCACCTGGCGTTTTACGTCGGCTGGCCAAACGCCTTTTCAGCGTTACCGGTCGCAAAGGAAGTGTTCGACAAACGTTCGAAGTAGGGAAATTCTTATGCGAGCAACCACCATGTACGGTGCCGGCGACGTTCGCGTCGAAACGGTGCCGGATGCCACCCTTGTCGAGCCGACCGATGCAATCGTGCGAGTCACGCGCGCCTGCATCTGCGGAAGCGATCTTTGGCCCTACAACCTGATGCAGCCGAGCGAGGGTCCGCGCCGTATGGGGCACGAAGCGATCGGAATCGTTGACGCCGTCGGCCGTAGCGTTCGCACGTTGAAAGTCGGCGATCTCGTCGTGATGCCGTTCGCTTTCTCCGATGGCACGTGCGTCTTTTGCCACGAGGGTCTGCACACATCGTGCGTGCACGGTGGGTTCTTTGGTTACGCGGCAATGGGCGGAGCGCAGGCCGAAGCAGTGCGAATACCGCAGGCGGATGGAACGCTCTTCGTTCTCTCCGTCGGCGAGGACGATGCGCTGATGCCTTCGCTGTTGACGCTATCCGACGTGATGGGCACAGGTCACCATGCTGCGGTATGCGCGAAGGTGAGCGCGGGCAAGACTGCCGCCGTAATCGGCGATGGCGCGGTTGGATTGTGCGGCGTGATCGCGGCGAAGCGTTTGGGAGCCGAACAGATCATCCTGCTCGGTCGACATCCGGACCGCATCGCTCTCGCACGCGCGTTCGGCGCGACCGACGTCGTCAGCGAGCGCGGCGAAGAGGCGGTCGCACGAGTGCGTGAACTGACCGGCGGGTTTGGTGCACACGCCATCTTGGAATGCGTGGGCACTGATCAAGCGATGCACACGTCGATCGGTATCGCACGAGCCGGCGGTGCGATCGGCCGCGTCGGCGTCCCGCACTACGACACCATCCCGGGATCACAGCCGGCGTTCTACAACAACATCAGCGTCGGCGGCGGTCCAGCGCCGGTACGCGCTTACATCGAGGAACTGTTGCCGGATGTGCTCGATGGTCGAATCGAGCCGGGCCGAGTATTCGACTCGGTTGTTGGACTCGACGACGTTCCAGGTGGCTACCGCGCGATGAACGAACGAAAATCAATCAAGGTCATGGTGAAGCCCTGAGGGTTCATAGCCGATGCCGCTGATGCCACTCCGTCAACGTTTCTCCCGGCCATTCCCTTGCAGCGAGCACACTTGGGGCCGCTCGCCAGGAGCTAACACCATGCCGACGATCCCGACCACCCTGCAAACGCTGAACAGCGCGGTGCTTTCTGACACGCTCGATAGCCTCGGGTTGATGCAGCAGGCGATGAAGCCCTTCATGCGCCCGCTCGACGACACGATGCAGCTTATCGGCCGCGCACGTACTGGCGTGTACATGCCGGTGTATGCACCGCCGGCGAAAGGCGAGAACCCCTACGAGGTCGAGATCGCGCTGGTTGACGACCTTGCACCCGGCGACGTCGTCGTGCTCGCGTGCGACGGCCCCACCGAGCGCATCGCGCCGTGGGGAGAGTTGCTCTCCACCGCCAGCATCGCGCGTGGCGCGACCGGTTGCGTGACAGACGGGCTCGTGCGCGACGTGAAGCAAATCCGCGCTATGCGATTTCCAGTGTTCTGCGGCGGCATCGGGCCACTCGATACCAAGGGCCGAGCGCGAATGGTCGAGCGTGACGTGCCGGTGATGTGCGCCGGTGTGAGCGTGCGTCGGGGCGACCTCGTCTTCGGCGATGTCGACGGCGTGGTCGTCATTCCGCGCGACGTTGAAGCGGAAATCGTGCGCCGCGCACTGGAGAAGGTCTCGGGCGAGAACCAGTCGCGTGAAGCGTTGCAGCAAGGAGAAAAGCTGGCTGACGTGTTCCGGCGGCTCGGAATTTTGTAGCCGGTTCGCGTAAACGTCATTCAACAGTATCTTCGCCAACGCCTGATCGACGAGATGCACATCGCTATTGCGCCGGTCCTGCTGGGCGCTGGTGAAAGACTCTTTGAAGGATAAACCTTCCTGCCTTGGGCTACGCCTGCACCAGGCACGAAAGCTCGCCACTTGCCACTCACGTGGTTCTTACTCGGCAGTGATACGGTGACGCCTAACCTTCGCTCGAGCCGACCCGCTCGGCTCAAACGTTAGAGCGCGTACGCGATAAAGCCAAACTCCCTGCGCTTTACCGACGATTGTTCTGCCTGCTGCCGATAACCGCTGTGGCGATATCCGAGAAGATCTTCGCTGCGGCGGCTTGCTCCGCGGCGATCCGGTTTTTCTCGGCTTGTGCCAATGCGATTTGCCTGGCCTCCTCGTTTCGTTTGCGCTGTTCTTCGGCCAGCTGCGCTGAGCGCTCCGCCTCCTCACGCTTGAGTCTTTCATCCGCGTTTTTCTTTGCCGTCTGCGTTCCTTGCCTCTGCGTTCCTTGCAGCGGCTCTTGCAGCGGCCGCTTTTGCAGCGGCGGCCTTTTCAGCGGCGGCCTTTTCAGCGGCGGCCTTTTCAGCGGCCGCATGGTTGGCCTCTATCTGAGTGGCTGTGGCATCGAGCTTGTAGGGTTCGTCTGCGACTTTCAGTGCGGGCTTGGAGACGACAGGCGGCGTCGCAGCCGTGCTGTCGCGCGTGCGTTGGGCCATGGCTATCTTCGGTGGAGCTTGCACCGCTGCCAAGGCACGTTCTTGCGCAGCGAGACGATCCTGCCAGACGTGATAGCCGAATATCGAGACGCCGCCAGTGACGACCGCGGTTCCTGCCGCTGCCCACAGTGCACGGCTGGTCAGGCGCCCACTACCCGGCGGCGTCGGGCGTACGGTAGCCGGCTGCGGTGCAAGTGCGGCAGGCGCGGGCGTTTCAAGGTATGGCCTGAGGTCTTCAATCAGCAACTTCACGTCCGAATCCCAGCGAGCGTGGGTGAGTTCGGTGCCGTTGCGAAACGCAAGATTCTTCAGCACGTCGGGCAGGTCTTGCTCGGTCGGCATGACAGCATCCTGAACGAGCACCGGCACGACCGGAATGTCACGCGAAAGTGCCGCCGCAGTCTCGAGCCGCACGAAATCGTTCGCATCGTCCAGACGTCGCTTGCCTTTGCCGTCCGTCACGCTCAGCCACCGTTTGCCGATGATGACCAGCAATACACCGCACGATGTGACGTGCTCGTCGATGATGCGTCGAAAATCCAACCCCTTCTTGATGCCCGCCACATCCATGAAGACGGCGTCGCGGCCAAAGTGCGCAGTCAGATCATCAAACAGGCGTCCCGCCTGCCCTTCGGCATCCTCTCTGCGATAGCTGATGAAAATCCCACGCATGATGGCACTCCAACTGAAACAGTTCGCGTATCAGACGCCGACGGATCACCTGCCGCAATGGGCAAATGTTCGAAATTGCGTGTCGAATATTCGCGCGCCCGCAGTCCGACCGTTCAAACGCCTCGTCTTCAGACCGACTGCGGCTGGCGCGACTCCGCGCGCCATGCGGATAAAGTCCAGAGAAAACTTCCGAAATCCTGCACGGCAAACAGCAATGCCAGCGGCCCGGGGATGATCCCCAGGTACCAGAGCACCGCCATGACGGGCGGGACCAGCGGGCGGTCGAGCAACGAGGCAAAGACAAACCCTTCGGCGTTAAGGCGCCCGCTAACGATATAAAGCATGCCGACGCCACCGACGAGCAGCGCGACGAGCCTCAAGTAATTAGCACCTTGCGGCACGAGCGCAGGCAGGTGCAGCAACTCGGCGGCGAAGTGCGGCGCCAGCATCAGGATCACCGACTCGACGAAAATCAGCCAACCAAACACTTCGACGCTCTTGGCGGCGCGTGTCTGCCCCTCGGCTTTCAGCAGCCGCAGAAACATTTCAGTCAGTGAAGGATTCATTTCAATGGTCATGCGTTTGTGACGTTATTGTCGCGCGCAGCACTGGGACCGCGTGCGTCTAGTGCAAGCGCAATCGCGTGCTCGAATCGGGTGCGCCGGCCTTCCTCCCATGCGGCTGCTGCCGCGTCTTCGGCAAGCTCTGCACGAGCGCGTCCCAGGTAGCGGTCAAGCAGGGCGCTCCAGAAGATGATCCCCGAAAGATCGATTGCCAGCGCATCGAACTCCGCCGCCGCGGCTCCCCCGAGCCGCAGCGCATGCGCCGGATGTCCGCAGCCAGCCAGCGCCATCGCAACGCCCTGCATTTCCACCGCAGTCTCGGAGCGGTCACCGAGCTCGACCGCCAGCTCGAGTGCGCGCCGGTAGCGCGGCAACGCGTCGGCACAGTCGCCGCGAATGAGCGGGCAGTCGGCAAGAAAATGATGCGCGAAGTGCTCCGAGCGCAGGTCACCTGATCGCTCCGCCAGCGCAAGCGCTTCGCGCGCCATCGGCTCGACGATGTCGAGTTCGCCGAGACTCACCAGCACCTGCAGAAGCCCGATGCGCGCGCGGTTGACGAGCAGCGGATCGCCGACCGACTGCTGCAAGCTGAATCCTTCTTCCATCAGTCGCCGCGCGTCGGCGTCGCCGGCATTGAAGCAGCCCCAGCCGAGCTCGATCAGCGCGCACGCGATCTCCTGCGTTTGTCCCGCGTTTGTCCCTGAGCGCGCCATAAGGCGACTGCCTCTTCGATCAGCGGCCGTGCGGCTTCGAGATCGCCGGCCCACGCCGCGATTTCACCGGCGGCGGCCAACGCGCGAGCGCGCGTTTCGTCGCGTGCATCCACCGCGGCCAGCGCTTGCGCAAGTCGGGAGCGCCCTTCGCTGAAATGCGAGCGCAGGTGCCAGAACCATCCGAGCGCGCCGGCGAGCCGCAGCGCGCGGTGCGCATCAACACTTTGCAAATGATCGAGCGCGGCGCGCAGGTTGTCGTGCTCTCGCCCCAGCTCGTCGAGCCCTTGCTTGTCCTGGTGCCAGCGCTGCGAGTACGCCCGTTCAGCCATCGCCTCGAAGTAGGCGGCATGTCGATCGAGAATGACCGCGCGCTCGGCTGATGCGGCCAGTTGCTCGCGCGCAAAATCGCCGATGGTCTCGAGCATGTTGAAACGCTCGCCTTCGCAACGGACCATGCTTCGGTCCACCAGCGCAGCAAGGGTGTCAACCTGCGCATCGCACACGGCCTCCGCCGCCTCGAGTGTGAAGCCGCCGGCAAACACGGCGAGGCGAGCGAAGAGCGCGCGTTCGCCGGCGTCCAGAAGCTCATGACTCCACACCAGAGTATTGCGAAGCGTTTGCTGCCGTGCTGGCACATCGCGCGCGCCGCCCGTCAAAAGTTTCAGGCGATCGCCGAGCCGCTTCAACATCGCGCCGGGTGACAGCAGCGCAACGCGCGCCGCTGCAAGTTCGATCGCAAGCGGCAATCCGTCGAGATGTACACAGAGCTCGGCGATCTGCGCCGCGTTCTGTGCGGTGATCTGAAAGCTGGGCTGCGCCGATTGCGCGCGCTCGACGAACAAATTCACAGCGGCGTTATCGGAAACATCCGCGGGCCCGGCGACGCGACGCGCATCAGGAAGCGCAAGCGGGGGCACCGGAAATACATGTTCGCCGGCGATGCGCAACAGCTCGCGGCTTGTGACGATGAGCTTGACCCGCGGCGACTGGCTCAGCAGATCCGCAAGCGTTGCCGCGCCAGCGACGACTTGTTCGAAGTTGTCGAGCACGAGCAGCAGTTGCTTCGGCGCGAGATATGCGGAGAGCGACTGCCCGGCGGCCTGGCTCACGCCGAGTGTTTGCGCGATCGCAGGCAGCAGGAGCTCGGGCTCTCTGATCGCCTGCAGCATGACCACGAACACTCCATCCTCGAAATCGTCCTGGAGCTCAGCGGCGGACTGCAGCGCAAGGCGCGTCTTTCCGGTTCCACCAGGACCCGTCAAGGTAATCAGGCGCACTTCGGGTCGGCGCGCCAACGTTCGGATGGCTTCGAGCTCGGTGTCACGTCCGATAAGAGACGTGGCCGGCGTCGGCAGATTCGTCGGACGATCAAGCGGCGTTTTCAGTGGCGGAAACTCGTGCGGCAGACGCGGATCGACAACCTGGTAGAGGCGCTGCGGCTGCGCGAAATCTTTCAGCGGATGCACGCCGAGATCGAGGTAAGCGACGCCCGTTTCATCCAACAGGAGGTCGCGTGTCGTCTGCGACAGCACGATCTGGCCGCCGTGACTGGCAGCGCAGATTCTCGCTGCGCGATGCACGCCCATGCCGACATAGCCGGACCCGGCCTCGGTGACTTCGCACGTATGAATTCCCATGCGCACACGAATGCGCCTCGCCGTCGGCCCATGCGTGCCCGGCGAGCGCGCACTGTGCATCCAGCGCGGCCTGCACAGCATCCAGCGCGCGGCCGAATGCGATGAAAAAGGAATCGCCTGCGGTGTCGACCTCGTAGCCGGCATGCCGCGCGAAGGCATCGCGCAACAGAAGACGATGCTGCGCTAGCGCGTTTTCATAGCGCTGCACGCCAATCGAACGCAGCAGGCGAGTCGATCCGTCGATGTCGCTGAACAGGAGGGTGACGGTACCGGTCGGACGCATCGCTCCCGCCGAGACGGATGGGTGTCGAACGAAGCGCACGGAGTATTGAGGGTTCGGCCGGATGGGTCAACCGACACCCTTCGAACTTGTGCGTGGCGACTCGGTCACCGCGGTGGTTACGGCTGCTCTGACGTAATGCGTATCGGCGAGCCCTGATGTGTGAATATTTCGCTTGACGGTCGCCGGCCCGGCAGTCAAATTTCTGCTTGCAGCGTGAGGGGACTATGAGCGCGAAGATATTTCTAAAGATCGGCAACATCAAGGGCGAGTCGACCGACTCCAAGCACAAGGACGAAATTGACGTCTTCAGTTGGTCCTGGGGCGTTAGCGCCCCGTCATCAGGGGGCTCCGGCGGTGGCAGTGGAGTTGGGCGGCCAACTTTCAGCGACTTAAATTTCACTCACGGTTATGACAAGGCGGCGCCGCTTTTGTGGCGCGCCTGTGCCGTCGGCCAGCACTTTCCCGAAGCTACGCTGACTGGCGCTAAGCAGGGCAAAGGAGCAAAGGACTATCTCGTGATCAAAATGAGTGACGTCGTCGTGACATCTGCCAGCGCGTCCGACCGACGTCGTCGGCGACGCGGTCGAGTCGGTCGGATTGAACTTCGCCAAGGTTGACGTGGAATACAAACCCCAGAAGGCGGATGGCTCGTTCGACGCCAGCGTGCGATTCAAGTACGACATCAGGGCGAACAAGGAATTCTGAGCTGGCGCGTTTCGTTGCTCTTTAGTTGTGGGATTAAAGCAGCTGGCGAAATCCGCGGCGGTCATCGAAGGCCAGGGCACAGCGCGCACGGCATACGACGAAGTCCCTTACCCGGGGCACTCGCATGCCGAGACGCATCCGAATCGGATTGCGGCTATTGCGCGGCTGTTCGGAGTGGCAGCTCCCAGCGTAGCGACCTCACGAATCCTTGAGATTGCGTGCGGTGATGGCAGCAACTTGCTGCCCATCGCTTACTCTTTACCGCAAGCGCATTGCACTGGCTTCGACCTGGCCACTAGTGCAATCGAGCGGGCTCATGCGCGTGCATCCAGCCTGCAACTTCGCAACGTCGAACTCTTCGCGGGAGACATCGCCAGCATTGGCCAGATCGGCCAGTTCGACTACATCGTCGCCCATGGTTTGTATTCATGGGCGGCCAGTTCACTGCGTGACGCGCTGCTGCGCCTCATTCACCGATCGCTCGCGCCCAATGGTGTCGCCTTTGTCAGCTACAACACCTTTCCCGGGTGGCACGTTGCCGGGATGGTGCGCGAAATGTTGCGTTATCACACGCGCGGAGCGGGCGACGCCGAGTCGATGGTGATGCAGGCTCGGGCGCTCCTCGACTTCCTGCGTGTGGCGCACAACGACAACGATCCCTACGGGCGGCTGCTGGCATCGGAGGCCGAACGATTTGCGCGGCATTCGTCGGCGCACTTGTTCCACGACGATTTGGCCGATGTGAACGATCCCGTGTACTTCGAGCAATTCGTGTCGCACGCCGCACGGCACGAGCTCGTGCACGTGGCAGACGCCGACTTTGCGACGATGACGGCGAACGATCTTCCGGCCGAGGCCCGCGCGAAGCTGGAACAACTGCGCGGCGAAGCAGTGACTTTCGGTCAGTACCTCGACTTCGTGCGCTGCCGGCGCTTTCGCGAATCGCTTCTGTGCCGGGCGAAGGTGGTTCCTGCAAGCGTTCCGGTTCCGGGCGTGGTCCGCGCACTGCTTGCGACCTCGGCCGCAACTGCGACAACGTCGCCGGTCGACTTCGCCGAAGGCATCGAAGCGCAGTTCCGATGGGGCGATCGGGCGAGCCTGGTGAGCGGCAGTTCGCTGGCGAAGGCGACCATGGTGGCGCTGCGCGAGCAGTGGCCAGGCGCGCTCGCCTTCGCGCCTCTGCTCGCGCGGGTTGGCGCCCTGCTGGGTCGCAACCCGTCCAGCGACGATGCCGAGGCATTGCAAGACGTGCTGCTCGAGGCGTTCGGGATGCGCATGGTCGAACTAACTGCGGAGAACTGGCGCTGTACGACCGCGGTGAGCGAACGGCCGCGGGCGAGCCGCATGGTTCGTCACGACGCCGCGGCGAACGACGTGCTGGTCGCATTGAATCATCGGCGCGTGCGCATTGAGGACGACGACGCGCGACAGCTCCTCACCTTGTGTGACGGCGAACACACCGTGGACACGCTGCTCGCGGCGCTCGCGGCCCGCAAGCTTGGTCTGGATCGCGAAGTTCTCGTGGAGCGCCTGCAGATGCTGGCCCAGCTGGCACTCTTCGACGCTTGAGAACTCGGAACACTCTTGAGATTGAGTCCATCGCGCGCGTCGGAGCACACTAACATCCATGGCGAAGATTGAACTGCCCGATCTGGAGTCACAGACCGACGTCGAAATCGTCAAGGAAAACCTGCACGCCGCGCAAGCGATCTACTTTGCGTACCAGTTGGAGGAGATGCGCCTCTTTCAGGTGGTCGAGAGACTGGTCGAGCTGTTTCGGCAAGGACCGCTGCCGCTCGGCCGCGGTCGTGCGGGAGAGATGCTGCAGCAGTACTGGCGCTCGCAGCGGCCGCAGTCGGAGAGCGCACGGCGCAATGCGTACTGGCGAATGTTCGGCGCGGCGCCCGGCGGAGATGCGAGAGCAGGCGAACCGAACTCCGAATTTGTGTCGCTGTGGATGCGTTTCATCTCCGCGGTGTCGGCGTATGCGCGTGAGCACAGTGCCGCGGCACTGATCACACCGCGCACCGATGCCAATGCTCAGGTGCGAAAAGCAGCGCGCGATCTGGCAGCGAATCTGTCGCTACACGGGTGGGGCGGCGCGCTGTTAGTGGCCGAGCAGTTGACGGCCGACATCGAGCGGGCGTCCGACATCCTTCGCGATCCCGAGGTGCAGCAGGCGTTCGGTGCGCGCGATATGTGGCAGGTGATCGACAACGTGAACACGAGGTATCTCGGTGGCGCGCGCAACGTGGCGCGCATTCGAACCAAGGCGCAGGCTGGACGACGGATCTTCGATTGGCTCGCGAAGCTGGATGAACCTACGACGAAGGACGATGCAGAGCTCGTCGCCGCGGTCGAGCGCTGGATCGCGGCTAGCGCCATATCGGACGACGCTGTTGAGGAATACGCACAGCCGCACGAATCGCCGTACATGTCCGCGCGGGCTGGCTCATCGCCGGCGATTGCGCAGGATTTGCTGGGCGCGGTCGGGCTATCGGCGCGCGACCCTCACGCGTCACGAGGCCTGATTGTCTGTTTTCACGGCGCACCGCGCGCCGGCAAGACGCTGGCCGCGTACTTTCTCGGGCGGGCACTGTCGCTCGACGTGCTGCGACTCGATCTTGCGGCGGTGTCCAGCAAGTATATCGGCGAGACGTCGAAGAACATCGATGCTGTGTTCGACGCTGCCGAGCGCGCCGGCCAGGCGCTTCTGATCGACGAAGCCGATGCGCTATTCGGCAAACGCGCGGACGTCAACGATGCGCACGACCGCTACGCCAATATCGAGGTCGCCTATCTATTGCAGCGGATCGAGCAGTTCAACGGGCTCGTGATCCTGGCGACCAACTTGCGCGATGGCATCGAGCTCCGTTCTCGAGCGCCGCGAAGCATCGCTGGCGAACAGTGCGCTTTCCACGACCTAAAGCTTGTTAGGCGCTTTGACCCCCGACGTCGCCTATTTCACAATCCGCTGTCATGTCCGAGCACGCCGTCCGAACGCCCGAGAGTTTGCTGCGCACGACTTTCATGCAAAGGACGAAAACCGTCCACACTTGATTCGGAGCGTGTTCTGCGAAGAGGCGGTCCTCGAGATGAACGTGAAGACAGACAGCATCTCGTTCCCGGCGGTCTCGCGAGGCGTTGCGGCAATCGCTGAGGTGTTGGTCAGTAAGTTCGCACAGTCCTACGAGAACGTTTACTCCTTCTACCTGCAGCGTCCTCCCATGGGTGTCACTACCTTCGCTTGCGACTGGCTCGTCGGTATGTCGGAGAAGGCAAACGGCAACACACGCGTCGGTTGCGGCCGCTATGACTGGTCATTTCAACGCGAAGCTCCGCACCTCGTGAATCGGCTTGTCATCACGATCGAAGCCATGCAAGTGCTTCCCGCCGACCGTCTGCCGCACGTGCTCAATTGGCTGTTGACCCTTCCATATCCTTGGTGCTCAGCCAATGCTGCATATGCCTCTGCGCCGGTCATTGAGTCCCTTGAGCCGGTCCTGAAATACATCGGCCGCGATGGCGCGCGCGCCTAACCCTTCGCTCCAGCCGACCTGCTACGCAGGTGGCTGAACTCAAACATCGGCAACAGAATGCCGTTAACTTCGTGCAGAGAGTGTCAGAGTGCGGTTTCACCCAGTGACAAGGTTTGTCCGCACTGCGGCGCGATTAACCCTGCTTCAAAACAAGCAGCTGCTCCTCCTCGGAGGAGCGTTACTCGCCGTGATCACTCTCGTTGTCACCCAATGCTCCAACTAGCGGCTGTCGAACGTTAGGCGTCACAGGCCATCTTTCGTAGTCACTCACCCCCCGAGAAACACCATGTCCAAGCTTCGTGTAGAAAGTTTCACCATCTCACTCGACGGCTTCGGCGCTGGCCCAGACCAAACCATCGACAACCCACTCGGCGTGGGCGGTACCTCGCTTCATGGCTGGGCCCTCCCTACACGAACGTTTCAAAAGTACTTGTTCGGTAACGATGGCGGAGCAACGGGCATTGATGAGGACTTTGCCGCTCGAGGCTTTCAGAACATCGGGGCTTGGATTCTCGGCAGGAACATGTTCGGGCCGGTTCGCGGACCTTGGCCAGATGAAAGCTGGCGGGGTTGGTGGGGTGAGAATCCTGTCTATCACGTCCCGGTGTTCGTGCTGACCCACTACGCACGCGCACCGCTGGTCATGGAAGGAGGAACGACCTTCCACTTCGTTACTGAAGGCATTGAATCCGCCCTGGCGCAAGCTCGCGAAGCGGCCGGAGGCAAGGATGTTCGTGTTGGTGGCGGTGTAAACGTCATTCAACAGTATCTTCGCCAGCGCCTGATCGACGAGATGCACATCGCTATTGCGCCGGTCCTACTTGGCGCTGGCGAAAGACTCTTCGAAGGAATAAACCTTCCTGCCTTGGGCTACGCCTGCACGAGGCACGAAAGCTCGTCACTTGCCACGCACGTGATTCTTACTCGGCAGTGAGTACGGTGACGTCTAACCGACAATTGGTACAGCTCACCTGAGTATCAGCCGCTGATCGCGCTCCGGAAACAGTGCACCAGCGATCTCGACATGCTCATCACCGTCGAAGGTTTGTAACCATGTTAAGCCGCGTTCCATGGCAGTAGCCGAACGGCGGTACCTGCTCGTACTGTGTTGTGTACCTCGGCCACGGCATCGGTCTGCCGCAGCAACTCCTCTAAATCCGCTTTGTCGGCTGGCGAGTCAACACGGGCGCGATAGCTAATGTTCTTGGCCGCAAGGCCGATCCCGTCAAAATCGGCCTGCGCTTCCACTTCGACCAAGTCGACGGGAATGCCGAGCCGTGCAGCCTCGCGATAGATATCGTTGCAGTAACACGTAG
Source organism: uncultured beta proteobacterium (assembly GCA_963801035.1). GTDB lineage: Bacteria > Pseudomonadota > Gammaproteobacteria > Burkholderiales > Burkholderiaceae_F > JACCZX01. Next base: position 39,122 of record CAWDDF010000006.1, on the reverse strand, counting down.
CAAGCGCAAGCATCAGGAACTCGCCTCCGTTGACACTTGAGCCTTTGCCTGTCGTCTTCGCGCTTATCGTCAGGTCTTGCGATTGGTTTGCCGTGTGAACGGTCACCCGATGATCGCGGCCTGCATTCCGAACCGTCGCAGCAATCCTCATGACTGGCTCCTCAGTGACGCCAATAGTCCGCGCGCCAAGACATCCGATGCCCACTGTCGCCGCTCCGGGTGAAGCGGGACGCATCAGGCCGATGGTGCACCAAGGACAATCCTGCATGCTGTGTTCCGATACCCAGCGCGCCGGAACGCAGTCGCCATTGGGACGTTGGTTGTGTCAGTCGTGCCTGTGATTCGTTCCGCTCCAGCCTCTGCGTGGATATGAGTGATCTCGGCCAACAGATCGTCAACAAATCCTCGCCCGCGGAAGCGAGGAAGAACTCCGAGGTAGCTGACACTGGGGTCGTAGGCCGACCTCGATGGGATCACGAAGCCGACGAGCGCGCCGCTGGCGTCCCGGGCGACTCGCCAATCGGCACGGTTGCCTGGCAGGCTAAGGTAGAAGTCCAAATCGTCCGAAGCCTGTTCTGCCGGACTCAGACGTTCAAGCTTTCGCCGCGTATGAATATCCAAGCTGCCTTGCGCAACGTCACCAAACAAGGCCAAGAACTGCTTGTCCGTCGCTGGTGCGAACGCCAAGCGAGTGCTGCGAGCCGGCCTCGGTGTGCCCGGCGTCCACTCGAAGCGCAATCGCTCGATGCGCTCGGTCAATCCTGCGGCCGCCGCAGCGGCGCTGCGCCAAGCAACCGCCGTGACCGCTGCCGGTTCCGTTCGCCAATTGGTCGCTACGTCGATATTGAAATCAGGAAGCGTCGGAGCTCCTGCCGCGACCAGCGCAGCGTGCCCGGCGCTAAGCAATATGGCAGCAGTCTCTTCAGGGTGTTCGTCAGAAGCCGCCACCCACAGACAGTCGAGCGCCACGGGAAATTGACAATCTGAGGGGCCCCACCACAGAGCCCGAGCAAGCAATCGCCCAGTGTCTTCAAGGATCCAACTCCAAGGAAGGCGGTACTTGTGTTCGGCGAGCTCGCGTCGAAACCTATCCGCTTCGATTATTGACACGGGATCGTTCCGATCGCACGACGTGACCAGATTGAGGTCGTCCTCATTGATTGGGCGAAACACAGGCGGCGCTTTATTAGCTTGCGGAATCTGGCCGAATGCTGTGGTCGGGACGAGTAGTCGGCAGCGACCTACGCCGTAATGTTCGCCAGGTCCGTGTCTGAAGGAAACCTTCCGGTCTCGTATCGCGAAAACGCAACCTGGCCGTTGACGACGACGTCGAACTGGCCGGTGCGTCCGGGCTGTATGTCCACCGGACCACGCCCGCGCGTATCAAACCACGCCTTCACACGGAGGGCATCGGGTTTGTAGTTTCAGGCCGCGCAGTAATGGATAACGATCGCCATAACCTTCCTCATCTTCGCTGCACAGAACGTCGGCTTTCGAGCAATTGTGACGCCCGGTTGCGACGTCCGCAATTGGCCGAGCGGCGACACCGGACGCAATCATGGGCGAAGCGAGGTCGATGGCGCTTCGTCATCAATTGCACTGCTTTTCCTCAAAACCGGGCTTGTATGAACGGAGAAGAATCCACTTCGTTTTGTAAACGGAACGGACCATGATTCGGCTCGAAGCCGACGATCTCTTCAATTGAGCGACGTCAGCCTTAGCCGCGATCTCGGGCTGGCCCGCCCATGATTCGGCAACGAGGCGCGCGCACAGTAGCGCAAGGCCGCCAGGTGTGGGCACCTGCGAAGGTCCGCATAAACTTTGCGCCGATTCAGCTCTTAAAGACGGCAAAAGATGACCCCGCAGGAAGTTGCGGCGAATCTATCGGCTAGCGGGTGGGGTGCAGCGCAGTTCGTGGCCGAGTTGTTATCAGCTTACATTCAGCGCGCGCTCGACATCCTGGGGGATTCCGAGGTGCAGGAGGCGTTCGGTGCACGCGATACATGGCAAGTGATCGATAGCGTGAACACAACCTAATCCCTCGGCGGCGCGCGCAATACGGCGCGGATTCGAACAAAGGCGCAGGCCGGACGCCCGATCTTCGGGTGGCTCGCGAAACTAGACCAGCCTTCAGCACAGGACGATGCCGAGCTCGTCGACGCGGTCGAGCGCTGGATAGCCGCCAGCGCCACATAGCCTTGTCGTCCAGCGTGCCGCGGCCATAGTAGTAGCCGTCTTTTTCGGTGAGCTTGAAGGGATCGCGGCCGTCCGACCAATCTTCCTTTTTTGCTTCGACCACATCGATGTGCGCGAGCAGCAGTATCGGCTTCTGTGCGCCATTACTACGAAACCGCGCAACGAGGTTGCCTTTCTTTGGCGCGGGTTCGATGACTTCGACATCCTTGGCATCGAAGCCCGCGTCGAGCAGTCTCCTTGCCATTGCGCGTGCGGTTGCTGTGTTGTCGCGGTGCGGATGCACCGTATTGATTTCGATCAACTCGCGGTAGATATCCAGCGTGAGGTTCTGGTGCGGGTCAAGTGTCTGCGTTGGGCTTGAAGCGCGAGGAGGCGCCGGCCAACGCCAGCGCGGCAAGCTTCTTCATGTGTGGGCTCCGATTCCGCGGTGATGCGGAAGCGCGTACGTCGGCCGCATTGACTTTGGCTTCGCCTCGCCAAGCCGCGCTTGGAGCCGTCCCGGTGTTGGGAGTCAGCGCAGCGAGATAACATTGAATGTCGGAATCGGCCTGTTTAGCCCTTTCAATGTAAGTTGTCGTACCGAATCGGCTTGTACGCGCTCCTCGACTTTTCCGTAGACCCGCTGCGTTACCAGCACCTCGCCGCCTTTAGCCTCCGCGCACAGGTGGGCCGCCAGGTTGCATACCGCGCCCACGGCGCCGTAGTCACGCCGGCCTTCGAAGCCGATCGCTCCCAGCGTCGCGTAACCGCTCGCGATGCCAACGGCGAAGCCGAGGTCGAAACCGCGGCGCTTCCACGTGTCGCAGAGACGTCCCACCGCGTCGCGCATCTCCACCGCCAGGCGAATGGCGACGAGCTCGTGGTCCGCGATCTCTACCGGGTCATTCAGCAGGATCATCACGCCGTCTCCCGCGAAGTGCTCGATCGTGGCATCGTGGGCCACGACCAGGCGGCCGAGCGTACTGTGGTATTCGCGTATTACCTCCATGACTTCCTCCGGCTCGGCGCTCTCAGTGAAGGCCGTGAAATCCCGGAGGTCGGTGAATACCACGGTGATCTCGCGCCGATGCGTCTTCATCGGGTCATCGATCTCGCCGGAAATGATTAGTTCACGGACGCGCGGAGAGAAGAAACGCTTCAAGCGCGCGAGGCGCTGCAGCTCGGACAACTGTTCGTCAACCCGCCTCTCCAGATTGGCATTCAGATCGGCGATCTCGTCGTAGAGCGCCTTGATCCTGAGAAGCGATTTCACGCGCGCAAGAAGCTCGGGCGAATTGATCGGCTTGGAGAGAAAGTCGTCAGCGCCGGCCTCCAGCCCCTTGACGCGTTCCTGCGCCGGATCGAGCGAGGTCACCAGCACGACCGGCAGCACGCGTGTGGCGGTTTCGGCCCGGATCGTGCGACAAACCTCGTAGCCGTTCATACCCGGCATCATGATGTCGAGGAGTACCAGATCGGGCCTGTCGGCGGATACACGGCGCAGCCCGTCCTCGCCATTAGCGGCTGAGATAACGTCGTAACCATTCGCAGTCAGCACGTCGGTGAGAAGCTTGACGTTTGTCGGCGTGTCGTCGACCACCAAAATGCGGGCGCGGCTCATTCCAACGCGTGTTCCCTTCAGCTGCAATGAACGGCCTAATTGACCGCCGATCCGACAGCGGCGTTCTCCGATATCACAGACACGATCACCACGGGCGGTCGGAGCGAAACTCTAGCGCACTGGAAGAACCAGGATTACGCTCGAAGGCAATTGATCTAGCGAAGCGCAAAATAACCGATGCTCCGGCGGCGAAGCGCAGCGCACTAGACCGAAGACTTGAGCACGCGATAACCAACAGGCGGAAAAATGAGGCGGCGTCACTTCATGGGCGTTTTCGTTAGCGCAGCGGCGTGGCCACTGTTGTCCAGTGCGCAGCCGGCCGAGGCGCAACGACGCATCGGAATCCTCATGGCATATGCGGCGACCGATGCCGAAGCGAAATCACGAGTTGATGCCTTCATTGCCGAGTTAGGAAAGCTCGGCTGGTCAGACGGCAAGAATATCCGGCTCGACTTCAGGTGGTCGGGCGGCGACACGGACCGCATTGCAGCCCACGCTGCGGAGCTCGTTGCGGCACAGCCCGCGGTCATCTTCGCGGCCACGACACCAGTTGTCCGCGCCTTGCTGAAGGAAACACGCACGGTCCCGATCGTCTTCGTTTCGGTCTCCGACCCCGTCGGCGATCGATTCGTGCAGAGCCACGCTCAGCCCGGTGGCAATGCGACCGGCTTCATCAACATCGAAGCCTCCATGGCTGGTAAATGGGTCGAATTCGCCAAGGAGCTTGCGCCGGGCATCGAGCGAGTGTGCATCATCTTCAATCCGAAAACGGCCGCGGGCGCTGGCAACTACTTCCTGCCGCCGTTCAAAGCGGCTGCGCAGACAATGAAGCTAGAAGCGGTACAACTGCCGGTGCAGGAGCCTTCGGAATTCGAGCAGGCTGTGGCATCAGTCGGCAAGACAAGCGCGCTGATCGTCATGCCCGACAGTTACAACGTCGTCCACCGAGGCAAGATCATCGAGCTTGCGGCGCGCCAACGCGTCCCAGCCGTATATCCCTACCGCTATATGGCGGTCGAGGGGGGCCTGATGTCCTACGGTGTAGACCTTACCGACATGTACCGCCGGTCAGCCTCGCACGTCGATCGCATCTTGCGTGGCAGACAGCCGCGGGATCTGCCTATCCAGGCACCGGTCAAGTTCGAACTTGTGATCAACCAGCGCACGGCGCGCAAACTCGGCATCGAGGTACCGCCGCGCCTGCTCGCACGCGCAGACGAGATCCTCGAGTGACCATCGCCGGCAGCGCGCGCCCGGGGTTAGCGACTGCGCCGCCCCCCGTACGCAGTCGGTTGCTGGTCAAGTACTCCGCTTTGATCTTCGTCGTGGTGCTCGTCGCGCTCGTTACCCACGGCGCGCTCGAAGCGTGGTTCGTGTCCCGCGAGCACAAGGCCACGCTTGTGCGCATCCAGCGGGAACAAGCTGAGGCAGTTGCAGCGAGGATCGATCAGTTCATCAAGGAGATCGAAAGCCAGATCGGCTGGACGACGCAACTGCCTTGGTCGGCGGGAACCCTCGAGCAAAGACGGTTCGACGCTCTGCGGCTGCTACGCCAGGTACCGGCTATCACCGAGCTTGCGCAGGTGGATCCGGCAGGCCGGGAGCAGCTTCGCGTATCGCGCCTAGCCATGGATGTCGTCGGTAGCGACATCGATCTTTCGCATGAAGTGAAGTTCAAGGAGGCTATTGCACGCAAGGTGTACTACGGACCGGTGTACTTTCGCCTAAAGTCGGAGCCGTATATGACGCTCGGGCTCGCTGGGACACAGCGCAACTCTGGCGTGAGTATCGCCGAAGTGAACCTCAAGCTCATTTGGGACGTGATCTCGGCCATTCGCGTCGGTGAGCGCGGACGCGCTTATGTCATCGATGCACAGGATCGTTTGATCGCACACCCCGATATCAGCTTGGTGCTTAGTAACACCGACTTTTCACGCCTCGCGCAAGTGCAGGCGGCCAGGTTGGAATCACGCGCTGCCGCCGAAGACATCACAGCGGTGTCGGATATCCATGGCGGGCCGGTACTTACCGCGCACGCCTCGATTCCGACGCTCGGCTGGCGCGTTTTCGTCGAGCTTCCGGTGGAGGAAGCACATGCGCCCTTCTACGCGGCCGTGCGGCGATGGGGCTTGCAGCTACTGGCCGCGCTGGCGCTCGCGGTGTTGGCCGGCGTTTTTCTCGCGCGGCGTATGGTCGGGCCGATTCAGGCGCTCGGCGCGGGGGCCGACGTGATCGGCCGCGGTGATCTCGGCCACCGCATCTCTTTGCGCACCGGCGACGAGCTCGAAACCCTCGCCAATCGCTTCAATGACATGGCTCGGCGCCTGCAGGAATCCTACGCTGGCCTCGAGGAACAAGTGGAACGGCGGACTAGCGAGCTTGCCAACGCGCTCGAGCAGCAAACAGCGATCGCCGAAGTCCTGCGGGTCATCTCAAGCTCGCCGGGCGATGTTAAGCCCGTGCTCGACTCGGTCGCTGAGCACGCGACACGGCTGTGTGATGCGACCGCGACGTCGATCTACGAGCTCGATGGCACGGTACTGCGGCGCATGGCCTTCGACGGTCCCGATGCGCTCGCCGGTAGCGAAACGCTGCCCTGCACGCCAGCGATGCTGACAGGCCGCACCATCGCAGAAGCAAAGCCGATCCACGTGCACGATATGGCAACGGAGCGCGAACACTTTCCGACAAGCTGGGAGCTCGCACAGAAGTACGGCCATCACACGATGCTTACGTTGCCGCTGTTGCGCGAGGGAATTCCCTTCGGCGTAATGTTCCTGCGCCGCATGGAGGTGCGGCCGTTTAGCGACAAGCAGGTGAAGCTCAGCCTCACCTTTGCCGATCAGGCGGCCATAGCGATTGAGAACGTGCGCCTCTTCAACGAGCTGCAGGAGAAAACGCGACAGCTCGAGATCGCGAACAAGCACAAGTCGGAGTTTCTAGCCAATATGTCGCACGAGTTGCGCACGCCGCTCAATGCGATCATCGGATTCTCCGAAGTGCTGCAGGAGCGCATGTTTGGGGAGCTGAACGACAAGCAGGACGAGTATGTGCGCGACATCCACGAGTCGGGCAGGCACTTGCTCTCACTGATCAACGACATCCTGGATCTCTCCAAGATCGAAGCGGGCAGAATGGATCTCGAGCCCTCGGAGTTCGACCTGCCCGCCGCCTTGCAGAACGCACTTGCCCTCATGCGAGAGCGCGCACAGCGACACGGCATTGCGCTCACGCTTGCTTGCGAACCGAGTGTGGGCATCATCCGCGCAGACGAGCGGAAGGTGAAACAGGCAGTGCTCAATCTGCTCTCGAACGCAGTCAAGTTCACTCCCGACGGCGGACGCGTCGATGTGCAAGCGCATAGAGACACGGGCAAGGTGGAGATCTCGGTGCGTGACACCGGTATTGGCATCGCGCCCGAGGACCACCAAACAGTCTTTGAGGAGTTCAGGCAGGTGGGGCGCGATTACACGAAGAAGGCCGAGGGCACCGGCCTCGGTTTGGCGTTGACCAAGCGCATCATCGAGTTGCACGGTGGCAGCCTGCGCCTCGAGAGCGCCCTCGGGAAAGGATCAACGTTCACCATTACGATTCCGGTATCCGAATGAAGCTCGTGCTCATCGTCGAAGACAACGAAAAAAATCTCAAGCTCGTGCGCGACATTCTGCGAGCGAGGGGTTACGAGACCGTCGAGGCTCGAAGCGCGGAAGACGGCCTTAGGATCGCCTCGGAGCGTCGCCCGCACCTCGTGCTCATGGACATCCAGCTCCCGGGAATAAACGGCATCGAGGCACTGCGCCAACTGCGATCCGATCCGGCTACGCACGAGATTCCGGTGATCGCGATCTCGGCTTCGGTCATGCAGCCGGCGCGCCGCCAGATCATGGAGGCCGGATTCGACGGTTTCGTCGAGAAGCCGATCAGCCTGCGCGAGTTTCGCGCCGCAGTGGAGAAGGTGCTACCTCGAGGGTAAGGCGATATTCTGTAATTAACTGGCTGCGCTCACGCAGCACAAGTCACCAATGTGCCGGCAACTGTCGCAGTAGCGTCAGCCGTCTGCGGGCAACTGCAACGAAGCCGCCTCGGATCAACTCCTTGAAGATACGATTGACCGTGTCGCGCGAGGCGCCGATTCGATCTGCGAGATCTTGCTGCGTGAATCGTTCGATCACTGCAGGCCGCTCTGACCCGCCGACTTCTGATAGCAATGCGGCGAGCCTCTGATAAACATCTGCCAGCGCAAGCTGCTTCACCGATTGCGAACGGCGACGCAGCCGGCCCATCAGCTCCGAGATGATCAACAGCGCTATGTCAGGATCTTGGCGCAGGCTCTCACGCAGCGCCGAGGAATTCATAAAAGCCATCGTGCATGACTCGACCGTCATAACCGATGCTGAGCGCGGGGAACCATCGAGAACCATCTCTCCAATGATTTCCCCGGGCCCGAGCACGTCGAGGACGACTTCGCGGCCATCATCGGCGCCGTGATAGACGCGTACATGACCGGAGAGCAGGATGTAGACGGTGTCGCCGACATCCCCTTCGTTAATGATCACCGTGTTCTTCGGAAACGTGCGCGTATGGCCAAGCGCAGCCAGACGGCGCAGGCCGGCTTGCGGAAGAGCGGCGATCAGTGCGGATGTCGAGGGCATAAACAGCGTCTGATCTAACAGCTGGCACTCAACAGAAACAATGCGCGGACATTATCCGACTAAGCGCTGCAGCTCACGTGCTTAACTGAGCTTGTCCCGCTCGCCCAAGTTTCTGCTCGAGTTTTTCGAGGTCGCAGAACAGTCGCTGACCCATCAAGCGCAGAAAATAAAAGCCGAACTTCGGGTTTTGGAAGTAAAGCTGCCGGACCGCGTCGTAGCTGAGCATCAGCAGTTCTCCGGCCTCTACGCATTCAAACGTCTGCGTGCGCTTATTCTCAGGTGAGACGAGACCGAGTTCTCCGATGATCTCGCCGGTGGCCACGATCTGATCGAGCTCGACAAGCCGGTATCGGCCGGTCAACGTGTAATACATCAAGGCGGCCGCATCGCCTTTATTGAATATCTTTTCTCCCGCACGGCAGGCGCGCTTGGTCATGAATGGTTTTAGCCATTCCATGTCCAAATTCCAACGAGTGGCGGTCTTGACCTTCTCGACCAGCTGGATCATTTGGTAAAGACGCATCGCGTTTAACGGCAGTAGACAAACGTGAAGCAGCAACTGCGGATAAGCAGGTGCAAAGTAGCCATATACGATGAAGGCGCAGTTCGCCGCGATGCCGAGGATCCGCAACGGGATCATCGTTTTCATCGAATAGGTCCCGAGCAGCAACAGCGCACCTACATAACCAAATGCGTCGGGCCAATTGAACGATGCACTCATCGCGATCTCCGGTCCGGTTCACGAATACGGCGCAGTGTCGATGTTCTTCGCACGTTGCGCCGTGCGCTAGGTCGCCGTACAAGTGTGAAAAATCCGCATGCGCCGGCCCTGACGGCGATTACCCGGGGAAAGTGACCAAATCCACTTTCGCGAGACGGCTTAAGCCGACGACTGAAGCCTGGTGTTGGACCACAGTGCAGTCATCCAGAGCACGAGGCGATGGACAAACCAGTGGGAGGACTTATGCGTAACACGATGATCAACTCTGACCCTCACAGCATCGACTTTCTGAAACGGATCCGCATCTATAAAGCTGGCGTCGCTTTGTTCATCGCTTTGGGATTCGGCGCTATGGCAGTGATTGCGCCGCCGGCCAGCTCGGAGTCGACGACGAGAGCTGTGTCGGCGAGCAAATCGGTTCCATCGGAGCCATTGCGCCATGACTCGAGTTTCGGTACGGGCGCATCCTTCGACGCATTGACAAATGGCGTCGATATGCACGGCTGAAGCCAGTACCGGGGATCCGCCGACTAGTAGCGGTACCTTCAGGCGGGCTTGCTTATATCTGCCGGAAGTTAAGAAACGGCCGCTGGCGAGCTCGCAGCGGCCATTCGGCGTCCTCGCTCGACCCTCTGGTCAGTCTGGAGGGGCATCGCACTGACTGCCGATGAAGGCGGGGTTCTTGTGCAACTCGCGATAGCGATGCATGCCGCCAGTGCCAATCAGCGCAGAAAGATCTCGGCGGTGTTGGGACCTCAGCGCCAGCATCTGTCGCCGGGCGCTCTGTTCCGCTTTGCCGATATTGCATCGAGAGCGAGCAGTCTGCTGTGCGTGGGCGGACCACAGCCTCGGCAAGCGAATCGATGCGCGGGAGGCGGACGTCGGACTGGTGAATGCTTTGCGGTTGGCTGCCATTGAGGTATCGGACCCGGGCTGGTCCAGGCATTCTTACACTGTGTCCGTGAATCGTCGCGCAAGGGAAACAATGACTTTTCGACAGCCTAGGTTGTTTTGTAAATATGCGGCGCTGCTTGCACTCTGCTTCATCGGGTTGCAGAGCGCGCATGCGGCGACCGCTTTTGAGTTCGCGACAGTGCAACAAGGGCGCGCAATCATTACCGCTCGCGACGAGTATGTGCAGCGGCTGAGCCCGCTCGGGCGCGCTGAAGATGAAGTCGGAAGCGGCAATTAGTGAAGCCGAGTTCCTTCAACGTCTGGCGGCCTCCATCCAGCGCGGTCCTTAGGTTGAGTACGCACACCGGAGACCGCCTGCCAGGAGCGACCATGCCGACAATCCCGACCACCCTGCAAACTTTGAATACCGCGGTGCTTTCTGACACGCTCGACAGCCTCGGGTTGATGCAGCAAGCGATGAAGCCCTTCATGCGCCCGCTCGACGACACGCTGCAGCTGATCGGCCGCGCGCGCACCGGCGTCTATATGCCGGTGTATGCACCACCGGCCGCCGGCGAGAACCCCTACGAAGTCGAGATCGCGCTGGTCGACGACCTCGCGCCTGGTGACGTCGTCGTGCTCGCTTGCGACGGCCCGACCGAGCGCATCGCGCCGTGGGGCGAGCTGCTCTCCACCGCGAGCATGGCGCGTGGCGCGGTTGGATGCGTGACGGACGGTCTGGTGCGCGACGTGAAGCAAATCCGTGAGATGCGATTTCCGGTGTTCTGCGGCGGCATCGGGCCACTCGATACCAAGGGCCGAGCGCGAATGGTCGAGCGTGACGTGCCGGTGATGTGCGCCGGTGTGAGCGTGCGTCGGGGCGACCTCGTCTTCGGCGATGTCGACGGCGTGGTCGTCATTCCACGCGACGTTGAAGCGGAAATCGTGCGCCGCGCGCTGGAGAAGGTCTCCGGTGAGAACCAGTCGCGTGAAGCGCTGCAGCAAGGAGAAAAGCTGGCCGACGTGTTCCGGCGGCTGGGAATTTTGTAGCCGGTTCGCGTAAACGTCATTCAACAGTATCTCCGCCAACGCCTGATCGACGAGATGCACATCGCTATTGCGCCGGTCCTGCTGGGCGCTGGTGAAAGACTCGTCGAAGGAAGAAACCTTCCTGCCTTGGGCTACGTCTGCACCAGGCACGAAAGCTCGCCACTCATGTGGTTATTACTCGGCAGTGATACCGTGACGCTAACCCTTCGCTCGAGCCGCGACCCGCTCAGCTCAAACGCTGGCAATCGCGCACTCGGTCCTGGGGTCTTATTACTTCGACAATCGGCGACGGCGTCTAATGCCAATCCGCCACTTCGAACCGGTTCGAGTGATCATGGCCAAGCACAGCGGATGGTCTACGCCACAAGCGACATTGACTGCGCTACCGCTGTGCCCGCTGGCGGGGTCGGTGCTGGTGACTTCGATGCGTACGTCCTCGAGAATATTCGAGAACTGAGTGTCCCCGGTTGTAGATGGCTGCTGCCGGGTCGGGACCTCGACGTATTGAATTGTCACGTACTGTCGTCCGGCGACATTGGAAAGCGCAATGTGTTTGGGTTCTGCGAGCACAAGCTCGTTGCCGGCGCAGTCGAGAGCCAGTCCAGCAGAAACGATCAACGTTCCTGCGCTTTCTAAAACCTGCAGCCCGGTGACAACGCCCCATCCGTGCAAGAGGCGATTGTGCAGACGGATCTTTGCACGGAAGTAATCCTGGTCCTGCTGAAAATCTGCCGCCGTTAGCAGCCGGCCAGCGTAGAAATGAGGGCGCTCGAACTGACGGAACTGCGTCATAGGTAACTTGCGTATCGCACGATAAAGCCAAACTCCCTGCACTTACCGACGATTGTTCTGCCTGCTGCCGATAACCGCGGTGGCGATATCCCTGAACACCTGCGCTGCGGCGGCTTGCTCTGCGGCGATCCGGTTTTTCTCGGCTTGTGCCAATGCGATTTGCCTGGCCTCCTCGTTTCGTTTGCGCTGTTCTTCGGCCAGCTGCGCTGAGCGCTCCGCCTCCTCACGCTTGAGTCTTTCATCCGCATCTTTCCTTGCCGCTGCGTTCCTTGCAGCGGCGGCTTTTGCAGCGGCCGCTTTTGCAGCGGCGGCCTTTTCAGCGGCGGCCCTTTCAGCGACGGCCTTTTCAGCGGCGGCCTTGGAGGCCTCTATCTGAGTGGCCGTGGCATCGAGCTTGTGGGGTTCGTCTGCGACTTTCAGTGCGGGCTTGGAGACGAGAGGCGGCGTTGCAGCCGTGCTGTCGGGCGTGCGTTGGGCCATGGCTATCTTCGGTGGAGCTTGCACCGCCGCCAAGGCACGTTCTTGCGCAGCGAGACGATCCTGCCAAACGTGATAGCCGAATATCGAGACGCCGCCAGTGACGACCGCAGTTCCTGCCGCTGCCCACAGTGCACGGCTGGTCAGGCGCCCACTACCCGGCGGCATCGGGCGTATGGTGGCCGGCTGCGGTGCACGTGCGGCAGGCGCGGGCGTTTCAAGGTATGGCCTGAGGTCTTCAATCAGCAACTTCACGTCCGAATCCCAGCGAGCGTGGGTGAGTTCGGTGCCGTTGCGAAACGCAAGGTTCTTCAGCACGTCGGGCAGGTCTTGCTCGGTCGGCATGACAGCATCCTGAACGAGCACCGGCACGACCGGAATGTCACGCGAAAGTGCCGCCGCGGTCTCGAGCCGCACGAAATCGTTCGCATCGTCCAGACGTCGCTTGCCTTTGTTGTCCATCACGCTCAGCCACCGTTTGCCGATGATGACCAGCAATACACCGCACGATGTGACGTGCTCGTCGATGATGCGTCGAAAATCCAACCCCTTCTTGATGCCCGCTACATCCATGAAGACGGCGTCGCGGCCAAAGTGCGCAGTCAGATCATCAAACAGGCGTCCCGCCTGCCCTTCGGCATCCTCCCTGCGATAGCTGATGAAAATCCCACGCATGATGGCACTCCAACTGAAACAGTTCGCGTATCAGACGCCGACGGATCACCTGCCGCAATGGGCAAATGTTCGAAATTGCGTGTCGAATATTCGCGCGCCCTCAGTCCTACCGTTTAAACGCCTCGTCTTCAGACCGGCATCGACTGCGGCTGGCGCGACTCCGCACGCCATGCGGATAAAGTCCAGAGAAAACTTCCGAAATCCTGCACGGCAAACAGCAATGCCAGCGGCCCGGGGATGATCCCCAGGTACCAGAGCACCGCCATGACGGGCGGGACCAGCGGGCGGTCGAGCAACGAGGCAAAGACAAACCCCTCGGCGTTAAGGCGCCCGCTAACGATATAAAGCATGCCGACGCCGCCGACGAGCAGCGCGACGAGCCTCAAGTAATTAGCACCTTGCGGCACGAGCGCAGGCAGGTGCAGCAACTCGGCCGCGAAGTGCGGCGCCAGCATCAGGATCACCGACTCGACGAAAATCAGCCAACCAAACACTTCGACGCTCTTGGCGGCACGTGTCTGCCGCTCGGCTCTCAGCAGCCGCAGAAACATTTCAGTCAGTGAAGGATTCATTTCAATGGTCATGCGTTTGTGGCTATCGGCAACGCGACATGAATTCGTCCGCACTTTGAGTCGACTTGTCGACGTACTCCGCTCCCAGCACCTCCCGACGCAACTGCAGGCGCGCTGTACAACTGTTCGACCGACTCAGGCGTCTCGTGCATCGTAGTTCCTTTGAGGTCTTAGCTACCCTTGTCTGGGTTGCCAATGTCTAACGTTATTGTCGCGCGCAGCACTGCACGCAGCAGGCGAGTCGATCCGTCGATGTCGCTGAACAGGAGGGTGACGGTACCGGTCGGACGCATCGCTCCCGCGAGACGGATGGGTGTCGAACGAAGCGCTCGAGTATTGAGGGTTCGGCCGGATGGGTCAACCGACACCCTTCGAACTTGTGCGTGACGACTCGGTCACCGCGGTGGTTACGGCTGCTCTGACGTAATGCGTATCGGCGAGCCCTGACGTGTGAATATTTCGCTTGACGGTCGCCGGCCTCGGCAGTCAAATTTCTGCCTGCAGCGTGAGGGGACTATGAGCGCGAAGATTTTTCTAAAGATCGGCAACATCAAGGGCGAGTCGACCGACTCCAAGCACAAGGACGAAATTGACGTCTTCAGTTGGTCCTGGGGCGTTAGCACCCCGTCATCAGGGGGCTCCGGCGGTGGCGGTGGAGTTGGGCGGCCAACTTTCAGCGACTTAAATTTCACTCACCGTTATGACAAGGCGGCGCCGCTTTTGTGGCGCGCCTGTGCCGTCGGCCAGCACTTTCCCGAAGCTACGCTGACTGGCGCTAAGCAGGGCAAAGGAGCACAGGACTATCTCGTGATCAAAATGAGCGACGTCGTGGTCACGTCGGCCAGCGCGTCCGATGGAGTCGGCGGCGATGCGATGGAGTCGGTCGGAGTGAACTTCGCCAAGGTTGACGTGGAATACAAACCCCAGAAGGCGGATGGCTCGTTCGACGCCAGCGTGCGATTCAAGTACGACATCAGGGCGAACAAGGAATTCTGAGCTGGCGCGTTTCGTTGCTCTTTAGTTGTGGGATTAAAGCAGCTGGCGAAATCCGCGGCGGTCATCGAAGGCCAGGGCACAGCGCGCACGGCATACGACGAGGTCCCCTACCCGGGGCACTCGCATGCCGAGACGCATCCGAATCGTATTGCGGCTATTGCGCGGCTGTTCGGAGTGGCAGCTCCCAGCGTAGCGACCTCACGAATCCTTGAGATTGCGTGCGGTGATGGCAGCAACTTGCTGCCCATCGCTTACTCTTTACCGCAAGCGCATTGCACTGGCTTCGACCTGGCCACTAGTGCAATCGAGCGGGCTCATGCGCGTGCATCCAGCCTGCAACTTCGCAACGTTGAACTCTTCGCGGGAGACATCGCCAGCATTGGCCCGATCGGCCAGTTCGACTACATCGTCGCCCATGGTTTGTATTCATGGGCGCCCAGTTCACTGCGTGACGCGCTGCTGCGCCTCATTCACCGATCGCTCGCGCCCAATGGTGTCGCCTTTGTCAGCTACAACACCTTTCCCGGGTGGCACGTTGCCGGGATGGTGCGCGAAATGTTGCGTTATCACACGCGCGGAGCGGGCGACGCCGAGTCGATGGTGATGCAGGCTCGGGCGCTCCTCGACTTCCTGCGTGTGGCGCACAACGACAACGATCCCTACGGGCGGCTGCTGGCATCGGAGGCCGAACGATTTGCGCGGCATTCGTCGGCGCACTTGTTCCACGACGATTTGGCCGATGTGAACGATCCCGTGTACTTCGAGCAATTCGTGTCGCACGCCGCACGGCACGAGCTCGTGCACGTGGCAGACGCCGACTTTGCGACGATGACGGCGAACGATCTTCCGGCCGAGGCCCGCGCGAAGCTGGAACAACTGCGCGGCGAAGCAGTGACTTTCGGTCAGTACCTCGACTTCGTGCGCTGTCGGCGCTTTCGCGAATCGCTTCTGTGCCGGGCGGAGGTGGTTCCTGCAAGCGTTCCGGTTCCGGGCGTGGTCCGCGCACTGCTTGCGACCTCGGCCGCAACTGCGACAACGTCGCCGGTCGACTTCGCCGAAGGTGCCGAAGCCGAATTCCGATGGGGCGATCGGGCGAGCCTGGTAAGCGGCAGTTCGCTGGCGAAGGCGACCATGGTGGCGCTGCGCGAGCAGTGGCCAGGCGCGCTCGCCTTCGGCGCCTCTGCTCGCGCGGGTTGGCGCCCTGCTGGGTCGCAACCCGTCCAGCGACGATGCCGAGGCATTGCAAGACGTGCTGCTCGAGGCGTTCGGGATGCGCATGGTCGAACTAACTGCGGAGAACTGGCGCTGTACGACCGCGGTGAGCGAACGGCCGCGGGCGAGCCGCATGGTTCGTCACGACGCCGCGGCGAACGACGTGCTGGTCGCCTTGAATCATCGGCGCGTGCGCATCGAGGACGACGACGCGCGACAGCTCCTTACCTTGTGTGACGGCGAACACACCGTGGACACGCTGCTCGCGGCGCTCGCGGCCCGCAAGCTTGGTCTGGATCGCGAAGTTCTCATGGAGCGCCTGCAGATGCTGGCCCAGCTGGCACTCTTCGAAGCTTGAGAACTCGGAACACTCTTGAGATTGAGTCCATCGCGCGCGTCGGAGCACACTAACATCCATGGCGAAGATTGAACTGCCCGACCTGGAGTCACAGACCGACGTCGAAATCGTCAAGGAAAACCTGCACGCTGCGCAAGCGATCTACTTTGCGTACCAGCTGGAGGAGATGCGGCTCTTTCAGGTGGTCGAGAGACTGGTCGAGCTGTTTCGGCAAGGGCTACTGCCGATCGGCCGCGGTCGTGCGGGAGAGATGCTGCAGCAGTACTGGCGCTCGCAGCGGCCGCAGTCGGAGAGCGCACGGCGCAATGCGTACTGGCGAATGTTCGGCGTGGCGCCCGGCGGAGATGCCGAGGCAGGCGAACCGAACTCCGAATTTCTGTCGCTGTGGATGCGTTTCATCTCCGCGGTGTCGGCGTATGCGCGTGAGCACAGTGCCGCGGCACTGATCACACCGCGCACCGATGCCAATGCTCAGGTGCGAAAAGCAGCGCGCGATCTGGCAGCGAATCTGTCGCTACACGGGTGGGGCGGCGCGCTGTTAGTGGCCGAGCAGTTGACGGCCGACATCGAGCGGGCGTCCGACCTCCTTCGCGATCCCGAGGTGCAGCAGGCGTTCGGTGCGCGCGATATGTGGCAGGTGATCGACAACGTGAACACGAGGTATCTCGGTGGCGCGCGCAACGTGGCGCGCATTCGAACCAAGGCGCAGGCTGGACGACGGATCTTCGATTGGCTCGCGAAGCTGGATGAACCTACGACGAAGGACGATGCCGAGCTCGTCGCCGCGGTCGAGCGCTGGATCGCGGCTAGCGCCATATCGGACGACGCTGTTGAGGAATACGCACAGCCGCACGAATCGCCGCAGATGTCCGCGCCGGCCGGCTCATTGCCGGCGATTGCGAAGGATTTGCTGGACGCGGTCGGGCTGTCGCCGCGCGACCCTCACGCGTCACAAGGCCTGATTGTCTGTTTTCACGGCGCACCGCGCGCCGGCAAGACGCTGGCCGCGTACGTTCTCGCGCAGGCACTGTCGCTCGACGTGCTGCGAATCGATCTTGCGGCGGTTTCCGGCAAATACGTCGGCGAGACGTCGAAGAACATCGATGCTGTGTTCGACGCTGCCGAGCGCGCCGGCCAGGCGCTTCTGATCGACGAAGCCGATGCGCTATTCGGTAAGCGCACGGAAGTCAACGATGCGCACGACCGCTACGCCAATATCGACGTCGCCTATCTGTTGCAGCGGATCGAGCAGTTCAACGGGCTCGTGATCCTGGCGACCAACTTGCGCGATGACATCGACGCGCCGTTCTCGAGCGCCGCGAAACACCGCTGGCGGGCGGTGCGTTTTCCGCGAGCTAAAGCTTGTTAGGCGCTTCACAATCCGCTGCCATGTCCGAGCACGTCGTCCGAACGCCCGAGAGTTTGCTGCGCACGTACTTTCATGCAAAGGACGAAAACCGTCCACACTTGATTCAGAGCGTGTTCTGCGAAGAGGCGGTTCTCGAGATGAACGTGAAGACAGACAGCATCTCTTTCCCGGCGGTCTCGCGAGGCGTTGCGGCAATCGCTCAGGTGTTGGTCAGTAAGTTCGCACAATCCTACGAGAACGTTTACTCGTTCTACCTGCAGCGTCCTCCCATCGGTGTCACTACCTTCGCTTGCGACTGGCTCGTCGGTATGTCGGAGAAGGCAAACAACGACACGCGCGTCGGTTGCGGCCGCTATGACTGGTCATTTCAACGCGAAGCTCCGCACCTCGTGAATCGGCTTGTCATCACGATCGAAGCCATGCAAGTGCTTCCCGCCGACCGTCTGCCACACGTGCTCAATTGGCTGTTGACCCTTCCATATCCTTGGTGCTCAGCCAATGCTGCATATGCCTCTGCGCCGGTCATTGAGTCCCTTGAGCCGGTCCTGAAATACATCGGCCGCGATGGCGCGCGCGCCTAACCCTTCGCTCCAGCCGACCTGCTACGCAGGTGGCTGAACTCAAACATAGGCAACAGAATGCCGTTAACTTCGTGCAGAGAGTGTCAGAGTGCGGTTTCACCCAGTGACAAGGTTTGTCCGCACTGCGGCGCGATTAACCCTGCTTCAAACAAGCAGCTGCTCCTCCTCGGAGGAGCCTTACTCGCCGTGATCACTCTCGTTGTCACCCAATGCTCCAACTAGCGGCTGTCGAACGTTAGGCGTCACAGGCCATCTTCGTAGCCACTCACACCCCCGAGAAACACCGTGTCCAAGCTTCGTGTAGAAAGTTTCACCATCTCACTCGACGGCTTCGGCGCTGGCCCAGACCAAACCATCGACAACCCACTCGGCGTGGGCGGCACCTCGCTTCATGGCTGGGCCCTCTCCACACGAACGTTTCAGAAGCACTTGTTCGGTAACGATGGCGGAGCAACGGGCATTGATGAAGACTTTGCCGCTCGAGGCTTTCAGAACATCGGGGCTTGGATTCTCGGCAGGAACATGTTCGGGCCGGTTCGCGGACCTTGGCCAGATGAAAGCTGGCGGGGTTGGTGGGGCGAGAATCCTGTCTATCACGTCCCGGTGTTCGTGCTGACCCACTACGCACGCGCACCGCTGGTCATGGAAGGAGGAACGACCTTCCACTTCGTTACGGAAGGCATTGAATCCGCCCTGGCGCAAGCTCGCGAAGCGGCCGAAGGCAAGGATGTTCGTGTTGGTGGCGGCGTAAACGTCATTCAACAGTATCTTCGCCAACGCCTGATCGACGAGATGCACATCGCTATTTCGCCGGTCCTGCTTGGCGCTGGTGAAAGACTCTTTGAAGGAATCAACCTTCCTGCCTTGGGCTACGCCTGCACCAGGCACGAAAGCTCGCCACTTGCCACCCACGTGGTTCTTACTCGGCAGTGATGACAGTGACGGCATCCGCGAACATGAGCTCGATCGCCTGTTCTTCCGTCAATTGAGCACCCGCTGCGGCAGACTGCTGCGCATGTACGGTCCCGCGCGCCGCTTGCACGAGCATCATGACCCGATCGCGAGTGTCCGTAACGATAGGCGGCACGAGGCGCCTTGTACGCTGTATCTCGACGTCGAAAAATCCAATCAACATCGCGGCATGGGTCTCTGATCCTGGCTGCTGCGCGTGAAGCAGCGCGATGTATGGCACCAAGGGAGCCACTATCCACGTGCGTTGCAGATAGGGAATAACGGCTCGGCTAAGGGTAAGCGCCTCCTCGCGATCGCCGCGCAGCGCGTGTGCGTTAGCCAGGAATAGCTGCGCACCGCCAATGCCATAGGGCGCGTTGAGGCGGTGAAACGTAGCGATCGCACGCTGAAGAATGGTTATCGCCTCGTCGATTTGACCGAGCTCGCAGCCGTACCAGGCAGCGGTGGCAAGCGCCATTTGCTCGCCCATTTCAAGTCCACTCTGGCGGTAGATGGCAGCCTGACGTTCAGCCCATCGGCGAGCGTTCTCGTAGTCTCGCAGATAAGCAAAATGCCGGGCATGCGCAAGCGCCAACGCCGCTTTTTGACGAGACGGCGCATCGTCGTCGATCAGCGCGTCGGCTTCGGCGAGCTCGGTCGCACGCTGCTGCGACTCGCCGCGATGAGCGCCTACCATCACTGTCCATATCAAACAATCAATCAATCTGAACGTATCGCCCAATGAGCGGAACAGCTCCGTGGCACGCAAGGCGGCGACGAAGCACTCGTGTGGACCACCAAGGTAACCGAGGTGCGCAAGAGCTAGGTTGAACCGCGCCTCCACCTCAACTTCCAGTCCTTCGGGCAGCGGCAATAGACGCATTCCACAGTCGATGCCTTCGTTCATCAACTCGTAGTTCACCCATAGCCGCCGGCTGTTGGCGAAGAGCGCGCACGCGAGCGCGCGATGGTCCGCTGCGGCCGCCGCCCAATTAATCGCGGCACGCAGGTTGTCCATCTCGGCGTTGTGGCGCTTCTGGTCTTCTTCGCTCCACCTCCAATGCCCGGCCTCGACGTGCTGTACAAACGCGAGCATCGCGTCGGCGTGTCTCCGCAAGAGCTGCGGCGTTTCGCTGGCTGCAGCGAGCTGCTCGAGTGCAAACGCGCGCGTTGTCTCCAGCAGCCGGTACCTCGGTGCTTCGCCGCCGTCGGCAACCACCAACGACTTGTCGACCAGATGACCGAGCAGGTCCAATACCGTCCACTGATCGAGGTGTTCGTCGGCAGCGACCGCCTGCGCGAGCTCAAGGGAGAAGCCGCCGACAAACACGCCGAGCCGGCGAAACACTGCTCGCTCTTCAGCTGACAGCAATTGATGGCTCCACTCGAGGGTTGCCCGCAGTGTCTGATGACGACGTAATACGGAGCGAGTGCCGCCGGTCAAAATATTGAAACGCTCGTCGAGTCGCGTGCGCACTCCCTCCACGCCGAGTAATCGGACGCGCGCCGCCGCTAATTCGATCGCGAGAGGCATACCGTCGAGGCGACGACAAATGTCCGCGATTGTTTGGATCTGTATGTCCGTCGGTTGCAGCCGCGGATCAGCTGCTTGAGCGCGGGAGACAAACAGTGCAACGGCGGCCGGCGTTTCGGTATCGCTATCGATCGCCAGTCCGCTCAGTCGATACACATGCTCCACCGGCAGGCGCAACGGCTCCTGGCTGGTCACCATTACGCGCAAGTCCGGTACTTCGGCGAGCAGAGAGCGCACACAGTCAGCGGCCGCGTCCAGAACGTGCTCGCAGTTGTCGAGAATCAACAGCGAACGTCCGCTGCGCAAAAGTGCCGCAACTGTTTGCATGACTGGCCGATCGTTGCCGCCGTGAATGCCCAACGTCTGCGCAATCGCCGCGGGCACTGCTGCGGGATCGCTCAGCTGCGAAAGATCAACCCACCAGATTCCGCCGGCAAAATGCTCGCGCTCCGTCCCGGAGAGCACCTGCGCCAGTCGCGTCTTGCCGATACCACCAGGGCCAACGATTGATATCAGCGCATGTTTGTGCAGCAAGTCGCTGATCCCCAGCAGATCCTCTTTCCGACCATACAGTGGCTCCGGAGCTGCCACCGGCGTTGGCTGAGCTCGAGAAAATTGCGCGGCGGCGTCGTTAATTGACTCAGCAAGGCTCGCGGTGAAGCGATAGCCGCGTCCCGGAATCGTCGCAATCGTCTGCGGTCCCAGCAGCTTGCGCAGCGCCGAGATGTGCACCTGCAGATTGTTTTCCTCGACGACGACACCTGGCCAGACCAGCTCGAATAACTCGTTCTTGCCGACCGCACGGTCGCGCCGCTCTACCAGAGCTACCAGTACGTCAAACGCGCGCGCACCCAACCGGGCGGGCACTTCGTCGATCAGCAATCGGCGCTGAGCCAAATCCAAGCGCGCTGCGCCGAAACGAATCTCTGAAGTGGCGGTTTCCATCGACGGCTTCCGTGTCGAGTGCCCAAGCTTAATCGCCCGCACTGACGTCCACACGCTGCAATTCAGAACGATTAAGGCCGATAAAGGCGCGGCCCAAAGACCTGAATGCGGTTCAGGTCCGACGATTCGTCCGTCGTCAACCCGTTTCAAGGAGCAACCCGATGAACCGCAAATCTTTAACCGAACGCATCGCCCTGATGATGCTTGCCGCATTTGCTTCGACCAGCACGTTCGCGCTGGTAGTGCTGGGACCGATGGCCGCCAGCGGTGGACTTGCTTGACGCACTCGAATGCTGTCGGCGCAGGAGCGCAGCCCACTTACAGACTGGTCGCACGCCGAACCACGTCCAACTTCTAATCAAAGGAGTTCAAATGAAAACCCGATTCAACTCGTCCTCGATGGCTGTCGGCGGCGCGGTTCTGTTGGCCACTCTCGCCTTGCCTGCGCGTGCCGAATTCAAGTGCGACGGGCGCCAACTGTCGCGGGTGGACGCAGTCGCCTGCGCCCATGCAGCGCAAGGCCCGGATTCGCTGCGGCGCTTCATCACGCGCACCGAAAGCATCTACGGCCTGCAGATGCGCGACTACGTGCGCTTCGTCGGCGATGAACCACCAGTGGTGCGCGTGCGAGCTGCACAAGCAACGCTGCGGGACTCAGCAGCAGGCGTCGCTCGTTCATCCCGCTGAGCGTGTGAGCGCATTGGTAGCGGCTACGCGATTCGGCCCTGCCATGCGCCCTTTTTGCATATGACGTTGTATCGAACACATTCGAAGGAAACCTACATGATCCACTTCAAGAAACCACCACTGATAGCTTTCGTAGCCATCGCTACTTCACTGCTCGCCTGCACAACGGCAAGCGCCGACGCCGTATGCGACTGGAACACCAAAGCCGGCGAAATCATCGTCAGCGCCAAAATGGGGCCGCCACCAGCCAACCGCGCTATGGCCATCGTCAACACAGCCGTCTATGAAGCCGTGAACACGATTACCAAGCGCTACCCGGCCGGCACCCTGAAGCTCGAAGCCGCGCCGGGCGCGTCGGTCAACGCCGCCATCGCCGCAGCCAACCGCACCGCGCTGTCCAAATTGCTGCCGTCCCAGCAGAGCGCAATCGACAACGCCTACCAGGCAGCGATGTCAAAAATAGCGGACGGTGCGGCCAAGAACTCGGGTATTGCAGTCGGGGAACAAGCGGCTGTGGCGGTTCTGGCAGCGCGCGCCGATGACGGCGCCGTCGCGGGTGAAACGTACCGCCCGCAAACGGCGGCCGGTGTCTATGTTCCCACCGTCGTGCCGGCGGCGCCGCACTGGTCGCAACGCAAGACATGGCTGATGAGCAGCCCGGCGCAATTTCGACCCGGCCCGCCTCCCGCGCTGACCAGCCCGTTGTGGGCGCGTGATTACAACGAGATCAAAGCGCTTGGCGGCAAAAGCAGTTCGCGCCGCACCGGCGAGCAAACCCAGATCGCAAGCTTCTGGGAAGCAACGTTGCCGCCGGTCTATACCGGGATCGTGCTGTCAATAGCCGATCTTCCGGATCGCGAGATTACTCAGAACGCCCGCCTGTTTGCGGCGGTATCGCAAGCTGCGGACGACGCGTTGGTCGCAGTATTCGATGCCAAGTACCACTACAACTTCTGGCGGCCTGTCACCGCTATTCGCAATGGCGACCTCGACGGCAACGACGCCACCGAGCGCGATGCGTCTTGGACGCCATTCATCGAAACACCGATGCATCCCGAGTATCCGTGCGCGCACTGCACCGTGGCGGGTGCCGTGGGCACGGTGGTCCAAGCCGAGATCGGCACCGGCTCGCCAGCGCTGACGACGACGAGCTATTTAGTCAAGGGTTCGTCCCGGAAGTGGGCCAAGATTGAGGAGTTCGTGCAGGAAGTGTCAACTGCTCGCATCTACGACGGCGTGCACTTTCGTAACTCAACGGAGGTCGGCACCGCATTGGGAAAGCAGGTTGGCGCGCTTGCCGTTGAGAAGTTTCTGCGGCGAAGTGATTAGTTCTAACGAGCGTTGAGCCGCTCGCGGACCGCGAATTTCCCGCGGTCCGCATCTTGTTCCGCCGCGACTAGCTGATCTATCACTTCGCAAGTAGCCGCGTCGCTTCTTTACGCAATACTGTAAGAAGACGGTTTGCTGCCTTCGCCAGCAACCAGGGCAACGACACTTCGATGCGTAGCGCGTCTTCGAGCACTTCGATGCTCGCCGCCGCAGTTTGGCCGAGCGCGCGGACACGGAAACGCAACGTGTCTCCTTCCCAAGTCTGTTGCTCAATCGCGATCATCGTGCCGAGGCGACCATCGGTACGCGCGAAGCCCTCTTTGATACGGCGGACCGCCTCGCCCTTTCCAAGGTGATGGCTGATGGAGACCCTGACGGTTTCGTTCACAGAAGCTGTGATTCAACGGCGTGGACGTGCACCAACACTTGCGCCTAGCAAGCGCTCAGGCCCTCACCAGTAGCCAGATGCACAGCACCGTTGCCACGAGGCTCAAACCAGTGCGCACCGCATGGAGCTTGCCCCACTTCTCAAGCAGTGTTCGCGTTTCCGGCGAAGCAAGGTCGCGGTCAGGCGCCAAGAGTTTCTTATTAGTTCGCATGACGGCTATGAATGTGAATGGCACCACAGCCCCGATAAGCAGAGCTGCAACAAGCCAGACGACGCTAGCGCCCAAGAGCCATGCAGCTAACCCGGCGGCAGACCCGAGTAAAGCCAGCGGCGCTTGCAGCCACGTGGCGCGCCTATAGCTCGGAGCCCATTGCTTCGCCGCAACGCTCGTCTCAAAGCTCATGCGTGCAGGATGCTCGGCAACGTTGATGTAAAGCGCCGCACCGGCGAAGAGCGCCGTGCAGAAGGTACAGATAAATTGAACCGCAATCAGCAATCGAAACTCACCGGGCGTGGCGCGGCGAACCGTTAGGGCCATCGCTGGCGCTACGAGTACGGGACAGCACAATGGCGAGAAGACCAATCCCCAGCAGCACCAAAGTGCCGGGTTCGGGGACCTGCGCTACCCAATTTCCATCAATGAATAGATCAGCTATGGCGACCTGGCCATCGGGAAAAATGAAGAAAGTTGCCACCCTGAATAAAGTCTTCTCCAGAGAATGGGCTAAACGAAATGGACAATGATTGATGGATCGTCGGATCAGTCGGATCAACTGGAAAAATGGTCGGGAAGTTGATTCCAAAACCTCCGCCGTCTAGCTTCGTGCCATCAAGGGATTGAATCTCAGGCGGCAACGTTCCGCCAACGGATAACAAATTGGCAGAGCCAAGACCAAAAACGGCGTTATCCAAAAACAGGGCGATCAAATCTGAGGAGGCCGATGTACTCCAGCCGATACTTGCGCTCGCAGGCGGCGATGCGACTTCCAATGTGCCGATCACCGCAGGCGAACCGTCCTGGCGATACTGGTAGATCACACCAGCGAAGGCCGCACTGCTAAACATTGCCAGCAACGAAACACTGGCCGCGCCAGCAAACGAACGAGAGAGCCAACGACGATTTAGGAGCTTCATGTTTTCTCCTTGCTGATACGGTGGCTAGGTTGGTCCACACCACGAGGCGTCATAAGTAATTATCAGGCCGGACAAGACCGCACCACGATGCGATCGAGCCGAAGGTCAAGATCATTGGAGGTCTTGATGCTCTCGTCGTCGGCGAAGTACCAGGTGCTGTTCCAGACGCCTGCTTCGAGCACCAGCGCGCTGCCCTGCGCGAAAGACGCTTCGGTCTTGAAGTAATACCAGTGAAGGTCGCGCGGCGTGGTCACGAAGTTGCTCCACGAGGTGCCGTCGCCCCAGTCGGTGTCGATGAAGACGAAGATGCGGCTGTCCTGCGTGCTCAGCACACCGGTCGCATCGGCCACCTGGAAGCGGGCAAGCGCGAGCTGGCTGAACGTCGCGTTGGAAAAACCCCATTCGTCGCTGACGTTGCCCGAATAGGGTGAGTTGTTGAACTCGAACGCGAGATAGCCTTCGAGCGGCCCGGTCGCCTGCGCCGTGTGCCACGCATGCAGTGCCGTGTAGTACTCGGCTTCGACAGCATCATCGTCATCGGCGCCGCTGAGTCGCGTGTCGATCGCAGAACCGATCTGGCCGGTGATGTGATCCAGATGTCGCGTGAGCACCGGATCGCTCGCCTCATCGCTGCGGCTCCAGGCAAACGACCAGAAGAATCCGGCATACGGCGCGGTGTACGTGACCCATGGAGTGCAGCGCGTGTGAGGCCGAATGACGCCCGGCGGGATGCGCACGTCGTTCAGGTTCAGTAGCTTGCGCGCGGTGTCGAGATACATCTTGCGCAGCCGCTCGGCGCGCACGCGATTGAATCCGATCTGATCGAGCAATGCTCTCGATTCGCGCACGCGCTGCGCTCGCGGCGCTTCGGCGAGCTTTTCGCGCAGCGCTCGATAGCGGCGCATGCCGCTTACGCCGATCAGTGCCGAGACAACGCGGCGGTAGTCAGACCTCAATGCGATCAGCTGGCGCACGATGGCCTGATTTTGTTTGGTCGACTTTTGATCTGCCTGCAGCAGCTGGTTACGCATACGCCGCTGCGCAGCGTCTGACAGCGAATTGATCGGCGCCAAGCGAACGCCTGATTTATGAATGGTCTTCATGTTGGCTGCCATGAGTGGTCCCGGCTCCGAACGAGCGCGTCCCAAGTAGTGCTTCTAGAAGACGATCCCCGAAAAGATCGCTTTGGGCAAGACCGCCGGCCGGCGCCGCGACCAGGCGGGCCGCTTCAAACCAAGGTTGGTTAGTCAGTCAGGACGAACGTCACCTTCAGGATCACCTTGAATCCTATGACCTTGCCATTGTCTATCTGAACTTCTTGATCCTTGACCCATGCACCTTTGACATTCTTCAACGTCTTGTTGGCGCGTTTGACGCCCTGAAGGATTGCGTCTTCAAAGCTCTTCTTGCTGACACTGCTGATTTCGCTGATGCGTGCAACGGTCATGATCAGTCCTTCACGGTTGGCCGCCAAGCGGACATGACTAGCGGAGAGGGTCGAAGTGCCGTACTTTGCTGGAATTGCAGGGCAATCCTTCGGAACCGCGATGCCGCGCTAATTAAAATCCGTCCGTCGGGTTATTAGTGGAGAGCCGAGTTTAAATGCTCGGCGCGCCTTCGATGATTCGCTTACGAAGCAACACGGGGAGCGAGCGGAATGACACGGTTCTAAGAGGATGCACGGCATGAGCAATGATCAGCAGCTAAGCGACAACATGTCAGCGTTGCGCATGCTCGGCGAGATGGGAATCATCGACCCACTGTCATCGGCCTTTGGTGTGGCCCGCCTCTATCTACATAAAGGTTTGGACGCGATGACTCAGGAGCAGCGGCTTGTCTTCGATCAACAGGTGGCGCCGATACTGCTGCACAAGTGCGGGCGCTGCGACGATCAAATTCAATTCAGCTCGCTGCCGGAGGCGTACGAACACGGTTCAATGCTTTGTAGCCGCCACCTCCCCGAGCGCAAGGGCGACTGATCGGGCTCGAAGCCGCTGTGCGAACAGCCCCACGTCACATGTCAGGCTCAGCGCCTGGCCCGCGCGCATCCAATGCAAGCGCAATCGCATGCTCGAATCGAGTGCGCGGCCTTCCTCTCCCACGCGGCGGTTGCCGCTTCGTCGGCAAGCTGCGCGCGAGCGCGTCCCAGGTGATGTCGCTGAACAGGAGAAACCTCGCGCGCCAAAGCATGGAAGTTTGCCCTACGAGACATCAAGCGTGGCGCATCAGTCTTGCCGTACCAGCAACAGCGGTTTCCTGTCGAAGTTGGCGAAATGCGTGGACGGCGCTCTGCAATGTAAGCCCTTGGGAATCAAGACGAACGGTCGCACACGAACGATTCGTAGCGCCCGACAGTGCGGCGCCAGTCAGCAGAAAGGCGAGCGAATTGCATGGAAGCTCGGCGGCAACCGGGGCGGCACCTTGCGTAATGCTGACTCGCGGCTCCGTACTAATGGCGGAAGTGATCAGTCCAGTGCGCAGGACGAAATAGTTGACGCCGCTTGCGGCTATCACCTCATCGGCCGCACGCTTCAGTTCGCGCCACCGAGTCTCTGCCCAGGTAGCGCCAGTGCAACGACCCGATCCGCTGTAGCCCACCGAAATCCATCGCCCAGGCAGACCGGCCCGCTTGGCGAGCTCGAGGCAGCCCGACAGGCCTTCAACCTCGACTTGCCATGCACCGGGCGATAAGCCTCTTCGACTCGCGCCGGCGAGATAGATCACATGTGCCGCGCGCTCAATCACCGGAGCAAGCGTATGTGGCTGCTCCACGTCGACGTACACAACGTCGGCAGATAGGAACGACGCTCCGGACGCAGCGCGCTCCGCACTGCGCACGCAAGCGATGACAGGCACCGACGCGTTACACAGGTAACGCAGAACATAACGACCCGTTCGCCCGCTTGCACCGACGACAAGAATCGAATCCCTTACACCTGTTGTTTCCATACTGCGAATCAACGGTCGTCGTTTCTCGGACAATAAGCATTTCGAGCAATGGACGCGTAATGATCGACCGTCTGCGGCGCATCCGCGACCCCATGCGTCCGCGACCCATTGATGTGGGATTCGCTAGAGATGCTTCGCTGAGGGCTGTGATGCGGGGATGCGGGCAAATCGCCCGCGAGTTCGATCCCCGATTCGCGTTTGCCGATCGCTACAGCGGTGGACAAGGAGCTCGATCTGGAGCACATGGACGAGCTTCCGTTTCCGCTCGAAGAGCTAGTCGCACGTCGCGGGCTGGTGTGCGATTACTGCTTCTTCGGCGGACCTGACAAGGACGAGCCGCTGATGAAGCCGCCGAAGCGTCCCGGCGGATTCGATAGCGGCAACCATCACGCAATTTGAACGGCCGTAAAGCGAAGTTGAAAGGACGCGCCGGATCGCGATCCGTTGTCTGCTTCGAACACAACGCGGTCTACCGGTGATACGACGTATCGTGCTGGTGTTGCTCTTTCTCTGATTCGGACGGGCGCATGAAGCTTTGCGCGGTTTTATGCAACAGGAACGAATCCAGCGCGTAGCCCGCAATGAGCGCGTGGCGCGTCATGCCGGCTTCTGGTGGGGGCTGGCGGAAGGACTGTTTTTCTTCATCGTCCCCGACGTCTACATCAGCTTCGCCACTCTCTTCTCGCTGCGGGCCGGCGCGATTGCCTGGCTCTTTTCAGTCGCAGGCTCGGCGATCGCCGTCGTCGTGCTCTACGTGCTCACCGCGATGCTCGGCTTGGACTACTTGTCCTTTCTCGATTGGATCCCCGGAATATCAGCACCGCTGATCCAGCGTATGGGCCAGCAGCTCGCGACCGAAGGGCTACCGTACACGCCGCTTTTTGTGATGGCGGGCGTGCCGCTCAAGCTCTATGTTGCCCAGGCCTTCGCGCTCGAGATGTCGCTTGGCTCGGTGCTGCTCTGGACCGTGTTCGCGCGCATCGTGCGGATCGCACCGACCTTCGCAATCGTCGCGGCGATGCGCCTGCTATTCGGTCGCCGGATCGACGCCGATGCGGGCGCCTGGTGCGCGCTGCTCGGCATCTTCTGGGTCGCTTTCTATGTCTTCTATTTTGTGCAGATGAGCCGGGTCTGAAAGCGTAAGGGCCGCATTGCGCCGCGTGGATCAACCGCGGCTGGAGTCCAGGTGTCTGATGGCCGATAGCAGGGCCTCATCCTGCTCGAGCTTATCCACGAAGGCGGATGCTCCGGCCTCGAAGGCTCGTTTCCTGATGTCCGGATCATTGCCGGCCGTGAACAGGATGACTTTTATCTTCGGGTTAGCTTGCGTGACTTGGCGACACACCTTCAGACCGTCGGCGTTCGGGAGATTCAGGTCGAGCACAATCACATCAGGCTGGAGGTCGTGCGCCACCTCGAGCAATTTGCTCGCATCAGCGAGGCATGCCACGACGTCGTAGTCGCATGTCAATAACCGGCAAAGGGCCCTCACCAGCCCGGGGTGGTCGTCAACAATCAGCACGCGAAGTTTGCTCGGCATCCTCACTCCTTCGTCTACAGCGTTCGCGAGCGCCTCTGCGAATCAACCAAGCCGGTAACCTCGCCGAGCAGGGGTGCGAGGAGGTGCTTCCGGATGCGAACCAATTCGTTGCAGGTAGTGTGCCCTAGGATGGATTTGCTCCGCCAAGCCGTTCTGAAATGCGATTAGGCGTTTCGCTGCGCGGCAGCGTGACTTTGAGTGTCGCCCCGCCGTCGAGATTTTCGTGGGCACTGATGGTACCGCCGTGAGCGTCGAGGATCCTCTGCACGATAACTAGGCCAATTCCGAGGCCATGCGGTTTTTCCGTAACGAATGGTGTGAACAGCGTGCCGATGATTGCCGGCGAAAAACCCGTTCCGGTGTCCGACACTGACACTTCGACGCTGGTCGTCATGACTGCACTTCGTATCGTGATGTGACGCCTCGCCGGCGGCTCGGCCAGCGCGTCTATGGCGTTTCTTATCAGGTTGACGAATACCTGCTTCAAAAGCACCTGATCGCCGTCGATGACACAAGGAGTCGAAGACAGATCAAGGGTCGTCTCGATCTGTCGCGCTCTTAACTCGTGGACGAAGAGAGCAAGGCTTTCATCTATCACTGAGTGGAGGTCGATCGGCTTCTTGTGCAGTTCATGGCTGCGAAGCATTGCCCGATGGCGTTCGATGATCTGTCTGGCGAGAGCGGCTTCTCCTTTGATATCTCCCAGGATCGCTGCTGTCGCGTCGGGCGACGCCCGGTTGGTTGTGACCATTGTCTGAAGCGCCTGGGCGTTGTGCACAATCGAGCTCAGAGGCTGCCCGAGTTCATGTCCTATCGAACTAGTCAGAGCCGAGATCGTCTCGCGTCGATTGATATCGGCGGCGAGAGCCAAGTTCCGGCGGCTGTCGATCTCCGCACGTTGCCGTGCGCGGCGCTCATGCATTAGCCACGCGATCATCAGCGATTGGAGAAGCAGCACACAAACCGCGGTCAGCACTGCAGGCTGATATTCATCCCACAGGCTCGGGCCACGAAAGTGCACGACACTGCCGGGCGGCAATCGAGTTTCGGTGATGCGCCACCGCTGTAACTCGCGCCAGTCAAACATGTGTGGACCCGGTGATTGTGGAGGTACTCTGATGCTTCCCGCGGGCTCGCCGTTCAAGATTCGACTGGCCACGTCGCCAGTGTTGTGAGCAAGGTTGGCGATGTTCATCAGAGACCCGCCGACAATCCCATATCCCAACAATGGGGTGTGCGACGCAAACAGCGGAGCGTTTGCCTTGGCATGGAGTTCGGCTAGAACTTGCTCGTCCGCGTACGCGCCGCCCAGCGCGTCCGTGCCGAAGACTAGATAGACAATCGCCGAATTGCTTGGAAGGCTCGCGACGCGGCGCTCAATGTCTTCAAGCGACAGATCGCCGGACCAGACAAATGCCACGCGATCGCGAAACCGTGTGAACTCGCTCTCGAGCTCTCGACGCCAGAACCGGCCGATAGCTCCGGATCCGACCACCATGAAGACCTGCTTCGTCTCGGGGAGTACGCGCAGAATGTCATCGATCAGGCGCGGAAAATCGTTGATGACCGCGACCGCACTCTCGTTCTGGCTCAGGGGCGCATCGCGGAGGTATCGTTGATCCACCGAGGCAAAGAGAAGCGGAGCTTCAGGGAAAAGCTTCGGCCGATGCTTGCGCGCGAATGCAGCCGCCGGGCCGCCGATGGTCACGATGAGATCCGGCGGCGCCCGATCGGCATACATGGATCGGATGTAATCGATGATGGCTTGTTCGGGCGCGTCGACAAACCCCGTCGGGCCAACGACGACCTGAACGACATGCACAGGTTTCCGGGCTCGCTGGTCCAGACTTACACGGAAGTTGCCGGTGAAGTTGTCAAGAACCAGATTCCCGCGATTCAACGATTGCAGCACCAAGACCTGTTTGACCGCAGGCTGAGCTTCGCTCGACGCCACAACGATCATTAGCAAGCCGCCCAGTAGCGCACATTGCACTCTGCAAACGCCGCGATCCGCCGGATTTCTGTCTGGAGGCTTCACCTACGAAGGTTCGCGTTAGTTAGGCAATGTAGTTCGGGGACTGGCGCGTCAATCAAAGTAGCATGACACGATGGCAGAAATTTCTGACGATGCGAAACGCA
Source organism: uncultured beta proteobacterium (assembly GCA_963801035.1). Taxonomy (GTDB): domain Bacteria; phylum Pseudomonadota; class Gammaproteobacteria; order Burkholderiales; family Burkholderiaceae_F; genus JACCZX01. The sequence goes on along the minus strand of CAWDDF010000006.1, from coordinate 7,381 downwards.
ATCGCATAGGCTGGACGCAGACCAATGCCGAGTTCACCGACGAGCAGGCGAGTAAGTGCTGGGCCGCCGCTGAGATCACGTGGGGCGTCTTTGGGGTACCTGAGGAATCGCTCAATACCTTAGGCAAAGTAGATGGGCTCGACGTAATCGAGCTCGGTTGCGGCACCGCTTACGTGTCTGCCTGGCTCGCGCGACGTGGTGCACGTCCGGTCGGTGTAGACGTGACTCCGGCGCAGCTTGCGACAGCTCGTCGCTGCCAGAAGGAGTTCGGGATCGACTTCCCACTGATTGAGGCGAGTGCTGAAAGCGTTCCGCTTCCGTCTGAAAGCTTCGACCTTGCCGTCTCAGAGTACGGTGCAAGCATCTGGTGCGATCCGCACATCTGGATATCTGAGGCGCATCGACTATTGCGCCCCGGCGGACGGCTCTGGTTTCTTCGGAACAGCACACTTTCGGTTCTGTGCGCCACAGATGAGGGTGCAGCCTCAGAAACGTTGCAGCGGCCGCAGCGCGGGATGGGTCGCCTCGAGTGGCCGAACGAAGTCGGAGTGGAGTGGCAGCTGCCCCACGGCGACGTTGTTCCGACTCCTGCGTCGCAGCGGGTTCGATGTTGTGGATCTTGTTGAGCTGTACGCGCCCGACGATGCTGTGGCCCACACTTACTACGTCACGGCTTCGGTCGACTGGGCGCGCAAATGGCCGAGCGAGGAGATCTGGGTCGCCCAGAAGTCGCGGTGACACTACTTCTCGATTTTTGACAATTGCATAGCTGCCATTCGTCCGCTGGACGCGTCGAAATCGTTACTCAGCTGACTGCAGTATTGATACTGCGCCGTTAGCCCGCCGATATCGTGCGGGAGACTGACCGGTGATTCGGCGAAACGCCTTCGAAAACACCGCGTCGGAGTTGTAGCCGACGCTTTCAGCGAGCCGCGACATATTGATGCGCTCGCTGCGCATACGATTCGCCGCTCGCGTAATGCGCCAGCGCGCCAAGTAAGCCATCGGCGCCTCGCCGACCAGCTGCTTGAATTGCACGGCGAGTGCGGTGCGCGATGTGCCGATCTCTCGCGCCAGTGAATCCAACGTCCATGGTTCTGCATAGCGCTCATGCAGCAACATCAGCGCCTTGCCTACTCGCGCATCGCTCAATCCCCGCAGCCAGCTTGTAGCGCAACTGTGCTGTGCGGCGTAGGCGCGCACCGCCTGTATGAACAGCACGTCAGCCAGGCGCCGCAATACTGTCTGCGATCCTTGATGGCGATGCGCGATCTCCGCATGAATGAATCGCAACGTCGGTTCGAGCCATTCCTGCACGTGGGGATCATCGCGGCGAAGGTGAATGATCGGAGGCAACACATCGAACATCGGGTTCGCTTTCATAGCAGCGAATGAGAAAAAGCCGCCGGTGATGCGCAGCGCCGGACCGGGCCCGTCGATGTGTATGAAGCCGGACTCGTTCTTCGGATGCAGCCGCATCCAGTCATCGAGCGCGACGATCGGCGCGTCCTTCGCGCCACGCATCACGTGCGGCGCTCCGCTCGGAAGCAGCACAAAGTCCCCCTCGCTCAACTCGTAAGTCTTGCGGCCGAGTACCAAGCTGGAGCGCCCCGCCGTGATCGCATAGAACGGGGAGCGACCCGGCTGCGCGATCGAAATCGCGCACGGGGACCGTGACTCGAGGACGAAGTACACCGTCGCGTCGAGGCGGATCTGCTCCATCACATCGGTCAACAAGTCGTACGGAGGCGTGGGCGACGCTTTCAATGCAGTACGGGCACGACGCGACTTTCGTTCGTTTCGGCTGTAACCCGATGCTGAACGATTCGACAAATATTTGGAAGGAATCGGTCTATTCATTCCGCAGAGGATAGCGCACTGTGTGCCTCATCGCAGCGGCCATTTCGATTGCGACTAACTTAAGGAGTCAGTCATGAGTTACCGAGTCATTACTGCAGGCATGTTGACGTTGATGGCATTTGGCGCAAACGCTCAAGGTATCGATAAACGACCTTCGATGGAGCCGGCCCATAGTCCGTTCACCTATGAAGCACTGGGTGCAACACCGTCACTACAACTGGGCAAGCGTACGGCGCGAGACGGCGACGCTAAGCTCGCGGCCGCGCGCGAGCGCAAAAACAGAAGCACGCTTGAAGCGAGTCATCGTGACGAGCCCGCGTCAGTGGAAAAGACTCCGCGTCCACAACCCGAGACAAAGCAGTAAGAGCGTGATCTGCAGATGAAATTGGCATGACTGGCTTTCGTTTCTTCGCGGAGACGATCACGCGCGAGGATATCGCCGATATTTCATATGCAGTCCAGCGCGTCGAGCACCATGTGAATGATCAACCCGAGTGCAAACAGCCGGGTCACGCGCGGGACTATAACACGACATACGCGGCGATCGCCGGGTAGCTATGGAGCGGGTGGAAGCCGATGCTGCAGCGGTTTGGATCGTAAATCGGATCTGCAAGCAAATGATCGAGATCCACTAGCATCGCCGCCAGCATGATGAGCCATGCCCTCTTCCAATTCGGACGGAAGAACAGCAGTGCCACCGCGCCGGGAACGGCAGCATGAAGGATTAGGTGCACAAGCGCGGCGTCCATGTCACTGTGGCCACTGCGAACTGCGAGCAGCGAAACGAACAAAACCGCGCGGGACAGCGAGCACTGCGCACTGAAATTTCAGGTAGAGGTGTCGCTTCTTTGTTCTTCGGGTGGCCGTACATTGCGAAACAGCGCGAACAGCAACAAGTCATACACGATCTTCGTTGCGCCGGCCGCAATGAACAACCACCCGAAGGTGGATACGCTGAGAAGATATCCGGCCAACACCGGGCTCGTGGCCGCTGCAAGGCTTCTCGGCACCGATGTGATGCTGGCCGCGGCCGGCCGCTCCGATGGCGAAACAATTGCCATTACATAGGAGCTTCGCGTGGGCACGTCCATTTGCGACAGTGCACTGCGCACAAACAGCAACGCAATGACGAAGCTCAACTCTGGCATGCAGGCCGATTCGTGCGCGGTCCGCTTGCTAAGTCGCGCTCTTCCAGATCAGAAGGCACTCGCCGCGTCCATTAATGCCTTCGTGAGCGACTTGCCCAAAGCAGAACACGCGCAGGCATCTCCAACGCCGCAGTCGGATGAAGGAAAGCTGGCGCAGTCGGTCCACGACATCGTTGACACCCCGGTCAAGCGACATCCGAATAACGAAGAGCGACTGCAGAACCTGCGATCGATCTACTCCGAGATCACATCAAAGGGATCTTAGCCTTCGGAGCGACTTCCAGAGTCTTTAGTCGCCCGGCGCTACTTCTCAAACACCCTGTAAAACTCGATTTTGTATTCCTTGTCCAGATGTCTGACGGTATACAACTGACGAAGGACGTTGTGGTCGAGCGCCCTATCGCAGTAAAACATATTCCTCCACTCTCTTTTTTCCTTTGCTCTAAGTAGGCGATCGCCAGCAAATTCTGTTTTCATGTCGATACGGCGCCTAGCTTCGACGACTTCCTGCTGACCCTTTTCCGTTTTTATTGTCTTTGGCGAGCGTAGTTCGTTATCGAACGTTCGCTCGCCTGCAACAAATTCGATATCGTGCTCAGTCAAATTTTCCCAAGTGACGTAATAGAAGTCCGTATTGAGATTCTCAGTAATACAGGGATGAGGGCTCTTGAAGGTACCCTTGGGTGCCTTCCCTATGTACTCAACGGTCAAGCGTAAGACCGGAGCGCCATTCGCGTCTTTCAATACGTCGGTGTAATTTCGTTCGACAGCTTTCTTAACGACTCGATTGTCGAGCTGCGCCAACTGCGCTGCCGCTGCGTCTGTAGCGAGAGCTCCACTTAATAGCAATGCCGCTAGAAATGAAACGCGAACTTGACTTTCCTTATCCATTTTTCGTTTCCGGCTCCTTGGATGGTCGGATTAATGAAACGCATACCTAATTGACGCTGAACGGCGCCGAGAACGGCCTGCCATAGACGATTCCGCCGCGGACCGTATGCGCCGGGCGCAGATGGACTTTGCCCGAGCGCCTGTTGTTGCGCGTGTCGACAAACTCGACCGGCCCTTCGACGACTTCGAGCACCGAGACATCCGCCGGCGCGCCAACGGCGAGCGTGCCGAGCCGCGGTGCGCGGTCGATCACCCGAGCGGGGTTCATCGTCGTCATCGCGATCACCTGCTCGAGGGAAAAGCCCATGTTCAGAAACTTGCTCATGACCCAGGTCAAAAAGGGCATGCCCGGAGAGTTGCCTGAGAACACGTGCATGTCTGATGAGATGGTGTCCGGCCCCGCACCCTGCGCAATCGCGGCCTCAGCAACGGTGTAGTCGAAGCTGCCTCCACCGTGTCCAACGTCGAAATAAACGCCGCGCTTCTTTGCATCCAGCGCTGCAGGCACCAGCTTTCCGTCCTGCACGATATTGGTGAAGCGGCCAGCGATATTCGGGGCCCCTGAGTAGCAGTGAGTGAGGATGTCGCGTGGACGCAGCATCTGCAGGATCTCGGACATCAGCTCGACGTTCTCAACACCGCCGATATGGCACATGACCTTCGCGCCGGCCACGCCTGACATTTCGCAGGCGCGGATCGCGCGCCGCAGCGGCTCGATGCCGTGCTTGGCGATCACGTTCTCGGACATCCGCACCTTTATCCCGAGCACTAAATCCGCGTTCTCCGCTAGAGCACGCGCCGCAATCTCGGCCTGAGCGAAGTCGATGTTGTAGAGCTCCGGAACCGGAAATCCGGTCAGTCCCATATTGGCGATATGAACAAAAGCATAGAGGCGCGTGCGGGTGGAACCGACGATGAAGCGACGGTACGCGGCGATGTTGTTGGCCCCGGCGTCGCCGGCTGACACGGCCGTCGTCGTTCCCTGAAACGGCACCAGCTCGTCGGCCGGAATGCCGATCGCGGAGCCATACGGAAATGTATGTGCATGCAGGTCGATCAGCCCCGGCGTCACCAGCCGACCGGTCACGGTCAACACTTTCAGCGCACGCTCGGCCGGAATGTTGGCTTCGACCGACTCGATTACGCCGTTGCGTATGCCAATGTCGCGAACCCCGCGAAGCTTTTGACTCGGGTCTAGCACGTCGCCGCCCTTGATCAGCAGGTCGAACTTGTCGTTCGGCCCCATCGCCGCACGAAGTCCTGTGGACAATGGTGCAGTCCCGAATGCGCAGGCCATTGCGAGTAACAACCGGCGTCGATCCAGTTCGAAGCGCATCGTCCCCTCCAGTGAACGTCCGCGAAGCGATGGATGTTCGACCTCGATCAGAACGCTGTCAATGAAGCGGGTCCGACAATCATTTCGCACAACTCGTGCCACGGCAATACTGTGCGTTACGATCATGCGAAACCAATGAGCGCTGACGTTCCGCAGTAAATTCACGGAAGGAATGAGAACGATAAACGCCGCAAGCAAGCACCTCTGCTCGAAGTCAGAAAGCCGGTGAGGATCCGCGCTTATCGCGGCAAGTTCACTCCGTTTGAATCGACGAAGTACTTGGACGTGAAAGCTCTCGAGCGCGCGCGCAAAGCGACGATCGAGTGCGGCACGATCGAGGCCGGCGGCTTCAAGCAAACGGTTTCCGCGGTGATTCAGGGCAGCAAGCTTGTCGCACTGAAGCCCATCGGCTGCGAGGGCTGCGGCGCGCCGCGAAAGAATCCAAAGAAAGTGCCGAGCACCGAGCTGAAGAAGGCGATCGCTGGTGTTCGACGGCAGCTAAAGGATCGCGGGCTCGACGTCCGGCCGCGGCCGACCGCGTTGCGCATGTCGCCACGACTTGGATTTCAGATTCCGATCGGTCCGATCATCATCATCATCGGCGATCCGGCGCCTGGCGGGATCTGCGATCTCTGCATCGAATGGTGGAGCGGAGATACGCTGTGCTGGTGGTGTTTGTACGGCGCATCAGGGTGCATCAGGTTCGGTTGACGCGTCGTACCGTGACCGGTCCGTGCTTAGTCACGATGCGGAGTGGTCACGACGTTTTGGCTCGCCGGACTGCCAGTCGGCGTGCAGCTTAGGCTGACACCGACCGGGCTGCTCCGACAAACAAGCTGCTCAGCTGGACTTGCGCCGCCTGAAGTAGCCCAACCCAATCAGGCCAAGCCCCAACAGCACCAAGCTGCTCGGCTCCGGAACGCCATTGCCCGGATTGCACTGGGGCAGGCTCGGATCGACCTCGCAAGGCAGCTCGACGGCCGTCCCCTGCACCGCGACCGTAATCCGTTCCAGAACTCGTTCGACGAGCTGCGCCACGTCACCGTGTCGAACGCGCCGGTGAATCGCAGGGTGCCGTGCGGCTCGGTGCCGCCGACGTTGTTGGCGTTGAGTTGGTACTCGAAGTTGCCGCCCCCGAGGTCCACAACCACTTTCGTGGCGCCGCCACAACCCCAATAGCCGCAGGCGTGGCCGTCGGTGCCGCCTATGCTCAGGATCTCGAAGTCCTGATCGAACGCGTAGCCGTTGCGGTTCAGACTGACAAATGCGAACACCGGATTGGCGATCGTCTCCGAGAACTGCAGCGTCTGCGTTCCCGCAAACTGGAGCGCAATGATGTCGGAGCCCGTCGGACGGTTGTCAACCAACGCACTCGTGTATGGCGATATGGTGCCCGACGCGGTGTTGCCGTTGACGTAGTAGTCGATTCCTCCGCTGGGCTGGTAGAACCCAACGCCGAGGGGATTCGTATATGTACGCCGACCGTGGAGGTCGTGGTCGTGATCGTTCCCTGGGCCTGGAAGCCTGTGCCGGGGTCAAGGTCAGTGCCGGTCCAGTCCGTCCAGAAGAACGGCACGGCACTGGCGGCCCCGCAGGCAACCGCTAAGCCGCTGCGACAACTGCGCGAGGGAAAATCCAGGTCAGACGCTTGTTCATTTGTGCGCTCCGCGTTCGATGCTTCCTTGATCACAAGGGTCCGCGCTGCAATGGCGCACGCCCCGGGTTGCGGTCCGTTGCATCTTCCATACCGTCTAACCTAAAGGAAATTAATTCAACGACTTGGAGCATCGTCACGCGCGATCCGTGGCTCCGCTTGTCAAGATTTTCGACACGTTATCGCATCGAGCAGCGAGCGCATCCGTCCCGTTGTTTTTTTTTTTTTTTTTTTTTTTTTTTTTTTTTTTTTTTTTTTTTTTTTTTTTTTAAAAAAAAAAAAAAAAAAAAAAAAAAAAAAAAAAATTTTTTATGGCGTTCATCTTGCCGACTCATTCGAGTCTTTAAGAAAGACGGACACTACGCTTTGGGCGGCGTCATATTTTGATTGTGTCCGCCTTCCGACCATTGGCGGCTGTCCAAAACGTTGGCCAGCGGACACAGGTGACGGCCGAGGTTAGGCTCGTCATTGGCGCTGAGCATGACTTGATCG
>CAWDDF010000005.1:0-285147 GCA_963801035.1 uncultured beta proteobacterium | reverse complement strand
CTCGTATGGGGGCCGCCCCAGAGTTTCATCGCCGATAACAACGCACTTGCACTCGCGGTCATCATGACGATCCCGCTGCTGGCCTACTTTTACATCATGTTCACAAAGCGCTGGATTCGTGCAGCGATCGTTGGGTCAGTCCTACTGTGCGCCGTGTCCGCCCTGGGCAGTTACTCGAGAGGAGGTTTGTTGGCGATTATTGCGATGTCGGCATTTTTGTGGATAAAGTCGAAGGGCAAGCTGTGGCTGGGACTGGTGGTGGTTCTGCTCGGCCTTGGCTTTTTTCCTTCATGCCATCAAAATGGGAAGAGCGAATGGACACGATCGGTACATATGAGGAGGACCGATCGGCGCAAGGCCGCATCAAGACTTGGACGATGCTGACTAACCTGGCCCTCGATCGACCGCTCGTTGGCGGCGGTTTTGAGCCCTACACCCCCGAGGTATTCCGCCACTACCTGCCGGACTATGACCGCGTCCACTCGGCGCACAGCATTTATTTTCAGGTGCTCGGCGAGCATGGTTTCGTCGGGCTCGCGCTATTTATAGTCTTCTGGATGCTGACATGGCGATTAAGCCGTCGCATCATTAAACACACAAAGAACGATCCGCAGTCGAAGTGGGCGTACTGGCTGGCGGCGATGATTCAGGTGAGTTTGGTTGGCTACTTCGTCGGCGGCATGTTCCTTAACCTTGCCTACTGGGACATGCCGTACTACTTGATGATTGCGCTGGTCGTGACCTGGCACGTGCTTAAAAGCCAAAGCCCCGCACCCACTAACCCCACTGTTATGCCTGACCTTGATCGCCTGCGCTCCCCGGCTCGATCGCCGCCAATGGCTTCGTCTTGACAGAAACAGCTCGAGCAACTGGGACAGCAAACCAACATCGCGTCATCGTGTTAGCGAGGCAAGATTTCCCAGGCTTGGAAGCCCGCGACGTCCATTGGTCCAACTAGCTTGTAGCGCTGTGTCAGATGCGACTGCAAGTCAGCTCGGCGAAGGCCTCTTAGCGTCACGTGCATTACCGGCCCACGCCAATCGTATGGATCCAGCGCGCGAAAGACGAGTACGCGTCCGCCCCGCGCATGCGCGGCGTCCACACGCCGATCGAGCAGTTCATAGCAGCCTCGTTGTGCTCCCCTTTGCATCGTGAAGTTGTACAAGGTCGATTGGAAACCGCTCGATCCCGCGTAGATCAAAAAGACTCGAATCCGGCTCCCCGGGGTAGCCCGCAAAACCGACATACAGTCCCTCCTGCCCGAGGGCCTGCCGAATTTCCTGCTGGCGTTTGAGCAATTCGAACGTCGCCTTGGGAATCCCATAGCCCCACAGGTTGACGACCAGCAGTGTCGGCATCCAAACGGCGAGAACCAGGCGATCAAGCCAGAGGCGATTCAGCTGTACCGCCAGGAAAGCGATCGGCATCGTGAACTGAAACCAATGCTCTGGGTCGTTTAGATTGACGTAGGCGGAAAACGCCGCCGCTCCGAGAACGAAGGCCGATGCGCTCACCAGGCCCGATGCCGGCCGCGCGATCGAAATGGCCGTCATTGCGAACGTCCCTGCGAGCGCTAACACGGCTAAACCGGCGAGGAAGGTTTGGCCAACCAGTTCCCAGGCGACCTGCCGAACGTCGGGTAGCAATCCCCACAGCCACGCCCGGCCAAGCGGACCAAGAGACGGTAGGTACTGGAAGTTGTTGATCAGGCTATAGGCGAATCGAAAGGGAGTCTCTTTCCAACCGGCAACGCCGACATGGAGGTCCTGCTTCTCCTTCAGTCCGCCAAGCACAAAGGTCAGGAAATCCGCGGCTCGAGTCGTTTCGGAGCTCAGTGCCACCATGTATGCCATTAGGAGCAGGCTTGCGCCGGACAGAGCAAGCGCCGCCGCGAACGGAAGCACCCTTGCCGTCGCCGCGCTCCAGCTTGCCGCGCCTGACTTTCGAATCTTCCAAAGCATCATTGCGCCGACGAAGAGTCCGGCGGGTAGGACGCTTACGAGGAGATTCGCCCCTACGCCCAGCCACGCGCCCGAAGCAATTGCGTGAAAGCTAGACCTCGTACCATTCTCGACCTGCTTTTCCCAAAGGACTGCATGGCGAAGTGCCAACGCGAGGGCGGGCAATACCATTAACTTGATGTGAGCGGTTGGCCCGAGGGAGAGCAGGTTGAAGCTCACAGCCACCAAGGCTGTCGCCGCGACACATTTGGTTACGCCATGTCCGCACCTGCGCAGCATGTCGTAGAAGACTCCGCATCCGATCGCGACGGATGCAACATTCAACGCCTCCAATGTGCCGATGACTCCAAGAGCGCGGCCGGACAGCCGATACAGGACCAGTGCTAACGGCTGCATCCAAACATGGCCAATGTCCCAGTAAAACCGGTTGGTGCCCAATTCGTGGATGTAGCGCTGCACATCGTCGACCATGATGGGCGAGAGAAGCCACGTGTAAGCGGCGCCTACCACCACGACAACGGTCACGACTTCGCCCCAGAGACGGGGAGCGAATGAACCGAAACGCGAGTTCACCGCTGTAGCCAACGCCCAGCGATGGCTTCGATGTGATAGCGCGGTCGCTGCTTGGTTGCTTCGTAGACTATGGCGAGGTACTCGCCGATAACGCCGAGGCTGAGCAATTGGATGCCGCCGAGGAAGTACATCGGGATTACCGTGGATGCCCAACCGGGAAGCGCCTCGTTGTTGAGCAGCCGTACAAGTAGAGCCCACACAGTCATCCCAACGCTCAGAATCGAAATGACAACACCCAGTCCGGTAATCAAACGCAACGGCGCAGCGGAAAACGAGGTGACACCTCGCCAAGCAAGCGAAAGCATCTTGCTCAAAGGATATTTTGTCTCTCCGGCAAAGCGTTCGGCGCGGTCGAACTCGATCGTCTTGGAGCGGTAGCCGAGCTGGGGGATCATCCCGCGGAGGAAGAGATGTGTTTCTTGATACTGTCGCAGTGCCTCCAGAGGTCGTCGACCCATCAAGCGGTAGTCGGCGTGGTTGAACACTATTTGAACTCCCATCGCGGCCAGCACCCGGTAATAGCCTTCCGCCGTCATCCGTTTCAAGACGGTGTCCTTGTCCCTGCGGCGCCGAACGGCATATACGATCTCGTGACCCTCAACGAAGGAATCGATCATGGATGGAATGATTCCGAGGTCGTCTTGGAGATCGGCGTCAAGGCTGATCACCGCATCGCCCGCGACGGAGAGCAGCCCGCAAAGAAGTGCGTTCTGATGCCCTCGATTCCGGCTTAGCTTGATCCCGCAACAGTCATCGCGCATCTTTGCGAGTTCTTCAATGATCGACCACGTTCCGTCGCGACTTCCATCGTCCACGAAGAAGACTGAACTGGCCTCCGCGATTCGGCCGCTGGATTTCAGCGATCGAAGCAGAGCCGCCAGTCGTGCAGCAGTCTCTGGCAGGACCGCTTCTTCATTGAAACATGGCACGACGATGTTCACGAGCGGCGGGCCGCTATAGGTCAAGCTTGCGCAGGTGAAGCAAGTTGGATCGAGGATATTCATCGTGGTGGTTCCGTCTGCTGTTTGACTTCTCCTGGAAAATGTACCGTATCGGCTAACGTGGCTTCGCGTGCCCCCAGCTCACAATCGCAGAAGCGCGACCAACAGGAACGCCGAGCGAGCGCAGGGGCGATCACCTAGTGGACGGTCGTGGACGTTCAACCGACGAGTCGAAACCCTGGAATCGGCCGAAGAAATTCGGCGACATCAGGCGGGAGTAAAACAAGCTGCTGAGTGAAAACCTAAGCCCCGTAAAAAGCAATAAGAAAAAGACCAAACAGTACGAGCAGTACTCCGCCGACGCCCGTTGTAGTCATTGTTTCGTTTAGAAGGAGCACCCCGCCAAGGTATACCAAAACGAAGGTCAGCCCTGTGAAAGCAAACACGTTGACAAGCTTTTCGATGGACAAGGCGTAGATCCATATCGCCGTTCCAAAGGCGTACAGGCAAAGTCCGAGAAGAATATGAATGTTAAGGAATTCGATAAGGTGATGCCTCCCGTGCGCACCGACCTTAAATAGCAGTTGGCCGCTGGCGGCAGACAACGCTGCTGTAGTAAGTAACAAGAGGCTTGCCGGCGCCATCTCGCTTACCGCGCAGTGACTCGTGCTGTTCGCCTGCGTGCAACGATCCGTTCTTTTAGCTTGGCCAGTTTCGTGGCCAGTGGTGTGGGCAAGGTGCCAACTATGCGCTTTCGAACTTGATAGGACCACGGACTGAGGTCATACAGTCGCACGTCGTCAGACACACGAGTTTTCTGAACTTCGAGCGGTAGCGTTGCTGCTCTGGCATGCGACGCATACAAGAACACATTGAAACGATACCAAGGTTCTACTTCGCCATCCGATACGACAAGTGGGCGAACGAAGTCAAAAACTTGATATCCATGCCTCGCGAAGTGTGCTCGCCAATAATCATATGGCTGCTCATTTACATGGTTGTCTCCTCCCTGACCCTTCGGTGCGGCAGAGAACAAACAGAGGTCGCTGTGGGCAACGAGGCTGTCGATGAAGCCCGCAGCGCAAGAGATAGGAAGGTGCTCCGCAACTTCAAGTGACTGCACAAGTTCAAACCACCGGCCAAGGCGAAATCCGTACGTGAGATCTGTTGCCTTGAATTCGTTTTCCGCTACGAGCAGCTTGCCTCGATCGACATAATCTCCGTCGAGGCCGAGAAGGTTCTCGACTCCCAGGTCACGCCAAGCTGACAGCCAAGCGCCCTGACCACACCCTACGTCTAGAACGCTCCTCACATGAATATGTCTTTGCAGCTTCGGAAGCAGTCGGTTAGCCGAAGTGATTGCTCCGGAATTAACGTAATCGAAGAAAGCGGAGTCATAGTTCATTACGGAACCGTTTTGATCTGTACGTGCTCTTTGTGACCCTGATATCTTCCTGATTGTCGACGCGACCGACGTCTCATCTTGCCATAGACCAAAGGGCGCGAGCGAGCGGAGCACTGTGTGCGACTTGCAAGATCCTCGACGCGAGTGGCTTGCGCCGATCGGGGTCATGCCGCCACCGCCGCACGAAGTTCGGCGAGCGTCGCCGTCCATTGTTCGAGCTTCCGTTCTCGCAGCCGCACCGCGCCAGCGCGATACGCTGCGTGGTCCCGCTCCATCTTGCGAATTCCCTCCGCAATGGCACTCGAGGTGTTCTCGACGTGCACGGCCCCCTCGTCGAACGCGGAGCGCAATAGCGGCCAATCCGACACGATCACCGGCGTTCCCTGGTAGATCGCCTCGTATGCAGCGCGCAGCATGGTGTGGTCGCGCGTCGTCAGCGTCATCACCGCGTCGGCGGACGTCAACAATCCCGCGTAAGCCGCGTCCGGCAGAAATCCAGTCAGCGTCACGTTGGCCGGCCTATTCGCTTTCAACTCTGGCGACAAAGGCTTCGGGTTCCCCGTCATCATGAATGTCACGCGCGGCAGCGCCCGCGCCGCGTTCAACATCTCCAGAACGGGCTCGTCGTAGTTGAACGAGCACACCACCGCAACCAGAAACTCCGTCGTCCTCGCAAGCGGCTCGATCGCTGCAAACCTTATAGGAACGTCCGGTACCAGCGTCGCCCGCCCTCCCGCCTGCGCGCACAACGTTAGCCAGATGCTCGTTCGTCACTATCGTCGTCGCGGCCCGCCGCGACAGCGCACGCTGCAACCATTGCCATGCGCGCCATCGCGGATGCAGGAACGCTGCTGTGTGTGCGTCCAGCACGAACGGAGCGCGATGAAGTGCGCTGTAGGCCCAGACCACAAGCGCCGCGAACACCGGCGGCACCATGACGAAGATCGCGTTCGGGCGTTCGCGACGCAGAATTCGCCATGTTCTCCACGTCTGGCCGGCGTACTTGAAACCGATCGTGAGCGGATGACTACCAAGCCAGCCTAGATACACCATATGAGACGTTCCGCCGAGTTCGCGCGCGGTGTGGTCGCTGCGCGAGCAGTGTGGCGCCCAAGAGATGTACGTAATGGTCATAGGCGCCGAGTCATCGCGCCACGGCCGGAGGATTTGCGTTTAGCAGATTGCGAGCCATTCGGGCGCCGAACTTCAGTTCACCCCTGTCCCACGGCGTAAAGCGCGGTAACTGGAAGATATCTGCGTTGGTGCCCGCGACGCCGTGCGCAGTAGTGAATGCAGCTGCGAAGCCCAGTCTGCCTCACTTGTTCGAGGTTGTCGACGCGTGTAGTCCTCGCCTGGCCGACCGTTTGGATATGCAAACAAACGAACCGGGCTCTGCAGTGATCTCCTCCAGGCGCTGGCGTCCGTCTTGAATTTCTTGTTTCGCAGCGTTAGAGATAGTCGCGCCAGGATCGGATGATTCACGGTGTGCCCACCGATGCCGAAACCATCACGGGCGAGAGCGGCCACCTGCGATGAGGTCATCATCAAGTCGTTCGGTGGAACTACCTCCGCAAGCTGACAAATCCGTTCGGCCACAGCGGCCCGACGCGCCGGGTCAAGAATCTTCAGCGGTGGCAAGAGCGCAGAGATAGCAGCGCGCCGGTGTTCGAGCGATTCAAGCGAATGAATACCGAGCCCGAGCTCGGTGAGATCGAGACTGGGACGCTTGCAGTCGCGTAATGCGGCGATAACCGAATCGTTGAACATGCAGCCGCCGTCCAGATAGCCCGTCGCGATAAAAAAAGTCGCCGGCATTCCGAGTTTGCGCAGAATCGGCGCTGCGATCTGCTGGTTATCGGCGTAGCCGTCGTCAAAGGTGATGGCCAGCGATCGGGCAGGCAGCGTACGGTTTTGAAGGCGATCGATCGCTTCATCGAGCGGGATCACGTTGAAATGCCGCTGCACCCAGCGCATTCGTGCCTCGAATTCCGCAGCACTGGGTTCGCTCGGCAGCAGCGGATCCGGCGTCACGAGTACCCGATGAAAAATCAACGTCGACAGTCGGGCGTGAGCACCGGCAGGTGATATCGCCGAATACACCCCGCGCAGCACGCTATCGAGCATCGCTGCTCTCGACCAGCGCGCGGTCGTCAACCTTGGCGCCGTCCGCAAGGAGCTGGTGATACGCGTCGAGCAGCGGCTGCATCCGCCGGTCCCATGAATTGGATTCTGCGTAGGCGCGGATCGACGGGCGATCCCAGGATGTGCGAAGCGCTTCGTCGATCGCCTCGGACAGCCGCTTGGAATCGCCGAAAGGAACAATCCGGCCAAGCGAGCGGTCGTTTACGACCTGAGCGTTGCCGCCGACGTCTGTCGTGACCACCGGGAGCCCGCATGCCATCGCTTCCAGAAACACGTTCGCCCAGCCTTCGTAGGAAGTCGCGAGCACGAACACATCGGCAGCAGATAGTGGCACCTTCAGACGCTCGCTTGGATACGGGCCGAGAAAGTGCACGCGATCGTCCAGCCGCAGCGTGCTGACAAGATTCCTGAGCTTCGCACCTATATCGCCCTCGGGGCCGGCGCCTCCGACGATCACGAAGTGCAACAACGGGTGCGCGCTCAGCAATTCAGGCAGACACTCGATCACACGATGGAAGCCTTTGCGCTCGACCAGCGTGCCCGCCGAAACCAGCACTTCCGCATCTTCCGGCAGACCAAGCTCACGGCGTGCCTCCCGGCGCGGGAGCGGTGTGAACTTCGTCAGGTCAACACCATTGCCGATCACCTGCACACGCGCTGAATCGGCTCCCTGTCCGATAGCAAGTGTTCGCAATGCCGCCGACACAGTAATAAGTTGGTCGGCGCCCGTTATCGCCCGCTTTAGCGCACTGGCAACCGGGGTGCGGGCCTGACGCTCTTCCTTGCCGCGCAAGGTCAGCATCACCGGAAGCCTCAGCCAACGCCCGAGCAAGACCGCCGCATAACCGGTCGGATAACCGAAATGCGCGTCGAGGATATTGATCCGATGATCGCGCGCGACGCGCCGCACGGTAAGAAAAGAACACAGTGCCATGAACAGACCATCGGTCCACTTCAGAAAGCCGGGCACGCACAAAAAACGGGGGCGATGAACAACGACCCCATCCATTACCTCGCGCTTTGCTGCCATCGGGCGAAAGTGCGGCCGGAACCATCGAATCAGCTGCTGCCCGGGAAACCACGGCTGCGGAGCGACGACAACGATCGGCAGGTATTTGCCGACCCTGAACATGCGCTCACGGATGAACAGCCCTGCGTTGGGCTGAACGGCGCTCGGAAACAATGACGAGAACACCAGCAGGCGTGGGGTTATCACAGCCATCTTTCACACCGTCACGCAGAGATCACGTGCGCCTCGTGGCGTTGCGGTTTCGATGGGTATGTCGCGTCCATCTGCCGCATGAAGGCATCGAACATCAGGATCGACCAAAGCGGCGCGCTGTAATCGCGCACGCCCGATTGATGCTGCTCGAACAAATGCCGCAAATGACCCGGGTCGAACAGGCCCTGTCTCGGCAAGACTGTCGCCGAGCACCGCGCTGCGTGCACGCTCCTTCAACGGCCCGCGTAACCATGAAGCGAGCGGCACGGCAAAGCCCATCTTCGGCCGGTACAGAACGTCCTTCGGCAGGTACGGTTCGAGCGCCTGCTTGAACAGCCATTTTCCCTGCCCGCCGCGCAACTTGAATGACGAAGGCAGCGTGGCAAGCCACTCGACCAGCGGATGATCCATCAGCGGCTCGCGCACTTCGAGCGAGTGCGCCATGCTCGCGCGGTCGACCTTGGTGTTGATGTCGCCCACCAGGTAAGTCTTCAAGTCGAGGTACTGGATCAGCGACAACGGATCTTCATGATTCGCTTTCGCCGCGTGACGCTGAAACACTTCGATCGCGTTGTAGCCCGCAAGCTGCGCCTTGAACGTGTTCGAGTAGAGCCGACTGCGCATGTCGTCGCGAAGGATCGACATGCTGTGGAAGTAGGCCTGCACCGAATCACGCGCCAGCGCCTGCAATGTCGTCTTGCCGCGGAAAACGCGCGGCGCCCAGTCGGCTTTTGGGTAAACGCGACCGAGCAAGCCGAACACGGGCCGACGCAATGCGAGCGGCAGCGGCTGCCGCATCCGCTCCTCCATCATATGCAGGCGGTATCGACGGTATCCACCGAAGCTTTCGTCACCGCCGTCTCCCGACAACGCGACCGTTACATGCTTGCGTGCCAGCTGACAGACGCGATAAGTCGGGATCGCTGAGCTGTCCGCATACGGCTCGTCATACGAACGCGCGAGCAGATCGATCAGGTTGAAATCGTCGCTTTCAACGCGCTCGACGTGATGCCGGGTTTTGTATCGCTGCGCCACCTGCTGCGCGTATTTCGATTCGTCGTACTGCGCATCGGAAAACGAGATCGAACAGGTATTGACGGGCGCGGCCGAAACACCTGCCATCATCGCGACGACCGCGCTCGAATCGACGCCTCCGGACAGAAACGCGCCGAGTGGCACTTCGGAGATCATGCGCAGCCGAACGCTTTCCTGCAGCCGCTCGACCAACTCGGCGGCTGCCTGCTCGGCTGACAACGTGCTCGACGCGTTGAAGGTGACATCCCAGTACTCGCGCGGCGCCGGTACCGCCGCGCCGCGCCGTACCGTCAGGCTGTGGCCCGCCGCGAGCTTCGCCGCGCTGCTGAAGATCGTGCGCGGCTCAGGCACGTAGCCGAGCGCAAAATATTCTTCGACGGCACAGGGATCGATCGTGCGCGCCAGTGCGCCGTGAGCCAGCAGCGACTTCAGCTCCGATCCCGCAATCAGATATCCGTCGGGCAGGACGGCGTAGTAAAGCGGTTTCACGCCGAGCCGATCGCGCGCAATGAAGGCCGTCTGCTGCTTTTCGTCCCACAGAACGAACGCAAACATTCCGCGGAACCGATCGACACACTGCTCGCCCCACGCGCGCCACGCATGAACGATCACTTCGGTATCGCTGCGTGTGCGGAACGCAAACCCCAGCTGGGTCAGCTCGGCAATCAGTTCCTGATAGTTATAGATCTCGCCGTTGTATACGACGACGACCGAGCGGTCCTCGTTGTAAAGCGGCTGCTGGCCGGTAGCCAGATCGATGATCGAAAGTCGCCGATGCCCGAGCCCGACACCTGGCGCAAGGTGCAATCCACCCTCGTCGGGACCGCGATGATGCTGCGACTCGTTCATCCGTACCAGCACGTCGCGGTCGATCTCGCGGCGCGCATGCAGGTCAATAATGGCAACGATGCCGCACATGGATGACTAGCTTTCTGCGGAAGGCAGGTTGGATACCGGGCGAACGGCCGCGCCACGCGTCACGCGAAGCTCGGCAAGATACAAGTCATGGTAAGCGTCCACCATGCGTTGAAGACTAAAGCTTTCTTCGACCCGCTTGCGGCCGGCGGCGCCGTGCTGGCGTGCGAGCGCTTGATTATCGAAGTAGCCGATCATCGCCTGCATCAGCGCGACCGGATCGGCGGGCGGCACGAGGCGGCCGGTGACTCCTTCGTTCACCAGTTCCGAATTGCCACCGACGCGCGTGGCCACGACCGGAATAGCGCACGACATTGCCTCGAGAATCGTGTTGGAAATTCCTTCGCCGAGCGACGGCAGGATGAAACAGTCGAGGCCGCGCATGATCTCGGGAATGTCATTCCGATCGCCGGCGAACCACGCCAAATGACGCGCCCCGCCCTCCTCCAGAATGCTTTCGCATTCAGCGCGCAGCGCCCCATCACCGACGATCACCAGCCGCATTCGATCTTGTGCCAACGGATTCATCCGGAGTGCGAGCACGAATGAGCGCGCCAGCGTGCATTGGTCCTTGACCGGATCCATCCGCCCGACGGTGCCCACCAGCCAATGCTCAGGACTGCGAAAAGGACACCCGTCGATAGCAATGCGCGCGCCTTGCACTGGATGGAATCGATCCGAATCGACACCGTTGTAAAGCTGGACGATTCTGTCTTCTGGAACTCCGACGCGCATGCGCAGGTACCGCTCTAGATCCTGCGACACTGCCACGTACCGCGACACAAACGGTCGGTACGCTCGACGCACCCATCGATAACGGCGCCGTGTGCCGTTCGGATCGCGGGCATCGCGTCCGTGTTCTCCATGGATGCGCACCGGCACCCCTACTCCCCATGCCGGTACTACGGCCTCCAGTGCGGCCAGGTTGCGCGTGTGAACCACCGCCGGCTGCAGCGCTCGAAGCGTTCTCGCCAGCCGTGGATAAACCTTCCAGAGGTGCCCGGGCGGCTTGCGCAGGGATACGTACTGCACGTCCTGCCGCTGCACACGTTGCGTGAACGCAGACGAGACATCTGTCAGCGCGACAACGGCGTGCCGCCAGGTCGATTCAGGCAGTCGATTGATCAGGTTGACCACGCCGTTCTCCAGGCCGCCGATGTCAAAGCGATGTACGACATGCGCAATCAGCAGCGGATGGCTCAAGTCGATCATCGTCTCGCCGTGGCCTCGAGCGCATCATCGATTGACCCAGACATCGCTTCGACAAATGCATTCAACTTGCGTGCACCGGCACTGATGTCGTCGCCAACGGGCGTGTAAATGGCAACCCAGCTGGCGGTATCCGATGCACCGGTCAGCCGCTGCCAAGCGAGCTGGATCTTCGCGCGCACGTCGCTGCTGGTTGAGTGACCTCCGAGCCAATACCACTGCCAGATAAGAAGCTGCTCGCTCGTCCCTCGCACTACCGCCGTCTTTACGAGCGTCGGTTCCCCGTTTAATCGCACGTTGGCCGTACCACTGCCGATCAGACGCCACTGTTTGCTGTCAGTTTTGACGATCTGGTTCAGTGTGTTGACAAGCTCCGCGCCCTGCTTCTGGCCGCGGTACACCCCGAGATAAACACCGACCGTGGTTCCGTTCATTGCAAAGGCTTGCGCATCGACGGCGGCCGGCGAGACAAGCTCCGGCTTCCACTCACTCGGTTCAACCGCACTGACCTGCCAGCCTTCGCGTGCACCGATCGCTTCGACCCGTACCGGTCGCGTGTCCACTCGCGACTCGACCCATCTGGCCGCTACGGGCCACGCGGCAACCGTCAACAAACTTGCCGCGAGCACTAAGAACACGGCGTGCGTCATACCGGTGCGTGCAAAACCACGCTGTACTGGGACTGGGTCGGAAGCGTGCTGCGCATCCGCCCAGCGCAACCCAATGGCGAACATGCCGAACATGGCGGCACCGAAGATCACCCAGCCCACCATGTTGTGATCGACACCGGTACCCAGCCGGTTGTTTGACAGGTGTCCCAGCAAGACGATGGAATATGCACGCAGCCAGTTGCTAACCAGCGCTACCGCTAGAGCCAGGCAGACGAACAGAATTCGTTTGCTCGAAGCGCGGTAGTGCAGCCATGCAAAGATGCAGCCGATCATGAATGCGGCAATCAGATAGCGCACTCCGGAGCACGCTTCCACCACCGACCAGGCGCCACTGGGAAGAATGAAGTAGTTGCCTTCGCGATAAACCGGAATCCCGGTCACACGCAGTGCCCCGACCGTGACGTCTGCTGTCCACTCCATCAAGAGCGGCAGCAGTCCCTCTCCGAAAGGCACGGCAAAAAACAGAAACCCCAGAGGGAAGGCCAACCGGCGCGCCCAGGTCCAGCCGAACACCGCGATCACTGTCGCGATAACCATTCCGATCGCTGCAAACTGGGTGACAACCGCAACGCTTGCGAGCTCGGCGAGCAGCCATGCGAAGCCGATCGCCGCCACCAGAATCAGCCCGGGCCAAAACGGTTTCAACGGCGAAGAAGCGAGCGCCGCCTCTCGCCACGCCATCCAGATCGCCACGGGGATCACGAGATAGCAATGGCCATAGGCGGACGATTGCCGCCAGATCTCGATCATCGATCGGGTCGTCGGCCAGAGCGTAATCAGGGTCAACGCAATGATCAGCGTGAACAGCAGCGTGATCCGCACGCGGGGCTGGGCCAGTGCGGCTCGTGCGGTGTCCATCTGCCGCTGCGCTTCAGAAGCCATTGCTGAACCACCGGGCAATGCGCCCGGCCCGCAGAAGTCTTTGCGTCGGTGTCATCGCACGCACTATCCCAGGTTGCGCACGATCGACGGCCCGAGCGCATTCACGATCGGCCGCGGCAAGCGGCGCCAAAGGCGAATCATGGCCTGGTACTTCGGATTGGATGGGTTGTTCTGCGGGACCTGATCGCGCTTGAAGAGCTTGTACTCGTAATGCAGCGGTTGCGGTTCGAAGCCCCAGTGAATCTTGAAGTCAAACGAACCGGTGTCGCGTTTGGACCGCCCATAGTCGTAGACGCGGCAGCCGCGTTCGCACGCACGGCGCATCAGCTCCCAGTACTTGAAGTCGTTGGCCGCAAGATCGCGCGCCTCGGTCACATCGCCCGCGTAGTACGGCAGCACTTCGTCGCGAAAATAAAACGACAGAACGCCGGACACCGGCCGACCTTCAGCGCTCACCACCGTCAAGATCTGACAGGCATCTCCGAACGCCTGCTGCAGGGCGACGAAATATTTCTTTGGAAATGGCGGGGTTCCGTGGCGATGCGCGTTATCGGCATACAAGTCGAAGAAACGGTCGACGTTAGCGTCGATCTCGCTTCTGAGGCCGCGCTGCATCCCCTTACGCACCATAGCGCGCTGCTTACGCGGAATCGCCTGCATGTTGGCTTCGACGCTCGGCTCGATCGGCTTTCGAAAAGTGACGAATAGATTCTGCTGTGGCCACCCTCGCTCATAGGGCGCGCGATTACGCAGCTCAAGATGATCGACTCCAAGATTGCGCGCCAATTCGGCCGCCGCTGTATGCAGCACGCTGCGCGTGTGCTCATCGTTCACGGCGGCCCCGCCATACACCGCGAACGGCAACGACACCAGCGAATGCCCGAACAGAAGGCTCTTGACCTCCGCCAACGGCAGGACACCGGTTATCTGGCCGCCTTGTTCCGCAAGCAGATAGTGCGTTCGGTGCCCGAAGACGCGTTCGATGATGTCGCGCCATTCGATCCGATGAAAGAACGTCGCGTCGGGACACGTCGCACGAAGTCTGCCCATCGTGCACGGTCGTCGTCCGCGAACGCCCGTACCTGGAGCGTCCCGTCCGCTGCAATCCGAAGGTCGCTGTCTTTCACGCTGCATCCTCGTTCACGCTGCATCAAGATCGAAAACGCGATCCATCCGGTCCCAGCGGAAGTCGCTCAGCAGTTGACGCAATCTCAGCTCGGTACGACTCAGATTGAGGTAGTGTCGAAAGCGAGCTTTCAGCCCCGCGCCTTTGACTCGAGGTTGCTGCGGATCGATTTCCCATGGGTGAAAGTAGAAGATCGCCGGACGACGATCCACGCGGTTGACGCGATCGATCGCCCAGCGCGACAGCGCATAGGGCGCGAGCCGGAAATATCCACCGCCACCCGCCGGAAGATTGCGACCGAGCACGCGTGTGGTGGTGACCGGTATCTCGAGAAGGCCCGGCCTGACCTTGAACGCAAAGCGCGGTGCAGCGGGCCAGCCATAGTGGTCGTGCTTCACCGGGTAGACGCTCGAGCTGTAGCAATACCCTG
Source organism: uncultured beta proteobacterium (assembly GCA_963801035.1). Taxonomy (GTDB): domain Bacteria; phylum Pseudomonadota; class Gammaproteobacteria; order Burkholderiales; family Burkholderiaceae_F; genus JACCZX01. Next base: position 270,635 of record CAWDDF010000005.1, on the reverse strand, counting down.
CTTCGACGATGCGATCGAACGCCCACAGATTCCGGTGTCCGATCGAAAAACTAGGCGCGCGATATCCGCGCACTGCGGCCCCGGTCGTGTCTTCGAGCACGTGCTTGGCGTCCCGGATATCGCTATCGAACTCGGCAGGCGACTGGTCGGAGGCGCGCAGATGCGCCTGCCCATGGCTTGCCACCTCGTGGCCGTGGGCACTGATGTCACGCACGACGCGCGGATATCGCTGCGCCAGCCATCCCAGCGTGAAGAAGGTCGCTTTCGCCTGATGCTGATCCAGCAGTTCGAGAATGCGATCGATGTTGCGTTCGATGCGGCAGGGCGTTCGCTCCCAGTCGCTGCGCTCTATGTAAGGCGCGAACGCAGAGACCTGAAAGTAGTCTTCGACGTCAATCGTCAGCGCGTTCGTGATGGCGCCGGACTGCGCAGCAGAAGGCATCAGAGGAATCATTGCTGCGCGCTCGCGCTTCCGGGACGCGAAAGCCAATGCGCCATGTGCTGCGCGATGCGAGGCGCCGTCTTGCCATCCCAGCATTCGGGAACGCGCCCGCGCTTGCCGCCATCGCGAATGACATCGTCGACGACCTGCAAGATGCGGCTGCGACAGGTGCCAACGAGCGTATTAGTCCCTTCCTCCACCGTGATCGGCCGCTCGGTGTTCGAGCGCATTGTCAGGCAAGGCACGCCGAGCGCAGTCGTTTCTTCCTGGACTCCGCCCGAGTCGGTCAACACGACCGCGGCGCTGCGCATCAGTCCGACCATTTCCAGGTAACCCTGCGCGGGCAAACACGCGATTCGTTGGCGCTGCAAGGAACCGTCAAGGCCGAATTTTTCGATACTCGCCCGGGTGCGCGGATGGACGGGCCAGATCACCGGCATGCGTTGCGCCACTTCTGCGAGCGTCGCAACGATGTTCGATAGCGTCTGCTCATCATCGACGTTAGCTGGACGATGGAGCGTAACCGCCGCATATCCTGGCGGTGCGCTCGCCCACTCGGGATCGAGCCCGTTGCGACGGAACAGCTCCGCCGCCGAAACTGCCTTCGGAAGCGCGAAGAGCAGCGAATCGATCATCAGATTCCCGACGAAGTGCACGCGCTCCTCGCTGATCCCTTCTCGCGTCAGGTTCGCCCTTGCACTGCGTTCGGTCGTGTAAAGCCAGCTGGACAACTGATCGGTCAGCACGCGATTGATCTCTTCGGGCATCGACCGGTCGAAGCTTCGCAAACCCGCCTCAACGTGGACGATGGGAACACTCTTCTTGGACGCAACGAGACTGCAGGCAAGCGTGGAGTTGACATCACCCACCACGACGACGCACGACGGCCGGTACTGGTCGATCACCGGCTCGAAACGCTTCATCACTTCGGCGGTCTGCGCCGCGTGGGTGCCCGATCCAACCTCGAGATTTACGTCCGGCGACGGCAGCTCAAGATCGACGAACAGCCGATCGTTCAGGTCGAAGTCGTAGTGCTGGCCGGTGTGAACCAGCACTGCGGACGGCATCCCCGGCTGGGCTTTAATAGCCTTTAGCAGCGGCGCCATTTTCATGTAGTTCGGTCGTGCGCCAACAACGCATATCACCGGACCGGCGCCCGCCATCACCTACCCTTGGACGATCGAGCAGGTCCTCGAGTCTCTTCGTCCGGCAACGCCCGCTCGGGCTCGACGATTCCTCGCACCACACTAAGAAGCCCGTCGACATTGTGTTCAAGCTGTTCGATTCGTTCGGTGATTGCCGCGAGGGGGCGCGCACCGACCCGGCCATTCGCCGCAGATTCACGCTTGGGCGTGACCGAATCACGCTTTGACTGGGCGGCTGCAGCTTCACGCGCGCCGAGCAGCGGCGAAACAGCAAGGTCGGCCCCCATTTCGCCGGCGATCTCCTTGATGGCGGCGGCAATATCCGCGCGGCTGATAACGTGCTTCTCATTCAGATAGGCCGCGAGCAACACTCGATTGCACAGCGAGTTGATGCGGCGTGGTACGCCCCCGGTACCACGGTGGATTTCGATGAAAGCCTCGGCATCGAACTCCGGATCACTACTCCAGCCGACAAATCGCAGGCGGTGCTCAACGTAAGCGCGCGTATCGGCCTGATCAAGTGGGCCCAAGTGGTACGAGGCGATCACGCGCTGGCGAAACTGCTCCATCAAAGGCGAGCGCATCAACATTCGCAGTTCGGGCTGACCGATCAGAAAGCTCTGCAGCAAAGCGTGATCGCCGCATTGGAAATTGGACAGCATGCGCAACTCTTCGAGCGAACGTGCGCCCAGGTTCTGCGCCTCGTCAACAATCAGCAGCGCGCGCTTGCCCTCTTGAAACGTCATTAGCAGAAACGCTTCAATTGTCGCTATCAGTTCCGCCTTGCCATCCAACCGCGCCTTAATTCCGAAGGCCGTTGCCACCGAACGCAGCAGATCATCCGCATCGAGTTGCGTGCTGACGATTTGTGCCGCAACAACCTCGCGGGTGTCGAGTTCATTGAGCAAGGCGCGCACTAGAGTGGTCTTCCCCGTTCCAATATCACCGGTAATGACGAGGAAGCCTTCACCCTGGTACACCCCGTACTTCAAATACGACAACGCGCTCTTGTGCCCCTTGCTACCGAAGTAAAACGCCGGGTCCGGGCTCAACTGAAACGGCTTGCCGGTTAGTTTGTAAAAGTCTTCGTACATGGGCGGGCTACAGTTGGTGAAACAGTCCAACAAAAATTGCCGCTTCGGTGCTGTCACCGATACCGCGAGACGTTGAATCCTGTTGTCGATACCGGGCGCCCACAAAAGCGCTACTGCGCGGCGTCAGTTGGCGAGTGGCCTGAACTCTGAACACGTTCTCATCAGTGGCAAGTGCAGCAGTCTGGTCTATTCCGCGCGTTTCCCACCGGGTGGCAGTTGCGTTAAGCGACGTCACCGGGGTGAGCCGATGACTTAACGAAACCGTGGCGCCTCTCTGAACGTTATCGGTCAAGTTGATGAAGGCGGACGGAATCGCCGCATCGGGCAACGTTTTGGTCTTTAGGTAGTAAAGATTCAGCGCTAGGGTGTTGCGCATACCGATTAAGGCAAAGGTGCCCGATGCTGATTCCAATACATTCGCATTTCGCGAAAAGATATTGACCCCCGACGGAAGTGACGATGGAAGCCCCTGTCGTTCAATCAGATCCTGCACCTGTTGTGCGCGTTCCACCGGGTCAGGAAAACGCGCGGTCAGCATCGCGTCCAGCAAGCCCGAAACATCTCCGGTCGCCGGCAGCTCCAATATCTGTTGTGGATAGGTAGTAACGTAGCGTGCAGCGGAAAGGTTAGCTGCGAAGCGCCGCAGCCGACTGGAAGCGCCAAACCGGTAACTCGGACCGAAGAATCGGTGCTCCCAAAACCCGCCTAAGCGCGTCTGGGGACTTGGCCTCCACTCCAGTTCAGCCCCATAGATCGGACCAGACTCCTCGGTCCGCGTGTAGTTCGTGCGTTCATAACCGCCGCGCAAGCCCGCGGTAAATTGCGGCGTAAACGCGTAATTGATCGTCGCCAGAGCCACGTCGAGTTCCTGAGGGACATTGCGTAGATCGTCAAATCGGGTCACATCGCGTTGAACCCGCAACAACCCGCCGAGCGGCGTCGCGATACGAGCTACTTCCGCCGTATGCCGGCCATGGTAGGCGTTGTCAAAGTCAGCGTCGCCCTGGGTCGTATAGGTGTACGAGTTGACGCTGCGCACCAGATACCGCCAGTTAGTCGCGAAATTGCCTTGCAGATAGGGCGCGACACTGCCCTGCACGTACGTGTATTTGTTGAACGTCGACGCCTCATCGGAGCGCGGCAAGAAGGGGTTTATTACTGATTGATTGGCCTGCAGCGCTGCATCGATATAGAACAGCTGATCGATCGCCTCGAGGTTAGCGAGAACATTTGCGTACGGCAGCATTCGGCTGGTTTGCGTACCGTCCGCATAGCCAATCATATTCAGCGATGCGGAACCTGCCACGCGTAAACGTGGGCCTTCGCGCCGGAACCCCACGGCCGGCAGAACGTTGAACACAAGGTCGCCTTCGCGCTGCGCACTTTGATCGTAGTTTGCATTATTGGTAAGCGTGGCCTGTGCCCGAATACTCGGGTCTATTTCCCATCTCTGAGCAAATGCAGAGCTTGTGCATCCGAGTGCCAGGCAGGCGTAACAAAGCGCTCGGTGACCTCCTCAACCGCCTGAGTACTGTGTGGCGCGCACGCACGTCGGTCTCAGTGTGTGCGCGAGCCGTAATACGAACCAGCCTCTGAAGTTGATGACTTGTTCAGCAATGTCATAACCACGGGACAGTTTTCAAGTGTGACCAGTGCGTCGCTCACGTGTCCCTGAGGTGTACGGTCCGCTTCGATGACTAATACGACCTGGCCCATATGAGCGGCCAGCACGCGCGATTCTGTAGAACCCAGCAGCGGCGGCGCGTCAAACACCAGGATTCGATTTGGGTCGCGAGCCACAAGCTTGTCTATCAGCGAACTCATACGCTTGCTTGCGAGCATCTCGGTTGCCTGTTCATTTAATGTGCCGGCAGGCAAAATTGAAAGCCGCTCGATATTGGTCCGCAGGACAAATGTTTGAACATCGAGGCTTGGGTCACTTAATACATCGAGCAAACCCTTTGCTGGTGGCAGAGCAAGTCGCTCGAGCACCATCGGTCGCGTAGCGTCGGCATCAATCAACAGCACGGTCGTGTCGCGTTCGAGAGCGACCGAAAGCGCAAGGTTGATCGATACAAAGGTTTTTCCTTCGCGCGGCAATGAACTGGTCACCATGATGCGATTGGCATTGAGGATTGGCGCTGCCGAACTTCCACGCACGTTATTCGCCAACGGGCGCTTGATCATGCGGAATTCTTCCGCCCTGCGCGACGACGGCGCGTGCGGTGAGACATAACCGATCGCGGACAAACGCTCTAGATCGATCGTCACCTGCGGCGATGGAAATGACTTATTGGACTCGCCTACTTGGGTAGCATCTCTGGAAACAATGCCGGCAAGGCCGCCGCGGCGGCCCTCCGGGCGCGGTACAGCCGGCGCAACGTCGACTGCACTGTCCGAAGTCGCGGACTCGGGAGCCGCATCCTGCGCCGCATCGACTCCCGCACTTCGTAATTGCGCCAGTCGGCTCGCAGCTTGTTCGATGGTGTTCAAATCACAGCTCCTAGACGCGTGTGCTCATGGATACAACCGTGACCCATAAACCGCAGGCTACGAGAAGGCCGGCAAGTCCGCTGCCAAAAGCAACATTGGCAAAGCGCCGGCGCCGAACATCGGCATCTGTCAGCAACATCGACACGCTCCCCAGAACTGGCCTTTGGGTGAATTCGCGTAGCGCTGCCACCGCATGAAAAGTCGGCCTTGCGCGCGCAACTGCGAAGCTCGCAGCCAAGCCCGCACCAACCGCGGCTATCAGCACTACCAAAATCAGCGCCAATCGATTGGGAAACACCGGGTTCGGCGCAACCCGTGGCGGATCGATGATGCGGAACTCGGCAAGACCGGCAGAGTTGACATCCTCTCCGAGCGAGGCCGATTCGCGACGACTTACGAGCTGTTGGTAATTTTTTTGCAGCACTTCGTAATCTCGATTCAATTGAGCAAGCTCGGCTTCAATTTGGGGCACCTTGCCTGCCGCGGCGCGCAGCTGGGCGAGACGTCCCTCGGTTTCGGACACCCGCGAGCGCAATGAAGCAACGTTGGCCTCGGCCTCCGCAAGAGCAATCTTGATACGCTGAAACACAGGATTGGTCGACGTCGAAAGACGCGAAGGCGACTGCGTGGCCGTCTGCTTGCGCGCTTCGATCTCTTGCTTTCTCTCTTCCTCCAGTTGCCCAATCAATCTGCGCGTGGAGGCCACGTCAGGATGCTGGTCGGTGTAACGGCGCAGTAATTCGTCCAGTTGTTTGCGCAGTGCATCGATGCGGGAGTTGTACTCCGATGGGGTCGCGCTCGATGCCGCATTGACGTTGACATCCGGCAGCATCACCGGATCCTCGCCGGCCAATTCGCGTTTGTAGGCGTCGCGAACTTCTTCTGCTGACCGCAGCTCCTGTCGCACCTTAGCCGCCTCGGTCGTCAGTTGCGGTCATGCGCGCGAAGTAATCGGCTCCGGTACCGCTGGTAACTCCAAGATTCTTCAGCTTGAAATCCTTCAGCCGGTTCTCTGACTCTGCGAGCTTCTGTTCGTAAGTCTTGATCTGCTCGTCGATGAAGCGGCGCGCAGATTCGCTGTCGCGCCGCTTGTTGCCTAAACCTGACTCGACAAATAGCGACAGCAGGTCCTGCACTACACGCCTGGAGCGATCCGGATTAGTGTCCTGATAAGAGATGGTGTAAATGTTTTCGCGCCCACTGCTAGTGAACCGAAGCCGCTTGGTCAGCTCATCGACCATCCGGTCACGCTCGACTTGCGTGGTTCCGGACACGTCAAGGTTGGCGCTGTGCATGATCTTTTCGATGTTCGGTCGAGCGATGATCGTGCGGGCAAGCATGCCAATTTGTTCGTCAATGTTGGGCTGCACGGCGAGTCCGGCCATCAAAGGTTTCAAAACCGTTTGCGTGTCGACGTACACACGCGCACTGGCTTCAAAGCGATCAGGTGTGCGCCACACAATGACGGCACCGACGATGGCAACAAGCCAGGCGGCTGCCAGTCCGATCCAACGGCGACGCCACATCGCGCCGCCGATTATCAAGAACTGCCGAAGTATCTCGTCCATCAATCACACTCAGTGATTTGCGCGAACCGCATCCGCTAGAGCGGCCGGTCTAGAACCAGCCCTGCGGGATGATCAATACGTCGCCCGGCTGTACGTCCACGTTAGCCGAGATGTCACCCCGCCGCACCAGATCAGCCAGGCGCACGCTGTACTGCTTGCCCTTTTCCGAGCCCCGCACAAGCACCGCGCGATTGCCGTCAGCAAAATCCGTCAGACCGCCCACGACAATCATCACGTCAAGCATCGTCATGTTTTGGCGATATGGAATCGCCTGAGGCTTTGCTGCCTCCCCTACGACGCGGATCTGTTCGCCGAACGGTCCGGCGAAGCTGGTCACGATTACTGTGACCTGTGGGTCGCGAACGTATTTGGCCAGTGCCTTCTCGAGGTCGCGTGCCAGCTCGACGGGGTTGCGGCCGAGCGCCTGAACGTCTTCCACCAGTGGTGTCGAGATACGCCCGTCGGGACGCACGGGAACAGTTGCTGACAGATCGGGGTTACCCCACACGGTTATGTTTACAGTGTCCAGCGAACCGATCAAATAACGGTAGTTGGGAGTCGCAGCTGTCGCCGGCGCCGGCGGATAATTTGGACTGCCGCACGCAGCCAGTAGCGTGGCTATACATCAATACCGCAACAATCCGCGTCCCGTTCTCCTGCACCATAATCTTCTCCAATCCGCTCTATTCGGCGCTCATGCACTCAGACGCCGCCGTTGCAACATTCGCACCAACCGTGGTCAGGCGAGTGGAATCCAGTCTATTCCATTGCTGTAATGAGGCGATTAACGTGCCAACATTACTGCGCGCCCTCGCCGAGCAAGACGACGCGGACCGTCTCCAGTAGAACCAATACGTCAAGTGAAAGCGAGTGATTCTTGACGTAATAAAGGTCGTACTGCAGCTTGCGCTGGGCGTCTTCGATCGAAGAGCCGTACGGGTAACGAATCTGCGCCCAACCCGTTACGCCGGGTTTGATGCAATGACGCAAATCGTAAAATCGGATTTGCTCTTTGAGCTGTGCCACAAACGGGGGTCGCTCCGGGCGGGGTCCCACCAGACTCATCTCACCGCTCAATACGTTGAATAACTGCGGCAATTCGTCGATGCGCAGCTTCCGCAGAATCCGCCCGACACTCGTAATACGAGGATCATTGGCGCGGGCCCAGCGCGCCACTCCGTCGCCTTCGGCATCGAGTCTCATGCTGCGAAACTTCACGCATAAAAATGTGCGCCCACCGCGACCAACGCGCTCCTGCCAGATAAATATCGGCTTGCCGCTTTCCAGAAAAATGGCGATCCCCGCAAGAAACATCACCGGCAGTGCAAGGAGCAACAGAACGGCGGCTAGCGTGGCATCGAAAATTCGCTTCACGGCGGTACGCATGGCATCTTGTGCGAAACCATCGCCATAAATAAGCCAGCTGGCCTTAAGCGATTCGATCGGCACTTCCCCACGCACGCGCTCATAAAACGCAGACAAATCACGAACCGGAATCCCGCGCGCCCGGCAGTCGAGTAACCCCCGTATGGGCAGCACGCCGCCGCGCTGTTCGCGCACCGCGACGATCACTTCATCCACTTTGAAGCGCTGAACGATTGCCGACAGGTCGGCAGAAGGCGGAAAGGGTGCCGCGCCGCCTGTCACATCGCGCAGTACAACACCATCTTCGGTCCCCACTGGATAAAAGCCCACTACGATCGATTGGCGAGGTTCCTGGTCGATCGTTCTCTGCACTGCCAACGCTTCGGGTCCGGAGCCAACAATCAGAACGCGTCGAAGGCCGACGCCGGTTCCCTGCAGCGCGCACACCATCGTGCGTATCAGTACGACGCCGCCCAGTGCGTATAGGCAGGCGGTGCCCAGCACTTGACGCCCGACTGACCCTTGGGGATCCGCGCTAAACAGCACGTAAGCGATCGGAAAGCCGACCGCTAGGACAGCTACAGTGCGGAGAAATACGACGGTTAGAGACTTCGCCTTCACCAACACGGAACAGGCTGAAAACGACGCCCAAGATGGTCATGATCAACGCAAACTGCACCGCGGGAATCATGGCCGCTGTGGCGCTCACCCCATAGGGTCCTAGGTGAAGGTTCACGGCCAGCAGCATTGTGGTCATACAACAAGCCGCAAAGACCGCCATTTCGGTCAGGGCTCCGGCCGAAAATCGGCGACGCGATAGGCTTAACACTGCGATACCTCTTTTTATTACTCACCAGACTTCGCCCCGTTTCCCGATTCGTCTGTTAATCGACGAATTCTGAATACGCTAACCGTGCAGTACTGCATCGTTGTGACTTTTGGAGCAATCCCAACTCCTGCCTGCGCCGATCGGTTGACATCCAGTGTCAACAGTCCGATCCGATACCAATTTCTAACTATCGGCCCAGGAACACTGGCTTATTGCGCTTGACAACCCAGACGGACTGTGGTCCCCAGCGATCAGGCAGGGTAATACGACGGCGACAATGATCCAACGGCCAACCGTCGGTTTCCGACGTGTGGGTATCACGGATTTTGGTGAACGCCCGGATTAGGGCGTTCGTCAGAGCCGCCACACCGACAGGCCGCGAGCCCTCAATGCCGCCGCATCCGCCTGGCATTTCACGTCCACGTAGAGCGCTCCGGGCATAAGCTTTTGAAGTCACGTCGTCCACCGAGCGTTGAAGAAAAGACCGATGCGCCACCGCCGCGACTAAAGCGTGCGCGCGTGGAAGGTCGTCCCATGCTGTCAGCGGAAGGCCGTAGTGAATCATCGCCTCATCCGCATCGGCCACGGGGTCATGTACCGTCACCACGGCGCCATAGGACTGAAGCTCGCGAATAACATCGATCACTTTCGAGTTGCGCAAATCCGGGCAGTTTTCCTTGAAAGTCAGTCCCAGCACGATCACGCTCGCGCCTTTGACTGAAACGCCCGACTGAATCAGGCTCTTAACGGTTTGCTCGGCGATGAACTTGCCCATGCCGTCGTTGATGCGCCGCCCGGCGAGTATGACCTGCGGGTGGTAGCCGAGCTTGTCGGCCTTGTGCGTCAGGTAATACGGATCGACGCCGATGCAATGGCCGCCTACGAGTCCCGGTCGAAAGGGTAGAAAATTCCACTTCGTGCCGGCCGCTTGTAGAACTTCCATCGTGTCGATATCCATCCGGTGGAAGATGAGCGAAAGCTCGTTCATCAGCGCAATGTTCAGATCGCGCTGTGTGTTTTCGATGACCTTGGCGGCCTCGGCCACCATGATGCTCGACGCACGAAAGACGCCTGCGGCGACCACCTGTTCGTAAATCCAAGCGATGCGGTCCAACGTTTCTGGCGTGTCACCGGCGACCACTTTAACTATTCGGGTAAGTGTGTGCTCTCGGTCGCCCGGATTGATTCGCTCCGGCGAATAGCCGACGAAAAAGTCGCGCTTCCACTTCCCTTTTGACTCACGCTCGAGAATCGGAATGCAGATCTCTTCGGTGGCCCCCGGATATACCGTCGACTCATAAACGACGGTTGCCCCCTCTTTCAAATTGCGCCCGACGGTAATGCTGGCTCCGATCAATGGACCGAAATCGGGTTGATGAGCATCGTCGATCGGAGTGGGTACCGCGACAATGATGATGTCGGCGACCCGCAGCTGAGTGGCATCGGTCGTGGCCTCGAGCAACGAAGCCGCTGCTAGCTCTTCTGGTGTGATTTCTCCGGTTGGGTCGACGTGTCGCCGATACGCTTCGACCTTTTCGGTCGATACGTCCAGGCCGATCGTGCGAAATTTCTTTCCGAACTCGACCGCCAACGGCAAACCAACATAGCCTAGACCCACCACCGCAATGACTTGCATTCCCGATTGCTCTTAGCCGTGTTGAGCGGCGTTTAAAGTTGTTTTAGCAAAGTGGGAATCTCAGGCTTCCCCGGGAACTCGTCTGTCACGGCCTGCAGCGCGGTCAGTTCCTTGCGAGCGTCTTCGGTTCGACCCGCCTTCACCAGTGCCTTGGCGTAATTGAGACGAATGTCGTGGCGCTTGGGTGCGAGGTCGCTGGCCTTCTTTAAGTACTCGAGTCCTTTACTCGCGTCGCCTTTGGACACCAGAAGCGTGCCAAGGGTATCAAGAGCGGCCGCACTTTCAGGTGCCAACCGAACCGCGCGCTCGGCATAGCCGATCGCCTTTGGATCACCCAGCTGACCGGCGGACCAGGCAAGATTGTTTAGAGCGACAACGTTGTCAGGCTGAAGTGCGATAACGGCCTGGTAAAGCGCTACTGCCGAGCGCAGATCTTTCTCGCCAAGGGCGCGCTCCGCCAAGTAAATGCGGAAAGCCGCATCCTTCGGATGTTCTGCTAACCACTTCTTCGCGAACGCGTCGGCCTCGGCTGCCTTGCCCGTCCGATTCAGCGTTGAGTGCAGCTTAAGCGCCAACCCTTCAGAAGCTGGTTCTACCTTCAGCGCCGCGCGATAGGCGCGCTCCGCTTGCACCCAGTTTTGCGTAGCCGCGTGGACGTCGCCTTCGAGCGCGAAGCCAGCGCCGATCTGCGGCTTTGTCGATTGGAGGCTCTTCGCTTCCTTGATCGCTTCGTCAGGCTTGTTTGAAAGGACATAGCCGACAACAAGATCGCGTGTGATACCGAGGTCATCTGGTGCCAGCTTCTGCGCCTTACGTAGCAGTTCTATCGCTCGAGAATAGTCCTGGCGCTTGCCGAACATGGCGGCGAGGCGAACCAGCGGTGTGGCTGATGCGGGTTCGAGCGTTGCCCATCGGTTCAGTGTTTCAATAGCTTGATTGGTTTCGCCCGCCGCTTCATGTGCCTGCGCGAGCGCACCCAGAATGCGAGGCTCGTTTCGAAGCGCTGCAGCGGCTTCCTGCGCCGTGGTCAGTGCCGCCGCGGAATCCTTGTTACGCAGGTGAAAACCGATCAGCGCGAGTCGGGCTGGAACCGATTGTGGGTTCGCGCTGATCGCACGCTGCAGAGTCGCCAGGATATCGGCGGACGGGGCACCGCTACGCGCCATGACATCCGCTAATGCGAGCAGAGCCTGCTCGTTTTTAGGTTCCTTGGCAACGAGCGCCTCGAGTCGCTTGCGCGCCTCCGCGGGCTTTTTCTCAGCGATGTCGAGCCGCGACAGGTTGACGATCGCAGGCAAGTAGGTCGGACTGAGCTCGACCGCCTTGGTGAAAGCTACGCGCGCAGCGGCCCGGTCGTTGCGTGCCACATGAACCGCTCCCAGCAGCTGGTGCGACAAGGGATTGGTCGGATACTTCTTGACGAAAGCGTTGGCGGCCTGCAGCGCTCGATTCAGATCGTTCTTATTCATGTGGCCGACGATTAGCGCCATGTCGGCCTGCATTGGAGCGCCATCGATAGCGGTGGCTGCCTCAAGCTCACGAATACCAGCCTCGGAGTCGCCCTTCGACAGCGCGATCTGTCCCAGCCGCGTCCGCGCAACGGACTCCTGCGGTTTAGAGTCGGTCGCTGCAGCGTAGTAGGCCGACGCCTGCTTTAAATCTCCGTTCGCGAGGAAGGTTTCGCCCGCCAGTAGCAGTAATTGCGGATCGCTCCGCGTTCCGGACGCGAGCATTGGCTGGATCGACTCCAGTGCCTTGGCTGGCTGATGGGCACCCAGGTATGTGCGTACCAGCATCCGACGCGCACCGGCGTGCTGGGGAGCGAGCGTAACGGCTTTGCGCAAGTAGCCCTCGGCCGTTGCCGCCTGTCCCGCTTGCAGCTCTACAGCTCCAGCCAGCACCAGGCTCGGCACGTGTTCCGGAGCGCGCTTAAGCACCTGCTGCGCCGTATCGCGCGCCTTGACGAGGTCGTTCTTGCCGAGCGCGATAACGGCGTCAAAGTACTGCGTGCGCAGGTCACTGCGCACCGATCGTGCCGCATCGAGTTGGACGGCGGCCGCGTCGAATTGCTTTTCGTTGATCAGGAACTGAATCAACGCATAGCGCGCCGGCAGGAACCCCCCATCGGCGGCGACCGCTTGCTCCAGTGAGGTTTTTGCACCGGCTCGATCACCGCGAGAGAAACGAAGATCCGCTTGCAACGCATACGCCTCGGCCGCTTTTGGGTGCGCTTGGATGACGGCGTCGATCAATCGACTGGCGTCATCCATCTTGTTGTCGGCGGCCAGCAGCCGCGCGAGGCCAAGTTGGGCCGGTGGATAGTCGGGCTTCAGCGCCGACTGCGGCATTGAACGACGCCCTGGCGTCGCTCAACTTGCCAAGCTGAAGTTGGGCTTGGCCCACGGTTGCCCTGAGCGCGGCCTCCGGCTCCGGTGCCGTGAGCTTGCGGTTGCCAAATTCGGCAACGAGCTTGTCCGCTTCCCCCTGTTCGAGCATCGCGCGTGCAAGCAACGGCGAAACGGCGTCCGCCGGTTGCCCGTATTCGAGCGCCTTGCGCAACTCCCTCTGCGCGCTCACTGGATCGCCTACATTCAACGATGCACGGCCTAGCAGCAGCCTCGCCTCCCCGTCGGCCGGTTTCTGCTGCAACGCATTCCGTAATTGGATAATCGCCGCCTTGTGCTCGCCTTTCGCCTCGTAGCTTCGGGCCGACGCAATGAGCTCATCCGGACTCTCTTTGCTGCAGGCCGGCAACAGCAAGTCGATACAACTGCCAGCGCAAGCACGGGGCACAGCCGTCTTGCGCACGCAGAAAATAATTGCATGATGATTCTCTCCACCGTTACTCGTGCTTGCGCAGCCCGAAACGGTTTAACAGATCGTAGAGTGTCGGTCGACTAACCCCAAGCAGATCGGCCGCTTTCGACAAGTTACCATTGGCGCGTGCCAGAGCGCGCGCGACTTCGCGGCGTTCCGCGCTGTCCCGCGCCTCTCGCAGATTTAATGCCTCAGCCTCCAATGACTCGTCGCCCGCAGTCAGTCCCAGGTCACGGGTTTGAATTACCGGTCCGTCGGCCATGATGACAGCGCGCCTGATGACGTTCTCCATTTCGCGTACGTTACCGGGCCAGCGATGCCTCTCAATTGCATCGAGCGCATCCGCGCCAATCGTCACCTGACCGCGCTTCAGTTCGTCTGCGAAACGCCGGGTCAAGGCATGCGCAAGAAGTACCGCATCGCCCGAGCGGTCGCGCAGTGGCGGCACTTTAATCACTATTCCCGCCAGTCGATAAAACAGATCTTCGCGAAACGTTCCCTCTGCAATTCTTGCCTGCAGATCTTGGTGCGTAGCACAGACAATGCGCACGTCAACCGGAATCTCCGCTCTTCCACCCAGCCGCTCGATAGATCGTTCTTGCAGGAAACGTAGCAGTTTGGCCTGCAATGTCGCGGGCAGATCGCCGATCTCATCGAGAAAGAGCGTGCCTTTATTGGCAGTTTCGATGCGCCCAATGGTCTGCTTGGAGGCGCCTGTAAACGCACCTCGCTCGTATCCGAACAGCTCGCTCTCGAGCAATGTTTCGGGAATGGCAGCACAGTTGATTGCAACAAAACGTTGCTTGCTCCGGGTGGACGAGTCGTGCAACGCACGCGCCAAGAGTTCCTTGCCTGTGCCTGATTCACCGAGCAACAGGACCGTCGCATCGGTTGCCGCGACCTTCTCCACCATCCGGCATACCGCCAGCATTTCGGGTGCGCCGGTAATAACTCCTCCGACCGCGCCCGCACGCGTAGCAAGCAGGCGGCGATTCTCGAGTTGAAGCTCGTGCATGCGATACGCCCGGTCGATGATTAGCGACAGAACTCCAGCCTCAAACGGTTTAGAGAGGAAATCGTGAGCGCCTTCTGACACCGCCCGCAACGCATTTGCCACGTCATTCTGACCAGTCAGAACAATGATCTTCGTGTCGGGTGCCAGTTCGAGTATCTGGCCAAGCGTTTTAAATCCTTCGGTCACTCCGTCGGGATCTGGCGGCAACCCAAGATCTAGCGTGACGACCGCAGGCTCGCTGTGCCGTAGCTCGGCAATCGCTTCTTCGCGATTGGACGCCAACGCAACCTCGTATGCGTCAAACGCCCATTTCATCTGCACCTGTAGCGCGGGATCGTCTTCGACGATCAGGAGCGGTCGTCGTGTTTCGCTCACGTTCTCGTCTCCAGGATCGGTACTGTCGGCGAAGCACGCAGCCGGACACGAACGCATGTCCCTCGATCCGGTTGACTCTCAACCTCGATCCGACCGCCGATCTGCTTGACGTACTGCTGGCTCTCGTACGCTCCAATTCCGGTGCCGGTGTCCTTGGTCGTCTGAAATGGCTTGAACAGGCGGTCCCTTAAAAAATCCTGGGTCATGCCTTTGCCTCTATCGCTTACATCGACTACGACGTCGTCGCCATCGCGCACTGCTCTCACCGTAACCGAAGAATTGTCTCTGGACGCCTCCACGGCATTCTGTACCAGGTGCCCGATCACACGCTCAAGGCGGTCCTCATGCCCGTGCACCAGCAGGCCAGGCGGAGCATCGACTTCGACCTTGACACGATCCGTCGAACGCAGGGCTTGAACGCGCATCGCGAGTTGGCTGATATCCACCGGACGCATTCGGTCGATCGACGAGGCATCTGGGCGCAATTGCATCGTCAGTTGGTGCATTTTTCCAACGACATGCTCGACCGTACTTAGCATGTCACGCTGAAACTCTGGATTGTCGCGATGGCGTTCGGCATTACTGAGCAGCAACTGCAATTGAGCGATCAAATTCTTTAGATCATGAACGACAAAGGCGGACAAACGGTTGAACGCATCGAACTTGTTAGCTTCGAGCAGCGCTTCGGCAGCCATCGCGTATGCGAGATAACTAGACGCCTGACGTCCGGCAGTCCTGAGCAAATCAAGCACTTCCCAATCAATCTCGACTCGGATGCGAGGATTGACGAGTACAACGAATCCAATGAGCTCCTCTCCAGTCAGAAGTGGAACGATCAACCATGCGTCTCGCATCGACTCGATCGACGGTGGCAATTCCAATTCCTGATACTTGGTCGGCTGGCGCGCTAAGTCACTAATCTCCACAACCCAGCCGGTTCGGCGCAGGAACGAAGGGAGCGAAGACTCCACCGATTCAACCGCGTCAGTGCGCGGCAACAATGACCGCTCGACCTGTCGATATCCGTCCCCTTGGTCGTTTAACCACAGCGCTCCTCCCGAGCTATCGACCAGATTGGCAAGCGCCAGGATGCACGACATCCGTGCCTGTTCAGCAGGCCCGGCAGCGAGGGTTTGCGTAAATCGAAGCCATTCTTCCCGATAGTCGTAGCGATACGCGAAGAAATTCTTCGCAACCATGACCCGCAATTTCGCGCGGAAGGTCGTTGAAACGCTGACCATCGCCAGAAGCAACAAGGCCGCAAATAGCAGCGCAACCTCAAGCGCCTTGCCCCATGACCCGCCAAAGTAACGAAGATAGAAACCGCCGGTTGCCACCAAGACGAGGTAAGCACCCGAGGCTAGTAAGGCGGTTGACCCGGCCACCACGCCTCGCGAAAGCACGACGTCAAAAGACCAATTTTTTGTTCGGTCGAAGGTCAACGCGAACAACGGGACCGTCATCGCTTGAGCAATGCCGCGCGCCGCCCACAGGTTCTCATCCAGCACCCGGAAGAGTACTGCGTCGGAATAGAGAACGACGTCGTAGCCGAAGATAGCGGCAAACGCGAGGACTAAGGGTCTGACATGCCAACGCGACCGCAACGGCGTCCGACGGTAGCACTGCTCAGTGAGTACTAGTCCAAGTATCGCCACCGCGAGCGATATGCCAAAGCCCAGCACAAAACTCGATCGGCCAAGCTCCGGAATCCCAGGCGGAGGCGAACCGATTAGCACCATCAGGCCGACAATGAGAATTGCGACCGTCACCATAAGCGCCGTCAACAGAGCGCGAGACACTCTTGTTGAGCCCTCGCGAGCACCGAGGAAGACCGCCATGAAGCCGAGGGCGGCCCCGGTTCGTAGTGAGTCGAGCACCTGAGTAGCGGTCCACGTTTCCGCTGCCGGCTGCAGTGCGAAGAAAACTGCCGCACCTGATGCTGCCGCGCTCAGTACCAGAGTGGCTAATAGAAATGCCGGACGCCCGCTTCGTGCCCTGCCCTTGGCAACATGAAATGAGAAGGCTCCAAATACGAGCGCCGCGATTCCGTAAGACCAAACGCTAGGGCTAGCGAACCAATGAACGTCCAAGGAAGCAGTCAATTAGAAGGAATGATGCGCGGAGCGCATAAACCTGATTAAGGGCAGGGTTGCGGCGTGGCGCCACATATGGAGTATTCAAGTTTCGCATGCATAATAATATTTCTACATGCCTGCAGTTCGGCATCAGCCAGTTGATGGACTCCGTCGCGAAAATATGGCCAGCGGCCACGACTTTCGCTTCCGTACGTGCGCATTCGAGGCTAGCGGCATTCGTGTAACCTACGCGCTTGATTAGCCGAGTGCGAAAATCACCATATTGCGCGGGGTGGAGCAGTCTGGCAGCTCGTCGGGCTCATAACCCGAAGGTCACAGGTTCAAATCCTGTCCCCGCAACCAACAAAATTAGTAGATGACACCTGAATTGGGCCGTCGCAATGACGGCTCTTTTTTTGCGTCGACGGCCTATGAACCATTCGCAGCTGTTTGGGACTGAAACGCCGAGATAGCGGGCAGTTTGCTCTTCAACTCGATCTCTCGACGCACCCGCTGTGAAGATTGCGACATACAACGTCAACGGCGTCAACGGCCGCCTGCCGCGCATCCTCGATTGGCTTGCTGAAACCAGTCCCGACATCGTCTGCCTACAGGAACTGAAGACGGACGATTCGAAATTTCCCGCTCATGCATTTGAGCAAGCAGGCTATTCCTCGATTTGGCATGGCCAACGATCTCACCATGGTGTCGCGATCCTTGCGCGAGGCGATTGCCCAGAGGAAATTCGCCGGGGTCTGCCGGGAGACACGGATGACAACCAGGCGCGCTACCTTGAAGCCGAGGTCAAGGGACTGGTCGTCGCCTCTATTTATCTTCCGAACGGCAATCCAGCACCGGGCCCAAAGTTCGACTACAAGCTCGCATGGTTTGAGCGTCTGATTCGCCATGCGCAGACGCTCTATCAGTCAGGCAAGCCAGCGATTCTCGCTGGCGATTTCAACGTGGTGCCCACCAACTTCGACATCTACAACGCATGGCTGTGGCGGTTTGATGCCGTAATGCAGCCCGAGAGCCGAGACGCTTACCGGAGGTTGCTCGCTCAAGGGTGGATCGACGCCGCGCGTCACCTCTATCCAGACAAGAAGATTTATACGTTCTGGGTCAATGATCGCGCGTTCCAACGCAATGCGGGCTTTCGAATGGACTTCCTTTTGCTATCGGCATCGGTCGCCGCAAGACTGACAGAAGCGGGAGTCGATTCCGAATTTCGCGGTAGGGAACGTGCCAGCGACCACGCGCCGACATGGGTTGCATTGGATACCTGACTTGACAGCGACCGATCGGTCGCTTAGAGTCGCGTCATGCAAAGAGGTGAAGAAGCACGAGTTGCCTTGATCGACGCGGCGATGCAGGAGGCCAGCCGCATCGGGCTGGCTGCCGTCACACTTGCACCGGTAGCCAAGCGCGCCGGTTGGTCGAAGGGCGGGCTGCTTCGGCATTTTCCGACCAGGGAATCTTTGCAGCTTGCAGTGGTGCACCGGGCAACCGAACGGTTTCGGCAGCATGTCGTGCTGCCGGCACTCTCTTCCAAGTCGGGCGGACCTCGACTGCGCTCGCTGTTTCACAACTGGGTGCGATTTGCGACGCGCTCGGATCTAGAGGGTGGATGTCCGCTCAACGCTGCCCGGCTCGAGTTTGACGACCAGCCCGGAGAAGTGCGCGACGCGGTCGCCGCCGCTTGGGCTGAGTTGTTTGCTTACCTAGAAAAGCAAGCCGCCAAGGCGATCGAACAGCGTGAAATAAAAACCGAACTTTCTCCCCGCCAGGTTGCGATGCTAATCACGGGCCTCATCAGTGCCTGCGACAGTGCGTTCCGCCTGCTGGGAGATCGACACGCTGTCCGCGACGCCGAACAGACATTCGAGCAGCTGTTTCCCGCGAAGTCTCGCATCTAAATTTTTAATCGAGGAGGTTTGATGACGCTTAGCGATGTCTTAAAAGCGACCGATCGGTCTCTTAGACTTGCAACTTTGCAATTGGCTGTTCGCGTCGGCGCGCAGGTTGCTCCAGTCCGCACCGCAGAGCTTGTAGCGCGCCGCTTCTTTGTCACCGAACGGCCACCGCCGCATCGGACGGAATTCAAGACGACTGAACCGAAGCCTGATAGCTTGCAAACACCTGATGGAGTGGTTAAGACTTACCGTTGGGGCGACGTCGGGCGCGACCCAACCGTCGTGCTCGTGCATGGATGGAACGGCTGGGCGCAACAGATGGAGCAATTCGTAGCGCCGCTGCAAAAGCGCGGCTTTGCCGTTCTTGGCTTCGATCATGTTGCACACGGCGCCAGTGCCGGCACTCAATCGTCGCTACCGTTAATGACCCGAACCATTCATCACGTGCTCAGTTTGGTGCTGAATCCGGTAGGTGTCATCGCGCATTCGCTCGGCGCCGCGGCAGTCGCTTCGGTATTGGCCTCGAGTCGGCGCGACTTGCCCGCGGCTGTTCTAATTTCCCCGCCCAGCGATCCGCGTCCGTACCTAGCGCTATTAGCGCGCATGCTCGGAGCACCGAGCAAGCTGAACTTGGCGATTCAGCATGCGGCAGAGCGCATTGCTGGCGTTGAGTTCAAGCGCCTCGTGGCTGATCGATGGACCGTGCATCGAATTCGCACGCCATTGCTGATCGTCCACGATGTCGGCGACCAGGAAGTACCGATTTCGAACGGCTACGCCTACACGATGGCGTCGCGTACCCGCCTACTTGCAACCGACGGCCTGGGTCACAGACGTATCTTGCGCGACCTCCATGTGCTCGACGAAGCGGCGGACTTTATTGCTCAGTGTCAGCCTGTGCGCGGTAAACAGCGAACCCTGATCGCAGCATAGTCAGGCTGCTGCATCACGGGGGCGAACGCCAGCGAAAAGGGAGTTGAGCTCCTGCCCCGACGCCGCGTCCGCAAACGCGTCAAATTTGCCTTCCGTCGCAAGCATCTTGGCGGCACGGATGAATCCGCCCCAAGCGGAGCGCGCGAGTGCACCCCCGACGCTGACTCGCCGCACACCGAGCGCGGAAATGTCCTGCATCGTCAGGTCGCTTACGGAGCCGACCAATAGATTGAATGGCTTCGGCGCGACTGCGGCAACGACCGCCGCGATCTGTTCACGCGTCCGGATACCCGGTGCATAGAGGCAGTCAGCGCCCGCGTCGGCGTAGGCCTTGAGCCTCGCAATCGTTTCGTCGAGCTGCGGCCGTCCTACGAAGAAGCACTCAGCGCGACCGACGAGCAACGTGTCCCCGCCCGCCTTGTCGATTGCTTTACGCGCCGCTTTCATTCTTTCGATCGCAACGCCGAGTTCAAACAACGGCTGAGCCGCCACGCCGGTCGAGTCTTCGATCGACAGACCCGCTACGCCGGTTTCGATCGCAAGTCGAACGCTCTCCGCTACGCCGGTCGCATCGGATGCGAAGCCACTTTCGAAGTCGGCATTGATCGGCAGATCCGTCGCCGCAACCATTTCTTGCAGGTGTGCGAGCGCCATCTCGCGCGAAATCCCGTTGTCGGGATAGCCCCGTGACCATGCGAATCCTGAGCTGGTGGTGGCGAGAGCCTTGAAGCCCAGGCTCTGAAGAAAGAGCGCGCTTCCGACATCCCATGGGTTGGGAATGACGAAGCATCCGCTCTGATGCAACTGATGAAAGAGACGTCGCTTGTCGGCGACGCTGGCTCGAGGCGCTGTCATGCACGTGTCCCCTTGTCTACTTTTTTACTGGTTCCAATAATGAAAGTACTGCGGCCTCGACGTTGGGCCAGACCGCCGAATTCGGCGCAATGACGTCGAAGTGAGCCGCCCTGTCGAGCACAATCAGTTGAACGTCATCGCCGCTTTTGTGAGCGATCTCCGCATAAGTGCGATTGTGCTGAGGACTCACGATCGTGTCCTGCGCTCCGATGATCAGAACTTGCTTAACGCCAAGCGGAAGCATTTCTGCGGGAGAAGCATGCCGGTACCTCTCCGGCACTTCGCTCGGCGATCCGCCAAGCAGTCGAGGAATGGACTTGCCGCACCCTGCTGATTCCTGAAGATAGCGCTGCAAATTGTTGATGCCTGCAAGCCCGACAGTGCCGCTCACAGACAATGCATTTTTTCGGAACAGCGGGCTGGCTCTCGGGCAAACGGTGTCGCGCCGCTGCCCATTGCGCAAGATGACCTCCCGCCGAGTGGCCAATCACGACCACTCGTTTCAAATCGAGTGGATGCTGAGTGGCAAGCTCTCTCGAGTGGTCAACCGCGCTTGCAACGTCGAGCAACGTGTTGGGCCAACCCCCTCCCCGCGAATCGACGCTGCGGAATTCGATATTCCAGGTGGCGATCCCTGCGCGTGTCAGTGCATCCGACAGGGGCGCCATCAGTTGCAAGTCGGCGAAAGCGGCGAGCCAGCAACCGCCATGAACGATGATCGCGAGCGGATGCGGACCGCTGCCCTTCGGCAGGCGCAGATCGCCGAACTGCATAGCGTCCGGCCCGTACGCGATGCGATGATCAGCGGGTGGGACCGACAGCCGCGCAACATCCTGTTGCGATAGCTGCGCAGCAGCGGTTCCTAGACCGAGGGCATTTAGCAGCATCAACAGTGCAGTCGAAATTCGCGTGCCGGAGGTCATCAATTCCTGGCGTCGATGTTACGCACCATATGAAGTTCATCATGCAGCTTGCCGTCGAGCAACATAAAACCGCGCTCGATACCAAACGCGGTGAACCCTGCCGCTTCGTACAGCTTGATGGCTTCGACGTTGGCCACGTTGACGCCTAGATTCACCTGCAGCACGCCGTTCATTGAACCGGCACGCAACAAGGCTTGATCGATCAGCGCGCGGCCGATCCCGTGCCTGCGCGCATTCGGTGCAACGTACATGCCCCAGATAAACGCCTTGTGCGCGAGTTTTCGCATCTCTTCGCGTTGCAGGCCTACGATGCCGACGAGATCAGGTGCGAGCCAAGCGCCTAGCACGCAGCGACGCGCGTTCGTGACCAAGCGCTCGGCAACGACGGCAAGCGGCGTCTGGTGCTCCTCCTCATAACTCGAAGCAAATGCTGACGGGCACTCGCGCAGTGCCGAAAGACGAAGGGCTTGAAACGCACGGGCATCTTCCGCCACGAGGTCACGGATCTGCATCAGCCGGAATCTGTTCTTGACGGCAGCACCAGTTGTGTCTGCGTCACGATCGCACACAGCTTTCCGGCTTCCGACTTGATCAGCGTTTGCCACACCATCGTTGTCCGGCCTCGATGGAAGGGAACGCATTCGCCGGTCACAGTCGTACCTAGTGCAGCGCTACCGATGAATTTCGTGCTCGAATCGATGGTCGTGGTGCGAACGCCTGGCGGAAGATTCTGGAAGGTGCCGACGGCGCCGAGGGTGTCGGCAAACGCGATCATTGCGCCACCGTGAAGAACCCCGCCCGTCGTGCACAGATCCGGCCGAACTACCATCGTCGCCACCACGCGGTCTTTTCCTGCTTCGCGCAAATGAATCCCCATCAATCCGGGCAACAGCGGCTTGAGTAGAGTTTCGAGCGATTCGAGCGTCTGCATCAGGTTGCCTCCGTTTGATGCCAAGACCGCATGAACATACGCTCGGTCCTCGACAGCTGATGACCGTCAAGTTCGTGACTGGCAATCGCGTGAAACCCAAGTCGCTCGAGCAAGCGAATGGAGCGTTGATTGTCGGCTTCCACCGTCGCTAAAAACCGGTCAACGCTGTAGGCAGAAACGAGGTGATCGAGCATCGTCTGCACGGCGCGATGCGCATAGCCATGGCCCCAATACCTGCTGCCAAGCACATACGCGACATACGCACTACGATCCGGCTCAACTGTCGCCTGCACATAGCCCGCAAGGGGCTGATCAAGCGGACGGATCACCCAATTTAGCCAAGCCTCGCGTGCGTCCGGGGATCGGCGTGATTCCAATCGCTGATAAACGCCTCGCAAATAATCGGCGGAGGCCGGCGCGGCGTAGTCAAGATACCGGTAGATCTCGTCGTCACTGAGCAGCGCGAACATCTCTTCAGCATGGCTCGCGAGCAGTGGCTCTAGCGTCAACGCCGGTGTGACGATGGTTTGCATGCGCGGAGCGTAGGTCACACGCCCGCATCGCCCCAAGGTCCCCATATCGCAAACGTAATTCCGGGCGATTGGATGTTGCAGAAAAGCACATGGCCCGACGGCTCCCAGCACGCACCCGCAAACTCGGAGTCGCGGTAATTACCCGGTGCGATCCTCTTGTCGACCCTCGAGATCTGCGCAGCGGTCAGGTCCACATGATTCTTGCAGAAGATGAATGAGTCGCCCTGCGCGTTGATTCCTAGCAATCGCGTGCCGCTACCGAATGCATCCACTGAGCGGCCACCGTCTTCGCAAACAAGAATCCCGCCTCGAGGGCTGACGGTAATGTTGTCAGGATTGTTGCCGACCAGTTGATCGTCACTGACGAAGATCGCTTTCAGCTTCATCGTCGCAAGATCGAGCTCCCATACGGCACCTTTGCCGCGTCCCGGGCGGTTGGCACCATCGACTCCCGTCGCGGTATCGACGATGTACATCTTGCCCGCTGAGTACCAAAGACCCTCGCCCCGCGCGAATTGCAGCGCGCCCGCCGACCATGCCTGAACGAAGGGACCGCTGGCTCGAGGGTTGGCGTTAAACCCGCGTAGTTGCGGCGCACCGAGCTCGCCGGCGTCGCGATCAGGATTGGCGATATCGATCCACTCGAGCACGTATTCGTCGCATCGCTTGGCGGTGATCAGGCTCGTGTTATTCGCGCCAGCCACCTTGGCGGCCTGCAGGCGGCCACCCACCTCCAGCGATCCGAGCCTGCCCTTAGCGTCATTCGGAATGAAGCGATAAAAGCCGGACACGTTGTGCAGATCTTCGGTGAGGTAGACGTACCCGCTGGCCGGATCGACGGCTGCCGCTTCATGCGAGAAGCGGCCCATCGCGACGATTGGATTGCCAGTGGTCTGCGACGCGTTCGCGGCAACTTCGAACACATAGCCATGCCGCTTGCCTTCAGTCGACACGTCGTTGCGAAGCGTTTCCTCGCAGGTGAGCCACGACCCCCACGGAGTTGCGCCGCCGGCGCAATTGATCAGCGTACCGCCGAGGCTTGCCTCGGCCGAGACCCAGCCGCCATTGCGAAAGACCAGATTCGTTGTGCCACCGAGCGCTGCCCGGCCATCGATCATTCCACGGTCGTAGTGCGCCGCTGCCGCGATCATCGAAGATATTGGACCGAATGCGCGTTCGTGGTTGCGTATCAGGACATGCTCGTCTCCGCGATCCGTTTGCCGTGTCATGACGACTGCCATGCCGTCATGACGATCGGGACATGGGCGCCCATCGAGCATCGGGTCGCCGCTCCACGAGAACGACGCGTAGCGAAAGCCGGCTGGCAACTGCAGCAATGGCAACCCGGTCGTTTGATCAGCGACTGGCGCAATCGGACCGTACGGCCCGCTCGCGTGACCTGAGAAACCGCCGCATGCGGCCGCCTCGGCCCTGCGTACGTACGCGCCGAGCGTCCCGGTGAGCGTCGCGGCGGCCACTGCCCCGGAGTTTCGCAAGAATCTGCGCCGATCCGCGTGTGCGTTCAAACAATCATTCCTTCGTCAGCGTTGCGCCGCTGACGATCAAGCAAACTCGAGTATTACGCGGCGTGTTCTCGCGCTTTTCTTTTCGATCTTGGCAACGCGAACCGCGCCGATCTCCGCAGTATTCGCAACGTGCGTGCCTCCGCACGGCTGCAGATCGATATCGTGTACGCGCAACAGGCGGACACGCCCGAACCCGATCGGCGGGCTGACGCTCATTGACTTGACCAGCTGCGGGTTGGCGCGCATTTCATCGTCGCTGATCCACTCGGTGCCGACCGGTGTCGCGCTCGCAATCAACGCATCGAGTCCCTCTTGCACGCGTTGCCGGTCGAGCAGATCGGTCATCGCAAAATCGAGGCGAGCGTAATCGTGGGTGATGCTGCATCCGTCGACCATTTCCTTGACGACGGCGCACAGCAAGTGCGTCGCAGTGTGAAAGCGCATGTGTCGATAGCGACGGTCCCAGTCGATCTGTGCACGCACCGGCATCCCTACCGCAAGATGCCCGCGCCATTCAGTCGTCGGATCCATGACATGCAGTGCATCGTCCGGCGTGGCGTCTTCGCGCTTGACCTTGCGCGTATCGGTCACCCGCAAGCGCGCACCGTCGGCGGCAACGATGAATCCGGTATCGCCAGCCTGTCCTCCGCCGAGTGGATAGAAAACGGTGCGGTCGAGCTCGATACCGTCATCGCCGACGCGCGTGACGGTTGCGTCGCACTCGCGCAGGTAAGCGTCTTCGCGAAACAGCGCCTGTGTCGTCACTCCGAAATCAACGTCTGCTACTGATCAACAGCACACTACGGATTGGTCGGCAGATTCTCGGTGGTCCACTCCGGCATGCCGCCTCGTAGCCAATACACCTGAGTGAAACCCGAATCGGCAGCGACCTTGGACGCCTTATACGACTTCCAGCACTCGGCGCCATTGCAAAAGAAAACGACCGGCTGTGCCTTGTCGAGCTTTGACAGCCCACCGAACGAATCGGACTTCGGATCGAAATCGAGCGCCTTAAGGCTTTTCTCCCCATACGGAACCAGGATGGAGCCGCGTGCGTGCTTCGTGTTGTACTCGCGCTCTGTCCGAACGTCCACCAGCCTCGCGCCTTTTTGGCTCAGCTCGAACGCCTGCTTCGCTGTTACGCGTGTCACTCCCTTCAGATCAGTCGGAGTGAACAGACCCAAACCGGCTACGTAGTCGTAAGGCGCAGCGTTCGAGGCTGCTACAACGCGCCCGGCATTCGGCACCAAGTTATCCGGTGACGCGAGCCACTGCATGACCGCGCGTCGTACAGGCTCGGGTGTGTCTTTCTTCACGACCACGGTCACGCCGCTTGGCATGTCCCGTGAGGTCGCCAGCACGACGCCACTTTTCGGATGTGCCTGCGACCACTGCTTCCATTCGCTTTCAAGCGCGACCGTTGCGTCAGCACCGCCGCCGGTCATCGAGATCAACCCGGCTCCGCTCGTCTGGCCATAGGTCACCTGCTTCAGTGTGCGCGGCGTCATTCCCGCTTCCTGCAGTAATCCGCGCGCGACATAGCTGCGCAGCGAATCCTGGGCCGGAAAATAAGCGCGGCGGCCTTTCAGGTCCGTCAGGCTTTTGAGCGTTGGCGATCCCACCAGTACGTACTTCGTCGACCCGGCAGTGGAACCGATCAACTCGTATCCATAGACCAGAGCAGACGCGGCAACGTGTGCGGGGCCGACGATGACGTCGTATTCGCCCGTACGCGTGGCGCGCATCGCGTCATGCATGTCGCGCATCGGAAGTACCGCCACGCGTCCCCCTAGCGTGCGCTGCAATGGTGTGCCCGCTACCGCCACCGTCAGTAGATCCGAGCTCTCGTCCGACGTATCGGCCACCACCATGACGCGAGTGATCGACGGCGCGGGTGGCGGGGCCGCTTGGGCAACTGCAAACATGGCAGTCGCAAAGGAGGTCAGTAAGACCGTGATGGAGTTGCGCATAGCGTTAGGCCTCCAAAAAATAGGGCGTGAAACCCTCTAATGTTGCCTTGCATTTTGGTCGATCAGCTCGCCGCCGCGTCGGTCTTTCTACCGCATTCGCGCGCTGCTTTTCGATCGATCAGCGCGGCTGCGCGGCGCCACGCCGAACAGCCAATCGTGCGCACCAGCAGCGTCAACAGCCTGGCCCCAGGGCAGCATGCACAGCGCCAGGACAAGCTTTTCGAACTCAGGCTCGAAGCGGTCAATGATCTTTTGGGGCTCGACGCAAAGAGCACGGTCGGTAATCAACCCGAACTGGACGCCCCCGTCATAGGACAGGATCGACACTCCGATGCCGATGTCTCCCGATTGTGGCACCCAGAACATCAGCCGTGTAACGCGCGCACCGGCCAGAAAAAGCGGCTGTTGCGGACCCGGAACGTTCGTCATCACGGCGCTGGCCTTGCGCGCCAGGAAATCGAGCGCCTGGGTCTGCACGATGCGCGGTGCAAAGCCTGCGGCGCCGAGCAGCGTCATCGATATGACCGCCGTGTATCCGGTCTTCAGCGCTGCCATACGCCGCTGCACCTCGAACACGCGCGCGATTGGATTTTCGACACCGATCGGCAGCAGCAGCGGCACCAGACCGAACTTGTTACCGAGCTCCTGCCACGTGCGCGGGTCACGCAGATTCACCGGCACCATCGCGCGCAATTCGCAACCGTCGACATGTTCACCGCGCGTCATCAGGTACGAACGAATCGCACCCGCCACGCAGGCGAGCAGCACATCGTTGACCGAACAACCGAGCGCCTTGCCGATCGCTTTGACGTCATCGACCGCGATCGGCTCGTTCCACGCAACGACTTTCGCGCCCGAGGGCTTGCCTTTGAGACTCGTTTCATTGTCGTTCGGCATCAACGCGATCGCCGCGGCATCCTTTGCAACTCGGACCGCAACACTCGCGTACCCCGCAGCGGCATCGAAAAAGGCGCCCTTCGTGTCGAGCATCGCACCGTAGCCGCGCAGCACCTTGGTAGCCACATCGCCTGTCGTCCCAATAGCCTTCACTGCCGCGGACGTCAATGGCCGCAATCGCGCGTCCCAGCCTCCGTTGCTGCGGCCGCGGTGGCGCCTCGCCTCAAAGCCCGATTCACGATCGCTCTGATCCGTAGTCAGCGCCAGCAGCACGCCGATCAACGCGATACCGTCAGCAATGCAATGATGAATCCGCACCACCAGCGCCTGGCCACCGGCATAGTTGTCAATCAACTGCATCTGCCAGAGTGGTTTCGATTCATCGAGTGGCTGCGACGCAAGCTCACCGACCAACCTTTTCAGATCTGCTTCGGTACCTCGGCCCGGCAGCTTGGTACGAACCAGATGGTCGTTCAGATCAAACTCAGCGACCTCCTGCCAGTAGGAGCCGGTCGCATCGCGTGCTACCCGGCTGCGAAACCGCAGATGCGTAACCAGGCGTTCCCTCAGCAGATCGCTCAATCGCGCGAAATCAAGCTTGCGGTCGAACTCATAGACGCCGACGATCATCATTAGATTTTTGTCCGAGTCCATCCGCAGCCAGGCGGTGTCGACCGCAGACATTCGTTCACGCATAGCCCCAACTCCACCCATGTGCGCACACTCCCCGCTGCATAATAGTCGCGCCTTCGTATAAACCAACAGGAGACCTATGAGCGATTTGAAAACGCAATTTGAAACCGCGGTGGCTGATTCGAAGAATCTGTCCGAGCGTCCGGACAATCAGACGATGCTGAAGATGTATGGCTTATATAAGCAAGCGACCAACGGCGATGCCAGCGGCTCGCGACCGGGGTTCACGGACATGGTCGGCCGTGCAAAGTGGGACGCCTGGAACGAGCTCAAGGGCACGTCCAAGGATGACGCGATGAAGCAATACGTCTCACTGGTCGAGGACCTGAAAGACTGACGCCGCCGCTGCATGACGCGACGGTGTCTGCGCTATGGCCGGCAAGGTGATTCGGTTTTACTTTGACTACATCTCGCCCAATGCCTATCTGGCCTGGACGCAGTTACCGGCGTTAGCTCAGCGTAACGGTTGCAGTATCGAGCCGGTGCCTGTTTTGTTCGCTGGCTTGCTCGAAGCACATCGACAGCTGGGGCCTGCCGAAGTCGCACCCAAGATGCAATGGATGTGGAGGAACATCGCACGCAAGGCCGCGTTGATCGGCGTCCCGTTGAACGCCCCCGTCTTTCATCCGTTCAATCCTCTTCTCTCACTCCGCGTTTCGTCATTGCCGTTGCAGTCTGAGCAGAAGCTCAGGCTGATCGACGCCCTGTTCGGCGCAGTCTGGATACGCTCACTGCACGTTGCCGAGCCGACGGTAGTTGAGCAGGTCGCAGATGGAGGCCGGACTTGATGGCGCCGCGCTGATCGCGCAAGCGTCGCAGTCCGAATGCAAGGCGCAGTTGCGAAAGCAAACCGATCAAGCGATTGCTGAAGGGGTCTTTGGAGTGCCAACGATGGCAGTCGGCACTGAGCTCTTTTGGGGCTATGACGATTTGCCGTTTTTGCAGCGATTCCTCGAGGGAAAAGATCCTACCGGGCCTGTGAGCTGGGCTAGCGCCGCGTCGCTCAAATCATCGGCCGCGCGAAGCAGAACGCCGTAAATTAATTTCGACGCGGTGTTTTCTTTGCCGGCCTTTTGCCGCCGGCCAACAGCTCGTCCAGATTCCGTTCGATGTGGCCCGCAATGGCCCCCTTGAATGCCTTCAACAGCAGTCCCAGTGTGACGTCGAGTCGAATTTCCGAATCGGTCACATGCATTTGACCGTCGACGCCGGAACGATGAAAACGCAGCGTATCGCCGCGCCACTCGCTAGCGAGGTCGTACTCTTTGGACAGGGCATCCGCAGTTTTCTGCGCCAATGCCTTGGCCTTTGCCAGTGGCAACGAGTGAGCCCGGACCAGCCTGATGTCGGCCATGCAAATCCTTTCAGAACGGCGCCACGTTACTTCGCTTGCTCTGTCGCGGACGAGCCACCGACGCGTGGCGTGGATCCAGGGTGCCAGCCGATGATGGCAAGCATTACAAAAAATCCGGCGACGTATGCCACTGCTACAGGCCAGCCATGCCGTATCCATCGTCCGACCGACCGAGCTTCCGGGTACATGCTCGACAGTGCTACGCCCGCCGACGATCCGAACCAAATCATCGAGCCGCCAAATCCGACCGCATATGCAAGAAAGCCCCAGTCATAACCACCCTGGCGAATTGCAAGCGCGGTGAGCGGAATGTTGTCGAACACCGAAGACAGAAATCCAAGGCCGAGTGCGGTCTGCCAAGAGGCCAGGGGCAGTTGGTCCACCGGCATCATCGACGCGGCGAGCACCAGCGAGATCAGGAATAGCGAACCTTTGAGAGCACCTGGCAGCAGCGCCCACTCGGGCCGCCGGAGTGGCGCGGTAATCACAATTGCGATCCACACCGCTGCACCGAGAAACGGAAACAAATCGGCGAGCTCCTTAAAGCGCGCGTTGATCGTGATGTTGACCACGACCGCTGCGACGAGAATGAACCCCACCACCGCGACGCGCGCCCAGTCGATCGTCAGTGAGGGGTCAATGTCGCGTTGAATCGGCGCATAGCGCTGCTGCTGCAGCGACGCGGGTATGCCAAATATGACGAGCGCAACGACAGCCCCGATTGCCGCTTCAGCCACTTCGAGCGGCCCGATGCCGGCGATCCACATCATCGTCGTAGTCGTATCGCCGATCACACTTCCGGCACCGCCCGCGTTCGATGCAGCGACGATCGCAGCCAGATATCCAATGTGCACCTTCGCGCGAAACACGGTGTGCGCGATCGCGCCACCAATCAATGCCGCCGCTATATTGTCAAGAAAGCTCGACAACATAAAGACCATGGCGAGGAGCAT
This sequence comes from uncultured beta proteobacterium, assembly GCA_963801035.1. Classification (GTDB taxonomy): domain Bacteria; phylum Pseudomonadota; class Gammaproteobacteria; order Burkholderiales; family Burkholderiaceae_F; genus JACCZX01. The sequence continues at coordinate 240,300 of CAWDDF010000005.1, read as the reverse complement.
GAAGCAGCCCTTCCAATCGTCGGGCAGGATGCGGGGCAACGCATTCGGAACGTGGCTGTCTTCAAAATGCTTGGCCAGCAACGCAAATCCCAGCAGCAACAACAACAGATTGACCAGGATCACCCATTCGTGAACGAGATGCGTACCGAAGCCGCCCCAACCAGCGCCGCTCTTAAACGGAGAGAAGAAAATCTTGTACAAGGCAATCGTCAGCGCGCCACCCAACGCGATTGGAAACGTGTAGTGATGAAACAGCGCGACGCCGAGCAAAACTGCGGCGAATAAGATGAATTCGACCGGAATACCCGCGAGCATCGGTCCGGCAAACGCACCGGCGCTTGCCAGTGCCATCGATGGAACGATCAACAACGCAAATGCCAAAGTTTGCGTACCGCGTTTCATACCAAGCCGCCAAGAGTGATGTGACATTGGGCTATCGAGGTGCGATTGCTGGCTATGTTCTGGTTCATGTCTAGCGATTCGCCTTGCGCATGAATGAGTCGATTCTGCGGATGCCCTCTTCGATCGCCGCGTCGCTGGCAGCGTACGAAAAGCGAATATGTTGCCCGTCGCTTTCCACGCGCGGTCCGAAGTGGATGTCGGCAAGCACCGCAACACCGGCTTCGTGCAGAAGCCGCATACGAAGTTCTTCCGAATCTTTTGCGCCGGCGATGCGACACGCTTCTGTGACGTTGGGCCACGCGTAGAAGGCACCCCCCGGCGCGGCGCATTGAAATCCGGGGAGGCCATTGAGTAGTCGAACGATCAGGTCGCGACGCTTGCGAAAGCTTTGTCGCATGCGTTCGGCGTCATCCTGCGGCCCGGTCAGTGCTGCAACCGCCGCCCACTGACTAATCTGGGATGCACACGATTCGGTATTGGTGATCCAGCGCGTAAACACCGGTGCCAGCGCTTTGTTGGCAGCAAAGCCGATGCGCCATCCGGTCATCGCATAGGTTTTGGACGCGCCATCGGAGATGATCGTTCGCTCTCGCATCCCAGGCAGAGAGGCGATCGAGCTGAACTCACCCTCGTAGACGAGCTTGCTGTAAATCTCGTCCGCGAAGATCCAGATCTGCGGATGCGTTCGCAACACGCTCGCAATCGCTTCCAGGTCCGCGCGCATGAGCAATCCACCGGTCGGATTCTGCGGCGTGTTCAGAATCAGCAAGCGCGTCTTCGGTCCTATGCGCGCCGCTAGCGCTGCGGGATCGAACGCAAACCCGCGCGACTCGGACAGTGGAAGCGGTACCGGCACAGCGCCGTTAGCAACGATCTGCGATTCGTAGATCGGAAAGCCAGGCACCGGGTAAATGACCTCGTCACCCGCACCGTAGTCGGTGACGCTTGCAATCGTGTACGCAATGAACGGCTTGGCTCCGGCAGCCACGACAACTTCGTCGGCGGCGATGTCGAGTCCGCGCAAAGCGCCCATCGACGTCGCCGCAGCAGCGCGCAGCTCGTCGATTCCGGCAGACGGCGTATAGCCGTGTTTGCCACTACGCACGGCTTCTACAGCGGCGTCCTGAATATGCACGGGCGTCGGGAAATCGGGCTGCCCAATGCAGAACGAAACGATGTCGCGTCCTTCGCGAATCAGCCGATTGACTTCGGCGAGTACGACGAAAGCGTTCTCGGTGCCGAGCGAGTCGGCGCGGCGGGATAAGCGCAGCATCGAAGCTATGGAGAAGTGGGTGTAGGAATACTGAAAACCTGCCGCAAGTACGCCAGGTAGGCTGGATCGTCGCACAGGTTTTTGTCGGGCGAATCGGACAGCTTTGCGACGGGCTGCCCGTTACAGCGGACCAATTTGATCACGATCTGCAGTGGCGTATGCCCAACGTCGTTGGTTAGGTTGGTGCCGACTCCGAAAGCACTGCGCGCGCGGTCGCGAAAGCGCAGATAGAGCTCGATGACTTTCGGGATTGTCAGCGAGTCCGAGAAAACGAGTGTCTTGGTGCGCGGATCGACACGGTTGCGTTGATAGTGGGCGATCAAGCGCTCACCCCACGCCACCGGATCGCCCGAATCGTGGCGTGCGCCGTCAAACAGTTTGCAGAAATACATATCGAAATCGCGCAGGAACGCGTCCATACCGTAGACATCGGACAACGCAATCCCAAGATCGCCTCGATACTCACGCGCCCACATTTCGAAACCAAACGTCTGCGAATCGCGCAGCCGCGGGCCAAGGGCCTGACATGCCTGCAGATACTCGTGCGCCATCGTGCCGAGCGGCGTCATGCCATGCATCGCTGCGTACATCACGTTGCTGGTTCCTGCGAGCTTGTCGCCGAGTTTCGCCCTCAACTGCAGCAGCACCTCCTCGTGCCAGTGGCGCGAGAATCGGCGACGCGTGCCATAGTCGGCGATCCGCACGCCTTCGAGCGCCGAATCGGCATTCAACAGCGCGATCTTGTCGCGCAATCGACGCCGCCCTTCGTCAAAATCATCGGCTGTTTGCAGCGAACGAAAGTAGATCTCGTTGACGATTGCCAGGACTGGAACTTCGAACAAGATCGTATGCAGCCACGGCCCGCGAATGACGATGTCGATTTCGCCGTTCGACAGCGGTGACGGTGTAACCGTGATGTATTTCGTGTTGAGCTGAAACAGTCCGAGGAAGTCGACAAAGTCGCTCTTGATGAAGCGCAACCCACGCAGATACTGCAGCTCCGATTCACGAAAGCGGAGCGTACAAAGCGACTCTATCTCGTCCTTGATGGCTTCGATATGCGGCACCAGATCGATGCCTGGATTACGGCAATTGAAACGGTACTCGACGCTCGCGCCCGGAAAGTGATGCAGTACGACCTGCATCATCGTGAATTTGTACAGGTCAGTGTCAAGCAGTGAGGTAATGATCATCGTAAGTTCAGTGAAACCGTCAAATCGCACCCGAGCGACCGCGCAGCGGCGCGCTGGGCTAGGCGCAAAGCGAAGACATAGCCGGGACTATGGCGAGCATTTGCAACGACGCCCGGCGCGGCGAGGCGCGGACGAGCGGGGGCGTATTTCGGCGGTTTCACTGGACTAAATTGTAGGTGCAGTATTCAGAGCCAGCACCTGCTGCACGGCCTCGCTCGGCGTCGACAACTCCGCGCGTGTTGCTTCGCCAACCACCCTCCCTTGTTCGATCAGCACAGCGCGATCGGCAATGGCGGCGGCAAAACGCACGTTCTGTTCTGAAACGAGCGTTGCGACGCCGCGCAGCTTCATTGCAAGCACCGCTTCGCGCATCTTCGCTACAACGAGTGGAGCGATGCCTTCGGACGGCTCGTCGAGCAACACCACTGAAGGATTCGCTGCAAGCGTGCGTGCCACCGCCAGCATCTGTTGCTCGCCGCCGCTCATCGCGCTCGCCGGTCGCTGCAGCATATCCGCAAGGTTTGGAAATAGCGCCAGCAGGTCGCGCTCGCTGAGGCCGCCCACCAGTGGTCGACTGGCGACGCGCAGGTTCTCTTCGACCGTTAGATCGGTAAAGATGCGGCGATCCTCCGGCACGTACCCGAGACCCCTCTTTGCACGTCGAAACGGGGGAAGCGCGCTGATGTCGCTTCCATTCAGCAGGACGCTACCGGTGCAGCGAGGCATCAATCCGATCGCCGCTCGCAACAGCGATGTCTTGCCGGCGCCGTTGCGGCCGATCAGCGCGACGACCTCACCTGCGTTTACGCTCAGACTTGCATCGATGATGATCCGGGCATCGCCGTACCACGCCGATACTCCTCGAAGCTCGAGCGCGACGCTCACTCCTCTTCCCCAAGGTACAAGCGCTGCACTTCCGAATCGGCGCGTATCGCTTCGGGCGCACCGTCTGCAATCAACTTGCCGCTGGACAGCACCATAACCCTGCGCGCGAAACCGAATACGACTTCCATGCTGTGCTCGGTGAATAGCACCGCCATGTTGGTTGCTTCTGCCAGCGCGACTATCGTTTGCATCAGCGCAGTGCGCTCCGACGCCGCCATTCCTGCGGTGGGTTCGTCCATTAACAACAGGCGCGGTTTTGCGGCAAGCGCGAGCGCGAGTTCAAGCCGCTTTACGTCGCCATATGCGAGGGTTGCCGCAGCATCACCTGCGAAACGCTGCAATCCGACTTGGGCCAGCAGCGCGTTCGCCGCCTCGATTTGCATGTCCCACAGCAAGTGAACCACGTCCGAAGCGCCGCCATGCGCCGCGACCACTGCCAGCTGAACGTTCTGCAAAACGGTAAGCGTCGCGAACGTCTGTGCCACCTGAAACGTTCGTCCAATGCCGCGCCTGGTGCGCTGCGCCGTTGACCGTGCTGCCATTGGTTCACCGTTGAACAACACACGGCCCGACTGTGGCGCGAGCTGACCATCGATCAAGTTGAACAACGTCGACTTGCCGGCGCCGTTCGGACCAATGAGGGCGGCGATTTCACCGGCTGCCAATGTAAACGACACACCGTCGACTGCACGCACTCCACCGAAGCTCCGCCTTAATTGTTCAAGCCGCAGCAAGCCCATCACGTTCTCGCGACGCGCCGACGTACAAAGCCGACGATGCCTTCTGGAAATACGATGGCAAGAACGACGATGGCCAGCCCCAGTAACAAACGCCAGTGATCGGTCAAGCGTGTCAGCTCGGTCGACAGGCCGTGATATGCAAGTGCGCCAATGATTGGCCCGATCAGTGTCTGGATGCCACCGAGCAGCACCATGATCAACGCATCGACCGACACTGGGATCGATAGGGTTGTCGGAAACACGGAACCTTTGTGAAACGCGTGCAATGCTCCGGCGATGCCAGCGAAGAACCCGCCGAAACTGAACGCCAGCCACCGGGTGCGCTGCGTATCTATACCGATCGCATCCGCACGAAGCTCGCTGTCGCGCGCGGCGCGTAACGCAAAACCGAAGGGAGCAAGCGCGATACGGCGCAGCGCCGCGAGAGAAACAATAGCAACCGCAGCAGCAGCCAGGTAATACACCATAGGCGACGACAGTGCGGAGGGCAGCACTGACCAAAGCCCCAACACGCCGTTGTCACCGCCTGTCAGATCAATCCACTGGGTGGCGATTGACCACAGGATCTGAGCGAACGCAAGTGTCAACATCGCCGCGTAGACGCCATGCGACCGCAGCACGACGGGCCCGACCAGCAGCGCCGCACCGCCGGCGACGATCGGAGCCAGCAGCAACGCTGCTCCAAACGGCGCCGCGAAATGCTCGATCGCAAGCGCGACGGCATACGCGCCCAATCCGAAAAACGCCGCATGTCCAAACGACACGATTCCCCCGAGCCCCATTCCGAAATGCAGGCTCGCCGCCAGTACCGCAGCAATTGCAATTTCGGTGGCAATCACGATGGCGTAATTGCCGATCAGCAGTGGCAGCACGATCGCCACGACGATCGCCGCAGCACCGATGAGTCGCCAGCGCAGCGTCGGCGGCACGAACGGCGCATGTGAGTGCATGCGGGCGGGCTGCGGCGCGTGCGCGCGGCCCAGCAAGCCATGCGGCCGCAATATCAACACGACCGCCATCACGACGAAGATCAATACAAGCGTCGATTGCGGAAGCCACCAGCTGCCGAAGGCATGTAGCAGTCCGATCAACAGCGCCGCCCAAAACGCTCCGGTAACCGAACCGAGTCCACCGACGACGACGACTACGAACGCTTCGATCAAGATGCTCAGGTCCATTTGCAGATTGACCGTTTCGCGTGGAATCTGCAGCGCTCCGGCGAGCCCCGCGAGAAACGCGCCAAGTGCGAATACCGACGTGAAAAGCATTGGCTCGTTCAAGCCGAGCGCACCTGCGGTCTCGCGATCCTGCGCTGCCGCCCGCACCCACAGTCCCCAGCGCGTGCGTTTGATAAGCAACCACACCAATGCATAAACTGCAGGACCCACAGCCAGCACGAATATCGAGTACTGAGGAACTAGCGCGCCGGCGATCTCTGTGGTCCCTTTCAATCCCGGCGCGCGCGGCGCGAACAGCTCGGTTGGGCCCCAGATCGCCAGGACTGCATCCTGCACAATCAGCACGACGCCGAAGGTCGCTAACAACTGAAAGATTTCAGGCGACGCATATAAGCGTCGAAGCAACACCACTTCGATCAAGGCACCGACCACGGCGACGGTAAGCGCCGCCAACAACAGGCCGCCGAAAAAATTGATCGAACTCGGTGCCCAATGCGTCGTAATCGTGTAGGCGAGGTAGGCACCCAGCATGTACAGCGATCCGTGCGCGAAGTTGACGACTCGCGTGACGCCGAAGATCAGTGTCAGCCCGGCGCTGACCAGGAACAGCGTTGAACCGTACGACAGCCCGGCGATCAGCTGGCCGAAGATGAAATCCATGATGAATGGCGGCTGACCAGCGGTGTCGCGTCTACCAATTGCGAATGATCATAGGCGCAGCCCGCCACAGCACGCGCTGTCCGCGGCATTCATTGACGTTATTTTTGAGCTTCGAGTGGACGCTGCTTCGCCGCTTCAGCGGGCGCCGGCAAGTACTTCGCGCCATCGGCGTAGCGCCAATCGACCATCACGCCCTTCCCGTCGCGAACATCGAGCTTGCCCACATAGGCTCCCATTGTCGACTGATGATCGGCGGCTCGGAATTGAGCGGGGCCGAACGGCGTCGACCATTGCAAGCCTCGCAGTGCGGCGATCAGCTTTTCCGTATCGACCGAGTTCGCTTTGCGGATCGCTTCGAAGATGGCGGTGAATGTCGCATAGCCGACAACCGAACCGAGTCGCGGATAGTCGTTGTATCGCTTGTAATACGCGTTGAAAAACTTCGCGTGCTCCGGCGTTGAAATTTGACTCCAGGGATAGCCGGTCACGATCCACCCCTTCGGCGTCTCGTCCTTGAGCACGTCAAGGTACTCGGGCTCGCCTGAAAGCAGACTGACAACGGGAACGCGCGGGAAGAGCCCGCGCAAATTGCCTTCGCGTACCAGTCGCGGCAAATCGGCACCGAACGTGACGTTGAACACCGCATCGGGCCGCGCTGCGATGATCGCCTGCACTGTAGTGGCTGCCTCGAGCTTACCGAGCGCGGGCCATTGCTCGGCAACAAACTCGACATCAGGGCGCTTGGCCTTCAGCAGTTGCTTGAAGTTGGCAACTGCCGACTGACCATACTCATAGTTCGGCGCGATGATCGCCCAGCGCTTCGCAGGCATCTTCGCCGCCTCTTCGACCAACATTGCCGACTGCATGTAAGTGCTGGGACGCAGTCGAAATGTGTAGCGGTTACCCTTCTCCCACACCAGAGCGTCGGTCAGCGGCTCGGCGGCGACAAAGACAATGCGATTACGCAACGCAAAGTCCGCGACCGCAAGTCCGACGTTCGACAAGAAAGTACCGGTAATTAATGCGACCTTCTCATTGGTTCTCAGCTCGGTCGCATGCCTGATCGCGTCTTCGGGCTTGCCCGCATCGTCACGTGAGATCACCTCGACGCGTCGACCGAGCAGTCCGCCGGCCCCGTTTGCCTCATCCAAGGCAAGCTGCCAGCCCATCTTGTAGGGCAAAGTGAACTGCGGAATCGTCGAGTAGCTGTTGATCTCACCGATCCGAATCGGTGCAGATTGCGAGCGAGCGCCGAGCGGCAGAGCAACGGCGGCGCCAGCGACGGCAGAGGCAACAACAACTTGGCGGCGGGTCGTCATGGCGACGTTCTCTTCACGTGTGGATCGAAATTGCGACGCTAGTGGCCTGTAACAGCCGGTTCGGAAGGGCAAGGCGCGTCCGGGCGCTCCGAGTTGCGCGAAGCGAGCCGCGTCGAATAGCCGACGCATATTCGCAAGGCGAGCGACAAAGCAATCGGCCGCCCCGATGCGCAAGGCACTTTCGAATTGGCTGTTACAGGCCACTACAATAGCGGTTTGTGCTATGCAACGTTGTAGTGGAGAACTGGATGACGCACGTCGTCGTCGAAACATGCATTAAATGCAAATACACGGACTGTGTCGATGTTTGTCCGGTGGATTGCTTTCGCGAGGGGCCAAACATGCTGTCGATCGACCCGGACGAGTGCATCGACTGCGCGGTATGTATCCCCGAGTGCCCGGTTAACGCCATCTATGCGGAAGAAGACGTGCCGGAAGATCAGCGCGACTTCATACCGCTGAACGTCGAGCTCTCGAAAATATGGCCGTCGATCACCCGGATGAAGCCACACCCGCCCGACGCCGACGATTGGAAAGACATTCGCGCAAAGCGCCATCTGCTGGAGCGCTGATTTGCTTTTTCACCTTTGAAAGGCTCGAGTGCTCTACGACCTGCATGAGTTGCAGCGCCGTTTCTGGAACCCATTTTCCGCATGGGCGCAGGCGACGTCGCAGATATTTTCCAATCCGTACAGCCCCTTCGCATACACGCCCGTATCAAGCCGGCTAGCGGCCGGCTACGACCTGCTGCACCGGCTCGGCAAACAGTACGAGAAGCCGGAGTTTGGATTGCGCTCGACCGACATCGACGGTGCCCAGGTGCCCGTCGTCGAGGAAGTTGTGATCGAGAAGCCATTTTGCCGGCTGCTGCACTTCAGGCGTGAGTTCGGATCGAAGTCCAGCGCGAAAGCGGGCAAGCACGGCGACCCGACGGTACTAGTGGTGGCGCCGTTGTCGGGACACCACGCGACCTTGCTGCGCGATACGGTGCGCACGTTGCTGCCGAATCACGATGTGTACATCACCGACTGGACCAACGCGCGGATGGTCCCGATTGCAGCGGGTCCGTTTCACCTCGACGACTACGTCGACTACGTGATCGAATTCATTCGACACCTTGGGCCCGATGTGCACGTCATCTCGGTGTGTCAGCCGACGGTGCCGGTGCTGGCCGCGGTCTCGCTGATGGCGAGTAACAAGGATCCGAAGCTGCCAAAGACAATGACAATGATGGGCGGACCGATAAACCCGCGTCGCAACCCGACCCAGGTCAACGCTCTGGCGATGCGCAAGAGCCAGCGTTGGTTTGAAAATCACGTCATCTTCAAGGTCCCTGCGGCATACCCGGGCTACCTACGTCGCGTTTATCCCGGCTTTCTCCAGCACGCCGGATTCGTCGCAATGAATCCCGACCGACACTTGAAATCGCATTGGGACTACTACTTGGACCTGGTCAAAGGCGATCAGTTGGACGTTGAAGATCATCGCGCGTTCTATGACGAATACAACGCGGTGATCGACCTGCCGGCGGAGTATTACCTCGATACGATCAGGATCGTGTTCAAGGAGCACCAGCTTCCGGACGGAAAGTGGCGCGTCCGCGGACAGTTGGTCAAGCCCGAAGATATTCGATCGGTCGCCCTGTTCACGATCGAGGGCGAGTTGGATGACATCTCGGGTAGCGGCCAGACGCAGGCGGCGCACGACCTGTGCAAGAACATTCCGAAATCGAAGAAGCGGCATTTGACAGCTGAGCGCACCGGTCATTACGGCATCTTCAGCGGACGTCGGTGGCGCGCGAACATCGCACCCGAGATCGCCAAATTCATTCGGGCCCACGCCTAGAGAAAAGCCGGTGTCCGTAGCGGATCGAATCGACGCACTGCTGCCGCAAACGCAGTGCACGAAATGCGGCTACGAGGGATGCCGGCCGTATGCTGAAGCGATTGCAAGTGGCGAAGCCGAGATTAACCAGTGCCCTCCGGGCGGCGCAGCAGGCATCGACGCGCTGGCGCAGCTGCTGAGCCGCGCGCCGATGCCGCTGAATCCAATGAACGGCTTTGAGCGTCCGCTGATGGTCGCGGTCATAGACGAGAGCCGATGCATTGGCTGCACGCTCTGCATTCCTGCATGCCCGGTGGACGCGATCGTAGGCAGCGCGAAGCGCATGCATACGGTGATTGCCTCGCAATGCACCGGCTGCGACCTGTGTCTGCCGCCTTGCCCGATGGATTGCATCTCCATGGTTCCGGTGGTACCGCCTCGCGTGTGGACCGCCACCGATCGACTCGCGGCCCGTGATCGACACGACGCGCGACGTGAACGGCTAGAACGCACGACGGCACCTCGACCGCCATCCACTACGCGTGATCAGCGCGCCAGCGCAGTGGCTGCCGCGATTGCGCGCGCGCAGCAGCGACGAGGTACGGTTCAGCAATGAATCCCGCCAAGCGTCGCGCGATTTACGAAACACTCAGGGCGCTGCATCCGAATCCAACCACGGAGCTTTTGTACACGACACCTTTTGAGTTACTGGTCGCGGTCGTTCTGTCCGCACAGGCGACCGACAAGGGGGTCAACGCCGCTACGCGCGTGCTGTTCAAGATTGCAAACACTCCACAGGCGCTCCTGAAGCTCGGTGAAGAGCGACTGTCGGGCTATATCCATTCAACGGGCTTCTATCGGGCCAAGGCACGTAACGTTATCCGGCTATCGCAGGCGCTGGTCGAGCAGCACGGTGGCGAAGTTCCGCGCAACCGCGAAGCGCTGGAGGCGCTGCCGGGTGTCGGGCGAAAGACAGCCAACGTAGTGCTCAACACGGTGTTCGGCGAGCCGACAATTGCAGTCGACACGCACGTGTTTCGTGTCGCCAATCGCACGAACCTCGCGCCGGGGAAGGACCCCGAAGAAGTAGAAAGGCGCCTTCTCAAATTCACGCCAGACGAATTCAAGACGAACGCTCATCACTGGCTGATACTGCACGGCCGTTATATCTGTAAGGCGCGTGTGCCTGAATGCTGGCGCTGCCCGATCGCCCAGTGGTGCGAATACCGGCACAAGACGCCGCCGCCACAATTGCAATAGATGTTCAATCCATCGAAGGAAGACGTCCGCCGATTCTTCTGCGACACATGGCGCAAGCATCGCGAAGCGAAAGTGCTGTCACCCCTGGAAGCCGTTGCCCTCGATTGGATGCTGAAACATCCCGAATATCACGGCGAGTTCGATGACCTGGACGCCGCCCTTACGCGTGAGTACGTGGTCGAAGACGGCCGCACCAATCCGTTTTTGCACATGTCGATGCACTTGGCGATCGCAGAGCAACTTTCGATCGATCAGCCGCCAGGCATCCGTGCCGTTTTTCGACAGCTTGTCGCGCGGCGTGGCGACGAGCACGCGGCGATGCACGACGTGATGGAATGCCTCGGCGAAGCGGTGTGGAGCGCGCAACGCGCAGGTCAAGCAATGCCCGCCGACGAGATGAGCGCGCGCTATTTGGACTGCCTGAAGCGCCGCGCGAGTGAGAACTAGCGCGTCTGGTTGCTCAGCGGCCCTGACAGTGCGGAAAGATAGGCCGCCACGTTTCGAATGTCGTCGCGTGTCAGCGGTTTGGCGATGCCATTCATGATGGGATTCTTGCGCGCCCCGCTCTTGTAGTCGCGAAGCACTTTTTCGAGATAGTCCTGGTATTGCCCGGCAAGTCTCGGATACGTCGGATCGACGCCCGTGACGAAATCCTTGCCATGACATGCCGCGCACTGCTGTTGCGCGAGCTCTTCGCCTTTTTTTGCGTCCTGCGCACCGACCGGCGCTGCCGCCAGCAAGCACGCGCTCAACAACGCGACTTTGAACATGCCGGCTTTCACTTCGAGTGCGCTCATTTGGAAGATGCCACGACCGGGTCGAGAGCCGCGCGCCGCGTAATACGCGGCCACCGCCGAAATCTGCTCGTCCGTCAGCGACTTGGCCACCGCAGTCATTGACGGGTGATTGCGCGCTCCCTGCCGATAAGCCTTTAGCGCCGCCTCGATATAGGGCTGACTCTGTCCACCAATTTTCGGTACGCGATAAACATACGGAAACGATGCCTGATACCCCGGAATCGCCATGGCAGCCAATGCACATCGACACGTTCGCCTGGGCGTGGCTCGGCGCTGAAGCAGCACCACTCTTGCTGTCTTGCGCCGCCGCGGATTGCGTGAATGCGGCCGCTAACAGCATCAGCAGAAAAAACTTCATCTCGTCGGGGATCGTATGCGAAACAGCGGGCGATTGTAGCGGAGCGGCATTGATCGCCCTCAAGCGTCGCATACTCGATCGGTATACTCGATTTACTCCGCATTTCCTGTCATCCTGTACCAATGCTGCGCTTCGAAGGGTCCGAGACTTATGTCGCGACCGACGATCTAAAGCTTGCCGTCAACGCTGCGCTGATTCTGCAGCGGCCGTTGTTGATCAAGGGCGAGCCCGGCACCGGCAAGACGATGCTCGCCGAAGAAGTGGCGCGCGCGCTGCGCATGCCATTGCTGGCCTGGCACATCAAATCGACTACGAAGGCGCAGCAGGGGCTTTACGAGTACGACGCGGTGTCGCGCCTGCGCGACTCGCAGCTCGGCGATGCACGTGTGCACGATATCCAGAACTACATCGTCAAGGGTGTGCTGTGGCAGGCCTTCGAAGCTGAACAGCAAACCGTGCTGCTGATCGATGAGATCGACAAGGCAGACATCGAGTTTCCGAACGATCTGCTGCGTGAGCTCGACCGGATGGAATTTTTCGTCTATGAAACGAGGCAAACGGTAGTCGCGCGGCATCGCCCGCTGGTTGTGATCACGTCTAACAACGAAAAGGAATTACCGGACGCATTCTTGCGGCGCTGTTTTTTTCACTACATCAAGTTTCCCGACAAGGAAACGATGCAGGCGATCGTTGACGTGCATTTCCCGAAGCTGCGCAAGGACCTGCTGCAAAACGCGCTATCAGTGTTCTTCGGCACACGCGACCTGCCGGGCCTGAAGAAAAAACCTTCGACGTCCGAATTGCTCGATTGGCTGAAGCTGTTGGTGGCGGAGCAGATTCCGGCCGACGCGCTGCGTTCGAAAGACGAAAAATTGGCCGTTCCACCGCTAGCGGGCGCGTTGCTGAAGAACGAGCAGGACATGCATCTCTTCGAGCGTCTCGTATTCATGGCGCGACAGAACCGCTAATGATTGCCGTCGCGCCGGTCACGCTTGAGGGTTTCGGCGTCCGGCTCGAGCCGTTGGGACACGAACACGAGTCCGGGCCTGGCTGCTGCCGCAAGCGACGGTGAGCTGTGGAAACTCTGGTTCACATCGGTACCCGAGCCTGCGGATACGCACGGCTACGTCGATGCCGCGATCGAAGGCCAGCGTGCCGGTCATATGCTGGCTTGGGCCGTGCGCGAGCTCGCTACCAACACAATTGCGGGAAGCACGCGTTATCACGACATCGTGCCCGCCATCGATCGCGTCGAGATCGGTTACACCTGGTATGCAAAGCGGTGGCAAAAAACCAACGTCAACACTGCCTGCAAATTGCTGTTGCTGACGCATGCGTTCGTTTCGCTCGGTTGCGGGGTCGTCGGACTGCGCACCGATAACTTCAATTTCGGTTCGCAGCGCGCGATCGAAGCGCTCGGAGCAAAGAAAGACGGCGTCATTCGCCATCATCATCCACGGCGCGACGGGACGGTTCGCGACACCGTTATCTACAGCATCCTCGCTGCCGAGTGGCCCGACGTCAAACGCCATCTGGAGCTACGATTGGCTCGTCACAGCGCGTAATCAACCATGCTGATCGACTTCTTTTTTCATCTGCGACAAGCCAAGCTCAAGGTTTCGATCAATGAGTTGCTGACGTTGCTCGACGCTTTGAAAAGAGATGTTATCGGCCCTTCGATCAATGACTTCTATTACCTATCGCGCGCGACGTTGGTAAAGGACGAAACACAGTTCGACCGCTTTGATCGCGCCTTTGGCGAATATTTCCAGGGCGTGCAAACGGCGATCGACTTCACGAAGGAAATTCCGGACGAATGGTTCAAGCAGATGCTTGAACGCACATTCTCACCAGAGGAGATCGCGAAGCTCGAGAAGCTCGGCTGGGACAAGCTGATGGATGAGTTTCGCAAGCGGCTCGAAGAGCAGGACGGCGCGCACCACGGTGGCAACAAGTGGATCGGCTCCGGGGGCACATCGCCGTTCGGCCATGGTGGTGCACATCCGGAAGGTATCCGCATCGGCGGCCCATCGAAGGGTGGGAAGTCGGCCGTCAAGGTTTGGGAGATGCGCGGTTATCGCGATTACGACGATTCAGTCGAGATCGGAACCCGCAACATCAAGGTCGCGCTACGTCGTCTGCGCCGCTTCGCCCGCGAAGGCGCCGAGCTCGAGCTCGACATGCACGACACGATCGAGTCGACCGCGAAAAACGCGGGCTGGCTTGATCTGAAGCTGGTCCCCGAAAGGCACAACACCGTCAAGGTGCTGATGCTGCTCGATGTCGGCGGCACGATGGACGAACACATCAAGCGCACCGAAGAGCTGTTCAGCGCTGCCAAGAGCGAGTTCAAGCACCTCGAGTTCTACTACTTTCACAATTGTGTGTACGAGTTTTTGTGGCGGAATAATCGGCGCCGCTATACGGAGCGCCATGCAACGTGGGATGTGCTTCGAAAGTATCCGCACGACTGGAAGTTGATCTTTGTCGGCGATGCGACGATGAGCCCATATGAAGTACTGCAACCCGGCGGCTCGGTCGAGTACAACAACGACGAGGCGGGGGCCGTGTGGCTGCAGCGGTTGTTTTCGACGTTTCCAAAGTCGGTCTGGCTTAATCCGGAACCCGAGCAGCTATGGCAGTACCGTCAATCGATTTCGGTAATTCGTCAAATCGCAGGCGGCAAGATGTTCCCGATGACGCTCGATGGCTTGACGCGAGCGATGCGCACCCTGAGCAAGTGACTTTTTTGCGTAGTCCAGACCCCGCCGTCGCCCCACCATTTTGAGTTGACCTCGGCGTGCGGGCTCAGTGCCTGCTTGCAGTGTCCCGCCAGCTTTGAAACCTGGGGGTCCAGATGAGCCAATATCAGATCGCCGTCCTCGTCGGCAGCCTTCGCCGCGATTCCTTCAACCGCCAGCTCGCGACGGCCATCGTCAAGTTGGCGCCGGCTGAGTTCTCGTTCCGACAGTTGGAAATTGGCGACTTGCCGCTCTATAACCAGGACGATGAGGCGAACCCGGGGGAGACGGTCAAACGATTAAAGAAAGAGATCATGTCGTCCGACGGTGTCGTATTCGTCACTCCGGAGTACAACCGTTCGATGCCAGGCGTGCTGAAGAATGCGATAGATCATGCCTCGCGCCCGTACGGCCAGAACGCCTGGGCAGGCAAGCCGGCCGGTGTGCTGGGCGTCTCGGTTGGCGCTGTCGGCACTGCCGTGGCGCAACAGCATTTGCGCAACGTCCTTGCCTATCTTGACGTGCCGACGCTTGGCCAGCCGGAGGCATTTATCCAGGCCAAGGAAGGGCTGTTCGATGCGTCCGGCAATGTTGGGCCCTCCAGCAGGAAATTCTTGCAGGGTTGGATGGATCGCTACGTGGCTTGGGTAAAAACGCACGTCGAGCACGCGGACGCGCAACTCGTCAGTTGAGCGGCGTCGCAAAGTGGAACTTTCGGGCTGGTGACAGCACCTTGCGAGTAACCAGTTTCAGGTACTGGTCACTCGCAACGGACCATTTACCGGATCGTCAGTTGCCTGACCAGCAGCGAACCGAGCAGCACGGCCATCACAGCCGTCATTGCCGATGCGACCGGGAACGAGCGCACCGCCGTCTTCGTGACTTCCATCGCATGCGGCCGCAGTAACTGCAGGCGCCGCCTGGTCATCTGCTGCCCAAGCTCACGCAACTGTCCGCCGAGCACGCGTTCGGCTTCAGGCAAAAGCCTGGTTTCCTTCGTCGGCAACGTGGTGCAGCACCAGGCGAATCAACTCCATGAAGGTTGTGTCGTACTCGGCATCCTCCGGTTGCATATGGCGTAGCGCACTTATCAAACGGCGCATTTCATTGTGTTCGGGAACGCTCTTGTCGAGAATCGGATCCGAACCGGCCCCGCTGCGCAGAGCTGGATAGAAAATCTCCTCTTCGAGTTGCGCGTGGACTTCCAGCGCCAGGCATGCATTCGTTACAAGCGCCAGCTTCTTGTTGGGTGAGGTATCCGGGTGATAGCGCCGTGCAAGCGCCAGGACGTGCGTGTGATCCATGCGGATCATCGTCGTAATACAGGGGGAAAGCTTGCGCAGAGTGTTTGTAACAGACGTATTTCTCCTGTACTGCGATATCCATTTGTTGGCCTCCGATTGCGTGCGGGGCGAACGGCCGCCGCGTACCCCTTCGCCCGCAATCGTCGTTCCCGCCCGGAGCAGCTTGCTCGAACCGTTAGGTCGTGAACGGAGGCGCCGCTTTCAGCACCTCGTCCATCGTCGTCTGCCCGTTCGCAATCTTCTGAGCACCCGACAGACGCAGCGACTTCAAGCCATCACGCGCGGCCTGGCTGCGCATCTTGACGATATCGCCCTCTTGCCCGACCAGTGCACGCATCGCGTCGGTCATCACAAGCATCTCGATCAGGCCCGTGCGGCGCATGTATCCGGTGTTACGGCACTCGAGACACCCGACCGGCTTGTAGACCTTCTCGGGGATATTCGAGCGCCACGGGTTGACCAGTTCTTTCCAAAGCACCGGATCGATTGGCTCGCCGACCGCCTTGCAATGTGGGCACAGCGTGCGGATCAGGCGCTGCGCAAGGATGCCGATCAACGTCGCGTTCACCAGATAGTTCGGTATGCCGAGCTCCAGCAGCCGCGCAACCGAGGACGCAGCATCGTTCGTGTGCAACGTCGAGAACACCAGATGGCCGGTCAGCGCGGCTTGCACCGCCATGTCGGCCGTTTCCTTATCGCGAATTTCACCGACCATGATGATGTCCGGGTCCTGCCGCATCAACGCACGCAGGCCGTCGGCGAACCCGAGATCGATACCGTGCTGAACCTGCATTTGATTCAGTGCCGGGTCGACCATTTCGATCGGGTCTTCCACCGTGCTGACGTTTACCTCATCCGTTGCAAGCTGCTTCAGCGTCGAATACAGGGTTGTTGTTTTGCCCGAACCCGTCGGGCCGGTCACCAGAACGATGCCCGATGGCCGGTGAATCCAGCTTTCCCACAGCTTTGCTTCTTCGTTCGCGAATCCGAGCTCGGCGTAACTGCGCACGACGACTTCCGGATCAAAGATCCGCATCACGAGCTTTTCACCAAAGGCGGTCGGTAACGTGGACAAGCGAATTTCAACTTCGCGCCCCGCGTTCGGCCCAGTCGTCACCTTGGTCTTGATTCGACCGTCTTGAGGGCGCCGCTTTTCGATCACGTCCATACGGCCGAGCAGCTTGATGCGGCTTGTCATCGCACCCATCACACCGGCCGGCACCTGATAGACCTGATGCAGCACGCCGTCGATGCGAAATCTCGCTACTCCGAATTCGCGTCGCGGCTCTAGATGAATATCGCTCGCGCGCTGATCGAATGCGTACTGCAACAGCCAATCGACGATGTGGATGACGTGTGCATCGTTGGCGTCGACCTTGCCGCCAAGCTCGACCAATTGCTCGAAGCTCGATACCAGTGCCGTGCTTCCGGTCTTGGCTGCGCCGCGCACCTGCTGCGCAAGCTTGAAGAACTCGGTCGTGTAGCGCGCGACGTCGAGTGGATTTGCGACAACGCGCAGAACGCTCTTCTTCGTGATCTGCTCGATTTCGCGATCCCAGCCGGTCAAGAACGGCTCGCTGGTCGCGATCGTCACCTCGGTCGGCGTCATCGCAACCGGCAAGATCGAATAGGTTGTCGCGTACGACGATGACATCACGTCGACCACACGCGTGAAGTCGACTTTGAGCGGATCGATGTGAAAGTACGGAAGCGCGGCTTTCTCGGCAATCCAGCGGGTCAAGGTCTCGAGATCGAGCAACTGGCGGTCGGCTTGCGGCGATCGGTAGTTCATCTCCGCCAGCACGACCAGCGGATGTCCTGAGCGCGCGCTGCCACCGGTGGTCTTGAAACGCTCGGCGTCGGCGGCGGACAACAAGCCGTCGACCACGAGTTGCTTTATCACGAAGCCGCTGCTGACGCGGCCGGGCGGTGCCTGAACCGCTTGCACACGCGGCCCCTTTTCACGCGGAGCCGTCGTGTTCTTCACGACCGCTGCGCCGTCCTTAGGACTCATGTTGCCCCCTGGCGCTACGCGCGGTCCCCCCGTGGGGGACGTCACTCGCCTTGGGGCGGCCCGGCGGCTCGCTCATGCGGGCTGGGAAGCCTCATAGCGCTTGGCCATCGACTTCGCACGATCGGGTGCGTTTTCAAAATCAGCGACGACCGCATCGACTGCGCGCTTGGTCAGCGGCACGCTTTCGAGCGGCTCGATGTACTTGCGAGCCAGATATGACTTCAGCATGTCGGCGGACATTACATGCGCTTTTTGATCGTGCTCGCTGGCAAACAGGAACAGCGTGCGCAACGGGCTCATCCAACGCAGCTTGGCGCGAGAGAACTCCATTCCGTTCCACAGCTTGAACCAGTTGCCGCGTTGCCAGCGGCCAATTTCTTCCTGCACGCGCGCGTCTTCCACCGGGTCGAGACGTTGAATGTCGGTGACCGGGTCGGGCATGACAATGTCCGCCTTGTGCTCGGCAGCAGCGTGCATGATGACGTTGGTCGGCACCTTGATACCGCCCGGCACGGTCGTGACGGGAAACACACCCGACAATTGCATGCCATCGATTTTTGCGCGCAGCTCTGACGCCAGCAGACTCGACTTGATATACGTTGCCTGATCGACCGGCTTGACCGCCATCGCATGCGATTCCATCAGCTGCGTAAAAAATAATTCGCGGTCGCGCTCTGGCGCATTGATCAAGCCGAGACCGTCGCGCAATACACGCACCATGCCAGGAATCAGCTTCACCAGCTTGCTGCGGTCCTCCGTACTTGCCTTGGGCTGCACCGACCACACCAGCTCATGGATGACATCGCGAAACGCCTTCGCAAACCCCGGTGTCTTCTCCTGCCGGACTGTCGCGGCGACCAGCACCTTGACCCAAGCGCCGAGCAAGAATTCCTTGATGTACGGCTCGAGGTCGACACGCTCGAACGCCCGCCTGACTTGAATTGTCGTATTGATCGTCAGGATCTCGTGCTTCTCGGCCGCTTCAAGCGCCTTCTTGGCGCGAGACACCGGATCGTTTTCCTCGGGAGCAATTTCGGAGACAAACCTGTCGAACTCGCCATACAACCGATCGAACACGCCGAGATCTGTTTCGAAGTGTTTGAGGATTTCGGTAATGACCCGATCGACTTCCTTCATGTAGCGCTGGTTGTCGTCGCCGTAGGGCTCCCACCCGGCAGACGTCCCTGCAATGCGATCGATCAGCTTGCGGGCGGGATGAGCGCTCGAGGCAAAAAACGCCGCGTCCATCAAGGCCGACTTCAGCACCGGAAACTGCAAGCGCGAGATCCGTGCCTTGATCTCGGAGGGGACCTGCTTGTCCTGCATCACATGATCAAACAGCATCCCGACAAGCTCGATCGTCAGCTTGTCCACTACGCGCGTCGACTTTGAAATCAGTTCGTCGCGCATTGCGCTGACCGATTCGGTCGGCAGTGCAAAATTGCCGTTCGGGCCGAGCTCTTGCAGATTCATCTGCTGAAACTCGCCAATCGATTGCAGCAGCTGCTGCGGAGCCGGGCCGTGTGACGGCAGATGTGGCAGCCGCGAGCCCCGGGCGTTGGCCTGCAGTCGCGTTAACAGCCCGCCGAGCAGCATGTTCGGCTCGTCGGGTCCTTGCGCCGCTTGCGGCCCGCGAGCCTGACCGCTTGCCGCGTTGCCCGGGCCGCCTGCTTCTGCCAATGCGCCGGCCGCATTCAAATTGCCCTGGGCATTTCCGGCAGCGCCGGGCGTTTGCCACGGCGCTGCCGATTTCGGTGCAGCGCGCGTCCTTCGAATTGCGCGCACGTCGACGCCGTGATTCGCGTAGTGATCCAGGAGCTGTCTGATAATCCGCGCAAGCTCGTCACCGAGCGGCTTCTCAAACACCGTCAGAAAAAATTCCCAGGCCTCTTTGTGCAGATCGGTGTCTTCGGCCGCACGCAGTAACGCGCGCACGTACACCGCAGGACCCAATGGGTTTTCGGAGTTGCGAATCGTGCTCCTGCCGAGAAGAAACGCGACGACCAGATTCAGGTCGCGCATCAATTGCTCGGCATAACCGGCGATCTTGCTGGCATGTCGTTCGACGACGGTGTTGCTTTCGACAGAGATCGAGTCGACCAATGACAATGTCTCAGCGTCGAGTGAGCCCGTGGCTGCCGGCGCCCGGCCTACGGTAATCTCGTGAAAATACTGGTCCTGCGTTTCCTGCAGGCGAGCCATGAACGTGTGATGCAGGTCGTCCAGCTTTGCAGCGAGATGCCGCTGCACCAGTGGCGACCCGACGTCGAAATCCCATTTGCCGGACAGCTCATCGAGAATCGTCTTCGACAATTCCGGGAAAGCGGCGCCGATCAGCTCATTCGAAATCGCCATGCCGGACTTCAGAAGCGCAGATGCTTGCGCTGCTGTTACGAACGGCACGTCACTGCCAGTGCTTGCGCGCGACGAGTCGGAAGCCGGAGGAAACTCCATGCGATCTCTGAACTTTGACTTGGTTGTCTAGCAGCGCCGCACGCTCAGCGGCTTCGACACTATAGACGGCAGACTCTATCGACCCACCATTGGGTGTCAAGCAAGTTTAAGCAGTTACTGGCGCCAAAACATCCCTAAATTGAAGGCATTAGCCGCGCTTTCGCAACGATCTTAGAGCTCAAACCGGGAGCCCAACGAGTTCGCGCGCCGCAAACCGGCGACCCAGCCGCGCGCTTTGAGCTTCCAGCGCGCCTCGAGTTCACGCGCCCGTTCGTCGAGCGCCGAAAACGGTACGTCAAGCGGAGGTCCAGCCACCGCAAGCACGACGCGATTGCCGGCATCCACTTCAGGCAGAACGAGCACGCGATCGTCGAATGCGGATGCGATCGCCGCAAAGCTCGGGTCGAACTTCGAACCGAACAAATTGAACGAAGCCACTCCCGGCGCTCGAAGCGACTTCCGGCACGCGGTGTAAAAGGCTATGTCGTCGTACACGGGACCGCGCGCTGCAGCGTCATAAAGATCCACCTGTAACCAGTCAGCCCGACCGCGCTGCCGCGGATGGCTGATGAATTGGCGCGCGTCGGCATTAACGATACTTAAGCGCGAGTCATCGGCCGGCAGACAGAACCAAGCCCGTGCCGCATCGATGACGTCGACACTGAGCTCCACCGCAACGACGCTTGCACTCGGAACTTCACGCCAGCAGAACTTCGTCAATGCCGCAGCGCCAAGACCCAGTTGAACGATGCGCCGTGGCTCGGGAAGAAACAGGCCGACAGCCATCATCAGCCGCTGATACTCGAGCTCAAGGGCAAACGGCTGCGCGACACGCATACCGCCCTGCACCCACTCGGTACCG
This sequence comes from uncultured beta proteobacterium, assembly GCA_963801035.1. Lineage (GTDB taxonomy): Bacteria > Pseudomonadota > Gammaproteobacteria > Burkholderiales > Burkholderiaceae_F > JACCZX01. The sequence continues at coordinate 219,036 of CAWDDF010000005.1, read as the reverse complement.
AAGTGCAGATAGCGAATGCCGTCTTCTTCGGAAAGCGTAACCGGCTCAGCCTTCCGTCGACGTTTCACGTCACGCTTGCGTGCCTACCGCCTGCAGATCGTGCATCATGCCGTCGACCACGCGCTCGAAGAGCGGCGCGCTCTCTGCCGTCTTTATGCGTCCTGCTCTGACAAAGCTGCGCAGGATCAACGGCGCCAAACTGTGCGCTTTGCCCGTTTCGGCCGAGGTAAACAGATAAAAATTTCGGCGCGGACTGATCCACCGCAGACGCACGCGCTCGTTCTGTTCTCCGGTCCATAGATCGAACCACGTGCCACGCTGCCAGCTGTCGATCATTCGGTCGATGTCGTCGTCCGACAACTTCTCCACCGGAATCATTTCCTCCGGCTGCACCGTCAACGGTGCTTCCATTAGGTTGACTTCCGCGTGGTTCGCAGCCACTGCGCTGCGTACAACCTCGGGCGTGATCGTCAACGGCTGTTCGGCCTCGTTCTCGACCACCGGCGGCGGCTCGACGATCTTGACCTCGTCCAGCTTGCGCTTGAATGCGGCAGCGTCCAGCGGTGCGCCGGTACCGTAAGCGACCTCTAGGGCCTTGACCGCCTGTGCGTGCGACCCCATCAGGCGCGAAAAGAAATCGGCCGACTGTGCGGGCGGAAATTCGATCAGCTGCAAGCCTTCACGCACGGCGCTCAGCACTGCCGGAATCGTCTTGACGAGGCGCTTACGATCCTCCGGATTGATCTTCGGCTGCACGCTCCATACAAGGTCGGGAACGACGTCGCGGAATTTTTTCGCAAACGACGGCTGCGTGCGCTCCCGCAACGTCGCCGCCACCATTACCTTGACCCAATGTTCGAGCAGAAAGTCGCGCAGATACGATTCGATCTGCACGCCGTCGAATGCCTTTCGAATGCCAATGGCCGAATTGATGGCCATAATCTCGCGCGTCTCGGCTTCTTCCAGCGCGCGCTTGGCACGCAACACCGGATCGTCGTCGCGGACGCGCTCTTCGGCCAGGTACTGCTCGAACTCGCCGAGGGCTTTCTCGAAAATTGGCGGCCCATCGTTGATCGCTACGACGATTGTGTTGACCGCCTTATTTACCTCGGAGAGATAGCGAACGTTATCTTCGCCCTCCGGGCGCCAGCCGATGCCGGTGCTGGCGATGCGATCCATCAAGCGCCGCGCCGGCTGCACCGGCGATACAAATAGTTCCGAATCTGCCAGCGCGATCTTCATGATCGGGAACTGCAAACGCGATATTGCAGTTTTGATCTCGGCCGGCAGATGCTTGTCCTGGTGAATGCGATCGAAGAGCATGCCGACCAGCTCGATCGTCAGCTTGTCGATCTGCTTGGTCGCTTTTTCCGCGACGTGCGACCGCAGATGCGCCTCGTCACGCTCGCTGATCATCTGCGCCGCGGCGCCGCTCTTGCCGCTGACCGTTGCAAGTGCATTCAATCGCTGCACTTCATTGATCGACGCGAGCAAACCCGGGTCGATCATTGCAAACTGGACCGGTGTGTTCGGGGCAAGCGGTGTCGATGCTGACCCGGTGATCACAAAGCCGGGCGACATCATCGGCGACCCGGTGATCTGATCGACACGATCGAACAGCGGCACCGAAGGCAGTTGGCTATGCGGCATCGAGGGAAGCGGCCGAGCCGCGCCGCCGCCGGGAACGGTCGGGACTTGCATGCGCTGGTACAACGCACTGAGCAACTGCTCTGCCGTCGTACCCGTCATTGCGCCCGGTGCTGGCATGCCGCCTTGCGTTGTGCGCGCAGGCGCCCCTGCGCCGGCCGTGCCGATCGTCGTGTTTCGAAAGCCGGTCGGCTTGTACGACGAGGCAGCGCCTCCCTCCTGCACGCCCTTACCTTCCAGCTCGTTGTTCAACGCGGTGTAGACGGCAACCAACGGCTTCAGCAAGCTGACGTCGAATGCTTTGAGCACCGAATGGCGCTGGTCACCCTTGAAGCCGAGCTTGTCAATCGCATCGCCCAGCGCGCGGCAGAAACGCACCGGATGAAACGGATTATCGCGATCCTGCAGTCCAGAAATCTGAAGGGCCTTCGCCAGCCGTTGCGTCAACGGGGTAAACGTCGAATCGGCTGCGTTGCGAATGCGCGACGAAAAGCGATCGATCACCATCGCCTCTTCCATCTCGTCGTATTCGACCAGAGACAGGCTTAGTGACTTGCTGCTGGCAGGTTGTGCCGGTTTATCTTTACTGCCCGATAACAACTCATCTATCGCAGCGTCGATATGGTTGTCGACTGCGGTGAAAAAACAATTCGAAAATTCACGCTGGTCCACCAACAAACGACGCACAGATTTTTTCAGGGTCCCCGACGCACTGTCATCGGCGTCGATCGCTTGAATTGCTTCGCGCGCGGCTTCCACCAATAGCGGATCGAACTGCATGCGCACCGTCCTGCGGAGGTCTCCGATGACGCGATGCACAGTCGTGCGACTAGCGCGTACTGGGGTCGAGGTAGGGGCGGCGCTCACAGGTCAATAGGTCGACGAGCCACGACGGCCGGGCCCGAGGGTCGAAAGATTAGCCGATTACGCGTCCGTCGCGGCTGCGCTAATTGCCATTGATTTGGCCGCATCTCGGGCTATTGGAGCGTGTCAAGAGGTAGAAATGGCCCACCACGCCCGCCAAGCGGCGAGCTTCTGCTCGAACGAGCGCCCCGCATGGGCCGGGCTGGAAGACGGCAGGACGGCTGTCCGGAACCCCGCGGCGTCAAACTCCGGCGCAAATCGGCCAGCGGCCTGACCGTTAAAGGCGACCATGGTTAGCCGCGGTGCGAGACGGTGCAGGCGAGTGAACCGGTTAGCCTTGTGATTGCGAATCGACGCATCTGCGCTGCCCTCGCGGTCGCAAGCGTCAAGCACATCCCAAATGCCGAGACGATGCGCAAGTACGCGCTGCAACCGTCGGCGGTAGGGGATGTCTGCCAACGGCTCGCCCAGCAACTCGGCGAGCAGACGCCAGAACTGGTTACGGGGATGCGCGTAATACTGGCCGGCGGCGAGCGATGCCTCGGACGGAAAGCTACCCAAAATCAGACGCTCGACCTTGCTGTCGATGACTGGTGGGAAACCACGCAATGTCGGTACGGCGGATCTAGCTCCCGGCATTAGGGTGAGCTGGCCCCAGGAGCATCGAATTCAATCGCTTAACAAACTCAGCCGGATTGTCCAGCTGACCACCCTCCGCCAGGACCGCTTGGTCAAGCAGCAGCGCCGACCACTCGGCCAGCTGCTCGTCGCCTGGCTTCAGCCGTTGCACCAACGGATGATTTGGATTGAGTTCGAGAATCGGTTTCGTCGTCGGTGCGTTTTGCCCGGCCGCTTTCAATAAGCGCTGCAAATGCTGGCTCATCGCATGTTCGTCGGCGACAACACACGCCGGTGAATCCGTCAGCCGCAACGTGATTCGCACGTCCTTGACGCGATCTCCAAGCGACGCTTTGACCGCTTCGACCAGTTCCTTGCTCTGTTCGACGACTTGACGCTGCTGTTCCTTCTCCTGAGCATCGGCGAGATCACCTAGATCGAGATCACCCTTTGCAACCGACACCAGCGGCTTGCCTTCAAACTCAGTGAGAAAGGACAGCATCCACTCATCGACGCGGTCCGTCAGGATCAACACCTCCACCTCTTTGCGGCGGAAGATCTCAAGATGAGGGCTTGCCTTGCCTGCGGCAAGCGTATCCGCGGTAACGTAGTAGATCGCAGCCTGCTTGTCCTTCATACGACCGACGTATTCGGCGAGAGAGACGATCGGCTCATCGGTGGTCGTCGACGCGAATCGCAAAAGCTTCGCAATCCGCTCGCGGTTCGCCGCGTCTTCGCCAACGCCTTCCTTGAGCACCTGACCGAACTCTTTCCAGAACGTTGCGTATTTCTCTTTCTCGTTTTCAGCCAGCTCTTCGAGAAGTCCCAACACGCGTTTCGTCGAGCCCTCGCGAATCGCCTTTACGTCTCGGCTTTGCTGCAAGAGTTCACGTGATACGTTGAGCGGCAGGTCGGACGAATCGATGACGCCGCGCACGAAACGTAGATACGTCGGCAGCAAATCGCCGGCGTCCTCCATGATGAAAACGCGTCTGACGTACAGCTTCAGGCCATGCCTCTGCTCGCGGTCCCAGAGATCGAACGGCGCGCGCTCGGGCAGGTACAGCAACTGGATATATTCGGTGCGGCCTTCGACGCGGTTGTGCGTCCACGCCAGCGGATCGCTGAAGTCGTGGGAAACGTGCTTGTAGAACTCGCGGTACTGCTCTTCGGTGATATCGGCTTTGGTGCGTGCCCATAGCGCGCTCGCCTGATTGATCGTTTCAAGCTCGTCTGTCTGGCGATATTCGCTTTTGTCCTTGTCCCATACCTCCTTGCGCATGCGAATCGGCAGCGAGATATGGTCGGAGTAACGCGTGATGATCGATCTCAGCTTGCCCGCTGCCAAAAATTCGTCTTCACCTTCGCGCAGGTGTAACGTCACATCGGTGCCGGACTCGGCGCGTTCCGCTGGCTCGATAGTGAATTCCCCGCCGCCGTCGCTCTCCCAGCGAATCGCTGCCGAGGCATCCTGGTCGGCACGCCTCGAAACGACGGTGACGCGGTCCGCCACGATAAAGCTCGAGTAAAAACCTACGCCGAACTGACCGATCAGTTGAGCGTCCTTCTGCTGATCGCCCGACAGCTGAGCGAAAAACTCACGGGTTCCGGACTTCGCAATCGTTCCTAGCTGCTCTATCGCATCGGTGCGCGACATACCAATGCCGTTATCAGACACCGTGATCGTGCGCGCAGCCTTGTCGAAAGACACGGTGATGCCGAGCTCAGAGTGGCCCTCGAGCAGCTTCGGGTGCGACATCGCTTCGAAGCGCAACTTATCGCAGGCGTCAGACGCATTGCTGATCAATTCGCGTAAAAAGATTTCCTTGTTGCTGTACAGCGAGTGAATCATCAACTGCAGCAGCTGTTTGACTTCGGCCTGGAAGCCGAGCGTTTCTTTGCCGGTGATGTCTTGTGTTTCCATAGTCGTGCGAGTTAAACAAAGGACGCGATTATCGCTCGCCAAGCACCATCCGCAGGCTCTCAGCGCTTGGCCGGCGGCAACTCGTCGCCATCCTTGTTATATGCAGGAGGAACGTAAAAATTCAACGTGCGCAGCAGCGTACGACCAGAATTCATGATCTGATGTTTGTCGCCGCGCTCGATCAACACCAGCGTCCCCTGCTTCAGCACGTAACGTTTGCCGTTGACAAGTGCCGAGCCCGAACCAGACACGATATACAGCCACTGATCGGCGCCGCGATGTCGATTTTGAGGATCTCCTTCTGCTTCTCCCGGTGCGATCACCATCTCCGCGGCCTGCGCCGACCGGTTACTGATCGCCACGCGAAATCCTTTGCCAAACCGAAGTTGCTTACGCTTCATTAGTCTCGCTGTGCTTGGACGAGACGCTTGCGAACAATTTGTCCCATTTGGTGTGTTTGCCGGAAGGTACTGGGCGCGGGCCGCGGAAGTGCTTGTCTAGTACGTGAAACTGTGAAATCTCACGCAGCGGCGCCCATCGCCAGCCGTGGGGCCGACCGGACCGGCTGCTACCGCCAACCTGATAGCAGAACAATCGTCGCTCGCCCGCTATGAAACCGTAGTCGTGAGGCTCCATTAGCCGCGCTTCCCCATACAGAATAAACGCAACAAGTCGGCGCTCCTGAATCGCGGTGCGCAGCGACCGGTCCAAATCGGCGGGTGTCATACGCTGAGTCATTGCTGAGACGAATTGCTGCAGCCAGACTCGTGCCCGCGGACATCAATCAGCGATCTGCTGCAGCAGATACAGCCGCTGGTAAATACCTCCGTCAATGGCCATCAGCTGGTCGTGTGTACCTTGCTCAGACACACGGCCGTGATTCAGCACAAAGATTCGATCCGCCGCGCGGATTGTCGACAGCCGGTGCGCAATCGCGATGACGGTTGTCTTGCCTTGCAGAAGCGACAACGCTCGTGCGACTTGCCGCTCTGTATCGCTGTCGATGCGAGACGTTGCTTCGTCGAGAAACAGCACGCGTGGTGCACCGGCCAGTGCACGTGCCACTGCAATCAATTGTTTTTGACCCGACGACAGCCGTGCACCGCCTTCATCAAGCGGCGTGTCGTAACCCTGCTCGAGCGCGCTGATAAATCCATGCGCATTGGCTGCACGTGCGGCGGCCTCGATCTGCGCGGACGGCAGATTACGTCCCATGTCGATGTTTTCGCGTGCGCTCGCCGCAAGCAGGAACGGCTCCTGCGGAACGAGTCCGACGTCCGCGCGAAAGTGTTCGTCGCCAATCGTAGCCAACGGGATTCCGTCGATCTCCAGGCGCCCCGACTGCGGCGCATAGAAGCGCAGCAGCAGCGATAACAGAGTTGATTTTCCGCTGCCGGTGTGGCCGACAATTCCGACGAAGCTGCCGGCCGGCACATCGATGCTGACGTCATGCAGTACCGGTTGCTGCGGGTCGTAACCGAAGCTGACGTCGATCAGCTGCACGTGGCCGCGGCTCACACGCCGCTCGTGCGTCACTCGATGTGACTCGCCTTCGTCGAGCAGCGTGTTGACACGAGACGCGGCAATCAGTGCCTGTTGCAGCAACGAGAACTGCATCGTGATTGAGATCAGCGGCTCGACCACTCGCGCGACGTACGTGATGAACGCGTACAGCAGCCCGATCTCGAGCGCGCCGAACGATTGCGTGCCGAACGCCGCGATGATCGCAACGATCAACAAGATGCTCATCATGTCCAGAGCGGGGCGCAGCAGCCAGGCGTTCGCGCGTACCTCGCCGAGCCGGGCCCGGTAATGCTCGCGATTGGTATTCGCGAAACGAGTCGCGAAGCGCCGTGCGGCGCCGGTTGCCTGCAGCACGCTCATGCCAGCGATGCTTTCGCCCATCTGGGCGTTGATGTCGCTGCGCAGCTCGCGCGCGCGCATCACCGCGTGCGCCGATAACCGCTGATAGCCGAGAACGATCAGCACGGTCGCCGGAATCAGCATCATCACGATCAGCATTAGCCGCCAGTCAAGCCAGGCCATTGCAACGACGGCGCCGAGCAGTACGGAAACGCCCTGCAGCATTTCGAACAGCACCTGTACGTACAACTGTCGGATCTGCTCCGTGTCGTTGGTAATTCGGCTGACCAGTTGGCCGGTTATTGCCCTGTCGAAAAACGCCATCGGCAGGCGGAGCACGTGGTTGTAGACGCTCTCCCGCAGACGACGTACGGAGCGCATTGCGACCCCCGCCAGCCGTACCAACTGAAAGTAGCGCAGCGCACTGGCGGTCGCGCCGCTGATCAGGACGCCTCCGATCAACAGTGCAACCGGTGACACTTCAAAACGGCCGGGTAGCAAGTACTCGTCGATAAACAGCTTGCCGAAAATCGGGCCAAGCGCCTCGAGCCCGCCAGCTATCAGCAGCAGCGCGCTCGCAAGCACCAACTGCCTGCGATCCGGACGGGCCGCCCGCCACAGCAGGGCGAACGCCTGCCGACGGTCATTCCGTCCTACGGCACGAAGCTCCGGTTGTTCGATCGATACGGCAGGAGCACTCGCCATCACGCGCTTTCCAGGCTGGCCTCCAACTGCTGATAGCGCCATTGCGCCGCGTACCAGCCGTTGATGTTCAGCAATTGTTCGTGCGAACCGCGCTCGACAATACGTCCTGCTTTCAGCACGATAATCTGGTCGGCATCCGCCACGGCAGATAGTCGATGACTGACGATGATTGCGGTGCGCCGGCTTGCGCCACTCAGTTGTCCACGCAGATGCGCGAGGATTTGCGTTTCGGTCCCCGTGTCCACAGCGGACAACGCGTCGTCGAGCAACAGCAATGGCTTTTCGGTCAACAGTGCGCGCGCGATTGCAACTCTTTGCCGCTGGCCGCCCGAAAGGGTAATGCCGCGCTCGCCCACCATCGTTTCGTAGCCGTGCGGGAAGCGCGCTATGTCGTCGTGCAGCGCCGCCAGTCGTGCCGCATGTTCGATCGCAGCACGTGTTGCGTCGCTGCGCGCGAGCGCGATGTTTTCTGCCAGTGTTGCCGAAAACAGGAACGCCTCCTGTGGCACCCAACTTATCGCACCGCGCAGCGCGCGCAATTCATAGTCGTCGATACCGTGACCACTCCACGTGATGCGGCCCTGGTTGGGCGCATAGTGGCGCAGCAGCAGCACAAGCAGGGTCGACTTGCCGGATCCGGTCGGCCCGACGACACCCAATGTTTGACCCGCTCTCAGCTCGAACGACACATCGTCGACCGCAGGCGCGGCGTCTGATCGATAGCGGAACGTGACACTCTCAAACCGGAGAGTGCCTGGCGCCAACTCAGCGACCGTGCCGTGATCGGCAACCGACAACGGTTCTGACAATGTCGGCTGCAGTCGCGTCCATCCGGCCTTGCCGCGTTCGAGCAGTGATAGCACCCAGCCCGCCGCAAACATCGGCCAGATCAACTGCGACAGATACATCGCAAAGCTCGTCAGCTCGCCGACAGTCAGTTGTTGCTGCCACACAAGCCAGCCACCGACACCCAGCGTAAGTGCCGTTGCTGCAGTGAGCGTAAAACCGACCGCAGGCTCGTACGCAGCTTCCCATTTAAGAGCACTCAGATTCGCAGCAGCAGCGGCCGCTGCGCGCTGCGCGAAGTCGCGCGCTGCTTGAGTCTCGAGGCCCAGCGCGCGCAGCGTACGCACGCCCGCGATCGTTTCCTGCACATGATCGTTCAGATTCGAAAAGCGATCGAGCGAATCACGCCACGCGCTGTGCACGCGCCGCGAAATGAACCAGAACGCGATGGCCATCAATGGAAACGGCAGCAGTGCAATCAGCGCAAGCCGCCAGTCGATTCCCAGCGCCATCATCGCGATAACCAGGATCAAAGTGAGCGTGCCGTCGAAGCCGGCCAGAAATGCCTCGCCCGCAGCCATCTCGATCGAATCGACATCGTTCGTGGCGCGCGCCATCAAATCGCCGGTACGGCTTCGATTGAAAAACGGCGGGCCCTGAAGCGTGAGCCGGTCATAAAGGCGCGTGCGAAGCTCGACACCGAGCTGATACGCGGCAGAAAAGAGCTGCAGCCTCCAACCGACGCGCAGAAAGTAAATCACCAGACCCATGAGCAGCAGCAATCCCAGCTCACGTGCGAGCGCAGCGCCGTGCAATGTGCCGGCAACGAGCCCGTCTACTGCGCGCCCAACCACGCGCGGGACCAACACGGTCAGCACTGCGATGCCGATCAGCATCAGCGCCGAGGCGATATACGCGCGCCAATGGCGCACGACAAATGCGCCGATAAGGTGATACAGGGATCGAGACACGAGCTGACAAATTTTCGCGGAGCGGGATTGTAGGGGCGTTGCTTCGTTTTGTTTACAAGCAGCTCATCCGCTAAAGTCGCACGCATGAAAGAGTTTCACTTCGTCACTTGCGACGTCTTTACCGACTGCATGTTCAGCGGCAATCAGCTCGCAGTGTTGACCGATGCGCGTGGGCTGGATGATGCGACGATGCTGTCGATCGCGCGCGAGTTCAATTTCGCCGAAACGACTTTCGTGACGCCGCCAACCGAAGCGCGGCACACGGCGCGCGTTCGCATTTTCACGCCGGGCCGGGAGATGCCTTTCGCGGGGCATCCGACCATCGGGACGGCTTTTGTCCTGGCGTCGACGGCAATCGGCCAGGACGCAGGCGAGATGGTGCTGGAGGAGAACGTCGGCCCAGTGCCGGTGCGCGTCGATCGCGACGGCAGCCGTGTCGTGCGCTGCAGCTTTACCGCGCCGCGTGCTCCGGAACGCATCGGAGTCGATGTGCCTTCGAGCGCAGCACTGGCAGAACTGCTCGGCCTCGCTGCTGCCGAAATCGCCGCGCCAGCCGAGGTGTGGTCATGCGGACTCCCCTTCTTGGTCGTCCCCGTCGATTCCCGGCGATCGCTGGACCGGGCGCAACTCGATCTCGCATGCTGGCGCCGGCTGCTGTCGAACTTCGTGGCGCTCGAGGTCTATCCGGTCACTCAGATTGACGAATCGACGGTGCGTGTCCGGATGTTCGCGCCGGCGGCCGGTGTCGCCGAAGACGCTGCAACCGGCTCGGCCGCAGCGGCCCTTGCGGGCTGGCTGATACAGCAAGCACCCGATCCATCGGGAACCCGCCATTGGACCGTGTTGCAGGGTGAATCGGTAGGCCGCCCGAGCCGCATCGAGCTCGAGGCAGATGTGCGCGACGGTGCGGTGCAGGCCGTGCGCGTCGGGGGCGCATCGGTTATGGTGAGCGAAGGGACGCTGCGCCTGTAGTTCGTTACAACGCGGCTCGGCCGATTGTCGCAATCGCTATCGTGATAAACCCGAGCACGAGGTTGATTGCCACCATCTTGCGCACGATGTCGAGATTCGCAGCTGCGACCGCCCAATCACCGGTCATCGCGGCTGAACGCATGCGCTTGAAGGGCGCAAACCGGATGTGCAGATAGAGCAGCATCATCACGAGCCCGACCGCGAACATCAGATGTACCGACAAATGCGCGTTTCTGAATCCGCCGCCTATCAAGATCATCGCCAGACCGCTCACAAGGATTACAACGATCGAAAGCGCGGCCCACGACATGAAGCGGCCAAGTGTCGACGAAAGGAACGTTAAGCGGACTGGCGGTTCCTGAAGCCGGGCAGCGGAAGGCCGCACTGCGAAATGAAGAACGAACATGCCGCCAACCCAGACAACAACGCCGAGCACATGTGCGAATAACAGCGTGGTGTAGATAATTCTCATCGGCACTTATCCAATTCAGGGTGCGTCGTCGGTTTCGGCTTGTTAAGCTTGCGGCGCTTTATGCAGCTTAAACGGCGGCTTTAGTTTGGAGTCAACCAGCTTGCCCTTTCGCGCGCGGTGGCCGCGCTGCGCTTCGAGCGCCGCACCGATCAGATGTATTTCGGCCGGCTTTGCCGTTTTGCCTTTGACTCCAGTCACAATGGCGCCGCTTTTCGAGATCGGCAGCGCTGCCAGCAGTTTTTCACCCTCGTCCAGGTCCATCAGAGTCACACCGCGCCCGCCACCGGATAGCGACTTCAACTCGGCGGCGTCAAACACGAGAACGCGGCCCCGCTCCGACAGACACGCAATGAAGCGATCGTTTGCAGCATCTGCCGGGTGTGGACGCAGCGGCTCGGCGCCCGCGTCGACGTTGATGAATTGCTTTCCCGCGCGCTGTCGCGACAACATGTCTCCGAGCGTTGCTGCGAATCCGAAACCGTTGCTGGTCGCGAGTAAAAGGGGCAGCGACGCAGACCCTGCGATGTAAGCAACCAGCCGAGTTTCGGGCGCAAGATCGATCATGGAAGTCGCCGGCGCGCCGTCGCCGCGCGCCGAGGGCAGCTGCGAAACCGGAATCGTGTAGACGCGACCGTTGCTGCCGATCGCGATCAGCGAATCGACGGTGCGGCATTCGAACGCGCCATACAACGCATCTCCCGTTTTGAAGGTGAACTGTGCCGGGTCATGGCCATGGCCGCTGCGTGCCCGCACGAATCCATTTTCCGACACGATGACCGTGATCGGCTCATCCGACACTTTCAATTCAACTGTGGCGCGCTCGGCCGTTTCGATCAACGTACGCCGAGCGTCCTTTTCGCCGTACTTTTTGGCGTCGTCCTCGATTTCCTTGCCGACCAACTTGCGCAAGGCCGCGTCCGAACCCAGCAGCTTGCCGAGCGCCGATTGCTCCTTGCGTAGTTCAGCGAGCTCCTCTTCGATTCGAAATCCTTCGAGCCTAGCCAGTTGTCGCAGACGTAACTCAAGAATATCTTCAGCCTGTCGCTCGGAGAGCTTGAATGCCTTGATCAAGTCGGGCTTTGGCTCGTCGGAGTTGCGAATCAGCTTGATTACCTTGTCGATCGACAGCAGTACCAGCTGCCGTCCTTCGAGAATGTGAATGCGTTCGTCGACTTTCTGCAAGCGATGTGCTGATCGACGGCGCACTGTGGTGATTCGAAATTCGATCCATTCGAGCAGCACCTCCGTCAGCGGCTTGCAGCGCGGACGGCCATCGCCCCCGATCATCACGAGGTTGATTGGCGCGTTGCCTTCCATGCTGGTGTGCGCGAGCAGCGTCCGCGTGAACTCCTCGCGATCGATCTTCGATGTGCGCGGCTCGAACACAAGTCGCACCGCGGCGTCCTTGCCGGATTCGTCGCGCACTGTGTCGAGCACCGACAGCACCAATTGCTTCATTTGCTGCTGTTCGTTCGTCAGCGCTTTTTTCCCGGCGCGTAGCTTCGGATTGGTCAGCTCCTCGATCTCTTCCAACACGCGTTGCGCCGATGCGCCAGGCGGCAGTTCGGTGGCAATCAGCTGCCACTGCCCGCGCGCCAGCTCTTCGAACTCAAAACGCGCGCGTACCTTGACACTGCCACGGCCGCTCGCGTAGACGTCGCGAATGTCTTCGCTCGATGAGATGATCTGACCACCGCCCGGAAAGTCGGGCCCCGGCATCTCGCGCAACACGTCTTCCAGCTTCGCTTTAGGATTTCTTAACAGCAGCAGCGTCGCCGCCGCCACTTCGCGTAACTGGTGCGATGGGATTTCTGTCGCCATGCCAACAGCGATGCCCGAAGCGCCATTGAGCAACACGAACGGAAGGCGCGCCGGCAGCAGCCGCGGCTCCTGCGTCGAGCCGTCGTAGTTCGGCATGAAATCGACCGTGCCCTCGTCGATCTCATCGAGCAACAGGCGAGCGATCGGAGTAAGTCGCGCTTCGGTGTAGCGCATCGCAGCTGCGCCGTCGCCATCACGACTCCCAAAATTGCCTTGGCCATCGATCAGCGGATAACGCAACGAAAAGTCCTGCGCCATCCGAACCATCGCGTCGTATGCGGCCTGATCACCATGCGGGTGATAGCGGCCGAGCACGTCACCCACCACGCGTGCCGACTTCACAGGACGCGCACCTGAAGCCAGCCCCATCGCATTCATCGCGTACAGAATCCGGCGCTGCACCGGCTTCTGCCCATCCGAGCCATCCGGCAAGGCGCGGCCCTTGACGACAGAGATCGCGTAATCCAGATAAGCCTGCTGCGCGAAGCGCGCCAGCGTCAGCGAATCGTCGCCGTCGCCACTATCGCCGGATGCAGGGAAGAGAATCTGTTGTTCAGCCATGTGCGAGGCGGCGGATTCTACTGATGGGTTACTTCGCGTCACAGCGCGCAAGCGTTTGGCGTCGCGGCGCTGCCTGAGTCGTCGGGGTCTTCGACCCTGCTCTGCGGTACTCGCCAGCAGCCGGCGCAAAACAGGGCTAAAGCGCTGTTTTGCTTAAAGCCCCGGCTCGGCTCCGCTCCTCGACGACGCCCAAGGCAGCGCCGCGTACGCCAAACGCTTGCGCCGGCACCATTCTCTTGGGTTGGGGTAAAAAGAAAAAACATCTCAGTCGAGGCAATGTCGCGACAGCAGCGGCTGGCGCAGATGCGCCGCCTTTGAGTCGTCGCCCGAGGAGCGGAGCAACGCCGGGGCCTTTAAGCAAAAAAGCGCTTTAGCCCTTTTTTGCGCCGGCGTTGTGAGTACCGCAGTGGTCGGCACGAAGTGCCCGACGACGTAGGCGGCGCAGCTGCGCCAGCCGCTGCTGCTACGAAACACCAAGGACCGCACACGACCTGAGCGCGGGCCGAACGCTAGTGCATCAGCGACCGCTCGCGACCCACTCCACGCCGATCGATGAACATCTGCACAAAGTCATCAACGTTCATTGGCCGTGCAAACAAGTACCCCTGCGCCGAATCGCAGCCGAGGTGTTGCATCCATGTTTGCTGCGCCTGCGTTTCGATGCCTTCTGCGGTGATGTTGATGCCGAGCGAGCGTGCCATGTCGATGACCGCCTTGACGATCGTCAACGTGCGGGCATCGCGCATGCACTCCACAGTGAAGCTGCGATCGATTTTCAGCCGATGAATCGGCAAATCGCGCAGGTGCGCCAGGCTCGAAAAGCCGACTCCGAAGTCGTCCAGTGCGATTCGAACGCCCGCGTTGCGCATGCGCACCAGGTTTTCGCGCGATACGGCCGATGTATCGAGCAAACCGGTTTCGGTGACCTCGACCTCGATATCGTTCGGTGGCACGTCGTGCTCATTAAGGATGTTGAGCAATCCTTCGACGCAACCCAGCTGTCGCAGTTGAACACCCGCCATATTGATCGACAGCGGCGGAATATCGAGACCCTGCATGCGCCAGTCGCGCCGCGCGCGGCACGCTTCGTGGATCACCCATTCGCCAAGCGCGACGATCAAGCCCGACTCCTCGGCAATCGGAATGAATTCGGCGGGAGGTATGTCGCCGAGCTCGGCATCGCGCCAGCGGATCAGTGCTTCGGCGCCAACGAGCTTGCCGTCGTTCAGCGAAATCAGCGGCTGATAGACGAGCTTGAAGTCACGCGCCTCGACCGCCTTGCGCAACCGCTGCTCCAGCCGCAGGCGCAGATCGGCACGGCGTGCGACGGTCGGCGTGTAGAACGCATAGGTCTGTCTTCCGCTCTCCTTGGCCTGATACATCGCAGCGTCGGCAGCGTTCAACAACGAATCGAGCTCGATGCCGTCCTGCGGAAAGAAACTGATACCCACCGACGGAGTGACCGAGACTTCCATTCCCAGCACGCGGGCCGGCTCCGAGATCGAGCGGATCAGCTCCTTTGCGATGTCGACCGCATAGTCACCACGCGGTATGTCCACCAGCAGCGCGACCAGCTCGTCACCACCGCGGCGACCAACCAGGTGCGGCTCCGTGATCGCGTTGCGAATCCTGCTCGCTACGATCGACAGCATTTGATCACCGACGCGGTGGCCGTAGCCGTTATTGAGCAGCCGAAAATTATCGAGATCGATAAACAGCAACGCGCAGCGTTTGTCTGCAGCGTAAGCATTGGCCAGGATTCGTCCGGCGCGTTCATCGAAGGTCTGCCGATTTGAAAGTTGTGTCAGCTCATCGACCGTTGCCAGCCGCTCGATCCGTTCCTGCGACTTGACCTGCTCGGTAATGTTTTTGCCGATGCCGCGATAGCCGATGAACTTGCCGTCGGCGGCGAAGACGGGATCGCCGCTGGTGATGTTGTAGACAAACGAACCGTCGGGCATCCAACGGCGGAACATCACGTCGCGAAACGGCTTGCGTGCCAGCAACGCGGCGCGGTGCTCGTCCCACGACGACGGCCGGATCAGCTCGCCCGGAAGCTCCCATCGGTGCTTGCCGATAATGTCATCGTCTTCCAGGTTGATCGTGTCGCGCTGCTCCGCGCTGCAGCCGCGTGAAGCGCAACTCCTCGTCCATTTCCCAATACCAGTCCGAAGACAGCTCGGTCAGCGCACGGAAGCGCGCTTCGTTGTCCGTGATCTTCGCGATCAAGGACTCACGCTCGGTGACGTCCCAGGCGAGGCCGCGATAGCCGACAAACTCGCCAAGTTGAAAAACCGGATGTCCGGAAACTTCGAAGTACATGTCGCGGCCAAGATGCTGCGGATGCAGCTTCAGCTTGAGTTGCTTGAACGCGCGTCGCTCAGCGACATCTCGATTCAACTGGTCCCAGTTGGTTGTCAAAGACGGATCGAGCCCGTCAATTTCCGACAAGCGACGACCGCATATCAGTTTCCGCGCACGATCCTCGTAGCCCGCCGCACCCGTCAGGCGCGTGATCTTGTGCTCGGCATCGGTCTCCCAGTACCACTCAGTGACCAAAGTCGTCAGCGCGCGAAAACGCTCTTCGCTTTCGCGCAGCGCGGCCAGCGTCTGCTCGCGCTCCGTGACGTCGCGGCCTGCGCCGTAATAGCCGTGAAAGCGTCCGTGTTCGTCAAAAATCGGCTTGCCTGTGACAGAGACCCACATTTCGGCGCCGTCGCCACGCCTTGTTTTGTACGTGAACCAAGGGATCGGTTCACGGCGCTCGATGCGTCCGAGATACTCGGCATATGCTTCTGGCGCGGCTTCGAAAGCCGGCATATCGGCACGACGTTTTCCAATCAAGTCCGAGCATGACTGCTTGAAGTGCCGCTCTATCGCTTCCGAAAACTCGACAAACCGGCCGTCAGCGTCCTGTCGCCAAAACCAGTCGTACGTGAGCTCGCTCAGATCATCGAGCAACTTGCGACGCTTGGATAGTTCGTGCTCCATCCGTTGCTGCTCGGTCACGTCACGGCGGAAGCTGATGACACCACCGTCTGCCGTCAGGCAGTCGGTCATCAACAGCCAGCGCTTGTGCAGATGGCGGACAATCTCGGTGACTTCCGAGCCGCTGCGACGGCGGTGCGCGTCGTCCAAGAATTCGCCCAGCGTCCGGCCATCGATTACTTCCGGCGGCGCGACGTTGTAGTAAGCAGTTACCAAATCGTCGAGCGCCGCGCACCGGTATGAGTAAATGAGCAATCTCGGAATACAGTTCGCGAAATGCTCGATTGCAATTGATCAGCCGGTCGTCGCGGTCGTACAGCGCAATACCGACCTTCATCGACTCCAGTGAGCGCTCCCACGCGAGCGCATGCGACTGGATTTCACCGATCCTGATCCGGCTGCCGATCAGATAAAAGGTCAGCGCAATAAGTAGAGCGGCGCCGAATACGGTGCGAAGTTGCGTCGCGACGCTCGGGGTAAGCGTTGAACTTGAGACCAATGTCGCCGCTACCAGCGTTGCTATGAACGCGACCGCGAGCGCACCAATCAATATCAAAAACCAGCGCGACTGCACCGCAGCGGCTAAGGTTCTTGCTTGGGGCGAGAAGAGTTTGGTCGAGATAGTGGCGGACGGCCCGTCCATAGGGCCCTTTCAGCAACCTTGGCGCAGCGAAGTATGCCTATAAGTGCGCTTCATACAAGCCCTCTTATGAGACCCGTTTCCGGGCCGCTTACTACACGTCGGCTTCAATTTCGTTGCCGTGCTCCTCGAGCCATGCGCGCCGGGCCTGACTTTCGGCTCTGCCCATCAGCATCGTCATCGTTGCCGCAGTCTCGGCGTTGGCCACATCGCCCAGCCCCACACGCATCAGACGCCTGGTATCGGGATTCATCGTGGTCTCCCACAGCTGCTCAGGACTCATCTCGCCCAAACCCTTGAATCGTGCAATCGACCAGCTGCCTTCCTTGACTTTCTCGTCGATCAGCTTCTCGAGCGTCGTGTCGAGCTCGGCTTCATCGAGACAGTACAAACGGCGCGCCGGCCGCTTTCCGAGCGCGGGGACATCGACGCGGTAAAGCGGAGGCCGCGCGACGAAGATGTTTCCCCGATGCACGAGCTGTGGAAAATGACGGTAGAACAACGTCAACAGCAACACCTGAATGTGCGAACCGTCAACATCAGCATCGGCCAGCACGCAGATCTTGCCGTACCGCAACCCGTCGAAGCTGATGTCGTCGTTCGGGCCGTGCGGATCAACGCCAATGGCCACTGCCATGTCGTGGACCTCGGCGTTGCCGAACAGGCGGTCGCGCTCGACTTCCCACGTGTTCAGCACCTTGCCTCGCAGCGGCAGGATCGCTTGAAACTCCTTGTCGCGACCCATTTTTGCGGAGCCTCCGGCCGAGTCGCCTTCGACCAAAAACAATTCGTTGCGTGAGAGTTCAGTTGATTCGCAATCGGTCAGCTTGCCGGGCAACACCGCCACTGCCGAGCTCTTTTTCTTTTCGATCTTTTGGCCGGCACGTGCGCGCGCCTGTGCTTGCGACACCACAAGCTCGGCCAGCCGGCGACCGTCGTTGGGATTGTGATTGAGCCAGAACTCGAGCTGCGGGCGAACGAAAAACGACACCAGACGCACGGCGTCCCGGCTGAGTAGCCTCTCCTTCACCTGGCCCTGGAACTGCGGGTCCAGCACCTTTGCGGACAGAACGAAACTAGCGCGCGCAAATACGTCTTCGGGCAGCAGCTTGACGCCCTTCGGCATCAGTTGATGGGCATCGATGAATGCGCGGACGGCGGCGAACAGTCCCTCTCTCAATCCGGCTTCGTGCGTGCCGCCGGCCGATGTCGGAATCAAATTGACGTACGACTCGCGCGTCACGAGACCCTCTTCAGTCCACACGATGACCCAGTTGGCTCCCTCGCCTTCTGCAAACGTGGGATCGTCGGCCGCAGCGAACCCGCTCGATTCAAACGGTGGCAATATCGGATCGTCTGCCAGCGAGCTCAGTAGATATTCGCGTAGTCCGCCTTCATAGCGCCAGCGCTGTGTGCCACCCGCCGACGCGCCCGATTTTTCGGTTGTGAGTGTGATCTCGGTGCCGGGCAACAAGACGGCCTTGCTTCGCAACAGACGCTCGAGCTCATCGACCGGGATTTGCGGCGAGTCGAAATACTTTTCATTCGGCCACACCTTCACGCGCGTGCCGCTGGGCTTGCCCGCACCCTTTGCCGCAACGGACTTTAACGGTTGCACCACGTTGCCATCCGCAAAAACGATCGTGTGCATCTTGCCGTCGCGCCAGACCGCAACTTCGAGCCGCGATGACAGCGCGTTGGTGACGGATACGCCGACTCCGTGCAGCCCGCCGGAGAACGCATACGCACCGCCAGCACGCTTGTCGAACTTTCCTCCTGCGTGCAGGCGCGTAAAGACGATTTGAATTACTGGCTCTTTTTCTTCAGGATGCAGTCCTACCGGAATGCCGCGACCGTCGTCTTCTACAGTGACCGCGCCGTCCTTGCTCAGCGTGACGTCGATCCGAGTACCAAAGCCCGCAAGAATCTCATCGGATGCATTATCGATAACCTCTTGCACGACATGCAGCGGGCTTTCGGTGCGCGTGTACATCCCGGGTCTCTGCCGGACGGGCTCGAGCCCCTTGAGTACGCGAATGGATTCTTCGCTGTAATCGCCACCGCGCCGCGACGGGCGCTGACTACCTTGCATCGTTGGGCGTTCCGACCTCGTCTGTGTGCTCTGCCATCGCGCTCGCGCTCGCAGCGCGCGCAGCATACGTCAACTGCTGGATATACTGCCGCGCGCTCGCCGTAGCACAATGGATAGTGCACATGCCTCCTAAGCGTGGGATTCAGGTTCGATTCCTGACGGCGAGACCATGTCAGCGATGAAACCGCCCCCGACCCCTACCGCCCTCCCGCCGCGCATGGAACGCTCTTCGATGCAGGGCAGATTCGATCTGATTTTCCGAGTCGCCGGCGCCGCGCTGGTCGTTATCGGGATCTATCTGGTATTGCAACCATTCCTCAGTGCATTGTTGGTCGCTGGCGTGCTGGCAATCGCTACATGGCCCGCGTACGAGAAGCTGCGCGGCATGCTTCGCATCAACTCGACGCTGAGTGCATCAGTGATGCTGCTGCTGATGTTGGTGACGGTCATTGTGCCAATCGCGCTACTGGCCGAAGCGGCCGCCGACCACTTGCCTGCGTTGTTCTCCAAACTCCGTGGCTGGCGCGCGGAAGACCTGCACGTGCCGGAGCAAATCAGAAACATTCCAATCGTTGGCGAAAGCACGTTCCAGTGGTTAACGTCTGCTGATCGCGGACCGCACTCAATCCGCGGCGCTGCTGCAGCGTGCACTCGAGCCGGCTGGCAAGCTGTCGCTCGCCTTCGTGCGGCTGCTAGGCGACGGACTGCTGCAGTTACTGCTGGTCGCCTTCATCGTTTTCTTCTATTACCGCGACGGCGAGCGCATCGCGCAGCTGACACACCGAATATCGCGCCGACTGTCAGGCGAGATGAGCGACGAAGTCTTGTCGATCGTAGTTGGTACAACACGCAGCGTGTTCATCAGCATCGTCGGGACCGCCGCCGCGCAGGCGCTTGTCGCCTATATCGGCTTTTTGATCGCAGGCGTGCCGGGGGCGTTCCTGCTGGGCGTCGGCACATTTGTGCTGTCGGTCGTACCGATGGGTCCGGTGGTGCTCTGGGGCGGTGCCGCCATTTGGCTTTACACGCAGGGCGAGCCTGGCTGGGCCATCTTCATGGTCGTCTGGGGAGCCGCCGTCATCAGCAGCATCGATAACTTTTTGAAACCTTTGTTGATCGCACGCGGCTCCACTTTGTCTCTGGGGCTGATCTTTCTTGGCGTTCTCGGCGGCGTGCTCGCGTTTGGGTTCATCGGCGTAATCCTGGGACCCGTATTACTGGCGCTCGGCATCTCGCTCGGTCGCGCCTGGATTACGACGCGCAACAGCGACGTAGCCGAAGCCACCGCCGCGACCGCGACCGCAGTCGTCGCCGCCGCCGTGCAGTCGGAAAACGAGGCGGATACACCACGGTCCGGCAAGCAAACTTAGGCTCTGAACATCTCCCTGCGGTAGTGCTTGAGCTCCTCGATCGATTCATGAATGTCTGCGAGCGCTTCGTGCCGGCTCTTTTTCTCGAACGAACGAACCACAGCGGGCTGCCAGCGGCGGGCGAGCTCCTTTAGCGTGCTGACGTCGACGTTGCGATAGTGAAAAAAGGTCTCCAGTCGAGGCATCCAGCGCGCCATGAAGCGACGATCCTGACAGATCGAGTTGCCGCACATCGGCGACTTGCCCGCTGGAACCAGCGACTTTAGAAACTCAATCAGTACGTCGCTTGCCTGCTCTTCATCGAGCTCGGACGAGCGCACTTTCTCGATCAGTCCCGAGCGCGCGTGAGTTGTCGTATTCCATCGATCCATGCCGTCCAGCACGCTCGCCGCCTGTCGTAGCACCAGCACCGGACCCTCCTCTATCACGTCGAGCTCAGGTCCCGTGACAACGACTGCAATCTCCAGTACGCGATCAGAATCCGGATTTAGACCCGACATTTCCATGTCGACCCAAACCAGGTTGATCTCCGAGAAGCGCGGGTGCTGTGACATAATTTTCGATACGTGTTGACCCACGCTTTCGTCCTGCTGGCGTTCGATTCTGGCATAGCGAGAAGCGCGCCTTGTTTTCTTAGCGCGACGCTACGAATTTTTAGATAGTTATGGCCTTGCTGCTGACCAGCCTATTCGTGTTTTTTCTGTCGCTGATGATCGGCGTTAGATACTGGCTGGCGTCGCGTCAGATTCGATACGTAACGGCGCACGCCGAGCAGGTTCCGGCGCAATTTGCAGACCGCGTGTCGCTCGAAGCGCATCAAAAGGCCGCGCACTACACCGTCGAGAAAACTCGGCTCGGAATTGTCGAGACGGCAGTCGGCGCCGTTGCCCTCGTTTGCTTGACGCTGCTTGGAGGACTGCAATGGATAAGCGACGCATTGCGCGCGCTGATCGAGAATGATCTCTTGTATCAAGTCGCTATCGTGGCCGTGGTGGCGTTCGTGCTTGGCGTCATCGACCTGCCGTTCTCGTGGATTCGACAGTTCCGCATTGAGCAGCGCTTCGGATTCAATCGCATGACGCTGCGTCTGTGGATCCTCGATCTGGCGAAGTCACTGGTGCTGGCTTCGGCGCTTGGACTGCCGCTGCTTGCCGCCACGATCTGGCTGATGCAAAAGGCGGGAGACGTCTGGTGGATTTACGTCTGGTTGCTATGGGTTGCTTTCAATGCGCTGATACTGCTGCTCTATCCGACTCTGATCGCGCCGCTTTTCAACAAGTTCGAGCCGCTGAAAGATTCTGCGTTGGCCGAGCGCATTGGCGCGCTGCTAAGCAGGACGGGTTTCGCGAGCAAAGGCGTATTTGTGATGGACGGCTCCAGACGCTCGGCACACGGTAATGCGTACTTCACAGGACTCGGCCGCGCAAAGCGCATCGTATTTTTCGACACGCTGATCGAGCGGTTGTTGCCTCCGGAAATCGAGGCAGTTCTGGCGCACGAGCTCGGGCACTTCAAGCTGAAGCACATCGCAAAGCGGCTCGCGTTTTCCTTTATTGCCAGTCTCGGCGTGCTGGCCCTGCTCGGGTGGCTGATCACTCAGCCGTGGTTTTTTGCGGGCCTCGGCGTTGAACCTGTCGTAGGAGGAGCCCATCAAGGCGTCGCCCTCGTGTTGTTCATGCTGGTGCTGCCGGTATTCACGTTCGTTCTCGCACCGCTCACAAGCATCATGTCGCGCAAGCATGAGTTCGAGGCTGACCAGTTTGCAGCGAGCAACGCGTCGGCCAGCGATCTGGTCAATGCGCTGGTGAAGCTGTACCAAGATAACGCGTCGACGTTGACGCCGGACCCTGTGCACTCGGCGTTCTACGATAGTCATCCCCCTGCCTCGATCCGCATCGAGCGCCTGTTGCAAGGCGCAGCCTGACTCTCAACGAAAACTGGCGATGAAATCCGTCGAGCAGCTGCTGTCGTCGCACTGCCATGAAATGAAGGGCCCCGCGATGAGTGACGCCGATGTTCGCGCACAGTTGTCAGTGCTCGACGAATGGGTTATCGACGATGGAGCTCTGGCGAAGACTTATCGCTTCAAGAATTATTACGAGACGCTCGCGTTCGTCAATGCACTGGCCTACGTCGTGCATCGCGAAGACCATCACCCGGATCTGCACGTGGGCTATAACCGCTGCGTGGTTCGCTACCATACTCATTCGGTCAACGGCATTTCGGAGAACGACTTCATCTCTGCCGCCAAGGCCGACGCTCTTTACTCGCAAACAGATGCTTAACGCTGGCGCCGAGTGACACCCTCGCAACAAGTGCGTGCGCGTGTGATTGCAACATTCGGCAGGCAGTCGTTGATTGCGGATGCGGGACATATCCGGCAAGCTACTCGTCGCGGCAGACGCGAAGACGTGGTCGTGGGGGACTGTGTTGTCGCAAGCATTACGTCTGCGGAGCAGGCGCGGATCGAGTCAATCGAGCCCCGCTCAACGCTTCTGTTTCGCACCGATAAGTATCGAACCAAAGAACTGGCGGCCAACGTTGATCAGGTGATCGTTGTTTTTGCGTCGCGTCCAGCATTCAACCGCTGGTTTGTCTGGAAAGCGTTGGTGGCGGCGTCGGCCGCGGGCATTGAAGCGCTGGTGCTCCGCAATAAGGCGGACCTGGCGGAGTCCGACGATGCGAGCGCGTTTTTGCAGCAGATCGCCGAGTTGGGGTGGCGCACTCTGACGCTTTCGGCGAAGAGCGACGGCGATAGCGCGCGTGCGCTGCTGCTGCCCGAAGTGGCAGGGCATAAGAGCTTGATGGTTGGCCAGTCCGGCATGGGCAAGTCAACACTGCTCAACCTGTTGATTCCCGATGCACGCGCCCGCACGCAGGAATTTTCAGAGCGCCTGAATGCGGGCAAGCAAACCACGACGGCATCGCGCTGGTTTGTTCTCGACGACGACAGCGCGTTGGTCGACTCAGCCGGCTTCGAAGAATTCGGACTTACGCATCTAAGTTTCGATCAAATTGCGGCAACGTTTCCTGAGTTCGGCACACTGCTAGGGCACTGCCGGTTTCAGGACTGCCGACATCTGCGCGAACCCGGCTGCGCGGTTCGTGCGGCGCTCGAAGACGGTCGTGTGATGCCGGAGCGCTATGAGTTCTATCGTTCGCTCGCATCCGCGTCGCTGGCATGAAGCTGCTGGCGCGCGCCGACAATTCTCTGCAGGCCTCGATCTGGGCGGACACGTTGCGTGCCGCGGGCATCCGCTGCGAACTGCGCAATATGGCCTTGTCGGGCGCGCTCGGCGAAATTCCATTTCTGGAGTGCGCTCCGCAACTGTGGATCGAGCGCGATCTCGACGAGTCGCGCGCGCGAGAAATATTGCAGCAGCTCAAGCGGCCAATGCAGGGGCCGCACTGGATGTGCACCGAATGCGGCGAATATTCAGAACCGCAATTCGGTGGCTGCTGGCAGTGCGGCGCGGTGCGACCTGCCCTCTAGGCGAAAAGACTTGCCAGGGTCAGAAGCAACAACAGCACTAACCAGAGCAGCAGCGTGCGCCACACCAGGCCGACCACGGCGCGCAACGCAGGTGGTCTTGGCTCGGCAAGGCCCGCACCCTCGTTGCCGACCTCATCGAAATAGCGCGCGTTTTCAATTGCTGGCATTAGCCGCAAATTGAGGGCGCCACTCGCGGCCGCCAGCATCAACGTGCGCGAATCGGGCGCCGGCATACCGTCCGATGGTTGCTGCTGACGCGAGACCTGACGCCAACAGTAAATCGCACCCTCGAAGTCGCCGACGACTGCGAACCCAAGCGCAGTCAGCCGCGCCGGCGCCCAATCGATCCATGCGAACGCGCGTCGCGCGAAGTCGCCGAAGCGATCCGGTGGCGTTCCACTCGACGGCGGCCGGTTCCAAGCACGCGAAACTTGCTCGGCGAGCCGATAAAAGACGGCTCCAACCGGACCCGGCAAGACAACGAACCAGAAGAACACGCCAAAGACATGCCGTTGCGACAAAAGCAAACCGTGTTCGATTGCCTGCCGTACGACTTCGGCCTGATCGAGATCTGCAGCCGAATACGTCGGATCGCTCTGCCGTTTCCAAGCCGTCAGCTCGTTCCGAGCAGCGATCAGATCGCCGTTGGCCAATGCGACCTGGATTTCTGTACCGCGATGACTGAACTGCCGGAAACCGAGCGCAAAGTAGAGGACGCAGACGTTGACAGCGAGTCCGAGCAGCCAATGGATTGAGATGGCAATCGAATAGATCGCACCGACGACGAGCGCGAGCCCAACGACCACCAGCAGCCATGCGTACACGCCGTGCTGCCAGCGACCTGCATTCAAGTTGCGCTCTGCCCATGCCGTGATCTGTCGCACCCCGCCATAGACGGGATTCGCGGCCGGCAACGGACGCACTTGTTCAAGCAACAAAGTGATCACGAGCGATAGAAACGACATAAGAGCAGTTCTAAAGGAACGCTGTCGCCGGCGCGCAGTGCCGGCTCCCCTGAGTAAATTATGAACGCAAGAACCGATAGAGATTACGCAGAATCGCCGCCGTTGCGCCCCAGATGAAATAACGGCGACCCTCGGCAGCGCGCTGCGGTGTCGCATACGGCATCGCATAAAACGTTCGACCTGTATCGCCCAGCTGCAAAATTCTCCGCTCGTGATTGATCGGATCCATCAAGAACGCCAGAGGGACTTCGAACACTTCGGAGACCTCGAATGCATCGAGCACAGGTGTAAACGGCCGCTCGATCAGGCCTATCACTGGTGTGACCCTGTATGCGGTTGCCGTTAGATATTCGGGCAACGTGCCGATCACATCGACGTCGCCGGGTGGCAAACCAATCTCCTCGTGCGCTTCGCGTAACGCGGTCGCGATCGCGTCGGCGTCGCCCTCGTCAACGCGCCCGCCGGGAAAGCTGATTTGTCCCGCGTGATCGTGCAAGTGCGCCGTGCGTTC
The DNA here is from genome assembly GCA_963801035.1 of uncultured beta proteobacterium. Classification (GTDB taxonomy): domain Bacteria; phylum Pseudomonadota; class Gammaproteobacteria; order Burkholderiales; family Burkholderiaceae_F; genus JACCZX01. Next base: position 193,773 of record CAWDDF010000005.1, on the reverse strand, counting down.
AGTCAGCAGCACGCACACGGCGTCGTCGCGCGCGATGATTGGAATCAGCACTGAGGCCGGGCGTGGTACCCGGTCCGGGTACAGCATGCGCACATCGGCACGCAACTCGGGTTGCCACGCCGGAGGCGAAGCGAAGCGCTGCCGGATCGCCGCAACACGAAGCTCCGTTGGACTAACAGCGGCGCCGCGCACTTCGGCTGCAGCAAACGCCGGATCGTGCGGGACCGATTCCGGCTCGAAGATCGGTGTGGCCGCTAACGGATCGACGTCGTTACTTGGCGTCATTGCAGCGAAAAAAGCCGCCTTGCTGGGGCGCGGGCGGCTCGATCAAGGAAACGTGAAGCTATTCGGTCTTCGCCCGAGCCACCTTGTCGGCGGCGGCATCCGCTGCTGTCTTGTCAGCCGCGCTCTTGTGCTGCAGTTTTTCGCGAATGCGCGCAGATTTGCCTGAACGGTCGCGCAGGTAATACAACTTCGCCCGGCGCACGTCGCCGCGGCGCTTGACCTCGATCGATGCGATCGTCGGTGAATACAGCTGAAACGTACGCTCCACGCCTTCGCCACTCGATACCTTGCGCACGACGAACGAGGAGTTAAGCCCTCGATTCCGGCGCCCGATCACAACGCCTTCGTAGGCCTGCACCCGCTTACGAGTGCCTTCGACAACGTTGACGTTGACTACCACGGTGTCGCCCGGCGCAAAGTCCGGTATCTCGCGGTTCGCGCTGACACGCGCCAACTCTTCTTGTTCCAACTGCTCAATGACGTTCACTTTATTCTCCTAAATCCATCATGCTGCGAGTATCGAATTTTTTTCTCACATCAGAGGATGGCTACTGTCAACGATGCTCCAACTGCCTCTTGTCTAACCGCTCCTCGTTCAACTGCTTCTCATTCAACTGCTTCTCATCGATCGCGCTCAGCCGGCCTGCCGCGCGAGCGCGCTCAATCATATCGGGCCGTTGCCGAGCCGTTAATACCAGTGCCTCTCGACGGCGCCATTCCGCGATCTGCGCATGGTGACCCGACAACAACACCTGCGGAACCGTAATGCCGCTCCAACTTTCGGGCCGCGTGTAGTGATGCCCATCCAGCAAGCCGCCCGCAAACGACTCGTCCGCCGTCGACGCCTCCTTCAGCGCACCGGGAAGCTGCCGGACCACCGCGTCGATCAGCGCCATGGCTGCAATCTCACCGCCGGACAATACAAAATCGCCGATTGACACGACTTCGTCCACGCACACATCTATGAATCTCTGATCGATTCCTTCGTAGCGCCCGCAAACGAGCGCCAGCGATTCACCCACCTGCGCGATTTGTCGTACGCGGGCATCCGTCAATGGCTTGCCGTTCGGCGCTAGCGCAATCACTTTGGCCCCGCCTCCGTCTTTCTTTACTGCTGCGAGCGCATCGGCCAGCGGCTGCGCCATCATCACCATTCCAGGGCCGCCGCCGAACGGCCGATCATCGATCGTTCGATGCGCATCGGCAACAAAATCGCGCGGGTTCCACGTGCGAAGTGACCATCGCTGTTCAGCGTATGCGCGCTGCGTTATTCCATGTTCGACTATTGCCGAGAACATCGACGGGAACAACGTAATCGCGTCAAACCGCATCATCAAACTCACCAATCGCTTTGCCAATCGACCTTGACCGTGCTCGCGCTCGGCTCGATTGCGTCGATGTATTGATCGACCAAAGGAATCAACAGTGACAAGCCTCTATCGCCTTCCGCAGATCCATCTTGCTTAACTTCCAGCCACTGCGTCGCCGCGCCGCTCCGAATGCTGGTAACCGTGCCAAGCTCAGCACCTTCTCGATTCAGCACGCGGTACCCAACGACATCGCCCAGGTAGTACTCGCCTTCATCCAGAACGGGGAAATCGCTGCGGGCTACTGCGACCACGCCGCCCTTCAACGTATCGGCGGCTTCCTTGGTTTCACACCCCTCCCACTTCGCCAGTATCGATTCGGCGCGCCGCTTAACCGCCTGCAACGCCAACGGTCGTGGCTGGTCACCCAATAACCACCACCGCCGCACTGCTTCCAGAACGCTGCCGTCAGCAGCAAACGGTGCAATCCGAACCCAGCCCTTTAATCCGTAAGCGCCTCGCACGGCGCCCAGTTCGATCAGATCTTCCGGAGCCACGCCTCTGCAGGCGCTTCAACTAAGACGCGGCCTGCCCCTCGGGCGGCGATGTCGGAGCGGCGGGAGCCGACGCATTCGCTTTGATCAACCGCGCTACGGTCGGGGACATTCTGGCGCCAACGCCGGTCCAGTAAGACAACCGGTCAGTCGCGATCCGAAACCTTGGCTCAGCGCCTGCAGCAACGGGGTTATAGAAACCAACGCGCTCGATGAAGCGGCCATCGCGTGGATTGCGCGAATCGGTGGCAACGATGTTAAAAAACGGACGCTTTTTGGCGCCGCCGCGTGCAAGTCGAATAACGACCATAGGAATTCCTTGGGTTTGCCGGTGGCGACGCGCTTAGCCTAAGGCGGTGCCGCACAAAGCCCGCGATTGTATCCGTCCCCGGGGTTGTGAGGCAAGCTCGATTCCGCCTAGTCCTATGATCCGCGCCCAATGAAGCACTTTCGGCACAAGGCGCTCGCTGCCCTGTTCGCGTCGCTCGCAGGGGCAGTCGGACTCAACCGTCTGTATCTCGGTCAGTCATTCTGGTGGTTGCCCCTTAGTGTCACGCTGATAGCGCTGCCGTTGCTGATCGGCATAGAGAATTGGTATCAGACGCCGGCATTCTTTGTTTTGATGGTGCCGGTCGTGGCGGGCTTCATTCAGGCGCTCGTGATCGCGCTGATGCCCGACGAGCGCTTCGATGCGCGTTTCAACGCAACGCACGCAAGACGCAACCGCAGTGGCTGGGATGCAGTGCTTGTGGCAGTAGCCAGCCTTTTCGTGGGCGCCGTCGTATTGATGACGACGATCGCACTGTTGACGCAGACGTACTTTGAATACGCACTCAGAACGCCGCATTGAGTCAAAACAGATCGAGCTGCGGTGTGGCAAGTCGCGGCGCGTTGAAGAGGTCATTTCGCAGCGGCGGAATGTGGCGGTCGAGACCAAACTTTGCAGCCGCTTTTTCAAAGCGCTGCCGAATCAAAGCAGCCCACGGGCCTTCGCCGGTCATCCGCTTTCCGAACTGCGAATCGTAGTTCTTGCCGCCGCGCATGTCGCGCATCCGGTTCATCACACGCTCTTTCCTGTCCGGGAAGTGCGTCTCGAGCCATTGCATGAACAGCGGAGCGACCTCCCATGGCAGTCGGAGCACGGTGTAGTGCGCCTGCCAAGCGCCCGCCTCGGCCGCCGCCTGCAGCACGTGCTCGATTTCCGGCTCGTTGATGAAAGGGATGATCGGCGCAACATTCACAGTGACCGGAATTCCGGCCGCTGCAAGCGAGCGGACGGTGCGCAATCTTCTGGTAGGACTTGCGGCGCGTGGCTCCAAGATGCGCGATAGAGAATGCTCCAGCGTTGTAATGCTGATCGTGGCGGCCACGACGCCGTCGGCCGCAGCGGGTGCCAGCAGGTCAATATCGCGCTCGATCAACGAAGACTTGGTGATCAAGCCGAACGGGTGTCGCGTGCGTGTGAGTATTTCGACGATGCCGCGCGTGAGCTTGAGGTCACGCTCGATCGGCTGATAAGCGTCAGTGATGACACCCAGCGCGATGACCTCCGGTTTGTAACCGGTCGCCGCAAGCTCTTGCTGCAGCAGCTCGACTGCATTGTGTTTCGCGACCAGCTTCGTTTCGAAATCAAGACCGGGAGACAGGTTCAGATAGCTGTGAGTCGGCCGCGCGAAACAGTAGATGCATCCATGTTCGCAGCCGCGGTACGGATTGATCGACCGATCGAAGCCGATATCGGGCGACTCGTTGTAGGTGATCAGGCTCTTCGCGGTCTCGAGTGTGGTGGCAGTCGCGAGTGCCGGCAACGCGTCGTCGTCAAAAGGAAATCCTTCACCGTTGAGTCGCTCGGCCTCGGCGGACTCGGCGTCGCGCTCGCGCGCGACTGATTCAAACCGGTGTGGAATGTTCGAGACCGCGCCGCGCCCCTTGCGCACCCATGTGACAGGTACCGCGGTGGAATCAGACTCGTTGCGTTGCATGCCGAACCCTATTGATACTGTGTATTTATACAGTATCAATAGATCGGCGCCATCCCGTTCTTAAGATGAGTTCGCGTCGAAATCCTTTGCCAGCGAAGCTTGAACTTCGGGAGCAACTTCGTCGAGCCGGACTGTGTAGTTCGGATGATCAACGCCGAGTGCAACCGCAGAGCCTTGCTGAAACGCGCGAATCATTGCGGGCTCGAACTCGAAGCGAAGAAAGTGAACCGACGAAGTCTTCTCATCGTTCTCGCGCGGCAGATCTTCATCGGCGATCGCGTACACCTTTGAAAAGCCGTCTACCTCGACATAAACCCGACTCTCGACCCCCTTTAGCCGCGCAAGCTCTGCCTTACGGCGCGCAGGCATCTTCGTACTCGATCATCATGGTCGCCTTCAGGTTCGTACCGTCCGGTATCAACGGAACATAAGCGTCGAGCTCCTGCTGAATGCCGCTTTCTTCAAAGGTCTTTTCGATCCGAAGCATCTCCTGAATCTGATAACGGATCGTCAGCTCGTCCTCAAAGATCAATGTGATGTGCGAGCCAAGGCGCACCGTTCGATTTTTCTTGTGTGCGATCACCCTGGCGCGAAAGGCTTGCCGCTCGCGCGCATACGCCTCAAGGGTTAACAAGCTATCGCGTCCGATGCGGCCAGGCATTCTTGCGCTAAAGCCCGTAGGCAATCCTTATCAGCGTGATTGGGTGAGCGACCACCGGCGCCTTGCCGTCGAGCGCCTCCTTCGCAAACTGATCGATGCCCTGTGCAATGTGGTGGCCCGCAAGCGGGCAGTCCGAGCTGACATAGTCGGGCTTCACACTCGCCATGTTTCTGAACACCGGCCTGCCGATTTTCATCGCCATCGAGTGAAACTGCTTCCGCGTTCCCCACACACCGGAATGACCCGAGCAACGCTCGACCGTATTCACGGTCGTTTCCGGCAGCGACTTCAGCAGCTCTTCGGTCTTGCGTCCGACGTTTTGCACGCGGGCGTGGCATGGGACGTGATACGAAACGGTGCCAAGCGGTTTCTTGAAGTCTGCCTTTAACAACCCGTCCCGCTTGCGTGCCACCCAATATTCGAACGGATCCCACATCGCTTGCTTGACGAGTTGAACGTCGCCATCGTCGGGAAACATCAGCGGCAGCTCCTGCTTGAACATCAGCGTGCACGATGGCACGGCAGTAACAATCGCGTAACCCTCACGCGCCAGGCGGGCGAGATGTGGAATGTTGAAGTTCTTCAAGCGCTCGACGGACTCGAGGTCGCCGATCTCGAGCTTCGGCATTCCGCAGCAAGCTTCCTTCTCGACCACGACGTAAGGGATCTCGTTGTGATCGAGAATCGCAATCAAATCATGGCCGATTCCGGGCTCGTTGTAGTTGACATAGCAGGTTGAATAGAGCGCGATCTTTCCAGGCGTCTTCGTACCGTCGCGCACCGGTGCCGAGGGGTTTGAGCGCGCAGAAGAACGAAACTTCTTTACAGCCAGCTCGGGGCGCCACGCGTTGCGGTCGACGCCCATCAGTTTTTCCATCGCAGAGCGCGCCGGCGCGCTCTGATTTATGGCGTTCACCGTTTGCGTAACGATCGGAATGCCAGCAAATCGGCCGACCGTATCGGTTGAGGTTAAAAACTTGTCGCTGCTGGAAGCGCCGTGCTTGCCGAAGTGCACCGCCTTCGCGCGCAGCATCGTGTGCGGAAAATCGACATTCCATGGATGCGGCGGCACATACGGACACTTGCTCATGTAGCACATGTCGCACAGATAACACTGATCGACGACGTCTTTGTATTTCTCCTTCGGAACGCCGTCGAGTTCCCCGGTCGGACCGTTGTCGATCAGATCGAACAGCGTCGGAAATGCGCCGCACAGGCTGACGCAGCGGCGGCAGCCATGACAGATGTCGAAGATGCGCGTGAGTTCGGCGTCGAGCGCGTGCTCGTCGTTGAACTCCGGAGTTTTCCACGCAAGCGGATGCCGCGTGGGCGCAAGTAAGCTCCCTTCGGTAGTCACAAGGTTAGACCGCCGGTCTCTGCGAGCCCGGCAACACAAACATTATTGACAACAACGTCAATCGACGATTGTGTCGAGGGTCTTCTGGAATTTATTCGCGTGCGAGCGCTCGGCCTTGGCTAGCGTCTCGAACCAGTCGGCGATCTCTTCGAAGCCCTCGTCGCGCGCCGACTTGCTCATGCCGGGATACATGTCGGTGTATTCATGTGTTTCACCGGCAATGGCGGCTTTCAAATTGGACTTGGTCGGACCGATGGGCAAGCCCGTTGCCGGATCGCCGACGGCCTCGAGATACTCGAGATGTCCGTGCGCATGGCCGGTCTCACCTTCTGCAGTCGAACGAAACACCGCCGCGACGTCGTTGTAGCCCTCGACATCGGCCTTGGCTGCGAAATACAAGTAGCGTCGATTCGCCTGCGATTCACCTGCAAACGCGTCACGCAAATTCTGTTCGGTTTTTGAGCCTTTGAGTTGCATATCAGTCTCCTCAATTCGCTTTCCTACGACTAGGTCGCAACGATACAAAATGCTGCGTCGTCGGCGCCAATCTACGCGCCTCGGAACATATAACAAATTAATTATCGCTACACCAGTCATAGCAATTGACTATTACTGGATCAGAATTGCTCCTCGGCAAGTGCGAGGGTGCCGACGCTGCCTCCCACAATGCTCTCCGCGATCGAGGGCACGGTTACCAACATGTGATCGGCAAAGAAGCGTGCGGTTGCAACTTTCGCGCGGCAAAACTCGACGTCCGCGCCCTCGTCGATGCGACGCGCCGCCGCGAGCGCCGCGCGCGTCATCTGCCATCCGCCATGAACGATGCCCGCTAGCTTCACGTAAGGCACCGACCCAGCGAATACGCCGCGAATATCGCTCTTGTACTCGTTGACGATGTAATCGACGACGGACTCATATGCATCGACCGCAGAGGCGAGGCGCGCTCCGATCGCCTGCAACTCGGGGCCGAGCGCCTGCGTCTCGCCGGCAGATGCGCGCATCTGCTCGATAAACATGCGCGCGGTCCTGCCACCATCGCGTGCGGTCTTGCGGCCCACAAGGTCGTTCGCCTGAATGGCGGTCGTGCCTTCGTAAATAGTCAGGATGCGCGCGTCGCGGTAATACTGCGCGGCGCCGGTTTCTTCGATGAATCCCATCCCGCCGTGGACCTGAACGCCGGTCGACGTGACGTCGATTGACATTTCGGTCGACCATCCTTTGACGATCGGCACCAGATATTCGTAAGCAGCCATCGCACCCGCTCGGCGGTCCGCGCTTGGATGATGCTGCGCGATGTCGCTATACCCGGCAGCCACGTACGCAACGGCACGCGCCGCTTCGGTGTTTGAGCGCATGAACATCAGCATGCGCCGAACGTCGGGATGATGAATGATCGACACGGGTCCGCTCGATCCCTCGACAGCCCGGCTCTGAACGCGTTCTTTCGCGTGCTCGACCGCCTTCTGATACGCACGGTCCGATATCGCGATGCCTTGCATACCGACCTGGAACCGTGCCGCATTCATCATGATGAACATGTATTCGAGGCCGCGATTTTCTTCGCCGATCAGCGTGCCGATTGCGCCTGCCCCAGTCTCGCCCTTGTCGTCGCCGAAGATCAGGACGCAGGTGGGACTAGCCTTGATGCCGAGCTTATGCTCGATCGACGCACAATAGACATCGTTCCGCTTGCCGAGCTTGCCGTCGGCATCAAACAAGAACTTCGGGACGATGAAGAGCGAGATCCCCTTTACGCCGGCGGGCGCGTCAGGCGTACGCGCCAACACGAGGTGCACGATGTTGTCGGCCAGGTCGTGCTCACCGTAGGTAATGTAGATTTTCTGACCGAACAATCGATACGTGCCGTCGCCCTGCGGTACCGCCCTGGTTCGCACCTGCGCCAGGTCCGAGCCCGCTTGCGGCTCGGTCAAGTTCATCGTTCCTGTCCAGCTACCGTCAATCAGCCTTGTGAGATACGCCTCTTTCTGCTCGTCCGAGCCCGCAACCAGCAACGCTTCGATCGCGCCGTCGGTCAGTAGAGGGCACAAAGCGAAGGACAGATTCGCCGCCTGCATCATTTCCATGCAAGGAGCGGCAACGACCTTTGGGAGACCCTGTCCACCATATTGCGTGGGGTGCTGCACGCCTTGCCAACCGGCTTCGACAAACGAACGAAACGCCGCCTTGAATCCGGGCGTAGTCGTGACAACGCCGTTGTCCCACTTTGCCGGCTGAATGTCACCGCTCCAGTTGAGCGGTGCCACGACTCCGCTCATGAAGCGGGCGTTTTCTTCGACGACGGCTTGCACCGTCTCGTCGGTTGCATCCTCGCACCCTGGCAGCCGTTGGATCTCTTTCAAGTCCGCCAGTTCGTGCAACACGAACAGCATGTCCTTGACGGGGGCGACGTAGCTCATTGACTAACCCAGTTCCTTGACGATCTGCGGAACTACTTCGAATAGATCTCCGACCAGCCCGTAGTCGGCGATCTGAAAGATCGGTGCTTCGGCGTCCTTGTTGATTGCGACAATCACCTTCGAGTCTTTCATACCGGCCAGATGTTGAATCGCCCCCGAGATGCCAACGGCGATATACAGCTGCGGCGCCACCACCTTGCCTGTCTGTCCAACCTGCCAGTCGTTAGGGGCATAGCCAGCATCAACTGCGGCGCGCGATGCCCCGATCGCAGCATTCAACTTGTCGGCCAACGGCTCGAGCAGCTTGAAATTTTCAGCGGAGCCGATACCGCGTCCACCCGAGATGACAATCTTCGCGCCCTGCAACTCCGGACGATCCAACTTGACGACATCGCGTGACATGAAGCGCGATGCATCGCCTGCTGCGACGGCCGCAACCGTTTCAACCGTCGCGGCGCCACCTTCACTCGCAACCGGCTCGAAGCTCGTCGGACGCGCAGTGACGACCTTGATCGGATCGCTCGATTGCACCGTCGCGATCGCATTGCCGGCGTAGATCGGGCGGGTGAAGGTGTCAGCAGATTCGACACTGCTGATATCCGAGATCTGCGCGGCGTCGAGCTTGGCCGCCACGCGCGGCAAAATATTCTTTCCATACGCAGTGGCGGCGGCGAACAAATGCGAATAGCCCTCGGCCATCGAAACAATCTGCGCCGCAATAGGTTCAGCGAGACCATCGGCGAACTGCGCGCCATCGGCCAGAAATACTTTCGACACACCGCTGATCTTCGCGGCCGCGTTAGCAGCATCGGCGGCGTTGTGACCGACTACGAGGATGTGCACTTCGCCGCCAGCCTTTGCCGCCGCCGTAACGGTGTTCAACGTGGCAGGACGGACCGTTTTACCATCATGTTCGGCAAGCACTAGAGCGGGCATCAAATCACCTTCGCTTCGGTCTTGAGCTTTGCAACCAAGGTTGCAGCGTCGGCAACCTTGATGCCGGCCTTGCGCCCAGAGGGCTCGGTTACCTGCAGCGTCTTCAATCTCGGCGTCACGTCGACGCCGAGATCTTCGGGCTTCAGAATCTCGAGCGGCTTTTTCTTCGCCTTCATGATGTTCGGCAGCGTCACATAGCGCGGCTCATTCAGCCGCAGATCTGTAGTGATGACTGCCGGTAGAGCAACTGAAATCGTTTCCAGCCCGCCGTCGACTTCGCGGGTGACTTGCGCTCGCCCATCGGCGATTTGCACCTTCGAAGCGAATGTCGCTTGCGGCATATCGGCCAGCGCAGCAAGCATCTGGCCTGTCTGATTCGCATCGTCGTCGATCGCCTGCTTGCCCGCGATCACGAGCTGCGGCTTTTCCTTGTCGACAATCGCTTTCAGCAGCTTCGCGACTGCTAGCGGCTGCAGTTCCACGTTGGTCTCCACCAGAATCGCACGGTCTGCGCCGATCGCCATCGCAGTGCGCAACGTTTCCTGGCACTGCAAGATGCCGCATGACACCGCGACTACCTCAGTAGCCACGCCCGCTTCTTTCAGCCGCACCGCCTCCTCGATCGCGATCTCGTCGAAGGGATTCATCGACATTTTGACGTTGGCAAGGTCGACGCCGCTCTTGTCCGACTTCACACGCACCTTGACGTTGTAGTCGACGACTCGCTTTACGGGAACAAGGATTTTCATCGTGGATCCAGAATGTGCAGCCGACGATTATACGAACCGACGAGGTGGCCGGCGCCGTTGCCGACCAACGCGAAGCGCGGTGCTAAATTTCAACGAGTTCACGATGCGGGAGCCGTGTTGCGGGAAGTCCTGGAAGCGTTGCGCCGGTTGCCTGATCTCGGCGATCCCTATGAGGACGAGCGCCGTGCCGTCTCAGCCGTGGCAACCGATGTTCCTGCAGCTTCGATACGCGAGGCTTCGCGCGCGCGTGCGTTGCGCTACATCGATGCGGTTCGCGCTGCAGATACTGCCTTGCTCTCGGCGCAGAACCTGCTGAATTCGTTTCCGCTCGCAACGCCCGAAGGTATTGCGTTGCTGCGGTTGGCCGAAGCGTTGTTACGCGCTCCGGACGCGGAAACGCAGACTTGGCTGATCGCCGAGAAGCTTGCCCACTTCCGCGATTCGCGAATCGGCATGGATGCCAACTTTGTCACACGCGTGCTCGCCACCGCGTTGAAGATTGCGGGCCACACCGCCGCCGATGCGGAGCTGCAAGATGCTATCGATCGATGGCTCACGCGATGAGCGCCGGGCCGCCCCAAGCTCATCGCGCGCCCCCATGGGGGGCGGGCGCGAAGCCACCGGGGGCGCAGCAAAACTGCGTGCGTGGCTTGCCAAAAGTGCACTGCGCCCGCTAGTGATCGACGGCATCCGCCGCTTCGGTGACCAATTCGTATTCGCAACAAATTTGCCGGACGCGATCGCGCGCATCAAACGGCGGCCCGATTCTCGCGTGACGTATTCATTCGACATGCTCGGCGAAGGTGCCCGTACGCGCGCCGATGCCGATCGCTCTTACACCTCGTACGTTGAAGCACTCGAGTCGTTGCGGAGCGCGCTAAAACAGGAGGGCAGTGCAGACTGGACCGCACGCGATGGAATATCGGTCAAGCTGTCCGCCATTCATCCTCGCTTCGAGACTGCGCAGATTGAGCGATGCGAGCGCGAGCTGTATCCACGACTGGTGGAGCTTGCCAAGCTAGCGCGCTCGGCAAACGTCAACATGACAGTCGATGCAGAGGAGTCTGAGCGGCTCGTCTTGCATATCGCAATGTTCGAGCGGCTGATGCGCGAGCCATCATTGGACGACTGGCCAGGGCTTGGGCTTGCCGTACAGAGTTATCAGCCGCGCGCATTGCGTGCAGTCGATCATCTGTTGCAAGCGAGCGAAGAGCTGCGCAGACCGATTGCGATCAGGCTCGTCAAAGGTGCTTATTGGGACGCCGAGATCAAGCGCGCGCAGGAGCTTGGCATGGCAGGCTTTCCAGTCTTTACTCGCAAGTGGGCAACTGATATTTCATTCCTATCCGTAGCACGCCGACTTTTAAGCCACCCGGCGCCTGTGTATTCACAATTTGCGACACACAACGCGTTGACGGTCGCATCGATTCTTGAATTCGCGCGCGAGTTTTCCAGCAAGTCCGGTGCTCAGCAATACGAGTTTCAGCGGTTGCACGGCATGGGAGATCCGCTGTATGACGCACTGCTTGCAGATCAGCCAGACACGCGCGTGCGCGTCTATGCGCCGGTCGGTGAGTTTCGCGACCTCCTTGCCTACCTCGTTCGGCGCCTGCTTGAAAATGGTGCGAACACGTCGTTTGTTCACCAGATCACCGATAGCTCAGTGCCATCGCAGTCGCTGGTTACCGATGTCTATGAACAGGCGCGCAGCTACCTCGCGTCCGATGCTCCGTCGTCGGCGCTGCCTACAGGCCGGCAGCTCTTCGCCGAACGCCGCAATTCCCGCGGCATCGATCTGCAATACGCGCCGTCGCTGCTTAAGACGACCGAAGCCGTGGCGCGATCGGCACCTGTGGCGGCAACTTCCTTGATCAGCGGCCAAACAGTCGGTTCGAGTGGCGCTGATGTGCGCAACCCGGCGCGGCTGCGCGACATCGTGGGATCAGTTGTCGAATCGACTTCGAACGATGCAACCCGTGCAGTCGACAACAGCGAGCGCATCGATGCGCGGCTGGGATGCACTCGGTGTCGATGCACGCGCCGCCATCGTCGACAAAGTCGCGGATACCTGGGAAGCGGCGCACGACGAACTCGCAGCTTTGATCGTGCGCGAAGCCGGCCGCACGATGCTTGACGCGCATATGGAAGTGCGAGAGGCGATCGATTTCTGCCGCTACTACGCTGCTGTCGGTCGCGCACAGATGAAACTCGAGCCGCTACCGGGACCCGCCGGCGAGTCGAACGAGCTGCGTCTCGCTGGACGCGGAGTCTTCGTCTGCATCAGCCCATGGAATTTTCCATTGGCGATATTTGGCGGCCAGATCGCCGCCGCGCTCGTCGCGGGCAACAGTGTCATTGCCAAACCGGCGGAGCAAACGCCGCTCATCGCATACCGCGCTGTACAGATGATGTTCGATGCCGGCGTTCCGCGCGAGGTGCTGCAGCTCGTGCTTGGTCGCGGAGAAACGGTCGGACGGACTCTAACCTCCGATCCGCGCGTCGCCGGCGTTGCCTTCACCGGGTCAACCGCAACGGCGCGTGCGATCAACCGGGCTTTGGCGGCGCGCGACTCGCCGATCGGCGTGTTGATCGCAGAAACGGGCGGACAAAACGCGATGATCGTCGACTCGAGTGCACTACCTGAGCAAGTCACCGACGCGGTCATCAGCAGCGCGTTTCGCTCGAGCGGACAGCGTTGTTCCGCGCTGCGCGTGCTGTTCGTTCAACGCGATGTTGCGGACTCCATGACGGCAATGATCGCCGGTGCAATGCGCGAGCTGATCATCGGGGATCCGGCCGATCCACGTACTGATGTGGGCCCTGTCATTGACTCCGAGCAACTTTCATTGCTGCAACAGCACGGCGATTGGCTCCGCGCACATGGGAAGCGCGTGTACGAATGCGATTTGCCCGCGGGCCTTAGTGGACCAATGCGCGGTCATTATTTCGCGCCAATCGCCTACGAAATCGACGCCATCGGAGACCTCGAAAGCGAAAACTTCGGTCCGATACTGCACGTGATCCGGTACGACAGGCACGACCTCGACAAGGTCATCGACGCGATCAACACGACAGGTTACGGGTTGACAATGGGCCTGCACACGCGATTAGACGCTCGCGTGGAGCACGTAACGCAGCGTGCACGTGTCGGCAACCTGTACGTCAACCGGAACATCATCGGCGCTGTCGTCGGAAGTCAGCCGTTTGGTGGCGAAGGATTGTCGGGCACCGGGCCCAAGGCCGGCGGTCCCCGCTATCTGCAGCGCTTTTGTGCTGAGCGCGCGGTGACGATCAATACCGCCGCAGCCGGTGGAAATGTCGAACTGACCGCTGGTTTGCAAAGCTAACTACGCGATGTCGCGAATGATTTCACGCGCGGCGTTATGTCCCGGCGCGCCGGTCACACCACCCCCTGGGTGCGCGCCGGAGCCGCAGTGGTACAGCCCTGTAATCGGGCCGCGATAACGCGCGTAACCCAGCACGGGCCTCATCGAGAACAGTTGATCCGGCGAAAGTTGGCCATGGAAGATGTCGCCTCCGGTCAATCCAAACTCGCTTTCGAGATCGGCGGGCGATAGCGCACGGTGGCCGAGCAGCGATCCACGAAAGTTTGGGCAATGGCTTTGCACCACATCGAAGATCGCTTGCACTGCTCCTTCCTTCAACGACGACCAATCCGCCGTTGGCGCGAACTGCTGGCAAAACAGACTGGCGACGTGTTGTCCCGGCGGTGCAAGCGAGTCGTCGACAACACTTGGAATCAACATCTCCACCACCGGCTCGCGCGAGTATCCATCAGCAACCGCGTCGTGCCATGCGCGATCCATGTAAGCGAGCGAAGGGGCGAAGGTGATGCCGCTGGCGTGGTGCGGCTGCATGCTGGTACCGGGCAGCGCTGAAAAGTCAGGCAGCTCCGACAGCGCAACGTTGATGCGAAACGTTCCCGATCCATACTTTGTGCGGCCGATCGCCTCGACGAAGTCCGCCGGCAGGGCTGTCGAATCGACCAATCGCTGATACAGCAGCTTCGGCGTCACGTTAGCTACTACCGCCCGCGCGCGCACCGCTTCGCCTGATTTCAATTCCACGCCGGTGGCACGGCCGTTCTCAACGATAACTCGCTGCACCGGTTGGTCGACGTCGATGTGCACACCGCGTGCGCGCGCTTCGGCCGCCATTGCCTGCGTGATCGCACCCATGCCGCCGATCGCGTGTCCCCATTTGCCGCGTTTGCCGTTGACTTCACCGAACACGTGATGCAGCAGCACGTACGCCGAGCCGGACGCATAAGGGCTCGCGTAGTTGCCAACAATGGAATCCCATCCGAGCACCGCTTTCAGTGGCTCGGACTCGAACCATGAATCGAGCCAGTCGCCAGCGCTCTTGGTGAAGACATCGACCAGGTCACGCTGTCCTTCTCGTGGCAGCCGTCCCATTTGCAACAGCAGCTTGCCCGCTGCGACCAGGTCGCGCCATCCTTCGACGATGAAAGGTCCGCCGAGGTTGGGTGGCGATTGCAGGATCCATTGACGAAGTTGATCCGCGATGCGATCAAGCCGCGCATAGAACGATGGCAGTCTTTCTGCGTCACGCAGTGAAAACTTGGCCACTTCGGCACTCGGCGCTGTCGCACTTTCTGCAGCATCGCCGAACTTCAGATAGCGGCCGTCGAGCAGCGGTACGAAATTTGAGATCGGCCGCTCGACGATTCGCAGCCCGTGATGCGCGAGACGGAGATCGCGAATCACCTGCGGATTCAGCAGGCTCACCGTGTAACTCGCGGTCGAGTTGCGAAAGCCCGGAAAGAATTCCTCTGTAACCGCAGCGCCGCCGACGACACTTCTGCCCTCGACGACGCGAACGCTCAGTCCCGCCGCTGCCAGATAGCACGCACACGTGAGGCCGTTATGGCCGGCCCCAATGATCAACACGTCGAGCGGCTTGTCCATCGCCCGATGGTAGCGGGCGCGGGTACTTGAGAGACTAACGCCGCGCCTTGCGAGCGCGGCGCTTCAGCTAAAAAGATTTGCTTTGGCAGTAATGATTAAAAAAATAAAGAGACCTTTGGCTTGCGGAGTCAACCGGCACGCGGCATGACCCTTGTTCAGGCGCGCTATGCGGTAAGAGAACAATGACTCGCGCGCTGGCTGGCTACCAGGTCAGGGAAGACTTACGTGAACTCTCCTATTTGGTCAGAATCAACTTGCCGAGCTTGGTGCGACGCAGCCGATACAAGTGTCCCTCGTGACGAATACCCACCTCATGCGCGGCGCCGAACAGCTGCGTGGTATTCCACTCGACCCCGCCAGCTGCGTTCGGTTCGACCGAAGTCGGCGACTTGCCATCGGGGCTGCGTTGCAACCCGTTCGGTTTGTTTGCAAAAGGCATCGTCGGCGCAAACGAACTACTTGTAGCCAACGCGATCCAGAATGCGCTGGGCAGCAACCTGATTCTTGCCGACCGAGGAGATCGCAACCTCTTCTTGCTTGAACTTGCCGAGCGATTCGAGCTGCGGATTTTTCAGCGCTGTTCCCTTCGCTGTCGGCCATTCGTTGTTGCCGTTGGCAAAGTAGCTCTGCGCCGAAGGACTCGACAAATACTCGAGAAACGCAATCGCATTGGCCTTATTGGGCGCGTTCTTCGCGACGCCGCCGCCCGAGATATTGACGTGCGTGCCCGTCCCTGACTGATTCGGCCAGACGAACCCAACCTTGCTGACGACTTCCTTATCCTTGGGGTCGTTCGAGCGCATCAGGCGCACCCAGTAGTAGTTATTGGTGACCGCGACGCCGCACTCCCCGGCCGCCACCGCCTTGATCTGATCTGTGTCGCCGCCACTCGGAGGACGCGCCATGTTGGTGACGATGCCCTTGGCCCATTGCTCGGCAGCTTTTTCACCCATCGCTTCGACACGCGACCCGATCAACGAGAGCATGTAAGGATGCGAACCCGAACGCGTGCACACTTTGCCTTTGTTCTTCGGGTCGGCAAGCTCTTCGTAGGTATCGACATCTTCGACTTTTACGTTCGCCTTGTTGTAAACGATCACGCGCGCGCGGGTCGAAAAACCGTACCAGGTGCCGTCATTGGAACGAAGATTTGCAGGAATGCGCTCATTGAGCAGCTTCGATTCGACCGGCTGAAAGAGTCCATCGATCTGCGCGCGCCATAACCTCGCAGCGTCGACCAGCAACACCACATCGGCCGGGCTGTTGCTGCCCTCGGCCTTCAGCCGTTGCAATATCTGCTCATCGCCTGCCTCGATGCGATTGACCTTGATACCTGTTTGCTTGGTGAACTCCGAGTAAAGCGCTTCGTCGGTTTGATAATGACGTGCGGAATAAAGATTCAGCACCTTCTGCTGCGCGCTTGCTGACAGAGGAATCGCCAGCGCGGTCGCGATGCCGGTGAGAACAGCAAGCTGCATCGTTCGATGCAGACATGTTTCGGCAAGCCGCCGACGCGCTTTGATTTGATTCATCGCCACACCCTGTCAGTTGTAGATCGGATGGGGCGGACGTTATCGCATTAGATTCTTAAATGCAAATGATTCTCATTACTATGAATGGCCTAGCTAAATCAAGGCTTTATGACTTCATAAAGCTCGTCGCTCGGAAAACTCGGCGATGAGCGGACGATAAAAAATCCAGGAAAGTCAGCTTGTAGAGTCCGCGCATCGGGGTCAACGAGGCGCCGAGCGCCATCGAAGCGGGCTCGCCAGTACCGATCATCCAACGCTTCAATTCGTACGCGCCCACCGCGCGCGGGCGCATGGAGAAAACGCCCGTCTCCTATGTAGATAGCCACGTGCGAATAAGCACGAGACAGCGTGTTAAAAAACACCAGATCGCCGGGTTCTAGTTGCGAGCGCGTGATCGGCTCGCCAACCTTTCCGATGTCTTCAGTGCGACGCGGCAAAGGAGGCGCTCCTACCGATTGAAAGACATACCGAACCAGTCCGCTGCAATCAAATCCTGCCGCCGGCGACGACCCGCCGTATCGGTACGGCGTGTCGATCAATGTAAGTGCGCGCACGACGATGTCGGAGCGGAGGCCCGAGTCGTTACGCTCGGCTGCGTCGGCTGCGTGAGCGAACACCGCAGCCGCGACGCCTAGAGCAGAGAGTGCGCGATTCACTCAGGCTGCGCGGTTATGCAGCCCGCTCATGCAGCTCGAGTGGGCAGCGCTTGCGGATCGTTATAGCTTTTCACCTGTGTTCCCCGGTAAAGAATCTGCGCGTTCCTCTCCGTTATATGCCGATGCAATGCGACGAATTCCGGCTGCATGTCGATACTCGGTCGAGGCTCCGGCGCGAAGTGCTGAAACGTATCGACACCGCGCACGAGCGTTGCACTGTCGTCGCCGGCGATCTGCGAGACACTGGTTGGAATGTAGCGAATCGCGAAGCCGATACGCCGGTCATTCGATGGATTGGCCGGCGATCCATGCACTAGTCGCACGTGATGCAGCGAAATCTCGCCAGGCCGCAGCTCGATCGTCACCGCCTTCGACTCGTCGACATCGACAGCCACTTCCTGCCCACGTGTCAACAGATTGTTCTTGGCAAACGTATCGCGGTGCTCGAGTTGATCCGAAGTGTGCGTGCCGGGGATAAACGTCATCGCGCCGTTGCTGCGGTTGCTAGGCGTCAATGCGACCCACGCCGTGACAACGTCGGGTCTGCTGAGTCCCCAATACGTGGAGTCCTGGTGCCAGGAAACGAATGCGGGATTGTTTGCTTCCTTGATGAAGAAATTGGTGGTCCAGCACAGCAGATTGGGTCCGTATAAGTCCTCGATTGCGTCAACGATGCGCGTATTGCGCACCAGGTCGGCGAGCCACGGAAACAGCAGATGTGTCTTGTGACGTAAGTCTCCGGCCAGTGGCCCGCCAGACTGCTGCTCGTAATGCTCGAGCTTGCCGCGAATTTCCAGCGCCTGGTCTTCGGGCATGACGCGAATTGGAAACACGCAACCGTCGCGACGGAACTGTTCAATCTGGGCTTCGGTCAGGATTTTTGGCATCGCAATCCCTCGTGCAATATCAGGCTGACGCCGCTGATGACGTCCATCACTTCTGATGATGAGTGCGCGTCAGCCGGCGTGCCTGCAAAAATAATCTCGCCGCGCTCCAGAACATACAAGCTATCGGCATATTCGGGAATATGGTGAATGTTCGACTCCGCCATCAGAATTCCGTGCCCGCGCTGACGGATCGATGCGATGCCTTCGCTGATGCTCGGGATAATCGCCGGCGACAGCCCTTCAAATGGCTCGTCAAGCAGCAGCAGCTCCGCATCGAGCGTCAGCGCCCGAGCAATCGACACCATCTTGCGCTCGCCACCCGAAAGCTGGCTGCCGCCTCGCGTGGCATAGCTGCGCAGCTTCGGAAAAATCTCATACGCCATCGCAATGCGCGTCTTCGCGTCACGCCCCTGCGGGCGTGTCCATGTTGGTAGCTCGATATTTTCGGCGACGTTCAAATCTCCGAAGACCTGGCTCTCCTCCGGCGCATAGCCGACTCCGAGCTGTGCAATCTTGTGTGTCGGCAGGCCAACGATCGACGCATTCTTCAGCGCGACCGTACCCGAGACCGGCGTGAGGAAACCCATAATTGTGCGAAAGGTCGTCGTCTTGCCAGCGCCGTTACGCCCGATCAGGCACACCAACTCACCGGACCCGACCTTCAGCGAGATGCCGCGCAGGATCCTGCTGTTCTGGATGTCAACAGTGAGTTGGTCGACTGCCAGCATCACCCGGCGCGCCTGGACATTTTGCCAACCAGCTTTCCGACGACTGCCGCGACGATGTCGGAATCGTTGAAAAACTGGTTCGGAGGAAGGTCAGCCAGCACTCTTCCCTCCTTTAACGCAACAATGCGGGTCGAGTATTCGGCGACCAGATTCATGTCGTGCTCGACCAGAATGATCGCCTGCACACCCGCGTGCTTGGCGGCGTCCGAGCAACGTGCGCATGATCCCGTGCTTGTCGCCGCTCGACACGCCACTGGTCGGCTCGTCGAGCAGGATCACCTCAGGAGTCAATGCAAAAGCACTTGCAATGTCGAGCAGCTTCTTCTCGCCCTGCGACAGCAGCCGGGATTCGGTGTCGAGCTTGCTATCGAGCCCAAAGATTGCCGCCACCTCTCGTACGCGCGAGCGCAAGGCGGCGTCGGTCGCCACCGATGCGAACATCCGAAAACTCTTCGAGGCTTGCGATACCACTGCGACGCCGATTGTTTGCGCAACCGTCATCGCAGGAAAGATATGAACCAGTTGAAAGGCGCGCGCCATACCGCGCTTGGCCAACGCGACCGGACCGATGCCGGCGATGTCTTCGCCCTTGAATCGAACCGAGCCCGACGTGGGCTTTAGAAGGCCTGTCAAAACATTGACCAATGTTGTCTTGCCTGCCCCGTTTGGGCCGACGATCGACAGCAACTCGCCACGGGCAACAGTCAGCGACACGCCATCGAGTGCCACGAAACTGCCATAGGCTTTACTGACAGCGGCGGTTTCGATCAGTGTCATTGCTTCTGCTTGATTTTCAACCAAAGATCCTGTGCCACGCCCATCACGCCGCGTGGAAACAGAATCACGATCAGCGCGAGCGTCACGCCGAGAAAGAAGCGCCAGTACTGCGTCAGCGACATCAATTCGGACTTCAGGAAGATGAAAACGAAAGCCCCCACCAAGCGGGCCGAAAAAGTTCGCGAAACCGCCCAGCACCGTCATGAACACCAGCTCGCCTGAGTGCGTCCAATAGGCAGTTTCAGGATCCGCCTGGCCGACGTTGATTGCCAGAATGACCCCACCCACTGCGCAATAGAAAGCGGAAATCAAAAACGCAGCCAGTCTGAAGGATGCGCACACGCACGCCGAGGTACTCTGCCTTGCGCGGATTCTCACGGATCGCGGTCAGATGCAACCCGAACGGCGAATGCACGATGCGCCACATGACGAAGCCGAGCACTACCAGCAGCGCCAGGCAGTAGTAGTAGAACGGTCCGATCAAAAACGCCGTCTTGTCGAGCTCGCTGAATTCATTTCCGAACAGCGCGGGGCGAAGTACGCGAATACCAGTGTCACCGCCGGTGATGTTGTAGAACTTGAACAGGAACGAGTGAAACAGCATGCCGAACGCCAGGGTCAGAATGCCGAAGAAAATTCGTACGTAGCGCACCGCAAGCAGGCCTACCGGAACTGCAACGGCGACGGCCACAAGTCCCGATACCAGAAGAATTACTTCGAAGCTCTTGACGCCGAGCTTGCTCGACAGTACTGCCGCGCCATATGCGCCCAACGCAACGAATAGGGCGTGACCGAACGACAGCAAGCCGGTGTAGCCGAACAGCAGATTGAAGCCGAGCAGAGCAATGGCGTACGCAAATGCCGGCAGCACCAGCGTGACGTAGTAAGGTTGCGCGAAGCGCGGGAAGAGTGCCAGCACAACCAGCGCCACCACGAGAACGATCAGAAGCGCGGTATGCCGGCGCAATCGATTCGCGCCTGTCTCGACGCTGCCGCTTGCCTCTGCACTCAGACCGCTCGCACTCATTCGATCGGCTTTCCGAACAGCCCGGCCGGACGCGCGATCAATACGACGATCACCACCAAGTAGATCGCGAGGATTTCAAGTTCAGCATAAAAGGTGATCGCGGCGGCACGCATCAATCCGACGATCAGCGCCCCGACCAGCGCGCCGCGCATGCTGCCGAGCCCACCGATCACAACCACCGCGAACGCCTCGACCACAAGCTCGACCGGCATATCGAGCGACGCTGCCGAGGTCGGCACCACGAGCGCGCCACCGACCGTCCCAAGCACGGTGCCAAGCGTGAACACGCTCGTGTACATCCAGCGCACGTTCACGCCGAGTGCCTGGCTCATCTCACGATTCTCGGCGGTGGCGCGGAGGATGCGACCAAAACGCGTGCGCTGCAGAAACGCGCCGATGCCCACGGCGATCAAAATGCTCGCTGCAATCACCAGCAGGTTGTAGCTCGAAACCGAAAACGCGCCGACCGACAGGCGGCCATATTCAGTCGCCAGATTTCCAAGCTGCTGCGGGTTGGGCCCCCAGAAAAACCGCAGCACATCCTGGAACATCAACACCAACGCAAACGTCAGCAACAACTGAAACGCTTCGTCGCGTGCATAGATCGTCCGCAGCAGCGCTTCGATCGCGGGCCCGATCGCACCAAGCACGATGCCCGACACGATCAGCACTGGAAGAAACATCCACGGCGGCAACCCTGCTGCCAGCGCCCAGTTGACGCTGCTGATGCCGAAGTACGCGCCGAGTGCGTAGAACGAACCGCACGCAAGGTTGACGATCTTCTGCACGCCGAAAACCAGCTGCAGCCCGGCGGCGACTAAAAAAAGAACGGCGGCGTGGAAGACGCCGCCGAGCAGGATGTCGAAGAACGAGGTCAAGGCCCGCGATCAGTTGTTGCTTACAGCTTGATCTGCGCCGTCTCGATCCATTTCCAGAAATCGGTGCCAGGACCCTTTTGCAGCTGATCGGAATACATCTTGTCCACCTGGCCCAAGGTTGCAAAGTCGTAACGGTTCTTGTGGGTCGTCAGTCCTTGGTAAAAAGTCTGCTCCGCAATGTGATCCTTGCGCATGTGACCTGGGCCGCCAAGCGATTCGACCTTGACGCCTTCCATCGCACTGATCACATCTTCTTTTCCTGGCCACGCGTTTTTCGCTTTGTGCGCCGCTTCGACGCCGGCCTTGTAAACCTGCATCGCGAAGAACGCGCGGTCGGCCTCCCAATGTGGATAGTCCTTGTACTTTTCTTCGTACTCCTTGACGAACAGTCTTTGTAGCGGACTCGCATCCGCGCTCGCGAAGTACAGCGTGTTGTGGCCGAAGATCATGCCTTCCGGCGTGAACTCCTTCTTCAGCAGTGTGTGCTGGAATCCTGCCGCCGGAAACACGAACTTGGTCTTGCCATCCATCAGGCCAGCGCCATGCGCGGTACGCATGAACACTGGCAGATCGGCGAACAGCAGGGACGAGAACACGAGATCGGGCTTCGCTGCCTTCAGTGCGGCAACGTGAGTCGTCAGGTCTAGGGTTCCGACCTTCGGCCATTGCTCAGCAACGACCTTCACGTTGACATTGAATTTCTTCAGCAACGCCTGAAACGCGGCCATGTTGTTGCGGCCATACGAATAGTCCGGGTTGATTCCCGCGATCGTTCCGAATTGCCCCTTCCAGTACTTGATTGCCAATAGCGACGCCATCACCGCTTCGCACTCATTGTCGGTGCTGCGGAACACATAGCGTGGCTTCGCCATCGTTTCCTTCACACCGTCCTGCGTCGTACCGTCCCAGAAGATCAACAGCGCCTTCATTTCCTCGGCGACGGCGCCCATTGCCAGACTGACGCCCGACGATACGATGCCTTGAACGCAGTCAACCTTGTCCTGCAACACAAGCTTGCGTAGACGCTCGATCGAATCCTTCGGATTCGTCTCTTCCTCGACGATCAGCTCTATCTTGCGGCCCGCGATCCCGCCCGCCGCATTGATACGTTCGGCCGCGAACTGAGTTCCGCGCAACCCGCATTCGCCGATCGTGCCGGCGATCCCCGCCTTTGGCGCAATGATCCCGATCCGCACCGGCGCGTTCTGCGCAATGGCCGGGAAACTTATCAACGGCTGGGCTGCGACGGCCGCGCCGGCGCCGCCGATGGCCTTCAGTAACCTTCTGCGGTTGTCTTGCATGACATGCCTCCTGTTGTTGTAGTTAAGTACGGCTCACGCTTGTGCGACTGTAGCGCGAGTGAATTCCTCGATCACGTCGAGCAGACGATCGCTGGCGTTTGGCCGCCCGCTCCTCATCCTTTTCAGCGATGGCGCGCGCGATGTCGGCATGCAGCTTGGCCGTTAACGGCATGTCCGCAGCCTGCTTGTAATGGATGTACCAGAAGCGGCGTGACAAGCCGTGCATCAGGCTCATCGCGCCCGCTGCGAATTCGTTGTGCGACGGCGCTCGAACACAGCAGATTGAACTCGCGATCAGTGCGCATGAACGTCGACATCGTCGTTGGCCCGCGCCGATTTCTCGAAGTCGCGTGCGAGCTCGCGAAAACGCGCGCGCTGTTCGTCGGTCGCGCGCCGCGCCGCAGTGCGCGCAATCAGCCGTCTCGATCTCCCGACGCGCCTCGTGCAATCGCAGCTGCCGGCCGACGTTGATTTCCGACACCATGATCCCGCGACGGGGCAGGATGTCGACCAACCGCTCACGAGCCAGACGCTGCAACGCTTCGCGGATCGGCGTGCGGCCGATACCCAGATGCTCGGCAGCTCGGCCTCCGAAACTGACAGCACCTGGCGCAAGCTTAACGTGACGATGATTTCCTCCAGTTCCGCATACGCGCGGTCCGTCAGGCTTTGCGTAGCGGGCGCGATCTGCGGCGCGATCTTCAATGCGGCGTCGCGCGCTTCATTGTTGCTTGCGCTTCTCGACCATCGAAACGAAACTTTTCGTATTCCTTGTCGTCGACGCCATAGCTATGCTCGTCGTCCGGAAATGTGCCCGCTTTTACCTCAGCGATGTACTGCGAGATGCCCTTGATCGCCACTTCGGTCAGATTCGAATAGCGCTTCGTGAATTTCGGCTTGAAGTCGGTAAACACGCCGAGCAGGTCGTAGCAGAGCAGGATTTGCCCGTCTGTGCCGACGCCGGCGCCGATGCCAATCGTCGGAATCTCGAGCTGCTTCGATATGACTGTCGCAATCTTGGCGGGCACCGCTTCGAACTCAAGCATGAAGCAGCCGGCATCCTGAATCGCGAAGGCGTCTTCGAGGATCTTCATGGCGGTATCAGCCGTCTTGCCTTGAATCTTGAACCCGCCGAACATCGCGATCGTGTGCGGCGTCAGGCCGATGTGCGACGCGGTTGGAATGCCAGCGTCGACCATTGCCTTCAGGATCGCAGCCTGCGACTTTCCGCCCTGCGGCTTGACTGCATCGCTGCCGCCCTCCTGCATCAAACGCGTTGCGTTGGTCAGCGCTCGATCCATCGTGTTGTAACTCTGATAAGGCATGCATCCCAGCACGAAAGTGTTCGGCGCACCGCGCCGCACTGCCTGCGCATGCAGCGCCATCATGTCCATCGTTGCGGGGATCGTGCTCGAATGGCCGTGGGCCATCATCGCAAGGCTGTCGCCGAGCACTGCAACGTCAACGCCGGCTATCTCGGCCCAGCGGGCGGACGTGTAGTCGGGCACCGACATGTACACCATCTTCTCGCCGGATCTCTTTGAGTCGCGAATCTCCTGCAGCGTGCGTTTCTTGCGTGTGACTGCAGCAGAAGCGGCAGGAGTGGCCGACGATTGCGCTACGGACTTTCCTGACTCGGCCACGTGACTCCCAATTGACACGTCACTGATCGACGACTAATATATCAGCCATTCCACGGTCAAGCAATCAGAGGTTTTTCCGAATGATGACGGAACGGCAACGCAAATTTCGCGAGCAATACCGTGCCGCGATCAGCCGCTGGTACAGCGGATGGGTGCACATTGGTGTGATGTACGCCGCCGGCATCGCCGCCATTTGTACTGCGTCAGCCAGCTGCAGAACGCGCAGCTGGGAATGGCTACTGCTGATTCCGGTTCTGATCGCCGGCAACTTCGTTGAATGGAGCATGCACAAATTCGTGATGCATCGTCTGATCGACGTGTTCGCGTTGCGTGCGATCTACGACCGCCACACCCGCCAGCATCACCAATACTTTACTGACAACGACGCCACGATCAACAGCATCCGCGAGTTTCGCATCGTGTTCTTTCCATGGCGGGTGCTGATCGTTCTCGCGGTGTTCGGGCTCCTGTTCAGCTGGATCGCGAGCGTGCTGATCAATCCGAACGCTGGCTATATCGTATTCATCGGGATGATGGGGCATTACATGGTGTACGAGACATTCCACTTCTGCTGCCATGTGCGCTGATAACTGGTTTGTCCGCAATTTTCCGCTCATCAATACGATCCGTCGGCATCACACCGCCCATCACAACATGGGAATCATGATGCACGTCAACATGAACCTTACGTTTCCCAATTGCTGACTGGTTTTTGAATACGAGCGACCTGAAGCGTGGTCTCCTTGGCCATCTGTTCAACGGCTACAGCGAGGCGCACATCAAGCCTGAGCTGAAGCCGGTAATCGCGCGCTACCGCACGTCCGAAACGCAGGAAAAGCGCGTCACGCTCGACGGGCCTCAACTGAGCGACGATGAACTTCGTACGTTGGCCAGCGCAGGCGGGCACGTCTAATGCCGCCGCCCTATAGCGTGAAAGGGCGAGACGAGCGGATGAAAAGCTAAGGAACTCAACGGCTTTTACCGATCAATTCGGAATCATTTCGGTTAAATTCCAAGGCTCGCCGCGTGTCCTGTGGCGATGAGCCTAACCGAGAACACCGTTGGCGACCGAAGTAAAGAAAGAAACGGCGAAAGTCGTCACGCCCGCACCTGCGGCAGGCGCCCCCAAGCCTCGCGTATTGATCTGCGACGACTCGCGCATCGTGCGCGCTTCGATCAGCCAGCACCTACGCGACCGTTTCGAGCTGCGTGAGGTGACTGACGGCGAGGCCGCCTGGCAGGCGATTCTGCTTGACTCGTCGATTCGCGTCGTCATCAGTGACCTGACGATGCCCAAGGTCGACGGCTTCGAGCTGCTGAATCGCGTGCGCTCGTCCAAGGTTCAGCGAATCCGCGAACTTCCGATGGTGATCATCTCTGGCGAGGACGAGGCTGGAGAGCGCGAACGCGCTGCTTCACTGGGTGCGACCGATTTCATCCAAAAAGGCGTCGGCGCCGCCGAGCTGCTGGCACGGATGGAAGTGCTGGTGCGCCTCTCGACCACACGCGAGATGCTGGCAGAAAGCCAGGCATCGCTCGAATCCTCACGCACGGTCGATTCGGATACCGAGCTGCTTAACCAGCCGTTTTTCGACAAGCAGGTCGAGAAGCTCATTTCGTTCGCGCGTCGCAACTTATCGGACGTAGCGCTGATCTGCATCCGCGTCGAATTGTCGATGCCGCAAAACGAGCAGTGGGAAGGCGAGACGGATCAGCGCATCAAGCTCGTCGGGCGGGCTCTGGCGGCCTCGATTCGTTTGGAAGACTTAGGCACGCGCACCGACCGTATGGAGTTCTGCGTTGCGACGCCGTCGAGCGGCTTATCAGGCGTCCTGCGCTTTGCCGCGCGGCTACGCAAGGTGCTCGAGAACATCGAAGCGGCCGGACCAGGCGTCGAAGTCTGGACCTGCATCGGACTGTCGACCCTGTCCGAGGAGTTGCGACGCAGTGCCGAAGAGCTGCGCACGCTGGCGCAAAAGCGAGCCGCGCAGGCGCAAACGAATCGGTCACGCCGCATCATCCTGGGTACGTCTGACGGAGCCACGCCGGGCTCGATGGATCCGAAGACCGAAGACGGCTCGATGGACATTAATCTCGCGCTGGCGCTGATTCGCGCCGGACGCGCTGCCGAAGTGGTGCCTCATCTGCCAAGATTGCTGGAGCAGGTGGCACCGCTCCTGAAGCTGGTGCGACAACAAAAGGAATTGCAGCAGCCGGCTGACGGAGGATTGCATGACGACGTACAAGGAGTACCACGCAAAGTCACTACGTGACCCGACAGGCTTCTGGTCCGAGAAAGCCCGTCTGATCGACTGGCAACAGCCGTTTTCGCAAGTTCTCGATTACTCGAACCCGCCGTTTGCCAAATGGTTCGTCGGCGGTACTACCAACCTCTGTCATAACGCGGTCGATCGGCATCTGGCCACGCGCGGCGACCAGGCTGCGCTGATTTACGTCTCGACCGAAACCGGCGACGAGAAAACCTACACGTACCGGCAGCTGTATCGCGAAGTCAATCGCATGGCCGGTATTCTGAAATCACTCGGCGTCGCACGCGGCGATCGCGTGCTGATCTATCTACCGATGATTCCGGAAGCAACGTTCGCCATGTTGGCGTGTGCGCGCATCGGCGCGATTCATTCGGTCGTGTTCGGCGGCTTTGCATCGGTCAGCCTGGCCACACGCATCGACGACGCACAGCCTGCGCTGATCATCTCAGCCGACGCCGGATCGCGCGCAGGCAAGCCGATCCCTTACAAGCATCTGCTCGACGAAGCGATCGGGTTGGCGAAGCATCCACCTCCGAAAGTGCTGCTGATCGATCGCAAGCTCGCCGACATGAAGCGCGTTGCCGGACGCGATGTGAACTACGCAACTCTGCGCGCTGAGCACATGAACGATGAGGTACCGTGCGAATGGCTCGAATCGTCGGAACCAAGCTACATCCTGTACACGTCAGGCACGACCGGGCAGGCCGAAAGGGGTGCAGCGCGATACCGGTGGTTACGCCGTCGCGCTTGCTGCGTCGATGCGCGACATTTTTTGCAGTGAGCCGGGCGAGACTTATTTTTCGACCAGTGATATCGGTTGGGTCGTCGGCCATTCATACATTGTCTACGGGCCGCTGATCAACGGCATGGCCACGGTGATGTACGAAGGCCTGCCGATCCGGCCGGACGGGGGGATATGGTGGAGCCTCGTCGAAAAGTACAAAGTCAACGTGATGTTTTCGTCGCCAACAGCGATTCGCGTATTGAAGAAACAGGACCCGGCGCTGCTAAAAAAATATGATTTGTCGAGCCTGCGTTTGCTGTTCCTCGCCGGAGAGCCGCTCGATGAGACCACTGCGCGCTGGATCGCTGATGGCGTCGGCAAACCCGTTATCGATAACTATTGGCAAACCGAAACAGGCTGGCCGATTCTCGGAATTTCGCGCAATGTCGAAGCATTGCCGTCCAAGTTCGGATCTCCGGGCGTTCCTGCGGCCGGATACTCGGTGAAGATATTTAACGAAGTAACCGGCGAAGAGATCACGGAGCCGCATCAGAAAGGCGTGGTCGCGATCGAAGGTCCATTGCCGCCGGGCTGCATGACAACGGTATGGCGCGACGATCAACGATTCGTGCGCACCTACTGGACCAGTGTGCCGAACCAGCGTGTGTATTCGACATTCGATTGGGGTATTCGCGACGAAGACGGTTACTTTTTCATTCTGGGCCGCACCGACGACGTGATCAACGTCGCCGGACATCGCCTCGGCACGCGAGAAATCGAAGAGTCGTTGTCATCGCATCCGAATGTCGCCGAAGTCGCGGTGGTCGGCGTTTCAGACTCGCTGAAAGGCCAGGTGGCGCTCGCCTTCGCGATACTCAAGGACCCGACACAGGCTGACACACAGGAAAAGAGGCTCGCCCACGAAGGCGAAATGATGAAAGTCGTTGACTCGCAGCTCGGCGCCGTCGCACGTCCATCGCGCGTGCATTTTGTCGGCGTGCTGCCGAAGACGCGCTCCGGCAAGCTTCTACGGCGATCGATCCAGGCGCTCGCCGAAGGTCGTGATCCGGGAGATCTGACGACGATCGAAGATCCGACGGCGCTGGAACAAATTAGAAGTGCAATCCACGCGTGACATTCAACTACGCCCTGTCGAATTTGTTGCTGCCGCCAACGTTGCTGATTGCATTGACGATCATCGGCGCGTTGGCGTTGAAGCGGCGGCGCGGGTTCGGAATGGTGCTGATCGTCGGCTCCCAGTTGCTGTTGCTCGCGCTGGCGATGCCGGTTGTTGCCAATGCGCTCGTGCGGTCGCTGGAACCACTGCCCGCTTCGATGGATCAGATCAAACGCGCGCAGGCGATCGTGGTGCTCGGCGGTGGACGCAACCTTGGTGCGCCCGAATGGGGCGGCGAAACCGTGAACGACTACACATTGCGGCGTGCCCGCTACGGTGCGCGGCTTGCGCGCGAGACAGGATTGCCTCTGTACGTCAGCGGCGGCAAACCTACCGGCGGGCAGCTTGCCGAAGGCACGCTAATGCGTGAGTTGATCGCGCGTGAGTTCAACATGCCGGTCAAGTGGGTGGAGGCCGCTTCCAAAACCACGCGCGAACAGGCGCAAATGGCCGCGCAAGATTTAAAGCCGCAGCAGATCAGCCGCGTTGTGCTTGTCACCGACGCGGTGCATATGCCGCGTGCGCAGCGCGCTTTCGAGTTGGCAGGCTTGGCGGTTATTGCTGCGCCGACGGGATATACCGCACAGCGGCCGTTTGCGCCCTATCAACTGATCCCCGGCCCCACCGCGCTGCGCGAGTCGCACGTCGCCCTGCGCGAGTGGGCGTCGCAACTCCACCATCACATTCTGGCACTGGTCGATTAATGAAAACAAAACCCTGGCTGACCCTCGAAGACGCACAACGCATCGCCGTCGCCGCAGAAGCTGAGGCGCGAAGCCATCAATGGGCCGTCGTGATTGCCATTTGCGACGATGGCGGCCACTTGGTGTTGCTGCATCGGCTCGACGGCGTCGCACCGATCTCGTCAGCGATTGCACCCGCAAAGGCGCGCGCCGCCGCGCTCGGAAAACGCGAGACGAAGTTGTATGAAGAGATGATCAACCAGGGCCGTGCTGCGTTTCTGTCAGCACCGCTCGATGGCATGCTCGAAGGTGGAGTGCCGATCATCGTCGACGGCTACGTCGTTGGAGCGATCGGCGTATCGGGCGTCAAATCGAGTGAAGACGCGCAGATCGCAAAGGCTGGGGTCGCAGCGCTGTAGCGGGTACGGTGTGCTAAGCGGCGGCCTCTTTGGCTGCGCGCCCGCGCTCGATATCGATCGATGCGATCAGCAGCAATCCAATAACGAAAAAGCCGCCGGTAATCATCATCCCGAGCCGATGATTGTTATCGGTCAAATAAACAACGACACCATAAGTGAGCGGTCCGACAATGGCCGCCACTTGCACTGCCAGCGTCCACAAGCCGTAGAACTCGGCAAGCCGTGTCGGCGGCGCGAATAGCCCGACCATCGCGCGCCCCGCCGATTGGCTCGAGCCCATGGCCAAGCCGGCCAAATTGGCGGATATCCAGAAAAGCGTCGCCGTCGTCGCAAGCGACGCAACGGCGGTCATCGCGATCCACAGCACCAACGTCAAAGCGAGCGCCTGCTTGTGGCCCAGAAGATCCTGCATGTAACCAAAAGCAAACGCTCCGATCGCTGCAGTGATGTTGACGACCAGAACCAGCATGATGGTCTGGTTGTATGAAAACTGCATCACCTCGTCCGCATAGATGGCGGCCAGCGCGATCACGACGGCGACGCCCGCCTGATAGAAAGCGCCGCACACCAGCAGTCGAGCGAAATCACGATATCGGCCGATATTCTTCAGTGTGGACGCAAGCCGCGACAGCGAACTGCGAACGACCTCAAGACTCGCTTGCGACTGCGGTATCGCGCGTTCTTTCAGGATAAACAGAGTCGGCAGTGACGCCAGCGCAAAGATTCCGGCGGTGATCAACATCGTGACCGGAACGAAGTCTTCGGCGGCCCTGCCCTGTCCCTGCGCCCACATCACATACGCCAAACACACCGCCAGCGTTGCCAGACCGCCGAGATATCCGAAGCTCCATCCCCACCCAGATACCTTGCCCAGTGCGTTGGGACGAGCGATCTCCGGCAAGAACGCACCAATCAACGAGACGCCAACCTGAAAGAAAAAATTGGATATCACAACCGCGACGACTGCAATCGCAACATCGCCGCGCCCCGCAAGTGCAAGTGCGGCTGTCGACGCCACGCAGCCAATCGTTGACAGTCGCAGAAGCCATTGCTTGCGAGCGTGCAGATCGGCGTAAGCCCCGATAATCGGCATCGCAATCATCACCGCGGTATTCGACACCGCCAACGTGACGGTCCAAGCAGCCGTGCGCCAATCGGCTCCATTGGCAACGACACTGACGAAGTACGCGTTAAACACTGCCGTCAAAACGACCGTCGTGTACCCCGAATTCGCGAAGTCGTAACCGGCCCAGGAGAGCACCTCGCGCCGACGGACGCCAGGGTTTAACGCGGCAGGATCAAAGATCCGAGAAATGAAGCGCGAAACAGCGCGACGAGCGGCTGCAGCTTCAACATTTCGCTTTGACTTTCACTGATGCTGATGCTACGCGAATGGCCGCACGCTTCGTATACTTGGCGCCATGGCCACTCGTGACCTCGACCGCATCGATCGCAAAATCCTGGAAACGCTGCAGCTCGACGGCCGTATTACCAATCAGGAACTGTCGACACGCATCTCGCTTAGTCCGCGTGCCTGCCTTGAGCGCGTGCGCCGGCTTGAGCGTAGCGGCATCATTTCCGGCTATATGGCGTTGGTCGAGCCGCGCAAGCTCGGCGGCATTCTCACAGTTGTCGTCGAAGTGACCCTGAGGGACCAAAAACAGGCGACGCATGCACGCTTCGAGCAGCGCGCTCGGGCCGCGGATGAGGTTGTCGAGTGTTTCCTCGTATCAGGGCAGTGCGACTACGTATTGCGACTGGCGTGCCGAGACCTCGATCACTATCGTGAGCTGACGAACGCCTGGACAGACGATCCCGCTCTGGGCGTTGAAAAGATCACGTCGAAACCCGAGTTGCAGACCATCAAGTCGTTTCGCGGATATCCGCTTCCCTAACAGCCTGAAACAGGCGCGCTGCAGCGCACCGCCGATTCTGCGGTTCAAGGTGCCAAGCCGTTCCGTTTCGGCACTTCCGCCTCGCTTACTTCGGCCTCGCATTTCGTCCGTCGCCCATACATTTGTAGAAGCAAATGAGGGCAGATATGAACGCGCGAGTCGATATGAAGATCAATCAAGCCGAACTGGCGATCGCCGTAGAAAAGAATTTCGCTGCGCCAAATTACGCGCCGATTCCGGTGGTCGTCGATCGTGGCGAAGGCAGCTGGCTGTGGGATGCCGACGGCAAGCGTTATCTGGATTTCATGTCGGCCTACTCCGCTGTCAGTCACGGCCACGCACACCCGCGCCTGGTCGCGGCGCTGACCGATCAGGCCCAGCGCGTCGCTGTCACTTCGCGCGCGTACCACTCAACTGAGCTTGGACCGTTTCTGGCCAAGCTGGTCGAAGTCGCGGATCTGGGCAAGCCCGCCAAAGCTCTGCCCGCCAGCGGCGGCGCCGAGTCGGTCGAAACAGCCATCAAGGCAGCGCGGCGCTGGGGGTATCGCGTCAAGGGCGTCGCAAGCGATCACGCAAACATCGTCGTTGCACGCGGCAATTTCCATGGCCGCTCTACCACGATCGTCGGCTTCTCTACCGAGCCGGCATATCGCGCCGACTTCGGTCCCTTCGCGCCCGGCTTTCGACACTTCGACTTCGGCGACATCGAATCGCTGCGAGCGGCGATCGACCATCACACCTGCGCGATTCTTATTGAGCCGATTCAAGGGGAAGCCGGCATCGTGCTGCCACCCGAGGGCTTCCTGCGTGCGGTGCGCGAGCTTGCCGATGAGCGCAACGTTCTGCTGATTCTCGACGAGATTCAGTCAGGGCTCGGCCGCACAGGACAATGGTTCGCGTACATGCACGAAGGAATTCGCCCTGATGGCGTGATCGTCGGCAAGGCGCTTGGTGGCGGCTTGCTTCCGGTATCGGCGTTCGTCGCGATCAACTCGGTGATGGATCTGCTCGAACCCGGCAGCCATGGCTCGACCTTTGGAGGCAATCCATTGGCCGCACGCGTTGGCCGCGAGGCGCTGGCGGTGATCGAGGAAGAGCAGCTCGTTGAACGCAGCCGCGACCTTGGCGAGCATCTTCTGTCGCGACTTCGCGCGCTGACGTCTCCGCTGATCCGCGCAGTGCGCGGACGCGGACTTTGGGTCGGTGTTGAGCTCGACGCGAGCGTATCGGCACGCAAGGTCGCCGAGCGCATGGCGGCGCGCGGCGTTCTGACCAAGGACACGCACGAAACGGTGATTCGATTCGCGCCACCACTGAACATCAGCCGCGAGGCGCTGGATTGGGGCATCGACGTGTTCGCGGATGTTTTGTCCGAGTTCGGCCCGCGGTCGAAGCCAGTGGTCAGCGATCGCGCATCGCACGTCACAGCGATGGGATCGCCGACTGCGCACCTGATGATGAGTGCGCCCGAGCACTTCGAGGTCAGCTACACGATCAACCCTTGGATGCAGCCGTCGCAGTGGTCGGTGTCTTCCAAGAAGTTAGCGGGCGACGCAAAGCGCGGCTGGAACCAGCTGAAACAAACCTACGAACGGCTTGGCGCTGAAATTAAAGTGCAGCAGGCTGCCGCAGGACTGCCTGACATGGTATTCACTGCCAACGCCGCCGTCGTGCTCGATCGCAAGGTCTTGCTCGCACGCTTTCTGTGCGCTGAGCGGCAAGGTGAGGAAGTCCATAACCGCGCCTTCTTCGAAGCGTTGCGTGTGCAAGGTGTCGTCGATCAAATTGTCGAACCGCCGGCGGGACAGTATTTTGAAGGCGCCGGCGACGCGATCTGGGACGCAACCCGTCGCCTCATCTGGACCGGCTATGGTCAGCGTTCGAGCCGCGACATGTTTCGCACGATCGAAGAACTGTACGGCGTTCCAGCAATCGCACTGGAACTGATTGATCCGCGCTTCTATCACCTCGACACGTGCTTCTGCGTGCTCTCGGGCGGCGACGTGTTGTGGTACCCGCCCGCCTTCTCAGCAAGTGCAGCGAGCGCCGTGCGCGAGATCGTCGGCGAAGACAACTTGATCGAAGCCAGCGATGACGACGCCTTTCATCTTGGCGTGAACTCGGTCTGCATTGGCCGCGAAGTCGTGATGTGTCACGCGTCCACGCCCACGCGTGCCGCACTGACGGCACGCGGTTATCACGTCAATATCGTGCCACTGGACTCGTTCAATCGCTCAGGCGGCGCCGCGTATTGCCTCACATTGCGCCTCGACAATACGACGCAAGCTGAGAAGCCGACTGCGTTCGAGAAGGTGCGCCGCGCCGCCTAGCTCCGCGGCGGCGCCAGGCCACCGCAGTTTGCCGATCTAGTCTTCGGGTGCGGCGCTGAACGCGCGGTGCCATGATTCGGCTTCCTACGTAAGAACGAGCGATGCAGCGAAGCGATGAGCGAGGAGCGTCAAATGAATGCCCTGGATCCTCGCGTGACACCGCGAGAGATCGTGCGTCACCTGGACCAGTACGTCATCGGACAGGACGAAGCCAAAAAGACACTGGCGGTCGCCGTGTATGCGCACTACAAGAAGCTCGCACTGTCACGCGACGCTGGACTCGAGATCACCAAGAGCAACGTTCTGCTCGTGGGTCCGACCGGCACCGGCAAGACGCTGTTGTGCGAGTCGCTCGCGCGACTACTTAAGGTTCCGTTCGTTACAGCGGATGCCACGTCGCTCGCCCAGTCGCGTTACGTCAACGATGAGATCCAGGCGATTCTCGAGCGTTTGCATGACAAGGCTGAGGGCGAGGTGACACGAACCCAGCATGGCATCGTGTTCATTGACGAGATCGACAAGTTAAAAACGGCTTCGGCCGCGTCGGATCGAGGGCCGTCTGGCGAAAGCGTTCAGCACGCCTTGCTGAAAATCATGGAAGGCGCGCCCGTGCGCCTTGAGAGCGGCGAGTACTTGGACACGACGCACGTTCTGTTCATCTGCGGCGGCGCGTTTGTTGGGCTGAATGCAATCATGTCCAATAACCAGGGCTTCGGCTTCGTCGCAACGTCAGAAGAAGATAACCGGCGCATGCTCGAGCGGCTGAATGAACGCGTCAAGCCGACCGACCTCGTCGAATTCGGACTGATACCCGAATTCAGCGGACGACTCACCACCGTTGCCCGACTGCGCGACCTGTCGCGCGATATGCTGGTCCGGATCATGACCGAGCCGCGCAACTGTATCTACCGGCAATTTCAGGCGATCTTGAAGGTCCAGGGTGTCGATCTCGTCGTTGCACAGCGCGCGTTCGAGGAGATTGCCGACCTGGCCGTCGAGTACAAATCGGGTGCGCGCAGCCTACGTGGATTGTTTGAAGAACTGATCGCGCCGGTGTTATACGCAGTACCGGATCACCCGGAAATCAAACGCGTCGAACTGGCGTCGATCTTCGCCGAGCCGCGCTACCTGCGCGCGGGCTGATTTACCACTTCGGCTTGCGCTTTTCGATAAACGCCTGCACGCCTTCCTGCGCGGAGTCATCGATCATGTTGCACGCCATCGTCTGACCTGCAAGCTGATACGCAGCCTCGATACCGGTTTCGAGCTGACGATAAAAAAGATCCTTACCCAGTGCGAGCGCTTCGCTGGGCTTGGAAAGGATCGATGTGACGAGGTTGTCGACCTCGGCGTCGAGTTGGTCAGCAGGCACTACACGGTTGACGAGCCCGCGTTCGCGCGCAGTCTCAGCGTCGATAAAGTCGCCAGTCACCAGCATTTCGAACGCCTGTTTGCGTCCGACGTTGCGGCTCAATGCAACGCCGGGGGTCGAGCAGAACAGGCCCACGTTGATACCGGAAACCGCAAACTTCGCATCCGACGATGCAACCGCCAGGTCGCACATCGCAACCAATTGACATCCGGCCGCGGTCGCGATGCCGTGCACGCGCGCGATCACTGGCGCGTGCAAGCGCTGGATCGTCATCATCAGTTTCGTGCATTGCGAGAACAGTGCCTGGTAGTACTCGAGCGAAGGATTGCCCTTCATCTGCTTTAGGTCATGGCCGGGGCAAAACGCCTTTCCCTGCGCGCCGATTACGACGACTCGCACCGAATCGTCATTCGCGAGCGTCTCGAGTTCGGTTTGCAACGCCGCCATCATTTCCTGCGACAGCGCGTTGAACTGCTGCGGACGGTTGAGCGTCAGCGTTGCGACGCCGCGCTGATCGCGTGTCGTCAACACATACTGTTCCGCTACTGGTGCGTTCATTCTTGCTCCTAAACGTCAATCGCCGCGGTCGACTTCGCCTGCTGGCGCAACAAGAACTTCTGGATTTTCCCGGTCGATGTCTTCGGTAGTGGGCCAAAGACGATCCGCTTCGGCATTTTGAACCCCGCCAGATGCTTGCGGCAATGCTGCTGTAGTTCTTGCTCGGTCAGTGAAGCGCCGTCTTTGAGCTCGACGAATGCACATGGCACCTCGCCCCAGCGCGGATCGGGCTGCGCCACAACCGCGGCGGCGATGACTTTGGGATGTCGGTACAAGGCATCCTCAACTTCGATCGAAGAAATGTTCTCGCCGCCGGAAATGATGATGTCCTTGCTGCGATCCTTGATGCGCAGATAACCATCGGGCTGCACGACCGCTAAATCACCGGTATGAAACCAGCCACCGCGAAAGGCTTCATTGGTCGCCGCGTCGTTCTTCAGATAGCCCTTCATCATGATGTTTCCGCGAAACATGATTTCGCCGATCGTCTCGCCGTCGGCCGGCACGGGCTGCATCGAATCGGAATCTAGGACAGCGACGGCTTCCTCAAGCGTCGAGCGCACCCCCTGGCGGCTGTTTTTCATCGCGCGCTCGCCGACATCGAGGGTCGCCCACTCCGGCTGCTTCGCGCACACGGTGGCGGGGCCGTAGGTCTCCGTCAATCCGTACACGTGCGTCAGGTCGAAGCCGATCCGATCCATTCCTTCGATCATTGAAGCGGGCGGAGCGGCCGCCGCCACCATCGCGTGGACCTTGTGAGAGATACCCTTTTTCATTTCGTCAGGCGCACTGATCAGCAGCGAATGAACGATCGGCGCTCCGCAGTAGTGGGTCACCTTGTATTCTCGGATGGCATCAAAGATGGCCTGTGCGTCGACTCTGCGCAGACAAACGTTCGTGCCCGCCATCGCGGCGATCGTCCAGGGGAAACACCAACCATTGCAGTGAAACATCGGCAGCGTCCACAAGTAAACGGGATGTGGCGGCATCGCCCACACAAGCACGTTCGACACTGCGTTGGTATAGGCACCGCGGTGCGAGTAAACGACGCCCTTCGGATTGCCGGTCGTGCCCGACGTGTAATTCAACGAGATTGCGTCCCATTCGTCGTCGGGCGCCGTCCACACGTAATCCGCGCGGCCTTCAGCAAGAAACGTTTCATAGTCGAGGACACCGCACTGTTCGCCGGGACCGTCGTAGACCGGATCATCCACGTCGATCACGAGCAGCTCTCTATCAACATCCTTGAGCGCGGCCCGGATCGTTGGTGAAAACTCCCGATCGGTGATCAAGACCTTCGCTTCGCCGTGATTGAGTTGAAATGCGATCGATGCTGCATCGAGTCGCGTGTTCAGCGCGTTCAGCACCGCTCCAGTCATCGGAATGCCAAAGTGCGCCTCGACCATCGCCGGTGTGTTCGGCAACATTACGGCGACTGTGTCGCCGTATCCGATACCACGCTGCGCGAGTGCAGACGCGAGCATGCGGCAGCGGCGATACAACTCCGACCAAGTCAGCCGCTGCCCTCTTTTTCCGTAGCCATGAACGACGGCAGGCAGCGTCGGAAACACAGTCGCGGAGCGCTGCAGAAACGGCAGCGGCGACAGCGGCGCAAAGTTGGCCGCGTTGCGTTCGAGCCCAATGTCGAACAGGCCAGGCTTCATAGGCGTGACAGCGCTTTGACGTGCGCAGCGGCGCTGCGGCCCAGCGCACTCAAGTTGTAGCCACCCTCGAGAGAGCTGACGATGCGCCCGTCCGCATGCTTATCGGCGACTTCCATCAGTCGCTCAGTGATGTACGTGTAATCCGCCTCGACCAGTCCCATCTGGCCGAGGCCATCTTCACGGTGCGCGTCGAAGCCGGCCGAGATGAAAATCATCTGTGGCTCGAATTCGTTGAGCCGCGGAAGCCACACTTCATCGACCACTTGCCTTGCAACGCCGCCCTTCGTTCCGGCCGGAAGCGGCACGTTCACCATGTTTTTCGCGAGGTTACTTGTGCCGCTGTACGGATAAAACGGATGCTGGAAAAAGCTGGCCATCAGCACCTTTTCATCGTCCGCAAAAATTTCCTCGGTTCCATTGCCATGATGTACATCGAAATCGATGATCGCGACTCGTTCGAAGCCGAGTGCTTCCGACGCATGTCGTGCGCCGACGGCAATGCTGTTGAAGATGCAAAATCCCATCGCAGCGGATTTGCGTGCATGGTGGCCCGGTGGACGCACCGCGCAAAACGCATTGGCGATTTCACCGCTGGCTACGCGATCGGCCGCATCAACCACCGCGCCCGCTGCGCGCAGCGCCGCGTTCAGCGAGTGCGAGTTCATCGACGTATCCGGATCGAGTGGCCGGTAGCCCTCGGTTGGTACGCTAGACTGCAAGCGTGCAACGTAATCCGCGCTGTGCGCACGCTGCAACGCTTCGGTCGACGCAAGTGGTGCTTCGAAATGCTTCAGGTGCGGCGCGATGCCCGTCGAGATCAGATGATCCGAAATTGCGGCGAGCCGCTCGGGGCATTCCGGGTGCCACGACCCCATCTCATGCTGCGAACAATCCCGATGCGTGAACAAACCCGTCTGCTGCATTCACTGTCTCCCAGCCTAACGGCATCATGTTAGAGAAGTTTCGTTCGACTGCCACGCAGATCGGCCAGATCATCGTCGGCAAAACGCTGCAGATCCGGCAAAGCCTGACGTGCCTACTGGCCGGCGGCCATCTGCTGATCGAGGACGCACCCGGTGTCGGCAAAACCACGATGGCGCACGCGATTGCCATCTCGATGGGCTTGCCGTTTCGGCGCATCCAGTTCACGAGCGATCTGCTGCCGTCAGACGTGATCGGCGTGTCCGTCTATGAACGCAGCGGCGGGCAGTTTGTGTTCCACCCGGGGCCCATCTTTACCGAAGTTCTACTCGCCGACGAGATCAATCGCGCCAGCCCGAAAACGCAAAGCGCACTGCTCGAGGCGATGGAGGAAAGCCAGGTCTCGATCGATGGGTTATCGCGTCCGCTGCCGAATCCGTTCTTCGTGATTGCGACTCAAAATCCACTGCATCAGATCGGCACGTTCCCGCTGCCCGAGTCGCAGCTCGATCGTTTTCTGATGTGCATCAGCCTGGGCTACCCTGACCGGGCGGCCGAGCGTTCCTTGTTGTCCGGCGAAGCACGGCGCGACATGCTGAAGTCGCTTGACGCGACGGCACGCCCTGCCGATCTGCTGGCAGCTCAAGCCGAAGCGAAGAAAGTCTACGTGTCCGCCGCGCTGCTCGATTACGTACAGTCGTTGATTGCACATACGCGTGCTTCGGGCAAATACGCAGAAGGGTTGAGCCCGCGCGGTGGCCTCGCGCTGCTTGCCGCGGCTCGCGCTTGGGCATGGTTCGACGGACGCGAGCATGTGATTCCGGAAGACGTACAGAACATCATGCCGTGCGTCGCGGGGCACCGTCTGCATGCAACCAGTCGAGAAACCGGCCGTGCGCTGCACGGCAAGGAACTGGTGTCGCAGTTAATCGCCGCAGTGCCGGTACCCTAGCAATCCAAATGAGTATTGCCGCCAACGCGGTTGTGGTGAAGATCGCCGACTGGATCGCTGGCCGACACGGGCCCGAGGCCGGCGACGTCACTCTGGACCGACGCCGCGTATATATCTTGCCCACCCGACCGGGGCTTGCCTTCGGCGTCGTGACGCTGATCCTGCTGATCGGTTCGATCAACTACATGCTGCAGCTTGGCTATCTGCTGACGTTTCTGGTCGCCAGCATGGCAATCGTTGGCATGCACAACACACATTCGAACCTCGCACAGATCGTTATTCGTGGCGTGCAGGTCCAGCCGGTCTACGCCGGTGACGTGGCTGCCTTCGAAATCAACGTGACCAATCCCACGACCGTCGACCGCTTTGCGCTGCGCTTGTCGTTTGCGACGCCTTCGGAACCCGGCCTCCCTTTCAGCCGCTTTTTCAGCAGGGCACCGCGCGAGCGAGAGCTTCCGACAATCACGATCGAATTGCCGGCTCGTGGTTTGCGCCCCGTCGCGGTACCTTTGCCCGCACCACTTAGGGGTCGGTTGCCCGCCCAGCGCATCACGCTGGAGACGCGCTATCCGTTCGGGCTGTGGCGTGCGTGGGCGTACTTCACGCCTGCGTTGACCGCAATGGTCTATCCGGCGCCCGAGTTCGATGCGCCCGCGTTGCCGGTCACGGGCGCCGGTGTCGGCGAAGCAGTCGGCATGGCATCCAGCGGCGATGACTTTGCAGGTGTGCGCCCTTATCAGCCGGGCGATGCGCAAAAGATGATCGCGTGGAAACTCGCCGCGCGCTCCGACGAACTGTCGGTCAAGCAGTTCGAGGCGACCGGCGGCGGCGAATTGATGCTCGACTACGCGGAGTTGCCAGAGGTGCTCGGTATCGAGGGGCGACTCTCCCGCTTGACACGCTGGGTGCTTGATGCCGATGCTTCGCACATGCGCTATGGATTGAAGCTCCCCGACGCGATGATCTTTATCGGCAGCGGCGCGGCGCATCGCGAGCATTGCCTGACCGCACTTGCTCTTTGCATCGGGTAGCACCCTCACATGTCCGCCGTCGCTCAACCCGCCCTGACGCTGCGCGCCAAGCTCGCTCGTTTCTTCGCGCCGGCTACGCTGCTGTTTGCACCGCAGGTGTCGAGTGCGGCGCGTGAGCGGCGCGACATGCTGGTGCTCTTGCTGGCGGTGGCCTTCGTCGTCATTCCGCACTTTGAGCATTTGGTGTGGTGGGCCACAGCGGTCCTCATGTTGCTGCTTGTCTGGCGCGCGTTCTTGACGGTGACGCAGAGACCGATACCAAGCCGTCTCCTGATGTTTCCGCTGTTGATCGCTGCCAGTGCCGCGGTCTATCTGCAATACAGCACGCTAGTTGGCCAGCAGGCAGGCGTCACATTTCTGCTGCTGCTGATGGCTTTGAAGTTGCTGGAAATGCGCGCGCGACGTGACATTTTCGTAGTGATCTTTCTGTCGTTCTTTATTCTGTTGACGCAGTTCCTCAACGGACAGGAAATCCACGTCGCAGTGATGGCGCTCCTCGCGGTGATCGCCTTGTTCTTCGTATTGATTAGCGTGAACCTTGACGAAACCGACTTGCCCGCCGGGCGCAAATTCAAGATGGTCGGATTGACGCTGCTGAAAGCGGTTCCATTGACCGCCGTGCTGTTTGTGTTGTTCCCCCGCATCTCGGGCCCGTTGTGGGGAACGCCGGGCGATCCTGGGGCCGGGAATACAGGCTTGTCGAACTCAATGTCGCCCGGGACGATCAGTAAGTTGCTCGAATCACCCCAAATCGCCTTTCGGGCAAAGTTCGACGGCGCAGCGCCGAGTAACGACAAGCTTTACTGGCGTGGTCCGGTGTTCGGGACATTTAATGGTCGCGCGTGGACGCCGTTATCGCAGCGCTCGGGCGATACAGCACTTCCTTCAATTCAAGGTGACTTGCGTTCGGCAGTCACCTATACGGTAACGCTCGAGCCGCACAACCGCGACTGGCTGTTTGCGCTTGACGCACCCGCAATCCTGCCGGTGACGGGTGAATTTACGTCGCGCATGACGCCCGATATGCGAATCGTTACGAACGACCTGGTTCGCCAGCGCGTCCGATACGAGATGCGTTCGTACACGACGTACCGCTACAACGCTGACTCGACCGCCAATGAACGACGAAATTGGCTCGATCTTCCGCCGACCTACAACCCACGTACGTTGGAACTGGCGGAGGAGATTCGCTCGCGCTCTGGTAACGACGCCGACCGTGTACGCACGACACTCGAGCACCTCAGGCGCGGCGGCTATGAATACACGCTGTCTCCGCCGCGGCTTGGACGAAATTCGATCGACGATTTTCTGTTCGACACGCGGCAGGGCTATTGCGAACACTATGCATCGGCGTTCGTATTCCTGATGCGCGCGCTCGACGTTCCGGCGCGCGTCGTTACCGGATACCAGGGCGGCGAACTCAATCCCGTCGATGGTTTCATGACGATCCGGCAATCCGATGCGCACGCGTGGTCAGAAGTATGGCTCCAGGGCCGCGGCTGGGTGCGCGTCGATCCGACCGCGATCGTTGCGCCGATGCGCATCGATCAGGGTGCGAACGAAATCGCACGGCAGGCAGGCATCGTGCTGCCGGGTGCGGGCAGCAGTTTTACCTGGGTGCGCTCGATACGGTTCAATTGGGAAGCCGTGCAAAACTCGTGGAACCAGTGGGTGCTGTCGTACTCGCAGGAGCGGCAGCGCGATCTGATCGGTCTGCTCGGGTTAACGCCCAATTGGGAAAGCCTGGCGCTCGTCATGGCGGTTCTCGTAACGATTGTGCTTTCGGTGATGGCCGCACTTTCTTTGCGCACGCGCACCCAGCGCGATCCACTCGGAGACGCTTTCCGATTGATGCGCGATCGCCTTGATCGAGCCGGTGTCAGCACCGAACAGCACTTGGGGCCGCGCGCGCTATATGCACGCAGCAAACGTATGCTGGCGCCCCGCGACGCCAAGCGCGCGCGCAAGCTGCTTTCGCGCATCGAGCGAATGCGCTATTCGCGCACGTCCGAAGGCGTTGCGCGCGCTGATATCCGGGCGCTGCGGCGCGCAATTCGCGAATTCCGGCCGCGTAGCGTCGGCGCATGAAAGCCCACATGAAGCTCGGCGCGACGCTTGATGCTCGCGGCGCTGGCGATAATGGCAATGGCGCCCGCCGCAATGTCAGAGACGCGCGCACCTTATCCGCAGCGCCCGGACGTTCAGCAGTTCATTGACGAGTTGACCATCCAGCATGGCTTTGAGCGGCAACGTGTCGAGCGCTGGCTAAGCCAGGCGCGTTACTCGCCCGCGGTGGAGCGATACATGCAGCCCCCGATCGCTTTCGGTCAGCGTAACTGGCTCGACTATCGCGCCCGTTACCTGGATGAGGCGCGTGTACAAGCAGGCGCGGCGTTCGTGCGCAATCATCAAATGGCGATGGAGCGTGCGCAGCGGGAGTTCGGCGTGCCCGCCGAAATCATCGCGGCGATTATCGGCGTCGAAACATACTACGGGCGCATTACGGGCAACTTTCGCACGCTCGATGCATTGGTCACGCTGTCGTTCGACTATCTGCGCCGCGCTGACTACTACCGGCAGGCAGCTGACGGAATTTCTACTGCTGATGCGCGAACAGAAAACAGATCCGCTCACGATCAAGGGGTCGTTTGCGGGCGCTGTCGGCCTCCCGCAGTTCATGCCGGGCTCGATTCGCCGCCACGCTGTCGACTTCGACGGCGACGGCCGCGTTGATTTGGGAAACAGCCCCGCCGATGCGATCGGTTCCGTCGCAAGTTTTTTGGCCGCGCACGGATGGCAGCGTGACACGCCGATCGTGTTCGAGGTGGTCGCCGACGAAGCGATCGTCGACGCGCTAGGCAGAGGCATCAACGCCGCTGTCACATGGTCGGATGCGCTGGCTGCAGGTGTCGAAGGCGACTTGCCGTTGCCGCTCGATGCGCAGGTGCTGGTCATCGACCTTCCAATTGTTGACGGTGGCGACGCAAAGCGGCTGTATCGCGTAGGAACCGTCAACTTCAGCGCATTGCTGCATTACAACCGCAGCTACTTCTATGCGAGTGCAGTGGTGGATCTGTCGCGCGCGGTCTCGGAAGCCCTCGAGCGCTAGACAGTGGCGTCCGGCTGCGCCGCCGGCTGCGCCTCCACGAACGCCGGCAGCTGCATGCAGTTATCGAATATCCGCATCACGGTCGGCAACGCATCCAGGCTGCAATCCATTCGCTGAGCGTTGAAAATCTGCGGCACGATAAACACGTCGGCCAGCGTCACCGTGTCGCCGAGCGCATAGCGGCCGCTGCGGCGCTCGGCGACCATCCGAGCTTCAATGGAGGCCAGCCCCTGCTCTACCCAGTACCGGTACCACGCGTTCTTCTGCTCTTCGGTTACGCCTAGCGTCTTGACCAGGTAGCGCAGCACGCGCAGATTGTTAAGAGGATGAATCTCGCATGCGATGGCGAGCGCGATACTCCTTACGTAGGCGCGCTCGGCGGCGTCATGCGGCAATAGCGGTGGCTCGGGCCGCGTTTCTTCCAAATACTCGATGATCGCCAGCGATTGCGTCAGTATCACGCCGTCGTCATCGAGCACCGGCACCAGCGACTCGGGATTCAGCGCGCGAAACGCAGGTGCGAGCTGCTGGCCGCCGTCTTTGAGCAAGTGCACCGGCACGTACTCGTATGCCAGGCCCTTCAGTTTCAAAGCAATGCGTACGCGATACGACGCAGAGCTGCGAAAGTAACTATGTAGCTTGATCATGCAGCAATCAGATGCAGCTTGCCGCAGCGGTCAGTTGGCACGGCCAATTGCGGCGGTGCTGCAAACACGTCATCCACAATCCCTTCGCCTCGCCGGAGCGCGCGCAGTCTACGCGGACCGATTCGCCGCGGATGCACGGGAGATCGCACGCGACAGCAGGGTCACCGGAACTACGCCCGCGGCGACGATCGTTAACGCGGGCAGCGCCGCCTGACCTAACCGCTCGTCGCTTGCCATCTGATACGCAATCACGGCAAGCGTGTCGAAGTTAAACGGCCGCAACACCAATGTTGCGGGCAGCTCCTTCATCACGTCGACAAAGACCAGCAGACATGCGGCAAGCACCGACGGCCGCAAAACCGGCAGGTGAACGCGGACGAAGGTA
Organism: uncultured beta proteobacterium; assembly: GCA_963801035.1. Taxonomy (GTDB): domain Bacteria; phylum Pseudomonadota; class Gammaproteobacteria; order Burkholderiales; family Burkholderiaceae_F; genus JACCZX01. Next base: position 149,010 of record CAWDDF010000005.1, on the reverse strand, counting down.
TCAAATGGCGTGCTGCCAAGACTCCGTGCGCTGGCGTCCATCGCAGGAGTGATGCGCGCCAGACCGGCTTCGACGGTTTGATACGCGACCGCGAAGTAGCGAACCAGATATCCATAGAGCAGCGCAAACACAGAACCAGTCAACAGCAGTCCGGTACCGACACCGAGTGTGGATTGCATCACCTGATCCAGCCGGTTATCAAAGGCTGCGAGCGGAATCAGGATTCCCACTGCAATGACCGCACCAGGCACCGCGTACCCAAGGCTCATCAGCCGCACAGCACCCTGCACCAGGGTTTTCGGTGCGCCGCGCGTAGTGGAGCGTGCGGTATATGCGAGCGACAGCACGACGACGAGAGTGACGCCCGCTGCAGCAACGCCGATCGAAAGCGTATTGAACAGCCATCGGGCGTAGCGAGGCCAGTCCACTGTTTGCCACGCCGGTCCGAGCAGCTGCGAGAGCAGCAGCACCGGCACGATGAAGCCGAGTAAGACGGGGACGGCACACAGTGCGAATGCCGCAGCGCTGTGGCGCCCCTGCAAAGGCGTCCGCTCGGCTGGGCGCTGGCTGGCGGTGGGTGTAAAAAACCGCGCACGCCCGCGCGCCCGATGCTCGACATAGAACACCACCAGCACCAAAACCAGCAAGACCGCGGCCAGTTGGCTTGCCGCAAGACGGTCCCCCAGCGAGAACCACGCGCGATAAATCGATGTCGTAAAAGTTTGCAACCCGAAGTACGACGCTGCTCCGTAATCTGCGATCGTCTCCATCAGAGCGAGTAGCGCTCCGGCCGCAATGGCAGGACGCGCGAGCGGCAGGTTCACGCGCCACCATGTTTGCCACGATGTTTGTCCCAGGCTGCGCGCCGCATCCATCATTGCGGCCGTACGTGCCAGAAATGCGGTGCGCGCAAGCAGATAGACGTATGGATACAGCACCACAATGAACACAAACGCAGCGCCGGTCAGTGATCGAATCTCAGGAAACCAGTAGTCGGCGCGCTGCCAGCCGAAAGCTTCTCGCAAGAATTGCTGCAACGGTCCGGCGTATTGCAGATAGTCGGTGTACGCGTAGGCCACGATGTACGCGGGCATCGCGAGCGGCAGTAACAGCGCCCACTCGAAAACCCGACGCCACGGGAAGTCGCACGCGGCCACCAGCCACGCAGTCGTCGCGCCCACGGTTACGACGCCGACCATGACGGCGAAGCCGAGCAACGACGTCTCGACCAGCGCCGACGGAATCACCGTAGCGAGCAAGTGACGCAGCGTATCGGCCGACTCTGCGGTCTGCCAGAAGCTCGCAAGCACACTAAGCACCGGCAACGCGACCACCGCTACGCACACAATCGCAAGCGAAAGCGCGCGACCGAGACCCGGATCGGCGCGCAAAATGCCTGAGAAGCGGCCGAGGTCGGGGGACACCCCGACCCAGAGCTCTAGAACTCACGCTTGAAACCTCCCCAAATGCGAATGAGAATTATTGCATCTGCCGTAGACTGGCCAAATGCTGAGTTCCGACCGCCCCCTTCTGCTCATCGAGCGATTGCGCGTCATCTATCCGGGCAGCTCGGCGCCGGTTATTGACGGTGCTTCGTTATCGCTCGATAAAGGTGAGATCGGATGTGTGGTGGGCAGCTCGGGCTGCGGCAAGACCACTTTGCTGCGTGCAATCGCGGGCTTCGTCGGCGTCGAGGACGGCACCATCGAAATCGCGGGCGTGGTGGTCTCCGGGCCACATTTCACGGCGGCGACGGAGAGGCGTGGTATTGGATTGGTGTTCCAGGACTACGCCCTGTTTCCGCACCTTCGCGTTCAGGACAACATCGCGTTTGGCCTGAGATCGCTCGGACCTGCCGAACGCGCGGCGCGCGTCCGCGAAATGATCGACCTGGTCGGCCTCGGCGCGCACGCCGGACGCTATCCGCACGAGCTATCCGGTGGTCAGCAGCAACGAGTAGCGCTGGCGCGTGCGCTGGCGCCGCGGCCGTCGCTGCTGCTGATGGACGAGCCGTTTTCGAGTCTCGACGTCGACTTACGTGCGCGGCTTGGCGCCGAGGTGCGCCAGATACTGAAGGCAAGCAGCACGACCGCGATCCTCGTGACGCACGATCAACAGGAGGCGTTTGCGATGGCCGACAAAGTCGGTGTGATGCATTCCGGCCGCATCGAGCAGTGGGATCGGCCGTACGAGTTGTATCACCGGCCGGCCACCCGCTATGTCGCAGACTTCATCGGCGAAGGCGTGTTTCTGCCTGCCAAGGTATTGACGTCGATGAACGTCGAGATCGAGCTTGGCGAACTACGCGGTAAGTGGCCCCTGAACACCGTGCCGTCGGCTGAATCGCTAAACGGCGGCTCGTACGTCGATGTGTTGCTTCGCCCCGACGACGTCGTGCATGACGACGCCAGCGCGCTGCAAGCGGAGGTCGTGCGCAAGACATTTCGCGGCGGCGATTTCGTCTACACACTACGGCTCAGTAGCGGGCGCGAAGTCCTGGCGCTCGTGCCGAGTCACCATGATCATGCGATCGGCGAAAAGATCGGCATTCGACTCGACGCCGAGCACGTGATCACTTTTCCGGTAGAAGGTTCGGAGACACTTCCGCTAAAGTGATGACACCGATAAGGACCCATGTACCTGCCCAGCCACTTTGCTGAACCACGCGTCGATGTGATGCACGATCTGATTCGTGCGCATCCGTTCGGCACGCTGGTCGTGCTCACTTCGGGCGGGCTCGATGCCAATCACATCCCGTTCGAGGTAGATCCAGAGCCCGCCCCGTTTGGAACTCTGCGCGGGCACCTCGCGCGTGCCAACCCGGCGTGGAAAAATTTCTCGCCACAGGTTGACGCGCTCGTCATCTTTCAAGGTGCACACACCTATATCTCACCTTCCTGGTACGCGACTAAGAAAGAGCACGGCAAGGTGGTGCCCACGTGGAATTACGCGGTCGTGCATGCGAGCGGGCCATTGCGCGTGATCGATAACCGTGCATGGGTGCGCCGGTTCGTTGAGCAACTGACTGATCGCCACGAAGCACCCCGAAGCGACCCGTGGAAAGTCACCGATGCTCCGGAAGACTTCGTCGATACGATGACGAACGCCATCGTCGGCATTGAAGTGCCGATCGTGCAGCTCGCCGGCAAATGGAAAGTGAGCCAGAACCGGCCGCACGAAGACCGAGCCGGCGTGGTTCACGGGCTACTGCAAAGTAAAACCGACCACGACACGTCGATGGCTCGTCTGGTCCAACAGAAACAGGGCGATTGAGGAAACCACCCTGCTGAGCGCGTTAGCCGGCCCTACCTAACGCTTGCTCGCCGGTTTCTTATCGCTAAGTGACGTGATTCCGGCGCTGCTTCACTCGCGATCTTCGGTCGCCTCGATTCCGATGCCAAGCTCCTCGACGAGCTCCTGCTTGCGCTCCGCCATTTGCGGGCCAAGAGCGGCGGTGTCGAGCCGCGCCTTCTTCAATTTCGGAAACATCTCGTCTTCCTCCTCTTCGACGTGATGCTCGATCAATTCACTTAGTACCTTGATCTTTGCGTCGTACAGCTCGTCGTCCGGAGACATGTCGGCCAGTTGCGCAATCAGATCCTTGGCGCTCGCATGCTCGACCACCGCTTCGTCGACCAGGTCTTCTTCGTCGAGGATGTCGCGTGCGGCGGGATAGAAGATTTCTTCTTCTATCTGCGTGTGCACCGTCAGCTCGGCGCAGATCGTCGCTGCGAGCGACTCCTTCTCGTTGTAGCTTCCCTCGTCCTCGACGAGTTTCTCGTATTCCTTGAACAACTTCTCGACATTGCGATGATCCGCCAATAGCAGCTCGATCGCGTCCGTTTGGGTTTCGGCGGTTGCCGCTTTTGATGACTGGCTAGGCATTGTGGTCCTCGTGGTTGGTGAAAAGCGTCGCTCCCCACCGGCAATGCGTGTGCCCGTCAAACAGCGGGTTTTCGCCCGCAAAGGAATGAATCCCATGGCCTGCACATATCGCCGATTCGAGCCGAGGGGATTTGTAAATGATGGTGGATCGTTAACACGGTTCAGACACCATGCACCCCACCCCAGCTTGGGCGGTTTACCGCGACGCCAAGACCGGTCGCTTGATGCGCAAATACATTTCGGGCGGCGACGGCAAAACGACCCCTCGAAAGCCGGAGGATCACAAAAGCAAACGGCCCTAATGGGCCGATTGGTTGGCGGAAAGCGAAACGTCAAGCCCCGTCGCCGTTCCTACAGTTATCGATGGGGCACAGCGTAGGCTGACGCCGTTATCCGAACGCAAGGCCTGTGAGCGAGCCGTGCTCGACATTCCCGAAGTCGATGTGGTGATCGAGGTTCCGAAGGGCTCTTTTCTTAAACGGGGCTCCACCGGCCACATCGATTTCATCTCACCGCTGCCGTGTCCCTTCAATTACGGCTCCGTACCAAAATACTTAGGGCTGGAAGGCGACCTTCTGGACGCTGTAGTGCTCGGACCGCGCTTGCCACTCGGCGCGTCGTTGCGAGTCAAGGCGTGGGGAGCAGTAGCCCTAATGGATCGCGGTATGACCGACCACAAGCTAGTGTGCAGCGATGCTCCCTTAGCTGCTACAGAGCGTGAGAGGCTGCTTCGATTCTTCGCCTTTTACGCACGCTGCAAATGGATGCTGAACGTATTGCGCCGCCAACCCGGCCGGAATGCATGTGACGGTTGGTTGCGCGCTTCACAGGCACTGAGTTCCGCCCGCGACCAGAGATGACACTTGGCGTGGGCCATCTGTCTCGTTCTGATACGACGGCGATCGTCTTGTGCTTGACCGGTCCTATCCACGCTTCTGGGGACTGTCACATAGACATGGTGTGCTGGCGGAGAGAGTGTCGTCAAGAGTCCTTAATCGGCGCGCCTCTTCGGGCTTCGTGCAACTCAATCCACCACTTTATCCGCCACTTGATGGGGCCGCCCGCCTTGATTTCGCGGAGCTTTGCAGCAGCGTTGCGAACTTCTGATGCAGCCCGAAAACAGTTCGTCTCGCCGCCGCTGGTCCCTTAGCAGCATCCAATAATCCTGGCCCTTGCGGACACTAAGAGGCCGAGCGCAATCTCAGAAAATCGTGTCCCGCGGCGCTTTCATCGCCTCGAACGGTAGCGGGACCTCGTAGCTGTCTGTGCGGTGACGCACGATGTGAAAACGCCATACTGAGATCATGAGTGGGGGCTGGGGAGGCTCACCGCAGTTGACGCTTTTGACAGTGGCGGGCCGAAGGGAAATGCGAGTTGAAGCAAGTGACTAACGACTGGTTATGGCCGAAGGCAGCCTAACCTCTGACGCTTTGCGACTAACTCGAAGGTGCTTCACGCGGCATTCGTTTTCGCAACGCATCGCACGGATCAGCGCGAGGCTGCGCTGGTGTCAGCATGAACACGTCGAAGTGCCTCGCGATTTTGCCGGCATCTATGTCGTCCGATTCGAGTAATCCGATCGTTACCGTACGCCCTCGCTCCGCCGCAGTCAGAAAGTAAGGCACTCCGATGTCGTTGCGCACATGACCATTGCCGGATAGCAGTACGACGCCGCGCCCGGTGTATGGCCGGATGGCTTTTGCCAGCGTCAGATCGCGCGCGATCTGGGCGCGCGCCAGTGCAGGCAGCATTGAGTTGGGCATTAGCTTGCAGTGGCCGATGTCGACCGCGCGCTGATGCTCCGCTACAAACCAACTAGGCAGTTGCTCGAGCGGTTGGTCTGCCTGCTGTTGAACGTCGAACACAGCACCGAAACCCTGCTGGGCGACGCGCATTGCATTGGAGCGAGACAGATTTGCCGCGACGATCGGCAGGCCGTAGTCGATCGCGAGTTGCAAGTAAGGCCGATAAAAGTTCCAGCTCCAACCGCTGGCACCGGCTCGCGCGATCAGATGGTCTACTCGCCCGGTACCCGGCGACAGGGCTTCGATCCGCGCATCATCTATATCCTGTTGACGCTCGCGATCGAATTGTTCGAATGCGAGCGCCGGTCGCGCACCGCTGGCAAGCAATCGTCGCAAGGCCTCGGCCCGCACGGCGTGTTGCGCAGCGTTGTCATGCACTTCGCCAAGAAGAACGACCGGGCGGCGTGATATTGCGTCAGCAAGCGCATCAACCGAAAGTGGCGCAGGCGGCGCAGTTGCACAGCCGGCGAGCAGCATGGTTAGATACGCTGTAACTGTTCGAGCTGTCGTCCAGAGTGTGAGAGCACCTATTGCTCCGCCTTGCATTCGGGTACGGCACACCAAGTAATTTGTGAAACCCATTGGCGATCATTTGTCTGCTTTTGAGCGATTTGTCTGAGCTTGCTTAGGTCAGCAATTGGCCGACTCCTGCAGGCTTGGGTGGTGGTAGTGAATTCGCCTGGGCATCCGCAAAGCAAGCGCAAACATCGCTGCGTAGCGATCCACTCGCTATGCTGCGATCCGCGGATCCAGATCAGTGCGGGCGGCCGGCCTCGACAATCTCTTTGAGCTCGCGTCGGGCGATGTCCTCGGGGCTGTTACCGCTAAGGGCAACCGATCGCGTCTCTGTATGTGTCTTCACATGGACCATGTCGCCTTTCACGGTGTACGTGGCCGCATAGGTCCTACCGTCGCGCTCGACGGTCACTTTTCCGCTCGTTGACATCGCCTTCTCCACGATCGCAAGTCAATATTATGGATCCGCTTAATGTCCGCTTCAAAGCAAATCGATGGACACGCGCACGCGGCGGCTCCTGGCCGATAGCTGAATTCGATGATGTCCGCTCTCGGCCAATTGCAGACATAACGTTTTTAGTCCGGCCGAGCTTGTGTGCCGGGACTGCCGCCGCTTAAGAGCACAATCCGAAAATTGAAGCGCCTCAGGTTGCGTTTCCTTTGTTAAGACATCGAAAGTTGAAATCAATGAGCCAATCCACGCGCAATGCGATCAACAAAGAGTTGGAGCGTCTTGCATCAGAGTTCTTTCGCGCAGTTTCTTTCGAAACGGGCGAAACTCCTTCCTACCAGATCATTCATACGCTATTCATCGAGCAAGGTCTTCTCATAAAGAACGTGGGTTTGACCCCCGAAATATCTTCTGTGCGAGAGTTCATTGAACCCCGTCAGGCGCTAATCAGTTCCGGAACGCTTACCCGTTTTCACGAGTCCGAGCTGTCCGCATCAACAGACATCTTCGGCAACGTTGCACACCGCTTCAGCTCCTATCTGAAATCAGGGACATCGAATGCAGTCTCATTTGAGGCGCGGGGCATGGTCACAACGCAGTTCATAAACACTCCCAGCGGTTGGAAGATGACTTCAATGGCCTGGGATGACGAGCGGCCTGGCTTATCTATTTCTAATCAAATTAAGCACTAGTCCATATCAAGTACGCGCGTGCGGTCCGCTTCGCGGCGAACATCCGATTTGGTCGCAAACGTCGCGTCATCAATCGGCCAATTGCGGACAAAGTACGCGCCTCTGAATTGCTCAATAGCGATGGCAGGCAGCCGTTAGCGTAGGGCCATGAAATTCATTTGACAGTGGCGGGCCGAAGGTGGATGCTCATCATTGCCGAAAGAAGCTCCATCGACCCCTAAAGGCCGCAAATTTCGCCGCGCAGGACTCCTGCGCTTCACCGGAAGTCTGGAACTCGGCATGAGGCCCGGCAACGCGAGTTGTGCGGGCCTCTTTGATTGCCCGCGCTCGCTCGCGAGCGCCAGCTCAGCCGACGGAAATGCATCGCGGATCGTTCTACGGCAAATTCGATTGGTTCGCGGGATATACGGCCGTCTGCGCGGCCGCTCGTGCGCATCCATGTGCGCGCGTAAGTTCGTGGTAGTTGCCCCGACGTCGGCTATGGCCGGTTAGGCTAGGCAGTGATTAGCCGCTTTCGACCACAGCGGACAACAAAGTCACCCAAATGCAAACACCTAGCGCTTAGCGCTCCGAATCCTTCTGCGGCAACCAAGTGGAAAGTGATGTGGCTTGTGCCTTCGCTTGCTGCTCGGTCATTGCCGGGTTCGTTCCCAGCATTTCTATTTTTGCCACCTGATGCTGCTCCGACATCCACTGCGCCAAATGCCGACGCTGGGTCGCACGCATCAATGCCTGCTCTATCTCGGGCCGTGCCTCGTCCAAGCTCTGTGAATGTCCCGGCTGGTGTTCGGCCAGACGAACAATCACATACTCGTCGCCACTCTTGATTGGCGCATGTACCTGACCAACCTTGAACAACCTCACGGCTTCGCGTACTTCGATTGGCAGCCGATCAATACTGACGCCGGCGGCCTTTTCACTTTCGATCGATCGCACCCCTTTGTGTCGCTCTCGAGCAGCCAGACGTCCAAAATCCTCGCCCTTCCTCAACGCCGCAACGAGACGCTCCGCGAGCGCCTGGTCCGGCACGGCCATCACCTGCAGGCCGACGACATCGGCAGTCTTCAGTTCAGCTTTGTGCGATTTGTAATACGCCTGAACTTGGGCTTCGCTCGGCCGCACACCCTCCAGCAGTGCGACCTGTGCACGCCACACCAACACCTCATTGCGCAACGCTTGGCTCAGGGCCGCATCGTCCATGCCAAAACTCTTACGCCATGTCTCATAGGCCTCCGCATCCTTGAATCGCCGTTGAACCGCCGCTCGGGCAAGTTCGAGTTCCTTGTCGGTCACGGTTAGCTCTCGCCTATTGGCCTCCTGCACCAGCAGGCGATGCATGATCAGCCTCCGCACCGCCAGACGTTCGAGCTCGCGCTCATTGGACTGCGACGCTGCTTGTCCTGGCACATCCACGCGGGGACCGCGACGATCGAGTTCCTGTTGAAGTTGCTTTCGCATGACGGGGTCACCAAGGACGCGCCGCACTTCGCCTTCGGTTATGGAGTCACCGTTAACGCGGGCGATAACGTCACTCTCTACTTTCGGCGCGTCGGACATTAGAAACACGGTGGCGCCGATGCCGACAACGAGCAGCCCGATGGAAAGCGCAACGGCGCGCCGACCAAGCAGGCGAACAAGCGCTGTTCGCAATTGATGGGGCCATTGGATCCGCACTTGCAGCGGCAGTCGCATCTGTTGAGGGTCGGTCATCATGTTTCTAATGTCCTGTTGGATGCTGCTCTCTGCCGTTTCCAATCCGCGCGCGACAACGCTTTGCTGGTTGTGTGAAACGAATCGCAGGTCGGGTACGCGTCAGATTAACCATTCGATCTTCGACTTCTGCTCCTGCTCGGCTCGCCATGCTTGGTACACGCCTTTCTGCTTCGCTTCATGCGCGCGTCGCTGGATCTCCGGTCGCGCTTCGGCCAAGCTTCTGATTGGACCAGGCCGGTGGCCGGTCAGTCGGACCAGGCGATAGTCAGAGCCGTTACCGATCGGTCCGCCAATCTGACCAACCTTTAACCCCCGCACCACCTCGCGGAGCGGCGGCGGAATATCTTTCCAGCTCACCCAGCCGGTATCGCCGCCGTGCTCAGCACGGGTGCCCCGCGAACGAGCGCGCGCCAGCTGAGCGAAATCCGCGCCGTTGACATACACGTCGATCAGTAGTTGCTGTGCGACCTCATTGCGTTCGACCGCAATGATCTGGAGACGAAACTGCCCCGAACCTCTGAACTCTTCCTTGTTGGCCTCGTAGTACGCCTTAACCTCCTTGTCGCTGACCTGCACGCCATCAACCAGCGCAATCGCCGCGCGCTTGATCAGGAGCTCGTCGCGCAAGGTGTCGAAGAGCGAACGGTCATCCAGTTCATGCACCTTCATCCATTTGCCAAGGTCCTTCAGATCGGCGAAACGGCGGCGCATGCCAACTACGGCCTGATCGAGCTCCTTCTCCGTGACGTCAAGCTTGCGTCGGCGCGCCTCCTGCAGCAGAAGGCGGTGCTCGATCAGTTTATGAACGGCCAGCCGGTACAACTTGTTAGCGCCTTGCGCCCGGGGCCCGAAGTCCTCCTGCAGCAATTGACGGCGCGTCGCGGGATCACCAAGGATGCGGTGAGCGTCGCGCTCGGTAATGACCTCCCCGTTGACCCGAGCGATCACCTTGGGTTCGGTGCTGAGTCGCGGGGGGTTCGCTGCGCAGCTGACAAATACTGCCGCCAGCGGGATTAGCTTCTGCAGCAGCGCCCTGATGGCTAGATGGATTGCGGGCTGCCAGCCTCTCATCATCACGTCACCAGGATTTCGACTTTGGCCTTCCTCTCCTGCGTGCGTAGCCAGACTTGCAGCGTTTCGTTCTGCTTCTCAGACAGTAAGCGCTTTTCGATCTGAGGCCGCGCCTCAGCGAGAGTCTGGGGTCGCGACGGGCGCCGGTCCTGCAGACGCACGATGTAGTACTCGGAGCCGCCCTGCAGAACTTCTGTATTTTCGCCGGGCTTCAACGTCGCGACGGGCCCACGCAGCGCCGGCGGCATAGAGTTCACCGGTACCCAGCGGCCGTCGCTGAGTTCCACGGCGCGCGGCTCGGTAGTCGACTCGCGAGCAAGTGCCTCAAACGGCTCGCCATTGCGCAGTGACACGACGATGCTGTCAGCCTTTGCCTTGTCCTTCACCGAGATGACCTTCAACAGCACTTCTTCCGGCACCTGCAACTCGGCCGCGTGCGTGTCGTAGTACGCACCCACCTCCTTATCGGTCAGCTTCACGTCCTTGATGATGTCGGCCGTCACACGAGCAACCAGCATGTCATTACGGAGGATTTCACGCAGCGCGGCGTCGTCGAGGCCGCGCGCTTTTATGTATTTCTGCGCCCCCTTCGTCCCCCCCTTGTAGCTGGCCTTCCAGGCTTCAACGCTCTTGTCCAATTCAGCGTCAGAAACGACGAACTTGCGCCGTGCCGCCTCCTGCAGGGCCAGATGCTTGACGATCAGCCTCTGCAATACCCAGCGGCCGTATGCCTGACTGTCTGCCTGCTTGCTGCTACTGACCACTGACGGCTTGCCGCTGCTTTCGCGTTGATAAAGAGCACGCGTGCGTGGATCGGTCAGCGTACGCTGCCATTCGGCGCGCGTAATCGGCTCGCCATTGACCCGCGCGACGATGTTCGGTACCGCAGTCGCCGTGGCTGCAGCAGGCGGCGAGCCCTCCGCTGCAACAGCAACAACGAGGAAACTCGCCGCCGCGCAGGCGGCAACGCAACGCACGGCCGAACCAGCGGTCAGCGTCTTTAAGGACCAGACGCTGCTCATCTGTCGGCGCTCGTTTGCACGTTGCCTTCCGCGCGCGCCGGTAACCACTGTCGCGTCAGCCGCCGGAACGGACATGCCCAGCTGCTTGGTGCCTCCCTGCCTTGGGGACGGCCTTCTGCGAGATCTCGGCCTGAATCGCCGAGCCCTGGTTGTTCCAGGCACGGACCGCGAATTCCTTCACGATGACCTTATCGCCCTGTCCCAGCGGTTGCACAACCCGCAGGCTGCTCTCGCCGGCGCGGTGCACCGTGATGGTCACGTGGTCACCTCGGGCAGGAGACACGCTCACCATCTTCGGATCCGCAGACACCCATTGGGGTGCGATCGCCGCCGTTCGCCCGCTTGCATCGCGCCCGATAGCACGGACTTCGACATTCACCCGATTCGTATCCTGGACTGTCTTGAACGTGGGTGCCGAGAACCAGCGGTCCCCCATATACAAGCTCCTGGTCAGGCGCGGATCCACCTTGAAGGAAATGGCTACGTCGGTGAGTGGCGCTGAAACTGCCGGCGCCGCAATTGCCGTCTGAGCCGCCGCATCCCGTCGTGCTTCATTCGCGCGCGGCGCTGGGCGTTCAGCTGCACCTTGCGCCGGTGGCGAGCCGTTTCCGCCTTTTGAGAGCTTGCGCCCTCTACCGTTGCAGGCGCCTCGGAGGTTGCGTCATTTTCCTTTGAGGTAGCAGCCGAATCACTCGCGGCTTGTACCGGAAAAGCAAGCAACAGCGCCGCAACGCCGCCAAACAGAGAGAAGTTCATCAGTTTCCGCCTCATTGGGTTACTCCATGATCAAGGCTAAAAAAAGGCCCCTCCCTGAGGCAAGGAAGGGGTTGAGCTTGCGTCAAAAGGTTCGTTCTATTGCGTCACCTCACGGCAGAAGTGACTCACGGCCGCTCCGCCCGCGGCGCTGCAGTTGAAGCCTGGCTGCCCCGGCGGAATGTTCGTCACGCCGAGGAATGCCGGCAGAGGCGTGGCGTTACCGCCAGCACCTACAATTAACATTTGAGGAAGCAGATTCCCGTCGAAGCTGCCGTGCAAGGTTGGCCAGACAGCGACGTCAACTGAGCCCGGCCACCGGTGTTTTCCGGCGCGGCGCCGTCGATCGGCACAAAGATCTGCGGACGATCGAAGGGGGCCTTCTCAAACTTCACCCGCGGATCCGTCAGCGCGATCAGGAACTTCACGATCGCGTTCTTCGCATCTTCCAGAGCAATCGCCCGACTCGTGTTCCGCTCAGGCGTGATCGGATGAGTGCTGTCCGGAAACGCGTTGTACAGGAACACCGTGTCCGGCAACCCATCGCCGAAGCTGCCTTGCAGGATGCCGCTGTTGACTACGGTGTAGTTGGGGTCGTTGATCAGATTGCTCGTCCCGAAGCCAAACGTCTGGTGGTCAACCGCGACGATGTGCGGATCGCGGTTTGCGGCGTTCGTTATTGGGAAGTCGCCGCCTCGCATGTAGAAGTCCACCACCTGGCGCAGCGTCAGGTAAGCTGCCCGTATGGAAGTACGGACCGGTCAGCTCAACGTTGCGCAGTGACGGCGCCTTGAACGCACCGTCCGCGAGTCACGCGGTTCGGAACCGGCCACGTCCCCTGCGACGGGAACTCGATGGTTGCCGGCGACTCCGGACTGGTTCTGCGGGCACAGCCTCTCGTCGGAATCCGGCGGTCCCCATCCGAAGTTGGGCGGACCATTGCCGAACACTGGCCGGGTCGTACGCGTGCGCAGTGGAAGTCGGCGCCGAACAGGATCTCCGGGAACTCGATGCCCGGGCCCGCCATTGGGTGCCGTGATCGTGTTGGGCACCATGCCCGCCATCTCGTCGATCTGCGGGTGCAGCTCGCCGGCCGGCAGGCTATGAACCCAGAAGCGCAAGTAATCCGGCAGTTGCGGCAGGATCGGGTCTCGTTCGAAGCCGGGGTTGATCGAATCCAGCGTATAGCGTCGTTCCGGGATAGACCGCGCCGTCACCGGTCTCCTCGAAGCCCTGCTGGCCTGCAATCGGATTGCCGTTGGCATCTGTGGCTCCGATATTTTGCGGATCGAAGTTGCGCATCGCGCAGCCCGCCGCTGTTTCACCCGCAGCGCCGCTGCACGGCTCGAAGCCCGCGCCGCCGATGTTCTTCAGTGTCAGTTTCGACAGCGACAGCGGCCAGCCGAACGCGTCATTGCCGCCACGACCCGAGTCTTCGACGACTCGGCCGCAGTCCGATGTTGTAGACGCCCTGGTCGCCGAAGCGCGAAGTTGCCCGGCTGCGCGATGATCCGGTCGTCCCACGGCGTGGCGGGATCGTCGAAGCATCGCAAAGTTGCGCGGCTCGACCTCCACCGCGTCCTGCGCCGCGACCCTCTCCGACCTCCTCGGCCAGGATCAGGCCGCCGACGGCCCTCGACGGTCCCGAGGGCTCGGGCGCCGGCAGCAGTCCGTCTGCGAACGTCGTCACAGGCAAACGCGTCGGGTCACGAACGACCGGTGGCGTCGGATACTCGAACTCGGCGTTGTTCTTCAGCAGGCCGTGCGAAATATTGATGCTGTGGTCGGTCTGCTCGGGACCGAGGTGGCACAGCATGCACTTCGCGCTGCGCGTGAACGGATTCGAGCCGACCCGGATCCGCTGCCTTAGGCTGTTCTCGACCAGCGGATTGCGATCGATCCCCGAGGCTCCTATGGACTCCTTTGGATTCAGCGCCGCTGTCAGATTGGCGCCGGCGAACATGTCGAACCCGAACAGTTCGTCCGGACCAAAGCCGGGAACCAGCTTGACGAAGGCACCGCTGCCGAGCCATTCAACTGCCCATCATCCATCAGATCCGGGATCAGCGTCGGGAACAGCACTGCCTGATCACCCGGCTCGCCGACTCCATGCCCCGCGTTGGGGTTGGCGTCGAAGAACTGATCGGCCGGTGTGTGATCCGGAATTGTCAGCGATTCATACGCCTGCACTGACAGCGCGAAGAACAGGCTGAAGTTGGCCTCGATCTGATTGAACTGATTCGTGTTGGAGGCGCTCGCGGCGCCGGTGGCAATCGTCCAGGCAGTACCCGTCGAATGGGTCCCCCCCCCAGCGTAGGGGCTGCCCCGTTTAGACGGCGGACTTTGAACAGGGCCGTTCGCGTCTGAGTGTTCTGCCAGAACGGTCGGGCAAAGGCCAGCTGGATGAGTTCCGGGTAAGAAATGCACAGCCCCGGCTTGCCAGGTGCTGCGGCGTTCGGACCCAGGTCGGACACCGGGGCGCCGCCTTGGTTGGAGAATTCGCCAAGCCGGCTGTCATCGATCGCAACGAGTTGGTTGCGCCAGCGGCGTTACGCCCGCCTGCAGCAGCTTCTTGCCGATCTTCGCCCCAGTTGCGGCCCGCGAACGACATCTCGAAGTCGCTCAAGGGCGGACCGACCGACTGCGAGGCCAGGCTGGAGAACGTGATCCTGACCGGCTGCGCCGCCTTTTCCGGGTCTTCTGTCCGCATCTCAGGCCTGATGTGGCCGTTAGTCGCGGCCTGGAGGTTGCCGCCAATGTTTCCGAAATTACCTGGGTCGACGAAGATATGAGCCGTGGGATCCGAGGGACCAAACACGCTGCCGCCATTGAAGATGAAGCGCGCACGCCCGTCCCAGAAGTTGTCGAAGTTAAACGCCGCGCCGTGGAAGGTCGGCGTGTGGCGCGGTTCAACCCTGCGCAAGCTTTGGTTGGCGGTGACCGGGTCGAGCAAAAGTCTCGGTACCGACGTCCGGCTTCAGCGCACGCACGCCGTTTGCCGCCGGCATGAATGCGCCGGCACCCGTACCGGTATGTCGACGAACCGCTTGAACTTGCTGACGCCCATGGACGACATGACGTCGCTGGAGTCGCTGGTAGTCACTCCCCCCGTGCAGGCAGGCAATCCCGTCAGGCCGCAGTTCGTCGCGCCGTCGCCGGCCGCGTCTGGGTTGCGCTTCTGGAACGGAAAGTCGCTCGCGACGACGTCCAGGTTCGGTCCCTTGATTTGCAGTGGCCGATCAGTGCCGCCCAAGGTATTCGGATTAAGTTGACCGCGCGTACGATTGTCGACACCGGCGTGAAAGTGGCAGGTACCACAGGCCTGCACACCGTCGCTTCCCACCTGCATGTCCCAGAACAACGCCTTGCCGAGAACCTCCGCCCCACGCCGGCCGACATACAGCCGCATCGGATTGGGGACTCCCTGGGTGTCGGTGCCCCGGAAAAAGTCTTCCTCGTTGATTGGCGCTTCAAATTCGGTGATCGGTTCTTCGAGCACGCCCTCCTCGAGTTCGTGCAGCAATCCGCCGAAGTAAACGTTGACGGCGACGACGGTGCCGTTCTGGGCGGAATGTCGGGATGGCCGTCGGGGTTTCTGTAAACGACCAGGCTGCCGTTAGTGCCGCCAGGATATTTGCCATTGCAGAAACCGTCCAGAGCGGCCGGATCCCCACCGCTTGGTAGGCAGGATTGTTCGGGCACGCCACCAGGTGGCCGATCACGGCCCGCAGCTCCGTCGGCGTGTTGAACGCGTCGCAGCCGAGTGTGCCGCGCTCGAGACAGGACTGCTCGCGATCGAACAACGGGCCCGGCTGGTCCCAGCTTACTTCGCCATCCCACGTGCGCGCACGCATCGGCTGGCCGGTCAGGAAGTTGTAACCGAGCGAATAGATATTCAACGGCGGCATCGCGACCCCGAAAACCCGGGCGCCGCGGGATCGTGGCCACACAGGCATTTGGGTCCGCTGCGTTCGGGCAGCTCACCATGTACGGGTTCTTCAGCATCTGGTACAGCTCTTTCCAGAGAGGCGCCTGCTTCAACGCCCCGGCCGGGCTCAGCTCGATCTCCACCTCGACCGGAAGCTCCATCGGTGTGACCGGCGTCTGATAAGTCGACCCTGGTGCGCCCCACGCCGTGCCAGCCGCGAGCAGCAGCACTGCGGCCAGCATCCAGGCTTCCCCCGCTCCCCCGCCGCTTCAACGCTGATCCACCTAAGCGGTCTACTAGTTCCCCGCGCATAACGTGTGCGTCCCACTCGCGACTGTCGCCTTCGTGTTCATTACGCGCCCCTCCGACTGTTTTCATTAAAAGACGCTTGGTGCGACAGGCTGAACCATATGACCAGCCATCAGCGCACGCGTTAACAGCACGATCCTTGGGCACCGATACCAAAGTAAGTGATCGCGCCAGTAGGAGCGATCGGCAAATGCCCCATTCGACGGGTGTGCAGGCAGTAGTCGAACCTACGGGTTACCCCGACCCTACCTACGCGCGTTCACCCTCAAGCGCACTCGTCCCGCAGCACTGCTGCCGCGCTACGGGCGATCGTGCTTTATGACACCGATTCGCCGTGCGCAGGGTCGAACCGCTAGCGACTTGCGGCGGCGGCACACGGTTCTTGAGCCGTAGCGTCAGGGGCTGGCGGCTGATTCAGCGCAGGGTCCTGAGGGGTCGATTCCTTGGGTGGCGAACCATTCTGCGGTTCATTGGCTACTGGCCGAATCCACGCAGGCACCGGCGTTTCTTTCATTCGGCGCATCAGTTCCTCGGAGATCGCGCGAGCTTCGCCCGGGTCTTTTACTGCGGTCGGTGTGATCAGAATGATGAGCTCAGACCGTTCGTTTGTCTCAAGCTCGGTTCTGAAGAGCGCGCCAAAAAGCGGAAGGCGCATCAAGCCCGGGACGCCAGATTTCGTGCTGATTTTGCGGTCCCGAATCAGACCACCCAGAACGACTGTTTCGCCGCTTTGCACCGTCACCGTCGTGTTGATGCGACGCTGATTGATCGTTGGCGAATCGATGCCCGAGGTGGTGGTCCGCTGCACATCGTTGAACTCCTGCTTGATGTCCAGTTGCACCATTCCGCTTGAATTGACGCGCGGCGTGACTTCGAGCAGCACGCCTGTATCCACGTACTCGATCGTGGTGGCGATGATGGGTGCAACTCCCGATGTGGAGATACTTGTGGCCTCGGAGGTACGCACGGGTACTTGGTCGCCGACGCGGATCACGGCCTTGTGATTGTCCATCACCATCATGTTTGGAGAGGACACTACCTTCAGTCTCGAATCGCTCGCCAGGGCATTGAGCACTGCTCTTATGGCACCCGCCGCGTCGAGAAGCGAGAAGGAGAAACCCGGCACGCGCGGCGCGATGCCTGCGGGGCCGAGATCCAGCAGCGAGCGTGTTGGATTACCGTTGATGCTTCCCTTGATGAACCATTCAACGCCCAGGCTCAACTCGCCGGTTAGTGCCACGTCGACGATCGTCGCTTCGACAAGGACCTGCAATGGCCAGATGTCCAGTTTGCGGATGGCCTGTTCGACTTTGGCGTAATCGGTGGCGTTGGCCTTCACGATCAGGGCGTTGCGCTGATCATCGGCAATGATCGTGACCGCTCCCACGTCGAGTTCGTCCGTCAATGACCGCGCCCCCGGCGGCTCAGCTGCAGTCCTGAGCGCGGTCGGTTTACCTTCGGCGATTCTGGTGCCTGACAGGGTTTCAGTCCCGCAGGCCGATCAGCAGATGCCGCGCTGGCCGTACCTCGCGTTGGCACCATGCCAATGTCAGACTGAAGCGTCGCAGCTCTTGCCCCCGGCGCCAGCCTTAGGGCGCCTTGCGGTTCCGCTCTTTGTCGCTCGATCCCGAACAGTGGGGCGAGAACTTCGGCCAGGTGCTGCGCGCGGGAGTTCTGCACGTACTACACATGCAGCCCTGAGCCAGCACTCTCTTCGGTTCGATCGAGACGCCGGATCCATTGCTGAACCGTTTCCAGGTGCTTCGGCTGCGGTGTGATTACGAGCAGCGCGTTAAGCCGCTCGAGGGCGATGAAACGCAGCATGCCAGCGCCGTCCGCGCCTTCGCCAAAGATCTGCTCCAACTCGCCGCGCACCGTTTTGACATCCACCGTCTGCAGCCGAAACAGGCCCACGGATGTGCCTCGGAGCTGATCCACGTCGAAGGTCTCGACCGCCTGCAGCATTTGTGCGATTTCGGTTTCGGTGCCGGCCAGAATGAGAAGGTTGCGTCGGCTATCGATCTGCACCAGACTGTTCGGAGCCTGCAGCGGCTTGAGTATCTTCTCTATTTCCTTGGCCGCGATGTACTGAAGCGGGACCACCACGACCTGAAAACCTCGACCCCGTTGGAGGCTCGCATATGGGCTCAATCCGCTCGTTAATGCTGCGCTCTGGGGGACGATGCGGTAAAGGCCGCCGGTCTGGATCAGGACTGCGCCATGGGTGCGCAGCACCGCTTCTAAGGTTGGAATCAACGCGTCCCGACTCATCGGACGGCTGGTTTCGAGATTGACCTGGCCCTTGACCTTGTCGTCAATGACGTAATTCGCTTTCAGCAAGTCGCCAAGAATTGCTTTGACCACTTCACTCAGGTCCGCGCCCTTGAAGTTCAAGCGAACCTGGCCGTCGTCCGCGGCTGCCTGCCCCTCCCGGCTTGCCACTTTTGAATCGACGTAGGTGCCAGTACCGGGATACAGCTCAGCCTGGGCGGGTCGCGGGCGCGACGGCACTGTGGGTGCGGTTCGGTCTGCCTCGCGGGCCGGCACGGCGGGCACGGCCGCACGGCTCACTGGATTTGCAAACGCATCGGTCGGACTTGAAGCCGTCACCGGTGTGGAAGGCGACACCGGTGTCTCTGGCGAAAGGCTTGCGCAACCCGCGCACCAGATCGCAGTAGCCGCAAGCCACGGAGCAGCGATGGCGTGATTGCGAGTTTTCATCATGGCGCGTTGGTCCGTAGGGGTGGGGTCATTGACGAAACAGGCGCGGCGGTTGTCACGAGCCGCGTTTGCTTCTGAAGCGGTGTTCTCTTGTCGGCGCTTTCTGCGCATGAATTTTCGCGGCGTCTCGATCTCGCACTTGAGCGCTCGTTGCTTGCGGTTTGCCGTCGCTCGCTGATGTATGGGCGGTGTCCACCTTATGCAGCGCAATCACATGCGTTTCGCCACCTCTGCGCAGCGTCACCCCGTCGGCGCGCACTTCCGCGAGCGACCACTTGCCGACCGTCGCGCCGGCCTCGAGGCGCAGCGCTTGCGTTCCTTTGTCCTGAAAGATCGCGAGCTGGGTCTCAGGAGAAATGAGAATGCCGATCAGAGTCAAGCTGCGCAGTTCGGCGGCGGCGAGCGCAGGCGCGTCCTCCGCCTCCTGAGGCACCGGTCGGCGCGACGCGTGAAACAGAGGGCGCTCCACTATTTCCTGAAATTTATCTATTGGTGCGAACGCCAGCGCGGCGGCTGTAGGCGCGGCCACCACGGCGGCTTCCGTCGATGCGGTCGCCGGCGAAAGCGCGGAAGCTACGTCGCGTGGCGGCGCGATCAGTTCAACCGCAAGCACGGCGGCTAGCACGAGACACGAAGCAAGAAGCAGCCACCCCATAACACCCAGGCCCAAGCCACGAGGACCCAACGCTGTGCTCATGCAGGCTGCTTGCGCAGATAACCGGTCACGTCAAGGCTGATCGACAGATCGACCCCCTCGCTTCTGATCAGGTCCGGCTTGCCGGCCGCAGCTGCGCGCGATGTAGTAGGGATCGCGTCGACCGATAGCTTGCTCAGGAGCAGGATGGGACGTCCGGCTTCCAGCGCGTGCACGCACTTCTGCAGGGTCTGGATGTCGCCCTTGATGCGCACCTTGACCGTGACCTCGGACGCGCGCTCGGCTTTCGGCGCGCCGATGACCTGCATGCTGAGCAGTTCACCCCTGCTTTCCTCCACCACGCGCTTGATGACACCCTGCAGCTCGGAGGCGGCCAAAGACGCGTTCTGACCTCCCAGATAAAGCCGCTTCGCTGGGTCAGACCGTTTGCGCTGCTCCAGAAGTCGCTCATTCGAGTCTCGGTCGCGCGCGGCCCGTTGATACCGCTGAAGGCGATCGGTCAATTCGGCGATCCTCTCGTCGTACTGCCGATAAGTTCCGACCAAGGGACGGATCAGGGCGAGATAAACGAGGACGGCAAGCAAGACGGTCGCCGCCACGGCAGCGACGCGCCTCTGCAGGAAGGGTCGCTCGATCATTGTTTGACGCTCGGCACGGAGGTGGCGGAAATCGTGAACCGTTCACGTTCCGTGCGCGCGTCGCGCGTGATTGCACCTTCGAACGCTGCACTCCTGAACTTGCCGGAGCTTTCAAGCAGTTGGACCAGATCCGAGGCATTCGCTGCTTCGCCCCGAATCGTCACGCGTGCATCATTCGTTTCCAACCGGTTCAACCAGGCGCTGTCTGGAAGAGCGCGCGTCAGATCCTCCAGTACCTGAATGCCGGAAGGCCGCTGCTTTCCGCGTTCGACGATCGCGCTTTCTTCGTCAATCAGCTGCTGCAGCTCCTTACGTATCTGATCAGCCTGCAGCGCTTCGCCGCGTGCCAGACCAACTTCCTCCTCCAGCCGCGATACGATCTCACCCTTCTGCACCAGGGGCAGGGCAACCACGGCGATGAGCAAGGCGGACGCGATGGCCGCCAATGCCTGGTTTCGCCATCGGGGACTGGTGGCCGCCGCCTCCCTCTGTGCGGCCGGCAGCAAATTTATCGAAACGTCATTGTCCTCGCGGATCTCGAGGGAGGTCGGTTCGAGTCCCCAACCGCGCAGGCTTTCCAGCCACGGCTGAGCTTCCTTGCGCGGGACCAGAGTCAACCCGACCTGCAACTCACCCTTGGCACGATTCCGCCCGGTTACAGCGAAGCCGTAAAAGACCTGGTCGGCCTTGAATGGCGTATAGCGGTCCAGTTCGAAGGCCAGCACCGAGCTCAGATGGCGCGCCGCGGCGATCGGCAGACTTAGGCTTCGGTGCAGCGCGCACGCCGCGGGAATGCGAACCGCTATTTCGATCGCCCGCCCAGCACAGGCCTGCCTGACGTCGTCGATGACCGGGGGCGTGGTGGCGTGCTCAGGCAGGCCATTCAATTCCCCGAGTGTGCGCAGTGCGCGCCCGTCCCGCAGTGTGAAGGTCACCTGCGCGCCATTCACGTCAACCAAAAGCCGCCGTTCTCGCCGCTGTGTCATCCCCTTGAGCCGGTGCGGCAACAAGGCAAGCATCTCGTTCGACCACCAGGTCAGAGCTTGTCCAAATGCGCGACGCGTCGCTGCGCTTGCCACGGTCAAGTTATGACGGAGCGCTGTCAGATTCATTGCACGGTTCCCCTTTCATCCGCACTCGGTGGGAAGAGCGCTTCGCCCGTGCGACGCCAGTCACGGATCTTGAGTGGATGATCCTTATCCCGATTGCGTAGATCTACAACGGCATGGACGCGTGCCGTCCCCTCCGTGCCTATGCGGGCGTGCGCGTGCACGCTTACGGTCAGGCCTCCGCCGCCAGGAACGGCATAGGGCTGAGCGGTGACCGGAAATGGCGGTGCCGGCTGGCGGTTGCGAAGATGCAAAGCCCGTAGCGCCATGTACTCCTCCACTTCTGCGTCATTTCCATCCAGCAAGGCGAGCAGGACGAGACTGGAGGCGGCCTCGGGGTTGACCCGCCCGCGACGCGAATGAACCGTCAGGGCAGGTTGTATCGCCTCATAGAGCGCCGGCGTGATGCCCCTCACCAACCGCAGCTCATCCACGCTTTCAAAGGGACCGTCCTTCGCACCGTATGGCCTGCCGGCGGCTGCATAGTCTTCATCCTCGGCGCCGGCCGGCCGGGCCGAGCTGTCCGCGTCGCGCCAATCGGCAATAGCAGCGACGATTTGGCTTCGCATTTCCGGTGCCACACCCACCACCCGCAGCAGCGCGTCGAGAAGCCCTTCTGGGGCGGCATTCAAGTCGATCTTTCCGCTTTCGCTCGCTACGCTAACGCGCACTTCCGCAGCGCCGACCGAAAATTCCATTACGCCATCGCCCGTCGGCACGCCGCGACCCTCGCTCGCGTTTAAGAGCCCGACCAGTGCCAATTGAACGCCTGCTTCCGCGGCATGCCGCGCCTGTGCGGCGGCGATGAGATTTCCGGCAAGTCGAATCTCGTTACGCATGCTGACTGAAATGCCGACCGCCACAATCGACAACAGCGCAATCACCCACAACACGCCGATCAGAACCACGCCACGGTGTCGCCAGCCACACCATCGCGGTGCCGTGCCCCGTCGCACGTTCTTCGTCATTTGCGTTGTCGCCGGAGTCATTGACCGTCACACTCCGGGGGCATGGGTAGCCAGCTTCGGTGCCACTAGCAATTCGTGCCAGGGGCCAGCGCTTCCTGACACGTAGGTGATCCGCACCCGAATCAGGCGCGGCAGGCGATCCAGTGGCTCCCAGTCAGATGTCCACCGGGCGGGCGAGTCTGGCGTGGCCGGTTCGAGATACTCAAATTGCAGATTCTCGAGACCTTCCATCAGCACGGCCTGCTCGGGTACAGCTGCGCCAAAACGCTCCCAGTCCTCCCGTTGAAACAGCCAGTAAGTCAGCACCAAGCGCTTGCCCGCGCTACTGTCCCCCAGACTCAGAGCGAACCAGTACATCCCGCCTGCACCGAGATGGCCAGGCAGCGGCGCGACAAATCTCATGGCGTGCTGCTGGCCAACAAAAGTGATCTGCTTCGCTGAAGCGTCGCGCGACAAACGGAGCGGCTGGGCCAGTTCGATTTGCCGCTGCAGAAAGATCACGCTCAAATGCCCTTGATGCGCCTCCGTTGTGCGCTGCTCGACGGCATCCCACGTGCGAGTGGCTAACCCCAACCCGTTAACCAGGAGCAGTGAGAGTATTCCGAGAATCGACAGGGCAATGACCAATTCCACCAAGGTGAACCCACGCGCGGCACGAGCGCGCTTGCTGTGGCGCCAATGCTTCACTCGGCCGCCCCCATGCGCACGGTCGTGAGTACGACGGATCGCAGCGGGCTGTCCTGGCCGTAGGCGCGAGCTTCGCGGGGACTCCACTGCACCTGCACGATGACTCGATACGCAGCCCATGAACGTGTACCCGATGCCGCCCTCCTTGCCTCGAGGGGCTCGACGTGACGCTGCCAGCGAAAGGTCGCATCGACCTCTCCTGCATCCGCGCCCGCACGTATCACATCCGTCAGTGCGAGTTCAGACATTTTCGATTCCGCCAACATGACCGCACGATGAGTATCCTGGACCACCGTGGCGCGCTGTGCTGTCGCCGAAAATATCTGCCACAGCACACCCAGCGTCAGCGCCAGAATCGTGAACGCAACCAACACTTCCAGCAGTGAGAAGCCGCCCATGCACCTGCGCATCGGCCCGTGCCTATTCATGGGTCGTCACTCGGCCGGTCAGCCAGTTCACCGCGACCACGTACTTCCGGCCGCCCGCAGCGAGCGTCAAGCGACCTCCGGTCGAGCTGCCGTCGGGAAAGAAACGGATGGCTCCCACCTGCTCGTTTAGGACGTCACTGCTTGCCGTCTCGAGCGTCAGCGAGAGATCAGCGGACAACGGTCGAACTTCAGTGAGACCCGTTGTCCGGTACACGCGCTTTTGAACGTCCACAATGACGGCCACCTCGCCGTCCCGCGCGATGGCGCGGCCGCGCGCCGCCTGCAACGCAGAGGCCAGCTGGCGCGCACCGCTCTTCAGTTCAAACACAGCGATGGCTTTCGACAGCTGCGGCATGGCCAGTACTGCAATACCCGCAGCGATTGTCAGAACGACCAGCAATTCGAGCAGTGTGAACCCGCGCCGCCGGCCGCTGCGTCGGCCGCGTGTCACTCGGGTCTTTATCTGGCAGTCCCGCACTCGCTCCCCCGACTGTCGAAAATCACTTCCAGCTCACGACGTCAATGCTTTCGCCCTCTCCGCCGTCGGCGTTGTCGGCGCCCAGCGTGTAGATGTCGAAAGTGCCGTGTTCACCTGGATGCCGATAACGGTAGTCGCGTCCCCAGGGATCCTTCGGAATAACCGGCTTCCTGAGGTATGGCCCGTTCCACTGATCGACACCGGCGGGCTTTTGCACCAGAACTGCCAGCCCTTGTGCGGTCGTTGGATACACGCCCAATTCCAGGCGGTACATTTCCAGTGCCGTCGCGAGCTCTTCGATTTGCACCGTTGCCGTCTTGCTCTTTGACGTCCCAACGTGCTTCATGACTTGGGGGCCTATGACGCCGGCTAAGAGTCCCAAGATCACCAGCACTACAAGAAGCTCGAGTAAGGTGAAGCCGCTTGGCAAGCGCAATCTGCGAACTCTCATGCTGCTTCCGGTTTGCGACTTCATAGCGGCAACTCATTTACGCTGACGATGGCAAGCATGATCGACATGATCACGCCTGCAATCACAACGCCAAGCCCGACGATGAGGATCGGCTCGAGTAGCGCCAGCATTCGCTGAGTCGCCACCGATACTTCGCGATCGTAGATATCAGCCATCCGAAGCAGCATGACGTCAAGGCGCCCGGACTCTTCACCAACCTTCAGCATCTGAAGGCCCAGCGGCGGAAACATGGCAGCGGCGATCATCGCGTCGGCCATGCCACGTCCTTCCTTGAGCGCGTCCACGGCCGCGTCTAAAGACGCAGACAACGCTCGGTTAGACAAAATCTCCTTGACGATCGAAAGACCCGTGAGTACCGCCACGCCGCTCACCATCAAAGTTCCGAGGCTGCGGCTGAAGCGCGCCATTTCGATGCGCTTCACGAGTCCGCCGATCAGGGGCAGCCGCAGTTGCAACTTATCCCACCGATACCGCATCGTCGCGTTTTCGCGTTGGAGTCGGATGAGAAAACCAATTCCAATCACTGTTACCGCTAGCAACCATCCATATGTTTTGAGCCAGTCGGCTGCGCCAATCACGATCTGGGTCGATAGCGGCAACGCCTGTCCAGCGTCGGCGAAGAGCTGGCTGAATTGCGGCACAACATAAGCAAGTATTACGAGCAGGGAGACACTTGCGACGGCAACCAGGATGCACGGATACACGAGTGCTGAAAGCACGGTGTCTCGAAGCGCTTTCGACCGTTCCTCGTAGTCTGCCAACTGCGCCAAGCCTGTATCCAGGGTCCCTGCCGCCTCGGCCGCGCGGATCATGCTCACGAAGAAGCGACTGAAGGTGCCACCTCTCGCCTCCATGGCGTCCGATAAGGCGGCGCCGCCACGCACCGCCTGCTGAATGCTGCCGGCAAGATTCCCGATGGAGTTACCGGGATTGAGATCGAGAATGATTTGCAGCGCGCGATCCAGCGACAGTCCTGAATGCAGCAGGACGGAGAGTTCACGTGTGAAGACGGCCATGTCGCGCCTGCCGACCCCACGTGGTCCAAGCTGACGGCTAAAGCTCCTGCCGTTACCTTTCGCACCCGTAGGCTCCGCGCGAACAGGGATGTGTCCCGATTCCTGCAGCCAAGCCACAATCGTGGCTTGGTCGCGTCCCTCCATCTCCCCGTTCAGAACCTGCCCGGTCGGGGTTATGGCCTCGTAGCGATAGAGGGTCATCAGCTCAAGCCTCGTAGGTCACACGCATGACTTCTTCCAGCGTGGTCGAGCCCGCCAACGCCTTGCGCAAACCATCCTCATACATCGTGCGCATGCCCTCGTCGCGTGCCGCTCGCTTGATCTCGCCGGACTGCGCGTGCTGCAACACCAGCCGCCGAATGAGGTCGCTCATCACCATCAACTCAACTATCGCTTTGCGGCCTCGGTAGCCGGTCCCACTGCAGTGTTCGCAGCCGGCAGCCTTGTAAAGGAGAATCGGATGCGAGATCGCCACTCGATCGAGACCGGTTCTTTCCACCGTCTCGTGCATAGGTTCATAGGGCTGGCGGCAATGCGTGCATAAAATCCGCACCAGGCGCTGCCCGATCACCGCATTGACGGTGGAGGTCAGCAAATAATCTTCGACCCCCATCTCCAGCAGACGGGTTACGCTGCTCGCGGCGTCGTTCGTGTGCAAAGTCGACAGAACCAGGTGTCCGGTCAGAGCCGACTGAATGCAGATGCGCGCCGTTTCAAGATCACGTGTTTCGCCGACCATGATCACATCTGGATCTTGGCGGACAATTGAGCGCAACGCGTTTGCGAAGGTCAGATCGATGGCGGGTTTGACTTGAATCTGGTTGATGCCTTCGAGCTGATACTCGACCGGATCCTCAACCGTCAGTATTTTTCGCCCCGACGTATTCAGTCGGTGTAAAGCCGTGTAAAGCGTGGTGGTCTTGCCGCTCCCGGTGGGGCCCGTCACCAGAATCATCCCGTGCGGCAATGCCAGGATGTCGGAGAAACGGAGCAGCTCTTCGGCTTCAAAACCCAGCGACTCAAAGTTCAGCGCGACGGCTTCCTGATTCAGCAGACGCAGCACTACGCTCTCACCGTGCATGGTCGGAACCGTTGAGACACGTATGTCGAGCTCACGGCCCTGGACCCGCAGGCGGACCCTGCCGTCTTGCGGCAGTCGTCGCTCTGCAATGTTCAGGTTTGAAATCAGCTTGACCCGCGAGATGATGGCAGGCGTGAGATGCGAAGGGGGTGCCTCGACTTCCTGGAGAACACCGTCGATGCGATAGCGCACTTTGAGGCGGTTGGCGAATGGCTCAATATGAATGTCGGATGCGCTTGCGTCGACTGCCCGTTGGATGATCAGATTGACTAGCCGAATTACTGGAGCTTCACTGGCGAGGTCCTTCAACTGTTCAACATCGACAGCGGTGACCTCATCGGTGGGACCAGTATGTTCGAGGATCTGAGCCATCCGCGACTTGCCAGTGCCATAGATGCGCTCAATCGCCGCCTCGATCTCAGACGGCGCCCCTAGCCGACGCATCACCGGTCGATCGAACGCTGCGGCGAGCGAAGATGCGACGTAGTCGTCCTGAGGGTCGGCCATTGCAACCAATATCGCGCCCTCTTGCTCGGCTATGGGCACGGCCACGTTTTCCTTCAGGAAGCGCACGGACACTTGTCCGTCAAATGCGCTCGCTTCGGAATAGTCGGCGCTGTGCACAAGTGGAACGTTCAGGATGCTCGACAAGGTGTCCGCGGCATCTCTTTCGGAGACCAGGCCGAGTCTGACGACCAATCGAGAGAGGCGCTCGCTGTTAGCCTGTCCCTGCTGTACACGCAACGCTCGCATCATGTCCGCGTCTCGAAGCTTGCCGCGTTCGACGAGAAGCTTGGCAAATCGTTGATCTGCTGCGAGGTCCAACATGATGGCGCAAGTCCGGCAGGAGAGTCCTGTTGCCGATCCCGGTCCCCGCGATATCGCAGGGACGCTGGTGCGACCGGAACGGGACGACGTCGCTAAGCTACTTGAACCAAAGCGGCGGGAAGGTAGGTGAACAATGTATCCGGCATTGGGGAAATGCCGTAAACGAAAGACTTCCGCCTCGCGAGTGACGGGACAACGCGATGCGCCTGCTTGTTAGACGCTAGCCGTATATGTTGGGCAGCGTTAGCGGCCCTCGGCCCGCTTCATTCGAGCCCTCGCGAGTCGCCCTCTTCCCTACGAGCTCTTCAATCGCCGCCACTATCTCTTCCGTGGTGCTCGACGCCTTGGATAGAAAACGGTCCGCTCCTACGCGCACGGCTTCGAGACGGTATTCGGGCAAATCGTGGTTTGTCAGGATCACAACTGGTGGCGAAGTACCTTCTTGCCGAACCCACTGCGTGAACTCCAGACCGTTCACTCCTCCAGGCAAGCTAATGTCGACAAGAAGGATGTCTAGCTTGTTGATCCTGAAATGCCGCATTGCTTCAGCTGCATCTGAAGCGTGCGAGATCATGGCATTAGGAAACCGGAGCTCCAGCAGTGAGTTCAGAAACACGCTGAACTCCGGATTGTCTTCAACAATAAGCGCCGTCAGCATTTCCCACCTGGGTCAGTAGACCGTCGTCTTCTAAAAAAATTTGAATCGCGGTACCTAACGTGCGGTGATGCTGTCTGCTGCCGAACCAGCAATCCGGCTGAGAGCCTCAACCATAAACGCTTGCACAACGGCCGCAATGGGGCGAACGCGGGATTCCGCGTTGTAGGCATGTAGCCGACATATACATGTTGGACACCTAGTTGCTTATGACCGCAAGCTCGCATGTCTTAACAGTGCGGGTGGGCTCGGCCATGCAGCACGAATTGTCGTTCCACGCCCGATTTCCGAATGCACTGCAAATCTACCCCCAGTTGACTCGGCGCGTTCGCGCATACTTGGTAAGCCAACGCCCCGACTCACCTCGCCGACCCCGATAACTTGCGCGGAAGCAAACCCAATGCCATCGTCGTGAATGATTAGTTCGAAATCACCGCAGCGATCCCTCAGAGTGAGAGCCACGTTATGCGCGTGGGCATGCATCAGAACATTGTTCAGCGATTCCTGAATGATCCGGTAGATCGCGGTCTTTGCGGGGACCGGGATCTCCGCCTCGGACACGTCGATCGACGTCTCCAGATGCAATTGAGGGTAGCTGCTCTTGAATTCGCGAGCGAGCCACCCGATCGTCGCCAGTACCCCTAGATCATCGAGCGTCGACGGGTGCAGGCGCATCGAAATGTGACGCACATCGTCAAGCGCCGATTGAATCTTGGTGATCGAGAGCAAAGCGAGTTCGACCGCGGCACGTGGCTGGCCGCTATTCATCAATTCAAAAGATGCCTCCAGACTAAACCTTACTCCGCCTAAAGCTTCACCGACGCTGACCTCCAGGTCGCGAGCGATGCGCCGTCGCTCCTCGTCTTGAGCGGCCAAAAGTTGCGTTGACACCGCCTTGGCGTGACTCTCTGAGCGGCGCAGTGCTGCTTCGGCCTGCGCGCGCCCGGTGAAGTCTCGCAAGACACCGTACCAGCCCACGTACCGATCATCAGCACTCTCCAAACGTTCGACGGTCACCTTGAACTTGCAATTCACTTCAGACGTCTTAGGCCAGTCGGCTGCAAAGTGGCACACGCGCTCGTCGCGCTCCCGCGCCTCCATAAGTCGTGTGTGCAGTTGAGCAAAGTGTTCGATAACGGGTTTGTTGATGAACTCTTCACGTGAGCGATCGAGCATCTGACACAGGCGGTCATTGACGTAAACGAGCATGCCGCGCTCATCGCAGATCAAGAGTCCTTCCTGCATCGCGTCTATTACGCGTCCTGTCAGCGACTGAATTAGCGGCCCCGCTACTTCTGCACGGTCATTGCGTAGAAGACACCGTAGCGCTGTGACTAGCGAGGTGCCATCGTCGGACTCAGTCAGCCTACCCGCCGGGCGGCCCAGTGTCTCGGAGTGCGCATTTCGCGGCAGTAAGACCATTCCGCCGGGAGATGAACTTCCGGCGCCCGGAATGGCTGCCTCGCTGTTGCCCGCGGAAGGCTGATGACTCATCGCGCGCTGCGTCGAACACTCATAGGCATTCCTGCATTCCGTCCGGGCGGCCATTGTCCCCGTCGAGGCAGTTGCACGCAACGGGCTTGCTATCGCAGCAGGCAGTCAGACCTGCTGCGTCGGAAAACAGTTGACTGCAACCGAATGCGCTAAGTTACGTGGCCGTTCTCTATGGCGAAGGTGGTCAGAGCTGCGGTGTTGTGAACGTTGAGTTTCTGCATCAAATTCGAACGGTGCTTTTCGACCGTCTTGACGCTGATATACAGATAAGTCGCAATCTCGCGATTACGGCGCCCTTCTGCTATCAGCTTCAAGACCTGCTTTTCGCGCACGGTCAGCGTATCGGACAAGGATCGAACAGCCCCTGACTGTTCGCGATGAAGATAAGCCGTCACGATCCGGTCGGAAACGGCCGGGCTTATAAACGTCTTGCCCGCAACAAGAGACTGGATGGCGAACAACAATTCGGCACGTGACGCGTCCTTTAGTACGTAGCCGCTAGCACCGGCCTGCAGCGCGGCACGTATGTACTCTTCTGTCTTGTGAACGGTCAGCACGAGAATTTTGGTTTCAATAGCGCGCCGCTTGATCTCGCGAATCGCACTCATTCCGTCCATGTGCGGCATCGAAATGTCCATCA
Source organism: uncultured beta proteobacterium (assembly GCA_963801035.1). Taxonomy (GTDB): domain Bacteria; phylum Pseudomonadota; class Gammaproteobacteria; order Burkholderiales; family Burkholderiaceae_F; genus JACCZX01. The sequence continues at coordinate 118,995 of CAWDDF010000005.1, read as the reverse complement.
ATACGACATCGGGTTTCAAGCTTCCGACTGACTGCACTGCGTCGCGACCGTTTTCGACGGCGCCTACGATTTCAAGAGTTAGGTCACTTTCAAGCAAGGCACGTAGTCCTTCGCGCATGATCGTGTGATCGTCGGCGATCAGAATGCGATGCTTGCCGTTCGCGGCTCGTGAATTAAGTTCGGGACCTCTTTGGAGGCTCTGGTCCGCCTGCATGCGAGACTTCCTTGCTATGCCTTGCCAGGTGAAACAACAGTAAGACCGCTTGCTTCAGACATCGAGCGATCAACCCGGGGACTGTGTCTCGGCCACGTTACCTTGACCGTACTGCCGTGTCCGCTTCGCGATTCCAAACGGAAACGACCGGCCGTCGCCTCGGCACGTTCACGCATGCTCACTAGACCAAACCCCCTGCCTGCGTTATCCACACTTCTGAACTGCGCGGGGTCAAACCCGATGCCATTGTCAACAACGCTTAGTTCTACATGCCCGAGACCGTCTTTCAAGCTCACAGTCACATGGCTGGCCTGGCCATGGCTGACCGCATTGTTGAACGATTCTTGAATGATCCGGAAGATTGCCGTTTTCACTCGCGGCACAATCTCTGTCTCTACGACCTCCACCTGATGTTCAATTCGTACGTTCGCATAGTTGGAGGTGGCCTCGCGACAAAACCAGTCGATCGTTGGCCCGATTCCCAAATGGTCCAACACTGACGGATGCAGATCCATGGCGATGCGGCCTACGTCCTCGATGACCTCTTGCACTCTGCCAATCAGCTGCCGCATGTTCTGCGAAGAGGCTTGCGTGGTTTCGCTCGACACTCTTGCCACGCAGCCCTCGAGCGCAAACTTGATTCCTCCCAATGCCTGGCTTATGCCGTCGTGCAGCCCGCGCGCAATTCTCCTCCGCTCTGTCTCCTGCGCCGCCAGTAACTGTGCTGACAACAAACGCAACTCGCTCTCCGAACGCCGTAGCGCTGTCTCCGCTCTGGTACGGCCTGTGAAGTCGCGCACGACCGCGAAAAACCCGACAGTTTCTCCGCCTGCATCCTCGATGCAGTGGACAGCCACTCGGACGATGGTCCCGGCCCCTGACTCGTTGTGCCACTCACCCCCGAAACGCTCACACGCGCGCGCACCCCATTGCTTGGCCTGAACGAATCGCGCATAAATACCCGGGAGGACCTCGGTCGCCGACCGCCCGATCGCTGCCGCTGGGGTCGTTCCGAGCATCCGGCAAAGGCTACCGTTCACATAGACAATCGTCCCGCGTTCGTCGCAAACCGTCAGCCCCTCGAGCATCGCGTCGGCTATCTTCGTTAAAAGCAGGTAAGGCTGTGTCTCGAGATCTTTCGCGCCGCTTTCCATTAACAGGTTGCGCACGACGGCAACCAGCGGATCAGGAGATCGAACGTCTCCGGTGGAAAGAAAATTGAGCTTGGGGCGACGCGCCTCGAGCAGAGCCGCCATGGTCAAGTCGGAAACTGTTCCTCCGCCTTCCAAGTCCGTGGCGGCGTTCGTGCCGCCTCCATTCGCAAGGCGTCCGCTCCGGGACGTGCTCGACCTGATGACCCGTTGTAACCGACCACCGCTGTTCGCCTCCCCCTCACTAACCTCGGTAGCAGTAACGATCCCGGCGTGGCAGGACAAAACCGTACAAACGGCAACTAAGGCCGTTAAGGTTTTAGAGGTATGTCTCATTGCCCCTACGCACTTATTCGTACTCTTTATGGCTTGCGCACCGCGCGCCGAGTCCGGCCGCTTCGACGCTTTGGATCCGCTTTATTAAAAAGTGCACGAGTATCAGACGGAAAGGTCTGAACAGCAACATAATTGCCGACGCGCGGTCGGCGATGCCAATCCGGCTCGGCCTACGGTCGCAAACAAAGCAATACAAACAACCGAACTTATGCCTCGACGCGCCTGCTACAGCAATGCGGCCTTCACCTTACAAATACAAGCGCAGTTAGCGAAGTGCGGGTGTTGAATGGGTAGTTCGTTGTATTTGCGTGGTACCGCCGCTCCGATATACACGCTGAATGCTCGGGCTCGGAACCACTTTTCGACTTTTACAACCCCCTAAAGCGCGATCATGGGCCATTTCTCTGCTTTGCACCGGTTTTTTTCTGTCCGGAGCAGCACGCGCCGACATATATAAATTCGTGGACGAGCGGGGGGTCATGCACGTTACCAACATCCCACTTTCTGCTTCGGTCCGCAACACGGCGAACCGGTCGATGGTTCGCTCGGCGCCGGTTTCCAAATTAGGTACAGGGTCTGCCATCAAGGCTGCGCCGATTCGTTATGTTGAAATCGTTGACGAGATGGCGCGCGCCTACCGGGTAGACGCGGAACTGATCCATGCACTCATCCGAACCGAGTCGAATTACAACGCCTCGGCGGTTTCGCATAAGGGGGCGGTTGGGTTGATGCAGCTCATGCCCGCGACGGCGCGCCGCTATGGCGTTGTGGATCCGCGCGATGCAGCTCAAAACATCCGCGGTGGCGTGCAATACCTGCGCGACCTGTTAGATGCCTTTCATCATGATCTGATATTGACCTTGGCTGCATACAACGCCGGGGAAGGCGCTGTCGCTAGACATGGGGGCGTGCCACCCTACGCGGAGACGACAGCCTACGTAGCGAGAGTCCTCAATCTTTATCTGCGACCTGGCGTGAATTGACCGTAGACCCGTTACGGCGTCGTGAACGAATAGCGTTCGCGGCCTGTTGCGTGCTTCGCACGGACGAAGAGGTTCGTTTGCAGGCGTCTCTGCGTCCTGACGATCATGTCGTGCCGCAGGCGGAATCACTTCTTCTCCGCGCCATGTTCCCTCAAAGCAAAGAACTTCACTCGGCTTGATACCTAATTCACGGGTGTAAGCACTCCCATCAGTTTTAGCCTGATTGGGGGACCGCTCGTCGACCGCTGCATTCGCAATCAGAGCACGATCTCCTACCAGTACCTCCAGTTTCCGTAGCCAAACGCCTGTCGTATTCCTGAAGAACAAGCGACACGACCTGAGGTCCGCCAATGAATCATTCCAACCGGTTTCTGCCACTACTCTCGTTCATTGCCTTGCTGCTTGGGGCCCCCGTTTCAAACGCGCAGGATGCTTTGCGGGGCAAGGCGCTCTACCTCAACACTAACGGCGCAACACTGAGCTGCGGAAACAGCGCGTGTCATGGCGTTGACCCAACCAGGGACATGAATGATGTCCTGAAAGGCGCCAATAGAGCGTCGACAATCCTGGAAGCGATCGCGCAGGAGCCGCAAATGCGGTTTCTGTCGGCATATGTCAGCAACCAGAATGCGCTTGATATCGCGGCCTATCTGGCCAATCCCAATGTTTCTGCGGTTCCTGCGATTGCAGTGGCTCCCACATCGGTCGCTTTCGCCGCGACTTACGTCGGCAGCGCAAGCGCTATAGCGGCAGTGACGGTTTCCAACAGCGGCACCGGCAATCTTGTCTTGTCGAGTCTCAGTCTCAGCGGTACGAATGCGGCCGAGTTTCGCGTGGAGACGAGCTCCACTTGCCGTGCAGGCTCAACGCTCGCGGCTGGCGCCTCATGCAGAGTAAATCTCACGTTTCGACCCACCACGATCGGCGCGAAATCCTCAGCACTCACGATTGCTCACAACGCGGCTGGCGCCACCAGCTCTGTGCCGTTGACCGGTAGCGCAAGTCTTCCACCGATGCCATCAATCGTGGTGTCACCGGCGGCCATCACATTTCCGGCAACAACAGCCGGCGGCGCAAGTGCTGTCTACTCAGCCACGGTTGCAAATACGGGTAATGCTGCGTTGGTCTTTAGCGCAATCTCGACTGCCGGAACGAACGCAACCGACTTTCGAATCGAGCCGACATCAACCTGCTCAGTAACGACGGGTGTACCGCCTAGCGCGTCGTGCCGTGTCGACCTGACCTACCGACCGACTGTGCTCGGATTAGAGACCGCCTCGCTGGTGTTGGCGCATAACGCCGCGGGTGGAACCAGCAGCGTGGCGCTGAATGGAACGGCCACAGCGGCGGCGGCGCCCACAATTGCGCTAAGCGCCAATTCGTTGAGTTTCGGGCCACAGGAAGTCGGGTCGCAAAGCGCACCGCGGACCATTACGGTGACTAATGTAGGGACCGGTGTATTAAATATCGGCTCTCTAACCCAAGGAGGCAGTCATGTCGCAGACTTTTCTCGCGCTGGATCCTGCCAGGCCGGCATGGCATTGGCAGCGAGCGGTGGTAACTGCACGCTTGTCTTCTCCTTTGCACCCACGGCGGTGGGAACCCGCACCAGCAATCTCACCATCGCGTCCAACAACTCGGGCGGCAACGTCACGATTTCTCTGACCGGAAATGCGACGTCGAACATTCCGGTGGCCACCATAACTCCAGCAGCGTTGACCTTCAGCACTCAGCAGATCGGCACAAACAGCACCACTCAAGCTGTCACGGTCAGCAATGCGGGAGGAGGACGCCTGGTCATCAGTAGCGTTGCGATCTCCGGCATGCACTTCACTCAGAGCGGTACTTGCATGGGCGCTAGCCTCGCGGCGGGACAAGCCTGCATGCTCACCGTTGTGTTCGCTCCAAGTGCGAGTGGTTCGCTCGCATCAACGCTGGCGGTTGCTCATGGCGCTGCCGGCAGTCCGCTGAGCGTGGCACTTACAGGCGTCGGCACGAGCCTGCCCGTGCCAGTTCTAGAAGCTTCGCCCAGTCCAATGGCATTTCCTGGAATGACGGCGGTAGGCCAGCCGTCATCAGCCGATAGCGTCGTTATCACCAACGCCGGCCCCGGTAGTTTGACGTTGGGGGCCATTAGCACGAGCAACAGCGAATTCATGCTCGTTGGTGGAACAACGGGAGGATGCGCGGCGGCGATCGTTCTTCCGCAGGGAGCATCATGTGCGGTCGACATACGCTTTTCACCCACCGCTCCTGGCGCGCGAACTGGCGGACTAAGCGTATTGAGCACCGGTACACCCTCCCCGCTGATGGTGGCGTTGGCCGGCGACGCGAGCGCTGTGGCGGCACCGGAGATCAGCAGTGACAGAACCACGCTGGACTTCGGATCTGCTCCGATCGCCTCGCAAACCCCAACGCAGTCGCTATCGTTGAGTAATCCTGGTTCGACCAATTTGGACGTTTCAGAAGTAAGCGTCGGTGCCCCGTTCGCGCTCGGGAAAGCAGGCACTTGCGAATCCCCGCGCTTCAGTCTTACGCCAGGCGAATCCTGCTTGCTCGAAGTGTTGTTCGCTCCGTCTGCAGCGGGTTCTCAGTCGGGAACCCTGTCGATCGCCAGTAACGCAGGAAACCTTACGGTTACGCTGGCGGGAGAGGCACTCACCGCGCCGCCCGCGAGTCAGAGCGTGGGTAGCAGTGCTGCACCTCAGAACATGGGCGGAGGCGGCGCGTTCGAACCCAGCGCACTTCTGTATCTTCTAGTCCTCGCTATTATCGGAATCGTGGCCCGTCAGCGCGTTCCGAGAGGCTCATCGCCTTCTGCGACGCGCAAACGACCGGCTATGGACCGTCGCAGCCCAACCTGTCACTGACTTAGGATCCCGCGCCTGCGATGAGAGGTGACGTCGTCGGGACTGCAGCGGCGATGTTCTAGCCGCTGCATCCAGAGCTGTTCGATTTATGGTCGGATGAGTGCTTGCCAAATTTCCCGGCGACGCAATGCGACAAGCGTTGCCATACCAACAACGAGAAGCCAGATCGTCCACGGCTCGGGAACTACTTGCCCGGGAGCGGCGGTGAGGTCAAGTGAGATCTGTTGCCCCTGCAGGCCGTTTAGGTTCGTCAGACTGATGTCAATCCGATCTGAGTCGAAAAAAGAAATTCGCGAAGCGTCAAAGCCGGCGTAATTCGTCGAGGGATTGATCGAGATGCCTGTGAAGGCTGGAATGTTGCCGATTGCGTCCAAAAAACGAAGCACTTCAAGAAAACCGGACGGTTGATCGGTCGCCGCCGTAATCAGGATGTTCGTATCGGAAAAATTTATGTTAAGAAAGCCTAACCAACCAAAGTCCGCCAACTCGATGCCCGCCCCAACAACTCTAGACTCCGGGCCAATGATCGTTGTCGCGTCAGGCGCAGTTCCGTGAAAACTCGTGGTTTCAATTGTTTGACCATTAAGGGGGGCGGCGGCCAAGCCTTGCGAGATCATGGCAATACATGCCACCGCGAAACATTTCAAGGCCGTACGCGTCATTTGCGCCTCCGAATCTGGAATCCACTCGCGACCGATACGTGCGGTGACAGCACTTTACGTGCCATAAGCCGTAAGGTGCTGAAGATGTTGCTGTTTGCCGCTAGCCTGGATTCTGAATGTGATGCAGTTGTAAAAAATTACGACAAATACCGCGGCGTCGAAGTAGAGTCGCTGCTTGCTGCGCGAAAGTTCAGATCAATGCTGAAGGCAGGGAAGCCACTCATGTAGGTCGGCTATCGGCCGGAAATGTGACTAGCGCTTTCGTTGCATTGCTGCCATTCGACGCGGCAGAAAGCAGTCCTTCAACACCTGCTCGAATGCGGGTGTTCAGCGCCTGTTAGCGATTGTCGAGGTGAAAGTCGCGGCGTATTCAGAAACCTTGCGCGCCAAAGCGCGCAATCTTGCCTTACGAGGGCATCAACGGTGGCCCATCAGTCTTGTCGTGCTAAAAATAGGGCCGTCCTGTCGCAATAGCCGGAACGCCTGGACAGCGCTCTGCAGTGTGAGCCCGCGAGGGTCACGGCGAACGGTCACATGCGAGCGAGTCGTCGCGCCCGACAGCGCAGCGCCAGCCAAGAGAAAGGCGAGCGCATTGCATGGAAGCTCGGCGTCAGGCGCGGCGGAATCTTGCGTAATGCTCACGCGCGCCTCAGTACTAGCCGGGGCAGCGATCAGTCCAGTGCGCAGGACGAAATAGTTGACGCCGCTTGCGGCTATCACCTCATCGGCCGCACGCTTCAGGTCGCGCCACCGAGTCTCCGCCCAGGTCGCGGCAGTGCGCTGATCCGATCCGCTGTAGCCCACCGAAATCCATCGACCCGGCAGATCGGCGCGCTTGGCGAGTGCAAGGCAGTCTGACAGGCCATCAACCTCAACTTGCCATGCGCCGGGCGACAACCCTCTTCGATCCCCGCCGGCGAGGTAGATCACATGTGCCGCGCGCTCAATCAACGGAGCAAACGTATGTGGCTGCTCCACGTCGGCAAACACAACTTCGGCAGACTGCAACGACAGTTCGGACGCAAGGCGATCCGCGCCTCGCACGCAGGCGATGACCGGCACCGACGCGGCACACAGGTAGCGCAGAACATAACGCCCCGTTCGCCCGCTTGCACCGACGAGAAGAATCGAATCCCTGACGCTTGTTGTTCCCATACTGCGAATCAACGGTCGTCATTACCTCGGGGCAAGAAGCACTCTCACCAATTGACTGCGCAATGATCGAACGTCTGCGGCGCGGCCGCGACCCCCTGCGTCCGCGACCCGTGCGTCCGCGACCCATTGATGTGGGATTCGCTCGAGATGCACCGCTGCAGACTGCGATGCGGGGATTTCGGCTATCGGGCAAAGCAACCGTCACCGCGAGTTCAATCCGGTCCCGTAACGGATCTCCTCAACGTAGAAGGCGCGCGCCCGCGCGCTCGACGTTTAGTCGCGTGTCCGCATTCTGGAGGTCCGCTACTGGCCGTTAGTAGCCGTGCTGTTCCAATGAGGCAATCCACCTGCGCTGCGTGCTTGCCGGTTCTATTCGGCTCGATGACCCGCTCGTGATAAGCGCGCGCAACTCGGGCGAGGGTCATGCGTTCGCGCTTAAATTCTGCCTGCTCTTGGTGCGCCGCTGCTTTGGCTTCTGCCGCAATCGACGCGCTACTTACACTGTCAATTCAAGTAGGTAGACCGAACGCGGGCGAACGCTGCGGGTGTGGACATGAAGCGTACTTGGCGGAGAGAGTGGGATTCGAACCCACGATAGGCTTATGACCTATACACACTTTCCAGGCGTGCGCCTTCGACCGCTCGGCCATCTCTCCTGTTTAACTACAGCGTCACTTTCAGCTGTTCCAGAATTGCAGGATTCTCCAGCGTCGATACATCCTGCGTAATCTCTTCGCCGCGCGCGATCGATCGCAGCAAGCGACGCATAATTTTTCCGGAACGCGTCTTCGGCAGATTGTCGCCGAAGCGAATGTCTTTCGGCTTAGCTATCGCTCCGATTTCCTTGCCGACCCAATCGCGCAACTGCTTCGCGATCTTCTGGCCCTCTTCGCCGTTCGGGCGTGCCTGCTTGAGCACGACGAAGGCGCAAATACTTTCGCCAGTCAGCTCGTCCGGCCGGCCTACCACTGCTGCTTCCGCAACCAGAGAGTTGGCCACCAGCGCCGATTCTATTTCCATCGTGCCCATGCGATGGCCGGAGACGTTCAAGACGTCGTCGATGCGGCCCATGATCGTGAAGTAGCCCGTCTCCTTGTCGCGCACCGAACCGTCGCCGGCCAGATACAAATTGCCGCCGAGCTCTTCCGGGTAGTACGACTTCTTGAAGCGCTCCGGGTCACCCCAGATCGTGCGGATCATTGACGGCCAGGGCCGCTTGATCACCAGCAATCCGCCTTGGCCGTTTGGCACGTCATGACCGGCTTCATCAACCACCGCAGCCATGATTCCGGGCAATGGCAACGTGCACGAACCAGGCACCAGCGGCGTTGCGCCCGGCAACGGCGAGATCACGTGCCCGCCGGTTTCGGTCTGCCAGAACGTATCGACGACCGGACAGCGACCTTGGCCCACCACGGTGTGGTACCACATCCATGCTTCCGGGTTGATCGGCTCACCGACGGTGCCGAGTATCCGCATCTTGGACAGATCGTATTTCTTCGGCAGCTCACCGCCCGCTTTTATCAGAGAGCGAATCGCAGTCGGCGCGGTGTAGAACACGGTGACACCGTGGTCGCTGGCACATCTCCCAGAAGCGCCCGGCGTGCGGATGGGTGGGCACGCCTTCGAAGATCACTTCGGTGGCGCCGACTGCAAGCGGTCCATAACAGACATAGGTGTGTCCGGTCACCCAACCGACGTCGGCAGTGCACCAGAACACGTCGGATGGCTTGATGTCGAACACCCATTTCATCGTGACCGCGGCCCACAGCAAATAGCCACCGGTGGAGTGCTGCACACCCTTCGGCTTGCCGGTCGAGCCCGACGTGTAGAGGATGAACAGCGGGTGCTCCGCATTGACGGCCACCGCATCGCATGTGCTCGGCTGATTCGCCATCACATCGTGCATCCATTTATCGCGGCCTTCGGTCCATGCGACTTTGCCACCAGTGCGCCGATAGACGATGACATTGCGCACCTTCTCGCAGCCGCCCATTGCAAACGCATCGTCGATCGCCGCCTTTAATGCGATCGACTTGCCGCCGCGCATCTGTTCGTCAGCCGCAATGATCAGCGTGGCACCGGCATCGATCACGCGTTCCTGCACGCTCTTTGCAGAGAAGCCGCCGAACACAACCGAATGAATGATGCCGAGCCGCGCACATGCCTGCATCGCAGCGACCGCTTCGATCGACATCGGCATGTAGATAATCGCGCGCTCACCTTTCGCGTGGCCAAGCGACTTGATGCCGTTGGCAAGCTGGCATACCTTCGAGTGCAACTCGCGATAGCTAATCTTCGTGACCGTTCCGTCGTCGGCTTCGAAAATGATCGCGACTTTGTCAGCGTTGCCGTTAGCGAGGTTGCGATCCAGCAGTTGAACGACGCGTTCAGCTCGCCATCGGCATACCACTTGTAGAACGGTGCTTTGGATTCATCGAGGACCTGGGTAAACGGCGTGCTCCATTCAAGGTGCTCACGCGCAAGCCGTGCCCAAAAGCCGGTGAAATCGCGGTCAGCCTCAGCACACAGCGCGCGATGCGCCTCCATGCCCGGCACGTTGGCCTGCCGCACAAACTCTGGGCTCGGTGGAAACACTCGCTGTTCATGCGAGATCGATTCGATGTTGCCCATTTTGTTGTTCCGCCCTTGTGAAAAGTGGAATGTCTCAATAAATATTAGATGGCGGAGAGGGTGGGATTCGAACCCACGTTACTCCAGAGGAGTAAACCGGATTTCGAGTCCGGCGCATTCGACCACTCTGCCACCTCTCCAGGACGCGGCGAACTGCAAAGTATATCTGCGCGAGCTACGCAGGATGCAGCACCGAAACGCCGTCGATGAAGGGCCGCAGTGCGCTGGGCACATCGACACCTCCGTCGGCTCGCTGAAAATTTTCGAGCAATGCCACTAGCGTGCGTCCCACCGCGAGCCCGGAGCCGTTTAGGGTGTGCACAAATTCCGTCTTGCCCTGTGCGTTCTTGAATCGGGTCTGCATACGCCGCGCCTGGAACGCTTCAAAGTTCGAGCACGACGAAATTTCGCGATAAGCATTTTGTCCCGGCAGCCATACTTCGAGGTCGTACGTCTTCGCGGAGCCGAAGCTGGTGTCTCCCGCGCACAGCAGCATCACGCGATACGGCAACTCGAGTTTCTGAAGTATCGCTTCGGCATGGCCAACCAACTGCTCGTGCGCCTCATACGATGTGGCAGGATGAACGATCTGGACGATCTCGACCTTTTCGAATTGATGATTGCGGATCATTCCGCGCGTGTCCTTGCCGTAGCTGCCCGACTCGGAGCGAAAGCACGGCGTGTTCGCAGTCAACTTCAGCGGCAAGTTCGACTCGCTCAAGATTTCTTCGCGCACGGTGTTCGTCAGCGAGATCTCCGAAGTCGAGATCAGATACATCTCTTCGCGTTTTTCTTCCGCGCCATCTCCGCCGCCCTTGGTCACCCAGAACATGTCGTCGCGGAACTTCGGCAGTTGCGTCGTGCCAATCAGGCAGTCGGAATTGACGATGTACGGCGTATACAACTCGGTGTAGCCGTGCTCGCGCGTCTGCACGTCGAGCATGAACTGTGCGAGCGCGCGCTGTAGCCGCGCAAGCGGGCCGCGAAGCAGCGTGAAGCGCGAGCCAGAAAGCTTTGCCGCGGTATCGAAATCAAGTCCGAGCGGCGTTCCTATGTCGACGTGATCCTTCACAGGAAAATCGAATGTGCGTGGAGCGCCCCATCTGCGCACTTCGACGTTGTGGTCCGCCGAAGCGCCGATCGGCACAGATTCGTGCAGCAGGTTCGGAACTTCCAGCATCCATTGCTGCAACTCGTGTTGAATGCCGGCAAGCTCCGTCTCGAGCTTCTTGACTTGGTCCGGAATCAAACTCGCCTCGGCGAGCAAGCTGGTCGCATCCTCTCCTTTTGCTTTCAGCATTCCGATCTGCTTCGACAGCGCGTTACGCCGCGCCTGAAGTTCTTCAGTATTTTTCTGCAGGGCTTTGCGTGCGGTTTCGAGTGCGTTGAAGCGATCAACGTCGAACTCGTAGCCGCGCGTTTTCAACCGCGCCGCGACGGCCGCAACATCCTTGCGCAACAAATTGATATCGAGCATGACCGAATGCTACTTGGCGGCGTTCAGACGCCGCAGCTCTTCAAGCCTCTGCGCGATGCGTGCCTCGGCGCCTCGATCGGTCGGCTGATACCACTGCTGTGCGGCTACACCCTCGGGCAAGTAGGTCTCACCCGCAGCGACTGCACCAGCTTCATTGTGTGCGTAACGGTACCCTTCACCGTAGCCAAGCTCCTTCATCAGCCGTGTCGGCGCGTTTCGCAGATGCATAGGGACCGGCCGTGACCCGTCCTGCTCGACGAACGCGCGGACAGCGCCATAGGCGCGATACACCGCATTGGACTTCGGTGCGCACGCAAGATACACAATCGCCTGCGCCAGGGCGAGCTCACCTTCGGGCGAGCCGAGCCGCTCGTATGTGTCCGCGGCAGCAAGAGCGACTTCGAGCGCGCGCGGATCGGCCAGCCCGATATCCTCCGCCGCCATTCTTATCGCGCGGCGCGCGACGTAGCGCGGATCGACGCCGCCGTCGAACATCCGCACCATCCAGTACAGCGACGCGTCGGGGTCGGAGCCGCGAACCGATTTGTGCAATGCTGAGATCTGGTCGTAAAAATTCTCGCCGCCCTTGTCAAAGCGCCGCAGCGTCGCGGGCAACGAGTCGCGCAGGAAATCGGCGCTGATCGACGAAAGATTCTTGTCTCGCGCCGCGTTTCCCACGACCTCCAGCGCATTCAGCAGGCGGCGCGCGTCGCCGTCGGCAAGATCGAACAACATCGCGCGCGCTTGCGTGTCGATCGTCAGCGAGTCGTTTTCCAACTTTAATGCTCGGTCGAGCAACGTCTCAAGCTCATCACGAGAAAGTGGCTGCAGCACATAGACAGCGGCGCGCGACAGCAATGCGCCGATCACTTCGAACGAAGGGTTCTCTGTCGTCGCGCCGACGAACACGAACAAACCTGACTCGACATGCGGCAGAAACGCGTCCTGCTGCGCCTTGTTGAACCGGTGCACCTCATCGACGAAAACGACCGTTGACTTGCCCGATTGGGCGCGTGTGACTTGCGCGCGCTCCACCGCATCGCGGATGTCTTTGACGCCTCCCAGCACTGCGGATATCGCGATGAAGTTGAGTCCGAAGGCATCGGCCATCAAACGCGCGATCGTCGTCTTGCCGACTCCTGGCGGTCCCCACAGAATCATTGAATGCGGACGACCCGATTCGAAAGCAACTCGCAGCGGCTTGCCGGGAGCGAGCAGGTCCGGCTGTCCGACCACGTCGTCGATCGTGCGCGGACGCATGCGCTCCGCCAGCGGAACGCCGGCGGCTGTGGTGGTAAAAAGGTCTTGCATCGATGGAGGCTTGTCCTTAACAGGCTAGCATCCGCCCCTGCAATCGGACGATTAAGAGGAAACGATGAGCAACAGGTTACTGGCGATCTTATTGACTACGAGCATGGGAGCAGCGATGGCGCAAGACGATGTGATTACCAAGGCAGCGGCAGAAAAAGGAGCGATCAAAACCGATTCAGGCATGGTGTATCGATCGCTGACCGAAGGCACAGGTGCCAGTCCGAAGGCAACCGACATCGTCCAGGTGCATTACAAGGGAACGTTTCCGGATGGCAAAGAGTTCGACAGCTCCTATAAGCGCGGCCAGCCGACTGAGTTCCCACTGAACCGCGTCATCAAGTGCTGGACCGAAGGCGTGCAGCGGATGAAAGTGGGGGGCAAGGCAAAGCTCACATGTCCGCCATCGCTTGCGTACGGCGAAAAAGGCGCAGGCGGCGTCATTCCACCGAACGCCACCTTGCAGTTTGAAGTCGAACTGATTTCAATAAAGTCGTAGCAGCGGCACGCTGTCTCTCGCCGTTCAGCCGGAAGCACTGGATTGTGCGGCCGTGGTTCGCCACTTCTTCAACACCGTCACCACCGCGACGACGATCAGACCGGCCAAGATTCCTGCGAGGCCATCGAACAGCAAGTTGCCCAGCGTGGCCGTCATGCCCGTAACACCGTGCAACGCCGTCTCCGCGACGTGATGCAGCGCCGGGATTCCGTGCGTGAGAATGCCGCCGCCGACCAGGAACATCGCGGCAGTGCCGGCGATCGATAAGGCCTTCATCAGCCACGGTGCCGTGACGAGTATCGCCCGACCGAGGGACTGCAGTGCTGCCGACGCCGATCGCGTCAGCGCAAGCCCGCCATCGTCCAGTTTGACGATTCCTGCGACTAGCCCGTAGACGCCCACCGTCATCAGTAGCGATATGCCAACCAGCACTCCGATCCGAATGCTCAGTGACGCGGCGGCTACGGTGCCCAGCGTGATTACGATAATTTCTGCGGACAGGATGAAGTCGGTACGGATTGCGCCCTTGATCTTGTCCCGTTCCAACGCTACGAGATCCACGCTGCGGGTCGGTCAGCGCGCGGCTGAGCTCTGCGCGATGCGCGTTCGTCGCTCCCGGAGTGCAGGAACTTGTGCACCAGCTTCTCGGCGCCTTCGTAGCAAAGAAACAGGCCACCGACGATCAGCAGCGGGATGATGGCCCAAGGCGCGAACGCGCTGATGGCGAGTGCCGCCGGCACCAGGATCGCCTTGTTGCGCAGTGAACCCTTGGCGACTGCCCATACCACCGGCAGCTCCCGCTCGGCATGTACGCCGCTTACTTGCTGCGCGTTCAGCGCCAGGTCGTCGCCGAGCACGCCGGCGGTTTTCCGAGTCGCTACTTTGGTCAGGGTGGCGACGTCATCCAGCACGCTGGCGATGTCGTCGAGCAGGGCGAGAAGATTGGTAGCCATCGAATTTGGACGGAAGATGACGCGCTGGCGCGAGCGCGTGTGCTAATTACTCAAAAGCAATCACTTGTCTTCCAATACATCGGCGCCCTTCGGTGGCGTAAAGCGAAACGCATCGGCGTCGAGCTTCGGATTTCGTTCAACATTGCTGAACGTCAGCTGCGTGGTCTGGCCAAAGCCATCTGCAAGAAGCATCGCCTGCGGCAAGCCATCACGAAAACCAATCTCGATGCGCTCGAACGTCGTGTCCTTCGCGCGCGGCTTGGCAACAATCCATTCGAGGCCATCGCGCGAGCCGGCGTCGCTTACCTCGAACTCTTTCTCGAAGTCGTTCGAGCCAAACAGGATCGACGCGGGACTCGACGGCAGCGACGCCTGCAGCTTCTTGATCGTGACCTGGTTCAGATCCTTATCGAACAACACCAGCCGCTGGCCATCGGCGGCGATCAACTGCTCGTACGGTTTCTGGTAAGTCCACCGAAATTTGCCAGGACGCTGAAAGACAAACTGTCCACTCGAGGCCATCGGCGCCTTGGCACCCGGGCGCGCCGTTTTGCCCGAACTAACTCGTTGTACGAAGTCTCCTCGCGCACTATTGGTCTGCGTCAGAAAACTTCGCAGCTGATCGACTGCTGCTGCGTGTACGTCGGTCGCAGCAACGATCGAAAGAATCAACACCGCACGCAAAGCGTTCAACATCGGATCCTTAACCTTCCCTTGCGGGCACCAGGATTTCGCGATTACCGTTACTCTGCATTGCAGACACCATACCGGCACGCTCCATGTCTTCCAGCAGTCGCGCGGCCCGGTTGTACCCGATACGCAGATGTCGCTGGACCAGCGAGATCGACGCGCGACGATTCTTCAACACGATTTCTACAGCCTGGTCGTATAACGGATCAGCCTCGTTTGCGAAGACACCTTTGGTGCCCCCCTCCGCGTCTCCGTTTTCTCCATTGGCGTCGGGTGCCTCGAGCAAGCCCTCGACATACTGCGGCGCCCCGCGTGATTTCAATACGTCGACCACCCGATGCACTTCGGCGTCGGCGACGAACGCACCGTGCACGCGTGTCGGCAAACCCGTTCCGGGCGCCAGATACAGCATGTCGCCCTGCCCCAGCAGCGACTCCGAGCCCATCTGATCGAGAATCGTGCGCGAATCGACACGGCTCGAGACCTGATACGAAATGCGCGCAGGAATGTTGGCCTTGATCAGCCCGGTGATCACGTCGACCGACGGTCGCTGCGTGGCAAGTATCAAGTGCATGCCCGACGCCCGAGCCTTCTGAGCAATACGCGCGATCAACTCCTCGACCTTCTTGCTGGACACCATCATCAGATCGGCGAGCTCGTCGATGACCACGACGATCATCGGCAATGTGTCGAGCGGCTCCGGCTCAGCCGGCGTAAGCGAAAATGGATTTGCGATGAACTCGCCTTTCGCGCGCGCGTCCAAAATTTTCTGGTTGTAGGTTGTTAGGCTGCGAACGCCGAGCTTGCTCAATAACCGGTAGCGCTTGTCCATCTCGCCGACACACCATTGCAGCGCATGGCCGGCGTCTCGCATGTCGGTGACCACAGGTGCCAGCAGGTGCGGGATGCCTTCGTAGACCGAAAGCTCCAACATCTTGGGGTCGATCAGGATCATTCGAACTTGCGACGGATCGGCCTTGTACAGAATCGACAGGATCATCGCGTTGATGCCAACCGACTTCCCCGAGCCCGTTGTTCCTGCGACCAGCAAGTGCGGCATGCGCGCCAGATCGAGCACTACCGGCTTGCCCGATATGTCTTTTCCAAGTCCCAGCGTCAATAGCGAATGGCTCTCGTTGTAAGTCACCGAGCCAAGGATCTCCGACAGCTTCACGACCTGCCGTCGCGGGTTCGGCAGCTCGAGCCCCATCAGGTTCTTGCCGGGAATTGTCTCCACGACACGGATCGATACCAGCGATAGCGCACGCGCCAGGTCTTTCGCAAGATTGACGATCTGGCTGCCCTTGACGCCGACGGCAGGCTCTATTTCGTAGCGAGTGATAACCGGGCCGGGGTAAGCGGCCACCACAGCCGCATCTACATTGAAATCCCGCAGCTTCTTTTCGATAAGGCGGGATGTGAACTCGAGCGTTTCGGTCGAAATCGCTTCCAGATTGGGCGGTGGCTCGTCGAGCAGATCCAGAGGCGGCAACCGAGCGTCGGCCATCTCGGCGAACAGTGGTACCTGCTTTTCCTTCTGCTTACGCTCGGAGGGTTTGACGTGCGCGGGCGTGCGCTCGATATGGACCGGCGGCGCCTCATCGATGCGCTCGCGCTCATCACTGAGCGCCGCTTCGCGCACTTTGGCCGCGGCTTCACCGATCGCGCGATCCTCCGCCTCCTCGCGTTTGTGGCGCGCGCGGCGCGAAAAGCCTTCGAGAAAACCGCCAAACCTTTCGGCGACTGCGAGCCACGAAAAGTCCAGGAACAGCGAAAGCCCGATCGCGATCGAGACCAGCATGATCACCGTCGCGCCGGTAAATCCAACCGCGGCCTGCACCAGCTGCCCGACCGAGCTGCCGACGACGCCTCCCGGTGAGCCGGGCAATGCAAGCCCGAGCGTGTGAAATCGAAGCGTCTCCAGGCCCACCGCGCCGATCAGCAGCAATACGAAGCCGATGCCGTGCGCGTACGCGGGCAGATCGTCATTCAACGGATCTCCGCTGGCCGTGCGGTGCAATTTGCGAAATCCGCGCACGACTGTGATTGCAAGGCCGAATACGAGCAGATACGCCGAGATGCCGAACAGCAGCAGAGCGATATCGGCAAGCCACGCCCCTAACCGGCCTCCGATGTTGCTCACACCGGCCGCGCCGGCGGTATGGGTGAATGCAGGATCGTCGGTGCTAAAGGTCGCGAACACCGCAAACAATGCCACCGCCACAACGGCGCCGACGATCCATCCGGCTTCCGACAGCAGTCGTCCAAAGCGATCGTCACCCTCCGAGCCCACCGGCGTATCGCGCGAACGCAGCCACACGCCGTCGGCCGCGCGCTGCGCGCTATTGCCCGGTTTTGCCCTTGCCGCCATTCGAGCCATTATAGGTTCCGGGATTCGCTAAATTCGTCGCCACCACCGCGGTTTGGCACCTCGCAGTGCGCACTTCATCGGCAAGCGTTGCGATGCACGCCCACACCGCGCAAAATCGCGGTATGAGACCCCTGTTTACGACCGCTGCTCAGGAACAGTCCGGCGGCACGCCCTTATCGGTCGCCCGCATCGCTTTTGCGCGCGTGTGGAATCTCAAGTCGATCGCGATCGTGTTCTATTTCTGTTTGCTGTTGATTTTCGGACGCTACATCACCGCGTTGCACTACGAACCGCTGGAACAGTGGGCATTCGATATCGCGCGTGCCATGCGGCAGACGATGATCAGCGGCCTGCTGTTGCTGCTTGCGATTGCGCTAACGGAAGCGTTCGCTGCCGCCAAAGGGCTTTCGCCGCGGCGCGCACTCGCGCTGGGGGTGCTTACATCGGCGATAGCAGCCTCGTTGAGCGTGCCGGCTCGGCTTGTCGTCGCCGGATTCCCGATCGTTGAACGGCTCAGCGAAAGCCCGGGCTTCTTTGCTTCGACGTTTACTCTATGGACAGCGCTTGGGGCTTTGGGATATTGGTTTTTTACTTCAGTCCGAGCGGATAGGGAAGCACGCTGTCGACTCGCGGATGCCGAATGCCGCCAGCAGGCATTGCAGGCACAGATGTGCGAAGCACAGTTAACGGCGCTGCAGGCTCAAATCGAGCCGCATTTCTTGTTTAACACACTCGCCAACGTCAAGCGGCTGTATGAAACGGCACCCGACCAGGGCCGGGAAATGCTCGCCAGTCTGATCAACTATCTGCGCGCGGCGCTGCCGGCGATGCGCGAATCAGGATCGACGCTGGGACGCGAGCTCGAGCTGGCACGCTCCTTCCTGACCATTTTGAAGATGCGAATGCGTGAACGGCTGGATTTTTCGATCGATCATGACCCAAGCCTCGCGAACGCACGCGTGCCACCCATGGTGTTGCCGACGCTGGTGGAGAATGCAATCAAGCACGGTCTTTCGCCGCTGCCCGAGGGCGGCCGGATCGACATTAATGCGCGTCGAGAAGGCGATGACTTGCTGGTCGAAGTTCGTGACAACGGTGCCGGCTTTTCCGGCAGCACCGGCGTCGGTGTGGGTTTGGCAAACACTCGTTCGCGGCTGAGTGCGCTTTATGGAGCACGCGCCAAAATGACGCTTACGGCCGGCGCACCGCGCGGCGTGACGGCATCTATTCGTTTGCCTGTTGAATGGGAGGGAGCGGCAGCATGAGTGCGGTCCCGATCACTCCCAGCCAGGCACTTCCATCAGCACGGCCAGCCACGCAATCTCGCGCAATACGTGTGACGCGAGGTCACCTGGTAGCGGTGTTGCTGGCGACGCTGGTGACATCGGTCCTCGATTTTTCGTTCCTGTTCGACAAGCTGAGCAAGCCTGGTATCTGGAAAATTTTTGCGTTCGAGCCGATTACATCGCTGCTGATCTACAGCTTTGCCCTGGTGGCGTGGCTGGTGGTCGCGGCACAGCAGAGCGAGCGCACCCAATGGGGCAAGCTGGTTGTCGCATCGATATTGAGTGCCGCTCTGACCGCCGCCGTCACGATGCCGATTGCGAATGCCATGGGCGTCGACGAGGTGTGGCGCGCAATCATGGAAAAGACAAAGCCGATGCCGCCGGATTGGCTACGGTTTATTGGTAGTACAGCGCACCTTTCGCTTTTCGCGTTTTTGTTTATCGCAGCGGCTCAGAATGTTCGGCAACGCTCGGTGACGCAGCGCGCAGTACTGGCGGCGCAGCGGGCGCAGGCAAGCATTGCACGCGAGGTGCTGGAGGCGCGTTTGATCGCAATGCAAGCCCAGGTCGAGCCGCAATTTCTGTTTGAGTCGCTGGTCGATATAGAAAAGCTGTATCGCAAGGATGCTCCGCGGGCGGCGCAAGACCTCGACCGGCTGATCACTTATCTGCGCGTCGCGTTGCCCCGCATGCGCGAGGCCGGCTCGACGATCGAGGCCGAGATCGATCTGGTTCAGGCTTATCTCGCAGTCGTTACATCCCTGCACGGCGGTCGCCCCGCACTGTATGTCACGCTTCCCGATGAGTGCCGCGGCGCCCGCTTCTATCCGATGCTGTTTCTGCCGCTCGTGCAGCGCGCGGTAAGGCAACCATCAGGCGAACCGCCCGCGTCGATAAGAATGGGCATCAGCCGGATCGAAAACGAAATCGTGACCGTGCTGCGTTTTGACGATCCATCCGGCTGCGCTGACGACGCTGAACTCGTGCGTGTACGCGAACGCCTCGCGGGGCTTTACGGTGGTGCTGCATCGCTTGATTGCGCGGAGCGCGACGGCATGGTGCAGTTGACGATGCGCGTGCCGGCGGCGTCCGGCCCGGAGTCGTGAACCGACCTACGGCGATCGTCGCCGAGGACGAAGAGACGCTGCGCCATCAACTGGTCGAGCAACTCGAACAGCTGTGGCCGGAGCTCTCGATCGTCGGCGAAGCGGCCGATGGCGTACAGGCGTTGCGTTTCCTAGACGAGCATCGGCCCGACGTGTTGTTTCTCGATATTCAAATGCCGGGCGCGACCGGCCTCGAGGTTGCCCGCCAGGCGAGTGGTCGCTGCCATGTGGTATTCGTTACCGCCTACGACCAGCACGCCGTGGCTGCGTTTGATCAAGGTGCCGTGGACTATGTACTGAAGCCGGTTTCCGCAGCGCGCTTGTTCACCGCGGTGTCGCGCGTCAAGGCGCGACTCGGAACGCCTCCAGCACTGCTCGATGAAGCGCTCGAGAAGATCAGCGCAAATGCGCAGCCTGCTTCGAAACAGTATCTGCGATGGATCAATGCATCAGTCGGACAAAGTCTGAAGCTGATTACGGTTGATGAAATCAGCTACTTTCAGGCTGACAACAAGTACACGCGGGTAGTGACCGGCGAAGGAGAGGCGCTGATTCGAAAGCCTCTTAAAGAGCTGGTCGACGAGCTCGATCCGAACCAGTTCTGGCAGATTCATCGCTCGACGCTCGTCAATGCGACGTCGATCGCCGGCGTGGCGCGCGACTTTCGTGGCCGAATGCTGGTAAAGCTGAAGACTCGCGCTGAAACCCTGCTGGTTTCCGATAGCTACACCCATCTGTTCCGTCAGATGTAGCGCGTTTCATTAGCCCAAATCCCGGAGGAAATCAGGCGCTCCAAACACCTTCAGGATCGACGGTGAACCTTAGAGTTTGCGGTTCGAATTAGTGTGGAGCGAGCCGTGGGTCCTTCGATACTCTTTTTTCTTGCCGGTGTGGTCGCAGTAGGAATTGCCGGGGCGGTTTACAAGGTCAATCGCCCTCAGGTCGGGTATCGAGATCGCGACGACGCGGGCGAATGAAAGCTGCGCTGATCATCGGCGGCTTGGGCATCGTACTGACTGTTATGACGCCCGCGTTGCGTGCGGTTCGCGCCCGAAAGACGCCCCGAATAAGCGACAAGGAATACTTTGCGGCTGCTCGCAAACGTGCGATCAGCTACCGGCTCGCCAGGTCGGCTTCCACTCAGAGTGCACACGACGAGAGTGCACACGGCGCCATCGGTAAAACGTAACGCGCCAGCCGGGTGCGTACCGTCTTCGTTTCAGCCCAAGCGTCCCAATATAATTGCCTCGAACCCGCGAAGGGGAATTAGCTGAGTGCTATGACAACAACCAAACACGCACGCGTGCTTATTTTGGGTTCCGGCCCGGCTGGATATACCGCCGCGGTCTATGCCGCACGGGCCAACCTGAAGCCGGTGTTGGTGACCGGTCTCGCACAGGGCGGACAGTTGATGACGACGACCGATGTCGATAACTGGCCGGCCGACGCTCAAGGCGTGCAGGGCCCCGAGCTGATGACGCGTTTCCTGGCACACGCGGAACGCTTCAACACCGAAGTGATTTTCGATCACATTCACACGGCGAAGCTCGACGAGCGGCCGCTGCGCTTGATCGGCGATGCGGCCGAATACACGTGCGACGCATTGATAATCGCGACCGGCGCCAGCGCAATGTATCTGGGCCTTCCGTCGGAGCAGGCATTCATGGGTAAGGGCGTATCGGGTTGCGCGACCTGCGACGGATTCTTTTACAAGAACCAGGAAGTAGCTGTGGTCGGCGGCGGTAACACCGCCGTTGAAGAAGCGCTTTATCTGACCAACATTGCGAAGAAAGTGACGCTGATTCACCGGCGCGACAAGTTTCGCGCCGAACCGATCAACGTCGATCACCTGATGCAAAAGGTCAAAGAAGGCAAGGTTGATATGAAAACGTTCAATGTGCTGGACGAGGTGCTGGGTGACGACTCGGGCGTCAACGCCGTGCGCATCAAGAACACGCAGACCGGCGCGACAGAAAAGATTGCACTGCAAGGCGTTTTCATTGCGATTGGGCATCGGCCGAACACCGAAATCTTCGCCGGCCAGCTCGAGATGAACAATGGATACATCATTACCAAGACCGGACTTGCGGGAATGGCCACAGCGACCAGTGTGCCGGGCGTATTTGCCGCGGGTGACGTGCAGGATCACGTTTATCGGCAGGCCATAACCAGCGCCGGCACGGGCTGCATGGCAGCGCTCGATGCACAGAAGTATCTCGAGAACCTCGAGGCCGTCGCTCCGGCACCCGAAGCGCTAGCCGCCTGACGCGTGCCGATCGACACCCAGGATCAACGGTGTATGACGGAGAAATTCACCCAGTTTGCGCAGCTCGAATCACTGCGGGATGCGCTCGTCATCAAGGCTCGTGAGCAAGACCGGGCTGCAACCGAGCTTCGCGCGCGTGAGATCCAAACCTTAAAAACCGTGGACGAGTTTCGCGACGCGGTCGGCGACGTAACGCCGCTTAATGGACATGGCCGCGTGGAGCACAAACGCACTGCCCACCCGCCAATCGCTCACAAGCGACGCGAAGACGATCAACTGGTGCTGGTGGCGTCGGTGTCGGACGAATTTGAAATCGACACGCTTCTACATACCGACGATGAGCTCTCGTTTCGCCGGCCTGGAGTCGGCGCAGACGTTCTGCGCAAGTTACGTCGTGGTGAATGGGTGATTCAAGACGAAATCGATCTGCACGGGTGTCGCACCGATGAAGCACGCGAGCTGCTTGCGGGCTTCATGCGCGACGCAGGGAAGCGCGGCTTGCGCTGCGTCCGGGTTGTGCACGGCAAGGGTTTGGGGTCGAAAGGGCGTCAGCCCGTGCTGAAGGGAAAGACGAAAGTGTGGCTTGCCCAGCGCGAAGACGTCATCGCGTTTTGCCAGGCACGCTCGACCGAAGGTGGAGGGGGAGCGCTGATTGTGCTGCTGAAGCCCACCAGCGGAAAGACGGTCTAGCGCAGGGCTTCACTTCGGTCGTTAGACCGCAGCTTCGCCCTCTTCGCCGGTCCGGATCCGGATCACCTGCTCGACCGCGCGCACGAAAATTTTTCCGTCACCGATTTTTCCGGTGCGCGCAGCTTTCGTGATCGCTTCGATCGCCCTATCGGTCAACGAGTCGGGAACAACGGCTTCGACCTTGATCTTCGGCAGAAAGTCGACGACGTACTCGGCTCCGCGATACAGCTCGGTATGTCCTTTTTGGCGGCCGAACCCCTTCACTTCCGTGACGGTAAGCCCCGTGACACCCACATCGGCCAGCGCCTCGCGCACTTCGTCGAGCTTGAATGGCTTAATGATCGCAGTGATCTGTTTCATCGTCGTTTCCGCCTTGTTTTGCCGATTCTAGTGCGTGGCGCTAGCGATGAGCGCCGGGCCGCCCCAAGCCTCAGCGCGTGCCCCCGCGGGGGGTGGGCGCGTAGCGACCGGGGGCTAAACAAATTCTTCGCGGAAGCGATTGGTAATCGGATATCGCCAGTCTCTGCCAAAGCCACGGTGGGTTACACGAATGCCGATCGGCGATTGGCGCCGCTTGTATTCGGACAAGCGAATCATGCGCACGACCTTGCGCACCATCGCCTCGTCGTGATCCGCCGCCACGATTTCGGCGATCGAACGCCCGTGCTGCATGTACAAGTCAATGATCTCGTCCAGGACTTCGTACGGCGGCAGCGAGTCCTGGTCGGTCTGATTGGCCCTTAGCTCGGCCGTGGGGGCGCGCGTCAGGATGCGCTGAGGAATCACGGGCGCGATCGAATTCCGGTAGTCGCACAACCGATAAACGAGCGTTTTCAGAATGTCTTTTATTACGGCAAAGCCACCGGCAAGATCGCCATACAACGTCGAGTAACCGACGGCGGTCTCGGACTTGTTGCCGGTGGTCAGTACGATCGAGCCGTACTTGTTCGAAAGCGCCATTAACAGCGTCCCACGGATTCTCGCCTGCAGATTTTCCTCGGCGGTATCCCAAGGCAGTCCGCGAAACTCGCGCGCCAAAGTCGAGAGGTACGCGTCGAACGCGGGCTTGATCGGTAGCACGTCGTAGCGCACCTTCATCGTTTGTGCCATTTGCTGCGCGTCCTCCAGACTCATGGGCAACGTGAATTGCGACGGCATCATCACCGCGCGCACGCGCTCAGGGCCAAGCGCATCGACGGCGATTGCCAAAGTCAGAGCAGAGTCGACGCCGCCGGAAAGTCCGATGATTGCGCCGGGAAAACCGTTCTTGCCCAGATAGTCCCGGACGCCGAGCACTAGCGCCTTGTATGCCAGCGCTTCTTCTTCCGGCGCTGCGACGACACAGGCAGGCTGCGGCACACCGTTGACAAAGTCAACAAGCATCAGGCTTTCTTCGAACTGCGGCGCGCTTGCGATTAGCTTGCCCTCGCCATCGAGCACAAACGACCCGCCATCGAAGACGAGTTCGTCCTGACCTCCGACCAGGTTCGCATACACGACGGGCATTCGAAAGCGTGTGACGTTTGCGCGCAGCGTATCGACCCGCTGCTGCTGCTTGCCTAGATGAAATGGCGAACCGTTGAGTACCAGTAGCACCGCTGCACCGGCTGACTTCGCACACTCCGGCGTATACGAGAACCAGGTGTCCTCGCAAATGTTCACGCCGAATGCAGTGCCGTTAAGTTCAAACACGAGTGGGCGGTTGTCCGGCGTGAAGTACCGCTGCTCGTCGAACACGTCGTAGTTCGGCAGATCGTGCTTGCAGTAAGTTCCCAGTACAACTCCGCCCTGCAACAGTGACGCCGCATTGAATCGATGGCCTTCGCGCGCCAGCGGATGTCCAACGACAACCATCAGATCGGGAAACTGCAGCAACTGTGCGGTCAGCATCTGCAACGCATCGTCGCTAGCTGCGTAAAATGCGCGACGCAGGAGTAAGTCTTCAGGGGGATACCCAGCTAAAGATAACTCCGGTGTCAGCAGCAGGTCTGCTCCCGCTGCAGCGGCACGCGATGCCGCTTCGATGATTTTTCTGCTGTTGCCCTCGAAGTCGCCGACGGTGCAATTGAGCTGCGCAACCGCGACTTTGACGTTAGAACTCATGATGAACAAACCGGCAGATGGCGCTGATTATTGCACGCGCGTCATCGACGATCTTGCAACGATCGGTGACGCGAGTTGGAACGCGCTCATAGCGAAATCCGGCCGCGGAAATCCGTTCTTGCGGTATGAGTTCTTGCATGCACTGCACGTGACCGGCTGTGCAGCGACGCGTTCCGGATGGGAAGTGCAGTACCTCACCGTATGGCACGGCGAACAGTTGGCCGGCGCGGTGCCGCTGTATCGCAAGCATCACTCGTACGGCGAGTATGTCTTTGACTGGGCCTGGGCCAGTGCCTATCAGCAGAACGGTATCGATTACTACCCGAAGTGGCTCGCGGCGGTGCCTTTCACTCCGGTTCCAGGCGCTCGCCTGATCGCGCACGACTCCCATACGCGGGCGGTACTGGCCAAATCACTTCTATCGCACGCGCGCAACTCCGGTTTGTCTTCGCTGCATGTGTTGTTTGCGCCGCCCGATGAGATCGAAGCAATGGGTAGCATCGGCATGCTGACGCGACGTGCCGTGCAGTTCCACTGGTTCAATCGCGAATACACGTCGTTTGGCGACTATCTCGCTTCGCTCGCGCAGCCAAAGCGCAAAAAGATTCGGGCCGAGCAGCGCAAGGTTTCGGCGGAGGGAATCAGCTTTGAGCGGAAGGTTGGCCGTGACATTCGCGAATCCGATTGGGATTTGTTCATGCGCTGCTACGCGACTACCTACGCGGCGCACTATTCGACACCCTATCTGAATCGCCGCTTCTTTCTGCGTATCGCAGAATCGATGCCGGACAATCTGTTGCTGGTGACCGCAACTCGGGATCGTCGACCGATCGCAGCCGCACTCGCACTGTTCGATGAAGAGCGTCTTTACGGACGCTACTGGGGCGCGATCGAGTTTGTTCCCTGTTTGCACTTCGAAGTGAGCTACTACCAGATGATCGAATTCGCCATCGACCGCAAGCTGAAAGTCTTCGAGGGCGGCGCACAGGGCGAGCACAAGCTCGCACGCGGATTTGAACCGGTGACGACCTACTCGTCGCACTGGCTGGCGCATCCAGCGTTCGCCGATGCCGTCGAGCGCTATCTACAACGTGAAGCTGGCGGGATCGAAGCCTATGTCGACGAATTGAACGAGCGTAGCGCGCTGCGGTCAGCATCCAGTGTCGAATGAGTCTCGACCCACTCTCGCTGCAGCGCGCACTGCTGCATGGTGGTACATCTGGGGGCACGGCGCTATGCGCCGGCCCCTTCGGGGAGTCCGAGCAAACCCCCTTTGCTTCGGCGCTGCAGCGAGGTCTGCGTGAGTGCGACGCATCTCGCTGCAGCGCTGTTGATGGTGGTCATCTGGGGGTTTAACTTCATCGTCATCCGCTGGGGCTTGAACGATGTGCCGCCGCTGACGCTGACCGTTATGCGCTTTGCACTCGCCGCATTCCCGGCGGTTCTTTTCGTGCGGCGACCACAACCGTCGTGGCGTCTCGTGACCGCGTACGGTTTGTTTGCTTTTGCGCTGCAGTTCGGGCTGTTATTCGCCGGAATGCACGCAGGTATGCCAACCGGCCTGACGTCGCTGGTTATTCAGGTGCAGGCGTTCTTCACGATCGGGCTCGTCGCTGTACTCACACACGAGCGTGCGAAGCCGATCCAGCTGATTGGCGCCACGATTGCTGGCACCGGTCTCGTACTGGTCGCGTTTCATTTGCCGTCCTCGACCCGCCTGGGATTTCTACTTGTGGTCGCTGCCGCAGCTTCCTGGGCCCTTGCGAATGTGATCGTCAAGCGTATCCATAGTGAACAGCCACTAGCCGTGATCGTTTGGGCCAGTGCTGCCGCGTCGCTCATGATGCTGCCGGTGGCAATGGTTCTTGAAGGCCCGACCACGATGTGGGTTGCTGTCAAAGCAATGGACGCAGTCGCGTGGCTCGGCCTGGCGTTTCAGGCGTGGCCGACCACGTTGCTCGCGTTTGCCATTTGGGCCTGGCTGCTGCGCAAGCATCCTGCGGCATTGATCGCGCCTTTCACCTTGCTGGTACCGATCGTCGCAATGAGCCTCGCAGTATGGTTGCTAGGCGAAGAAATAACTTGGTGGAAGCTAACGGCCATCGCGTTGGTGTTGGGAGGTCTTGGGCTCAACGTCATCGCGTCGCGCGCACGACGCGACGAGCTAGTCACGCCGCCCGCGTAGAAGAAGCTTTCTGGTACGCGGCGACGGCGTCGACGATATCCTTCTGCGCGGATTCCGGCCCTTCCCATCCGATGACCTTGACCCACTTGCCGGGCTCGAGATCCTTGTAATGCTCGAAAAAATGCTGAATCTGTGCGAGCCGTTCGGGCGCAATGTCCGACCACTTCAGCCAGTGCCGATACCACGGCAGAATCTTGTCGATCGGCACCGCCAGCAGTTTCGAGTCGCCGCCCGCCTCGTCTTCCATCTTCAGCACGCCTAACGCGCGGCATCGCACGACAACGCCGGGCTGCAATGCAAACGGCGTGATGACCAGCACATCGAGCGGATCGCCATCATCGGCGAGCGACTTCGGAACGTAACCGTAGTTGCACGGATAGTGCATCGATGTAGCAATGAAGCGGTCGACGAACAGCGCGCCGGTGTCCTTGTCGACCTCGTACTTGATGGGGTCCGCGTGCGCAGGAATCTCGATGATGACGTTGAAGTCGTTCGGAATGTCGCGGCCAGCGGGAACAGCATCAAGTCGCATGCGGCAATCTTAAGCGCACGTAGTTCCGGCCCGGGTAATAATCCCACCTGACGAGGCAGAAGAAGCGGCAGGAGCACGCGATGGACGGCAGCACAACCACCGCAGGGTCGCATCACTTTATCGGCAATCGCTGGGCGCCGTCGTCCAGTGGACAGACGATCGACGTCATCGATCCATCCGACGGCGCGCCGTTTGCAAAGATCGCGCGCGGCAACGCCGCGGATGTCGACGCTGCGGCGCATGCAGCTCGCAGCTCGCTCGGTGAGTTCTTTGATGGTCCATGGGGACGCATGACGGCGACCGAGCGCGGGCGTCTGCTGATGAAGCTGTCGTATGCGGTGGCCGATCATCACGACGAGCTCGCGCATCTCGAATCGCGCACAACCGGCAAGCCATTGAAGCAGGGCCGCGCCGATGTGACCGCACTCGCGCGCTACTTCGAGTATTACGCCGGCGCGGCCGACAAGCTGCACGGCGACACGATTCCATACCAGGCTGGCATGACGGTGCTGACGCTTCGCGAGCCGCACGGCGTCACCGGCCACATCGTGCCGTGGAATTATCCGATGCAGATTTTCGGCCGCAGTGTCGGCGCTGCTTTGGCAGCGGGCAACGCGTGCGTTGTCAAACCTGCCGAAGATGCGTGCCTGTCCATAATGCGAATCGCAGTGCTCGCGGCAGAAGTCGGCTTCCCCGCCGGCGCATTGAACGTTGTCACCGGCTACGGCGCGGAAGCAGGTGCGGCGCTGGCGCAGCATCGAGGCATCGATCACATTTCCTTTACCGGATCGCCAGTCACCGGTACCGCGGTCGCGCAGGCAGCGGCCCGACATCATTGCCCCGTGACACTTGAGCTCGGAGGAAAGTCGCCGCAGATCGTTTTCGCCGATGCAAATCTTGATGAGGTCCTACCGGTGGTCGTCAATGCGATCGTGCAGAACGCCGGGCAAACGTGCTCGGCCGGTAGCCGTCTGTTGATCGAGAGACCGATTTACGAAGAGCTGGTGGAACGCGTTGGAACCGCGATGTCACGCCTGAAGGTCAGGGCCGGCTCTTGATGATCTGGACCTCGGCCCCCTGATACGGCAGAACCAGCTGCAGCGTGTATGGGATTTTTTGAGTCGCGCGCAGCACGATCAGGTTCCGATCGCTGCGCAGGGACACGTCGTCGAGAACGCGCCGCAGACCGGTTATTACCAGGCGCCGACGCTTCTGCGCGACGTTCCATCAAACCACGCGCTGGCCCAGGAAGAGATCTTCGGGCCGGTGCTCGCGGCGATAGTGTTCGACTCCGAAGACGAGATGCTGTCGCTCGCGAACGGCACGATGTACGGCCTTGTCGCGGGCGTCTGGACGCACGATGGAGCGCGCCAGATGCGCGTCGCGCGCAAGCTGCGCTGCGGACAGGTGTTCATTAACAACTACGGCGCAGGTGGCGGCATCGAGCTTCCGTTCGGCGGCGTGAAATCCAGCGGCTACGGACGCGAGAAAGGCTTCGAAGCGCTGCTCGGATTCACCACGCTGAAAACCATCGCGATAAAGCACGGATAGCGATGCTGCTTCAGCTGGAGCGGCGGTTCGTCCAAGCCAATCGCGCTGCGCTGATCGTATTGCTAGCAGCAATGGTCGTCGTTACGTTCGTGAACGTCGTGATGCGATACATGGGCGAGTCGTCATTCCTGTGGGGCGAAGAGGTCGGGCGTCACCTGATGATCTGGCTGGCATTCATCGGCGGCGGCCTTGCGCTGCGCAGCGGCGCTCACATTGGAGTCGACTCGCTTGAGCGTTCACTTCCCCCGCGCGCCGCGCGCGTTGTGCGCGCGGCGATTGCGCTGATTCTGCTCGTGCTTTTCGTGGCGCTGATGGTCGAAGGGATCGACTACGCGTGGCGTACGCGATTTCAGGCATCCGCGGCATTGCAGATTTCAATGGCGTGGGTTTACGCGGGGATGCCCATCGGCTGCCTGCTAATGCTGGTGCATCTCGGGTTCGTCGCGCGTCGTTACATTTTCGCCGAGCCGATCGAGCACGAAGACGGTGTGGACAGAGAACTTGCGTCCGCTCTGTAGCGAGCGCCGCGGCCCCGGCGTGCGCTGATGGCGTGGACTCTTTTCATCACTGCGGCGGTATTGCTCGCGCTGGGCGTGCCGGTCGCGTTTTCACTTGCCGCCGCTGCGCTGCTCGCGGTTGCGATTGACGATCGATACACCGCCATCGTCGTGCTCAAGGAGATGTTCACCGGCATTGACAGCTTTCCGCTGCTTGCCGTTCCCTTTTTTATCCTTGCCGCCGAATTGATGACAGGCGGCAAGCTGACCGAAGTACTGCTGCGCTTTGCATCCCAATTCGTCGGACATCGTCGCGGCGGACTCGGTCACGCCAACGTGTTGTCGCTGACTTTTTTTTCAGGAATCAGCGGCTCGGCGCTGGCCGATGCAGCCGGCCCCGGCTCGATGATGATCAAGATGATGGACAAGGCCGGTTACTCGAAAGCGTATGCCGCCGCGCTGACTGCATCGACTGCGATCGTCGGCCCGATCATTCCGCCGTCGATCATCATGATCATCTATGCGCTGCAGGACGATCGAGTCTCTGCGGGTGCTTTGTTCATGGCGGGTTTGGTGCCAGGGCTTCTGATTGCGGTCGCGATGATGATCGTCAATCAGATCGTTTCGACACGGCGGCACTATCGCGCCGACGCGCTGCGGCCATCTGCAAGCGACATGCTGCGCAACACGTTCAACGCCATCCCAGCGCTGCTGCTGCCGGTCATCATCCTGGGCGGAATTCGTGCAGGGATTTTCACGCCGACCGAGGCGTCGGTAGTCGCGGTCGTTTATGCATTGCTTTGCGGCGCGTTTATCTATCGCTCATTACATTGGCGAAACGTGCCGACGATCCTGTCGCGCTCTGCAATTCTGACGGCATCGGTGCTGCTGATCGTTGCTGCGAGTGCAGCGTTCGCGTGGGTACTGACGATAGAGAACGTACCGCAATCACTCGCGCGCTGGATCACTGCACTCGAAGTAGGGCCCGATCACGCTATTGCTGTTGATCAATGTGCTGTTATTGATCTTCGGCATCTTCATCGAACCGCTGCCGGGTGTGATGGTGCTGGTTCCGATCCTGGCGCCGGTCGCGCACGCGGCCGGCATCGACCCGGTGCACTTCGCGATGATCGTCATTTATAACCTGACGCTGGGATTGATCACGCCACCGGTGGGCGGCTTGCTCGCGGTAACGTCAGCCGTTTCAAAAGTTCCGATCGGTGCGCTGGTTTGGGAGCTTCGGCCGTTTTTGATAGCGCACTTGATTGTGCTGTTGCTCATCAGCCTCGTGCCGGCGCTGTCGACATGGCTGCCGTATTCGAGTGGACTGGCGAAACCGATTTAGGTGTCGCTGCACTACGGCAACACGGGCGTCGCGGCTATGCAAGAATGCCGCCCCAACGATATGGCACTTTACATACTCATGGCGCAAACGCTCGTTTTGGTGGCGGCACTGGCGCTGCTCGGGCAAGCGATGGTCGGCGTCTTTAATTGGGCCAAGCGGCGCGACAACCTGCTGTATCGCTTGTTCGAATTGATCGCCCGGCCGGTCGTCAAGCTCGTCCGCCTGATTTCACCCAAGGTTGTTTTGGATCGTCACGTGCCAGTCGCTGCATTCGCTCTGCTGGTGATCATCTACTTTTGGCTAGGTTTTGAGCATCGAGACTCGTGCATGGCGCAGGTGAATCAACCCGGCTGCGAGAAATGGGCGGAAGCGTGGAGCCAGCAAGCACCGCAGTAAGCAGGCTCACGCGCCTGGCCATCAAATGGTGGCTCAAGCGCCGGGCAAACTTCGCACTTCTATTTAACCGCAACCCCCAGGCGATTCAAGCCATGCGCGCGATACTGCGCGTTGATCCGGCCGACATCTACGCCCGCTCAGCCCTCGGGAATTTGTATGCAAGGACGGGCGACCCGATCTGCCGCGATCAACGAATTTCGCGAGCTGGTGGCCATACATCCGGCCCACGCCGACAGCTGGTTCAACCTGGGCTTTTTGCACGACCAGCGCGATGAACTCGCCGATGCCGAGCGATGTTTCCGACGAGCGGTCGAACTCAGGCCTGGCCTCGACCGCGCATGGTACGGGCTGGGGCTGGTATTGATTCGCCAGGGCCGCCTGCAGGAAGCGATCGTGACGCTTCAACGCAACATTAAGCTTCAGCCAATGAGCCCTTATGGTTATTATCAGCTCGGCATGACCTACCATCACCTGGGCCGCAGTAAGGAAGCGTGGAAGATGTACGAGAAGCTCACACAATTCGAGCCGAAGTACGCTGCCACGTTGAAGCGTGATCTTGAGCAAACGAAGCCGCAGGCAGCGAGCATAGATTCAAGAACGACGGAGGACACGTCCGCCGAAGCCATGTAGTGCCGGAGAACTAGTAAAACATCAAGGGAGATAACATGCAGCTCACCGCGCAGCAACAGGAGTATTGGCGCAGAAATTTGCGCCTCACCGCAGTTCTGCTCGCAATCTGGTTCGTCGTTACGTACGTGATGGCCTGGTATGCCCGACCATTGGCCGAGATCAATTTCTTCGGGTGGCCGCTGTCCTTTTACATGGCCGCCCAAGGATCGCTGATCATTTACGTCGTTCTCATCTATGTCTACGCCAAGAGAATGCGCAAGCTTGACCTGGAATTCAATGTGGAAGAGGGAGACGAATAATGGCCGCCACCACTGTTGGCGCCAATCGCGCCTTCTTTAACCAGCTGCGCAAGTACTACACCTGGTACACGGGTGGATTTTTAGTTTTCCTCGTTTTGCTTGCGATCGCCGAACAGCTTGGCTTGTCGCGCCAGTACATCGGCTATGCGTTCTTGTTCGCGACGATCGCGCTGTACGCGGGCATCGGAATCATGAGCCGCACGGCGGACGTCGCCGAGTATTACGTGGCGGGAAGACGAGTACCGGCTCTGTTCAACGGCATGGCCACCGGCGCGGACTGGATGAGCGCCGCTTCGTTTATCGGCATGGCGGGAACGCTTTATCTGGCCGGCTTTGACGGGCTTTCGTTCGTTATGGGCTGGACCGGGGGCTATTGCCTGGTGGCTTTCCTGCTCGCTCCTTATCTGCGCAAGTTTGGCCAGTTCACGATCCCCGACTTTCTCGGCGCCCGCTACGGCGGCAACATCGTGCGATCGATCGGCATCATCGCAGCAATCATCTGCTCCTTTGTTTATGTAGTCGCGCAGATATATGGCGTCGGCCTGATCACGAGCCGCTTCACCGGTCTCGCGTTTGAAATCGGTGTATTTGTCGGTCTCGGCGGCATCCTGGTGTGCTCGATGCTGGGCGGCATGCGAGCGGTGACGTGGACCCAGGTGGCGCAGTACATCATCCTGATCATCGCGTATCTGACACCGGTGGTCTGGCTTGGCGTGCGGCATACCGGAGTGCCGATTCCGCAGATCGCCTACGGGCAGACGATGCAGAAGCTCGCGGTGGTCGAGAAGAAAATCTTCGCCGACCCGAAGGAAGCCGAGGTTCGTGCGATTTTCAAGAGCCGGGCCGACGCTGCGACAGCGGGCCTAAAGGATCCCAGCTAAGGGCTTCGCAGAAGGCCGCGCCGCGTTGGAAAAGCGCCTGGCTGACCTCAGGGCAGCCAACGCGCCCGGGCCGGAGATCAACCCGGTGCAGAAAGCGTTGACCGAATATCCGACCGACGTCGAGAAGTGGAAGGCTGCCGCAACCAAGGATCGAGGGCTTGCGGCACGCGCAGCGCCGCCCCGCCCACACGCCGATCCCTATCCTGGAAAGGATGAGGCGGCACGCGATACGGCACGGCTGAACTTTCTCGGCATCGTGTTCTGCATGATGTTCGGTACTGCCGCGTTGCCACACATCCTGATGCGGTATTACACGACGCCAAGTGTGCAGCAGGCGCGCGATTCGGTCTTCTGGTCGCTGTTCTTCATCTTCCTGCTGTACTTCACGGCTCCCTGCCTGGCGGTGCTTGCGAAGTACGACGTCTACAGCAATCTGGTGGGCAGCAGCTTCGCCTCGTTGCCCGCTTGGGCGTCGCTGTGGGCGCAGGTTGATCCGACACTATTGAACATCACCGACGTCAATCGAGACGGCATAGTGCAACTCGCCGAGATTGCCATTGGTGGCGATTTGATCGTGCTGGCTACGCCGGAGATTGCCGGGCTGCCCTACGTGGTGTCTGGGCTCGTCGCTGCCGGGGGTCTGGCGGCGGCGCTATCCACTGCGGACGGGTTGCTTCTGACGATCGCCAACGCGCTGTCACACGATCTGTATTACAAGATGATCGATCCGTCAGCCTCGACCAAGTTCCGGGTAACGCTTTCCAAGGTGTTGCTTGTGGTCGTCGCAATCGCGGCAGCAACAGTCACGTCGTTGAAGCCGGGAGACATCCTGTTCCTGGTAGCCGCGGCGTTCTCGCTGGCGGCTTCGGCGTTCTTCCCGGCGCTTGTCGTGGGTGTGTTCTGGAAGCGTGCCACCAAGTGGGGAGCCATAACCGGCATGGTCGTCGGGTTGGGGGTCTGCATCTACTACATGTTGCGCACGTATCCGTTCTTCACCAACATGGGCGTGCCGGTGATGCCTCTTTGGTTTGGGCTGAACCCAATTTCCGCAGGTGTGTTTGGATTGCCGGCGGGCTTGATAACAATCATCATCGTCAGCCTGCTGACTCCGGCGCCGGATCGCCAAACGCAAGAGTTGGTTGAGCATGTGCGTTATCCGAACTTGCGAGGCGACACGGTTAATACGGTTGCCACCTGACCGACGTTCGATACCTCAAAGGCCCGCGTCATCGCGGGCTTTTTTTTGGATCGAAACTCACGGACTTCCTGACAGTCCTACATGAATGGCAAAGCTGGCCGATCCTGAAGTCTGGTGGGACGCTATCGAGCCGGTGCTCGGTGACCGACGTTTTACGATCGCGCTAATACTGTTAGCGCTTGCGGGTTCGTTCGTTGTCACGGTCGCCAGCGAAATCGGCATCCGCATATTTAATACGGACTGGGACAACATGCTTGGCTATGCGGTTCAGCGCAATCGAAGCTGGCAGGCATTTTTCGCCTTGTGGGGCGGATTCACGATCGCGACCATCGTGCAGGGCCTGATCGGCGCGGCGTTGCTGAAGATCTATTCGAAGCCGCAGCGCTGGCTGCGGAGTGTCGCGGTGGCGATCATCGGCACTATTCCGATGTACGTCATCGGCGTCACTCTGGTTTTGCTGCCGGGGATCCTGTTATTTGCGATTGCCTTCGTGATCAGCTGCGGTTGGTGGGCCAGCGGCAATCGCAGGCTTTTCGGCCTGACGTACGGTGAGTCGTTCGAGCACGTCGCCGTGTCGCTAATGCTTTCCGGCGGACTAATGGTGTTGATAGCATCAGGCTTGTCGTCGTAACCGGCGCGCCGCTATTTGAAGTCTTGGTTCTTTTTTATATTGTGTTCCGGCCTTAACTTCGCTGCGCGAAGTTAGCCTCAACGAAACATCCGGGTTCCAGTCCTCTACTTGAAGTCCTGAATCTGCCGGATGTTTTGTCACCGGCCGGCTGGCGCCTTAACTTCGCTGCGCGAAGTTAGCCTCAACGAAACATCCGGGTTCCAGTCCTCTACTTGAAGTCCTGAATCTGCCGGATGTTTTCAGCGCCGAACTGCTTGGCGAAGTCGCCCCACACCGGCGTCATCGCGTTGCGAAACGCCTGGTTGTCGACCGTCGTCACGACCTCCATGCCGCCGGCGCGCAGCTGCGCGATTCCATCGCGCTCGTCGTCGTTGACCTTCTTGCGCTGCGCGGCGGACGCAGCCTTGCCTGCTTCGGTAAAAGCTTTCTTGTCGGCTTCCGAGAGCTTGTTCCAGAGTGCTGGTGAGACGATCAGCAGCGCTGGTGAATACACGTGGCCCGTCAGTGACAAATGCTTTTGCACCTGTGAAAACTTGGCGGACAGAATGACCGGGATCGGATTTTCCTGGCCGTCAACGACACCGGTCTGCAATGCCCCGAACAATTCGGGAAACGCCATCGGCGTCGGCTGAATGCCGATTGATTGGAACGCCTGCATGTGGACCTTGTTCTGCATGCTGCGAATCTTCAGGCCCTTTGCATCATCTGGCTTGACGATCGGGCGCTTGCTGTTGGTCATGTGGCGAAAGCCGTTCTCGGTCCACGCGAGCGCAATCAAACCTTTGGCCGGAAACTTCGCACGCAGATCATCGCCGATCGGCCCATCCATTACGCGCCGTGCATGATCGTAATCGCGAAACAAAAATGGAATATCGACGATGTTGACCTCGGGAACGAAATTGCCAACGGGCCCGGTCGACGTGTTGACGATGTCGAGGGTGCCCAGTTGCACTGCTTCGATCATCTCGCGCTCACCGCCGAGCGCAGCTCCGGGAAACTGCTGGCATTTGTAGCGACCGCTGGTGCGCTTTTCGACTTCCTCGCAAAACGCATTCGAGCCGACACCATAGTGCGACGTCGGTGTGGTCGCGTAGCCCAGCTTCACCGTCGTTTGCGCCACTGCCGGCACCAGCGCAGCGAAGGCGATCGCGGCGACAAGAGTCGAAAGTGCGGTGCGTTTCATGTTATCTCCCTGCATGTCCCTGACGCTGCGCACAAGTATGGGGCGCGTTGAGCGTGTGTCAAGCGGACTGCGAAACGATCAGCGCTGAGCGGCTCGTAAAACGGCTGCCGGAGTATCGGCCGCTGACTTCGTCTCTGCGGCGAACGCAACCGCCGCTTCCTTAAAGTAGCCCGCCGCCTCACGCTCGTCGCCGATCGCGTCGGCCAGACGCGCGAGTGCGAGCAGCGTCGCCGCAGTTCTGTTCTCGGCCAGACTTTCCAGCAAATAAGCCTTCGACTTGCCCCACAGCTGCTGCCGCAAACAAATCGTTCCAGCGGCGTGCAACAACGCAGCGCGAATAGGAACCGACAATGGGCCCGCCTTGAGCCACGCTTCGACGCGTTCCAGTTGATCGCGCGCCGACGAGGCATTCGCCCGCCCATACTCTTCGAGCAGCGTACGCGCCGGCTCATCCCATTCGGCCGGCGAATCATGCAGTCCACTCTCAATCGACTCGACAGCGAGCGCGCCAAGCCCCGCATCGTTGAAAAGCCGCGCGGCTTCTAAAGCAATCTCGGGGGCTTGCCGATCGGCGTCGGGAATTGCTCGCCATACCGCTTCGAGCGCTGCCGGGTCAGCGCTGTGCGCGGTCAGCAACTCGCGGTAGATCGTGCACTTCAGCCTGCGCGCTAAAACCGGATGCAGCGCGTTTCTCTTTTCAAGCAATCGCAGTGCTTTCAGCGCGTCGTCCCAGCGCTCCGACTGCAGATTTGCACTGAGCGCGATCCGCATCGCATGAATGTGCCGGCGCCCTTCTTTCTGCAAGCTATTGATCGCTGACAACGCGGCGTCATTCTCGCGCTGCTCGGTCAACATCTCGGCACTCGCAACCAGCCGCGCCGTATCGATGTCGCTATCAAGACCGGCCAGTGTGAGCCACTCGTCGCGGCGTCCGTATTCCTGCATTCGATGCGCGGCACGTGCACCGACCAATGCAGCGATGCCCGCGGTCGCGCTTGTTGATTGCGCCGCGCGCGCAGACTTTTCTGCGCGCGCAAAGCGCCCTTCCAGAAAATTCTTAAGCGACTCAATCAGTGCGCGGTTGCCGCCGATCTCTTCACGGCGCGCACGATAGAGTCGCACCTGCTCGGGAAAATCCGCCATTTTCTGAACGACTCGCGCGGTCCAGTAAACGGCACTTAGCAGCAGTAGGAGTACGACCAGCGCCAGGTTCACGGATACGTCCACGCGATACGGCGGCACAAAGACGGCTACGTTGCCGAGATTGGTTTTCAAAAACAACGCCGTCAGCGCCGCAAGCAGCGCAAGAAGTAGTGCCGAGCCTAACCAATGCACGCGTGGTCTCCGGCGCTAACGGCCCGGCGAAAGCGGGGTGATTCGCACCGCGCGAATCTGCGGCCATGCTGTCGGCAATCGTCGGCACATCGACCGACAAAGCTGTCGACCCGAGCTGCTTGATCAGCGACTGGGCGGCAGCGACCGATGGCGATCTTGTATCGAAATAGCGCTGAAGCAGCGCCTGAGCTTCTGACAGATCGGCACGAAACAGCCGGTTGTCGCGTGCAAGAAGTGCTTGCCTGGCGTTCAGCAGGCGCAAACGCAGCTGCTGCCGTACCAGTGTTTGCTGTTGAGCGTCAAGCAACACCGATTCCGGAGAATCGACACGACGAATGCGAATCAGATCGCGATACTCCCCCAGCTCGCTTTGAAGCGCACGCAGCTGGCGCTGCCACCAACTGCCATCGGTCGGCGTGGATAAAGACTCCGCTGTCGTCACTGTGGACCCGGTCGGCGTGGTGACGGCAGCGAGCAACGGCCAAGTGTCGACTGACGACGCAAGCTGATCGAGCTTCAGTGCGATGCCCGTGAAGTCGACTGCCGGCGCCGCCTTCAGACGTTCGATATCTCGGGCCAGCACGCGTCGCAACGGAACGAATCGCGCGTTATCGGAGCGCGACAGTCGCACGTCCGCCGTCTGCAACGCCGCCAGCGCCGTCGCCACGTTGCCGCTCAGCTGCAATTCCTGCGCGGCTACCGTGACAAGACGCTCGGCTTCCACCAGCACCGCATCGTCGCGGCCGCGCGACAGATCCGAGTACAACTGCTCGAGCGCCTCGCGCTGACCCTGTTCCTCCGCAAGACGCGCTTCGACGACTGCAGCCTGCTGGCGAGCTGCTCGCGCCTCTGCGTCCGCGCGGTTTGCGATGTCATTGGCCGTCGTCACGGCCTGTTGCAGCTCCGCCAGTCGGTGCGCCGACTCTCGCCTGATGTTGCCTAGCTGGCGATAAGAATAACCAGCCGCGAATATCGCGATCCCCAACGCAATGATCGAAACCCAAAGTAACGCCCGCCGGTTCACCTCGAAGCCAGGAGTGGGAGAGGCAGAGCTTTCCGTCGATGTGGGCGG
Organism: uncultured beta proteobacterium; assembly: GCA_963801035.1. GTDB lineage: Bacteria > Pseudomonadota > Gammaproteobacteria > Burkholderiales > Burkholderiaceae_F > JACCZX01. The sequence goes on along the minus strand of CAWDDF010000005.1, from coordinate 80,506 downwards.
CAATTGCAGCGGTTCGTCTGCCACGGCAGCGTTCAAGCAGTTAGGCGAATCAGTCAGTAGCCGAATCAACACTCGCTGGTCGCGAGCAGCGTTCGTAAGCTCGCCAGGCTATGGCGCTTGCGGCTCAACGCCGATTGATTCTAGCTGGGCGACGATGGAATCGTCGTCAAATGTCGAGTTCAACACACGTGCATAACCATTTGACAACAGTTTGTCGCCAATTCGCGGATGGCAGGCGATCGCGATGCCGTTGCGCAGCCACGCCTGCGCTGCTGAATCGACCTGCCGGTCGAGCGCCGTGACTGCTTCGGTGCTGCTGAAAACGATGGCTGGCTCTTCGCCCGACGCTATCCACTCTTTCAACTTCTGCAGTTCCTGAGCAGACGGGCGGCGCAGCGCGCGCGAATACACCGCTACCGTGTCGACCTGAGCACCCTGCTCCGCAAAGCGCTCATTCAGCCAATTGCGGCCGTCCTGCGCCCGAACCAGCAACACTCGATGCGCTCGGTGCTTCGTCGCGAGCCAGGCGCCCCAGAATGCTTCGGATCCAGATTGCTGATCTTCTTCAGTCGCCGAGATCACCGCCTTCTGGGGTGGCTTCAGTTCGGCTTCGACGGCAGCGAGGGTTGACGCGCCGACAGCCCCGATCATCGTGCCAGACGGCCAAGCGCCGCTAATCAATGATCGCGCGGCATGCACGGCAGTGGCGCTGACAAAGATCGCAAGGTCATAGTCGCTCAGCCTGGCCAGTACCGCGCGCGCATGCGGCGGATCGGGTGCATCGCCGATGTCAAACGCAGCCCACCAGTGCGCGCGGTATCCCTGCCGAAGGAGTCGCTCGAACAGTCGCCGGCCGGCACTCGCCGGGCGCGTGACGATCACCAGCATTGGCTACCCGACGTACTAGGCGGCCAGCAGGCGCAGCGCGCCGAGCTCGGTCAGCCGCTCGACGACGCGGGATGCCAGCGCTTCCGGATCGGCGATCGCTCCGCGCGCTTCAGCTTCGACGTAGGACCCCGTCTTGGCGTTGCCGACCAGCGCGCGCAGCCGAAGTGCGTCGCTCTCGACTTCAGCGTAGGCGGCCAGCGGCACCTGGCAACTGCCGCCAAGCCCGCGGGAAACGCCGCGCTCGGCTGCAGTAGCGGCACGCGTCGCGGCATCGTCGAATGCAGAAAGCAGCGCCGCCGTTTGCGAGTCCGAGCTTTTGATTTCGATTCCCAGCGCGCCCTGACCCGGTGCGGGCAGCGATACCTCAGTCGAAATAACCTGCCGAATGCGCGCTGCAAACCCCAAACGCTTGAGCCCCGCGGTTGCCAACACCAAGGCGTCGAATTCGCTGCTGTCGAGCTTGGCGAGTCGAGTGCCGACGTTGCCGCGAATCGAACCAATGACAAGCTGAGGAAACCGCGCTCGCAGCATCAGCTCGCGCCGCAAGCTCGACGTTCCAATGCGAGCGCCGGCAGGCATCTCTTCGAGCGTCGCATAGCGGTTGGACACCATGCAGTCGCGCGGATCCTCACGCGTTAGCACGGCGGCCAGTGCAAATTCGGAGTCGAGATGCATTGGCACATCCTTGAGCGAATGCACGGCAAGCTGTGCGCGGCCGTCAAGCAGCGCGAGCTCCAACTCCTTGACGAAGAGTCCCTTGCCGCCTTCCTGCGAGAGCGGCCGGTCGAGAATGCGGTCGCCCAGCGTCGTCATACCCAGCAACTCGATTTGCAAGCCCGAGTACCGCTTCGACAAAAGCTCGCGCACATGCTCGGCCTGCCATAGCGCCAGCGGGCTTTTGCGCGTCGCGATGACGACGCGAGCCGGCGCGTTCATCGAACCATATTCCGAGGGAGTGGTAAAGCAGGTGCAGCGAGTCTAACAGTGCGTCGCTGCTTCAGTTCTTGGCTGCGGCCTTCACCGTAGGCCATTGACGGCGACTGATCGGCAATCGCTCCGCGGCTTCCTTCAGCAGCACTTCCCAGTGACCTTCGGAGGAATCGCCGCCTTCATCGACCGCGCCGCGCACTCGTTGAAAACCCAGGATACCGCTGCGTGCCACCAAGGCATTGCGGTGTATTCGAACGAAACGATCGCCGAACTCCGCCTCGAGCGCAGTAAGCGATTCTTCGGTCAGAAATTCGCGCTCGCGTGTCTTGATCGTTACGTATTTCAGTTCCGCGCGCAAATAAACGACGTCGTCGATCGGCACCAGCATCATGCGGCCTCGCTCGGACACCGTAAGATGCGAGCGCACTGCGCCGATCGTTTTCGCGAGTTCTTCAATGCGCGGCTCGTGCGTTCGAAAGCGCTCCGCACGCGACAGTGCCGCAACCAGGCGCTCGGCGCGCACGGGCTTCATCAGGTAATCGAGCGCCTGCACTTCGAATGCGTCGAGTGCGTGCTCGTCATACGCAGTAACGAAAATCACCGCAGGCGGGTTTTCCCGCTGCGCCAGATGCCGCGCAACCTCGATGCCGTTCATGTCGGGCATGTGCACGTCGAGAAGGATCACGTCAGGATGCAGCCGGTCTGCTTCCTCCAGCCCCTGGATTCCGCCGTCGGCTTCACCGACCAGCTGTAACGACACCTGTTCGGAGCAATCGCGCAGCACTTGTCCAAGGCGCGCGCGCGCCGGTGGTTCGTCGTCGACGATCATTACGTTCAACATCGCCTTGCCCTGTCCAATCCCCTGCGCCATCACTTGCCCGCCTCGTTGCAACCTAGGCTCGCCGCTCCACCGGTATCGTCATCATCAATTCAAACCGCTCTCGCGTTGTCTGTGTCTCGACCTTCGCTTCGAGGTCGTAGATCAGCGCAAGACGGCCGCGTATGTTGGCCAGACCGATCTGATTACCCTCGCGTTCAGGACGCTCACGCGCAATCGGATTGCTGACAAAAATCTCCAACACGAATCCGTTCTGCTTGACTCTTACGACAATGTCGGCACGACCCGCCGTTTTTTCGGCACCGTAACGAATCGCGTTTTCAATCACCGGTTGCAGTAGTAACTGTGGCATTTTTGCCCGGGGGTGGTATGCCCCGATTTGCCAGTCAACTGCCAACCTATTCCCGAGCCGGGTTTGCTCAATTTCTACGTAGTTGCGACACAGCTCAATTTCGTCTGCTAATGGCACCAGTTTGCGCGTATCTGCCATCACTGCGCGAAACAGTTCCGCGATCGATTCAAGCATCCGCTCGGCCTTTAGCGGCTCGGTTCGAACGACCGACAGCACCGCGTTCAGGCTGTTGAACAAAAAATGTGGGCGGATACGCGACTGCAGCGCCTGGTACTTCGCTTCGATCACCGCCGGCGAAAAAGCGCGCTCCCGAAGCTCGGAATAGTGCTGAAAACCGGCTCCCAGAGTGAAGCCGACGGCCCCGTGCATCAGTGCGGCCCATTCACCCCCCGCGACCTGCAGCAGCAACGCAACCGCCACGGCAACGATCGCCGGAATTAGGCAAGAAATACCGCGCTGAATCGATACATCCAGCCCCGACAGCGTGCGACGCGCCACGCACCAACCCATCAGAGTCAATAACGTGGACGGCGCGATGAACGACATCAGCCGCAGCAACGCCGTCAGAGCGTCCCTCGGTGACGACGATTCTCCAACGGCCGCCATCAGTGCCAACACAACGATGGTGCCAATCACGCGCAACAAGACGCCCATGTTGCAGCCATCGGGAATGACGCGGCGAGGGGTCGGCACCGCCGTTTCGTCGCGGGCGAGCGGGCCCTTCAGCGAGGGAGGCGGCGGAGGTGAAGCCTTCACGAACCGAAGGGCCTGTTCACACTAAAACATGAGTGCGAAAGGCCGCTTGCGGGATGCAGTGCTAGGCGTCGCGAGCGCCGTTGGCTGATGCCAATCAGCGAAGTGACAACGACGCAATGCACCCGCAAGCGGCCTTTCCCTTTGGGTTGGGGCGAAATGCGGTGTCTGCTTTGGCGAGCGGCTTGCGAATGGAACCACCATTCGGCAGCGCCGCTCTTCACGCATCCATCCGCATTGCGACCCAACGCATCTCATGTTTTAGTGTGAACAGGCCCTTACACTCGCATTCACGCGTCTACCCCCTCAAACGATTATGTCAGAGCAATCCGCAAAAGCGGGCGATCCGTTAGCGTCGAAAAGCACCGCATGGTCAGGCCGATTCGACGAACCTGTGGCGGATTTTGTGTTGCGCTACACGGCATCGATCGGCTTCGATCGCAGACTCGCGTTAGCGGATATCGAGGGCTCGCTTGCGCACGCGGGAATGCTGCACGAGTGCGACATCATCAGTGCGGTCGATAGGGCAGACATCGAACGCGGCCTGCAGCAGATTCGTGAAGAGATCGAGCGCGATCAGTTCGAATGGCGCATTGAGCTGGAAGATGTTCATCTGAACATCGAGAGGCGGCTGACAGAGTTGGTCGGCGACGCCGGCAAACGCTTGCACACTGGCCGCTCGCGCAACGATCAGATCGCGACGGACATTCGGCTGTGGCTACGCGGCGAAATTGATCAGATCGTATGCCGCATCGATGGGCTGCAGCATGCGCTGGTTGAGTTAGCCGATCGGCACGCTGCGACCGTGATGCCGGGCTTCACGCACATGCAGGTTGCGCAGCCCGTAACGTTCGGACATCATTTGCTCGCGTACGCGGAGATGTTCGAACGTGATCGTGACCGTTTGCTGGATGCGCGCAAGCGAGTCAATTGCCTGCCGCTTGGCGCTGCTGCCCTCGCCGGCACGACTTATCCGATCAATCGGGCCTGTGTTGCGCAAAAACTTGGCTTCGAAACGATTGCCGAGAATTCACTCGACGCCGTCAGCGATCGCGATTTTGCGATCGAGTTCTGCGCGGCTGCCGCATTACTGATGATGCACATCTCGCGTCTAGCCGAAGAATTCGTCATCTGGTTGAGCCCGCGGTATTCATTCATTCGCTTGCCCGATCGCTACACGACCGGGTCATCGATCATGCCGCAGAAAAGAAATCCGGATGTCCCGGAGCTCGCACGTGGCAAGGTCGGGCGCGTCACAGGCCATCTCGTTGCGCTCCTGATGTTGATGAAGGCCCAGCCGCTGGCGTACAACAAAGACAACCAGGAAGACAAGGAACCGCTGTTCGATACCGTCGACACCGTCGTTGACACGGTGCGCGCGTTTTCCGAGATGCTGCCCGGCATCGAGGTCGACGCCGACGCGATGCGGCGCGCCGCCGAAGAAGGTTATTCGACTGCTACCGACTTGGCGGACTATCTGGCGCGAAAGAATGTGCCATTTCGCGATGCTCACGAAGCGGCCGCACGCGTGGTGAAAGCGGCGGCGAGCCGCGGCATCGCGCTTTCTGCGCTGTCACTGGCAGAACTGCAGACATATTCGGCCGCTATTGGCGACGACGTATTCGATTCGCTGTCGATCGACAGTTCCGTGGCTGCGCGCAATCATCCGGGCGGTACCGCCCCGCAGCGAGTCCACGCGCAAGTCGCTGTCTGGCGGCAGCGTTTGGCGCAGCGCGGATAGCGCGCGATCCGGAGAGCGGCGGCCGGAGGATCATGTTGAAGTCTTTGCTCCGTTGCGCGCACGCCATTGACTGGCTCAACCTGAAAGCCGCGCGGGTCGCGGTCTGGCTGGTGCTGATCGCGTGCCTGATCAGCGCCGGCACGGCATTCGCCCGCTATGTGCTGAACGTCGGCTCGAACGCCTGGCTCGAGATCCAGTGGTACATGTTCGCTGCGATGGTGATGCTCGGCGCTTCATACACACTGAAGATGAACGAGCACGTGCGGGTCGACATCTTCTACGGCTCGCTTTCGGCGCGCGGCAAGGCAAGGCTGGATCTGGCCGGCCTGATCGTCTTTTTGATGCCGGCAATGCTGCTTCTCGCGTGGCTGTCATGGCCGTTTTTCATCTCTTCGTGGCAGATCGGGGAAATCTCGAACAGCCCGGGAGGGCTGATCCGCTGGCCCGCGAAGCTGATGCTGCCGCTGGGCTTCGTCCTGGTCGCGCTACAGGGCGTTGCGGAGATCATCAAGCGCGTTGCTTATCTGCGGGGCGTATACGAAATGGACCTGCACTACGGACGGCCGCTGCAATGAACTGGCTGGAGGTCATGCCCGAGCTGATGTTCGCAGGCCTCGTGATCTTCATGCTGATCGGCTTCCCGGTTGCATTTTCACTCGCGGCGCTCGGCCTGCTGTTTGCGATCATCGGCGTCGCGCTCGGGTATTTCACACCGGATTTTCTGCACGCATTGCCGTTACGAGTGTTCGGCATCCTGTCCAACGAGTTGCTGCTGGCGATCCCGTTCTTCACCTTCATGGGGGCGATTCTCGAACGGTGCGGACTGGCCGAGGATCTGCTCGAAGGGACCGGTCAATTGTTCGGTGGCGTGCCCGGCGGCCTGGCCTACGCAGTGATTTTCGTCGGCGCGATCCTCGGGGCGATAACCGGCACGGTGGCGGCCTCGGTCATCGCTATGGGAATGATCTCACTCCCAATCATGCTGCACTACGGTTACAACCCGCGCGTCGCGACCGGCGTTATTGCTTCCTCCGGCACGATCACCCAGTTGATCCCGCCGTCGCTCGTGCTGGTGGTCCTGGCTGACCAGATCGGCAAGCCGGTCGGCGACATGTACGCCGGCGCGATTGGGCCTTCGATCGTTCAGGTCATGTTGTTCGCGGCTTTCATTCTGCTGGTGTCGATCTTTCGTCCACAGCACGTTCCTCCGATTCCGCTCGAGCAGCGAGTGCCGATCGGTTGGCCGCTCCTCAGGCGCGTCCTGTGGGGCATGTTGCCTTCGATCGCGCTGATCTTCCTGGTGCTGGGCACCGTGCTGATGGGCCTCGCGACTCCGACCGAGGCCGGCGCCATGGGTGCAGTTGGTGCCATGCTGCTCGCCCTCATGCATCGTCGCCTGACCTGGCCTCTAGTACGTCAGGGCATGGAAACGACGATGCGCATCACTGCGATGGTGATCTTCATCCTGATCGGTTCGACGGTGTTCACGCTCGTGTTTCAGGGTGTCGATGGCGGGTTGTGGATCGAGCACATGCTGACGTCGCTGCCCGGCGGTGTGACCGGATTCCTGATCTTCGTCAGCATTTTCGTCTTCCTGCTCGCCTTCTTCCTCGACTTCTTCGAGATCGCGTTCATTGTCGTGCCACTGCTAGCGCCGGTCGCGAGCAAGCTCGGCATCGATCTGGTCTGGTTCGGCGTTCTGATCTGCGTCGTGATGCAGACCTCGTTCATGCATCCGCCGTTCGGCTTTGCACTGTTCTATCTACGCGGCATCGCGCCGAAGGAAGTCAAGAGTTCGGATATCTACTGGGGCGCGGTGCCTTGGGTCGTATTGCAGCTGATCATGGCCGCGATCGTGATCGTTTGGCCACAGCTCGTCACGGCGTGGCTCGACAAGCCGGCCGCGAATCTGCAGCGTGACACTGGCGATTTCATCCAGTCTGACCCCAACGCACCGCCAGATGCGGGCAAGGAAGAGGCCGCGCCGGCCGACGACGCGGCCGCCGGGTATCGACCAGAGAAGAGCGAGAAGAAATAGGCCCGCTCGAAGCGGGCCACGGACGGGAGTTGAAGTCGAAGACTACCCCTTCGCCGGAGCGGCCTTGACCGGAGCGGCCTTGACCGGCGCGCCCTTGGCTGCCGGCGGTGCCGATAGCGCTGAAAACATGAAGTTGTCCATCGTGCCCTCACCGACGCGGAACCAGCGGTAGGCCTCGGTGCGGTGGGGCTCCCAGTTGACGAAGATCTTCTTGAATGCAGGATTCTTCGCGGCCTCCTCGGCATAGATCTGCTTCGACGCCTCGAACGCCGCCTGCATCACATCGCGCGGATACGCGCGCAATACGGTGCCTTGGTTGACAAGACGCTGCAGAGCGGCCGGATTGCGGGTGTCGTAATCGGCCAGCAGCCTGTCGTTGGCTTCGCCACAGGCAGATTCCAGTGCGGCCTTGTACTCGGCCGGAAGCGCATCCCAGGCCTTAATGTTCACGTACAGCGAGAGCGTCGAGCCCGGCTCCCACCAGCCGGGGTAGTAGTAGTTCTTCGCGACCTTGAAGAACCCGAGCTTCTCGTCGTCGTACGGTCCCACCCACTCTGCCGCGTCGATCGTACCTCTCTCGAGTGCCTGGTAGATCTCGCCCGCCGGAAGTGCCTGCGGTACTGCCCCGAGCGCGGCAAAGATCCTTCCGCCGAAGCCTGGAATCCGCATCTTGAGGCCCTTCAGGTCGGCGAGCGACTTGATCTCCTTGCGGAACCAACCGCCCATCTGCGCACCCGTATTTCCACAGGTAATACCGACGATGTTGTATTCGCGCAGGAACTCGTTGACCAGCTTGCGTCCGCCGCCGAAACCTAGCCATGCATTCTGCTGGCGGGAATTCAGGCCAAAGGGCATCGTCGTTTCGAAGCCGAAGGCAGAGTTCTTACCGACGTAGTAGTAGCTCGCCGTGTGGCCGCACTCGATTGTTCCTTGCTGAACAGCATCCGCCACCTGCAGCGCCGGAACGATCTCCCCCGGAGCGAAGACCCGAATCTGGAACTTCCCGCCAGTGGCGTCCGAAACACGCTTGACCATGTGCTCGGACATGCCGTAAATCGTGTCGACCGACTTGGGAAAACTGGTCGCAAGCCGCCAGCGGACTTCGGGCGAACCGGTCTGTCCGATTGCCGGTGACGCAATCGCTGCAGCCGCACCGACGCCAGCACTTCCGGCCTGCTTCAGGAATGAACGACGTTGCATCGTGAGGGTCTCCTTGGAAGATTCTTTGTTGTCTGGGTAACGCCGAAATTGACTGTTGCAGATTCTAGAACCGATCTCGACACTCTCGACTGCTGGCTACGCGCCACCGACGGTCATGCCGTCGATCAGCAATGAGCCGCTTATCTTGCTTCCGCGAACAACCTGATCGTTGCCGACGGCGACAATGTTGCGAAACATGTCGCGCAAATTGCCTGCCACCGTGATCTCTTCAACGGGGTAACGAATTTCGCCGCCCTCCACCCAAAAGCCGCTCGCACCGCGCGAATAATCGCCGCTTACGTAGTTAACGCCTTGGCCGATCAGGTCGGTCACCAGCAGGCCAGTGCCTAGTCGCTGCACCATCCCGGCGAGATCATCGTTGCGGCGTGTTGCACTCGACCGGATTTCAAAGTTATACGACCCGCCCGAGTTGCCGGTTGATCGCATGCCAAGCTTGCGCGCCGAATAGCTCGACAAAAAATAACCGGTCAACACGCCGCCCGCGACCACATCGCGCTTGATGCCGCGAACGCCTTCTTCGTCGAACGGGCTCGACCCTGGGCCTTGCGGCAAGTACGGATCTTCGTGCAGCGTGATGTGATCCGAAAAGACCGACTTGCCGAGCGAATCCACAAGGAACGATGCGTTGCGATACAGCGCACCTCCGCTGGCAGCCTGAACAAAATTGCCAAGCAGGCCACACGCGAGCGGCGCTTCGAACAACACCGGGCATTGTCGAGTTTTCAGCTGGCGAGCCGACAGCCGCGCCAGCGCGCGGCGTGCCGCGTAATCGCCGACCGACTCGGGCGACGCCAGTTCGTCGGCTATCCGGGACGACGTGTACCAATCATCGCGCTGCATGCCATTGTGGTCGCGCGCGATCGGCGCGACCGAGATCGAGTGCCGTGAATATGCATAACCACCGACGAATTGCTGCGTATTCGCAAGCACGAAGTGGCCCGACGATGTGTACACATTGGCACCTTCGGAATTCACGATCTGCGGGCTGACCGCGAACGCCGCTGCTTCACAACGCTGCGCAAGCTTGATTGCTTCGCTGGTCTCAAGCGACCACGGGTGAAACAAATCGAGATCGCGCGGCGAGCGCTGCAATGTATCGGGGTCTGGCAGCCCCGCGGCCTCATCGTCAGCCGTGAAGCGCGCGATGTTGTACGCCGCTTCCACAGCTTGCTGCAGCGCCGGTCGGGCAAAGTCCGAAGTCGACGCATTGCCTCGTCGCTTGCCGATGTAGACGGTGATGCCCAGCCCCTTGTCGCGAGTGCGCTCGATCGTTTCGACCTTCTTCTTCCGCACCGAGACGGACAGTCCGGTCGATTCGCTGACTTCGCAGGAAGCGTCGCTGGCGCCGATCGACCGCGCATGGTTGATCGCGTCGAGCGCGAGTTCGCGCAGGCGCTGGTCAGAGAGGGCAAACGGGGTCACGTCGGTATGATAACTAACGATATGGAAGCGACGCCGGACGATGCCGGACGACCAAGCAAGACCGAGCTGAAACGGCAGATGCACGCGCTTCAGGCGCTCGGCGAGCAGCTTGTCGAGCTGAGTCACGAGCAGTTTGCACGGCTCGATCTTCCTGATGAGCTCCGCGACGCGATTGAATTTGCGCACCGCGTAAAGGGTCATGAGGCACGACGTCGACATATGCAGTATCTGGGCAAATTGATGCGACGTGTCGACGCCGATGCGATTCGGATGGCGCTGAAGCGAGTCACCGGAGACTCCCGTGCCGCCGTGTCGCTATTGCATCAGGCCGAGACGTGGCGTGACCGGTTGCTCGCCGACGACGACGCGCTAACTACCTTTATGGTCGAGCACCCTGACGCTGAAGCGCAGTGGTTGCGCTCGACAATTCGTGCGGCGCGACGCGAGCGCGAGCTGCAGCAGCCGCCAAAGCATGCGCGCGAGCTCTACCGTCGCTTGCATCTTCATCTGGAAAGTCGGCACCTGCAAAACGAACTGCGTGATCGCGCCCCGCAAATCGATGAAGCCTAGACGCGTATCTGCGGACGAATTGATTGTTGGCCTGGTCTCGATCTCCGATCGCGCCTCGCAAGGCGTCTACGTCGATCAGGGGCTGCCGGGGATGGAGCAGTGGTTCTCACGCGCGATGAAGACACCGCTGCAGATGCACCGGCGCCTGATTGCCGATGATCGCCCAACGATCGAGCAGACACTGATCGAACTGGTCGACGAAGTTGGCTGCGACCTCGTGCTCACGACGGGAGGAACAGGTCCGTCGCGGCGCGACGTGACGCCCGAAGCAACTCTGGCGGTGGCCACGCGAGTGATGCCGGGTTTCGGGGAGCAGATGCGCCGCATCTCGCTGGAGTTCGTGCCGACGGCGATCCTGTCGCGTCAGGTCGGGGTGCTGCGGGAGACTGCGGATCACGCGGCGCTGATTCTGAATTTGCCGGGGCAACCGAAGGCTATTACCGAAACGCTCGAAGGATTGAAGTCAGCCAACGGCGAGACGTTGGTGCACGGCATTTTCGCCGCGGTTCCGTACTGCGTTGATCTGATCGGCGGACCGTATATCGAAACGCACGACGCGGTCGTCAAGGCATTTCGGCCGAAGTCGGCGCTAAGGACTCCTAGGTGAACGCGCTTCTCGAATGCGTCGAGCTACAGACGCACCCGTCGCCAACAGCAACCGTCATCTGGTTGCATGGGCTGGGCGCCGACGGTTATGACTTTGTTCCGGTCGTGCGCGAGCTGCAAACGCTCGGAGCACCCGCAGCACGCTACGTTTTTCCTCACGCGCAAACAATGCCGGTCACGATCAACGGTGGCGCAGTAATGCGCGCGTGGTACGACATCGTCAACACCGATCTACTTCGTCGCGAGGACGAAAAGGGAATCCGCGCATCACAGCAGCAGGTCGAAGCACTGATCGAGCGCGAGGTGGGGCGCGGCGTGCCGCGATCGCGCATCGTCCTTGCAGGCTTTTCGCAGGGCGGCGCAATTGCGCTGCAGACTGGGCTGCGCCAGGCGCAGCCGCTGGCAGCGATCATCGCGTTGTCCTGCTATCTCCCACTGGCCGACAGCTTTGCGCGCGAGCGCTTGGCATCGAACGCGGGCGTGCCGATCTTCATGGCACACGGTACTTCTGATCCGATCGTCCCGATCGCGCGTGGCGTCGCTTCACGCGATGCGCTAATCGCAGCCGGCCATAAGGTCGAGTGGCATGAATACCCGATGCCGCACTCGGTCAGCGAACAGGAGATTCGGGATATCGCCGCGTTTTTGAAGCGAGTTCTTCCCTAGCGTTTGTCGACGCTGAAGCGTCCCGGACCGAATGCGGTCACCATCAGCAGGCCGCCGATCAACGCCAGATTCTTCATGAAGTGAATCTGCTGCATCATTTTCTGCGCCTCGGGAACGGCCCAGTAGTTGTGATAGAAAATGGTCACGATCACGGTAAACACGGCCAGCAATAATGCCGCCCATCGAGCCTTCCAGCCCGCTACCAGCATCAAACCAGCGCCGATCTCGATCACGATAGTGGCGGCAGCGAATGCCTGAGCAGCCGGGAAACCTTTCGATGCAATCTGACCCGCCAGGCCTTCGAAACCGCCAATCTTTCCAAAACCAGACCACACAAAAATAGCGGCCAGCAAAATCCTGCCGATCAGACTCAATGCGTCAGAGGTACCTCTCATCGTTGCTCCCGCTTTTTGGACGTTCAAGGAACTCGAACATCAGGTCTTGGACCGATGGCCGTTCGCAAGCAAATGATCGGCCTGCGAAGGCGTTCGCGCCAGGCATGAATGCGCGGCCGCCATGCCGCGCGCTGCTCAACCGGTACGAGTTGCGCGTGGAACCAGTGGCGTGACGTTGTTCGGCAGCCCTGCGTTGTGAGCAAACGCAAAGCGATTTTTGCCTTTGAGCTTTGCCTCGTACATCGCGAGATCGGCGAGCTGCAACAGGCGCTCTAGATCACGTCCCTGTTCGGGTGCCAGCGCAACGCCGATGCTGGCTGACACGGTCAGTGGCGGAAGACTGTCCGGGGCTTCGCCGGCGAGCACCACCGGCTGAGCGATTGCCTGCAACAGCCGCAGCGAAATCTTTTCGACTTCGAGTCGCGCACCGACGTCGGGTGCGAGCACGGCAAACTCGTCTCCGCCACGGCGGGCCACCGTATCCTGCGGCCGCATCACACGCGCCAGGCGCACCGCAATTTCGCGCAGCATCAAGTCGCCGACTTCGTGGCCGTATTGATCGTTGATGTCCTTGAAACCATCCAGGTCGATCGCCAGAACGGCGCAACTCACCTGCCGCAGCTCGGAGGTCGCGAGCGCAGAAGCGGCGCGCTCAGCCAGCAGACGGCGATTCGGAAGGCCGGTGAGCTCGTCATGCTGCGCTTCGTGCAAAGCATTGGCTTCGCGCTGCTTCAGCGTGTCAATGTCGGCGATCACCAAAACGAATTCGCCCGGCGCGATCGAGCGTGCAGTGACCTGACACCAGGCGGACCCATTACTCGAGCCGATTGCGCGCTTCAGGTGAGCTCCCCGCTGCACGCGCAGTTCGCGCACGACGGCTTGATCATGCGCGCTTGCCTCTTCGGCAGCCTCCGTGACATCGCGCCAGTCCTCGGGCTCAAGCAAACAATCGGACACCTGCGTGTGCGCAAGCTCATCAGGCGGCAGACCGACAAGTCGAAGGAAGGCGTCGTTGCAGCGCTGCACGGTTCCCGACTTGACGACCGCAATTGCCTGGCCTGCCGAATCGAGCACGGTGCGCTCGACACGCAGTGCTTCCGACAGCCTCCGCTCGCGTGACTTCAACGCCGTCAGGTCCGCGTTCATGCCGATCACGCCCGCGAACGAGCCGTCCGGACGCTTCAGCGGTGCGGCGCTGATCGACATGATCAGCCGACGGCCGCCCTGCGTCATGTGCACCGCTTCAAGGTCGCGAATCGGCTTTCCTTCGCGCAGTGCCTCAAAAGCAGCGCCTACGGCGGGCTGATCGACATCGGTGGGCAGCAGCACCTCGATCGAGCGACCGACCAACTCGCGCGTTTCGTAGCCATAAATTTCGCGCGTTGCGCGACGGCTGACGAACGTGATGATGAATTCGTGGTTGCACGCCCATATCAGATTGGCAGACGCCTCGACCAGCGACTTGTATTGCGACTTGCTGCGCTTCAGGCGATCGAGCTCGATCAATTCGGCGTGCGACGCAATCGTGTCCAGCACAAGCACCGCCTGCAGCTTCTTGCTCGGGTCGGGACTGGTGTACGGCACGAAGTGGCTGCGCAACGCCAGACGCCCACCCGAGCGGCTGGTGCGGGCGTTGACGACGTCGAACACCGGCGTTCCGCTCAACGACTTCTGCAGCGCGCTCAACATCGCTGCGCGCGATTCGCTCTTGAACTCGAAGGCCTCGTCCCACTGCGGGCGCAGCCGGGTTTCCGTGCGTAAACCCCAGCGCCCCGGATCCGGGCTTTGCGCGTGGACGACCCTTCCCTTCGAGTCGACCAGCCACACCAGCACCGGCAAGCGCGCAAGCAGATCGGCCGTTGCTTCGAGCGGTCGCTGTGGCGCACTCTTCGCGGCCGCGATCGTGCCCACCACCGGCGCTACCGCGTTGCCGATCGGCGGGCGCGCCACGCAGATCACGCGCACCGCGCGTGCGACGCCAGTCGTATCACGCAAGCTCATGGACTCATCGAACACCGCACCGGCGCGCAGGAACTCCTTGTAAATGCTGTTGATGCGAGCGCGCTCTGCCTCGGTCAACAAATAGCCCAGCGGAAACGCCGTCGAGTCGCTCGTCACCAGGCGATCGGTTGGCGGCGGAAACTCACGCGGCAGTACTAAAACGCCGCGCTCGTCGCGATACCACGGCAGGCCCTGCATGCCACCCATCCACTCTGCGAAGCGTCGTGCGTCCTCGAGCAAGCGATTCGGGCCAAACGGCTCGTGCGCTGCCTTGGTCAGCGCAATGACGATCACCGATGACTCGCGGCCTGGCTCCATGAATCGCACGCGGCCATTCCAAAGCGCGTCGTCGAACGTGCGTCCGACCGGTTTGATCTCGACCGCGACGCTGGACTTCGATGGGTGCTTGACCGGATCGAGCGCATCGGGTGGATCGGCAATCAAGCATTCGGCGACGAGACTGCCGATGATTGCGCGCTCGCTGCGTCCGATGAACTCGCACCCGGAGCGATTGACTTCAATCAGACGATCGTTGCGCACGACGATCACGGGTGTTGGAATCGCGTGTATCGCTGCCTGCCAGCCAAACCGCGTCATGTTGTTGGCCATTGTCTGGTGTGCGACACGAGCAACATGACGCGCCATCGGCTGCTGCCGGCCAATCCACCAAGCCGCCAGCAGCCACAGCGGAAAGCCCAGCACGAACGTCGGCATCTCGCCTTGCGCGCGCAGTGCGCCGATCGCAAACACGCCAACCCACGCGAGAACGTAGACAGTCCACACGCGCGGCCAACCGCCGTAACTCAGCGCGGCGAGCAAGACGGCACCGGCCGCCGCATAGGCGCCCGGCCCGGCGACGAATGCCGTTGCGTTCGGGACGGAGGCAAGCAATAAAGCCCACAGCACCACATCGGCGGCCGCGGTCGCGAGATAAATTCGTCCGCCGCGTGTTTCCGCCGACACCTCGCGCGGCACGGTTGCGTACTCAGTGGCAATCAGGAACCGGATCGCTGCGTTGACGCCGTACAGCGCCAGCCACGCCCACGCCAGCGCATTCGCGCCGGCACGCGTCGCGGCAAAAGTTGCGACCAGACCGATCAACAGCAGCGCTGGAAGGAGCCGCCGCTCCGCGGCAAACGCGACCCGCAAATCGAAGTCGACGTGGGCGGGCCTGCGGGGAGCGCTGCGCGAATCGGTGGGTCCTCCGCTTGTGTACATAGGACTGCGCCGCGCAACCGTCAATCGGGATGGACCGATATCCTAGCCGTGCGCCGACACAATCGGCAATCGCCGACTGTCGGCACATAGCGCCTTCAAGCGCCTCTTGAGGCCGCAAACGCTAGACCGGAAAGGTGAGTTGCAGGCTCCCATCGCGTGGCAGCGCGCCGGTCTGCGTTACTGCAAGCGCACGCTATCCTTGGGAGCGGCGGGCTTAGGCGCCCCTGCATTGATGTCGCTGGCGAACTGATAGCCGTTCTTGCCGGCCGCCTTGGCCGCGTACATGGCGTTGTCGGCCGCAGACAACAATGAGTCGAAGTCATGGCCATCCGCCGGGAAAAGTGCAATACCGACGCTCGCGTGCATGCGCACCGTGCGTCCCGGCACGTCGACGTTTTCGCTCGCGGCCGCAATCAATTTCTCAGCGACCACGACAGCAATCGACGGCTCATCGATTTCCGGCAGCAGTACAACAAATTCGTCGCCGCCGGTGCGCGCGACCACGTCATAGTCGCGCAAAACGTTGGACAAACGCTGCGCCACACGCCGTAGCAGCGTATCGCCGTAGGCGTGGCCGAACAGATCGTTGAATTCCTTGAATCCGTCGAGATCGACGACCAGCACCGCCGCCAGGCGACGTTGCCGCAGAGCCACCGACAACAGACGGCGCGCGTGTTCGACCAGCAGGCGCCGATTCGGCAGCCCGGTGAGTTCGTCGTGATTGGCGTGATGCCACGCGAGTTCCTCGCGCTTCTTCAAAGCCGATATATCCGTCAGCACCAGAATCCGCGAGTTCGGCTCGCCGGCCTGACGCGACGTCAGTTGGCACCAGATCGTGCGTCCATCCTGCGCGCGCAACATCACTTCGTGAATCGCAGCGTCGCCTTTGACGCCGGCCGCACTCGTGCCGTGCTCGATGGTTTCCCAGTCGCCACGATTGGCAAGAATGTCGCCTACTGGAACTCCGATCAGCGATTCGCGCGTCACACCCAGCATGCGAGCGAGCGCACCGTTCGGCCCTTCGATTCGTCCGCGCCGAACAAACGCGATGCCTTCGCCGGCGGCGTCGAACACCGCCTGCTGATTGCGCAGCGCGACGTTGAGCTCGCGCTCACGCTGCTTCAGTCCGGTGATATCGCTGCAGATCCCCGTAACCGATTCGATTTCCCCGGCATCGTTCAGCATCGGCAACGCGCTGATGTTGACGTACAACGGCTCGGCGCGCTTGGTGCGCTGGACCGCTTCCATGTCGAACACGGGCCTGCCATGCATCACCGGAGAGAACCGGCGCAGGAATTCGCGGCGCGTGAAATCCGGTGCGTTGAAGTCCCATACGTAGCGCCCCAACATCTCGCGCGGCTCATAGCCGTACAGATCGCGACATGCGCGATCGGAGACGAACGTCAGCCGCGCATAACGGTCGCAAATCCAGATCAGCGACGGCGATGCCTCGACCAGCGCGCGGTAACGGCGTTCACTTTCCGACAGGCGATACTGTGCTGCGCGCCGCTCGGTGTCGTCGACGATCGAGAACACCAGCCGCGTGGTTCGGCCACTGCTGCCGCGCACTGATTCGCCGCGCAGAACCACCCAGACGTAGCTGCCGTCGGCGCGCTGCATTCTGCATTCTTCGCGCAGGGCTGCTCCATGGTCGATATGCCTTCGACGTGCGATGCGAACACGGTCGCGATCGTCGGGATGCAGCGACTCGGTGAACTTGTACGACTTCATGAACGATTCGCGATCCGTATAGCCGAGGATCTGGATGTAGCGCGCGGAAAACGATCGCTCGCCTGTCAGGACGTTGGTGTCCGCCACGCCGGCGTCGATCGCGTCGAGCGCCATTCGCAATTGCTCGCGGCTGCGATTGAGTTCGGCGTTCGCCTGTTCCTGCGCGCGAGCCGAGCTATGTGCGCGTGTGCGCATTGCGACGTTGCTCGACAGCGCGCGCCGCAGCAACCAGAAGCCGGCGGCGGCGCCGATCAATGTCATCGCCCACGTGACAAGCGTGATCCTGCTCAAAGGCAGGTCGCGCGATAAGAGGAATGTGAGCTGCGCGAACCCAAGAGGTACTGCGAACGCTATCCACGGCATTCCGGCCGGTGCGAAGGGCAGCAACGTCCCAAGCAGAACGGCGACAGTGAGCACGAGTTGCAACACCGCTGCTGATTCGTTGGCCGCCGGCAGCAACACCAGCGAAAGCGCCCACACGGTGCCTTCGAGCGCCGCGAGCGCCGAGTAGCCCTGGGCTGAGCGTGGCAGCCGGTTCGAGTTTGCCGACATCCAACGCAACATCCACTGGCAATGCCAGGCCCGGGTTACGACGATCACTGCCAACACCGACCACCAGATCGCCGCCGCCGGCAGCTGATCCTCGCGCCATAGAATCAGCACGACCAGCAAGCCGAACGCGAGGTTTCCGAACCATGTCGTCCGGCCGAGATCGAGCGACAGCTTGAAGAGTTCGGAGGTGACGGTTACCTTGGCCACTTGCGGGTTCGTCGAACGACGGTGGCTGCAACGTAGTGCAGCGGTTGGAGGGATAACCGGATAATCGGTCCACCGACGCTTCGCTTGAAGCCACAAAAGCGGGGCAGATCAGCCGGAATCCGGATCAACTAAATCGCACGACACAGGGCTTGCATTTCGTGTGACGCCATATCGCGGACGTTTCGCGCCTTCACCCACCGGGCCGCTACACGCCGGATCGCTTGCCACAGCGCTTGCAAGCTGGCTTGATGCTCGTGCAGCGGATGGCGTGCATGGATCATCCGAATCGAGGATCTCGATCCACCGCGTAGCGTCGCGGGAGCCGCTGAGCACATCATCGCAACACTGAAGCAATGCGGGCTCGAGTCGGATGAGCCGGTAGTGTTTCAAAGCACGCGTGCACCGTTGTACGAGGCAGCGTTCTCTCGCCTGCAGTCAGCCGGACTGGTGTACGGCTGCACGTGCTCACGCAAGGACGTTGAGGACATCATCGAAGCGCAATCGGGGCGGCCAGCCGGCGTTTATCCGGGAATATGCGCTAGCGGCGCAACACCCGACAAGCCGATACGCGCGTATCGAACGCGTGTGCCGGACCAACAATTGGGCTTCGTGGACCGGGCCGCCGGTCAGTACACGCAGGATCTGAAATTCGATGTCGGCGACTTCGTCGTTCGACGCGGCGACGGTTTATGGGCTTACCAGCTCGCCGTCGTCGTCGACGATGCCGAGCAGGGGATCACCGACGTCGTCCGCGGCGCCGACCTCCTCGATAACACGCCGCGCCAGATTTTTCTTCAGCGAGCGCTTGGGTTGGCGACGCCTCGATATTTGCACGTGCCATTAGTGCTCGGTGCGACGGGCGAAAAGCTATCGAAGCAAACGGGCGCCAAGGCTATTGATGACGCACGACCTGTCCCAGCGCTGCAAACCGCCGCGCGACACCTTGGACTGGGCATCATCGATGCCCCGACAGTCGACGAGTTCTTAAAGCTCGCTATCGAGCGATGGCGCGCCAGACATCGCAACGAGTAGCGCGCGCACTTTCATCGCACCGCTGCCACCACACTGGCGACTGCCGCTGTCAACTTCTTCGCGTACGGCACATGTAGAAATTCGTTGGGGCCGTGTGCATTCGAATGCGGACCCAGCACACCCGTGATGAAGAACTGGGCACGAGGGAAGCGTTCTCCGAGCATGTTCATAAACGGAATCGTGCCACCCTCACCGATCCACGCTACCTCGCGTCCATACGACTGCATCGACGCTTCAGCTAGTGCACTCTTTAGCCAGCTCGCCGTATCAGGCGCATTCCAACCCGTTGCGCCCCAGTCCGCTTCGAACGTTACCTTGGCGTTATAGGGCGCGCTCTCCGTCAACGCTTTGCGTATCGCTTGCGTCGCTTTCTCGCCGTCGATCGTCGGCGGAATGCGCATGCTCAATTTGAACGTAGTTTTCGGACGCAGCACGTTACCCGCAGAGTCGATGCTGGGAAAACCGGCAGCGCCCGTGACCGCAAGCGCAGGACGCCAGGTGCGATTCAATATTCCTTCGACCGGATCGGTTGTTACCGGCATCGAGTGCAGATGACCACCCCCTTGGTCCAAATGAGCGTGCGTGCAGCTGACCCACGGAAACTCTTTCCAAACCTGATCGCCGAGGATGTCGCCCGCAATTTGCGCCTGCTGCAGGCGTTCAGCGGGAATCTCGGCGTGCAACTCGGGCAGTAGCACCCTGCCGGTCGCCGGATCATCAAGCCGATTCAACAATTGACGAGCAATGCGAAACGACGATGGCACGATGCCGCTCGCATGGCCCGAGTGCACGCCCTCCGACAGAATTTCGACGGTCAGCGTGCCGCCGACCAGACCGCGCAGTGACGTCGTGACCCATAGCTGATCGTAATTGCGGCAACCCGAATCGAGCCCGACGACCAGTTGAACGTCGCCGAAGCGCGGCGCAAGCAGCGTCAGATAGTCCGGCAGATCCGGGCTGCCGCTTTCTTCGCACGTTTCGATGATGCCGACGCAGCGAGGCCGAGCAACCCCCTGCGCATCCAGCGCTGCGATCGTTGTGAGTGCAGCGTAGATCGCGTAACCATCGTCGGCGCTGCCACGCCCGTACAGCTTGCCGTCTTCGATCACGGGCTTCCATGGGCCCAGGTCTTCACGCCATCCGACCATTTCCGGCTGCTTGTCCAGATGACCGTAGAACAAGACGGTGCGGTCGTTGCCCAGCCCATGCGTAGCGGGAACGTCGAACAGCAGGCACGGCGTTTTACCTTCGATTGCAACGATTTCTATCGTCAGACCGTCGATTGATTGCTGACGGCACCACTGTTCGGCAGTCTTGACGACGGACCGCAGGTGTCCGTGGGCATCCCAGCTCGCATCGAACGCCGGAGACTTTGCCGGCACGCGCACGTAATCGACGAGTTGAGGGACGAGCTCTTCATCCCACTTCGCAGCGACGAATTGATTCAGATCAGCGAGATTCATGGAAGTTCTGGGCGTGGTGTGAAAGGGAAAGTGTATGGCTGCTAGCCTCTGACTTCAAATTGCCCGACCCGGGAATCGCGATGAACAAGTTCATGGTGGCCGCCCTGCTGACGTTCGTTTCAACGCTGACCGCCGCGCAGAGCGGAACCTACAGCGCCCGCTTGTTGACGCCGGAAACCGCACTGAAGGCGACGGTTGCAGCTCTCGAAGATTGCCGCAAGCGCGGCTCGCAAGTTGCGGTCGCAGTGGTTGATCGATCGGGAGTCGCGCAAGCAATGTTGCGCGACCGCTTTGCCGGCCCGCACACAGTCAACACTGCAATCAACAAGGCGTACAGCGCGATCAGTTTTCGGATCGATACGCTCGAGCTTGCAAAGCAAACCCAGCCAGGCTCGCCGAGCTCGGGTGCGCGGGAGATTCCCAATATCGTTGCCCTCGGCGGTGGCGTGTTGATCCAAGCAGCCGGTACCACGCTCGCTGCGATCGGCGTATCGGGGGCGCCGAGCGGCGAGGCCGATGATGCGTGCGCAAAAGCCGGAATCGCAGCGATCCGCGACGAGATCGATTTTTAAATTGGCATTGGTCTCCGGGCGGCTTTCTCTCAGCACCACGGCACTGCTCGTCGCGCCACCGCTGTTCTGGGCCGGCAATGCGGTGCTCGCGCGTGCGCTGGTCGGTGAGTTTCCGCCGCTGGCGCTGTCGTTCTGGCGCTGGACGCTGGCGTTGGTTGTGATCGCGCCGTTTGCAGCCAAGTCGGTCTGGCGCCACCGGGCTGTGATTCGCAACCATTTACCGCTTCTTGCCTGGACAAGCCTGCTCGGTGTTGGTTGCTACAACTCGCTGCAATATCTGGCGCTGCAAACTTCGACCGCCGTGAATGCAACGTTGATCGGTGCTTCGGGGCCGATCATCACGCTGCTCGTCGGCGCTGCCTTCTTTTCATCGCCAGTCGTGCGACGGCAATGGGTGGGCGCGGCAGTGTCGCTAGTCGGTGTGCTATGGGTCATCGCGCATGGCGAGGCCGAAAACCTATTGAAGCTGCAAGTTGCAGCCGGCGACTTGATCATGCTGGCAGCGGGTCTCGCGTGGAGCATCTATACGTGGTTGCTGAGAACCCAGCGCCCGCCACTGCCGCTCACAGCATTTCTGACGGTGCAAATTGCTTTGGGGGCGTTGATGATTCTGCCGTTTTACCTGCTGGAGTGGCTGATCACGCGCCAGACTCCCGCGCCAACGCCAACCAATTTCGCGGCGATCGTCTATGTCGTCCTGCTGCCGTCGCTGGCCGCGTATTACTGCTGGGATCGCGGCGTAGCGAGGGTCGGCGCGATCTTGCCGATGTACTTCGTCAACCTGACACCGGTCTTTGCCGCGTGCCTGTCCTGGGCGCTGCTCGATGATCCGATCGGTGTCTATCACCTTGTCGGCGGCGCATTGATCCTCGCCGGAATCTACTTGGCCGCCGAGCAGAAGACGTAGCGGTGGACAAGCCCTAGCTACAATCGCCACCCGATGCGAAACGATCAGACTGTCACCGTTCGCCGCGCCGACTACCGGCCGCCGGATTTCTTGGTTGATCACGTCGCACTCGAGTTCGATCTGGATCCTGCACTTGACTTACGTCACGGCGACGCTCGATCTACGGCGCAATCCGGTGGTGGGTGGCGCCGCGCCATTGCGACTCGATGGCGAAGATCTCGATCTTGCGCTGATTGCGATTGACGGCCACGCGTTGCCTGCGAGCGCCTATCAAGTGCGCGATGACGGATTGACGCTTCGGCTGCGTACGCAATCGGATCGATTCCGGCTCAAGACCGTCGTGCGCATCAAGCCGTCGAAGAACACCGAGTTAATGGGACTGTTCGTTTCCAACGGCAATTTCTTCACTCAATGCGAGGCCGAAGGATTCCGCCGCATCACCTTCTTTCCCGATCGGCCCGACGTGATGACGACTTATCGCGCGACGATTCGTGCCGACAGGTCACGCTATCCGGTACTGCTCGCCAACGGCAATCTGATTGAGCAAGGCGAACTGTCCGAAGGCAGACACTTCGCCGTTTGGAACGATCCGTTTGCCAAGCCAAGTTACCTGTTCGCTTTGTTCGCCGGCAACGTTGCCGTGCACGAAGAGCGCTTTACCCGGATAAGTGGCCGTGACGCGACGTTGCAGATCTACGTCGAGCACGGCAACGAAGACAAGACCCAGCATGCAATGGAAAGCCTGAAGCGCGCGATAGCGTGGGATGAACGCCGTTATGGGCTCGAACTCGACCTCGATCGCTTCATGATCGTCGCCTCGAACGACTTCAACATGGGGGCGATGGAGAACAAGGGTCTGAATATCTTCAACGCCAAATACATCTTGGCGAATCCGACGGTCGCGACCGACGATGATTACATGAACGTCGAATCGATCGTTGGTCACGAGTATTTCCATAACTGGACCGGTAATCGCGTAACGTGCCGCGACTGGTTTCAATTGAGCCTGAAGGAAGGACTGACCGTCTTTCGCGATCAAGAGTTTTCCGCAGACATGTTGGGAGACGCGACCAGCCGCGCGGTCAAACGCATTGAGGACGTGCGCACTCTGCGCGCGTCGCAGTTTCCGGAAGACGGTGGGCCGATGGCGCACCCGGTCCGCCCCGACAGCTATCAGGAAATCAGCAACTTTTATACGGCGACCGTCTACGAAAAGGGCGCCGAGGTCGTCCGCATGCTGCAAACGCTGGTCGGCGTCGATGGCTTTCGGCGCGGCATGGATCTGTACATCAAGCGGCACGATGGTCAGGCGGTGACCTGCGACGACTTCGTGGCCGCCATTGCCGATGCCAACGGCCGGGACCTGGCGCAGTTCAAACGCTGGTACTCGCAAGCCGGTACACCCCATGTACGGGTCGAGACGCGCTACGACCCCCATGCGTACGCTTTTGAACTGACACTTTCGCAGTCGACTCCTGCGACGCCAGGACAATCCGCAAAGCAGCCGTTTCATGTTCCGTTCGCGGTTGGCTTGATCGCCGGGGACGGTCGCGACATGCCGCTGCAACTCGAAGGTGAGGCAAGCAGCAGCATCGGCGGCGATGCGCCCAGCACAAAGGTGCTGGATCTGACGCAGCCGAAGCAGACGTTTCGATTCATCAATGTCGGCGAGCGCCCAGTGCCGTCGTTGCTACGCAATTTTTCGGCGCCGGTCATTGTCGAGCATCAGTACAGCGACGCCGAACTCGTGTTTTTGTCGGCCCACGATTCGGACGCATTCAATCGCTGGGAAGCCGGGCAGCGCTTGGCCATTGCAATGCTGATGTCTCTGACCGATGCGGTAGAGGGCGGCCGGCCGTTGATTGTCAACGACTCGGTTGTGGGGATGCTGCGCGCGACATTGCTGGATCCGACGCTTTCGCCCTCATTCAAAGCGCAGGCGCTGATGCTGCCGGCGGAAAGCTTTATCGGCGAGCAACGCAGCGTCGTCGATCCGGAAGCGATACGCGAGGCGAGGCGCTATGCGATGCGCGAGCTGGGACAGCGGCTTGCAGGCGAATGGCAGACGACCTATTCGTCGCTTCAGGGTTTGCTGCAATCGAGCGCCGACTATTCGCCAGATGTCGAATCCGTCGGACGGCGCGCGCTGCGCAACCTTTCGCTTGCGTACCTCGCCGAAGGCGATGCAGAGAGCGCGCTCGAACTCGCGCGCGAGCAGCTAGTCGCATCGACCAACATGACGGACGCGCAAGGCGCACTGGCGGTCATCGTCAATAGCGCCTCGCCGCTGAAAGCGGAAGCGCTGATCCAGCTGGCGCGCATATGGAGTGATCAGCCATTGCTGATGAACAAGTGGTTCCAACTGCAAGCAACTGCAATGGCGCATCCCGGCGAGCCGCCGGTCGTCAATCGCGTGCGACTCCTGATGCGTCATCCAAGTTTCTCTCTTTCCAACCCAAACAACGTCAACGCTCTCATTCGATCGTTCTGCATGCTCAATGAGGCCGAGTTCCACCGTCGCGATGCGAGCGGCTACGCGTTTTGGGTCGATCAGGTCCTGGCGCTTGACAAGATCAACCCGACCATTGCCGCGCGCATCGCGCGTGCGCTCGATCGCTGGCGCAAGTTCACTCTCGATCGACAGGCCGCGATGCGAGCGGGGCTGGAACAGATCGCCGCGCAGCGTAGCCTTTCGCGCGACGTCTGCGAAATCGTCAACAAGTCGCTCGCAAACTAGTGAAGCTATCGCTTACGCACTATTTGATTCGCTGCGAGCGCGAGCACGGCATCGATTCGGATCTGCGGCTGCTGCTCGAAACCGTCGCGCGTGCGTGCAAGACGATCAGCCACGCCGTAGGCAAAGGCGCATTGGGTAACGTGCTCGGCGACGCGAACGCCATCAATGTCCAGGGCGAAGCGCAAAAGAGGCTCGACGTTTTGTCGAACGAGATTCTGTTCGAGGCCAGCTGCTGGGGCGGACATCTGGCCGGAATGGCGTCCGAAGAGATGGAAGCGCCGATCGGAATTCCTCTTGCGTATCCGCGCGGCAAGTATTTACTGCTGTTCGACCCGCTTGATGGCTCCAGCAATATCGACGTCAACGTGTCGATCGGAACGATCTTTTCGGTGCTGCCCAGCCCTGTGGACAATGGCGATGCCGGTGAAGGCGCCTTTCTGCAGCCGGGCACGCGGCAAGTGTGTGCCGGTTACACAGTCTACGGTCCGCAGACGCTGCTGGTGCTCACCGTGGGGTATGGCGTGCAGGTGTTCACGCTCGATCGCGATACGGGCTCATTTTTGCTGACGCAAGCGAACTTGCAGGTTCCACTCGAGACGCGCGAATTCGCGATCAACATGTCGAACGTGCGGCATTGGGACGCGCCGGTCAAACGCTACGTCGAGGAATTACTCGCCGGCAAGACCGGCCCGCGCGGCACCGACTACAACATGCGATGGGTCGCTTCGATGGTCGCGGACGTGCACCGGATCATGTCGCGCGGCGGAGTCTTTATGTATCCGCGCGATGCGCGCCCGGGCTACGAATCGGGTCGATTGCGCCTGATGTACGAAGGCAATCCGATGGCCTTCTTGATCGAGCAAGCCGGGGGCGCGGCGACCAACGGTCAACAGCGCATCCTCGACATCGAACCTCAAAAGCTTCACCAGCGTGTCGCCGTATTTCTTGGCTCGAAAAGCGAGGTTGAGCGCGTGACCGACTATCACCGAATCAGTTGAAATCGCGCTTCGCGCGCGACATTTTCATCATTGCGAGGCTTTCGCCCGCACGGTAACGATTAGCTACAGATCCGTTCGAAGGTTGGTCAACAACACTCGCTCGATCGCGTTGGACAACTTTCAGCACCCTGCTGTGCGGAGCAATCATGAAACTGCTGATGCGAGTCATCGTTGTCGCAGCCTCGTTCGGATGCGTCATCGCCAATGCACAGACGGCGTCGATCGCCGAGAATCCAGCGATCGACATGCCGGGGTTCTTGCGCGTCTCTCTCGAGGCCGCGGCCGCCCGCGAGAGCCGGAGAGTGTCCGAAGCGGACTTCATCCGCATGAGCCGAGAGCCGAATACGATCATCCTGGACGCACGCAGCCGCGAGCGGTTCGACGAGCTGCACATCAAGGGAGCGATCAATCTCAGCTTCCCCGACATCGCCGTTGACAGCCTTAAAGCGGCGATCCCGGACAAGTCCACTCGCATCCTGATCTATTGCAACAACAACTTCTCCGGGGCCCTTGGACCATTTCCGACCAAGCTGCCCCCGGCGTCATTGAATCTTTCGACCTACGTCGCGCTCTACACCTACGGCTATCGCAATATCTATGAGCTCGGGCCTCTGATCGACATCAAGGCATCAAGGCTGAAGTTCGAGTCATCGAAGCATTAGTTGGGCAGCAGCACCGTAGATCCGACCGTCTTGCGCGACGCAAGATCTTCATGCGCGCGCGCCGCGTCTGCCAGCGGGTAGCGCTGCTCGATATCGACCTTGATCTTGCCGCTCTGCATTAAATCGAACAGCTCGGCCGCCGACTCCTCCAGCCGCGCACGCGGCACGATGTGGGTCGCGAGCGTTGGCCGGGTGACGAACAGTGAACCCTTGGCGGCGAGGATGCCGAGGCTGACGCCGGTCACCGCGCCCGATGCGTTGCCGAAGCTGACCATCAATCCACGCGGTTGCAGAGAATCAAGCGAACCTTCCCATGTTGTTTTACCGACGCCGTCGTAGACGACCGGCACCTTGGCACCGTTTGTTAGCGCCACTACGCGCTCGGCAAAGTTTTCCTTCGAGTAATCGATCGTCTGCCAGGCGCCATGTTTTTTTGCGAGCGCAGCTTTTTCAGATGAGCTGACGGTGCCAATGAGTCGCACGCCAAGAGCGCGCGCCCACTGGCATGCAATCAACCCCACACCGCCGGCGGCCGCATGGAAAAGGATGGTCTCGTTGCCCTGCAACCGATACGTCTGCCGGAATAGATACTGAACCGTCAATCCCTTGAGCATCACCGCTGCGGCTTGCTCGAAGGTGATCGCCTTCGGAAGCTTGACGACGGTGGCGGCGGGCATTGTGCGCAGCTCGGCATACGCGCCGATCGGGCCCTGCGGATACGCGACGCGATCACCTTCCTTCAAACCCGACACGTTCGCGCCGACTGCGTCGATCACTCCGGCGCCTTCGAATCCCAGACCATGCGGCAGCGTGTTCGCGTACAGGCCGGTTCGGTAGTAGATGTCGATAAAGTTAAGTCCGATCGCATGCTGCCGGACCCGTACCTCGCCCGGTCCCGGGTCGGGCACGTCTACTTCGACCATCTCGATCACTTCTGGCCCGCCGTGTGAGCGAATTAGGATCGACTTTGACTTCATGTGACTTCCTCCTTTGATGCCGGGACTGTACCGGCACGCGTCAAGACGTAGATGCCAATCAATACGAGCCCCGTTCCAGCCAATTGCCAGATCGATATGCGCTCATCGAGGAAAAGATACGCCAGTGCGATGGTCGACACGGGCCCGATCATCGAAGCCATCGACGCACGGCTTGCGCCAATGCGTTCGACCGCGAGCATCGTCGCAAACACCGGCAGCACGGTGCACAGCACGGCATTCAGCAGCGAGAGCCAGTAGACCTCGTACGGCTGACGAAGCGCCGACATTGGATTCAGCACGGCGAACTGCGCGAACACTGCAACGCTGGATACGCACATCGCGTACGCGGTCAGACGTATTGCTCCGAGCCGCCGTACCAGTTCACCCGAGATGATCAGATAAACCGCGTAGCAAACCGCAGCGCCAAACACGAGTGCCGAACCCAACAGCACTTGTCCGCCTTCCAGGCTGACGTCGTGCCAGAAGACCAGCAAGATGCCGCCGTAACAAAGCGCGAGCGCGCCCCACTCGTAACGGCCGAAATGCTTGCGCAAGAACAGTGCTGACAGCACGACGACCAAAGTCGGGCTCAAATACAGGATCAGACGCTCGAGCGCAGCGGTAACGTACTTCAAGCCAAGAAAATCGAGATAGCTGGCCGCGTAGTAACCGAGAAGGCCAATCAGCACCAAGCGGATATGGTCCGCGCGCGACAAAGGCGGCGCACCGCGAGACGACCAAATCAGCGCAGCAACAAAAAACGGCAGTGAAAAGACCATCCGCAACGCGATCAATGTGGTCGCATCGACGCCGTGGCGGTACGCAAGCTTGATAACAACCGCTTTGGCAGAGAACAGAATGCTGCCGCCAATGGCCAGCGCCAGGCCGGCCGCAAACGCTGTTCGTTGAGCTGACTGCACGTCGGATTGCACGCAACGATTCTACGTTTCGGCTGCAACCCGATCAGAAACCGATGGCTTGCGTCGTAGCCCGACATTGTGACGGAGCCGATTGTTATTCTTCGCCGCGCTCGCTGATCAGGCGGCGAAGTCAAACAGCATCGAAACGAGCAGACCCGAATTGAAGACGATTACACCGACAGCCTGCTTGTTCATTGCCACGCTCACGCTCGCCTCGTGTCGGACGTCGACTTCGGGCGACGCTGCGCTCGACGCGTGCCGCATACCCGGCGTCGACCGCGAGGTGAAATGCGGTGTCGTGCGCATGCCGGAAGATCCGGATTCTCCGAGCAGCCGGACGATCGAAGTGCGCTTCGCCGTGGTGCCTGCCGTTGCGCGCAACAAGCAACCCGATCCGGTGTTCGTCTTCGCCGGCGGCCCGGGACAAGCAGCGACCAAGGTCGCGCGGCAGGCGATGCCGGTGCTTGCGGAACTGAATGCACGTCGCGATCTGGTGTTCATCGATCAGCGCGGTACCGGCCGGTCCAACGCTCTCGAGTGCGAAGTCGATGAAGGCTCAGTGTTATCGGCGCTCGAGCCCGAGCAACAGCTGTCGCGCCTGGGTCCATGCCTGAAGGCGCTTCCCGCCGACTTGCGTCAGTACGCGACATGGATCGCAGTGCGTGACTTCGAAGCGATACGCGCCCAGTTGGGGGCGGAGAAGGTGAATCTGTGGGGCGCGTCGTATGGAACGCGCGTCGCGCTCGAATACATGCGGCAGTATCCCGAGCGAGTTCGAACGGCGGTGCTCGATGGGGTCGCTCCACCCGATATGTCACTGCCTGTGTCATTCGCGCTCGATGCAGAGGCGGCGTTGAAGTCACTTGCTGCCAGTTGCGCGCGCGATGAACGGTGCCGCACGCGTTATCCCGACTTTGATCAGACGATATCGGCGTTGCTCAAGCGCGCCGAAAGCGGCATCGACATTCGCGTTGCTCATCCGCTTACCGGAGATATCGAATCGTTTCGTCTGGACCGCAAAATGCTGGCATCGCTGCTGCGGGCGCCGTTATATCTGCCGCAGCTGTCCTCAGTGCTGCCGTACGCGCTTGCCGAAGCCGGCCGTGGAGATTTCACGGCGCTCGTCGCGTTGAGTGCTGCGATCAGCGGAGGCGTCAGCGAAAATTTTGCCGTCGGCATGCATTTCGCGGTGATCTGCGCTGAAGATGTGCCACGCATCGATTCGGGTACAACAGCGCAACTTACTGGAGGACGCTTTGGCGTCGCCTTTGTAGAGTTGTACCGGCAGGCGTGCCGTCTGGTGCCGTCTCGCCCGGTGCCGCCCGACTTTTATTCGGTGCCCGCATCGAAGGTTCCGGTGTTGATTTTCTCGGGTGGGCTGGACCCCGCGACGCCGCCTCGCCACGGCGATTCAGTTGCGCAGCGGCTCGGCAACGCCAAGCACATCATCGCGCCGAACCTCGGCCATGGCGTGAGCGCCCAAGGCTGCGCGCCGATGCTCGTCTCGCGCTTCGTCCGCGATGCAACGTTCGATCGCGTCGACGGTGACTGCCTGGTACGTATCCCGGCGCCGGGTTTCTTTGTCGCAATCGACCCGGCCGCCGCGCCGAAGACGAAACGATGATTGAAGTCCATCAGCTCGCGAAGGCTTTCGACGCGAAGGTGGACGGGAAGCGGGCGCGCGTGGTGGCCGTTGACGACGTGTCGTTCGTCGCCGCCGACGGCCGCATCACGGCGATGCTCGGGCCGAACGGCGCCGGTAAGACGACCACGCTGCGAATCATTGGTACGCTGGTAAAGGCGGATCGCGGTCAGGCGCGGGTCGGAGGAATTGACGTACAGGCCGATACACGCGCGGTCCGCGCGCATCTTGGCGTGTTGTCCGACGCGCGCGGGTTGTACACGCGTCTGACTGCCCGGGAAAACGTCGAGTACTACGCTCAGTTGCGCAACGTACCCCCACGGATCGGCAATGAGCGGCTCACAAAAATGGCCGAGCTGCTCGACATGGGCTCGCTGCTGGAACGTCGGATCGAAGGTTTCTCAACCGGCGAGCGGCTGAAAGTTGCACTCGCACGAGCGCTGATCCATGACCCGCATCATTTGGTTTTGGACGAGCCGACGAATGGACTCGACGTTGTCTCCACCCGTGCATTGCGTCAGACTGCTGTTGCATCTGCGCGATAGCGGCAAGTGCATTGTCATCTCGTCACACATCATGCAGGAAGTTGAGCAGCTCGCCGACGAAATCGTGATCGTTGCGCGCGGCCGCACTGTCTCGCACGGGAGCGCTCAGCAAATCCGCGCCGAGGCGGGCACCGAATCGCTCGAAGACGCTTTTGTAAAGCTCGCGTACGAATCCGAGCCCGTGCAATGAGCCCTCCGCTCGGCCGCCCGAAGGAGGCTCGCTCCCGCTTGGCGGGACGGCGCGCAGCGCCAAGGGTGCACCCATGAATACGGCGTTGACGGTCCTTCGCAAGGAGCTCAAGGATGCGTTGCGCGACCGCCGCACCTGGCTGATCGTGCTGGTGACATCGATCTTCGCGGGCCCGCTGACACTGTTTCTGCTATCCATCTTTATCGCAAGCGTCGAAGAAGGCGCCGCAAAGCGCGAGATCTACGTTGCCAACGCAGCAGCGGCGCCGACGCTGATCAATTTTCTGCAGCGCGCCGGCGCGACCGTCAGAGACGCACCGGACGACTACGCAGCGCAAATAAAGTCGGGACGATTGCAGAACGCCGTGATCGTGGTGCCCGATCAGTTCGAACAGCGTCTTGCGGCCGGCGAGACGGTCCGGCTGCCGGTCACCTTTGATGAAACGGCCACCCGGTCGCAGCCGGCAACACGGATAACGCTCAATGCCGTGCGCGGTTTTGCGCGCGAGCTCGGTGTTCAGAGGCTGCTGGCACGCGGCGTCAGTCCGCAGGTAATGGCGGCTGTCGAGATCGAGGAAATCAACGTCGCCAGCAGTCAGTCGCGCGGCGCGCAGTTGTTGTTTCTGATCCCGTGGCTCGCGCTGCTGGGCTCAGTCGCGGGGGCGATCAGCGTAGCGATCGACGTCACCGCCGGCGAGCGCGAGCGCGGCTCGCTTGAGCCGCTGCTGATGAATCCAGTTGGAACAGGCGCTGTCGTATTCGGAAAATGGGCAGTCGTTGCGCTGTGCTCGGGCGCGGTGGTCCTGCTGACGCTGATTGGGTTCAAGACGGCGATGCAATTTGTTCGCAGCGAGAACCTATCAGCGCTTATGCAGTTCGGCTTGAGCGAGTTTGCGTTGTTCATCGTGATGCTGCTGCCGTTTTCGGCAATGATCGCGTCGCTGAACATGCTCGCCGCAACGTACGGCCGCAGCCATAAGGAGGCGCAGACATACGCGACCTACCTCGCGATGCTGGTGAACTTCACACCCATCGTGCCGCTGTTCATATCGATTCGCGACGCCAGCTGGCAGCTGTTCGTGCCCGCGATGGCGCAACAGGCCGTCATGATGCGGGCACTACGGGGTGAAACCATCAGTGCGATCGACATTCTGTTGCCTGGAGGAATGGCAATCGCAATAACCGCATTGGCCCTGGCAGCACAGGCGCGGCTGTTGCGTAACGAGCGCATCATTTTTTCGCGCTGACGCGCCGAGTGCCCGTGCATTGCTGCCGCGACGTTGCACCGATCTGAGATGTTTTTGTCTCTTTACCCAACCCAAAGAGAACGGTGCCGGCGCAAGCGTTTGGCGGCGCGGCGCTGCCTTGGGCGTCGTCGAGGAGCGGAGCCAGCGCCGGGGCTGTTAAGCGAAAAAGCGCTTTAGCCCTTTTTCGCGCCGGCGTTGGCGAGTACCGCAGAGCAGGGTCGAAGACCCCGACGACTCAGGCAGCGCAGCGACGCCAAACGCTTGCGCTCCATGACCATCACCACTTGATCACCGATTTATTCGCCGCATCACACCCTTTCATGCAGTGCGATAATCCGCCCGCCGATGTCTGACCCTTACACAGCCACCGTTCCGCTCGACCCGCTCGACGCACCGGTTTCTGCGCCTCCAAAGACGATCGGGCGCTTCACGATCTTGAACGAGATCGGTCGCGGCTCGTATGGTGTGGTGTACGCAGCGCACGATCCTGTTCTGGCGCGTGAGGTTGCGATCAAGATTATTCCGCTCGCGCGCGAAGATCAGTTCCGCACGCAGATCGAAGCGAGCTTTCTGCACGAGGCCAAATCGGCGGGCGGCATGAGCCACCCGAGCATCGTGACGATTTACGACGCCGGCAAGACCGACTCGTTTGCATACATCGCAATGGAGAGGCTGCACGGACAGGATTTGCACGAGTATCTGGCCAGCGGCAACCGCATGAGCCCGAGGCAGTCGGCAGCGATGATGATGCGAGTCGCTGATGCGATCCACTACGCAAACAAACGGGGCCTGGTTCATCGGGACATCAAGCCCAGCAATATCTTTCTGTCGCGCGATCTGAAGCCGAAGCTGCTTGACTTCGGCACCGCGCTGGCGCCGGTACCTGAGACAAAGCTTCGCGGCACCCGCCAGCTCGTCGGCACGCCGAACTACATGTCCCCAGAGCAGGCCGATGGCGCAACGCTCGATGCGCGCAGCGACATTTTTTCGCTCGGCACCATCTTGTATGAGCTGTTGTGCGGTCGCCGCGCATTCGACGGTCGAACCGTCGATGAAACGCTCGACCAGGTGCTCGCCGCAAATCCCAAGCCCGTCGATCGCATTCGTTCTGAAACGCCACCGGTGCTGGTCGAAATCGTGCGCAAGGCAATGGCCAAAGAGCCGTCGGCGCGTTATCAAAAGGCTGCCGAATTGCGCAACGCGCTCGCTGACTTCGTCGATGGGTCGCGCGCACCCGCGGCGGACGCCGCGAATGGAACGCGTGGAAGCGAAGCCCGTCCTGTCGGCGTACTGCCACGTAAGCGTGGACTGAGCGGACGCGCGATGGTTGCGATCCTGACGACAGGAATAGCAATCATTGTGTTGGCTGCAGCACTTCGCCGGGACCGACCGGTGCCCGCACCGCCAGTAGAAGCTTCCGCCCCGGTGACCGCGGTACAACCGGTCACTCCTGCACCGCCGGTCGAGGCGCAGTCGACGCCGTCGCCCGAAGCCCTTGCTGCTGCGGCACTGTTGGAAGCGCAGGCAGCCGAAGCGAAAGCCGCAAGTCGTCGTAAGGTGGAGCCTCCGCCGGCACCGGTTGCGCCTCCGCGCGACGGGACGGTGACGCTCGCTGTCACACCATGGGGCGAGATCAGCGTCAATGGCAGCGCACGTGGCGTATCACCGCCACTGACACAACTGACGCTGCCCCCCGGATTGCATACCATCGAGATTCGCAATGGCACGGCCGCGCCGTTCATCGCGCGCGTCGAGATCAAATCGGGCGAGACGCTCGGCCTGCGGCATCGCTTCTAAGCGCCCCTTTCGGCGCCCTTTTTGCCTGTTAGCGCCGATTGGTTGTGCGTGCGTATGCTGTTAGCCTGAGGCAACGCCTCGCCCATCCTATGCCTGAAGCGCTCACCCAGAATCTCAAGCTGATCGGCCGCTATTCGATCTTGCGGGAGTTGCGGCGAGATCGGCATACGGTCGCATATCTGGCAATGGATCCGGTGCTCAACCGTGAGCTAGTTCTAAAGGCGGTGCAACTGCAGCCGCGTCGCGGTGAAGAGTCGGCGGGTCACGAGCGCATCGAACAGGCGTTCATGCGCCAGGCGCAGGCCGCTGGGCGATTGCATCATCCGAATATCGTGACGGTGTTCGACGCTGGCCGCGTGCACAACATCGGCTATCTCGCACTTGAACGCGTCGACGGCAAGCTGCTGGACGAGGCGATGCAGGACGGATTTCGTCCGGGCATGTTGCAGGCCGCCGATATCGCCGCGCGGGTTGCCGACGCGGTTGAGCACGCACACTCACGCGGCGTACCGCACGGGCACCTGGCACCGTCGCGAATTTATTTGCAGGAGCCCGACAAGGTACCGAAGGTGATGGGCTTCGGCGGATGGATCGATAGCGGCGCGACCGGCGATTTCGAGCTCGCCGGAACCCAGGCGATGCTGCCGTACTTTCAGAACGAGTTAGGAGCCGAAGCGCGTCGCAAGGATATTCGCGCGCTCGGCGCACTGTTGTTTCTGCTGCTGACGGGGACGCGGCCCGATCTGAATGCCTTGCGAGCGCGCAAGGGCAGTGAGAGCCCGATCATAGAGATCAGGCCAGCGGCGCCGTTGGCGCTGGCGGAAATTGCCGAGAACGCGCTTGAATTGCATGGCGCGCGCGCCTTCGGGACGGCCGCGCAATTGCGCAATGCGCTAACAACATTCCTATGGGGCAACCGCGGTAACCAATCGCCGAGCGCTTTGACAATCACCGGCATGCCGGCGCGCGTCGAGATCGTGCCGACTGCGCAGCGCCGTGTCCCCACTGTTGGCTTGCAATCGACAATGCGAGTCAACCGGACGCCAGCGCGCCCGAGTAACCACGTAGCGCTCGCAGCGGCGTGCGCGATCGCGTTGATCGCCGTCCTCGGTGCCGTATGGCGTGACGCGGGGCGCCAGCCGATTCGGCCGGTAGCCGAGGCGTCGCCTCCCATCGTGAATTCGAACGAGGCACCCGTCGAAAGCGAGAGCCCATCGCCGACACCGGCCGTGCGAACCGAGCCCGTGCCTCAATCGGCGAGTCCGCGCGGAAACATGCTGCGTCCTGCGAAGTCGACGGTTCCCGACAGCGGCAAGGGCGTCGTGGTTTTCGCAGTGGCGCCCTGGGCCGAGGTGTTCGTCAACGGCGCGAGAACCGGCACAACGCCTCCGCTGGCGCAGCTGCATCTGCCCACCGGGCGTCATACGATTGAATTACGAAATGGTCAGCGACAGCCGTTCGTGACCGAAGTTGATGTTGAACCAGGCCGCCCGCTGCGAATCAGCCATCTGTTTCGGTGAGCGACCCTTATGAGCCCGAAATTGCGCACGCTTCGCCGACTGTCCGTTGCTAGCTTATTTGGTGTCGTCGCTGGCGGCTGTGCGTTGCTCCAGCCGCCGCCTGCGCCGCCGCCGCCACCGCCGCCGTCGATCAGTATCGCCCGCCTGTACGAGCAGCCCGCCGAGCGCGCGTTTATCAACGGCATGCGCTTTTACGAAGACGGCCAGTACGAGCGTGCCGAGGTGATGTTCAAGCGCGCACTCGCCGAAGGCTTACACGACCGCAGCGACATGGCAGCCGCCAACAAGCATCTCGCGTTTATCGCGTGCGCCTACAGCCGTCCGCAGGAGTGCGAGTCGGCGTTTCGCGCCGCATTCAGCGCCGATCCAGACTTCAAGCTAACCGACGCCGAAGTCGGCCATCCACTGTGGGGCCCGGTCTACACCCGAGTCGCAGCCGAGCAGGCTAAGGCCGCGAAGAAGACGTAATCGTGATGAGACGGCGAGCGAAGTTCTAACTCCCTTGCCGTTGTACTGCGCGCGTACGCGCGTTGTTTGCGGTTCGTCTGGCGCGAACCGCAAATCCCGCCTGAAGCCGGCGGGACCACCGTCAGCTTCGCCGACGATGTCCGGCGACATGCCCCCGGCATGTCACTCGTCGCCCGGAGGGCGCGCATCAAGCTAATCGCGACGAGTGCACGTGCGACCGCGTAGCGGTCGCGTACACGAGGAGCGGCTGTTAGAACCCTATACGGGACTTTTTAGCGGCGCGCTCTTCGGTGATGTCATCCGGCCTGACCTCATTGCGCCCCGCCAGCTTCGCCGTCCCGAAAGCAGCAAGCAACACACGCCGCATCTCGCGCGGCTTCAGGCGAGCGAGCCGGTCGAGGCCTTCGTCGGAAAGCTCAGGAGGAAAAGCCTGACCCCAGGCATGCTCACCGCGCAGCTCGTCGTAGATGCAGCGAGCGATGCGGCGCGAACCTTCGTGGTCCGGCGGATCGATTGCATACACATTCATCCGGTTCAAGATCGGTGACGGAATCGAGTGCGCATCATTCGCTGTAGCGATCCAGACAACGTCGGACGCATCAATCGGCACTTCGACAAATTCGTCGACGAATTCGGTTGCTGTGTCGTGCTCGAGCAACGTGTACAAGCTGCCCAGCGGGTCATATTGCGTGTCACTGCCGGCCTTGTCGATTTCATCGACGACGATCACGGGGTTGGCGTAGTCGCCGTTGACCAGTGCGTCGAACACCTTTCCCGGCTTGGCATTTTTCCATTGCGCGGACGCGCCCGACAGAATCCAGCCAGCGGTCAACGAGCTCATGCCGATAAAGTTGTAGCCGGTACCCAGCAATTTTGCGAGCCGGCGTGCGAAGTGCGTCTTGCCGATGCCCGGTTCGCCCAGCAGCAAGATGGGCTCGAGCTCGAGCGGATCGTCCGACGACAAACACAGCGCAAGCTGCTTGCGAATATCTTGCAGCGGCGCTTCAAAGTTGGGCAGCTCGTTGATCAGCGCATCGATGTCGGGCAGTGCGGCCGGCTTGGTCACGAAGCGCTGCCCACCGCTGCGAATCATCTTGACGTAGGTTGCTCGCAACGCCTCGCTGGCGCTGGCGCCAAGCTCCTGCAGACCGGTGAGCGCGTCCTCAACGCGCAACACCTGGTAGACGTCCTTGAACCCTGCGATCGCGATTGGCGACGGTATGACTGCAGGTACGCTCATCAAGACCTCCGTTAACGCTGCATTCGAATCAACGCGGAAGTACGTAAACGGTATACATGTAAAACCCCCACTGGTAGAAGCCAAAAAGACTACTAAAGCAAGAATGCACGAAGCACTCGCGCTCGGCGAGTGCTAAATCAGCTTGCAAAAGGCTGCTAATTCACCGGCGACGATCGAAAGGCATACGCCTTACCGTTAACGAACAAGTACTCGGCGCGTAACAACCGCTTGTTCTCGTCGGCCAACCCGTACCCGATCACCTCGATACGGTCGCCAACCTTCGGTGGCTGAGATAAACCCCACGCCTGCATCCGCGATAGCGGTGCGAATTCGACTTCCCAGGTGCCAGCGGCATTCGCAGGGACTTGGACCTTCTTGAGGATGCCTGCGCCGTCGACGGACTGCTGCTGCGCCGGAACGGTGCGCGAGGCGATGCCGTCCGGCAGCTTGGTTGCGTCCACGCGCAACATGACTTCGGCATGGGGGTTTTGCCAACGCACCTGCGTCAGCGTGCCGCTCAGATACAGCGGCTTGTCCTGATCGAAGCTCGACCACCCATGGTGGGCGAGAACCGGCGCGGCGAACAGCGCGCCGATCGTCAGTTGAACAAAGTAGCGACGATTCATTCGGATCTCCTCAAAAATGGATAACTAAACGTAGGCGATCAAGCGGCCGCACGCGATGACACCGACCCAAAGCACGATCGAGAGCAAGGACTGGGCCTTTGCAACACAATCATGGAGGACCAAGCTTCCGCGTCGGTGAAACCACCAAGCATTGCCGCCCGCCGTCAGGATCAATGCGACCTTTATCTGAAACGCCTGATTCGTGACGATCTCCGTTGCGCTGGAAATGAGCATCAGCAAGCCGGCTGCGGCCGCAACCGCAAACGACGTCAATGCGATCGGTATCGAAAGACGTGCCAATGGTGAAAGCGGAACCGCCGGAACCGCACCAAAGACGCGCAACTCGAGCACCATTAGCGATCCGAACACCGCGGCGAATGATGCGATGTGAATGGTCTCGAGAGCCGGATACGCCCAGATTGAGCGGCGTATCGCTTCGGACAGCGGCCACGTTTCGATCGTGGAAAGAATAGTGCTGATTGCAGACACGAGACCAGCCGCTTAGATCAACGGCGTCGCTTCCCGCCCAGTATCGAACCAAGAACCCCACGCGTAATTTCCCGCGCTATCGACGAACCCATCGAGCGAGCGGCGCTTTTGCCCATGGCTTCGACCATTCCCTCGCGTCGGCCGCCGCGCGGACCTGTCGATCCGAACAGGATATCGCCCAGACCGCCCATGATGCCGCCATTGCCGGACGTCGGCGCGGGTGAAGCAGCACCGGGTTTGTCGCGAGGATGATCCGTCGGGGGCAGTGCACTTTCGGCGCGCGCCTTCAGCATCTCGTGCGCGGACTCACGATCGATCGTCTTCTCGTATGTCCCGGCAACGATCGAATTTTTTTGCAACTGCGTACGCTGGTCCGGCGAGATCGGGCCAAGCTGAGAGCCCGGCGGCAGCACCCAGGCGCGCTCCGTGATGCCCGGCGTACCTTTCCCATCAAGGAAGCTGACCAGTGCCTCGCCAACCGCAAGCTCGAGGATCGCCTGCGTTGCATCGATCTTCGGATTGGCGCGCATTGTCTCGGCCACCGACTTCACCGCCTTCTGGTCTCTCGGCGTGAACGCGCGTAGCGCGTGCTGTACGCGGTTGCCGAGCTGGCCCAGGACCCTGTCTGGGATGTCGAGTGGATTTTGCGTGACAAAGAACACGCCGACGCCCTTCGAGCGGATCAATCGCACAACCTGTTCTACCTTCTCCAACAGCGCAGATGGCGCATCGTTGAACAGCAAATGCGCCTCGTCGAAGAAGAACACCAGCTTTGGTTTGTCACGATCGCCCACCTCGGGCAGATTTTCAAACAGCTCCGACAGCAACCACAGCAAAAAGCTCGCATACAGTCGCGGATTGTTCATCATCCTGTCCGCGGCGAGGACGTTGACGATACCTTTGCCGTCGGTCGTCTGCATCAAATCGGCAATGTCGAGCATTGGCTCGCCGAAGAAGCGTTCACCGCCCTGCTCTTCCAGCTGCAACAGACCGCGCTGAATCGCACCGATCGAAGCGGACGAGACGTTGCCATATTGCGTCTTGAATTTCGCGGCGTTGTCGCCGACGTACTGCAGGATTGAGCGCAGGTCTTTCAGATCGAGCAGCAGCAGTCCGTTGTCGTCGGCCACCTTGAACACCAACGACAGCACGCCTTCCTGCGTTTCATTCAGTGCCAGCAAGCGTGCGAATAACAGCGGTCCCATGTCCGACACGGTGGCGCGAACCGGGTGACCCTGCTCACCCCAGATGTCCCAGAACGTGACCGGACACGCTTGCCACTTTGGTTCAGGCAGTCCGCGCTCGGCAAGCCGCGCTTTCATCTTGTCGTCCGGCTTGCCTGGTGCCGCAATGCCCGAGAAATCGCCCTTGATATCGGCCATGAACACCGGCACGCCGATATTTGAAAAACTCTCGGCCATCTTCTGCATCGTCACCGTTTTGCCGGTACCGGTGGCGCCGGTGATGCAGCCGTGCCGATTCGACATCGCAGGCAGCAGCGCGAGTTCGTTGTTGCCCGACATTGCAATCACAAGCGGTTCAGCCATGGGTACCTCAACTTCTACGTTACGGTGTTTTTGCAAAGCGTAGCCGAACCCGCGCTGCGCAGCGCAGATGCGATACAGCGCTGCTTGTTACACTCGCGCCCCTTTCCGAATCGCACAAGATCTCCATGGCCGGCCATTCAAAGTGGGCCAACATTCAGCATCGCAAAAATCGCCAGGATGCAAAGCGAGGTTCGCTGTGGACGAAAATCATTCGTGAAGTGACGGTGGCTGCACGCGACGGCGGCGCTGATCCTGGCATGAATCCGCGCCTGCGCCTTGCTCTCGAGAAGGCTCGGCTTGGCAACGTTCCCAAAGACAAGCTGACTGGCGCAATTCAGCGTGGCGCCGGCAAGCTCGAGGGTGTGACATACGAAGAGATTCGATACGAGGGGTATGGCATCGGCGGCGCGGCATTGATGATCGATGCGCTAACCGACAACCGGGTTCGTACCGTCGCCGAAGTGCGGCATGCCTTAGCGAAGCATGGCGGCAACCTCGGTACCGACGGCTCGGTTGCGTTCAACTTCAAGCACTGCGGCCAGCTGCTGTTCGCACCCGGCACCTCCGAAGAGAAAGTGATCGACGTTGCGCTGGAAGCCGGCGCCGAAGACGTGATTGCCAACGATGACGGCACGGTCGAAGTCATTTCGGCACCTGCAGAATTCGAAAAGGTCCGCATCGCGCTCGACAATGCGGGGCTAAAACCCGAACTCGCCGAAGTGACGATGAAGCCGCTCGCGGAGACGGTACTTACCGGCGACGAAGCCGACAGGATGCAGAAACTGCTCGACACCCTGGAAGACCTCGACGACGTTCAACAGGTTTACACCACCGCCGCGATCGCGTGAATAGGCCCTAGATGAAGCTGCTGGTGATCGGCGGCGGCGGTCGCGAGCACGCGCTCGCGTGGAGGCTTGCTCGCTCGGCGCGCGTACAGAGCATCTTTATCGCACCGGGTAACGGCGGTACCGCGCGCGACAAGCGCTTTCAGAACGTTCCGTATGCGAGCAATGAGGCGCTCGCAGACCTCGCGCAGCGTGAAGGTGTTGCGTTTACGGTTGTAGGACCCGAAGCTCCGCTTGCCTCCGGCGTGGTCGATGTTTTTCGTTCGCGCGGACTAAGGATCTTCGGCCCTACGCGGGCAGCGGCGCAGCTTGAAAGTTCCAAAGATTTTGCGAAGGCGTTCATGCAACGCCATCGAATTCCGACCGCGCAGCACCAGACTTTTACCGATGCCGCATTGGCACGCGCGTACGTGAGTGAGCGTGGCGCGCCAATCGTTATCAAGGCGGATGGTCTGGCCGCAGGTAAAGGCGTCGTCGTCGCGATGACGCTCGATGAAGCCAACGCCGCGATCGATTCGATGCTGATCGACAACCGCGTCGGCGCGAGCGGCGCCCGAGTCGTCATCGAGCAGTTTCTAACCGGCGAGGAAGCGAGCTTCATCGTCATGTCGGACGGAAAGAACGTGCTCGCACTTGCGACCAGTCAGGACCACAAGCGTTTGCTCGATGCCGACCGCGGGCCGAACACGGGAGGGATGGGTGCATATTCGCCGGCGCCGGTCATCACGCCGACGATCCACGCACGCGTGCTGCGCGAAATCATCATGCCGACGATCAGCGGCATGGCGGCCGACGGAATTCCATACCAAGGTTTCTTGTACGCCGGGTTGATGATCGAGCCTGATGGCAACATCAAGACGCTCGAATTCAATTGCCGTCTCGGCGACCCCGAAACGCAACCGATCATGCTGCGATTGAAGTCGAGCCTCGCTCACCTGATCGATGCAGCGATCGATGGCCGACTCGATCAGGTCGAGGCCGAATGGGATCGCCGCACCGCACTCGGCGTCGTTATTGCCGCCGCGGGCTACCCTGACAATCCACGCAGTGGCGACGCGATCACGCATTTACCCAATGACGATGAAGACTGCATCACTTTTCATGCAGGCACGGCGTTCGATGAACAGCAACTGGTGACGCGTGGCGGGCGGGTGCTGTGCGTAACCGCGTTGGGAGAAACAGTGCGTGCCGCGCAGAAGCGCGCGTACGACGCGGTCGATGAAGTTGAGTTCGATGGGATGCAATTTCGCCGCGATATCGGACATCGTGCCCTCGCACCAAGAACAAACGTTAGGATCGTTGATGGCTGACACGCCTTACACCGTAGAACAACACATCGCGCTGAAGCGTGTGTCGACGATTGCAGCATCACCTGATGGCACCTGGCTCGGCGTGGCTGTACAGCGGCTCGATCGCGAAGGGGTCAAGTATGTATCCGACATCTGGAAGGTGCCGACCGACGGTAGCGACGCAACGCAGCTGACCCGCGGCGACAGCAAGGACACGGCGCTCTGTTTTCGCCATGACGGTGCTCTGGCATTTCTTTCGAACCGGCAGCCCAATGAAGTCAAGTCCGACGAGGATGCGGACAAGCGAATGCAAGTCTGGCTTTTGCCTGCCGCGGGCGGTGAAGCGCAGCAGTTGACCGATGAGCCACTCGGCGTCGACGATTTCAAGTTTGCCAAAAAGGCCGATCGTTTGATTGTGCTGGCGCCTGTGCTCGCCGGCGTCGAACACGACAAGCAACGAGAAACCGCGAAAGAGCGCGAGAAAAAGGGAGCGAGCGCACGGCACTTTCGCAGTCAGCCGGTGCGGCACTGGGATCACTGGCTGCACGAGAACGAGAATATGGCGAATACGCATGTGATCTCGTATTCGTTGGATGGAAAGACTCGGACCGATCTGACGCCTGAAGCGCGGCGCGAGATGTCGGTCGAGCCCGGATTCGATCTGTCGCCCGACGGGCGCCAGGTTGCAGTGACATGGCAGAGCACCGGCGAAGATCGCGAAACCGATACCGCGATCGCGCTGATCGACGTCGAGTCCAAAAGCATGCGCATTCTCGGCGCAGCCACCAACAGCAACACTGAATCACCGCGATTTGCACCCGACGGCAAGACAGTCGCGGTAATTCGCATGAAGCGCTCACCGACCGTTGTGATCCGCCCAACAGTCACGCTGATCGATGTGGCGAGCGGTTCGCTGCGTGAAGTTGCCAAAGACTTCGAGGCGTGGCCCGAGCTAGGCGATTGGTCCGCCGATGGCAAGCGTTTGATCGTAGGCGCGGACGTCGCGGGGCATGTGCCCATCTTCACGATAGAAGTTGCGACCGGCAAGACCGAGCGCATTACTCCTGAGCGTGAAGGTGGCGCCCACAGTAATCTGTATGTTCTTCCGGATGGGCGCATCGCCGGTATTCGCTCGACATTTCTCGAGCCGCCCGAAGCATTCGTCGTCACGCCGACGGTCAGCTCCCCGCCGCAGACGCTGGCGCGCCTATCGGGTTTTCAATATCCGGATTGGGTGGAGGTCGAAAACCGGACCGCGAAGTCGACCGACGGCGTCGATGTGCAGTACTTCGTTATGAAGCCGAAGAACGTGCAGGGTAGGCGTCCGACGCTGCTCTGGATTCACGGTGGCCCGATCGGCATGACGGCCGATGCGTGGCACTGGCGCTGGAATCCATTGCTTGCGGTCGCGCAGGGTTATGCGGTAGTGCAACCGAATCCGCGCGGCTCGACAGGCTTTGGCCAGCAGTTCGTACAAGGTATCTGGGGCAACGTGTGGGGCGACCAGTGCTACAAGGATTTAATGGCGGTGGCCGATGCAGTTGCAGCCCGCGCCGATGTCGATCCAAAGCGGATGATGGCGATGGGTGGCAGCTTCGGTGGCTACATGACGAACTGGATCGGCACGCAGACACAACGCTTCAAGTGCTTGATCACGCACGCGTGCGTAACGACGATGGCGCAATTCACTGGCACCACGGACCACCCTGCCTGGTGGTACCTGGAAATGGGCGGCGAGGATCCGTACGCTGACCCCGATGCGTACGATCGTTACGCGCCGATCCGTCATATCAAGCAGTGGAAAACGCCTGCGCTGATCATTCACGGTGAGAAGGATTACCGCTGCCCGATCGGTGAAGGGCTGAACCTGTTCGAAGCACTTCAGTACCACGGCGTGCCGTCCGAATTGCTGGTGTTTCCCGACGAGAACCACTGGATCTTGAAGCCGCGCAATATCGTCGCTTGGTACGACACGGTGTTGGGCTTTATCAAGCGCCATCTTTCGTGACCGCAGAGTTTATCGACAGTCAAAGCGTTCGCGAGTATCTGCTCGGCCTCCAACAACGCATCGTCGACGCGTTCGAACGGCTGGACGGCAAGCGATTCGGCCACGACGTATGGGAAAAGCCCGAAGATGCGCAGCTGGGTGGCGGCGGACTGACGCGCATCATCGAAAACGGCAACCTGCTCGAGCGCGGAGGGGTGGGTTTCTCGCACGTTGTCGGCAAGTCGCTGCCTCCGTCGGCGAGCGCGCAGCGGCCCGAGCTCGCGGGACGACGCTTCGAAGCGCTCGGTGTCTCGCTCGTATTCCATCCGCGTAACCCGCACGTCCCAACCGTTCATATGAACGTTCGGTTCTTCATCGCAAAGGCGAAGGATCAGCAGGACATCTTCTGGTTCGGTGGCGGAATGGATCTGACGCCCTATTACGGGTACGAAGAGGACGCGCATCACTTTCACGCGGCGTGCAAGCGCGCGCTCGAACCCTTCGGCGCCGATAAATACCCGCGTTTCAAGAAGTGGTGCGACGAGTATTTTTACTTGAAGCATCGC
The DNA here is from genome assembly GCA_963801035.1 of uncultured beta proteobacterium. Classification (GTDB taxonomy): domain Bacteria; phylum Pseudomonadota; class Gammaproteobacteria; order Burkholderiales; family Burkholderiaceae_F; genus JACCZX01. The sequence continues at coordinate 36,112 of CAWDDF010000005.1, read as the reverse complement.
GACGAGCCGCGCGGCATCGGCGGCGTGTTCTTCGATGACTTTCATGAGGCTGGGTTTACTCAGAGCTTCGCGATGCAGCGCGCCGTCGGCGATGCGTTTCTGGATGCGTACTTACCGATCGTCGAGCGTCGACGCGATACGCCGTACGGCGACCGCGAGCGCGACTTCCAGGCGTATCGGCGTGGGCGCTATGTCGAGTTCAACCTCGTATTCGACCGCGGCACCCTGTTCGGCCTGCAATCGGGAGGCCGTACCGAATCGATTCTGATGTCGCTGCCTCCGGTCGTGCATTGGAAATATGACTGGCAGCCGGAGCCTGGAACGCCCGAAGCAAGGCTGTATTCGGACTTCCTGCGTCCGCGGGAATGGGCATAGTGCATGGAGGCCACAGCGGCGCCGATCGGCCTGCTCGGAGGCAGCTTCGATCCGATTCATTACGGCCATTTGCAGCTCGCGCGGGACGCGCTGAAGCATTTGCCGCTGGCCGAGGTGCGCTTCTTACCCGCGGCGCAGCCATGGCAGAAAGGCCCGATCACCGCAGCGGAACACCGCGCGCAAATGGTTCAACTGGCGATCGCCGGCGATCCGCGATTCACGCTCGATATGCGCGAGATCGAGCGTGGCGGCGTGACCTACACGATCGATACTTTGCGGGCGCTGCGCTCACAGTTGCCGGGCCGCCCGCTCGTGCTGATCATGGGTTCGGACCAGTTCGCGCGTCTGGACAGCTGGCGCGAGTGGCAACAAGTAATCGAGCTCGCGCACATCGCCGTTGCGTCTCGCGCCGGCGCACCGCCGCCATCAAGCGCGACGATGATCCTCGGAAAGCAGCTAAGCGATGCTGCATCTCTCGCAATTGAACCCGGCGGCGGCATAGTCGAATTTAAAATGACGCCGGTTGACGCTTCAGCCACCGAGGTTCGTCGTTTGCTTCGCGAGCCGGACTCAACCGAACGGGCGCAGCGCCTGTCGGCGATGGTTCCTGCCGCTGTGCTCGACTATATTGATTCGCATCATCTGTATCGGGATTAATTTGGATATCAGAAAGCTGCAGCGCCTGGTCGTCGATGCGCTCGAGGACGTCAAGGCGCAGAACATCGCGGTCTTCAACACCGCCGGGTTATCGGACATGTTCGAGCGCGTCGTCATCGCCAGCGGCACCTCGAACCGCCAAACCCGCGCACTTGCATCCTCCGTTGTCGAGAAAGTCAAGGAAGCCGGCGGCGATATCGTTAGTGTCGAGGGCGCCGACGCCGGTGAATGGGTGCTGGTCGACTGCAACGAAGTGATCGTGCACATCATGCAACCGGCCTATCGCGCGTACTACAACCTGGAAGAAATATGGGGTGGTAAGCCGGTTCACCTCAAGTCTGGCCACGCAGCGACGAAAAAGTCCTCAGGCAAGGCGAAAAGAGCGGGATCTGCCAGGTAGCTGCAATGAAAATCACCGTGGTTGCGGTCGGCCAGCGGCAGCCACCGTGGGCCGATGCAGCGGTCAACGAGTACCTCTCGCGTCTTCCCGCCGAATTCAAAGTGGAGTGCAAGCTGATCAAGGCCGAGCCTCGTCATGGCAATGTTCCCCTCACGCGCGTGCTGAGCGCCGAGGCGGCTCGCATTCGCGCCGCGCTACCCCGTGACACGTCGCTGGTCGCGCTCGACGAGCGAGGCAAAGACTGGACGACGCAGCAACTCGCCGATCAGCTTCAGCGCTGGCGTGACTCCGCCGAAGACGTTGCTTTTGCAATCGGCGCCGCCGACGGTCTCGATGCAACGTTGAAGCAAGAAGCTCGCATACTGCTACGACTGTCGAGCATGACGCTGCCGCATGCGCTGGCAAGAGTCATGCTGGCCGAGCAGTTGTATCGCGCGTCTTCGATGCTTGCCGGCCACCCATACCACCGAGCCTAGCGAGCCCAGTGAGTGGAGACTATCTCATGAGCCCGCGTGAGCCGCGTTGCCACCAAAACGGGATGGATGCTAGGCGTCGCGACGCCGCCAAGGCTAACGCCTTGGCAAGGAGCGCAACGACGCAGACGCCCGTTTTGGTGACAACCCTTCGGGAGCGGGGTGCGCGTGGCGCAGCGCGTTGTTGCCTCGTCCTGGTGTGTATCAACACACGGCGTCCTCGGCGCCTAGCTCTGCGCCACGCTCACCCCGCCCGCGGTCATGCGGGCTCATGAGATAGCCTCCAATGCCAGGCGTGCTCTATCTCGCATCACGCAGCCCACGCAGACGCGAGCTGCTAAAGCAGATTGGCATCAAGTTCGATCCGCTGCTGTTACGCCTTGCGACCCCGCGCGGACCCGATGTCGACGAATCACAGCACGTGGGCGAGTCGTGCGCCGATTACGTCGAGCGCACCGCGCGGGAGAAGGCGGCATTCGGCCTTGACGTATTAAGGATGCGATCGATGCTGTACCGGCCGGTGCTGTCGGCCGATACCATCGTCATCGTCGATGGAGCCGTTCTCGCCAAGCCGGCCAACGTGGAGCAGGGACGCGAGTTCATGCGCAAACTATCGGGGCGCACGCACGAAGTGCGTACTTCGGTGGCGCTGGCAATGGAAGGTTCGTTAACTACCGCAACGTCGGTTTCGCAGGTGACTCTGCGCGCGCTTAGCAACGACGAAATTCAGCGCTACTGCGCGACATCGGAGCCGTACGACAAGGCAGGAGGTTATGCGATACAGGGGCTCGCATCGATCTTCATCGAGCGCCTGGAAGGCAGTTACTCGGGCGTAATGGGATTACCGCTCTTTGAAACGGCGCAGTTGCTTTCTAACGCGGGACTGAAAGTGCTGTGAACTAAAGAAAACGGCCCGCCGTTCTATCGGCGAGCCGTTTCACCGGAAAAGACCTACCTACTTCTTCGGCGCTGCAGCGGCTTTGTCCGCCAAGGCCTTGCACTCCTTGTCCTTGTCCGCGTTTTTCATCTTGGCGTCCTTCGCGACTCCGTCCTGGTAGGTCTTGCAATCTGCTGCCGTCATTGGTGCCGCCTTCTTGTCCTGAGCAGCGACGCCAGCTGCGGCGAGGCCTAGGCAGCAGGCGATTGATATGGAAGCTAGGGTCTTCATAAGTTTTCTCTCCCTGGTTGTTGGTTGATTGCAGTTGGCGCCCCAACGCAAGCGCGGGCCGGTCACATGCAGTGCAAGCATAACCTTATGCGTTGCCTGAATTCAAGCGCCCGCAGTAGGGTTCCCCCTAGGTGGCTGCGATACCATCGCGCGCCCATGGAAGACATTCTGATCAACATCACCCCCCAGGAAACGCGAGTCGCTGTTCTACTGGCCGGCGTCGTCCAGGAGTTGCACATCGAGCGAAGCGCGGCGCGTGGCATCGTCGGCAACATCTATCTCGGAAAAGTTGTGCGTGTGCTGCCCGGAATGCAGTCCGCATTTGTCGATATCGGGCTCGAGCGTGCCGCGTTCTTGCACGTCGCCGATATCTGGGAATTTCGGCAGGTGGCCCCGGAAAAGCCATTACCGATTGAGCGCTTGATTCACGAAGGCGAGACGCTGCTGGTGCAGGTCATCAAGGATCCGATAGGCAGCAAGGGTGCGCGCCTGTCAACGCAGGTCAGTATCGCGGGCCGGATGCTGGTCTATTTGCCGCAGGACGCGCACATCGGCATCTCGCAGCGCATCGAGAACGAGGAGGAGCGCACTCAATTGCGCGAGATGCTGCAACGCCTGGTACCCCCCGACGAGCGTGGCGGCTACATCATTCGCACCAGCGCGGAAGACGCCACTGAGGCGGACCTCGCCAACGATCTGGAGTATTTGCGCGTACTTTGGCGTCGTATTGAGGAGCGTCGCGCCGAAAGCATTGCGCCCGCGGTTCTGTATCAGGAACTATGGCTTGCGCAACGCATATTGCGCGATGTGACGACCGAGGCGACCACCTCCGTCCAGATCGATTCGCGAGAGAACTTCGTCAAGCTGCAACAGTTCGCGCTTCAATTCGTGCCGCGCGTTGAAGACAAGTTGATCCATTACACCGGCGAGCGCCCGCTGTTCGATCTTCACTCTATCGATGCGGAGATCGAGCGCGCGCTGGCGCGCAGAGTCGAGCTGAAGTCGGGCGGCTACCTGATCATCGACCAGACCGAGGCGATGACGACCGTCGACGTGAACACCGGCGGCTTTGTCGGGACGCGCAATTTCGACGACACGATATACAAGACGAATCTCGAAGCCGCGCAGGCGATCGCACGCCAGTTGAGGCTGCGCAACCTCGGCGGCATCATCATCGTCGACTTCATCGACATGATGAGTGTCGAACACCAGGACGCCGTGCTCGCAGAGTTCAAAAAGGCGCTCGCGCGCGACCGCACACGCATGACAGTGAGCGGGTTCACGCAGCTTGGTCTGGTAGAAATGACGCGCAAGCGCACGCGCGAATCGCTGGCGCACATCCTGTGCGAGCCCTGTCCCATGTGCCAGGCGCGCGGACAAGTCAAGACGTCACGCACGATGTGTTTCGAGATCCTGCGTGAGATCCTGCGCGAATCGCGCCTGTTCGACGAGACGCGTGAGTTCCGGATACTCGCATCTCAGCAGGTGATTGATCTGTTCCTCGAGGACGAATCACAGTCGCTCGCGATGCTGTCGGATTTCATCGGCAAGCCGGTATCGATGCAGGTCGAGACGATGTATTCGCAGGAGCAATACGACGTGGTGCTGATGTAGTGAGTTCTAGCACCCGCATCCTGCTGATAGTGGCGACTCTCGTCGGTGGGCTCGCCGCCGACATGTACACCAACATTGTCGGGCAAACGGTAATCGGTCTGATCGTTTGGCTGACGCTGTTCTCGTTGCTGTCAGATGTCGACTCGGACACGCGATTCATGCTGATGGCGTGCCTTGTAATCGCCACCGCGGGCGAAATCGTGCTGTCGCTCGGCTGGGGGCTGTACACGTATCGGCTCGACAACATTCCGTTGTTCGTCCCACCCGGCCACGTTCTGCTGCTGCTGCTTGGACTGTCGCTGGCGCGCAGGATGTCGGACGGTGCGGCGCTCACCATTATTGGCAGTGCCGGCATCTATTCACTTGCGGTTGCCGCTGCTGGAATCGACACGTTTGGTGTTCTGCTTTTCGGCATTCTGCTGACAGCGTCGGTAGTAATGCCGCGTCAGCGGCGTCTCTATGCAAGCACGTTCGTACTAGCGCTCGCGCTGGAGCTTTGGGGAACATGGCTCGGGAACTGGAGCTGGGCGCGAGAAGTACCTGGCACATCACTCGTCACAACCAATCCACCCATGGCTGCTGGCGCCTTCTATTGCGCGCTCGATGCACTGGTGGTCGTTGCGTCAGCGCGGCTTGATCGCGTTAGGCACGGGTTTGCGGGGCGTCGGCGTTTGGCGTGAGGTTGCGTGTGTTTGTCAGTGAGCGCAAGCGTTTGGCGTCGCGGCGCTGCCTGAGTCGTCGGGGTCTTCGACCCTGCTCTGCGGTACTCGCCGAGCCGGCGCAAAACAGGGCTAAAGCGCTGTTTTGCTCAAAGGCCCCGGCTCGGCTCCGCTCCTCGACGACGCCCAAGGCAGCGCCGCGACGCCAAACGCTTGCGCCGGCACCATTCTCTTGGGTTGGGGTAAAAAGAAAAACATCTCAGATCGGGACAATGTCGCGACAGCAGCGGCTGGCGCAGATGCGCCGCCTTTGAGTCGTCGCCCGAGGAACGGAGCAGGCGCCGGGGTGTCGGCGAAAAAGCGCTTTAGCCCTTTTTCGCGCGCGGCGTCTGCGAGTACCGCAGTGGTCGGCACTTTAGTGCCCGACGACGTAGGCGGCGCAGCTGCGCCAGCCGCTGCTGCACAAAAAACTCAGCCCGCTTCCTTCTTGCGAGGCAACTCTTCCCAACAAATAAAACTCGTCGTTAGGCCGCATGCCGATCATGTTGGCCATTCGATTTGACAGCGCAAAGAACGCAGCGATGGCACCGATATCCCAGATGTCTTCATCGCTGAAGCCTTGCTTGCGTAGAGCATTGAAGTCGGCATCGTCGATCGTCGACGATGCGGTGGCCACCTTCATTGCAAACGCGAGCATTGCCTTCTGACGCTCCGTAATGTCCGCCTTGCGATAGTTGACTGCAATTTGATCAGCGATCAGCGCTTGCTTCTCGTACACGCGCAGGATCGCACCGTGTGCAACGATGCAATACAGGCAGTCGTTGGCGCCGCTGGTAGCGACGACGATCATTTCCCTTTCGCCTTTCGTCAGCCCCGAGTCGCGCAGCATCAGCGCGTCGTGATAGGCGAAGAAGGCCCGGCATTCGTCAGGCCGGTGCGCCAGCGTCAGGAACACATTGGGCACGAAGCCGGCCTTCTCCTGCACTTCGAGCATGCGCGCGCGCAAATCTTCTGGCACGTCGTCAATCGACGGCACCGGGTAGCGGCTGATCGGTTTGCTGCTGCTGCCGTCCTTCATTTGATCTGCTCCGAAATCTCCGTCCGCTGCACAGGCGAATGCGTCGCGAACTGAATCTGATAAAGGTGCGCGTAGAGACCCGCGCGCGCCAGCAGCTCGCGATGACTTCCAATTTCGACGATGCGCCCATGCTCGAGCACGACGATGCGATCGGCTCGCTCGATCGTCGAAAGCCGATGCGCGACGACGAACGTGGTTCGACCCTGCATCAGACGCTCGAGCGATGCTTGGATGTAGCGCTCCGACTCGGAGTCGAGAGCCGAGGTGGCTTCGTCGAGCAATAGAATCGGCGCGTCCTTAAGTAATGCACGGGCAATAGAAATTCGCTGGCGTTGTCCACCGGACAACCTGACCGCACTCTCACCGATCGGCGTATCGAAACCGTTCGGGAGCGACTCAATCAGAGGCAGCAGGAAGGCCGCCTCGGCAACTTCGCGCACACGTTGCTTCGACGCACCGCGCTGCCCGCCGTAGGCGATGTTTGCTTCGACAGTGTCGTCGAACAGCACGATGTCCTGCGATACGAGTGCGACCTGCCGGCGCAAGCTTGCCAGCGTCAACTGATGAATCGGCACGCCATCGAGCAGGATTTCGCCGGAGGTCGGGCTGATGAAGCGCGGTATCAAATTGATCAGAGTGGTCTTGCCGCTGCCCGATGGACCGACCAGCGCAATCATTTCGCCCGGTGCGACGCTAAGGTCAACGCTCGCCAATGCATCGGTGGTTGTAGTCGGGTAGCGGAATGACACTCGCCTGAACTCGACCTTGCCGCGCGACTTCTCCATCGTGCTCGTGCCGGTGTCCTCCTCGGTGGGCAGATCCATCATGCCAAACACGCTCTGTGCCGCGGCCGCCATGCGAGCGAGAGGACCGTTTAACGAAGCCAGATGCCGCAGCGCGGGCAACAGCAACAACGCAGCAGCCAAAAACGTAACGAAATCGCCGGCCGACAGCTGCGTATCGCGCGCTTGCCATATCGCCACCATCATCACAAGCGCCACACCGAACGCACCCGCAATCTGCGTCAGCGGCGTCGCTGCCGACCACGCCACCTGCATACGCATCGCAAAGCCGCGCAGCCTGGCGTTGATGTGTCGAAAGCGCTCATTTTCGTACCCTTCACCGTCGTAGATCTTGACGACGCGTCGTCCTTCATGCACTTCCTGAACCGAGCGCGTCATTTCGCCCAGCATCACCTGGTTCTCGACATTGAGGCGGCGCAAGCGGCGATTGAATGCGCGCAGCGTCAGCGCGATCACCGGAGCGATCGCCAATGCCACCAGCGTCAATTGCCAGTTGTAGTACAGAAGCAGCGACAGCAAAAAGACGACGATCAGCGAGTCACGCACCGCGGTACTCAACACCTCGGCCGCCAGATTCAGCGCGTTGGTCGCCTCATTGACGAACTTCGAGATGACGACGCTCGACGGCATCTGCTCAAACGTCGCAGCCGGCCAGCGCAGCATGCGATCGAACATGGTCATGCGCAGGTTCATCAGGACGGATTGCGAAATGCGGTTCAGCAGGTACGAGCTCGCAAACGTTGCAAGCCCTCTGACGATGAACAGTCCGACAAACGCGAGCGGTAGCCACATCAAGCTGCTCGAATCGCTTTCCAGCAAAGCGCGGTCAGTCAGCACGCCGGTCAATTTCGCCAGAATGGGATCAGTCGCTGCAGCGACCAGCGTTGCGAGCAACGCGAACGCCAGCACCTTTCGATACCCGAGCACCATGCCGAACAGCCGGCGCAGGTTCGGATCGTCGAGCAACCGCGGTTGCGGCGGGGGCGAACTCGTCATGGTGTCGCGTGCCAGAATTCTGTTGTGCGATTACTTCTTCGACGGCCGAGCCTAGTGTATGCGAAGCATCTCGATGCAACTCATCCGCGTCGTGATTCGCGTCCATCGTGAAGCCGCTGCTCGTTCGACTGCCGAACCACCTTGGAGACGCCTGCATGGCACTGCCGGCGCTCGATCTGCTGGCCGAAAACGGCTTTACGTTGACGCTTGCCGGCCGTCCGTGGGCCCGGGATCTGTTTTCTGCTTATCCGTGGAAGGTTCTTTCATTTTCAAGCTCGCGAATTCAAGCGCTGCGCAACGCAAAAGTGGACATGGGACTGCTGCTGACCAACTCCTTCAGTACCGCGCTCGAATTCAAGCTCGCCGGCATTTCAGCTACCGGATACGCACGCGATGCACGTTCATGGCTACTGCACACCGCCGTCGCCGTAAATCCCAGCGATCACATGGTCGAGTACTACTACCGGCTGGCGCAATCGTTCACCCACACTTCGACCGAGGCGCCACGCGACTTGCGATTACGCATCGGCGAGGCTGCTGTACAGCGTGCGCAGCATCTGCTCGCCGCGCACGATGTCGGCCCAAAGTACGTCGTGCTCTGTCCGGTCGCTGTCGGATTCCACCGTGGCAAGCTCAAGGCATGGGATGGCTTTACACCGCTGAATTCCGAGCTGCTTGCCGACGGCGTGCAAGTCATCGCAATGCCGGGGCCTAACGAATCGGATACGGTGCACCGGGCGTTACCGGGCGCTACTGTGTTGCCCGAATCGGATGTCGCAACCTTTGCGGCAGTTCTCGCAAGCGCGCACCTGGTTGTCGCTAACGACAGTGGCGCAGGACATCTTGCGGCAGCGGCTGGAGCGCGACTGATCAGCGTCTTTGGCGTGACGGACCCTGAAAAGACACGGCCCTGGAGCACAAAGGCCACCCTGGTGGGTTCAAGCAATGGCTGGCCAAGCTATCAGGCGGTTCGGACGGCGGTCAATTCGGCGCTGCGCGACTGAGTTGGTTGGGCCGACTCCCGCGCGAGACAAACTCCGAGAAGGATGGCGATCAAATGCCCTTCATTGAAGGTGTGGAAGTGCGAGCTGAACAAGCTGGTCAAACACCAAGCCAGAAGCAGCGCGATACCGACCACCCCAAATGGTCCAGGCACTCGTTGCCTCGTCGCCGAAAACAAGAACCAGGCGAACGCGGCTAAGCCGAGCAAACCAGTTTCCGCCAGAATTAGCAGGTATTGATTGTGAGGATCTGCCGTAAGCGTTGCCTTCCATCCCGTGTATCGCTGCGCCACCGCGCTCTGATACTGCTCTGGAAACGAACCTAGTCCATGCCCGATCAGTGGAGCATCCCGCACGATCGAAGCCGTGGTTTCCCACATCACTGGGCGGATACCCATTGGAGTGATCACCGGCGAACTGTGCGTCTCCCGTATCTCCTTGAGCGCCGTCTCGATTCGCTGGCTGATTAACGGTGAGAGCCAGATCGCACCACACATCAATAGAGTGATCGCGCTCATAACAGCAATTCGCGCGCGCCGCTGAGTGATTCCAATGGTTGTGACAATTGAAGTGACCGCCAATGCCAAATATGCACTGCGCGCGTACGCAACAAATACGACATTGGCTACCATCACTAAGACCGCTGCACCGCACACCCATCTCCACCACGAACCGCGTCGCGTATGGATAGCAAGCACGAGTGCGAGCAATGCACCGCTGGTCAGCGCCAGGCCTTGCGTCACGTGGTTGCGAAGAATGATTCCGTGCGACACATCGGACGTCGCCTGCGCCGACCCGAAGTCAAACGCAAGGAAAGACGCAACAGCGCCGGCGGTCGCGGCGACAACGAAGATGCAAGCAAAGGCAAGCTTCGAAAAGCGCGAGTCGAAAATGGCAAGCGCGATAAAGAGCAACAGAAAATGGCGCCATCCGATCCATGCTTTAAGCGCAGCAGAAAACGGTACCGCACTCCACGCTGTCGACAACAGCATGATGAACACAAACACAATGCTCGCCTTGCCCAGTGGCTGATTCCACGCCCACTTGACGCGCTGCACGCACGACGGCGCCGCGATGAAGGCGAGCAGCAGCACCACCGCAGCGATGTTGGCTACGGCAGCGCCCGTGAACGCTCCGACTGCGACCAGAGCCGCGGCGATGCGCGCAATGGCCAGCGACACCCGGTCTCGAGTGAGCTCGCTCGCGCTCAATGAAGCGCTGCCGACGAAGCCGTTGCCTCCGCCGCGCTTGATGGTCCGCCGCCACCATCGATCCCATCGGAAGCGCAGTTGTGTCCTCAACCTGCTGCGGCCGATGCGCTTTCTATCGAGGACGCTCGCAAAACGTCCGTTCATGCTGCCTTGCTCGACGATCGGATCACGCAGCCAGTAGTGCGCAATGCCCATTGCCGCATCGGCTTCACGCATCAGCCAGTCAGCGGGTCGCGTGATCTTGTGACGCGCAACGTATTCGAGCCGCAAGCGAGCGGCACGTTGGTCGAACACCGTCGCATCGGTCGCAGGCAGAGCCAAGTTTGTTTTTACAAGTACCGCATCAGCATGCGGTGGAGGGGCAACATACTTGTTGTCGCCGCAGCCGAGATAAATCATGTACGGCTGCTCGATCCCATCTGCGTCACGCATCGCAGCACTGAACACCTCGGAAAAACGATCCGCCAGTATTGCGTCGTCTTCGAATACCAGCACGCGTCGGTAGCCGCGCGAAACGCAGCGCTTCCACGTCTCGATGTGTTTCAGTACCAGCGACTGCTGCGGCGGCCCCATATCGCTCGGAGCGAACGTCGCTTCGATCAACGCGGCGCTGAGTTCCGCAGCGTCGTGCTCAAAAATCCACTCAAACGCGATGCCGTGGCTACGTAGCTCGGCTTCTATGTGTGCAATCCGATCGTGAAACGACCGCACCGACAATACGAAGACCGCGTCGACCTGTTCGTTTACGGGGGCGTGCAATCGGTTGTCCAGCACTGGGTGAGGAGGCGATAGCCACAACGGCCGAATCAGGCGGTCGTTGAGCGGCTTGCAAAGCGTGATTGTAGAGAACCATCAGGGTCGCAAGCACCCGTAAGATGCCGCTCGCCACATCGTGCCGAATATGAAAACCCGCCTGAGCGTCGCCATCATTACGCTGAACGAGGAACGCAATTTAGCGGAGTGTCTCGCGAGCGTGGCATTCGCGGACGAAATCGTCGTCGTTGACGGCGGAAGTCAGGACGGCACGTGCGAGATTGCCCGGGCCGCGGGCGCCCGTGTCATCGACGCCCCCGATTGGCCGGGCTTCGGCATCCAGAAGAATCGTGCGCTCGACGCATGCTCGGGCGATTGGGTGCTCTCGATAGACGCCGACGAGCGTGTGCCGCAAGTTTTGCGCGATGAAATTCTGGCCACGCTCGCCAATCCGGCGTGCGATGTTTATGAGATGCCGCGCAGCTCCTACTACTGCGGCCGCTTCATGCGCCACTCGGGCTGGTGGCCAGACTACGTTCGAAGGCTGTTTCGCCGTGGTACCGCACGATTTTCGCCAGCGCCGGTTCATGAGTCTTTGCAGACGGATGCGAATATCGGGCGGCTGAAAAACCCGCTGGAGCACTGGAGTTTTCGCACGATGGAGCAGGTGCTGCACAAGGTGAACCACTATTCGTCGCTATCGGCACCTATCGTTTTGCAGCGCGGACAGCGCCCCACTGTGGCGACAGCGGTTTTGCACGGCGTCTCGGCGTTTCTTCGCACCTACCTGCTGAAGCGCGGGTTCCTCGACGGCGCACACGGCTTCATGCTTGCCGTCAGCAACGCTGAAGGTTCGTATTACCGTTACATCAAGGCCATGTTGCTGCATCAGCAATCGCGCCACTGACGCGATGCTGATTTCGGTCGTCGTCGCCACTTACAACCGTCCCGATGCGCTCGGCGCGGTACTTCGCAGTCTGGGAAAGCAAAACGACCGTGAGTTCGAAGTTGTAGTCGCAGACGACGGCTCGCGAAGCGACACCGAAGACGTAGTAAAGCGCGCGCGGACATCGCTGCAGGTGCCGTTAACGCACGTCTGGCAGGAAGACACCGGCTTTCGTCTCGCTGCGGTACGAAATCTCGCCACCACGCGCGCGCGTGGCGGCTATCTGATCTATCTCGATGGCGACTGCATCGTGCGCCAGAATTTTGTGCGCGCTCACCGCGATCTGTCAGAAATCGGGTGGTGCGTGACCGGCGGGCGCGTGCTGCTCAGCGAAGCATTTACGCAGCAGGCGTTGGCGAATGACACCGCGATCGAAGACTGGAACATCGCCGATGCCGCTGTTGCCGCCCTTCAAGGCAAGATCAATCGCGCGACGTCATTGCCTCGACTTCCACTGGGGCCATTGCGCAAACTCGGAGCCCGCCGCTGGCAGCGGCTCAGAGGATGCAACTTCAGCGCATTCCGCAGCGACGTTGAGCGAGTCAATGGCTTTGACGAGTGTTTTCAGGGTTGGGGTTTCGAGGACTCCGACTTCGCCGCGCGGCTGATCGAATCCGGCGTGCGATTAAAGAACGGCCGCATGGCGACCAATGTCTATCACCTCTGGCATTCGGAAAACGACCGCAAAGCACAAGGCCAGAACTGGCAGCGCCTTCAAGAACGAATCGCTGCGCGCGAAACGCGCGCCCAACTCGGACTCGATCAGTATCGGTGATGCTTCACGCGTAGTTGTAGTAGGCGCGGCGCACCCTGGGCTGCATCGCAAGGTCGGCCGCCAGACGATCCTCGGGCCTTACCCGCCACTCTTCCGGCAGCGCGACATCCACGCTGCCGGCACCGTTGCGATAGCTGATGACGATGCGGCATCCTTGGCCGGCATGGCCGTTCGTAACTCGATACGGATCGAGTGCGTCACGCAGCCGAACGACATCGCCGACTCCTTCCACTTCAATGCGCAGGCGAGCCGCTGCCCGCGCGCGTGCCTCGGTCAGATCCATCAGCTCGTCAGCCGACACCGACAATCGTTGCGCGAATTCGTCGTTACGGACCCTGCCGATCACAAACAGCAGTTGGTCCTCTTTCAATAACGCGCGCTTGCGGTCGTAAAGCTCGGAAAAGACCATCAGCTCGAGTTGCGCAGTGCCGTCTTCGAGAACGACGACGCCCATCCGACCGCGCCGCGTGTTTTGACTGCGCGCCGACACGATGACTCCTGCAAGCTTGACTTGTTCGCTCCGCCCCATCGGTGCCTGATGCACGTCGGCCAGGCGAGTAGGCGCGAGCCGCCGCGCCTCGGCAGCGAACTCGGTGAACAGATGGCCCGAGAAGTAGTAGCCCAGCGCGAGCTTTTCGTTCGAAAGCTTTTCGCGCTCGCCCCAGCGCGCCGCTCTGACGTATTCGACGTGCCGTGTGCTTTCGAACCCACCGAAAAGGCTCGCCTGCCCCGCCGCTGCGGCCGTGTGTTCGGCCGCATCGATCGCCCTCCCAACGCTCGCCAGCAGTACCGCGCGATCGTCATTCAAGCGGTCGAATGCGCCGGCGCGTACCAGCGCCTCGAACACCCGACGACTGACGAACTGTTTATCGACACGCGCGGTCAGATCAAACAAGTCGGCAAACGGTCCGCCCTCTGAGCGTGCCGCAATGATCGCCTCGATCGCACCACGGCCGGTGCCCTTGATCGCACCGAGTCCGTAACGGATGGTCTTGGCATCGACCGGCTCGAATCGATACGCGCTCACATTGATGTCGGGCGGCAGCACTTTCAACCCGATGGCCTTGCAGTCCTCGATCAGATCCTTGACCTTGTCGGTGTCGTCCATCAGCGTCGACAGGTTCGCCGCCATGAACGCCGCCGGGTAATGCACCTTGAAGTAAGCGGTTTGATAAGCGACCAGCGCATACGCCGCGCTGTGACTCTTGTTGAATCCGTAGCCGGCGAACTTCTCGATATGGTTAAAGAGCTCGGTCGCAGTGCGCTCGTCAACCCCTTTGGTGGCGGCACCGTCGACGAAGATCGATCGATGCGTTGCCATCTCTTCCGGCTTTTTCTTGCTCATCGCGCGCCGCAGAAGGTCGGCGCCGCCCAGCGAATAGCCGCCGGTGACTTGCGCGATGCGCATCACCTGCTCCTGATACACCATCACGCCATAGGTCTCGGAGAGAATCGGCTCGATCGATCGATGCAGGTATTCGACTTTCTGCCGGCCCTGCTTGCGATCGACGTACTCCGGGATCAGGTCCATCGGCCCCGGCCGATAGAGCGCGTTCAATGCGATCAGGTCTTCCAATCGGTCCGGCTTGGCGCGCTTCAGCAGCTCGCGCATGCCGCGCGATTCAAACTGGAATATTGCGGTCGTCTCGCCGCGCTTGAAGATTTCATAAGTCGCGCCGTCATCGAGCGGCAAGCGGTCGAGCTCCAGTGAGAACGATGGATCGAGCTGCCGCACGTACTTCAACGTCAGATCCATGATCGTCAAGGTCGTCAATCCGAGGAAGTCAAACTTCACGAGTCCAATTGCCTCGACGTCGTCCTTGTCGTATTGACTGATCACGCCTTCGGTGCCTTGCGCGCAATACAGCGGCGTGAAGTCGGTCAGCTTGCCGGGCGCGATCAGCACGCCGCCTGCGTGCATGCCGACGTTTCGCGTCAACCCCTCGAGCGGTTTGGCCAGCGCGATCAATTCCTGATTCTCCTCATCGCTTGCAACCGCGTCGGCGAACGCAGGCTCTTGCGCAAGCGCGCGATCGAGCGTCCATGGGTCAGCCGGGTTATGCGGGATCAGCTTCGAGAGTTGATCGCACTTCGTGTAAGGCATATCAAGCACGCGGCCGGCGTCTCTGACAACCGCCTTTGCGCCGAGCGTGCCGAAGGTCGCGATCTGCGACACCGCTTCATGCCCGTACTTGCGTTTCACGTAATCGATAACGCGATCGCGATTGTCCTGACAGAAATCGATATCGAAGTCCGGCATCGACACGCGCTCGGGATTTAGAAATCGCTCAAAAAGCAATCCATAGTGCAGCGGGTCGAGATCGGTAATGCGAAGCGAATAAGCCACCAGCGACCCTGCGCCCGATCCGCGACCCGGTCCCACGGGGATGCCATTGCTCTTTGCCCAGTTGATGAAGTCGGCAACGATCAGGAAATAACCGGAGTAGCCCATCTTCGCGATCGTCGACAACTCGAGATCGAGGCGTGCCGCGTATTCCGGCCGCCGTGCGTTACGCACGCCTTCGTCGTCGTATAGCTTCACCAACCGCTGCTCGAGTCCGTCGGACGCCAACGCCCGGCAGTGGTCGTCAAGCGTCACGCCGTCCGGCGTTGGAAACTTCGGCAAGCGCGCCGTACCCAGTTCCAGCGTCAGATTGCAGCGCTTGGCTATCTGCACCGAGTTTGCTAAGGCTATCGGAACGTCGGCAAACAGCTCGAGCATTTCGGCCTGTGTCTTCAGATACTGCTCGGGCGTGTAACGCCGAGGCCGGCGTGTGTCATTCAACGTGTGGCCCTCGGCGATACACACGCGGGCTTCATGTGCGCGAAAGTCTGCGCGCTCCAAAAACTGGATAGGATGAGTTGCGACGACAGGTAGCTGAAGGCGCGTGGCGAGTGACAACGCAGCTTTCGTCTGCACCGCGTCGCGCGTGTCACCCGTTCGCTGCAGCTCCAGATAAAACCGGCCGTTAAAACATGCCGCCAGTCTTTGCGCAATCAGTGCTGCGGCCTCTGGTTTGCCGGCAAGCAAGCTGGAGCCGACTGCCCCGTAGCGTGCCCCGGAAAGGGCAATCAATCCCTCCGCAGATCGGCCCTGAGCTTCTTCGAACCACTCGATGCGAACCTCCGCGCGGTTCCGATGCGGATTCTCAAGATAGGCTCGCGTGATCAGTGCGCACAGATTCAGATAACCCGCGCGGTTTTGTACCAGCACCGCCATGCGCGTCGGGTTATCGCGATCCAGATCGTTGGTGATCCACAGATCGCAGCCAATGATCGGCTTGATACCGCGCTTGCGCGACGCCAGATAAAAACGCACCGCGCCGAACATGTTCGCGCTGTCCGTCAGTGCGAGCGCGCCCTGCCCGTCTGCAGCTGCCTTGGCGATCGCTTCGTCGATGCGCACAATTCCGTCGACGACCGAAAACTCCGAATGCAGGCGAAGATGGACAAACTGCGTGACGCTCATTGATACGATTTTGCCATCGCGGCCGCGAAGGAACTGTGGATAACCGACCGATGGCGCCATTTACGGCGCATTCTTCGGCGAAACCTTGGGAACGCCTTGAAATACCGCACGCTGAGCCCTTTTGTCAGCCGCGACGACCCGCTATCGTTATCCTGATGGCGATAAACCTTTTGAAGGAGACCGCATGCGCCGATTGATTCTTGCCGCTTGCCTGGCCGGCGCGCCGTTGCTGACGTCCGCCCAGTCAATGATCTACAAGGTGCAGATGCCCGACGGCAGCGTGCTGTATAGCGACAGCGTGCCTTCGGGCGGCAAGGTGCTCGAGGAACGCGAAGCGAAAAGTACGCCGCGCGTCAACACCGTACCCAGCCCGGCGCCCGCAAGGGCAGCACCGGGTGCGACGCGGTCTGCAAACCCTTCGGATCCGATGTTGCGTCCCGCGATGCCGTCGAAAGGCGGGCCCACGCCCGACAATATTCCTGCACTGGAGCGTGAACTGGCCGTCGCCAAACGACAGCTCGAACTAGGCCGCGAGCCGTTGCCGGGCGAGAGACGTGGACTGGCCGGCGGGGGTAGCCGGCTAACGCCGGAGTACGAGGCGCGCATCGCAGGGATGGAGCGCGATATAGCCACAATCGAAGCGAAGCTTAAAAGCGCGTACGAAAAACGGTAGCAAGCGCCGCAGGAAAGGCTGTCATCGCCTCGCACGTGCTTGAGCACTCCGTATTCGCATGAACTCGTTGACGTCGAACGATGAACACGACGGGCACCGCGCCTCGGCTTTACTGGCCGCGATCGTTTCGTCGTCCGACGACGCGATAATCAGCAAGACGCTGAACGGAGTCATTACCTCCTGGAACGCCAGCGCTGAACGGCTGTTCGGCTATACCGCCGACGAGGCGATCGGGCAGCCGATGACCCTGATCATTCCGCTCGAGCGTCGAGACGAAGAAAACGAGATTCTGCGGCGCATTAGAGCCGGCCAAAGAGTCGAACACTTTGAAACAATTCGAGTCGCCAAAAGCGGCCGCGAAGTTCACGTTTCGTTGACGATTTCGCCGGTTCATGATCGCCAAGGGCGCGTAATCGGTGCTTCCAACGTCAGCCGCGACATTTCCGATCGCAAGCGCGCAGTTGAAGAATCACAATCTGCGCAACAGTTGCTGCGATTGATTGTGGACAACGCGCCAGCGCTCATCTCGTACATCGATCGCGACTACCGCTACCAGCTCAACAACCGAGCATACGAGACCTGGTTTGGAGAGGCGTACCAAAATATTGCCGGCAAACTTGTAAGCGAAGTTGTTGGAGCTGCGGCCTTCGAAAAACTGAAGCCTCATATGGACGCCGCCCTTGCCGGGCAGATGGTCGCTTATGACGACCAGATTCCTTACCGCCATGCCGGCACGCGATGGATAAACGCCAACTACATCCCCGACGTTGCTAACGACGGCACTGTAAAAGGGTTTGCGGTGCTGGTGCATGACGTGGATGAACGCCGGCGAGCGGAGGACGCGCAGCGCTTTCTGGTCGCGCTGCATGATGCGACGCGCGTACTGCACGACCCCGCCGAAGTGATGCTGCAGATCGTAACGATGGTGGGTTCGCATTTCGATGTGATCCGCTGCGCTTATGGCGAACTGCAAAGCGATGGACAGCACCTGCTGATCACGCGCGGGTACACGAAAGGCGTTCCGACCGTTGCCGGACTTCATCGGCTTGAAGCGTTCGGAATCGGGCTGGTGGACGAGATCAAGAGCGGCCGCACCGCGTTGATTACCGATGTTCTCAAGGACGATCGAACCAGTGAACCTGCGCGCTTTACAGACCTATGCGGCGATGGAAATCCGCTCGATGATGTGCGCGCCGATCGTCAAAGCCGGAAAAATGGTCGCTTTGCTGGTCGTGGCCGACCGCCACCCACGTCAATGGCTACCCAACGATGCATGGCTGCTCTCGCAGGTCGCAGAGCGTACTTTTTTTGCCGTCGAGAGCGCACGCGCCGGCGTTCTGCTCAGTGAAAGTCGTGACCAACTCGAACGTCTGAACGCACAGCTGTCCGAAACCGATCGGCGCAAGGACGAGTTCCTTGCGGTGCTCGCGCATGAGCTCCGCAACCCACTGGCCCCAATACGCAATGCAACTCAGTTCCTGCAGTTAAAGGCGCCGGCCGACGCGGCGCTACAAAATGCGCGCGACATCATTGATCGTCAGGTCACGCACCTGGTACGGCTCGTCGATGACTTGCTCGACGTTTCGCGCATTACCAGCGGGAAAATCAGTCTGCAGAAGGAGCGCGTGAGCCTGACGTTGATCGTGACCAATGCCGTTGAGGCGTCGCGACCGTTGATCGAGTCCGAACAACATCAATTGACGGTGACTCTGCCGGACGAACCGCTGTACGTCGATGCAGATCTGACTCGCATGGCGCAGGTACTGCAAAACCTCTTGAACAATGCGGCGAAGTACACGCCGCCCGGCGGCAAGATCGGACTCCACGCCGCCTTCGATGGAAAGCAGGTCACGATTCGCATTACTGATTCGGGCATCGGCATCCCGCCAGAGATGCTCTCGCACATATTTAACTTGTTCACTCAAGTGGGCCGGTCGATCGAATGGCAAACCGGCGGTTTGGGCATCGGTTTGACGTTAGTGCAGCGGCTGGTCGAAATGCATGGAGGAAACGTCGAGGCGCAAAGTGACGGACTCGACAAAGGCAGCGTGTTCACAATTCGCTTGCCCGCTTTTTTGCATGGTCATGAAAACGCTGCTTCAGTCAGTAGCAAAGGTGCAGAAAGCACGGCTGGACATCTGCGCATTCTCGTCGTCGATGACAACGTGGACGCGGCCGACACACTCGCAGAAATACTGCGTGCCGCCGGGCATGGTGTGCAAACAGAGCACGACGGAATTGCCGCAGTCGATGCAGCCCGCTCGCACAAGCCGGACGTTGTCTTGCTCGATATTGGCTTGCCGAAGCTCAACGGATACGACGCCGCTCGACAGATTCGGTCGCATGACCACAGCCCGGTGCTGGTGGCTGTGACCGGATGGGGCCAGGACGACGACCGCCGGCGCTCACAGGAAGCGGGATTCCATCATCATCTGGTTAAACCGGTCGACCTGTCAGCGCTCGAAAGGATCCTGGAGTCGACAGCATCAAGAAACGGCAAAGGTCGTGAAAAGCGGCCGAACCCTTCGATTTGAACGCTCATCGCGAAGCGAAGAAGAAAGGGAATGAGACAGTCCGGCGCAAAACGTAGTCGGAACTCTCCATTCCTCACAGCGTGCCACCGCCAGCTGAGCCACACCGTTTAGCGATCAATGGCATACAGCGCTACCTGCTTAGCTCCATCGGTGAGCTGCATATGACGCTCGAAGCGCATGCCTATCGCTTCCAGCACGCGTGTGGACGCCACGTTGTCCGGATCTGAAATCGCAACGATCCTTTTAATGCCGATCGTGGTCAGAGCATGATCGAGAATCGCCTGCGCTGCTTCGATCGCAAAACCTTGACCTCGGCCTTGTGGCAAGAAGGCGTAGCCGATATCGACTTCCTCTAGGCCAGCCCGGCGCACCAGGCCGCACATTCCAATCATCGATCGATCGTTGGTCCGCTCCACTGCGCACAGGCCGAAGCCGTGCACTTGGTACATCGCCAACGGGCCCTTCGTAAGGTAGCGACGCGCGTCTTCCTTCGATGCGACTGCCTTGTCTCCAATGAACCGCAGCCAGTCTGGGTCATTCACCAGGTCGACGATGAACCCGGCATCATCGAGCGTGAACGGTCTAATCGTCAGGCGATCCGTGACGATCGTTGTTATGACATGCATGACGGCAAGTCGAACTCTCGAGTCAGATATGGCTTGGCACTTGGTCGCTAGCGCCGCAACGTCACCGTGTCTGTGCGGACATCGAAATTCCATTGTGCCCCTGATAATTGCCGCTCCCTTTACATTGGCGCTCGATGCACGTTCCTGACCCTCTTCTGAACGATGTTCACTCACAGCTGAACCTCACGCGGGTCGCGCGCGTCGAGCGGCCGATGACGCTTGCGGAGCTACAGGCGATCGTTGTAAGTGCCCGCCAGAATCAGCAGCACATCTCGACCGCGGGTGGTCGGCACGCGATGGGAGGACAGCAGTTCGCGGCGGACACCTTGCACATCGACACGACGCGAATGGATCGCGTTCTTACGTCCGATGCCGAGCGTGGCTTACTAACGATCGAGGCCGGCGCCATGTGGCCGGCGATTATCGCCGCTAGTCATGCAATGTCGAACGAGGGGCCGCCAGTGTGGGCGATTCGGCAGAAGCAAACCGGAGTAGATGCCGTAACGCTTGGCGGGTCTATCGCAGCGAACGCTCACGGCCGTGGCCTCGCCATGCAGCCACTCGGCGATGACATCGAAGAACTAACGCTGGTCGATGCACAGCGGCAGCATCGTCGTCTGCAATCGTTCGCAGAACGCCGAGTTGTTCTCGCTGGTCATTGGTGGCTACGGTCTTTTCGGCATCGTGTACTCAGCAACCTTGCGCCTTGCACCGCGCATGCTGCTGCAACGGGAGGTCGACGTGATAGACCTTGACGATGCGATGAACGCTGTGTTTCGCCGTGTAGACGAAGGATGCCTTTACGGTGACTTCCAGTTCGTGATCGACGCCACGGACGATAGATTCCTGCGGCGCGGAGTCTTCGCCTGCTACAAGCCGGCGGCCAGTGAGCGCGCTCCGCCCGAGACAACTTCCGATCTCGACCCCGATGATTGGCTCAAACTTCTGCGGCTGGCACACGACGATAAGCGAGCAGCGTTTCGGCTGTACGCCAGCCACTATCTGAACACCGATGGCAACTGTTACTGGTCGGACACGATGCAACTCAGCACGTATGTTCCCAGTTACGCCGAGGCGATGGCAGACACGCCTGACGACGCGGCCGAGGGCACGCTGCGTGAGACGCTGGTTATCGGCGAACACTACGTTCCGCGCGAAAACCTTCCGCTGTTCATGCAGCACGCCGGTCGCATCTTGCGTGCTTTCGGTACGGAAGTAATTTACGGAACCATCCGATCGATTATGCGCGACACAACGTCGTTTCTTCCGTGGGCCAAAGACGACTTTGCATGCGTGATCTTCAACTTGAGGACGCCGCACGACGCCGCAGGACTATTACGGACCGCCAACACATTTCGCGCGCTGATCGATGTGTCGATCGAGCTGCGCGGCAGCTTCTTCCTTACGTACCACCGCGCCGCCACGTCTGCCCAGGTCGCCGCCTGTTACCCAAACTTCTCGCAGTGGCTTGCGAAGAAGCTGGTGTACGACCCAAGTGAGCGATTTACCAGCACTTGGTACACACACTATCGAGATGAATTCGCCAGCGAGAGTTCACGCTGAAGGCCGATCGCTCGAGCAGCACGTCGAAGCTCATTGCGGCAAGCACCCTCTTGCTCGCGAGCGATCGGCGGACGGCGGCTCTTGTCGCTCCAGGCGCCGCGCAGTGGTGCCAGATCTTGCTGTCTACCAATGCCAACGATCGTCTGCTCGCGGCCAGCGCCGGCTGGCCCCCAACGCGTTCGCTGTGGCGCGTTTTGGAACGACTCGTGCAGCCAGGCATCATGGCGCACTACTGGCATCGCAAGCGTTGGATCGAAGAGTGCTGCCGTGAAGCGCTCGCTGAAGGAAGCCAACGCGTCGTTGTGGCTGGCGCCGGCTTCGATACCTTGGCTTTGCGCCTTGCACCGCAATTTCCACAAGTCGAATTTGTCGAAATCGATCATCCGGCAACCCAGCGCGAGAAGCGCGCAGCGATAGCAAGGCGTGGTAACAAACTCGTTGCGAGCGGAAATCTGAGCTTTATTTCCGCTGACTTCGGCATCGAGCCTTTACCGGTCAGCAGCTTCGATGATGGGAAAAGAACGTTGCTGATCATGGAAGGCCTGCTCATGTACCTCGCGCCGAAGACGGTCGATCAACTGTTTGCGGCACTGGGTCGGTTCGGATCGCAACTCCGGGTGGTGTTCAGCTTCATGTCGCAGTGGGACGACGGCAGTTGCGGGTTTCGCCCGCGCAGCCGTTGGGTCGAACGGTGGCTAGCGTCACGCGAGGAAACGTTTACCTGGTCGATTCGTTCTGCCACCTTGGAGTCCTACCTTCGAAACTTCGGTTTGTCGATAGTGAAGCGGGCCACAACGCAGGAGTTGGCCGTCCTTCACGGCTCACGTCACTTGGGCCTCGAGGGCGAGGAAGTGGTGTTACTTAGGAATTAGCTGGTTCGCATGCTGTGAAGCGTCTGGCAGCTCGCCTCTATCGCATTTCACGCAATTCAAAAGTGCACCGATAACCTTGGCCCGGCCGTCGGAAGTCTGGACCCAGGCGCGATTTGTCCAGGGCGGATCGTGCCGAACATGTTGGCCATGGCCGCATTCCAGTTCGGCCACCCAGTGCTGTTCGGCGTCCTGGTGGAATCCGACTATTCGCTTTTCCATGCGGTCAGGCAAAGCTCGGCTGCCGTGTGCAAATGCGTCGCCAAGTGCAATGGACTAACTCTGCGGACATCAACATTCTTCACATTGCCAGCAGCGGCGTTCCATCTTCAGCCCCTCCAACCACACTAAGCGTCGAATTAGCATTCATAGTACACGGAAAACGCGCTCAGATCGGCTCGATCTCGGGCTGTAGCGTTGGCCGCTTTTAATCGTTAAATGAGGTCGTTGTCAGCGATTGAGGAATTCAACTAGTAGTGGAATGACTTTCTTAGGTGCCTCTTCCATCAGCCAATGCCCTGATCCAGTCACGAGGACGCCCTCCACATTCGTGTCGACGAGTTTGCTCTAGTCGATCAGGAACTGCCCGCCCGCCTTTTCGCCGGATAGTACGAGCATCGGCATAGTGAGCGGAGTCTTCGCGAACTGTGCGAAATCCTTAGCATCCTGTTCAAACGCACGGAATGTTTCCATTCCGCCTTGATGTGACCAGCTTCGCGTACTCCTTCGCGTAGAACTTGCGATCAACCTCGAATGGACTTTGTCTGGGTCTATTGCGAAGTCTTCCCGATCTGCTCGAGATAAGTGCGCTCTCGTCCATTCACCAAGCAAGCGTTGTCTTTCCGTATATGGAATGCCGTAGATCATGCAGAAGCCGACGTTGGTCCAATCGTCGACCCCGGCAGAACGCTTCCATGAGAACGATGCGCTTCACCTCCGCGCAACTGCGCCGCATACGCATAGGCAACCATAAGGCCCATATCGCGACCGACGAAATCGATGCTCTTGCGAACGTCTGTGACCCGGGCTGAACGTCTCGTGCCATCGCCGCCTCGATCTATCCGTCCGCCGGCGCGCGCTGCGGTCGTATCCGCGCAGTCCGTGCGATGACCGTATGTTCTTCTCCAGTCCATGTCAGCGGGCGCCACATGTGACTCGTCTGGCCAAAGCCGCGCAGTAAGACATCCGTCTCGCCGCTTCCAGCCTGCATATGCATGCGTACGCCGTGTACCTCCAGATAGTGGCTCTGTGCCGCCTGCGCCAGCGCCGTCGCTGCGAAGAAGAAGTGAAGAGTGCAAGCACGAGACTTCTTGCAATGCTCATTCATCCCCGTCCATAAGTTTGCGCATCATCCCAATCAACTGCGCTCATGGTGCTCGGTGGAATGTCCGAACGGCCTCCGCTGCGAGCACACGAAAGTGAGCAGCCGTTATGTCGTGTTGCTGCCGCCGCGAACCAAATAAGAAAAGCGCAGATTGCAGCCAACGCGATTGCCGATAGTCCGTAGAGAACCGCCGCAGTGTTTGCGACAGCGAAGCTATCGCTTAGCGTCGACGTAATATTTGCCAGCGATGTCGCAACAGCGATTGCTCAGCCGCCCCTACCATCAGCTCTCTTGTCAAGCAAAGTCGCGATTCTTAAGCTACCGTTCGCTTGTACTCTTCGATCCTCCCGACCCGGCGGATGCTCGCCCATGTCCCTTTGTAGTAGGGAATGACGTTGCGGTCGGTCCACTCCGTCGTCACGTCGCCCTGCGATCCCCTTGACGTGCGCAAACACCATGAACGTCTGTCCTCGGCTTCGCGTCAGCGACCGGATAGGCCATCGCGAACGTCGACCCGTAGTCGTTCCAGACCTCGACGACATCGCTCGGGCTGCGCAGCCGATCGCCTTCATGTCGTCCGGGATTCAGCTCGATGTACGCCATCGGGTATCGGCTCGCGCACGAACTCGGTCGTACTGGTTGTGATACGCCGTCTGCCAGATCTCGTTGTTGCGGCCGTTGTTGATCCAGTACTTGTGCTTGGCCTTCTGCGTCCTCGACCTGCTTCGGCAGTCCTGGCCAGGGCGACGGCTTGAACTGCGCCTTGCCGTCCTTGGTGCCGAACTTGGTCGGTGTAGAGCATCGGCGTGCCGATCAGCTTGCCGTCCTTCACTTCCTTGATTGGCAACTGCACGCCGTTGTTGCCCGCTTTGCGCAGCAGCTGCGTACGTCGCCATGTAGCCGGTGTCGTCACCCTGGCTGTCGATCGGCCCGGCACCGGGCCGGCCGGCCATGCGGAAGCCGTCGTTGAAGGCGTCTTCCTCGGTCTTCCAGTCGAAGCCCCCGAAGCGCTGCGCCATCGCCGCGTTGCCTGCCGCCTGGTAGAGCGCACGCACCTTGTTCGCGATCATCGCGGCGATCAGACAGTCGGGCTTCGCGTCGCCCGGCGCGTCCATGAACTTCTCCGACAAGCCGCATGCGGCGCTCGCCGTTCATCGACGTGAGGTTCATCTCGCCCGGATGCGCCGACGGCAGCATCAGGTGAGCAGCCTCGGCCAGCGACGTCGGATACAGGTTGATCGACTGGCGACGAAGAGGCCGCCCTTCTTGGTGGCCTCGTAGATCGACGTCGACCAGCTGCTCGCGCAGTCGCTCCGCGCGCCTTCGAGATCGCCTCCTTGACGATCTGGCTGCGCTTGAGCACGACCTCGCGCAGCTGCTGCGAGTTGTTGCTCGTCTGGAAGTTGTTGCAGGCCCACCAGGTCATCATGCGGCCGTTGCCCTTGATGAGCTCCTGGTCGACGTAGATCTTCTCGCCGGTCGGATGCGGCGGGCGCGTGTAGCCTTCCTGATGGCCACCCATGCGCACGACGCCTGTGCCGCGTCGGCCACCGACGTTGTAGCGTCGCGAGCACGAGATCGACCAGCGCAGACTGGATCAGGTAGTTGTCGTTGCCCCAGATGATTCCCTTCTCGTAGGCGTGCATCGTGCGCGGCCGCTGCCCCGCCAGCCTTCGGCTTGTACGCCCACTCGGCCGCCTTGCGCAGCTTGGCGGCCGATACACCGGTGATGCGGGAGCACTCTTCGAGCGACATGCTTGTTCGCGGCCTGACCGCATCGTCGAAGCCCTTGGTGCGCTTGGCCGATGAATGTCCTTGTCGATGCCAGCCCTGCTCCACGACGTGCGTGAGCAGCCCGTTGAAGAGCGCGATGTCGGTGCCTGGCTGCAATGTCCAGGTGCAGCACGTTCTCCTTGCCGGCGACCGCCTCGGCAATTGCCGACGTGACGTTGCGGCGCGGATCGACGAAGATGACCTTGCCCGCAGCGACCGGCTCGCTCCGGAAAGCGCCTTCTTCTTCGCCGCGAGCGTCCCGCCCTGCAGGTTCGGGCACCCAGTGGTTGAGAAAGTAGTTGGTCTGCGTCTTCGTACGGATTGCCTGCCGATCGACCATGATCACATCGGCCAGCTGCGCGTCCTCGTAGCTAGTTGTTCAGCTCGCCGACGCCCATCTCGCGCGTGGCATGGCACTCGGAGTTGTAGGCCGGACGGTTGTGGATGCGCACCGTCGGCGTCTGGAATCGCGCTGAACATCAGCTTGCCCGAGCCCCAGGTGTTCTCGAACCCGCCGCCCGCGCCGCCGTGGTCGAAAGCCGAGAAGACGACGCCGTTCGGGCCATCCGCATCGAGCACCTTCTTGATCAAGCCCGCGTACACCGCGAGCGCGAAGTCCCAGTCGGTGTCGACCCATTGGTCGCCCAGCATACAAGCATCGGCTGCCGCAGCCGTCTCGTCTGTCGATGCCGTCTGGCGTGTACATGTAGCTGACGCCATCTCGACCGCCGCGCGTGGAGCTCAGGCCGCTATTCACGGCGCATTGCCTTGTCGGGGACGACCATGATGTTGCGACGCGCTTGCCGTCCGCGGTCGTCGACCACGTTCGTCATCGCCGGCGTCATGACGATCTGCCAGCGGCGGCAGTTGCCGACGTGAAGTCGAGCCCAAGCGCGTTCTGCGTTTGGCGCGCGCCCACCTTCCCGGCCTTCCTCCCACTTGTAGACGTGATAGCCGCATCCGACGATGCAGAAGTGGCAGGTCATGTTGGTCTTCTGCGCGTTGACGGGCGGCAGCGTGATCCGATCGTTCTGTTCATCATGGCATCTCTCCTCACAGCACGTTGGCTTGACGGCCGTAGATCAATCCCTCCACGCCGGTGGCCGGTGATCGCAGCCGTCTGTGCGTCACGCTCGAGCATCGACGCTGCGGCAGGTTCTCTGTTGCCTGACCGCAGATCATCTGCCCGCCTATCTCGGGGTCGAACTGGCTGAAGTGGCAGGGGCACTTGAAGGTCTTGGCGCTGCTGTCATAGGCGACCGGGCAGCCCATGTGCGTGCACAGGGTGCTGAAGGCGACGATGTCGCCATCCGGCCCCACGCCTCCCGGAACCTTGCGCTGCCCATCTTGACGGCTAGACAAGGCGATGCGGCATCCGGATACGTGAAGCTCACTGGCGCACTCGTGCTCACCTTCGATGACGTCGCAACCGCTTTGCGCGGATAGGCGAGTAGAGTCTTGGCAGTCGCAGGGGTGGTCTGCGCGACAGCAGGCGCGACCGCACCCCCCAGGGCGCCCGCGCCAGAAACTTTCAGAAACCATCGCCGCGATGCGTTGTCTGTCATCTCCCCTCCCGTGGACAAAACTTGCTAACGTTGTCGCGCTGACCGCAATGGCTGTGCCAACGTAGGCCGCAAACTGCCAAATCATTGATACGGGGATGATTGCAGCGTCAACATCCACCATAGAACTTGCAGATGTGTCACGTTTTCGTGACATGGCATTCGTGAGGGGGTGTCATCGTGTTACCAGACCGTAACCGCCGACGAATCGTCAAAACGGGACTCTTGCTCCCTTGGGCGCACGCCGCTGCTGTTACGGGCGACCCAATTCGCTTCGGCACGACTCCGGTCTTTCTGGACGATCAGATTTCTTTGCTTGCGTCGTGGCAGGCGTACCTGGAAGACGCGCTGCATCGACCTGTTCGCTTTATGCAGCGCGGCAGCTATCGGGAGATTGTCGACGGGCTGCTGAACGACTCGATCGATCTCGCGTGGCTGTGTGGCTACCCGTACGTGCTCTATGAAAAGCGGCTTGCCTTGGTAGCTGTCCCGCTTTATCAGTCCGTGCCACTGTATCGATCGCACCTAATCGTTCCGCGTCGGGACACCAGCATCGCGCACATCTCGCAACTGAAAGGCCAGGTTTTCGCGTATAGCGACCCGTTATCCAACAGCGGCCATTTGGTCCCGCGCGTCGAATTGATTCACGCAGGTATCGCGCCCGAAACTTTTTTTAGACGCTCGTTCTTCACTTTCTCTCATCGGAAAGTAGTGGACGCTGTTCGCGCAGGTGTTGCAAACGCGGGCTCCGTTGACGGATATATCTGGGACACGCTCGAGCTGCAGCAGCCCAAGATCACTGAAGGTTTGCGAGTCGCATGGCGCTCGCCACAATATGGGTTCCCTCCTCTAGTAGGTCGCACCTCGCTAGGGATCGATCCGCTGCTCGCGCTGACACGTGCTTTTGAGCAAATGCAGACCGACGCGCCAGGACGCCAAATTCTCGCGCGCCTGAATGTCGACGGATTTGTTGCGGCGAAGTCTGTGTTATTCGATAGCGTGCGGCAATTGGTAAAAGTCGGCGGCCGCGCGCCTGCCTGACATGCTGCGCTCCCTCAGCTACCGCATCAAGATTCCGTTGGCTATAACGACGGTGATTTTGCTCACGGAGGTGGTTGTCACCGCTGCTCTGCTGTGGATTGCGTTTTCGGACGCACGCTTCGATCTCGAGGCAAGCGCAAGGAACCTCACTTCGGTGCTGTCACGGTCGCTGCGAGACCCGCTCGTTCGCGATGATCTATGGCAAGCGTACGAAGTGATACAAACACCGTTGGCCGCTCGCGCAAGCGACAACGCGCTGCAAAGTATCGTTGTGATCGATCGCCGTGGGCAGGTCTTTGTCGCAAGTGATCCGGGTCGTTTTCCCGTTGCCACGGCCGCGCACTCCCTATCCGTGCTTCCACCAACCGGTGAGTTGAAGTCATTCAAGTTCACATTTCCGACAGACTCTTCGGAGGCGGTTGTCGCCGCGGCTCCGATTCTTGCGGAGGACGGCGCCAACCTTGGGACGGTAATACTCGAACTGGACGCGGGGCGCTTTTACGACAGGTTGCGGGCCACGCTTTTGAAACTCGCAATGCTCACGATTCCGGGGTTGCTACTGTTAGTGTCGTTGGGTTGGTGGTGGGGCAAGCGCATAGCTGCGCCGCTGTCCCGGCTTACGCGCGCGGTGGAACGCGTTCGGCGAGAAAATCCGGCGCTGATCGCAGAAAGCCTGCCACCGGCGGGTCTAGACGAAATTGGTGAGCTGTCGAGCAGATTTCGTCTGATGCTCGTCGATTTGGCGCGTAAGGAAGAACTGGAACGTGAGATGGTTAAGTCGGAACGACTGGCGGCGGTGGGACGGGTTTCCGCAGCTATAGCGCACGAAATCAACAATCCACTAGGAGGAATGTTGAATTCTGTCGATACGCTCGCGACACACGGCAAGCCGGACTTTCTCACCAGGAGGACCCTCGGGCTGTTGCAACGAGGTCTGCAGCAGATCGCGAGCACGGTAAGCGCGCTGCTCGTCGAGGCCCGTCTTGATTCCCCAGCAATGGGAGTTTCAGATTGGCAGGATCTGAAGACTCTGGTGCAGCCCCAGCTGGAGATGAAGGGGCTCTCGCTCGCTTGGCAGGTACAGACAGCCGACTTGATCCCATTGCCCGCACATCAGGTCCGGCAACTTGTGCTGAATCTGCTTCTGAATGCGGTTAAAGCGAGTGCCGAACGTGGCACGGTGGCGTTGAGCGTTTCTCAAACAGCGCGTAGCCTCGAAGTTGAAGTGACCAATGCCGGCGACCCTGTTCCCGATGACCTTTTGGAACACCTGTTTGAGCCGTTCAGTTCCACAACGGAGCGCGATGGGAAACGCTCGCACGGCATCGGGCTGTGGGTGTGTTATCAGATTGTCAGCCGACTTGGAGGAACCATCGTCGCTGAGAGCAGAAACGGAGTGACGCGGTTCGCCGCCATGCTTCCTGTCGTTAACAACAACCTACAGAGTGCCGCATGAAGCAGCCGCATCTGTGCCTAATCGAAGATGACCTGATCATGGGGGAATCACTGTCCGATCGATTTAGCCTCGAAGGATTTACGCTTGATTGGTATCGCCGCGGCAGTGAGGCAATCGACGCTATGCGCGATACGCAATATGCCGCCGTGATAAGTGATGTGCGGCTACCGGATGTTTCGGGTGAGCAAGTGTTTGCCGTCGCTAACGAGTCGATTACGAAAACCCCACCGTTTGTCTTCATCACTGCCTTTGCGACCGTTGAAAGCGCAGTCGCGATGCTGAAGTTGGGAGCCGTTGACTACATCACGAAGCCATTCGACATTACAGATCTGGTCAGCAAGGTGCGGACGCTTGTCGGCGTTGGCTCGCAACCAGTTGACATTGGAAATACGACTTTAGGGATTTCGCCGAGCATGCGAGCGCTCGCCGGAGCTGGCCCCCGTATCGCAGAAAGAGCGCAAACGGTTCTGTTCACCGGTGAGAGTGGCGTCGGCAAGGAAATCGTTGCCCGGTTTTTGCACTCGCTGTCCGAGCCGCAGAGATCCGGCGCCTTCGTCGCAGTCAATTGCGGCGCCATACCTGACACGCTTCTGGAGGCGGAGTTCTTTGGACACGAACGCGGCGCATTCACCGGTGCTGAGCGTGCGAAGAAGGGATACCTCGAACAAGCTGACGGTGGCACTTTGTTTCTCGATGAGATCGGCGATCTGCCGCAAGGCATGCAAGTAAAACTGCTGCGCGTGATTCAGGAGCGCAAAGTCCAGCGCGTCGGCTCGGAGACATCGATTCCGGTCGACATCCGCGTGTATTGCGCGACCAACCGAGACCTTGTGGCAATGGTTCGTGAGGGCCGCTTCCGTGACGACCTTTACTACCGAATCAACGTCGTGCATTTGAAAGTGGCTGCGTTGCGCGACCGACCCGACGCATGTGTTGTGGCTCGCATACAAATTTCTGGAGGAACAGGCGGCACGTCTTCGGCGAGTCGCCGAGATTGCTGAGCCTGGGTGCGCAATCGGCTTTGGTCTCGCATGCATGGCCTGGGAACATTCGTGAGTTGAGAAATAGGATTGAGCGTGCCTGCGTTATGTCGATAAGTGCAGCTCTGACGGCTAGCGACTTGTTTGAGGACAGCGGCCCTGAACTCAGCGACGAGGCATCGACTGCAATGCCGTCGCTGGAGGCGTTCGTTGCTGATGTCGAGCGAACTTATATCGGATCCGTCTTGCGCCGATTTGACGGCCGCATTGGTGCGGCCGCCGCGGCGCTAAAAATATCGCGGAAGACGTTGTGGGAAAAAATGAGGCGCTACGGTATGAGGGGAAGCGACCAGGAAATTCATTGAGAGACGTGTGTGCGATTGCTGTTGATCGCGGACTCACACGCCAGTGAAAGCTAAGTGCTGTTGCATGAAAGCGTCTATTTCGCGTGCTGTTGCGCTTGTCTTGACTACGAAATCCCGATTGAAAGTCGGGATAAGGTGGCGTCCCGAAGCCGCACCGAATTAATTCGACCAACGTTAACGGCTCGCAGAATCCTTCGCATGACGCGTCAACAGCGACGAGCGCGTGAGCTGCGTAGCTGCAATCAGGAACCAACGACTCGATGATGTCCGTTTCGACCCGTTGCAGACATCAACCCGGCCAGAGAGCAGACGATAAGGGAGACTCCGTTTTCAGAGATTCGACCGGAGATTGGCGGGTTTGACTCGCGACTAGTCGCGCGGCGACGCCTTGGTGAAATGCCGACGACATGGCAAGTTTGTCGACGTGTGCGGGGACGTAAAACTGTCTCAACCCCGATTTCCACTGTTCCGGCGAACCGGAGGCGGAAGCGGACGCTCAATCGCTCCATAACCGCCGGTCACGAACTGCCCGACCGCGCGGAACCGTCGCTGGAATTTACAAGCTGCCTGCGCCAGCACGGGCACGCTCTCTGTAGGCTCTTGAATCTGCACTCGTTTGTAGTACCTGGCACGGGCGATGCACGCGCGTATGTGAGCTCTTGCATGAGTGAGCTCGCGGAGGTTCGTTGTAGAAACGAAAATGGAGGAATGGCTATGCACAAGTTTGTCGCTGCTATCGGATGTGCCGGCTTGCTCGCATCTACTTCTGCCCAGGCGCTGTTCATCGACTTCGAAACGGGTCTGGGAGGATTGACGCCGACGACGAGTCCCACGCAGGGCGGCCTGCTCGACAACGCCTCCGAGCTCAATGATGAGATTGTTCCTTTGCGCATCACGTCGGGCGCGCTGAGTTCCAATCTTGCGGATTCGTTTCCGAGTATCTCGGGTCTGCTAGATCTGACAGGCACAGCCTTCGGACCAGCTCGTTCGGGCACGAACGTCGTCGCCGGTCTGGAAGGCGGCTCCGGTGGTCCGGGTTCGCAGGCGGTCATCGACTTCAGGAATTTCGTCGAAGTGCGCGTGCTGGAGGCCGGTGCCACGTTCTTCAGCGAGTGGATCCAGCTTTTCGGGACGGGTACCACGGCGCTCGTGAGGGTCTGCGGCGACCTCAATTGCGGCGACGAGCTGTTTTCCACGACGGTGAGCACG
Source organism: uncultured beta proteobacterium (assembly GCA_963801035.1). Lineage (GTDB taxonomy): Bacteria > Pseudomonadota > Gammaproteobacteria > Burkholderiales > Burkholderiaceae_F > JACCZX01. The sequence continues at coordinate 3,759 of CAWDDF010000005.1, read as the reverse complement.
AGCGGTCTTTTCAGCTTCACGGCGCCAGCGGGCAGCGAGATTCGCAATATCTCAATGCTTCCGATCGCGACAACCGGCGGCGGCGCATGGATCGACGACATCACGTTGCTGGCCGATGGCGGAACGGTGCCGGAGCCGCACACCGCTCTGTTGCTGACGGCGGGCGTGATCGCCTTCGGCATCCGACGCCGAATGCGTCGCCTCGACGCTTGACGGACAGCCGCGCCCACATCGACGCGGTCGGCGGCGGAGATGTGGACGCTGGCTCAAGCCATCAACGTTGAACCCGCCGTCATCCGCGAGCGGCGGCGCCGGCTATTGGGTCAGTACGGTGCCGCTTAGCAATGTCAGGTACTGGCCGAAGCCACCAATAACGTTCGGTCGTGACTCGTGGCAAACATGAACGTCGATGCACTGCAACGGCCTCTCAGGCGTCTGCGCGGGCTTTCGTCAGATGCGCCTCGAGCAGCCACAGGTACTTCTCCGCGCTGCGCTGCACTTCCGCAAGAATATCGGCGGTCACCGAGTCGCTGGCCCGGCGCGCAAGCGCGATTCCGTCACGCAGTCGCTGGATGATCTTTGCTGCTGCGGTGGCGAGAGCTTCGACGTGCTGTTCCCCGCTCATTAATCCGACAGGGTATGGGCTCAATGATGTGCGCTCCGCGATGAACTGAATTGTCGTTTGAACGGTTCCGCCGAGCTGCGCGATGCGCTCGGCGACCCAGTCGCACCAGTTGTCGGCCCCGTTCGAGCCCGCATATTCGTCAAAGAACTGATGCAGCGCGATGAAGTTCGCACCACGGACATTCCAGTGCGCGAGCAGTGTCTGATAGTGATTGTCGAGAATGTCAGCCATGATCGCGTTGAGCATCGCAATCATTTCAGCACGCGTGCTCTCAGGCAAAGGGTTTCTTGTTTCGTATGGAGCTGACATCGAACTCTCCCTTCACCGTCCGCTTTCAGGCCATTCTCTCCCCAACCTGAAGTGGCCGCTTCTGGCCGGAATCGGCCGCGCGACTGGTTGTTGAGCCCGCTCACGCATCGGCTGGACTTTCTGCTGAGATCAGGCGGACTCTAGATGACGAAGCATTCCTCGGATGTCCGCTGTGGTCTGCTTTCCGACCTCCTTCAAGCTTTTGTCCAGCCATTGTTCCGCCGCGCGGCGTCCGTAATCGCGCAGCTTGAGCAGGAAGTTCCAGTCAGTATTGCCCTTGCTAGCAAGCCCCAAGGCCACGAGCTCTGGTTCATCCTTGATCTCGTGCACGCGAATTCGCTTGTAGGCAGAGTCGCTCGCAGCCCCATTTGCCTTCAGCTCGTTAACTGCATCGATCGCTTCGAGTTCCTGCAGCAAGGTGGCATTGAACGTGACTTCATTCAGCCGGTCGAGAATGTCGCGAGCATTAGTCGGCAGTTCCGGCTGGTTCAGCGGGTTGATCCAAACGATCAACAAATCGGCGGCAAGCGCAGGACTCCGCAGCGGAGACAGAGCAGGATTGCCAAGGTATCCACCATCCCAATAAAACTCCTCGCCCACCTGCACCGAGCGGAAGTAAGTCGGGAGGCAGGCTGATGCCGTGAGTGCATCGGCGCTGAGCTCCCCGGGGCAAAAGATCTTGCGCCGGTTCGTCTTAACGTTAGTCGCGCAAACAAACAAGTATGGAGTCGTATTGTCATTCAGGGCGCTGAAGTCCGGAAGTTGTTCGCGGATTAATTCGTCCAGTACATTCGCATAGAACGGGTTGTCGTATGGCGACCAGACAAGGGATAGAAGATCTGTCCAGATAGCGAGCGGCGACCAATCCGAGTTCGGCCCGAATATCGGAAAGAGCGTGCGGCCTGGCTTAAAAGTACGGTCACCCGCTGCAGAGATGCTTGACCAGAAGCGCTCCAACTGCTCGCATGCATGCTGTCGCCCGCCGCGCTTCAGTGCATCCACCAAGACCGCGCCATTTATTGCGCCCGCACTGGTTCCACTTACTGCCTCGATCTCAAGCGACTCCTCGCTGAGCAGCCGATCAAGTACGCCCCATGTAAAGGCGCCGTGAGCGCCACCTCCCTGGAGGGCCAAGCAAAGTTTCTTTTTAGGCATCGTTGTACTGGCGATTCGTTGAGCTGTTACGAGCGTTGATGCGTTTTATGAGCTGCAGCGTAGCGCCATCACGAAACTACGACATCGCAACCAGCGGCGCGTGGAGACTTGCAGGTGTCACCTTTTTAACCAGCGGTCGATCAGCGCTATCTCTTTCTTCTGCGCAACTATGATTTCCTTGGCCAGTTTGCGCATCTCTGGATCCTTACCTGCCACCAGCTGAGCTTGCGCCATGTCTATTGCCCCTTGATGGTGGATTTTCATCATTACCGCAAAGTCCCTATCGGCATCGCCCGTCATCGGCGTCGATGCCATTTGAGCGCTCATGTTCTCCATCGACTTTTTCATGTCGCCCGAGTGCGAACTCATATCGTGAGAGGCACTCGAGGCCTTCGACGCTGACGCACCCGTCGTTGGCGAAGCAGTCTGCGCGCTTGCGGATAACGTCAATTGAAAGATTGTGGCGGCTGCAATCGCTAGGATCGCAAGTTTCCGGTCCCGCTCCGGCATGATGATCTCCCTTCTTTACCAAAGACCTTGCAGCTTGGACCAAACTCGCATGTTCATCGTTGACAGGGCTCAAGAAGATAAGCCGTTCCTTGGTACCGGACTGTGCGGTCGGTTTGCGCTCGCAGAACCGGGGCGACGATGAGTTCTGAGAGCGATTGAAATCAATGCTTGCGATGCAGCTATCCGCAGCCGGCGATAGGCTGGTCGCCGTCGAACGTCCCATCCCAACGCCCGCACCAGACGAGTTACTGCTTCGGGTAACGGCGTGTGGTGTCTGCCGCACCGACCTGCACATTGTCGACGGCGAGCTGCCGTTAGTTCGTCAACCCATCGTTCCTGGTCACGAGATCGTCGGCACCATCGTTGGCATGGGCGAAAGCGCGCAACGCTTTGCAGCCGGACAACGTGTCGGCGTGCCCTGGCTCGGGGGAAGCTGCGGCCGCTGCCACTACTGCGGCGGTTCGCGCGAGAACCTGTGCGATCAAGCAATCTTCACCGGTTACCACCGTGACGGCGGCTACGCCGAGTATGTGACAGCTGACGAGCGCTACTGCTTTGCACTGCCCGACAGCTATGACGATCTACATGCCGCACCGTTACTGTGCGCTGGACTGATCGGCTATCGAGCCTATTCGATGGCAGAGACCACTACAGGCGATCGCATCGGCCTGTATGGGTTCGGCGCTGCGGCGCACATCGTCGCGCAGGCGGCGGTCGCACAAGGCCGCCGCGTCTTTGCTTTTACGCGGCCTGGTGACGATCGATCGCAGCAATTTGCGCGCGAGCTTGGCGCCGAATGGGCCGGAGATTCCGCGACCGAACCGCCCGCACAACTGGATGCGGCCCTGTTGTTCGCGCCGGTCGGTGCGCTGATTCCGCTGGCATTGCGGTCTGTGCGCAAAGGCGGCGTCGTTGTTTGCGCGGGAATCCACATGAGCGATATTCCTTCTTTCGCGTATTCGCTGCTTTGGGGCGAGCGTGTCGTGCGCTCGGTGGCCAACCTGACGCGTGCCGACGGCGAAGCATTCTTCGCGCTGGCGGCGCAGTATCCGATTCAGACACACGTGACACCTTTCGCGCTAGAGGCCGCGAATGAAGCTCTCGACGCACTGCGCAGCGGCGCATTCGATGGCGCCGCAGTACTGCTGCCGAGCAAGTGA